>CAWEDL010000001.1:0-421898 GCA_963807885.1 uncultured Solirubrobacterales bacterium
GATCCAGGGAGCCGAGTCGGGGGCCTTCCTGCGCCGAATCGAACAGCTGCTCGAGGGAGAAGACGGCTTCTACGAGTCGGTCGCCGCTGACCTCGGCATCGACCCCTCGCCCCTCGCCGCCGCCCATCCGGCCTCCGCCTCCGCCCCGCCACTCGGCGCGGCGCCGGCGCCGGCCACGCCCGGCGCCCCGGACGAGGAGCTGCTCGGCGCGGTCCAGGCCGCCACCTCGCTGCTCAAGGGCTACCGAACCCACGGCCACCTCGCCGCGCGCCTGGACCCGCTCGGCAGCGAGCCCAAGGGAGACCCGGCGATCCAGCCGGAGAACCTCAACCTGACGCCCGAGCTGATGGCGCGCGTACCGGCCTCGATCCTGCGCATCGGCGTCCCCGGCGAGACCCTGCTCGACGTGCTGCCGCGGATGCGCGAGGCCTACTGCGGCACGATCGCCTACCAGTTCGAGCACCTCTCCTCACACCAGCAGCGCACCTGGCTGCGCGAGATGGTCGAGACCGGCGCACACCGCCAGCCGCTCACCGACGACGAGAAACGTCGCCTGCTCGGTCGCCTGATCGACGTCTTCGAGTTCGAGCGCTTCGTCGAGAAAGCCTATTTGGGGCAGAAGATCTTCTCGATCGAGGGATTGGACGTGATCGTGCCGATGCTCGATGAGCTCGTCACCCTCTCCGGACGCGCCGGCGCCGAAGAGGTCGTCTTCGGCATGGCCCACCGCGGCCGCCTCAGCGTCCTCGCCCACAACCTCGGCCGCTCGGTCGAGTCGATCCTGGCCGAGTTCGAGGGCGCCAAGCAGATCGAGATGGTCAAGGCGGTCGCCGCGATCCCCCACGGCGGCACCGGCGACGTCAAGTACCACTACGGCCACCAGGGCACGTACGTGAACAGCGACGGCGAGAAGATCGACGTGCGGCTCTACCCCAACCCGAGCCACCTCGAGTTCGTCGACCCGGTGGTCGAGGGCGGCGCCCGCTTTCTCCAGTCCAAGATCGACGGGCCCGCGCTCGAGCACAAGCCCAAGTGCGCCGTTCCGGTCCTCCTCCACGGCGACGCCGCCTTCCCCGGCCAGGGAGTGGTCGCCGAGACCCTCAACCTGCAGGCGCTGCGCGGCTACACCACCGGCGGGACGGTCCACATCATCCAGGACAACCAGGTGGGCTTTACCACCGACCCCGAGGACGCCCGCTCCACCCCCTACGCCGCCGACATGGCGAAGGGCTTCAACATCCCGATCGTGCACGTCAACGCCGATGACGTCGAGGCCTGCTCCTCGGCGATCCGCCTGGCGATGGCCTTCCGCGAGCGCTGGGGTCGCGACATCGTCATCGACGTGATCGGCTACCGCCGCTACGGGCACAACGAGACCGACGAGCCCGCCTACACGCAGCCCGCGATCGCCGCCAAGATCAAGGCCCACCCACCGGTTTCCGACCTCTACGCCAAGAAGCTGATCGAGGAGGGGACGATCAGCAGCGAGGAGGTCGAGGCAACGCGCCAGGCACGCAAAGAGGAGATGTCGGCGGCGCTCAAGGACCTGCGCAGGAAGATGGAGCTGGGCGACTACGAAGACCCGACGGTGACCACCTCGAGCACCGGCGAACTCGACCGCAGCGCCAGCCCGCCGGTCGAGACGGCTGTCAGCCAAGAGAAGCTGCGCGAGCTGAACAAAGCTCTGCTCGAGGTGCCGGAGAGCTTCACGATCCATCGCAAGCTGCGCAAACCGCTCGCCAACCGCGAGCAGGCGCTGGAGGAGGGTGGAATCGAGTTCGGCCACGCCGAGTCGCTCGCCTTCGCCTCGCTGCTCACCGACGGCGTTCACATTCGCCTCACCGGCCAGGACACCGAGCGCGGCACCTTCTCGCACCGCCACCTCGTCCTCCACGACGAGAAGACCGGCCTTCCTTACACCCCGATGCAGAACCTCTCCGGCTCGAAAGCCCCGTTCGAGCTCTACAACAGCCCACTCTCGGAGATCGCCTGCCTTGGCTTCGAGTACGGCTACTCGGCTGCGACGCCGCAGGCGCTGGTCCTCTGGGAGGCGCAGTTCGGCGACTTCGCCAACGCCGGTCAGGTGATCATCGACAGCTTCATCGTCTCCGGCGAGGCCAAGTGGGGGCAGACCAGCAGGCTGACGCTGTTGCTCCCCCACGGCTATGAGGGCTCCGGGCCCGAGCACTCCAGCGCCCGCATCGAGCGCTTCCTCGCTATGGCTGCCGAGGGCAACATCCGCATCGCCAACCCGAGCACGGCGGCCCAGTACTTCCACCTGCTGCGTCGCCAGGCGCTGATCCGCAAGCCCCGGCCGCTGATCGTCTTCACCCCGAAGGGCCTGCTGCGGCTCGATCGTGCCTCGGCGACCGCCGACGAACTGACCAAGGGCCAGTTCCAGTTCATCATCGACGACCCGGCCGCGGGCGAGCGGCGCGAGAAGGTCGAGCGGCTGGTGCTCTGCACCGGCAAGGTCTTCTGGGACATCGACGCAAGCGAGCGGCGCGAGTCGGCCGAGGACGTCGCGATCGCCCGGGTCGAGCTGCTCTACCCGTTCGCCAAGGAACAGCTGAGTGAGCTGATCGGCTCCTACCCGAATCTCAAGGAGATCGTCTGGGCCCAGGAGGAGCCGCGCAACATGGGCTGCTGGAAGGTGATGTCCCGCCGCCTGCCCGACCTGATGCCCGAGGGTGTCGAGCTCGGTTACGTCGGCCGCCCGACGCGAGCCAGCCCGGGGGAGGGCTATTCGGTGGCGCACGCGCGGGAGCAGGAGCGGATCGTGCTCACTGCACTCACCCCGGGCGCCTGATGCGCAAGCCGGTCCCCGGGCGGTTGTTCGTCTGGGTTAAGCGCCTCTCCTGGGTGGAGCTTGCGATCTTTGCCGGGCTGATCGTCTTCTGGCTGGTGCCGGGGTTCGACACCGAGACGATGGTCTTCGGCTGGGCACACGGACTGGGCTTCATCGCCCTCTGCATCGTGATCTGGATCGCGTGTGTGAGACGCGAGGCCCCTTACACGCTGCTGGCCGCGACGCTGACCCCCGTGGGGCCGGTGGGCAGCGTGATCGGGATCGAATTGATCGAGCGTCGGGGCTGGGGCGTCGCCGATTCCCCCCAAAAGGTCGCCTAATAGCCGGAGATTCGCTCAAGAAGCCTTGACCTCAGGGCTCGCAGGCGTTATAGGTAACAGTGACTGTTCTGCCCGGGCAGTCCCGCCAGGGCGAAACAGGCGCGTCGGCATCCCTCCCTGGCTACCGACGCATTGGTGCAGTGAGGGTCGCGCGGACCCCCTGCCTCCCGCGGCCCTCCTGCGCCGCCTTGCGGTTTTAGACAGCGGCGGCCCTAGTTCTTGAGATTGCGAAGGACCGTTTGGAGGATGCCACCGTTTTGGAAATAGGCAATCTCGTTGGGAGTGTCTAGACGTACCGTTGCCTCGAATTCGATGTCTCCCGCTTTCACTGTGACAGTTTTTGTCTGACCTTCTTCCAGGTCCCCTACGTCTATTACCTCTTCACCGGTCAAGCCGAGAGAGGCGATGGACTCTCCCTCGGGGAACTGCAGGGGGAGGACGCCCATGCCTATTAGGTTCGAGCGGTGGATGCGCTCGAAGGACTCGGCGATCACGGCGCGGACGCCGAGCAGCTTGGTTCCCTTGGCCGCCCAGTCGCGCGAGGAGCCTGAGCCGTACTCCTTGCCGGCGAGCACGACCAGCGGAACGCCTTCCTCGGCGTAGGCCATCGCCGCCGCGAAGATCGTCGTCTCCTCGCCGCCGGGGAAGCGGCGGGTGTACCCGCCCGCTTTCTCTACGAGGAGGTTGCGCAGGCGGATGTTGGCGAAGGTGCCGCGGATCATCACCTCGTGGTTGCCGCGCCTCGAGCCGTAGGAGTTGAAGTCGCGCGGCTCCACCCCCTGTTCGATCAACCACTCGCCGGCGGGGCTCGCTTTCTTGATCGCCCCGGCCGGAGAGATGTGATCGGTGGTAATCGAGTCGCCGAGCAGGGCCAGCACGCGCGCGCCGGCGATCGGCTCGATCGGGAGCGGCTGAGGCGGCATCCCTTCGAAGAAGGATGGCTTGCGCACGTAGGTGGAATCGGGCCAGGTGTAGCGATCTCCCTCCGGCACCTCCACCGCCTTCCAGGTGTCGTCACCCTCCAGCACGCCGCCGTAGTTGCGGGTGAACATCTCCGAGGCGATCGAGCGACCGATCAACTCCTTCACCTCGGCCGGGTCGGGCCAGACGTCGCGCAGGTAGACCGGCTCGCCGTCCTCCCCCTCACCCAGCGGCTCGTTGTTCAGGTCAAGATCCATGCGGCCGGCGAGCGCGTAGGCGACGACCAGCGGCGGGCTGGCCAGGTAGTTCGCCTTCACGTCCTGGTTGATCCTGCCCTCGAAGTTGCGGTTGCCCGAGAGCACCGAGCAGACGGTCAGGTCGTGCTCCTCGACCGCCGCCGAGATCTCCGGCGGGAGCGGCCCGGAGTTGCCGATGCAGGTCGTGCATCCGTACCCGACCAGGTTGAACTGGAGCGTGTCGAGGTGCTCGCTCAAGCCCGCCCGCTCCAGGTACTCGGTCACCACGGTCGAGCCCGGAGCGAGTGAGGTCTTCACCCACGGCTTGCGCTTCAAGCCGCGCTGCACCGCGTTGCGGGCGAGTAGGCCGGCGCCGATCATCACCGAGGGGTTGGAGGTGTTGGTGCAGCTGGTGATCGCGGCGATCACAACGTGGCCGTTGTCGAGCTCGAAGCTGGTGCCGTCGGCGAGCCTCACCGGCACCTCGTCGCCGCGGCGGTTGACGATCGCGGTGGCCTGTGATGCGCCGGTGGTCGCCTGGCGTGGCTTGCCGTCGTCGTCGTCGTGATCCTCCGCCGGCGGATCTGAGGCGGGGAAGGACTCTTCGATCGCCTCGTCGCGACCGTTGCCCTTCCGCTCCACGGCCCCTGGATCGAATTCCGCCAGCGCCTCGAGGAAGGCCTCCTTTGCCCGCGAGAGCGGGACGCGATCCTGGGGTCGTTTCGGCCCGGCGATGCTCGGCTCCACCTCACCCAGGTCGAGCTCCAGCGCCGCCGAGAAGACCGGGTCCTCCGAGTCGCCGTCGTGGAACATGCCCTGCTCGCGCGCGTAGGCGTCGACCAGCTCGATCGTCTCGGTCGGCCGCCCGGTCAGCTCCAGGTAGCGCAGCGTCTCGGCGTCGATCGGAAAGATCGCGCAGGTCGAGCCGAACTCGGGCGACATGTTGCCGATCGTCGCCCTGTCGGCCAGGCCCAGGGTCGAGAGGCCTGGGCCGAAGAACTCGACGAACTTGGAGACGACGCCGTGCTCGCGCAGCATCTCGGTCACGGTCAGGACCAGGTCGGTCGCCGTCGCCCCCGCTGGCAGCTCGCCATCGAGCTTGAAGCCGACCACCTGGGGAAGCAGCATCGAGACCGGCTGGCCCAGCATCGCCGCCTCGGCCTCGATCCCGCCGACCCCCCAACCGAGCACGCCGAGGCCGTTGACCATCGTCGTGTGCGAGTCGGTGCCGACCAGCGTGTCGGGGTAGGCCTGCAGTGTGCCGGCGCGCTCGCTGCTGTAGACGACCTGGGAGATGTGCTCGAGGTTGACCTGGTGGCAGATCCCGGTCGCGGGCGGCACGACGCTGAAGTTGTCGAAGGCCTCGCGGCCCCACTTGAGGAAGGAGTAGCGCTCGCGGTTGCGTTCGAACTCGCGCTCGGCATTGACCGCGAAGGCGCTTTCGTTGCCGAAGGCGTCGACTTGAACCGAGTGGTCGATGACCAGGTCGACATCCACCAGCGGGTTGATCTTCTCCGGGTCGCCGCCGATCTCGGCCATCGCGTCGCGCATCGCCGCCAGGTCGACCACCGCCGGCACGCCGGTGAAGTCCTGCATCAGTACCCGCGCCGGCTGGTAGGGGATCTCGGCGCTCGGCGTGGCAGTGGCGTCCCAGCTGGCGATCGCCTCGACGTCCTCCTTCGTCGCCGAGACCCCGTCCTCCAGGCGCAGCACGTTCTCCAGCAGCACCTTCAGCGAGTACGGCAGCCGGGCGACGTCGAAGCGCTGCTGCAAGGCGTCGAGGCGGAAGACCTCATAGGAGCGGCCGCCGACATCGAGGGTCGAGCGGGCAGCGAAGGAATCGAGAGAGCTCACTCCCCCATCCTAGGCAACGCTCAGCGCTTGTCGGTTTGGCCGTCGGCTACGGCGGCGGCGGCCTTCTGCCCGGCGTCGCCGCTGGCGATCTTGACCGAGATGCCAGGACTGGCAAGAGCGAAGTGAGCGAGCATGCGCTGCTGAATGGGAGCAACCGTTACCTCGACCTTGTTGTGCTCGATTGCCTTGACTACCGCGTTGGCTACCTGAGCTGGCGTGCCCGTGCCAAGACCGGGGATCGGCGGGGCTCCCGAGTCTGAATACATCCCCGCTTCGCGGATGGTGCCCGGAGAGACGAGCGAGACGCCGACTCCGCAAGGGTCGAGGTCGGTGCGCAGGCCGAGGGCAAAGCCGCGCAGGCCGAACTTGGTCGCGTTGTAGATCGAGGAGAGCGGGGTGGCCGACTTGCCCGAGAGCGAGGAGATGAAGACCATGTGGCCCGAGCCCTTCCTCAGCATTCCCGGCTCCAGGGCGCGGGCGAGCAGGATCGGGGCCTCGAGATTTACGCGCAGCGTTCCAGTCAGCTGCTCGCTGCTGTAGTCCGGTAACCGTCCGGTGCCAGGCAGCCCGGCGTTGGCCAGAAGGATGTCGACCTCGCCCGCTTCCGCCGCGAGCTTCTCGGCGGCGCCTGGCTCGGCCAGGTCAGATGGGATCGTGCGGTGCCCCTCCCCAGGCAGCTCCGCGGCCATCGCCTCCAGCGCCTCGGCCTTGCGGCCGCTGAGGATCAGCTTTGCGCCCTTCGCCGCCATCGCGGCTGCGATCGCGCGGCCGAGGCCGCCGGTGGCGCCGGTGAGCAGGGTTGAGCGGCCTGAAAGATCCATCCCGCGACGCAAGCTACCACCCGGCCCGCCGACAGGAATCTGGGATGCAAGTGCGAAGGGCTACAAAATGTTTGTTTCTTGTAAGCATCCGGCCGGGCAATCGTCTACACTGCCCGCCGTTCCGAACAACCGAAACGCCGAGTCCCGCCAGCCACCTGGCAAAGCGGGAGCGGGGGAACCACGTTTTCGGGGCTAACTCGCCCGACAAAGGGCGGGAGCGCAGGCTCCTTTTCGCGCTAGCCCGACAGCTAACCCCGTAGGCCGACGAAGGAGATCGGTTTGCTGAAGACACGCTCAAAGCTGAAGGCGGGGTTAGTCGCAATTGCGGCGCTGGCCATTCTCGCCCTCGCACCATCAGGCGCCAGCGCCAGCTGTGAAGGCGGTGGGTTGACGCCCGCCGAAACCGACATGTGCACGCCGACGCCGAAAGCGCGGCTGCTCGACAACGGGATGTTGATCCCGCCGAAGTCCGCGCCGCCGCGGGTAAAGGCCGTAATCACGGCCGCCAACCGGATCCGCACCAAGCCCTACATCTTCGGCGGCGGTCACGCCCGCTGGTGGGACAAGGGCTATGACTGCTCGGGCTCGGTCAGCTACGCCCTGCACGGCGGCAAATTCCTCGAAAGCCCACTTCCCTCCGGCCCGATGGAGCGCTGGGGCCTCGAAGGGGAAGGGCGCTGGATCTCCGTCTACGCCAACTCCGGCCACGCCTACGCGGTGATCGCCGGCTACCGTTGGGACACCTCGGGCAACACGGACGGTAAAACCGGCCCGAGCTGGCACGAAGACCTGCGTGACAACGTCGGCTTCGTCGCCCGTCACCCGGCCGGCTACTAGACAAAGCTTCGGGGCAGGGGTTGTCCCGTACTCCACCCCGGCCAATAGGCCGGGGTGGATTTGTCCTTGACCTCCCCAACCACTCGGATAACTTCTCCATGTAACTGCTCCACCTGACATCCGCCTCGAGGGCCTCTCCAAGCGTTACGGCGAGGTACAGGCGGTTGCGGGCATCGACCTCGAAGTCGAGGCTGGAGAGTTCTTCACCCTGCTCGGCCCCTCGGGCTCGGGTAAGACGACGACGCTGCGAATGATCGCCGGCTTCGAGGACCCGAGCGGCGGCAGGATCGAGTTGGCCGGGCAGGACATGAGCGGCGTACCCCCGTATGACCGTGCGGTCAACACGGTCTTTCAGGACTACGCCCTGTTTCCCCACATGACCGTCGGCGAGAACGTCGCCTACGGACTGCGGATCGCCGGGGTGGCCAAGGCCGAGCGGGCGCGGCGCCGCGACGAGGCGCTGGAGATGGTCCGCCTACCCGACTACAACGAGCGCAAGCCGGGTGAGCTCTCCGGCGGGCAGCGGCAGCGCGTCGCCCTGGCCCGCGCGATCGTCAACCGCCCACGCGTGCTGCTGCTCGACGAGCCCCTCGGAGCGCTCGACCTGAAGCTGCGTGAGCAGATGCAGAGCGAGCTGAAGACGATCCAGGCCGAGGTCGGCATCACCTTCGTCTACGTCACCCACGACCAGGACGAGGCGCTGACGATGAGCAACCGGATCGCCGTCTTCAACGAAGGCGGGATCGAGCAGGTCAGCCCACCGATGGAGCTCTACGAGCAGCCGGCGACGGAGTTCGTCGCCGGCTTCGTCGGCGTCTCCAACCTGCTCGAGCGCGACGGCACGCGCTTCACGATCCGGCCCGAGAAGATCCAGCTGCTCGACTCCTCCGCAACGCCGAACGGGCTACGGACCGAGCGTGGCCGGATCGCCGAGATCGCCTACGCGGGGATGGTCACCCGCTACACCGTCGCCCTCGAGGCCGGCGGAGAGCTTCAGCTCGTACGGCAGAACGTGGAGGGTGCGTCGGCCGGCGCTCCCTCCGAAGAGGGTAGGGAGGTGCTGGTGGGCTGGCGCCCGGAGCACACGGTCGCGGTCCGTGGACAACGAATAGAGGAGGAATCCCCGTGAGGACTCAGGACGCACATCCAGGACGAACGGCGTGGCTCGTCATCGCCGGCCTGCTCGCTTTCATGGTGCTGCTGGCCGGTTGCGGCGGCAGCGACAGCGACTCGAACGGCGAAGAGCTGACCAAGGTCGGAAAAGGAGAGGGCCAGGTCGACCTGATCTCCTGGGCCGGCTACGTCGAACCGGAATGGAGCAAACCCTTCGAACAGAAGACCGGCTGCAAAGTCAACAACAAGGTCGCCGGCACCTCTGACGAAATGGTCCAGTTGATGCGCAGCGGTCAGTACGACGGCGTCTCCGCCTCCGGCAATGCCTCTGCCCGCTTGGTCGACGGCGGCGATGTCGACCCTGTCAACGTCGACCTCGTCCCGAATTACAAGACGATCTTCAGCGACCTGAAGAACCAGCCCTACAACACCTTCGACGGCACCAACTACGGCATCCCGCACGGACGCGGCGCAAACCTGCTGATGTGGAACACCGACGACGTGAAACCGGCGCCGACCTCCTGGGACGTGATCCTCGATCCCGAAAAAGCCGCCAAATACAAGGGCAAAATCAGCGCCTACGACGACCCGATCTACATCGCCGACGCGGCTGTCTACCTGAAGGCCCACCAGCCCGACCTGGGGATCGAGAACCCCTACGAGCTGAACGACGAGCAGTTCGAAGCCGCCGTGAACCTGCTGGAAGAACAGCGACCCAACGTGGGCGAATACTGGTCTGAAGCGGCGAAGCAGATCCAGGCCTTTGCCGCGGGCGACAGCCAGGTCGGAACCACCTGGCAGTACCAGTACTTCGAACTCGAAGGGGAAGGCAAGCCCGTGGCGGCGAGCCCGGCGAGCCAGGGGTTCCTGCCGTCCGAGGGCGCGACCGGTTGGTCGGACACGTGGATGATCAGCTCCCAAGCCAAACACCCCAACTGCATGTACAAGTGGATGGACTGGATCGTCTCACCGAAAGTGAATGCCCAGGTGGCCGAATACTTCGGCGAGGCCCCGGCGCAGAGCCTGGCCTGCGAAGAGACGGTGGAGAAAGGCTTCTGCGCGAAATACCACGCGGAAAACCCCGGCTTCTGGAAACGCGTCTACTACTGGGAAACGCCGTTGGCGGACTGCGGCGATGGGTCCGAAGATTGCAAGGACTACAACGAGTGGGTTCAGGCCTGGACCTCGATCAAAGGCTGATCCGCAGATCCTGACTAGATGGCGACTGAAGCGGTCGTGAAGAGGAGCTCGGTGGGCCATCGGCTCGCCGGGCTCTTCCACGGCCGCCCACGCCTGCAGGTCGGCGCCCTGCTGGCCGGCCCGGTCGGCTGGCTGGTGCTCGGCTACCTGGGCTCACTCGCGGTCCTCCTGGTCGCGGGGTTCTGGTCGGTCGACCCGCTCAGCGGCGAAGTCATTCGCGGCTTCGGCCTCGAGAACTTCGAAACCCTCATCGAGGAACCCGTCTACCGGGACATCGTCGGCCGGACCGTGCTGATCGCCGCCCTGGTCACCCTGACCGACGCCGTGATCGCTTTTCCGATCGCGTTCTACATGGCCAAGGTCGCGAGTCGCCGGGGCAAGGCGATCCTGGTGGTCCTGGTGCTGGTTCCCCTCTGGTCGAGCTACCTCGTCAAGGCACTCTCCTGGCGGACGATGCTCTCCAACGACGGCGTCATCGACTGGGCGCTGGCGCCCTTCGGCTTGAGCGGCCCAGGGTACGGCCAGACCGCCGTCTGGCTGGTGATGAGCTACCTCTGGCTGCCCTACATGATCCTGCCGATCTACGCCGGCCTGGAACGAATTCCCAACTCGCTGATCAGCGCCTCCGAGGATCTCGGCGCCGCGCCCTTCACCACCTTCCGCCGGGTGATCCTGCCGCTCGCCTTCCCGGCAGTCGTGGCGGGGTCGATCTTCACCTTCGCGCTCACCCTGGGCGACTACATCACCCCCAGGCTGGTCTCCAACGACCAGTTCATCGGCAACGTGATCTTCAACAACATCTCCAACAACCTGCCGCTCGCCTCCGCCCTCGCGCTCGTCCCGATCGTGGTGATGATCGCCTACCTGATGGTTGCCCGGAAGCTGGGCGCCTTCGAGCACATCTAGGGGTGAGTGAATGAGACTCTCGAAGCGAGCAACGCTCCTCCTCCGGACCGGCGTGGGCCTGGGGATGGCCTTCATTTACGTGCCGCTGATCGTGCTGGCGATCTACGCCTTCAACTCGAGCAACATCCTCGAGTGGCCCCCGCCCGGGCTGACCCTCGACTGGTTTCCAAAGGCGGTCGAAGACGAATTCGCCCGCGACGCCTTTGCCACCTCGCTCAAAGCGGCGGCTGCCGCCACGGCGATCGCGCTCGTGCTCGGCACCCTCGCCTCGCTCGCGGTCGCCCGCCACCGCTTCTTCGGCCGCGAGACGATCTCCTTCCTCGTCATCCTGCCGATCGCCCTGCCGGGGATCGTCACCGGCGTCGCCCTCAGCAACACCTTCACCCAGGTGCTGGGCATCGACCTCGGCCTCTTCACGGTGATCGTCGGGCACGCCACCTTCTGCATCGTCGTCATCTACAACAACGTCGTCGCCCGCCTGCGCCGCGTCTCGACCTCCTTCGAGGAAGCCTCCGCCGACCTCGGCGCCCACACCTGGCAGACCTTCCGCTTCATCACCCTGCCCAATCTCAAAACCGCCCTCGGCGCCGGCGCCCTGCTCGCCTTCGGCCTCTCCTTCGACGAGATCATCGTCACCACGTTCACGATCGGAGCCGGCGAAGAAACCCTGCCGATCTGGATCTTCCGCAACCTCTTCCGCCCCAATCAACTGCCGATCGTCAACGCGGTAGCGGTGATCGTCGTGCTGATCTCGATCATCCCCGTCTACCTGGCCCACCGCCTCACCCGCGAGGAAGGCGGCGCGGCAACTGCCCGAGGCGGCGCAGTCGAAGCCGAGGCAACGGCGGTGCCCTAAGAGCTCCTGGCCCCAGAAGGGCCGAACGGGTTCGTCACCACTACCCCGGCGTAGTCCTGACCGTCACTCAGATCCTCCGAGAGGACGGTCTCACAACCGAGGGCCCGAGCCGCCTCGAGGATTGCGGCGTCCCAGTAGGAGATCTGGAAACGCTCCCGTGTAGCAACCGCCGCCCCCACGATGCCGATCGTGATCGCCTGCACAGGAAAGCGCGAAAACGACTCAACAAGGCCCGCCGCCCGCTCGTGTTTCAGCCGACCTGGCCGGTTTTCTCGGGTCGCCTGAACATAGAACTCCTGCAGAACCTGCGCTGAAAGGCCAATATCCCCCGCGGCGAGAATCTGATTGGCGCGCTCGGCCTTCTCGCGCTCCAATGGATCACCGGAGATCGAATAGATCAGGATGTTCGTGTCAACGAACTGCACGGTCGTGCAGCGAGTCCCGGTCTATGTTGTCCCGCGCGCTAAACCCCTCGATTTCCGCCTGAATCTGCTTTTGCTGCGCTTCAAGCCGCGAGAACTCCGCCTCCCGGTCGTCCAGCGATCGCAAACAGTCAGCAACCAGAGCGCTCACTGATTTGTCCTCGTGTGCAGCTCGGACGCGAGCGGCGCGATAGACGTCCTCGGGAACCGAAACCGTGATGTTCTTCATGTGCTTCACAGTCTCACAGTATCACAGTCTGCTGCTACTGCTGCCGGGCGAGACGCTCGGCCTCTTCGGCGCCGACGTAGGGCGCCAGGGTGAGTTCGACCAGGTCCGGCAGCAGCTTCTCCAGCTGCTCGGTCCGGCCGGCGCTGATCTCGCGCACGACCAGGGAGACGATGCCGCCGACGAGCGTCTCCTCGGTGGCCTCGGGCAGCGGGTGGTCGCCGCCGTGCTCGGGCCGGCCGGCCTTGAGGATCTCGACCAGGCCCTGCATCGAGGCGCGGTGGCGAGCGGCGATCTCACCGCCGGCTGCGACCGGCTCGATCATGCAGATGCGGGCCAGCTCCGGCTCGCCGGCGAGGAAGCTCAGCATCGTCGCCAGCGCGGCGCGGACCTGCTGCGGCCACTCCTCGAAGGACTCGGCAGCGGCCCGCATCGAGTTGGCGATGTGGTCGGCGACCATCTCGTAGGCGGCGAGGAAGCAGGCTTCCTTGTCGGCGAAGTGCTCGTAGAAGGTTCGCCGCGAAACCGAAGCCGCCTTGGTGATGTTGGCGACCGTGGTCGCGTTGTAGCCTCGCTCGGCGACCGTGTCGACCAGCGCCGTGACGATCCGCTCGCGCTGGTTCTGGACGATGAACTCCCGCGGCAGGCCGTGGCGACCGGCAGGCAGTCGTGGTGAGGAGGCGGTGGTCGTCCCCTGTTCCTCCTCCTTCTTTGCCTGCCCTTTGGCCACGAAACCGACGATACCCGAGAGATGGGCGGGTCGCGGCTGGCTAGCGGAGCGGTTGGACCAGCAACTCGTCCTCGGCGGCGCGGGCGCCCAGGTAGGGCATCGTCGCCAGGTAGATCAGCTCGGGGAGGAACTCTTCGCCGCGTTCGATCGAGCCCGATTCGACTTTGCCCATCATCGTGCCGTAGACGGCGCCGGCGGTGATTTCGGCGGTGCAGCGGGACATCGGGCGCTCGCCCTGGACCTCGCCGCGGCCACCGTCGAGGACGTCGGCGATCCGCTGGACGATGTGATCACGACGCGCCTGGGCGGCGTGGCCGGCGCCGTTGACCGAGACGACCAGGAAACGGGCGCGCGCCGAATCCTCCTGCAGGTAGCGCATCGCCGCCATCCCGGCCGCCCAAATCCGATCGTGCCAGGCTTCACGGCCGTTGCAGGCGGCCCCGACTCGCCCGCAGACCTGCTCCATGACCTCGGCGTGGAGGCTGAGGAAGCAGTCCTCGAGGTTGGCGAAGCAGCGATCGAAGTGGGCTCGTCCCACTTCGGCCCGCTCGCACACCGCCTCTACGTCGACCGCCGCGAAGCCGTAGTCACCGACCATCTCGATCATCGTCGCGGCGATCCTCTCGCGCGCCGGATCGCGGCCTCTGCGTGGGCTACTCACATCTGCCTGGCCCACTCCCCGCGCTTGGTGTCCTCCGGCCGCCGGTCACTAAGCCGCCGCCCGGGCTTGTGCTGCCTCCGCAGCGCGTGCCGCCTCTACCTCCCCGACATACGGCGTCAAGGTCACCTGCAGCATCTCGGGCAGCAGGCCTTTCAGCTCGTCGACCTCGCCCGCCACCAGGCGCTGGTGGACCAGCCACATCAAGCCACCGGCGATCGCCACCTCGAGGCCGTCGGGCAGACGGCTGGTCCGCGGGTTGAGCTCGCGCCCCTCGCGCAGCTTCGGCGCAACCATCTCCAGCATCGACTGGTAACGGGCAAGCGCCTCGCCCCCGGCCGCCTGGCTCTCGACGATGCAGAGCTTGGCCCGCGCCTGCTCGGCGACGACCATCTCCAGGAAGACCTCGAGCCCGGTGGAGACCTGGTCCACCCAAGGCTGCTCGGGATCGATCAGCTCGGTGAAGACCTCGCCGGCCGCGGCGACGCTCTCGTCGAAGGCGGCCAGGAAGCACTCCTCCTTGTTGGCGAAGTGCTCGTAGAAGGTGACCAGGGCGACCCGAGCCGTTTTCGCGATCAGCTCGATCGTCGTCTTCTGGTAACCCCGCTCGGCGACCAGCTCGGCGGTCGCCAGCAGCATCCGCTCGCGCTGATTCTGCGAGACGAAGTCGCGGGGAATCAGGTGGCGCCCCGGCGGCAGCTTGGAGAGGCGCTCGGAGAGTGACCGGGAGTCGGCCATGCCAAGACGGTACCAAAACATATATCCAATGTCTACTTGCCTTTTCTACAGAAAACATGGCGTTCTATGCAATCGCGTTTCTAAAAGCTGCTATACCTAGACAAAAGGAGCATGTTTTCGAACGGCTACAGCGGCTCGGTCATTTCCTTCCCCAGCGCTCGTGAGCGCCGACCTCCGCGGGAGCGAATCCTCGAGGCGATGCTGCTCACAAGCGGTGAGCTGGGCTACGAGCAGGTCGCCGTCCGCCACGTGATCGAGCGGGCACAGACGAGCCGCGCGACCTTCTACAAGCACTTCGCCGACAGCGAGGACTGCTTCGCGCAGGCCTACGGCGATGCCGGCGAGTGGCTCTACCGTCGCCTGATCGGCGCCGCCAAGCGCCAGTCGACCTGGCGCGAGGGCCTGCGGGCGGCACTCGCCGAGCTGCTCGAGTTCTGCGCGACCCAGCCGGCGATCGCCAAGGCGCTCTTGGTCGAGGTCCATGCGGCCGGCGAGCGGGCGCTCGCCCAGCGGCGCGATTTGATGGAGCGCCTCTCCCGCGCACTGGACAGCGCGCGCCGCGAGATCACCTCTCGCCAAGCTCCACCTCCTATTACGTCGGACTTCATTGTAGGGGCAATCGACACGCTGCTGACCGCGAAGCTCCTCGACGGCGACGCCGAGCGCGCCCCCGAGATGCTCCCCGGCCTGCTCCACTTCGTCGTCATGCAGTACCTCGGCGAGGGCGCCGCCTGGGACGAGATGGCCGCCGCCCCGCTCGCCACCTGGCAGGCGCGCCGCGCCGCTGCGTCGCAGGGGCCGCCCGAGCGCTAGGCGCTACAGCGGGATGTTGCCGTGCTTGCGCTTCGGCTGGTCGACCCGCTTGGACTGCAGCATGCGCAGGGCCTTGATCAGCTTGGGGCGCGTTTCCTTGGGCTCGATCACGTCGTCGATGTAGCCGCGCTCGGCCGCCGAGTAGGGGTTGGCGAAGTGGGCTTTGTAGTCGTCGATCAGCTTCTGACGGCGCTCGTCGGGGGTCGGCGAGGAAGCGATGTCTTTGCGGTAGATGATGTTGACCGCGCCCTCCGGGCCCATCACCGCGACCTCGGCGGTCGGCCAGGCGACGTTGTAGTCGGCCAGCATGTGCTTCGAGTTCATCACGTCGTAGGCGCCGCCGTAGGCCTTGCGGGTGACGACGGTGAGCTTGGGCACGGTGGCCTCGGTGAAGGCGTAAAGCAGCTTGGCGCCGTGGCGGATGATCCCGTTCCACTCCTGGTCGGTGCCGGGCAGGAAGCCGGGCACGTCGGTGAAGGTGAGGATCGGGACGTTGTAGGCGTCGCAGGTGCGGACGAAACGCGCCGCCTTCTCGGACGCCTCGATGTCGAGCACCCCGGCGAGGAAGGCCGGCTGGTTGCCGACGATGCCGATCGGGAAGCCATCGAGGCGGGAGAAGCCGCAGACGATGTTCTTGGCGAAGTGCTCGTGGACCTCGAAGAACTCGCCGTCGTCGACGACGCGGGAGATCACCTCGCGCATGTCGTAGGGCTTGGAGGGATCGTCGGGGACGACCGTTTCCAGCTCCTCGTCTTCGCGCTCGGGGTCGTCCTCGGGGGCGTAGCGGGGCGGAGCCTCGAGGTTGTTCGAGGGCAGGAAGCCGAGCAGGTAGCGGACGTCCTCGAGGCAGCTCTCCTCGTCCTCGGCGGCGAAGTGGGCGACGCCCGACTTCGAGTTGTGGCTCATCGCCCCGCCGAGCTCCTCGAACTCGACTTCCTCGCCGGTCACCGTTTTGATCACTTCCGGGCCGGTGATGAACATGTGCGAGGTCTCTTTGACCATGAAGATGAAGTCGGTCATCGCCGGTGAGTAGACGGCGCCCCCGGCACAGGGGCCCATGATCACGCTGATCTGCGGGATCACGCCGGAGCACTGCACGTTGCGGACGAAGACGTCGCCGTAGGCGCCGAGCGAGACGACGCCCTCCTGAATGCGGGCGCCGCCGGAGTCGTTGATCCCGACCACGGGCGCGCCGACCTGAGCGGCGAGGTCCATCACCTTGCACATCTTCTCCGCCATCACCTCGCCGAGGCTGCCACCGAAGACGGTGAAGTCCTGGGAGAAGACGAAGACCGTGCGGCCGTCGATCGTGCCGTGGCCGGTGACGACGGCGTCGCCCCAGGGGCGTTTTTTCTGCATCTCGAAGTCGTAGGTGCGGTGCCGCACGAAGGTGTCGAGCTCCTCGAAGGAGCCGGGATCGAGCAGCTTCTCGATCCGCTCGCGAGCGGTCATCTTGCCCTTCGCGTGCTGCTTGGAGACCGCCTCCTCGGAGGCGGAGTGGACCGCCGCCTCGCGCAAATCGCGCAGGTAGGCGAGCTTCTCGTCGTGGGTGACCGGATTCCTCTCGCGCATGAAGGCGCCGCAGTCTATTTCGCGACGCCGAGCCATGTCCCGCGACAGCCGCGTTCTCCTTTTGTCGCCGCCAGGTCGACAAAAGGCGAACGCAGGCGCAGCTCAGAATTCGGCGCAGATGGCGGTGACTTCAACCGCCCATGGTTTCGCGTCGGCGGCAATCGCATCGGCGGATGCCGTCCAGCCCGTGCGCTTGCTCTCTGCGTTTACGAACGGGCTCGATTCGATCACAGCAACGGTCGTGACTTCGGCTCCCGTGATCCGTGCTCCCCCACCGGTCACCTGCTTGCCCGCGGGGCATTGGGCGGTGACGGACTTGGGTTTGTCTTCTGCATTCGAGGGGCTCGTTGCCGTCACATAGGAGACGTTCTTGAGCAGCTGTGCATAGAGGCTCGACGAGAGTTTCGCGGCGGTTACCGCCCCGTCCTGGATCTTGCCGGTCGCCACCGCATTTGGGCCGATCTTGGAGTTGGTCACGGCGCTGTTGAAGAGCTTCGTCTCGGTCACCGCGCCGTTCTTCAGCTTGCCCTCGGTGACCACCCCGCCGCCGAGCTGCGACGAGCGCACCGACCCTCCGGCCAGAGCCGTCGACCCGACCGCACCCCGGCCGATCTTCGGACCGGTCACAGCGCCGTTCTTCAGCTTCAGCGTGGTCACGGATCCGCCCTTCAGTTTGAGCGTCGTCACCGAGCCGTTGGCGAGGTTCTTGGTTTTCACCGACTTCTTGCCCAGCGTCGTGGTCGCCGCGTAGGCGGCGCCGCTCAGGGCGACGAAGAGGGCGATGCAGGAGATCGCGTTGGCAAAGGTCAGGTGCTTGCTCAAGTGCTTCAACTCGGTCTTCTCCTTGGCTATGCGAAGGGCTGCTTCTGCGGCTCGGCCAGGTGATCGAGAAAACGCTCGAGATCGGCCACTTCGAGGCCGGATCGCTCATTGGCGCGGACCTCGACCCGGGTGCCGAAGCCCTTCTCGGCCATCGTCACCTCGACGCCCTCAACCGCGGCGACCAGCTCGGCCAGCTCCGGCTCGGACTTCATCAGGGTCCGCGATACCTCGATCATTGAGGGCCGCTTCAACCGCGGCGACCCGGTTCCTTCCCACGCATGGACGGTTGTAGCTCACGCAGGGGGCACAAGCGTCCATCAATCGTGACTAGAAGAAGGCGCCGCCCTTGTATTCGCCGAAGACGTCGCGCATCGCGCCGCAGACCTCGCCGATCGAGGCGTCGGCGGCCAGGGCGGCGCGGATCGGGTGCAGCAGGTTGCCCTCGCCGCGGGCGACTGCGCGGAGCTCGTCGAGCTTCGTCTCCACAGAGGCTTGGTCGCGGTTCTCCTTGAAGGCCTTCAAGCGCGCCAGCTGTCGCTGCTCGGACTCGGGGTCGACGCGGAGGATGTCGACATCGTCGACCTGGTCGGTGACGTATTTGTTGACCCCGACGATGATGTCCTGGCCGCTCTTGTAGCGCTCGTGGTAGGAGAGCGCCGACTCCTCGATCTCCTTCTGCATGAAGTCGAGCGCCTCGACCGAGCCGCCCAGCTCCTCGACTTTCTCCATCAGCTCCCAGGAGCGCGCTTCGACCTCGTCGGTCAGCGACTCGACGAAGTAGGAGCCGGCGAAGGGGTCGACGGTGTCGGCGACCCCCGACTCGTGGGCGAGCACCTGCTGGGTGCGCAGGGCGATCCGCGCCGAGCGCTCGGTCGGCAGCGCCAGCGCCTCGTCGAAGCCGTTGGTGTGGAGGGACTGGGTGCCGCCGGCTACCGCGGCGAAGCCCTGCAGGGCGACGCGGATGATGTTGACCTCGGGCTGCTGAGCCTGCAGCGTCACCCCGCCGGTCTGGGTGTGGAAGCGGATCTTCATCGAGTTGGGGTTCTCGGCCCCGAAGCGCTCCTTGACGATCTTCGCCCACATCCGCCGCACGGCGCGGAACTTGGCGACCTCTTGGAAGACGTTGTTGTGACCGTTGAAGAAGAAGGCCAGGCGGGGGGCGAACTCGTCGATCTTCAGTCCCCGCTGGAGCGCCGCTTCGACGTAGGCGATCGCATTGGAGAGGGTGAAGGCGACCTCCTGCACAGCCGAGCAGCCCTTCTCGCGGATGTGGTAGCCGGAGATCGAGATCGTGTTCCATTTCGGCACGTTCTTGTGGCAGTACTCGAAGAGGTCGGTCGTCAGCCGCATGGTCGGCTCGGGCGGGTAGATGTAGTTGCCGCGCGCCATGTACTCCTTCAGCACGTCGTTCTGGACCGTGCCGCGCAGCTTTTGGGAGGGCACCCCCTGCTCCTCGCCGACCAGCTCGTAGAGCAGCAGAAGGATCGCCGCGGGGGCGTTGATCGTCATCGAGGTCGAGACGCTGTCGAGCGGTATCTGGTCGAAGCAGATCCGCATGTCCTCGATCGTGTCAATGGGAACACCGGTGCGGCCGACCTCGCCGTTGCAGAGCGGGTCGTCGGAGTCGCGGCCGAGCTGGGTGGGCAGGTCGAAGGCCATCGAGAGGCCGGTCGAGCCGTGCTCGATCAGGTAGCGGTAGCGCTCGTTGGTGTCTTCAGGCGTGGCGAAGCCGGCGTACTGGCGCATCGTCCAGAGCCGGTCCCGATACATGCCGTTGTGGATGCCGCGGGTGAAGGGGGGCTCGCCGGGCTCGCCGAGCCGCTCCTCGAGGCCGGGGGCGACGTCCTCCTCGGTGTAGAGGCGGTCGATTTCGATCCCCGAGTCGGTGAAGACACGCTCGTCGTCGGGGCCGACCAGGGGCGCGATCGTCGCGCGCTCCTCGGCGGCAGCCTTTCCGGTCTCACTGGCCATCTTCATCAATGTTCCCGCTTCTCTCGCTGCACGAAGAATCAGATATGGACGTTTGCTCGCTCCGCGCTCACTGCAGGATATTGGGCGACGCGAAGCCGGGCTCAGTCCGAGGCGCCGGCGAGCTGCTCGACGCCGGCCTGCTCGATCGTGCGCTGCAATCCCTCACGCAGCTCGACCTGCGGCTCCCAGCCGAGCAGATCGCGAGCCCGGGTGATGTCCGGCTGGCGTTGCTGGGGATCGTCCACCGGCAGCGGCTCGTAGATGATCTCCGAGCGCGAATCGGTCACCTCGATCACGGTCTTCGCCAGCTCCAGCAGGGTGAACTCGTTCGGATTGCCGACGTTGACCGGCGTGTGCACGTCGGACTCGGCGAGGGCGACGATGCCGCGGATCAGGTCGTCGACGTAACAGAAACTGCGCGTCTGGCTGCCATCGCCGAAGACGGTCAGCTGCTGATCCTGCAGCGCCTGGCGCAGGAAGGTCGGGATCGCCCGCCCGTCGCGGGCGCGCATGCGCGGCCCGTAGGTGTTGAAGATCCGCACGATCGCGGTGTCGACGCCCTGCTGGCGGTGGTAGGCCATCGTCAGTGCCTCGGCGTAGCGCTTCGCCTCGTCGTAGACGCCGCGCGGGCCGATCGGGTTGACGTGGCCCCAGTAGTCCTCCTTCTGAGGGTGGACCTGGGGGTCGCCGTAGACCTCGCTGGTCGAGGCGATCAGGAAGCGCGCGCGCTTCCACTTGGCCAGGCCGAGCATGTGGTGGGTGCCGTGCGAGCCGACCTTGAGCGTGTGCAACGGCAGCCGCAGGTAGTCGATCGGACTGGCCGGCGAAGCGAGGTGGTAGACGAAGTCGACGTCCTCGGGAATGTCGACCTTCTCGGTGATGTCGATGTTGCGGAAGTCGAAGGCGTCGTCGCGGATGTGCTCGATGTTCTGCAGCGAGCCGGTCTCGAGGTTGTCGACGCAGATCACCCGGTGGCCCTTGCCAAGCAGGTGCTCGCAGAGATGCGAGCCAAGGAAGCCGGCGCCGCCGGTGATTACGCAGGTGCTCATCGGCCGCGGATGCTACAGGTGCGCCGCGATCGCGTCCTCGTAAACGCTGTGGTTCGCAAATAGCGGCCTTTCGCCCCAACCACCCGTCCAGGTGGGGGGAGAACTGGTCTCCGTCCCTCGCTCTACGTGCCATGGTCGAGCGAGGGAGCAACGGGATGCAGGGAGTTGGGACCACAGCCGGGCGCAAGCGCGCCGCGATCGAGCTCGTCGCTCGCGAGGACACCGAGCTGAGGCAGACCGCACGGCGCTACTCGATCTGCGAGGACGACGCGGAGGACGCCTACCAACGTTCCCTGGAGATCCTCCTGGTCAAAGCACCCAGCGATCGACCGCGTGAGTTGTCCCGCTGGATGAAGACCGTGGTCAAGCACGAGGCGCTCGCCATCCGGCGCCATCGGGAGCGGATGCTTGGCCCGGGCGAGGACGAGGGCGATGACCCGATCGCGCGAATCCCGGCCGTCGTCGCTGGCCCCGGTGAGCGGGTGGAGCGACGCGAGCAGATCGCGCGCAGCCGCGAGGCTCTGCGGGCCCTGAAGCCGGCCGAGCTGCGCGCCCTCACTCTGCTCGCAGCCGGCTATACCTACGCCGAGATCAGCGCCGCGACCGGGTTCAGCCAAACCAAGGTCAACCGCTGCCTGGCCGAGGGACGCGAGCGTTTTCGCCGCCTGCTCACCCACAGCGAGGACGGCAGCCGCTGCGCGGAGCTCCGTCCTCTGCTCTCGGCTTACTGCGACGGACAGGGGACCGCTGAGCACGAAGCAATGGTCCGCGAGCATCTGCGCGCTTGCGGCGGCTGCCGCGCCACGGTCCGGGCGTACAGAGCGGCCCCGGCCACGGTTGCGGCCCTGGCACCCGCGCTTCCGGTCTCGCGCTCCCTGCTGGAGCGAGCGCAGGAGCTCTTCCTCAACTTGCACTCGCGTCTGCCCGGCTTCGGCGGCACAAACGAGGCCGGCCTGAGCCAGGTCGCGGCGGCGGGCGGCACCCGCGGGGCCGGCATGGTGGCGCTGGCAAAGGCCCTCGCGATCTGCGCCGGCACCGTGGGCGGAGCTGCGGCATGCGTCGCTACCGGGGTCGCGCCGGTGCCGCTGGGCATTGAGGCGCAGGGTCAGGCCAAGGCAAGAATCGAGCGGGTCTCACAACACGCTCTCGAGGCGGTTGCTCCACCGAGCGTGGAGTACGAATCGGCGCCGACGGAGGTGGCCGCAACGCCCCAGCCGGTTGAGCCCGAGGCCGACCCACCCGCTCCGGAAGTCGCGCCTGAAGCCAGCGAAGCCGGGGCGGTCGAATACGCGCCACCGGCTGAACCCGCCTCTTCGCCACCGCCGGCCGCGCAGTCCGCGGGCTCGAGCGGCAGCGCCGCCGGGGAGTTCGGCCCGTGAGGGGATGGGCGCTCACCATGGCCGCGCTCGCCACAGTGCTCTGCCTCGGCGGCTCGGCGGCCGCCAGCCCACCGCCCCTAACCGACCTGCGCGTCGTCGGCGGCGCCGACACGTGGCATCCGAACAACAACTTCTCCCTCACCTGGACCAGTCCGCCGGCGGGCCCCCAAGCGCCGAGCGTGGCCGGGTACCGCATCCGCAATCCACAGGGGGCGACAATCGATGAAGGACAAATCCCCTGGGACGGCGACGGCGCCGGGCCGTTCATCGTGCCCAAGACCCCCGCCACCTACAGCATCGAGGTCTGGTTCGAGGACTCCAATGGCGGAAAGGGCCCCGCCGAAACCGCAAAGCTGCGTTTCGACAACACCAGGCCCGCTGGGGTTGAGGTGGACGCGGTGCCCAAGTGGATCAGTCGCACTGCCTTTCCGCTGCGTGTACGGATCGGTCACCCACCGGGTCCTCTACCGCTCTCGGGGATTCGTGGATACGCGGTTGAGGTCGACCGGGCACCAAGCGGCGCGCCATGCGACGCCAGCGACCGCTGCAGCGACGCGGAGACCGCCCTCCGTGGCGGGGTCGGCGACGACCAGTTGGCGATCGCGACCCTGCCGGAGGGCTCCAACTACCTGCACGCCGTCGCCGTCACCGGCGCGGGGATGAAATCGACGATGAGCGCACACGCCACGCTCCGGGTTGACTTATCCGACCCGATCACCCGCCTGACCGGAGCGCCGCCGGGTTGGACCAACCGCGCCGTCTCCCTCACCGCTACGGCGACGGACAACGTCTCCGGACTGGCGGCGGGCGGCGGCGGGCAACCGCCCTTCACCGCGATCCGGGTCGACCGTGGCACGCCAACGGTGACCGTCGGCGCCTCGACGTCCACCCGGGTAATCGCGGAGGGAATTCACCTGATCGAGTACTACGCCCGCGACGCGGCGGGCAACGTCGACGACGGCGCCGCGAGCAACGGGGTCGCCAATCGCCCGCCACGGACGACGCTGGTGCGAATCGACCGCACTCCCCCCACCGTGGCCTTCGCCAACTCCGAGGACCCACGCGATCCCGACCTCCTCCGTACCTGGCTCGGCGACCGGCTCTCCGGAGCGGATCCATCGCGTGGCTGGATCGGCGTGCGCCGCCTTCACTCCAACGACAGCTTCCAACGCCTGCCACGTGCGCCATCCGCAAACGGCGAGCTGCGCGCCCGCTGGGACTCGGACTCCTATCCGCTCGGTGAGTACGAATTCCAGGCGACCGCCTACGACAAGGCCGGCAATACCTCGGTCGCGAGCCGGCGAAGAGACGGGACCACGATGGTCCTCACCAATCCACTCAAGGCGGCGACCATGCTCGTCGCGACATTCGAAGGCAGCTCGTCGGAGCGGATAGTCCCCTACGGCCGCGGTGTCCGCCTCAGCGGTCGTCTGACCACCGGCGTTCGCTCTCCGCTGGCGGGGGTGCCGGTGCGGATCGTCGAGCGCTTTGCCGCTGGTCCAGGGCCCGGGGTCCGGGTCTCGACCGCCAAGACCGGGCCGAGGGGCGCCTACTCAGTTCACCTCACGCCGGGCCCGAGCCGGGAGATCAGCGCGTCGTTCGTGGGCAGCCCGACCCTCAGCCGGTCGGCGAGCAGACCGCTCCGGCTCGAGGTGCGCAGCGCGGTGCGGCTACAGGCGTCGTCGGGTGTAGCCAAGGTCGGCGGGGCGCCGCTCGTCTTCCGTGGACGGGTCCTGCCGCCCGAGGCAATCCCCGAGGAGGGAAAGGCAGTGCAGCTCCAGTTTCGCCTCCCCGGTCTTCCCTGGTCGGAGTTCCGCACGGTCCAGACCGATCGCCGTGGCCGCTTCCGCTACGCCTACCGCTTCAGCGACGACGACAGCCGCGGCGCCCGCTTCCAGTTCCGTGCCTACGCGCCCGCACAGGAGAACTGGCCGTACGAGCCAGGTGGCTCACGGCCAGTTCTCGTGCGTGGCACCTGAGTCGTAGGACCAAGCAGGGGGCCGCGCGCGGCGAAGCGACAGTACTTCGTACGGCGCGAAGCCGCGCGTGGTTCCCTGCGCCGCGTCCTACGACCTCAGGGCGGCGACCTGGTCGACCAGGCTCTGTGCGCGTGAGGTTGGAGCTTCGATCGCTTTACGGACCCGCTGCTCGACCTCGGTGCGATTGCGCTTCAAGGTCGTCTCAACGCGGCGCTGCCGTTTGCGGGCCTCGCGCTCGACTTTGCTGCGGGTCTTGCGTGCTTCGGTGGCTGCCTTGCGACGGGCGGTGGCGCCGCGGCGCTCGGTGCGCTTCACGGTCCGGCGCAGGGAGGTGCCGTAGGACTTGAGCTGTTTCTGCGCCGCGCTGCGGCCGCTGAAAGGCTCAACCAGGTCACTGACGCGGTCGCTCACCTCGAGCACGGCGCCGACCGGAACGTCGACGGCGCGCTCGGCCGCGGCACGAGCCTGCTCGACGCGGGAAGGAGCGGGCGAAGAAGTGCTTTTGGCCTGCGATTTCGGTTTGGATTTGGTACTTGATTTACTGGTTTTAGTAGCCAATTGAAGATAATCCCTTCGGGTGGTTTGGGTCGGGGAGTTCGCGAGTGTAGCGAACATACGTTCTTCCGAACACCTGTTCTAAACCGACTCTCCCATCGCGTTACGGATGATCTCCAGGCCCTGTTCGCCGGCGGCAACCGCGATCGGGTAGCGAGCGTCGAGGTCGAGGCTTGCCTCTTCCAGGCCCAAATCCCCGAAAGCGAGAACGCCACCCGCCTCACGGAGGATCATCTGTGCGGCGGCAATGTCGACCGAGCGACAGGGCCGCAGGCTGAGCATCCCGTCGAGGCGCCCGGCGGCGACGTAGGCGGCGCTGATCGCGATCGAGCCGATCACCCGCAGGCGGAAGACGTGGCCGTCGAGGGCCCGCTCGATCGGCAGCATCCGCCCCGGAGCGGCGGACTCGATGCCGAGCAGCTCCAGCTTCTCTCCATCGGGGCCCACGCTGACCTGCCGATCGCCCAGGCTCGCGCCCTCACCCCTGCGGGCCGCAAACTCCTCGCCGGCGCCGAAGTCGTAGACGTAGCCGAACTCGACGTCGGCCATCGAAGGGCCCGAGGCCACGGCGATGCTGAGGCTGTGGGAGGGCAACGTGCGGCGTGCG
This sequence comes from uncultured Solirubrobacterales bacterium, assembly GCA_963807885.1. Taxonomy (GTDB): domain Bacteria; phylum Actinomycetota; class Thermoleophilia; order Solirubrobacterales; family 70-9; genus VRUE01. The sequence goes on from CAWEDL010000001.1 coordinate 25,395, forward strand.
TTGAGGGAACCGTCGATCGGGTCGATCACCACCCGCGCCGGCCCCCCATCGCCGAAGCTGACTTCCCCCCGCTCCTCGGAGATCGCGGCGAACGACGCGCCGGCCGCGGCGAGCTCCTCCAGCTCAGCGAAGACGACGTCCTCGCAACGACGGTCGATGACGAGGCTGTGATCCCCTCCCTCGCCGACCCCCTCGTACCGCGTGCGCGCCTCGATCTCCGGCGTCTGCTCGAACAGCTTCTGCTGCGCCGCGACGATGCGGCGGCAGATCTCCATCCAATCTGCGGAGAAGACGTCCATCGCGCTCATCCTATGGACGCGGCTCGGCGGGCCGATCCCGGTAGCGTTGGACCATGCTTGCCCTAGCCGAGCCCCAGGAGCGCGCGATCCAGCATCGCTCCGGGCCGCTCCTCTTGATCGGTGAGGCTGGGACCGGCAAGACCGAGGTCCTGACCCGACGCTTCCACGCCCTCGTGGAAGCGGGCACGGATCCCAGCCGGATCCTCGTCCTCGCCTCGACCCGCGCCACCGCCCAACGTCTCCGCGAGCGCGTCGAGACCCTGCTCGACCGGCCGTTGGAAGAGCTTTGGATTGGCACCTGGGAGCAAATCTGCGAGCGCCTCCTGCGCGACCACTCGACCGCCGCCGGCCTCGATCCCTTCTTCGGCGTCCTCGGCCCAGCCGAGCGTCTTGCCCTACTCCTAGACCGCCTCGACGACCTGCCGTTGCGAGGTCACGAAATTCGCGGCAACCCGGCCGGCCTGCTCGCCCGCCTGCTGCAACAGATCGACGAAGTCAAGGCCGGTTCCGACCCTCCCGATCCCGAGCTGGCCGAGTTGACTGCAGCTCACGATCGAATCCTCGCCGGCACCTGCAGCCTCGACCGAGGCGACGTCTACCTCACGCTGAGCAAGCTGCTGGACGAACGCCCAGATGTTCGAGCTGAGATCGCTTACAGATTCGAGTACCTGATGGTCGATGAGCTGGAGGACACCACGACAGCTCAGCGGGCGATCCTTGCTGCGCTGGCCATGGACAACCCTAATCAGCTCTATGCAGTGGACGCGGGGGACGAGGGGGTGGGGGTGTCCGGCTGGGCGCTGGGTTTTTCGCCGGACACCCCCACCCCCTCGTCCGTGTCAATGGTCGAACTGACCAGTCAATTCCGTGATCCCCAGGTGCGATTTTGGCGCTGCTCCAACGAGCGGGCACAAGCGCAGGCTGTTGCGCGCGAGGCTGAGCACCTGCTAGCTGGCGGGACCGTCCCGGAAGAGATATGTGTGCTGGTTGACGATCCAGCGCGGGGCGGACCGGTTGCTGCGGCAATGGAAGAGCGGGGGATTCCCTTTCACCTCTCTGGACCGGCTGCTCTTTTTCAGCGCCCAGAGGTACGGGACGCGATCGCCTGGCTGCGAATCCTGGCCGACCCAGGCGACTCAGCCGCTGTGGCCCGGGCACTGACCCGCCCGCCAATCGAGCTGCGCTCTGCCGACCTTGCCCGGTTGACGACGATTGCTCGGCGCCGCAAGCTCGACATCGTGTCTGCCTGCGAGGCCGCACTGGAAAGTCCGCAGATCCCCCCCGAGGCACGCGAGCGGATTCAGTCCTTTCTCAAGCTCTACGGCACGGCTTCAGCAGTCCTGGAGGAGCGTCGCGCCGACGTTTTCGTACGGCGCCTGATCGAGGCGGTCGGGCTGCGGCGCCAGCGACTTTTCGCGGCCCAGCCGGAGGTGGCCGAGCGGCTGCTCGGACTTTCGCGGCTCGCCGAGCTTGCCGCTGCCTGGACGCGGCGGGAACCCAACGGATCAACCCGTGACTTCGTTCGCCATCTCAGCGCTGTTGCTGACGCTGGGGTGGAGCCTGCTGGAGTAACCGAGCCGCCAGCGCGAGCAGCCATCCAGGGCCTCACCCGTGACGCAGTTAAGGGGATGGAGTTCGAGCACGTCTTCGTTCTGGGGATGGAGCGTGGCGCCGACGCAGAGCGGATCGGTCGGCCGGCTCGGCTCGGACTCGTCCTTGCCCGGGTAGAGCGCGGCGATGACGGTGAGAGCCGACCTTCGGAGTTCTACGCCACCGCACTCCAAGCTGCCGACGCCGAGGAGGAGGCCCACGAGGAGGAGCTGTTCGGGCCAGCCGAAGGCTTGCACGCAACTTACCGGACGCTGCGCGAGCAGGTCCTGGAGGCTTCCTGGAAGGCGGGGCGGGAGCTCTCCGAGCCGCGGCTCGACACCACCGTCGACGTCAACCGAGCGATCGTCCGCTACCTCGAGCTGCTGAAGCTGGCCGCGCTTGCCCAGCGCCCCGGTGAGGAGGCGACCTCCGAGGCGATCGAGGCTGTCAATGGCCTGCTGCGCCAGGTCGCCACCCCCGAGCAGCAGGCAGAGCTCGATGCCTCTGCGCTCGACTCCTACCTGCTCGACGCCGAGCGGGAGGGAGAGGGGCGCCGCAAGCTGATCGCCGCCCGCCATGAGCCCTCCCTGGTGGCCTTCCTGCCGCGTCGCGGTGACGGGTCACTCAGCCTTTCCGCCTCGGACCTCAGCCTCTACCTGACCTGCCCGCTGAAGTACAAGTTCGCCCGGGTCTTCGGCATCCCCCAGGAGCCGACGATCAACCAGCGCTTCGGCATCCTCATCCACAACGTCCTCGAACGCTTCCACAAGGAAGACGAGGACCAGGCCGGAGAGGAGGGCCTGCGCCGCCTGATGGAGCTGTTCGAGGCCGGCTGGCGTCGCACCGGCTTTGGCAGCAGCGACGACGAGCTGCAGTTCCGCGACCGGGCGCGGGAGGCGATGCGGCTCTACTGGGAACGGGAGAGTGAATCGGAAGGCGAACCGGTCTGGTTGGAGCGCAAGTTCGACATTCGCATCGGTGAGCACTACGTGCGCGGTCGGGTCGACCGGGTCGACCGCCTGCCTGACGGCAGCCACGAGCTGATCGACTACAAGACGGGCGAGCGCAAGAGCGAAGCCGAGCTGGAGAACGACCTGCAGCTCGCGCTCTACCGGCTTGCCGCGCGCGAGGCCTGGGAGGTCGAGGCGAAGAGCGCCAGCTACTACTACGTCCTCGATGCCGACAAGGTCGCCGCGCCGATCAGGCCCGACGACGCCGAGCGGGTCGAGCGCACCGTGCTCCAGGTTGGCGAGGGCGTGATCGGGCAGGACTTCGAGCCCCGTCCCTCCCCGACCGTCTGCAGCTGGTGCGATTACCGGCTGATCTGCCCGGCGGCGGAGAGCTGAGCTAGTTCGACTCGCCGCGGCGCTGCTGGAGGAACTGCTGGAACTCGCGGGCGATCGTGTCCGCCGAGGGCAGGTCCTCGTCACCCTCGCCGAGCTGCTCGGCCTGCTCCGCCTCGATCCGCTCGACCAGTTCGGCGATCTCCGGATTGGCGGCGACGGCGCGGCCGATCTGCTCCTCGTAGCTGGCGGTTTCCTCTTCGAGCTCGGTAGCGTCGACGGCGATGCCGGTCAGGCCCTCAAGCCGGCGCAACAGGGCCAGCGCCGCCTTGGGATTGGGCACAGCGGCGACGTAGTGCGGCACCGCCGCCCAGAGCGAAGCCGAGGTCATGCCGGCCTGTCGACAGCAATCGTGGACGACGCCGACGATTCCGGTCGGGCCCTCGTAGCTGGAGCGCTGCAGGTCGAGCTCCTCGACCAGCTGCTCGTCGGAAGCGAGGCCGGTTATCGGCACCGGCAGGGTGTGGGAGACCTCCGCCACCAGCGCCCCGAGCGTGATCACCATGTCGACGCCGAGAGTGTCGGCCGCGGTCGCGAGCGTCTCCGAGAAGGTCCGCCAGCGCAGGTTGGGCTCGGTCCCGTCGAAGAGGACCAGGTCGTGGTCGGCACCTGGGATGCGAATCGCGATCAGGTCGTTCTGCGGCCAGTCGATCCGGCGGGTCTGGCCCTCTGAGAGAACGATCGTCGGCCGCGTCGCCTGGAAATCGAAGTAATCCTCCGGGTCGACCTCGGCGATCGGCTCGGCGTCGAAGGAGTCGGCGACCGCGCCCAATGCGGCCGAGGCGGCGCCGGAAGCGTCGTTCCAACCGCGGAAGGCGCAGACGAGGACGGGAGAGCGGAGCTGAGGCACATCAGCGTGCCAGTTAAGGGAGTCCACCCTCTGAGCGTAGCGCTCGCCGCACCAATCCAAAGGCGATGTAGAGAGCGAGGGCGGCGAAAGAGAGTTCGAGGGTGCGCTGAGAGACCTCATTGGCGACGACGACGCCGATCAGGACCCCCAGCGGCGAGAGGACCCCGATCACCACCGCGTCGCGGAGCTCGAGGTTGCCGTAGGTGTTCTGGCGGTAGGCGCCGACGAGGGCGACAATCACGATCATCAGCAGCGAGGTCGACTCGCCCTCGACCTGGGAGAGGCCGAGGAAGATCGTCAGAGCGGGCACGAACAGGACGCCGCCGCCGACGCCGACCAGGCCGCCGGCGAGGCCGCCGGCCACAGCGATCAGGGCTGCGATCAGCTCATCCATCGGTGCCTCACTTGATGATCAGCTCCGCCGCGACGGCGACCAGCAGGACAGCGAACAGCAGGGAGACGGCCCGCTGGGGGATCCGCTGCTGGATCGCGGTGCCCATCACGACCCCGAGGATCGCCGGGATCGAGAGCAGCAGGCCGGTGCCGACGTGGACGTTGCCGTAGATCCCGCCCTGGGCGACGGCGCCGAGCAGGCCGATCAGGACGATCGCGCCGAGGCTGGTCCCGGTCGCCAGGCGCTCCCCGTAGCCGAACCAGAAGATCAGCAGGGGCACGATCACGGTGCCGCCGCCAACCCCGAAGAGGCCGCTGAAGATGCCCGCCAGGGTGCCGATCGCGGCGAGCTTCAGCGTGCGTGACGAGGGCATCGCGCGATACTAAGCGCCGTGTCTCCCGAATCCGGCAGAGGGGAGCCTGCGGGGCTCGGGCCACTGGCGCGCCTGCGGGCGGATCCCGCCCATGCGGCGATCCTCACCGACGTCGACGGAACCCTGGCCCCGATCGTCCCCCGGCCAGAGGAAGCCGCGGTGCCGAAGCAGGCGAGCGAGCTGCTCGCGCGCTTGAGTGAGCGCTACGGCCTGGTCGGCTGCGTCTCCGGCCGGCAGGCCGAGGAGGCGCGGCGGTTGGTCGGGGTCGCCGACCTCGCATACGCGGGCAACCACGGGCTCGAACTGCTGCTTCCAGGCGACGAGGCGCCCCGCCCGGATCCGTCGCTGCAGGGGCGCGAGGGGGACGCCGCCGCGTTCGTCGGCGACCTGGGGGACGAGGCGCTGGCTGAGGCCGGGCTGCGACTGGAGGACAAGGGACCGATCCAGGCGCTGCACTGGCGCGGCGCCGACGATGAGCGCGCCGCCGAGGCCCGCGCCCACGAGATCGCCGCCGGCGCGGGCCGGGCGGGACTGGAGCTGCGCTGGGGACGCAAGGTGCTCGAGCTGCGCCCGGCGGGCGGCGGCGGCAAGGACGCCGCGGTCGCCGCGCTGCTCGCCACAGACGGAGTGATGGCGGCGGTCTACGCCGGTGACGATCGCACCGATCTCGACGCCTTCCGGCGGCTGCGGGAGCTGGACGAGGAAGGCGAGCTGGGGGCGGCGGTCTGCGTCGGGGTCGCATCTGAGGAGGGCCCGTCGGAGCTGGCCGAGGAGGCAGACCTGATCGTCGATGGACCCGCCGGATGGCTGGCGCTTCTGCAGGCGCTGGCAGAGTAGGTCCACCATGCCCTACACCGACCTGCTGCGGATCACCGTCTTCCTCACCGCCGCCGAGGCGACCGCGCTGGGGGCGATTACGGCGATCGCCGCCGGCCGCGACGACGACGCGCTCACCGTGATGGTTGCTGGAGCCTGGTGGCTGATCGCGCTCGTCCTCGGCCTCTACCTGGGGCGGCCGGCGGGCGCCGCCGACGGCGTCCGCGACGCCCTCGCCCGCGCCCGCACCGCCACCGCCCTGCCCGAGGACTCGCCGGGGAAGGTCGCCGCCGGCCGCCTCTGGCCGATCGGCCTCACCGCCCTGATCGCCGGCGTGCTCGGCGTCCTCTATCCGGGAGTCGCCGCGATCGGCGCCGGCTACGCCCTCCTCGTCGCCCTGACCATGCGCACCCGCGAGGCCGCGGTGCTCGGCATCGAGCATCGCGATGGCGTCAAGTTCTACGTGGTCCCAACCTCAGCGCTCCGCCCGATCGAGCTGGTCCGCACGCCGGGCCTGCGCAGCGACCGGCTGCGCGCTTCGGGGCCATGACGCAAGGGGAGCCGCTGGCTACGAATCGACCCGAGGCGCTACTCGTCGAGTATGCCGAGGTCAACAGCAACTTTCGGCTTCTGACTGACATTCGCTTCAAACTGCTCGCTTTCCTACCTTTGATTGCCACCGCCGGACTGGCCGCTGCGGGAGTTGGACGCAACGGCGGCCCAGATCCGGGACTCGAGGCCGGCATCTTCCTCTTTGGGCTCGTGGTGACCGGCGCACTCGCTACCTACAACGCCCGCAATGACCAGATCTACGTACGTTTAATCACGCGAGCAGCAGAAATAGAGAGGGAGCTTGGCATCCCCGACGGTTCCTTCGCCCGCAGACCCAATGCCTGGCTGGACATTTCGTATTGGCTTGGGCATTGGCATATCGGTCATGTGAACAGCGTCTCGGCGATGTATGCAACCGCCATTGTGGTGTGGCTCACCGGTTTCCTCATCGCCCTCGCCAATTTGCCCTGGGGATCGAGTGGGATGCCTTGGTGGACCTACGTTGCCGCTACCGGCACTTCGTTGATGATCGTCCTATGTGCGGCGATCGCAATGCGGCGGCAAAGGGAAGCCAGAGAAGATGAAATCGTAGAAACGGCGAAGAGGGCGATCGAGCTTGCCCAAGGGTTGCGAGCCGTGCGAAGCGAGTCGGAGTGCAAAGCCTTGCCGTCCTACCCGGAGTTCGTGGAGCTCTGTGTCGAGCTCTTCGGTCGAGAACACAGCCATGGTTGGGGCAGGGGCGAGATCCACCGAAGGATCCGGTTCTACGCAGAGCTTTCTGATGCAGAGCGGCATCGCCACGGCCTCGATGAAGCAGGGCGGGAGGACGTGAACTACGTAGCATCGATCGTCGACCTTCCTCCGGCGATGCTGACGACTGCGCCGCGGAGGCGATGACACCCCTTACGGATCGCGGTTAACTCTCTCTCTCTCAAGCAGACGACCCGCCGAGGCGGGCCGACTGCAAAATCCCAGGGAGCCGATGTTGCCATGGCCCCAGGTCTCGCTGCCCTCCATAGTAGCGCCCCCGGAGGGAATCGAACCCTCTCTCCCTGGGTTGCGAGACCTAGGGCCGGCATCCACCGGCGGGGGCGTCGCCGCAACTGCGACTCCCGAAGTCTATCGTCTTAGAAGTGAACCGTCTAACAGACGACACACTTCTTAATTGAATAGCTTCTTGAACTCGCTCCAGCCGCGGGTGTTGGCGATGTCGGCGGCGGTGAGCCAGGCGCGGCGGGCGGTGGCTACCGCGTAGGCAATGTTGCCGAGCGTGTCGACGCCGTGGGCGTCGGTGTTGAGGACTATCGTGGCGCCGGCTTCGTGGGCGAGGCGGGCGTGGTGCTCGGAGAGGTCGCGGCGGTTGGGGTTGCCGTTGATCTCCAGCATCGTGCCTGCGCTCGCCGCGGCCTCGACCACCGCCTCGACGTCGATGCCGTAGGGCTCGCGGCGGCCGATCAATCGGCCGGTGAGGTGGCCGATGCAGTTGACGTAGGGGTTCTCGATCGCCGTCAGGACCCGCTCGGTCATCGCCGCCGCTGAGATCGAGAAGGAGGTGTGGACGCTGGCGACGACCCAGTCGAGCGCGTCGAGCAGGTCGTCGGGATAGTCGAGCCCGCCGTCGAGGCCGATGTTGACCTCCGAGCCGGCGAGCAGGCGGAAGCCGCGCTTGCCTTTGTTCCACTCGTGCACCTCCTCGACCCGCTCCCACAACCGCTCGGCGGTGACGTGGTCGCCGAAGCCGTGGCTGGCCGAGTGGTCGGTGATCGCCATGTAGGCGTAGCCACGCTCGCGTCCTGCCTCGGCCATCTCGTCCAGCGTGTTGCGCCCGTCGGAGAGGGTCGTGTGAGAGTGCAGGTCGCCGCGGATGTCCTCCACCGAGACGAGGTCGGGCAGCTTGCCCTCGCGCGCCGCCTTCAGCTCGCCGCGACCCTCGCGCAGCTCGGGCTCGATGTACGCGTAGCCAAGCCGGTCGTAGACCTCCTCCTCACTCGCGCATAGCGTCACCTCGTTGCTCTCCGTATCGGTGATCCCGTGCTCGGAGACCGAGAGGCCGAGCGCCACCGCCTCTTCGCGGAGCTGCACGTTGTGCGCCTGGGAGCCGGTGAAGTGCTGCAGCAGGTTGCCGAAAGCGTGTGGGGGGACGATCCGTAGGTCGACCGAGATCCCGTTGTGCGTTTGCGCCCTGACGCCATTCGGTCCAGGTTTGCCGGCGGCGGCGATCAGCTCGTGGCCGGCGAGATGCTCGGCGAGCTCCTGGGGCTGCTCTGCGGTGGCGATCAGGTCGACGTCCTTGCACGTCTCAGCCCAGCGCCGCACCGAGCCCGCCACCTCCACTTGGTTGGCGGCGGGATACTCGCGCAGGGCCGCCGCCAGCTCCTCGGCGATCGGCCGCACCGCCGAGAGCAATACGCGGCCGGGACCCTCCCCAGGCTCACCCAACCGCTCGAGCGCCGCCAGGACGTTCTCCTCCGCCTTCGGGCCGAGGCCTTTCACGTCACGCACCTTTTCCGTCTCGGCGGCCGCCTTCAGGTCCTCGAGCGACGTCACCCCCAGCTCCTCGAAGAGAAGCCGCGCCGTTTTCGCCCCCACCCCCGCCACCCGCGTCACCTCGATCAGCGTCGGCGGGAATTTCGCCTTGAGCTTCACCGCAGCGGGGATCTCGCCGGTCTCCAGCAGCGCGTCGATCTTTTCCGCCAGGGTCTTGCCGACGCCGGGAACCTCGGTCGCCCGCCCCGCCGCGGCCAGCTCGGCGACCGAGACCGGGCTTTCGCGGATCGCCTTGGCGGCGGTCGAGTAGGCGAGCACGCGGTATTTCACCGCACCGTCCAGCTCGTAGAGGACACCCAACTCTTCGAGGGCGGCAGCGATCTCGGCGTTCGTCATACTCGGCAACATAAGGACATCGCGCGAGGGGGCGCGGCTGGGTTGTCGGGCCTCGCTATACTTTCTGAAGTATTGAGCGCTGAACCGCGACTTACGGGAGACAGATACCAGTGACCGGCAAGCTCACCGACGTGACCGACGCGACTTTCAAAGCAGACGTCCTCGACGCCGACGGCCCCGTGCTCGTCGACTTCTGGGCCCCCTGGTGCGGCCCCTGCCGCGTCGTCCACCCCGTGCTCGAGGAGATCGACGCCGAGCGCGAGGACCTGACGATCGTCAGTCTCAACGTCGACGAGAATCAGCAAACCGCGGCGCAGTACGAAGTGCTCTCGATCCCGACCCTGCTCCTCTTCAAGGACGGGGCGATCGCCAAAAAAGTCGTCGGGGCGATGCCAAAGCGCCGCCTCGAGGCCGAGCTGGAGCCGGCGCTCGCCTAGAGCGCCGTTCTCCCGCCCCGGCAGACGATTCCGATGTCCCCCTTCGTCCACGTCCACTGGTTCGAGGGACGCAGCGACGAGCAGAAGGCCGAGATCGCCAAACGGATCGAAGCGGCGCTGGTCGAGGTCGCCGGCGCCGCCCCCGAGCACTGCTGGGTGAAGTTCTCCGACTCAGCGAAGACTGACTTCATCATCGGCGAGCCGGCCGAGGACTGATCAGGCCGCGCTGCGGCTGACGGCGATCTGCAGCTCGCGGCCGTCGAGCTTGGTGGTGACCCCGTCGGCCGCGTCGTAGGCGACCTCGGTGGCGAGGACCTCGCCGGCGAGGTAGGGCTGGTGCTCACGAGCGGCGGCTAGGAGCTCCTCGTCGCCGCCGAGGCTTAGCTCAATTCTGTCGGTGATCTCCAGGCCCGCCTCTTTGCGGGCGTTCTGGACGGCGTGGACGATCTCGCGGGCGAGGCCCTCGCGGCGGAGCTCGTCGTCCAGCTCCAACTGCAGGGCGACCGCGTGGCCGGCCTCGGCCTCGACCTCGTAGCCCTCCAGCGGCTGCAGCGACAGCGTCACCTCGTCGGCGCCGATCGTGTGCTCATCGCCGTCGACGTTGATCCCGACCTGACCGCCGTCGGCCATCACCGCGGCGACGTGGACGGGGTCGAGCGCCTCGACCGCGGCGGCCACCTGCGGCATGCGCTTGCCGAATCGCGGGCCGAGCGAGCGGTAGTTGGGCTTGACCGCGTAGCTGACCAGCTCCGACTCCTCCTCGACGAAGTCGAGCTCCTTGACGTTGAGCTCGGCCTTGACCAAATCGGACCTTGCCGATATCGCTGCCCGCTCGGCGTCGTTGGCGACGATCACCGCGCGGCGCAGCGGCTGGCGCACCTTCGCCTTCGCCTGGGCACGGGCGGCGCGGCCGAGTTCGACCGTGAGGCGCACGGCCTCCATCGCTTTCTCCAGCTCGCTGTCGGTGAGGGACTCGTCGTGCCGGGGAAAGTCGCGCAGGTGGACCGAGTCGGGCACATCGCCAAGCTCCTCGGCCTCACCGCCGGCCAGGTTGAGGTGGATCTCATCCGCAAGGAACGGGGTGAAGGGAGCGAGCAGGGCCGCCACCTCCAGCAGGCAATGGCGCAGGGTGGCGAACGCCGCCCGGTCGCCCTCCCAGAAGCGGCGGCGGGAGAGGCGTACGTACCAGTTGGAGAGCTCCTCGACGTAGGCGGCGATCTCGCGCCCGGCGGCGGTGCAGTCGAAGCCGTCCATGTGCTCGGTGACGCCGCCGATCGTCGCCTGCAGCCGCGACAGCGCCCACCTATCGAGATCCGCCCCGGTGCGTTCGCTGTTTGTCGGGCCGTCCCCGACGAAGTGCGAACGCAATGACTCTGCCGCGAAATCTCTTGGCCCCAAGCCCTCGGCATTCGCGTAGAGGACCCAAAACGAGTAGGTGTTCCAGAGCGTGAGCAGGAACTGACGGACCGATTCGCCGACGGTGTCGATCGAGAAGCGGTAGCCCGACCAGGGCTGTTGCGCGGTCAGGTAGTACCAGCGGAAGGCGTCGGCGCCGTGGGCGGCGATCACGTCCCAGGGCTCGACCACGTTGCCCTTGCTCTTCGACATCTTCTGCCCCTCGGGGTCGAGGATCAGGCCAAGGCAGACGCAGTTGCCGTAGCTGGAGGTGTCGAAGAGCAGCGTCGACTCGGCGAGCAGCGTGTAGAACCAGCCGCGCGTCTGGTCGATCGCCTCGCAGATGAAGTCGGCCGGGAAGCGTTCCTCGAACAGGTTCTCGTTCTCGAACGGGTAGTGGAACTGCGCAAACGGCATCGCGCCGCTGTCGTACCAGGTGTCGATCACCGACTCGACCCGGCGCATCTCGCCGCCGCACTTCTCGCAGTCCACCGTCACCGCATCGATGTGGGGACGGTGCAGATCGAGATCGTCGGGGACCTCGGCGCCGGCACGCTCGCGCAGCTCGGCGACCGAGCCGGCGCAGAAGCGGCCTTCGCACCCTTCATCGGCGCACTCCCAGATCGGTAGCGGCGTGCCCCAGTAGCGATCACGCGAGAGCGCCCAGTCGACGTTGTTCTCCAGCCATTTGCCGAAGCGGCCGTGCTTGATGTGCGCTGGGTGCCAGCCGATCTGCTCGTTGTTGGCGAGCATCTCGTCGCGCACCCCCGAGGTGGCGACATACCAGCTCGACTTGGCGTAGTAGAGGAGCGGCGTGCCGCAGCGCCAGCAGTGCGGGTAGGCGTGCTCGTAGACCTGCTCGCGGAAGAGCAGGCCGCGCACCTCGAGGTCGTCGATCAGCGCCCGGGTCACCTCAGGGTCCTTGACGAACTTGCCCTCGAAGCCGCTGACGCGATTGTCGAATCGGCCATCCGGCTTGACCGGGTTGTAGAGGGTGCCGTGCTCGGTCGGGTCGAAGATCCCGTTCTCGGCGGCGACCGCGTAGTCGTCCTCGCCGAAGGCCGGGGCGATGTGAACCAGGCCGGTGCCGTCCTCGGTGGTGACGAACTCGCCGGCAACCACGGGGAAGGCGCCGGGCTCGCGGTCGCTCAAGTCGAAGAGAGGTCCCTCGTATTGGCGCCCGATCAGGTCCGATCCCTTCAGCCGGCCAAGAATCTGCGCGTCGTCGCCGATGACTCGTTCGACCAGCGGCTCCGCGAGGATCAGGACCTCGTCCCCCACCCTCGCCCTGACATAGAACACGTCGGGAGCGACAGCGACCGCGACGTTCCCCGGCAACGTCCAGGGCGTCGTGGTCCACACGAGCAGCTGGTCGCCCGGCTTCATATCTGATTCCTCCGGCGTCGCGGGAGCAGAGGAGGCGAGCGGAATTTTTATGTATATGGAGGGGTCCTCAACGTCCTGGTAGCCGAGCGCCACCTCGTGCGAGGAGAGCGCCGTGCCGCAACGGGGGCAGTAGGGGACGACCTTGTGGCCCTCGTAGAGGCGGTCGTCGTCCCAGAGCTTGCGCAGAGACCACCAGACCGACTCGATGTAGTCGTTCTCCAGCGTGACGTAGGGGTCGTCGAGGTCGATCCAGAAGCCGATCCGCTCGGTCAGCCGGTTCCACTCCTCGACGTACTCGAAGACCGAGGCGCGGCAGCGCTCGTTGAACTCGGCGATCCCGTACTCCTCGATCTCCTGCTTGGAGGAGATGCCGAGCTGCTTCTCGACCTCGAGCTCGACCGGCAGGCCGTGACAGTCCCAGCCGGCCTTGCGGGGGACCTGGTAGCCGCGCATCGTGCGGTAGCGGGGGTAGACGTCCTTGAAGACCCGCGAGAGGACGTGGTGGGAGCCGGGGCGGCCGTTGGCCGTCGGCGGTCCCTCGTAAAAGCTCCACACCTCGGCGCCCTCGCGGTTGGCCAGCGAGCGGCCGAAGACGTCGCGCTCGCGCCAGCGCGTCAGGACCCGCTCCTCGAGCTCGGGAAAGGACTGCTTCGGGTCGACCGCGTTGAAGCCGGGCATTGAACGGGTGATTCTAGGAGTGGGTAGCCTGCGCGCCATATGCCCGTCTTCGACCTGAACGGAAAAGTGGCGCTGGTGACCGGCGCCGCCAGGGGGATCGGCTACGAGACCGCCCGCCAGATGCACATGCGCGGCGCCTCGGTTGCGGTGGTCGATCTCGACCCCGAGCAGGCCCGCGAGGCGGCCGAGCGGATCGGCGAGCGGACGCTCGGGATCGGCGCCGACGTCACCGACCACGCCGCGATCATGCAGGCCGTCGCCGAGACCGTCGAGCGCTTCGGTGGCCTCGACGTCGCTGTCGCCAACGCCGGCATCGCCCAGTCGCAGGTGGCGACGGTGCGCGGCATCGGCGGCGAGGAGTGGGAGCGCGTCTTCGAGGTCGACCTGCTCGGCGTCTGGCGCACCGTGCGCGCGGCGCTGCCGCAGATCGTCGAGCGTCAGGGGCACATCCTCGTCACCGGCTCGGTCTACTCCTTCGCCAACGGCGCCCTCAACAGCCCCTACGCCGTCGCCAAGGCCGGCGTCGAGGCGCTCGGCCGCGGCCTGCGCGCGGAGCTGATGCCGCTCGGCGCCAGCGCCGGCGTCGCCTACTACGGCTGGGTCGACACCAGGCTGGTCCAGGACGGCTTCGACCGCAAGCACTCCGACCGCCTGCGGGAAAACGCCCCGGCCTGGCTGTTCAAGCGGATCACTCCCGACGAAGCCGGCGCCGCGACCGTGCGTGGGATAGAGGAACGTGCCCCGCGCGTATTCGCGCCCAAGTGGTGGCGCTACGTCTCCGCATTTCGTGGCCTCATCAACCCGATCCTCGACCGCCGCTTCGATCGTGACCCGCAGATGTCCGAGACGATCCGCGCCATCGAGGCCGAAGCCGACGAGCAGGGCGCCGCCGCGGTCTCAGCCGTCTCGCGTTAGCTCCTCGAGCAGGAAGACGAAGGACTCGTACGGATCGCCGGTGGCGCGGCTGAGGCCGATCTCGCAGGTGCGGTTGCTGGAGAGGTGGGCGTCGAAGTGGCGGCCGGAGAGCTCGGCGGCCTGGGGGGCGGTCGCGGCGGCGGTCAGCTCGGGATGGGAGAAGCCGCGGTCGCCGGCGAAGCCGCAGCAGGTCGACGAGGGGGCGACGTAGACGTCGTCGGCCAGGGCTCCGGCGAGGGCGCGCAGCCGTGGCGCGAGGCCCATCTGGCGGGTCGCGCAGGTTGGGTGGACGGTCGCGCTGCCGACCTTGCGGGTGACCTCCAGTTGCGGCAGGAGCCGGTCGTGTGCCCAGGCGACCGAGTCGAGGGTCTGCAGCTCGGCCAGGTGCGCGGCGTTCTCCTCGCTGAGTATTCCCTCGCCGGGCTCGGCGATCGCGTGGGTGCAGGAGGCCGCGTCGATCACGACCGGTAGCTGCCCCTCCCCGCTCCAGCTCCACAGCCGCTCGACCATCTCGGTCGCCTTGTGCCGCTGCGCCGCCTCGAACCCTTTCGAGCCCCAGGGCATGCCGCAGCAGGAGCCGCTGACCTCGTCCGGGATCCAAACCGGCAGCCCGGCACGCGCCGACACCTCGGCCATCGTCCCCACCAAGCTTGGCCGCTCGGCGGGTCCGGCAAAGATGCGATTGGTGCAGGAGGGGACGTAGACGGCCGCTGCGCCCTCGCGCCTGGTCGCCGGAAAGCTCGTCGTGGCCGCGCCCGGCACGCCGGCGCCGCGTTTGGTCCGCCGCGCCAGCGGGGCGCCTATCCGCAGCGCGGCCCGCGAGGCGGCTTCCACCCCACTCCAATGCCTGGCGCCGCGCAGCGCCCAGGCTTCGGCGCGCGGGCCGTGCTGCTCGGCCCGCAGCTCTTTGACCAGCTTGCCGGTGTCGATCCCGAGGGGACAGGCGAGGCGGCAGGAGCCGTCGGCGGCGCAGGTCTCGAGCCCGTCGTACTCGTACTCCTCCTCCAGCGCGCGGCGGACGGGCGACCCTTCCGGCTGTCGGGCGATCTCCCGCCGCAGGACAATCCGCTGTCGCGGCGTCGTGGTCAGGTTGCGGCTCGGGCAGACCGGCTCGCAGAAGCCGCACTCGACACAGGTGCTCGCCGACTCCTCCTCGACCTCGGGCATCGTTTTGAGGTTGCGCAGGTGAACGTCGGGGTCGCGGTTCAGCACCACGCCGGGGGCGAGGACGCCGTCGGGGTCGGCGAGCTGCTTCACCCGCCACATCAACTCGGTCGCCTTCTTCCCCCACTCGCGTTCGACGTAGGGGGCCATGTTGATCCCGGTGCCGTGCTCGGCCTTCAGCGAGCCGTCGTATTTGTCGACGATCAGCTCGACCAGCTTGGCCATGAAGGACTCGTAGCGCTCCAGGTCCTCCTGCTTGGCGAAGTCCGGAGTGAGCATGAAGTGCAGGTTGCCGGCGGACGCGTGGCCGGCCACACCGGGCAGGAAGCCGTGCTCGCCGAGCAGGGCCTGCAGGTCGCGGGCGCCCTCGGCGATTCGCTCCGGCGGCACGCAGACGTCCTCGACGATCAGGGCGGTGCCGGGCAGGCGCAACCGGCCGACCAGGCCGTGCAGGCCCTCGCGCACCCGCCAGGCCAGCTCGATCTCCTCGGCGTCGCGGCTGAAGCCGATCGGACTGATCGTCTCGTGGGCGGCGAGGATCTCCCCCGCTTTGGCGACGTAGGTATCGAGGTCAGCCTCGCTCTCGGCGCCGAACTCGACCAGCAGCACGGCCGACTCGGGCGGCAGCTCTTTCCACTCCTCGGGGGCGCCGACCATGTTCCAGGCCGCGGTGATCAGCGCCGGGGCGACCATCAGCTCGACCGCGTTGGCGCCGCTGGCGACCAGGTCCCGGACCGGCCCGATCGCCGCGTCGATGCCGGGGAAGTGAACCCAGGCGGTGGTGGTGCGAGCCGGCAGCGGGACCGTCTCGAAGACGGCCTCGGCGACGAAGCCGAGCGTGCCCTCGGAGCCGACCAGGAGCCGGCGGAAGATCTCCACCGGCTCGCCGGCGTCGAGGAAGGCGCAGAGCCGGTAGCCCGTGGTGTTCTTGATCGCGAACTTGCGGCGGATGCGGGCGCTCAGCGCGGCGTCGGCGCGGATCTCGTCGCGGATCGCGGCGAGGCCGGCGGCCAGCTCCGGCTCGGCGGCGGCGAAGCGCTCGACGGCATCGGGGGCGGCGGTGTCGATCGTCGTTCCGGAGGGCAGGACGAAGGTCAGCGAGCGCACGGTCGAGTAAGAGTCCTTGGTCGTGCCGCAGCGCATCCCGCCCGAGTTGTTGGCGATCACCCCGCCGACCGTGGCGATGTCGGTGCTCGCCGGGTCGGGGCCGAGCTTGCGCCCGTGCGGGGCGAGGACGCGGTTGGCGTGGCCCAGCACCGTGCCCGGCTTGACTCGGGCCAGCGCCCCGTCCGCCTCGACGGCGACGCCGCCGAAGTGGCGCCGCACGTCGACCAGGATGCCGTCGCCCTGGCCCTGCCCGTTGAGGCTCGTCCCACCGGCGCGGAAGACGACCGGGACGCCCTTCTCCCGGCCATAGGTCAGCACCTTGGAGACGTCGGAGGCGTCGCGTGCCATCACCACCGCCTTGGGCAGCAACCGGTAGGGGCTGGCGTCGGAGGCGTAGCGAACGATGTCGCTGGCGCGAGCGAGGACCCGGTCGGCGCCGAGCAACACCTCCAGCTCGCCTCGCAGCGGCTGCCCGGTACCGCCGGCGAGCGAGTCAGGGGCGCGATCGGGAGCGGCGACGGTCATCTCCCGGATTCTCCTCGAAAACCTAGGAGGGTCTCGCCTAGAAGAGGGACATCCCGGGCTGAACCGGAACTTCGACCAGCTCGGGGCGCGAAGAGGCGAGTGCCTTGGCGAGTGCGTCGCGGACGTCGTCGCGACCGGTTGCCACCTGGGTCGCCACCCCGTAGCCGCCGGCAACGGCGGCGACGTCGAGTGCGGGCAGGTCGAGGCCAGGCGCGCCCTGCACCGACTCGACCTCCGCGAACCACTTGAGGATCGCGTACTCGGAGTTGCGCAGGACGAGGAAGGTAACCGGCACCTCGTAGGCGACCGCGCTCCAGAAGGCGCTGACCGCGTACTGCACAGAGCCCTCGCCGATTACGCAGACGACTGGACGGTCCGGCTGGGCGAGCTGCACGCCGATCGCCGCCGGCAGCCCGAAGCCGAGCCCGCCGCCGGCGCTGAAGTAGTAGCTGCCGGGGCGCGAGAGGCGCAGCTGGTTGCGCAGCGCCAGCGTGCTGGACGGGGACTCGAGCACGATGATCCCGTCCTCGGGGAAGACCTCGGCGAGGGCGGAATGAACGGTGGAGGAGTTGAGCGGCTCGGAGGCCGGGATTTCACTCGGGCCGGGGTTGGGCTCGGGCGCCGGCCGCGAGGACTCCGGCACAACCTCCAGCATGGCCTCGAGAGTGAGCTTGACGTCGGCGACGATCGCGTCGCCCATCGGCGCCCGGGCCGCCTCGTCGGGATCGCTGGTGATTGCGACCAGCTCCGCCCCGTCCGGCAGCAGCGGGCCGGGAATGTAGGGGTAGTAGGGGAAGACCGAGCTGCCGGCGACGAGGACCAGATCGTGGCCCTCGAGGGTCTGGGCGACCGGGCCGATCGCGGGCGGCAGCACGCCGCGGAAGTTCGGATGGCCCTCGGGGAAACCGAGCTTGGCGCCGCCCGTAGCCGGGGTCGCCCAGACGGGCAGGCGCTGCCGCTCGGCCAGCGCCACCGCGGTCTCCCAGCCCCCGCTCGCGTCGATGTCGGGGCCGGCCACGAAGACCGGGTTCGAGGCTGCATCGAGTCGCTCGGCGAGCGCCCGGACCGCATCCGGGTCGGCGACGGCACGTCCGGTCACCTTGCGACCGATCGCCTCCCGGGCGGCCGCCTCGTCGACCTCGACGCCCCAGTCGTCCATCGGGATCGATACGAAGGTGGGGCCCTGCGGGCGCAGCGAAGCGAGGTGAATTCCGTGGGCGAGAGCGAGCGGGACGTCCTCTGCGCGGGGCGGCTCATAGGCCCACTTGACCAGCGGGTGCGGCATGCGGATCGCATCGCGGTTGGTCAGGTTGGCCTGCAGGGTCATCTGCGCCCGCGCCTGCTGGCCGGCGGTTACGAGGACGGGCGAGTGGTTGGCCTGCGCGTTGAAGATCGCCCCCATCGCGTTGCCGACTCCGGGTGCCGTGTGGAGATTGGCGATCGCGGGACGACCCGACGCCTGCGCGAAGCCGTCGGCCATGCCGACGACAACAGCCTCCTGCAAGCCGAGCACAAAGCGGAAGTCGTCAGGGAAATCGGCGAGCATCGGCAACTCGGTGGAGCCGGGGTTGCCGAAGATGGTCGTCATCCCCTGGGCGCGGAAGAGATCGAAGCTGGCATCACGCACGGTCGGCATGCCGCGGACCCTATTCGACCACCTAATTTGCGGCACTCAAGCAAGGTGGGGGCGCCTGTCGATAACGGCTGGGACGTGCCAGGGACGATCGACAGACTCGGTGGCAAGGCCTGTACGGCCTTCGCGCTGCTCGCGGCCTTGACCGCCGCGTTTCTCGTCTGCTGGGGAGCGGCGACGGCGAGTGCTGCGCCCCTGCCCACCCGCTACGTCTACGGAACGGGAGAAATCGTCCCCGTCCGGGCGGCGATTCCCCATGAAGAAGGCGACATGGTCGACCGCCGCATCGTTCCCAATCTGCGCTGGATCGCCAAACGCTTCCCGATCCTGATCACCGACGGCTACTCCGGCCCCCTGCCGAGCGGCGAACACGTCGGCTGTCGCGGTTGCCACGTCAGGAACAGCGACCACTACAACGGCCTCGCGGTCGACATCGTGCCGCTCAACGGATCGGGGAGCTGTGACAGCAGCTGGACGGGGATCAGCCGCCTCGCCGAATGGGCCGAGCCGGTCCAGAACAAACCTCGTCCGCCCTTCCGCTGGGTCGGCTACGACGGTGACGCCGGGCACGGCTGCGGCCATCACCTCCACCTCTCCTGGGAACACGCGATCGCGCCGATGTTCCAGCTCGCCGAATGGGTCGAGGTCTTCCCGGTAGGCAATCAGGGAGTCGCCCAGCAGCCCAAACCCACGCCCCCGACGAACGGCGATCCCTCCGGCGTCAAGCCCCCCAAGGGCCCCCAGGGCGGCAGCGTCCCCGAAGAACCGAGCTACGAACAGAGCCCGCGCGGCGGCATCTCCGTCGTCCAATCCGGCGGCGTCGGTCCCAGAGGGGACTGAGTCGCCATAGGATCGGCGGCCGATGCGCCGCCCCTTGCTTCTCTTCGCCCTGGTCAGCTTGATCGCCGTAACCGGCTGCGGCGGCCCGGACGATTCAACTCCGACCGCCTGCCTCGAAGGACCTCCCTTCTATCTGGGCAAAGGGCGGGACGGCGTGCTGATCTCCGACTGCCTCGCCGAGAACCAGGCCGGCGGTGACCTGGCCAACGTCGGCACGGCGATGCTCGCCGCGGCCACGAAGCTCAATTCCGAGGCGCGTGCCGAGCCCGGCGGAAACGCCAACGTCCAGCTCGGCTACCTGCTCGGCGCCGCCGAGCGCGGCGCCGACGGGACCGAAGGGATCCACGCCGAGCTGATCCGCCGACTCTCCGCCGCCGCCCGCTACAGCCCCGACAACCGGCCCCTCCCCGCCACCTTCCTCGATGCCTACCAACGCGGCTTCGACGCCGGCAACACTCGCGGCTGAGCGTGTTAGGGTGACCGCGACTCACGGCGTGGGGAACTCCGGTGTGAATCCGGGGCTGACGCGCAGCGGTATGGGTGACGACTGACTGGTAGTCCCACTGGTTCTCGATAGAGGACCGGGAAGGGTGGTCAGGAGGACGATCCCGAGCCCGAATATCCGGCCGAGAGTCGCAAGGAGGTTCGCCTCGCGACTAGGCGGCCGGCTCACTCGACACGGTTGTGCGCGTGCGTCGCCGCTCTTGAAAAAGGAGATGGCGATGAATACGCCACAAGGCAGTTCTTTCAGACGACCCCTGCGCGCGCTCTGCGTCCTGGGTCTTTTCCTGGCGGCAATGGCCGCCTCGGCCGGCGGCGCAAGTGCCTACGTCTCACCGGCCCAGGCCGAGGACGCGGCGCTGCGCGGCGCCAACTGGTTCCGCGCCAATCAGGAAGCCAGCGGCAGCCTCGGCAGCGACTGGGCGATGACCGCCCTGGCCGCCGCCGGAGTCAACGCCGCCGACGTCAGCACCTCGCTCGCCGACCCAAGCGCCCAGGACTTCTACCTGGACGAATGGCAGATGAGTGGACCGGGTGGCGCCGGCACCGATGCCGCCAGGGGGATCCTCAGCGGCGTCGCCGGAGGGATCGAACCATCCCGCCTCTCGACCGCCGCTGACGCGACGAAGAGCAATCTGGTGGCGCGGATCGCGGAACTGTTCGACGGAACCCAGATCGGCGAACCCGGTCTGCTCAACGACGACATCTTCGCCGCATTGGCCCTGCACCGGGTGGGGGCGCCGCAGCCGATGCTGCGCCAGATCGTCGATTACCTGCGCACCAAGCAGCTGGCCGGCGGCGGCTGGACCTGGAACCTCTCACCGGGGGCGCCAGCCGACACCGACATGACCGGCTCCGTCGTCGCGGCCTTTTGTGCCGCCGGGGTCGGGCCAGGTGACCCGGATCTCGACCAGGCGATCGGACTGCTGCACTCCCTGCAGGACCCCGCCACCGGCGGCTTCGTCGCCCCACCGGAGTCGTTCGGGATCGGCGTCAACACCGATACCACCGCCTGGGTGGCAAGCGGGCTGGTCCAGTGTGGAATCGACCCACAGGGGCCCGAGTGGACCACCGCGCAGGGCAAGACCCCGCTCGACTACCTGGTCTCGCTGCAGCGCCCCGACGGACACTTCGACTGGACGGCCGAATTCGCGGGCGGTCCCTTCGAGACCTACAGCTCGGTGCGACCGCTGGGCGGGATCGGCTTCTCGACCGAGCCACCGGCGCGGCTCGACGGAGTCAGCCCGGCCGTGCGCTCGGTGCCGCAGGTCAGTGACGGAACGGTGGTGCCGATCGCCCTGGTGATCGACCACGGGCCCGGTGCCGGCGACGTGCGGATGTGCCGGGTGGACATCGCGTCCGGGGCGGATCTGGAGTCCGTGCTGGACGACGCACAGGCGTCCGCGTCGCCCGCCGGCTGCGTGGCCGGGTTCGCGACCGAGGCGAACGCTGCGGGCGTGCGGCTCACCTCCCTCAACGGGGTCGCCGAGACGGCCGCCTACGGCTGGCGCGCTCGCATCGACGGCGCTGCGGCGGCGACCGAGGTAGACGAGCCGATCGGCTTCGGCGACCTCGTCTTCCTCCAGTACGTGGGCAAGATCGCCAACCCGGGCGATCCGCCCCGGGTCGAGATTCCGCCACTGGCGCCACCCGACGGGCGGATCGGCGTCAGGCGGCCCCGGGTGAAGGTCACAGGCAAGGCGCGCCTTGCTGGCGACGCCGTTGCGGTCAGGCTGCAATGCCCGCGTGGCCTCGGAGCCACCGGCTGTCGCGGGGCGCTGACGATCCAGTTCCGTGCACGCCGGGGTGGAGGACTCCTCGTGGGTGGCTCGGCACCGTTCGAAATCGCCTCAGGTGAGGCCAGTGCCGTCAGCGTCCTCGCCAGCGAGGCGCTCAGACACGCCTTTGTGAACCGTCCCAAGTTGAAGCTGCGCATCACCGCGGCGACCGACGGCATGGACGGCGCAAATCGGCTCACCCACGTGCGGAGGTTCCTGCGCGGGTGAGGAAGTGGCGTCGATGAGGAAGCTGCTGCCAGGACTAGCCGTTGCGGTCGCGCTCGCGGCCACAACGGCTGGCAGCACGCCTGCAGGAGCCGTCGTGGTCGACCTCGCGGTAGAAAGCTCGACTTCTGCCGCGCCGCTCTTCGACGGACCGATCGACACCCAGCCCCATGAAGTGGATGGTGGCGATGGCAGTGGGCCGCACCCCTGCTGGGGATCTCCTGGCGCACCCCCCGCGCCAACCGCGACCGGGGCCCTCGACGACGCGCTGCGCGGCGCTTCGATCACCTGGCGCGGCAATTGGGACCCGAGCTTCGGCGACTTCTTCATCGATCGAATCGGCACCTTCTCCTCCTCCGCCCCCGACCGCTACTGGTCGCTGACGGTCAACGGCCGCTTCAGTGCCGGTGGCTGCCTGACCCGAGTTGCGGATGGCGACGTGGTCCGCTTCTACTACGGCCCGCTGTTTGGTGCGCCGCCGGAGGACGATCCGGCGGCGCCGGACGCTCCCCCGAACGACCAGGGCAAGCCGGGACCCGGCCGATCCACCCCAGACACGAGTCGGCAGGCCACCGCGCCGCGTCGGCTTGCCCTCCGGGCAGCCAGGTTCTTGCTGAGGAGGCATACGGACGTGGGTGGCGATTGGGCCGAGCTGGCGCTGGCGCTGCGCGGCCGGTGTGACCCCTCGGGCGCTGCGCGCCAACTCAGCCAGCGTCTGCGCGCACTACCGGCGCCGGAGCCGGCCGGTCAGGACGTCGACTCGGCGGCACTTGCCGCCTGGGCGCTGGCGACGCGGGGCAGGCACGCTGCGGCGCGGAGGGCCGCGTCGTTCGTGCGTTCCGCCCAGGCCGCCGACGGAGGCTTCCCGGCGGTACCGGGCGGCGACTCGAACGCGCAAAGCACCGGTGTCGCCCTGATCGCGCTGCGTGTCGCCGGACTCGGCCCCCGCCCAACCCCCGCTCCGGACGGTCCCACCCCGCTCGACTACCTCGCCTCGCTGGCTCGCCGCAACGGCTCGATCGCCTACGCGCCGAGCAGCTCGCCGACGCCAGTCTGGACCACCGCCCAGGCGCTGCTGGGATTGACGACGAAGGAGAGTCTGATGCGACTGGATACGCTCCGCGCCCAGGACAAGGAACTACGAAAAGGCCGATTTGCAGCGGCCGTGATCGAGGAGAGAGATGCCAGAGCAGCTCTGGGGTGGCGAGACCACCAAGGCGGTAGAGAACTTTCCGGTATCGGGCGAGCGGGTCCCCGTGCCCGTCGTTCGGTGGCTGGGACGGCTGAAGGCCGCTGCCGCCCGGGTCAACGGTGAGCTGGGCCAGCTCGACGGCGAGCTGGCGGCGCGGATCGCCGATGCCGGCGACGCCGTCGCCGCCGGCGAGCACGATGACCAGTTTCCGATCGACGTCTTCCAGACCGGCTCCGGCACGTCCTCCAACATGAACGCCAACGAGGTGCTCGCCAACCTCGCCGGTGACGGGGCCCACGCCAACGACCACGTCAACATGGGCCAGTCCTCCAACGACGTCTTCCCCTCCGCGGTGCATCTGGCCGCGCTCAGCGAGGTGACCCACGGCCTGCTGCCGGCGATGGAGGGGCTGCAGGGGGCGCTGGCCGAGAAGGCCGAGCGCTTCGCCGACACGGTCAAGGCCGGCCGCACCCACCTGATGGACGCCGTGCCGGTCACCCTCGGCCAGGAGTTCGGCGGCTACACCGCCCAGGTACGGCTCGGCATCCAGCGGATCGAGGGCACCCTGCGACGGGTCGGCCAGATCCCGCTCGGCGGCACCGCCACCGGAACCGGCCTCAACACCCATCCCGAGTTCGCCGCCAAGGTGCGCGAGAAGCTCGCCGAGGACACCGGGCTGACGGTCTCCGCGCCACTCGACCCGTTCGAGGCGCAGGGCAACCGCGACGCGCTGGTCGAGCTCTCCGGCGCACTTAAGGTCTACGCCGTCTCGCTCAACAAGATCGCCAACGACCTGGCGCTGATGGGCTCCGGCCCGCGGGCCGGCCTCGCCGAGCTGCGCCTGCCCGAGTTGCAGAAGGGCTCCTCGATCATGCCGGGCAAGGTCAACCCGGTGATCCCGGAGGTCGTGATCCAGGTCGCCGCGCAGGTGATCGGCAACGACACCGCGATCACCGTCGCCGGCAGCCAGGGTCAGTTCGAGCTCAACGTTCGGGTGCCGCTGATCGCTCGAAACCTCATCGACTCGATCGAGCTGCTCGCCTCCGCCTCGCGCCTCCTGAACGAGAAATGCGTCGCCGGGATCGAGGCCAACGAGGAGATGACCGAGCGCCACGCCGAGGCGACCCTCGCCACGGCCACCGCCCTCAACCCCCACATCGGCTACGACCGCGCCGCCGACATCGTCAAGGTCGCCGCCGAGTCCGGCCGCTCCCTGCGCGAGGTAGCCCTCGAGCAGGGCGTCGAGCCGGCGGTGCTCGAGGAGGCACTCGACCACCGCCGCATGGCGCGCCCGCACGAGTAGGAGCTAACCCATCGAAGTTCGACGGAGGAAATCGTCGAACATCGGAACCGTGAAAGCGGTGTCTCCGTGTGCTGGGCTGTACACCATTCCCTTCTGAATCAAGCCTGAACGACGAGGGGCGACGCTCTCGACTTTTACGCCGAGCTTTGCCGCAATGTCCCCAGATCGATGCGGCCCCGGTCCGAGATCCCCCATAGCGCCGAGATATCGCTTCTCCGCCGGAGTTAGCCGATCCATGCGAACACGGAAGAAGTTCTCATCCAACCGGCGCTGAACGTCTCTCGCGGCAAGGTTGACATCTTCAAGCGAGATAGGCGATTCCGGAGCCGTGTTCCAAACGTGATAGCCCCACTCTTGAAGAAAGTATGGATAGCCCTGCGTGAACCCCAGCAAGCTGTCGAGTGCATCCTCTGAAAACTTCACCCCCTGCCCCCCCGCAGGGGTAACCAAAACCTCTCGTGCATCGTCCTTGTTGAGTGAGCCAACCTCGGGAAAATCGAAGAGCCTCTCCGCGTAGGACTTCGCATTTCCTGCCAACCCGGGCAGCTGGGGAAGGCCGGCCCCCACCAAAATCACCGGCAGGCCAAGCTGAACCGTGCGATGGATAGCGGTGATCAACGCCGCAAGCTCGGGGGCGGCCAAATACTGAACCTCGTCGATCGCTATCAGAAACCCTCGCCCTCGATCCCTGGCGGCCTCCCCTGCAGCAACGAGCAGGTCGGTGGTGTCCTCGGCAAGGACACCAGAATCTGCGCTACCAGCGATGGCGTCGACGCTGAGCGCGATTGAGGTGCCGTCGGGCAGGTTGTACGAGAATGACTTGAGCGTCCCCAGGGCACGTTTGACCGCTCCCGAAACGGAGCCACGATCTAGATCTAGGAGCACGGAACGAAGGCGAGCAGCCAGAAGATGCTCGAAGTCCCCCGTCTCTGGAGCCTCAATGAAAGCGCTCACCAGCCCTTCCTCTTGCGCCATGTGATCAAACCGGTTGAGCAGGACCGTCTTGCCAACGCCCCTTAAGCCAATCGGCATGAGGCTCTTCCCAGGACGTCCCGAGACCGTGCGCCTCAAGGCAACTTTGTAGCTAGCAACGAGATCATCGCGACCGACGAAGGCTGGCGGGGAGGTACCTGCACCAGGGGAAAATGGGTTATCGAATGGGTCCATTCAATTGAGCTTACCGCGACTTACCGATCTTACCGTCAAAAAGGATAAGATTGGTAATCTAGCGTGGAGCTACCCCTGCAGAGTCACGAAGCGCTCCTCGGTCAGCTCATGCACGGCGAAGGCGGGGCCCTCGCGGGTGTTGCCGGAGTCCTTGACGCCGCCGTAGGGCATCTGGTCGGCGCGGAAGGTCGGGACCTCGTTGATCAGGACGCCGCCGAACTCGAGCGCCGCCGCGGCCTCGAGCCCGCGACCCACGTCGCGGGTAAAGACCCCCGCCTGGAGGCCGAACTTCGAGTCGTTGGCCATCCGCAGCGCCTCGCCGAAGTCGGCATAGCGGTCGATCGTCGCCACCGGCCCGAAGATCTCCTCGCACCAGACCTTGGCCTCGCGCGGCGGGTCGGCGAGCAGGGTCGGGGCGAGGCAGCGACCCTCGTCGACCAGCTCGCCACCGGACAAGAGCTCCGCACCGCCGGCGACCGCCTCGTCGATCCACTCCTTCACCCGGTCGCGGTCACCGGGCGAGATCAGCGGGCCGACATCGGTGTCGGGATCGAGCGGGTCGCCGACCGTCAGCTTCTCGACATTGGCGACGAGGCGTTCGGTGAAGGCATCGGCGATCTCCTCGTGGAGGAGGATCCGCTGGATCGAGATGCAGCTCTGTCCGGCGTGCGAGAAGGCGTGCAGCTTGGCTTTGTCGGCCGCGATCTCCCAGTCGCCGTCGGCGTGGACGATCAGCGGCGCGTTGGAGCCCAGCTCCAGGTTGACCTTCTTGTGGGGGACACGGCTGCGGATGCCCCAGCCCACCTTGGCTGAGCCGGTGAAGCTGAGCGCGCCGGTCAGCTCGTGCTCGACGATCGCGTTGCCCACCTCCGAGCCAGGCCCCGGGATGACGCTGAGCCAACCCTCTGGGAGGCCGGCCTCGACCAGGATCGCGGCCAGCTTCAGCGCCGAGATCGGCGTCTGCCCGGCCGGCTTGAGGACGACCGCGTTGCCGGCGGCGAGCGCCGGCCCGAGCTTGTGGGCGACCAGGTTGAGTGGGAAGTTGAACGGGCTGATCGCGCCCACCACCCCGTAGGGCACGCGCACCATCACGCCGAGCTTGCCGGCGCCCGCCGGGGACGCCTCCATCGGCACGGTGCCGCCGGTGAGCTTGCGCGCCTCGACCGCGGAGAAGGTCAGCGTGTCGACGCAGCGTTCGGCCTCGACCCGGGCCGTCTTCAGCGGCTTGCCCGCCTCGGCGGCGATCGTCAGGGCCAGCTCGTCGGTGCGTTCGCCGGTCAGCTCGGCGGCCCGGTCGAGGACCGCGGCGCGCTGATGCTGGGGGAAGTCGCCGGACTCGAAGGCGGCGCGCGCGGCGATCGCGCAACGGTCGACCAGCCCCGCGTCGCCCTGGGCGACGCGGCCGACGACGGTCCCGTCATAGGGGCTCTTCACCTCGGCCCATTCCCCGGTCGCGGTCCACTCTCCAGCGGCAAGTAATTCGTGATCGACTGCCTGGACCGTCTGCGTTGCCATGCCCTGGTCTCCTCTCGGTTGCGTCCATTTCAGACTAGAGGAGGCCGCTACCCGCGGGCCGCGAATCTGTTGATCCAGAGATGCGCTTTCGCCTCGCCACCCTGCTGCTCTTCCTCCTCCTGGCCTCCAATGCCCAGGCGGCGGTGCGCTGGGAGGTCACCGGGCACGGCTTCGGCCACGGAGTCGGGATGAGCCAGTACGGCGCCTACGGCTACGCCAGCCACGGCAAGGACTACCGCTTCATCCTCCGCCACTACTACGCGGGGACGGAGGTCGCTGACCTCCCCGGGTCGCAGATCGTCCGCGTCCTGCTCGACGTCAGCAGCGGCGACGTCGGCTTCAGCGGGGCGACCAGCGCCTGTGGCATGGGTCTCGACCCCGAGCGCAGCTACGCGGCGCACCGGATCTCGCGCAGCGTGCAGCTCCGCAGCAGCTCCGGGCGGGCGTTGGCCAACTGTGGGTACAAGCTGCGCGCCGCCGGCCAGGGCCGAATCTCGATCGGCGGCGAGCAATACCGGGGAGCGCTGGAGGTCGTGCAGACCGCGAGCGACTCGGGCTCGTTGAACGCCGTCAACGCGCTGCCGGTCGACCAGTACCTCAAAGGCGTGGTCCCGAACGAGTCGCCCGCTTCCTGGCCACTCGCCGCGCTGCAGGCGCAGGCATTGGCGGCTCGCTCGTACGCGCTCTCGACCCAGGTCGACGGCAACGGCTTCGACCTCTACGACGACACCCGCAGCCAGGTCTACGACGGGATCGCCAGTGAGGAGGCGCGCGCCAACCAGGCCGTCGCCTCGACCAAGGGACAGGTGGTGACCTACGGCGGCAAGATCGCCCAGACGTTCTTCTCGGCCTGCTCCGGCGGCCACACCGAGAGCATCCAGAACGTCTTCTTCGGTGAACCAGTGCCCTACCTGGTCGGCGTCCCCGACCCCTACGACGGAAGCTGCCCGCTGCACACCTGGGAGCTCGAGTTCAGCGGCCGCGAGATCAGCGCCAAGCTCGGCAGCTACCTCGACGGCAAGCTGAAACAGGTCGTGGTGACCAAACGTGGCGTCTCCCCGAGGATCGTCTGGGCCAAGCTCGTCGGCACCGGAGGGGTGACGAAGATCCGCGGCGACCAACTCGCTTCCGCCCTCGGCGCCTACGACCGCTGGATGGACTTCCGCAAGCTGGTCAACGGCAAGGTCCAGGGCGGCGGCCGAAAGCCCGGGCCAGCCGGGGGCCTGAGCGACTGATCAGCCGTCGGGGTAAGGCTGGATCGGGATGCCGTGGTCGGTCTCGCGCATGCCGAGCTCATAGGCGGCGCCGGCGCTGAGGGTGAGCTGGCGGGGTGGCAGAGCGGGGCGTTCGACGGTCAGCTCCAGGTCGGAGGCCGAGCAGTTGATCGTGTGGTGCTCAGGCCCCTTCGGGTCGGCGTAGACCCAGCCGACGAAGTCCTTCTTGGGAGCGGAGACCTTGCCGCGGACGACGATGTCCTTGCCCGGCAGGACGAAGGAGCACTCGCCCGGGGACGCTTCGATCGTCGCGTCGCGGATCTGCCCGAAGCCGCCGAGGCGATGGGCCTCGCCTTCCAGCATCAGCATCCCGGAGGGGATCCACGGCGTCGTCCAGGGGCCGAGCTTGATCCGCGCCGCGCCGGCGTCGAAGTAGGTGTCGGGCGAGTCGGCGAAGCCGGTGCCCTCCAACCAAACCCAGCGCTCGGCGTGCTCGCTGCCCCAGTTGTGGCCGATCATCCCCGGCCAGTCGTCGAGCTCGATCGTCTCGCCGTCGATCTCCAGCCGTCCGCTGAAGCGCGCATCGGGAAAGGGGGCGACGAACTTGGTTTTCGGCAGGCGCGTCTCGTAGAGGCGATCCGACGGCAGGTACTTGCACGGCTCGGCGTCGCCCGAGAAGGTCAAATCCCACGAAACCGTCCCCCCCGCGGTTCCGGTGCGCTTTATGTCCGTTTGGGGGGCAAAAGGCGCACCGGAAGCGCGCGCGTAGCCGGGCCCGACCTCGGCGCCGTCGACCTTGATCCAAGCACCGGCCGGAGTCGAGAGCTCGGCGGCCGGCACGGTGACCTTGGTCGCACGCGGACCATCGGCATCGCGGTCGAAGAGCACGAACCAGATCGACGCGTTCGGCTCCGCCCCGGGCCGCTTGTGAACGGTATGGCGGATCCAGATCCCCCGCCCACCCCCGGGCCTGCAGGCCTTGATGTAGAAGCTCTCGTAGTGCCCCGCCTTGGCGGGCACCTGCGGGAACCGCGCTCCCTGGTCCATTCCTAGACCTTAATCGTGATCACGTCGCCGTCCTGCACTACGTAATCGCGGCCCTCGATACGGAGCAGGCCTCGGTCGCGGGCGGGGGCGTAGCCGCCGCACTCCACCAGGTGCTCCCAGCCGATCGCCTCGGCCTTGACGAAGGCTTCCTGGATCTCGGTGTGAATGGCGCCGGCTGCCTCCAGGGCGGTCGCGCCGCGCCGCAGCGGCCGGGCGACCGCTTCCTTGTCCTCGCCCGCGGTGAAGAAGGTGATCAGCTCGAGCAGGTCGTAGGCGGCACGGACGAGGCGATTCAGGCCGGAGCCCTCCACCCCGTAGGACTCGCGCATCTCCTCCGCTTCGGCCGGGTCGAGCTCGGCCAGCTCGCCCTCGATGCGGGCACTGACCGCGACCACCCCGGCGCCGACCTCCGCCGCGTGGGCGGCGACCGCCGCGGGTGGCTCGGCATCCCCCTCGTCGACGTTGGCGACGTAGAGGATCGGCTTAGAGGTCAGCGCCTGGAGATTGGCGGGGCCGTGGGCGGCGGCATCGGGGACGGGCACCGAACGGGCGGGCTTGCCGGCGGCGAGCGCCTCGACGACCTGCTCCAGCCAGTCGCGCTCGGCGACCGCATCCAGGTCACCGGACTTGGCTCCCTTGCTGACCCGGTCGAGCCGGCGCGCGGCCTGCTCGTAGTCGGAGAGGACGAGCTCGGTCTCGATCGTCTCGATGTCGGCGAGCGGATCGACGCGCCCATCGGGGTGCGGCACGCCGGAGTCGGCATGGCAGCGGACGACGTGGCAGATCGCATCGGTCTCGCGGATCGAGGCAAGGAACTGGTTGCCCAACCCCTCTCCTTCGGAGGCGCCTTTGACCAGGCCGGCGATGTCGTGGAAGGAGATCGTCGCCGGCACCAACTCGGAGCTGCCCACCGTCGCACCGACCTGCTCCAGCCGCTCATCGGGCACCTGGGCGATCGCCACATTAGGCTCGATCGTCGTGAACGGGTAGTCGCCGGTCTGCGCGCCGCCCTTGGTCAAAGCGTTGAAAAGGGTCGACTTGCCCGCGTTGGGCAACCCCACGATCCCCACCTTCATAGCGAGAGCGGAACGATCAGGCCCAGGGCAACGCCAAGCACAGCGCCAGCGAGGACATCAGACGGATAGTGCATCCCCAGATAAGGACGCCCAAGCGCCAGTGCGACAGCAAGCAAAAACGCAAGCGCCCCAAGCGGCTCAACCCGAGTCATCGCCGTAGCCACAGCAAACGAAGAGGTCGCATGCGCCGACGGAAAGCTGAGCGAACTGGGCGCCCCCCCAAGCGGCGGCAGCCCCTCCAACACCGGCCGAGGCCGCTTGACGATCAGCTTCACCACATAGTTGAGCCCAATAGCAATAGGCCCCAGGGCCGCGCAGATCAGCCACGCTTCGCGGTTGGACCCGTCGGCGATCGCCAGCACGACGCCGATCCCGAACCAGACCGCGCCGTTGTTGCCCGCCTTGCCGAGCAGCCTCGCGGCACGCTCGATCCCGGGCGTGTGCCCACGGGTGCGCATCGCGCGCAGCAGTCTGAGGTCGGCGGCCTGCACTGGCGGAGCAGGATAATCCGCTGTCGATGCCTTTCGTCCCCAACTACACCCACACCCCCGGCCACCACTGCGGCTCGACCGCCCTCCGCAACCTCCTAGCCTTCCACGGCATAGCGATCAGCGAGGAGATGGCGTTCGGGCTCGGCGCCGGCGCCTGCTTCTACTACGTGACGATCGAAGACGCCTCACCGACCCGCTGGTTCAACGGCCGCACGGCGCGCCTCGAGGAGAACTTCGACGAGCTGACCGGGGCGACGCTGGAGCTGCGCACCTTCGAGCGCGGCGACGACGGCGCCTGGCCGGCGGCCCGTGCCGAGGTCGACGCCGGCAGGCCGGTTCTCCTGCTCACCGACCTCTACTACCTCGACCACTACGGCAACTCGGCCCACTTCCCGGGCCACGCCGTCGTCCTCGCCGGCTACGACGACGAGCTGGCCCACCTCTCCGACACCGGTTTCGAGGAGCTGCAGACGACCCGACTCGAGAACCTCGACAAGGCACGCCACAGCGAGCACCCCGCCTACCCGCTCTCCGGCCACATGTTCACCGTCACCGGCGAGGTCTCGCCGGAGCGCCTGCGCGATGCCGTGCCGGCGGCGATCGAGCGGGCGGCGCGGGCGATGGTCGAGCCGGAGTTCCGCGGCTTCTCCGGGCTCGACGCCGTGCGCCGGCTCGCCGAGGAGGCCGGTTTCTGGCCCGAGGTCGTCGAGGACTGGCAGTGGTGTGCCCGCTTCGGCTACCAGGTGATCGAGCGGCGCGGGACCGGCGGCGGCGCCTTCCGCCTCATGTACGCCCGCTTCCTCGAGGAGGTGGGCCGCCCCGAGGCGCCCCTCGCCGCCGACGCGGCTGCCGCGTGGACCCATCTGGCCAACGCATTCCATACCGCCAGCGAATCCGACGATCCGGAACCCAACCTATGGAGCCAGATCGACAGTGCGGCTAATCGTGTAGCCATGGCAGAGGAGCGGCTATGGACCTCTTTGTCCAATCCGTAGTTATCCCCCCTGGAGCCCGGGGGCTCCATGCTGTACCGTTTTGAACTGCGGGAGGCGGGTAATTCAAAGTTGAAACCCGTCTTTTTTGAGGAGAGGTCATATGAGAGGTTCGCGAAGCCCACTTGGGCTGCTAGCGCTCACCGCCGCATTTTTCGTTCTCGCAGTAGGAGCATCCAGCGCCCAGGCCGAATTCGGCATCGCGGAATGGGAAGCGATCACCTGCAAAGAAAACGTCGACACGCCTGCGGAAATCGGGCCGCCACCCGCCGCCCTCACCGGACTCTTCCCACTTTCGGAGGACCCGGGGCAGTGCAATAAAAGCACCCCGGAAAAATGGTTCACGCAGTCGGCCGGCCACCCGAACTTCGGCATCACCGACTTCACCCTGAACACCTTGCCGAGCGCGGTGCTCGGGGAAGGCTTCCCCGATAAATTCGTCAAAGAAATCGTCGTCGACACGCCGGAGGGCCTGGGGGTCAATCCAGAGGCCACGCCGGTCAAGTGCACGGTTGAACAGCTGAGCGCGGTACCCGCGCCGCTCTGCCCGGCCGCCTCGCTGGTCGGCTTCAACTATTTAACCGTTGCCGCTCAGCAACCCCCTTGTATAAACCCCGACCCCGCTCCGGACCGGTGCGCCAACGTGCGGGCCAAACTCCCCGTCTTCAACCTGGTGCCATTCGACGGCGTGCCGTCGATGGTCGGCTTCCCGACCAGCGCACCCGGTGAACCGACGATCATCGTCGGTGACCTCGATCCCAAAGACCAGCACGTCATATTCACGATCAGCGACATCCACGCACCCGACGGGACCCCCGCGCATCCACCGATCGTCGGCTCCCGCCTCACCTTCCTCGGCAATTTCACCCCCGGCTTCGCGGGCAACTACCTGACCATGCCGAGCAACTGCGCCGGCGGACAGACCACGATCCTCCACGTCAGATCGCAGGAAGGGGCCGAAGACACCGCCAGCTACACGACGGAAGTCGGCGTCGACGAATGCGACTCGACGCCGTTCAACGTCGACCTCGCCGCGTCCTCGAGCGGCTCGACCGACTCGCCCGAACCGTCCACCGTCGACGTGCAGATGCCCGACCAGCTGGCAGCGAACCAACGGGCCAACTCGCACCTGCTGACGGCGAAGGTCACGTTGCCCGAAGGGGCGGGACTCAACCCGTCGCTGGCAAACGGTCTGACGCCGTGCACCGACGCCCAGTACAAGCAGGGCAGCGACGATCCGGTCGAATGCCCCGAGTCCTCGAAAATCGGCACGGTAGAGGTTGAAACCAAAGCCCTCGACCAACCGCTTGGCGGCGACGTCTACGTCGCCGCTCCCACCAGCCAGGTGCCCGCCTCCGGCAACCAGTTCCGGGTCTTCATCCACGCCTTCAACGACCGCTACGGCGTGAATGTGAGGCTGGTCGGAAACGTATTCCCGAACCTGCAGACTGGTCAACTGACGGTCGTCGTGCCGAACAACCCGCAGGCTCCGTTCAACTCGTTCAAAGTCCACATCAACGGTGGAGCACGGGGAGCGCTGACCACGCCGAACACCTGCGGGCCGCATACCACGACGTCGAAATTCACCCCATGGTCGCGACCAAACGAAGAAGTGTCGCCCGACACGAATCCTCAGTTCACCTTGGACACCTTGCCTGGCGGCGGGCCCTGTCCGAAAACCCTGGCAGAGCGTCCCTTCAACCCGACCTACAACGCCAAAGTGAGCAGCACCAAAGCGGGCGCCTTCAGTCCGCTGGAGCTGCACATCACCCGGCCCGACGGAGCCCAGGAGATCCGTCAGGTGAACGTCAATCTGCCACCCGGGATGGTGGCCAAGCTGAAGGGCGTCGAGTACTGCCCGGAGGCGAGCATCTCCGCCGCAAGCACTCGCTCGGGCAAAGACGAGCTCGCCAGCCCGAGCTGTCCGTCCAGCAGCCTGGTCGGTACGACCGGGATCGCCGCGGGCGCCGGGCCGGCTCCGTTCAAAACCGACGGCAAGGTCTACCTCGCCGGTCCCTACAAAGGCGCTCCGATCAGCATGGTCTTCATCACGCCAGCCGTGGCGGGCCCATATGACCTGGGCACGGTGGTCGTTCGTGCCGCGCTCAACATCGACCCCGAAACGGCCGAAGTCCACGCCGTCTCGGATCCCATCCCCTACGTCTTCGGGGGCGTGAAGCTCGACATCCGCTCGATCGACGTCTCGATCAACCGGCAGAACTTCACCGTCAACCCGACGACCTGTCGCCAGGCATTCCAGATCAGTTCGGGGATCTTCGGCGGCGGTGCCAACCCGGCCAACCCGGCGAGCTGGTTCGAGACGAAGCCATCGAGCGACTTCCGCGCCAGCGAATGCAAGGCGCTCCAGTTCAAACCGAAGTTCTTCGCTCGCATCCTCGGCGGCAAGGGCCACACGCAACGCGCCGACAACCCGAAGTTCCGGGCGATCCTCGAAGCCCGCAAAGGCGACGCGAATCTGCGGCGGGCGGCGTTCATCCTGCCGCGAGCGACGATCCTCGATCAGAGTCACATCAAGACCATCTGCACGAGGGTCCAGCTTGCCGCCAACCAATGCCCGAAGAACTCGATCTACGGCAACGCCAAGGCGACCTCACCCCTGCTCGACAAGCAGCTCAAGGGGCCGGTCTACCTGACCTCGTCCGACAACCCGTTGCCCGACCTGCTGGTCAACCTGAAGGGCCAGGTGAACATCCGGCTGCGCGGGGTGATCAGCTCCGAGCACGGCCGCCTCAAGACGGTGTTCTCCAATACCCCGGATGTGGCGGTGAAGAAGTTCACCCTGACCATGAAGGGCGGTGGCAAGGGGCTGCTGGTCAACACCCGCAACCTCTGCTCGCGACGGACCACCACGGGCTTCCTCAACCTGAAAGCCCAGAACAGCAGGCGACTGAAGCGAAACAACCTGCGGCTCAACATCCCCGCCTGTCGCGGGGGTAAGAACAGCTAGCAGCAGGCAGGCGCCGGGGCGAGACCTCCCACCCGTCCCGGCGCCGCCCCGCTACCGCCGTTCGCTATGCATCTGAGCCATGGCGGAGGGCGACACGATTCTGCGCGCGGCTCGGCGGATCGAAGCGGGCATCGGCGATCAGGAAGTGTGCGTCCGGGCAGGTAACGGACGCGGGCGGGCCGCCGGAGTCGAGCGCCTCGACGGGCGGCGTCTCGAGCGGGTCGAGTCGCATGGCAAGCACCTGCTTCTCCACTTTGGCGAGCTGGTCCTGCACAGCCACCTGGGGATGGGCGGCTCTTGGCACCTCTACCGGCGGGGGACGCGCTGGCGCAAGCCGGCTTCCGCCGCCTGGGTGATCCTGAGCGCAAAGGAGACTGAGGCGGTCCAGTTCGGCGGTTCGACCCTGCGCGTCCTGAGCACCTCCCGGCTACGCCGTGATCCGGTGCTGGCGCGGCTCGGCCCCGACATCCTCGCGCCTGGCTTCGACGCCGGCGAAGTCGCCGACGCCTTCCGCGCCGCACCAGAGCGTGAGCTCGGCGACGCCCTGCTCGATCAGCACCTGGTCGCGGGCATCGGCAACATCTTCAAGAGCGAGGCTTGCTTCGCCGCAAATGTGAATCCCTGGTCCCCGATCGGCGAGCTCTCGAACGACGAGCTCCACCCGACCCTCGAAGCGGCCCGCCGGCTGATGCAGGAGTCGGTGGCAAGCGGTCGCCCCGACCGGACCGTCTACCACCGCGCCGGCCAACCCTGCCCCAGCTGCGGCACGCCGATTTCCGCCCGCGGTCAAGGCGACGCCAACCGCCGCACCTACTGGTGCCCGCGCTGTCAGGCGGGGGTCAAGCGGGCGAAGTAGGCGAACCAGTTGCCCGAGTGGGACTCGAAGGTGAGCCCGGCCTCGGTGGATTGGCGCTGCAGGCTGGCGCGGGTGGTGAAGTGGGGGTCGCCGAAGAGCTCGCCGACGATCAGGCGGCCGTCGGGCTTGAGGACGCGGTGGATCTCGCGCATCGCCGCAAGCGGGTCGGGGATCTCGCCGAGGACCGCGGTGAGGACGACGGCGTCCATCGAGGCGTCCTCGTAAGGGAGGGCGGTGGCGTCCCCCTGGGTCGGGACGACGTTCGCCAAGCCCCGCTCCGCCGCGCGCGGCCATCACGTGATCGAGGAACTCCTGCTGGAGGTCGAAGATCTCGATCGCGCCCGTCGGCGCCAACCCACTCGGCCATGTCGAGCGTGTAGTAGCCGGTGCCCGGCCCGATCTCCAGCACCCGCTCACCCGGCTGTGGCGTCGAGGACGGAGCGCAGGCGGTCCCGGGTGACGACCGGGTGTGGCGCTTCAACCCAGAACCGCTGCCCATACGGACAAGCGGAGGGGTTCTTCCGCCACCACAGCGCCGCCCCCAGCGTCGCCAGTCCCGCAACGCCGAGCAGCCTGCGGGCTCGCATCAGTCCTGCCGGTTGAGGCCGAAGCCGACCTGGTGTGCGCCGGAGTCGATGCGGAGGAAGGCAACCTTGCCGACGTAGACCGCGAGAATCCCGTCCTCGGTCTTGACGTCGTGCCAGCCGCCCTTCTCGACCTGCTTGCGCAGGTCCTTCAGCTCGTCCTCGCTGAGCCGGACCGCGACGACCTGGCCGCCCTCGAAGCCGATCTCCACCTTCTGCGCGTCCGCCATCAGTGCTCCTCTCCACTCGATTCGACGATCTCGGTCAGCACGCCGCCGGTCGAGCGCGGCTGCAATGAAGGCCACTCGGCTGCCGCGGATACCGGGGCGCGCCTTGGCGTCGATCAGCTCCAGTCCGGCCGCGGCAAGCCTCTCCAGGGTCGAGTCGATGTCCTCGACCGCATAGGCGACATGGTGCAGCTTCGGCCCCTTGCGGCCGAGGAACTTGCCGACCGGCGTGTCGGGGGCCAGCGGGCGCATCAGCTCGACGTGTCCGTCGCCGACGTCGAGCAGCACCGCCTCGACCCCCTGGGCATCGACCGTCTCGCGGTGGGCGACGGTCATCTCGAGGGTCTCCGCATAGAGCTTCAGCGCGACGTCGATGTCCTCGACGGCGACGCCGATGTGGTCGATCTTGCCGAACATCGGCGGGAGTCTACGTGGCGGGCGGGGGCTCGCCATCGCCGCTCTGCGGCCCCTCGACCCGGAGGATCTCGGCCAGCGCGGCGATCCCGACCTGGAGCTGCTCGGGCGTCGGCTCCTTGGTCGCCAGGTGCCGCTGGATCTCGCGGCCGGGGGTGTGGAACGCCTCGGCCAACGGGGCGCCGTGGTTGCGATCGCTCCAAGCGAACATCTCGACTGCGATCGAGGCGCCGCCGAGGCCGACGATGGCGCGGGCCAGCGGGCTCGGCCGCTCGACCAGCCGCTCGAGCAACACCGTCCCTCCAGCGGAGAGCAGCATCATCGGCGTGATCAGGTTCGAACCGCAGCGATCGTGCTCCTTCGGCACCGTGGCCGGATCCTCGACCCCCTGCTCATAGGCGGCGATCGCCTTGTGCTCGACCCCGTGGTAGGCAGCCAGGTCGCGGTCGGTGAGCGCGATGACCGCTGGCGCGGCGCCAAGCACCTGCACGATTCCCTCACGCAATGCGCCGCTCGCCATCCTGCGCCGCAAGATGGCAGTGGTGACGAGCGTCGTGCCGACGGCGGCAACGACCTTCCAGTCCTCGAAGGGGAGGCGCGCAGCGGGCATCCGCCGCCGAACCAGCGGCAAAACCGCCATCGCCTCGAGCAGTTTCAGCGGCCCGCGCAGACCGGGGACTTTTCCCGCCAGCTTCGGCGCCAGCTCGGGTTTCCGCTCAGAGGCCACGACCACCTGCCCGTCCTTGTCGCGGACGGCGGCGGCCCAGTGCGTCGGCCCGTGGATAAGCAGGCCGTTGCGCAGCGCCATGCCTCCGAGTCTCAGCTTCTCGACTCACGGACCAGACGATAGAGACGCGCCCGCCTGGGCGCCGGGGTGCAGCTCAGGACCGAGGCGCGGGAACCCAGCCGGGCGGGAAGGCGCCCGCCGAGACGTTCCCCTTGCCGGGCTCGAACAGAGAGAGGAGCCGTGCCGCCGGCCGCTCCTCGACCAGCGGGCGGACGTCGCCGATCTGGACGAGCAGGTGCAGCGAGGAGCCGAGCTGGAAGTCGGCGGCGGTCGGCTGATCGCCGCCGATCGCGCCCGCATCGAGCAGGGCGTCGACGGCGTCGAGCTGGCCGGGCAGCTCCTGCAGGGTGGCGTGAGCGCGCTCGGCGGTGATCCCCAGGTAGCGCCAGGCCGCGCGCATCGACTTGATCGCGAAATCGACGCCGCCCGGATCGAGCTGCTCGATGCCCGCGAACGTCCCCATCGACTCGGGCCGGAAGTGCATCGCGCCGAAGACGAGCACGCGGGCGCTCATCTGGATGTTCTCGGCGAGCCCGGGCTCGATCTCGCGGATCTGCTCGGCGAGCGCCGCCGGATAGAGGCCGGCGTCGGGATTCAGCGCGTCGAGGCGCGCGAAGATCGGGGCGGTGCCGTGCACCGGCTCGTCGTCGACGAGCAGTCCCGGGACGGTGCGGCGTCCCTCGCCGTAGACCTTTTCGACCTCCTCCGCCTGCTGGCCGGTAACGAGTTCGACCGTCTCGTACTCGTAGCCGAGCCGGTCGAGCGCCGTGCTCACGGCGAGAACCGGGTGCGAGAACGGGACCGAGTGGAGGACGAGCCGCGGCTGGGAGGCCATCGCCGTAGACCCTAGCGCCGTCTCGCCCGACGGGCCCGCTCACGCCGACGACCGCGGAATAAGCGCGCGGTCGTCGGTCCCCCCTGATTCCCCTTTTAACTCCCGGCCGGAGACCCCCAGTCCAGGCCTCCGGCCGGTGTGTCGGCTCTCCCTGGCTCTAGCTTGGAAAGCCGCCCATTGAAACACTGCGTCTACGGGGAAGTTGCGCTTGCGACTAGCGCTCTGGCGGCCCGCCTGAAAGCCGCTTGCGGAGCGCCTCCAGGCGCCGACCCAGCTCCTCCTCGAAGCCGCGATCGGTGGGTGCATAGAACCGCAGTTCCTCGAGGCCCGGCGGCATCAGCGGCTGGTCGCTGATGCCTCCCGGCTGGTCGTGCGCGTAGCGGTAGCCCTCGCCCCGCCCCAGCTTGGCCGCGCCGGGGTAGTGCGCGTCGCGCAGGTAGTCCGGCGGCGTCTTGGCGCCGTTCTCGCGGACCTCGGCCCGGGCTCGCCCCAGGGCTTTGTAGGAGGCGTTCGACTTCGGCGCCAGGGCGAGGTAGACGGCGGCTTGGGCGAGGTTGAGCGCGCACTCGGGCAGGCCGACCCGGTCGACCGCGCGGGCCGCGGCGTCGGCGACCAGCAGCGCCTGCGGGTCGGCGTTGCCGACGTCCTCGGAGGCGAGGATGACCATGCGGCGGGCGATGAAGCGCGGGTCCTCACCGCCCTCGAGCATCACCGCCAGGTAGTAGAGCGAGGCGTCGACGTCTGAGCCGCGCGTGGCCTTGATCCAGGCCGAGACGAAGTCGTAGTGACGATCCCCCTCGCGGTCGTAGTCGAGCGCCTTTTTCTGCAGCGCGTCCTCGACCGCGGCGACGTCGATCGCATCCGACCTTGACCCACCTCCAGGGGGGTGAAGGTCGGATGCGCGCTCGACCGCCCGCTCCAGCGCAGAGAGGGCGACGCGGGCGTCGCCGCCGGAGCGGTGCGCGAGCATCTCGAGCGCCGCGTCCTCGACCGGCGGCGGCTCGGCCAGCCCGCGCTCGGGGTCGGCCAACGCCCGCCGCAGCAGCTCTTCCACCTGCTCAGCCGAGAGCGGCCGCAGCTCATAGATCTGGCAGCGAGAGAGGAGCGCCGAGTTGACCTCGAAGTACGGGTTCTCGGTGGTCGCCCCGATCAACGTCAGCAACCCCTCCTCGACCGCCGGCAGGAGCGCATCCTGCTGGGCCTTGTTGAAGCGGTGGATCTCATCCAGAAACAAGACGGTGTGCCGCCCGTTGGCCCCGCGCCGCTCCCGAGCCCGCTCGATCACCCCACGGATCTCGGCTTTCCCAGCATTGACGGCGGACTGCTCCTCAAACGCCCCGTCGGCCGCAGCAGCCGCGATCCGAGCCAGCGTCGTCTTCCCCGACCCCGGCGGCCCGTAGAGGATCGCCGAGTGCGGGTGCCCACTTTCGATCGCAGTCCTCAGCGCCGACCCCTCGGCGAGCACATGCTCCTGCCCAACAAGCTCAGCCAAACTCCGCGGTCGCATACGGACGGCCAAAGGTGCGTCAGCAGCTACCGCTTCAACTGGGCGGTCTTCGTCGCTTCCAAACAGGCGCTCGGGCATTGCGCCGAGTATGACCGCGGCAGTTGTCGGCGCTTCGACGGGACTCACACCACCTACAATCGCCCCTATGGAGATCGCCACGCAGCCCCAAGCCGCCCAGTCCACGCTCGAGTCCTTCAACCCCGCCACCGGAGAGCTGGTCGGCTCCGTAGCCACGATCACCCCGGACCAGGTCCAGGCAGTCGTCGACGACGTAGCCCGCATCCAGCCCGCCTGGGCCGAGCTCGACCTGAAGACCCGCGGCGCCTACCTGAAGCGCGCCGCTGACGCCCTGCTCGACGACATCGACGAGCTCGCCGAACTGCTCGTCTCCGAGCAGGGCAAGCCTCGCGCCGAGGCCTACACGATGGAGCTGCTGCCGACCGTCGACGCGCTGCACTGGTGCGCCAAGGCCGGCCCCAGGATCCTCGCTGACGAGAAGGTGCGGATGAGCCAGGCCTTCCTGGCGAGCAAGAAATCGCGCTTCACCTACGAGCCGATCGGCGTCGTCGGCGTGATCGCACCCTGGAACTACCCCTGGTCGATCCCCTTCGGCGAGGTGGCGATCGCGCTGATGGCCGGCAACGGCGTCGTGCTCAAGCCGGCCAGCCTGACGCCGCTGCTCGGCGAGGCGATCCGCCGCGTCTTCGAGAAGGGCGGCCTGCCCGAGGGCCTGGTCCGCGTCGTCCACGGCGGCGGCACGGTCGGCGACGCGTTGGCCAAATCGAGCGCCGGCAAGATCTTCTTCACCGGTTCAGTTGACGTCGGCCGGGTGGTCGGCGAAGTCTGCGCGAAGCAGCTCAAGGGCTCGGTGCTCGAGCTCGGCGGCAAGGACCCGATGATCGTCTGCGCCGACGCCGGCCTCGACAACGCGATCTCCGGCGCCGTCTGGGGCGGCTTCGCCAACGCCGGCCAGACCTGCTCGGGGATCGAGCGCGTCTACGTGATGCGCGAGGTCGCCGACCGCTTCGTCGAGGGCGTCGCCCGCGAGGCACAGAAGCTGCGACTCGGCAACCCGATCGAGTGGGAGACGGAGATCGGCCCGATGACCTCGCCGGGCCAGTACGACATCGTCGTCGACCTGATCGAGGACGCGGTCGCCTCCGGCGCCACCAAGCTCTGCGGGGGGCCCACCCCGGTCGCAGGCCTCTCCGACAAATACATCGCCCCGACCGTGCTGACCGGGGTCACGCACAAGATGCGGATCATGAACGAGGAGGTCTTCGGCCCGGTCCTGCCGATCGTCGTCGTCGACTCCGAGCAGGAGGCGATCGACCTCGCCAACGACTCCGAGTTCGGCCTCGGCGCCTCGGTCTGGACCAGGGACCGCCAGAAGGGCGCGCGGATCGCGCGGCGGATCGAGTCGGGCATGGTCTGGGTCAACGACCACTCCTTCAGCCACGGCGCCTGCCAGTGCGCCTGGGGCGGCGTCAAAGACTCCGGCGTCGGCCGCTCGCACTCCAAATTCGGCTTCTACGAGTGCGTCAACGTCAAGATGAACGCCTGGGAGCCGGGCCTAACCCGCGACTTCTGGTGGCACCCCTACGACCAGACCCTGGGAGAAGCGGTGCGCGCCTCGGCGAAGATCCTCTACGGCAAGGGCGCGGCCCGGACCCAAGCCCTGCGCGAGGGCACCGGCCCACTGCTCAAGGTCGGCGCCCGCACTCTGCGCAAGCGCCGCTGAGCAGGGCCGGCGTCAGCGCTTCCGCCCCTTCCCACACTGCGCCCGCATCACCGGGTTGAAGTCACTGAGCTTCCCGTTCTGCCCATCTGACTGCACATTGGCCCTGTTAGTAGAGCCACAGAGGTTCCTGCTGTTGACGATCAGGCCCTTTTTGGCGCCTTGCATTCGCAAGACCACTTTGGATAGCGGTGCATCTGGGATCTGATCAACAGAAGCCCTGACTCCGCCTCTGACTGAGTCAATGCGGGTTGCGACCTCGATGTCAACGAGGCCATGCAGGTCAAAGACCAGGTCCGGGAGCTTGTGGTTTGAGGAGCGGAGCCAGACAGGTCCTTGCAGGGGATCCTCGAGCAATGGGGTCCAGGCTTTGATGTAGCCGTATTGGGCGCCTTTGGGGCAGCTGTCAGCTGCGAACTGAACTCTGGTGCAGATCGTTCTGATGTGGGCCTGATCGAGGAATGCTGAACGCGGTAGGCGGACCACAAGCCCCTCCACATTCGCATCGCCTTTCCTTGGCCTGTAGGTGGCGGTTAGGCCTGGGTGGCCACCTCGCTTGGTGCCGCCCTTCAGCTTCAGACCGAGCTTCGGTTTGAAGCCAAGGCTTGCGCAGCTTGCGGCTTGGAAGCGGTCTTGGAGCAATACCGGCACATCATCGGTTGAGGTGAAGGCATTGCCTCCTCCCCCAAAGAGCTCGGCGTCAGTTGCGCTTGGATCGCATGAGGTCGGGTTCAAGGTGAACTTGTCCCTGTCGACGTAGACGCGTAGGTCCCTGAGCTTCGCCGGTATCCCCTTGAGGATGTGGGGAATTGGGTCAGAGGCAGAGCCGTCAACTTCCACTTCTGCGGTCTTCGGGTTCAAGGTCAGCGCCTCTTGGACTGCGACCGTGCCTACATCGAAAGGCCCTGCCACAACAGGCGTGATCGCGATCACGCTCAGAGGCCTGCCGTTGAACGGCCCACCGAGGTAGACCTTGCCCGGGACGTAGGTGAGGACCGAGCCGACGCCCGCTCCGACGATGCTTCTGCCAATCGCTGAGTTGGCTGGGCATGAGGGGCTTGCGATCTCCTCGAGGCCTTCCTTTGATTTGGCCAATGCGATCGCGCTTTGTGGGCATTTGGAAATCCCGGCGAGCTTGCCGAGAACACCAGGCGGCAGGGTGGCCGAGAACCGAGTCATGTCCTGTTCGCCGTCGTTTCGCTGGATGCGCATGTTGAAAGGCGAGTAGGCGCCAGCGTTGTTGTTGATCGAGCCGGCGCTGAAGCGGGGCTTAAAGCCGGGAGTTGCGTTCGGTGGGCAGGGCCCACCGCCGACCCCGCGGATGATCTGGAAGGTGCTCTTGCTCGTGATCTTGTGGCTTGGATCGGACCAAGGCGTGAAGACCGCCTCGTTCTCATAGGTCCCACAGGTGGGAGGCGTTACGAGCGGCGCCCGCGCTCCCTCCCTGAACTTGAAGTCGAAGGTCTCAAACGGCATCTGGGGGATGTCGTCGAACTCGGCTTCGATCTGGCCGGTCTGTTCGTTGGTCCTCAGTTCTCCCGGCAGCTTGACGAGGATTCCGCGCTCGGGGTTTTCGAAGACTACGTAGAGGGCTAGGAGTGAGTCGAAGGGGTTGTC
This sequence comes from uncultured Solirubrobacterales bacterium, assembly GCA_963807885.1. GTDB lineage: Bacteria > Actinomycetota > Thermoleophilia > Solirubrobacterales > 70-9 > VRUE01. The sequence continues at coordinate 68,609 of CAWEDL010000001.1, forward strand.
GTAGGGCTTGGCGACGTAGACGTTGCCTTTGATTTCTTCCTCGAGCAGCGGGGTTTTGACCGAGACGGCGCCGACCTTTGAGTCCGCCGGGCAGCCGTGCTGTCCGTCGGGGTGAAAGCTCAGTTGACTGCTCTCATACTGAGCCGGTGAGCAGACTCCGAGGCCCGACGCCTGGCTTGGGTTGATCGTCACCCCTTGAGGCAGGGTGAGCTTCACGTCTTTGATGTCAGAGCTCGAGATGCCGGTCGGGTTTTCAAGGCCCGGGTTGGGCACCTCGACGTGCACGGCAAGGCCGGAGGAGGACTCGGTGTCGAGCGTGGTCGGGATTGCGGTGAGTTTGCCCTTGACCGGGACTTTCTCGCAGCCTTCGACTTCGCGCGGTGCGCCCCAGGGCGTGCTCGGGTCTACGGGGTTGAAGGGGTAGCCGGGCGGGTCGTGCAGGGCACTGGAGGCATGCACCCAGCGTGGGTCGCCCTGCAGCGGGCGGCCGTCCGCCCTGCGCGCTCCGGGGTTGACCCAGGAGTCCACGCTGGCGCTCCAGTCGAGACTCTGGGTGCAGCGGGTCGGCATACGCAGGAAGGGGACCTCAGAGCCGCTGCCTGCGCAGGTCTGGCCGAGCAGGAAGGGGCTGTCCGCACCGGGGCAGGCGCGTTCGGAGTCGTGGACGGGGGACGCCGGGTTGCCCCACAGTTCGAAGTTGCCGCCGATCACGGTCAGGGCCTCTGAGACCTGCTGCAGCGCCGCGGTTATGCCGTAGTCGCCGTCGGAGCGCAGCTTGCTGTCGACGATCACCGGCGTGCCGGCGAAGTTGAAGCCGAAACGGGCGGGCATGCCGGGCGGCGGCGTCAGGTTGAAGAGCGGCAGGCGGAGATTGCCGAACACGCCACGGCCGCCGTTGTGGAAAACCGCGGCCGCGCCGACCTGTGAGCTCGACGGGCAGAGCGGCTTCGGGGCGGGGCCAAAGCTGTGACTCAGTTGCAGCAGCGTGCACTCGCCAACCGTGGCGGGCACCGCGACGAGACCCGGCGGCAGGTCGGCGAAGGAGTCGCGCATCGCCTCGACCGGGGTGACGTCGCCGTACTGGGGATCGGGATCGGTGCGGGTATTGACTTTCAGGGTCACGACGAAGGTGTCGGGATGGCCGCCCGCCTGGGTGTAGGCGTTGCCGCCGGGTCCGGTGAGCTTCGCCTCGAATGCGTCAATGCCGAAGTGCGGCGCCAGCGTCGTGACGAGCGTCGGGTTAGCCGTGGTGCCCGGGGCGAACCCTGGACCACCGCCGGAGAATTCGAAGAAGGCGGTCAGCACGCCGCTTGCGGCGGCGGAGACCGAGGTTTCGAGCTTGAACGGCTCCGCGTCGTAGCCCCCGAGGAAGTGGGTGCTTTCGCAGTCGAAGGAGGAGTCGCCGACGTTCGTCGTCGGACAGTTCCAAGAGGCGTTGACCCCCAAGACGCCGACGAAGGTGATCCCCGGGGGGAGGGTTCCTTTGACGTGGAGCGCTTCGACCGAGCCGTCGGCACTGTTAGCGGTGGGGTCTTCCAACAACATCCGGTAGCCCAGCTCGGCCGTGGAGGCATCGCCGTCACCCGGCGCGACGGTCGTAGCCGCGGCCGAACTGAGTCTTAACTGGTCGGCCGCAGAGGCGCCGGCCGGCCCAGCCGCCAGGAGGGCGATCGCCGCTAGGAGGGCGCCGAGGATGCGGCCGGTCTTCAGATTCGGGTGCTTTGCGGCGTTCATCGGCTGGCCCTCCGGTCGTTCTTTGCGTCTCGTTTCGCCTCTCGCCTGTGCTGCTTCGCCGCCCGCTGGTGGCGCTTGCGTTTGTGGTGCTTGCGAGCGTGACGCTTCTTCCTGTGAGCCTTGTTGGGATCGCCCGGTCCGGTGAAGGAGGAGGAGGCGGGCGTCGGGTCGTTCAGCTGGGTCGGCAGCGGCTGGCAGGCGTCTCCCTGGCAGGCCGGAGGCTCGGGCTGGGGCTCTGCGAAGCCGCCGCCCACTCGGGCGTCGTAGAGGTCATAGCTGCGGTCGACGTCCCAGCCGCTCAGCGGCTCTGCGGTCGAGATGAAGACGTCGCGGCCATCGTCGGAGGCATCCATGAAGTAGGAGGGTTCTTTGTCCTCGCCGCTGGAGAGCAGGCGCGGTTTGCCGCTTTGACTGTCATAGACGTAGGCATCCCAGGTGCCGTTGCTGTCTCCCGGCACCAGCGCTTCGGCGGTCGAGAAGAAGACGTAGCGGCCGTCCTTAGAGAGGGCGTGGCTGAGGTGCGGGGTGCGATGCGCTTCCGCGGCGCCTTCGGTCGTGAAGATGTTGTTGAGTGCATCCGCGGTCGCCGAAGCGCCGGTGGGGTTGCATGAGGCGCACTCCAGCTTGCCGCTGTCGGCGCTGTAAAGGAATAGCTCTTTGCGGTTGGCTTGGTCGTAGCCGGCGAAGCCGCCGCGGCCAGTGAAGCCTTCACTGTTCTGCGTCATGAACAGCATGTGGCGGCCGTCGGGGGTGAGCCTTGCGGAGTTGGCGGGGCCGTTCCAGCTGACCTCAGGACCGTTGAGTCCGTTCGATCCGCCGACTACTCCAGCCGTGCTGAAGTAGCCGAGGTAGGAGATCTGGCCGTCGTGCCAGTGGTACAGGCCGAACCCGAAGAGCGTCGGTTCGCCTGCGACCAGTTGGTCTAATTCGGTGGTGAAGTAGATGGAGTGGCCGTCAGCGCTGGCGCCGACCACTGCAGTGACGGGGCCGGTGTCGGACGGTTCGTTGTCGACCGAGAGGAGCGTCAGCCGTTTGCCCTCGGGCTTTTCGACCTCATACATGTAGAGGTCGGGTTTGCCGTCGTCATCTCCTTCGACCAGGCCCTCTGAGGTCATGAAGAAAGCGCGTGAGCCATCGCTGGAGGCGTCCTTGAACTGGGCGATCTGCGGCGACTCCGCCGTCTCCTTCTCGGAGGCGTTCAGCTGGTAGGTGCGACTGCCGTCTTCGCGCAGGTAGATCTTGCCGCCCGCGAAAGCTGCTGGCGCCTGGAAGAAGACGCGCGAGCCGTCGCGCGAGATGACACGTTCGTTGTAATAGCGGGTGCTCAACCCTCCCAGGCCGACCTGGGAGCTCGGCGCCGCTTCGCAGGCGGGGCCCTCGGCGTCGTCGCAGAAGGTCGCGGGGTCAGCCGGAACGCGGCCGACGAGACGCGGCACGCCGCCGGTGCTTTCGTAGAGGTTGGGGGCGAAGGTGAATTGGGCGTCTTCGCTCAGCGGCAGCTTCGACTCGAAGATGACGTGGCTGAGGTCGGTCGAGGCGCCAACCGGAGTGGGATAGAGGGTGAGATAGATAAAGGGGGAGATCGAGGGCCCAAGGAACGGTTCGAGCAGCGACGGCAGCGGCGCGTAGGCATCGCTCAGCAGCTGGTTCGAGGCGCCGTCGGGCTGGCGCAGGTCGCCGCGCACGTAGAGGTTGCTCACTGGAGCGGAGTTCGGCGCTTCGGTCAGTGGCCGCCAGGACTTGTAGACGGCGTGTGAGAGATCGGGCGTGAATTCGGCGTAAAAGAGTGAGGTGTTTTGGGTGAGGAGGGAAAGCGGGTTGCCCGGGGGCAGCTTCGGCGTGATCGAGTGGGTCGACCAGCCGCTGGTGCCGGGCTGACCCAAGCGCTGGGCCATGTAGTCGACGTTGATGAAGGTTCCTTTGACGTCGGTGTTGAAGCCGAGCAGGGAGGCGAGGGTGACCGCGTTGCCGTCGACCGCGGCATGCGTCACCGAGGACTCGCTGATGACGTTGCCGCCCGCCTTATCGGGAGGGGAGACCATCTCCCAAGCGCGGTTGTCGGGCAGGAAGCCCTGGCCGGGGAAGGCTTCGGCGGCGCCAGCCGAGGACGCACTGCTCCCAAGGAAGGCCGCGAGGCCGAGGACGCAGAGGCAAGCCAGACCGAACATCGTGCGGCGGGCTCGGGTCGTTCCCGTGCTCGCTGCGGCGGTCGCGGACGATGCCTTCGACTTGCGTCTCACGTAGCTCTCTCCTTGTCCCTCGAGCCCCTGCCGGCCGCTTCCCTGGCGGCCTCCCTGGCGCTCTGTTTTCCCTGTGGTGCACCCGCCGTCCGGCGTGAGCGCGTTCTAGAAAAGCAGATGTCTAGTTCAGAGTCAAGGAGAATTTTCTGAAGATAGTGAGATCTTTTCCAGAATACAGTGCGTCCTTGTTGGGAACGAGGATGACTTGGCTCTAGGAGCTGCTTTCAGGCCAACTCGGCTGCGATCCTCCTGGCGCCCTCGGGACCGAGGTACGGTGAGAGGACGAAGTCCAAAAGGTCGGGCAACAGATCCTCGAGTGAGTCGGCGTTGCCGGTGAGGATCGAGCGGGAGACGAGCGCGATCAGACCGCCGAGCAGCGAGTCCTCGGTCGAATCGGGCAGCTCCTCGGCCTCTGCGCGCTCGAGGCGGCCCGGCTTCAATGCACGCGACTTGTCGATTACAACGTCGCGGAAGCGGGTCGCGATCACGGGCGTCGCGGTGACCGGCTCAACCACACAGAGGCGCGCGAGGTCGGGCTCTGCGGTGAAGAAGCGGAGCGCCGCGCCCAGCGCGGCGACCACCTGGTGCGGCCAGTCGGGCTCCTCTCGCACCGCCTCGACCACCAGATCCTCGAGGTGCGCGACGACGGCGTCGAACACCTCGAGGAAGCATTCCTCCTTGCTCTCGAAGAGCTCATAGAAGGCGCGGCTCGACACCGACGCCGCCTTGACGATCTGGGTGATCGTCGTCGCCCGATACCCGTTGGCGGCGACCGCTTGCGCGATGCCGGCCAAAAGCCGCTCGCGCTGCGATTCCATGACCTGCTCGCGGGAGAGTCCGTGGTGCCCGCCCGGCAGGGGACCAAGCTCGGCGCGATCCGCCTGCCCTCGATCAGCCCGCTGCGCAGCCACGAATCAAGCGTAGTCAGGACCCCGCCGCGGCGGCCTCCCCCTCTTCCACGGGCCTGTCCTCCGCCCACTTCGCCCACCTCGCCGCTTCCCGCTCACCCACATAGGGGCGCAGGACGAAGACAACGGCGTCGGGCAGCAGCGTCTCGATCCGATCGACCTCGCCGACGATGAGACGCTGGTAGGCCGACCACAGCAGCCCGCCGGCGAGCGTGTCCTCGAGGGTCGGCGGCAGCTCACCGGCGTTGGGGACGAGCCCCCGACCCTGGCGCAGCAGCGGCGTCAACCCGCTCATCGCCTGCTGGTAGCGGTCGATCATCACGGGCCCGACGGTCGGCGCGTCGACGATCGACGCGCGGGCGATCAACGGGTCGGCGAGGAAGACGTCGAAGAGCGCCCGCAGGGCGGCGGCAACCTGCTGCGCCCAGGGCGCGCCGCTCGCGCGCTCGCGCTCGACCGCGGCGTCCATGCGCGCGCGGGCTTCCGCCATCACGGTTTCGAAGAGCTCGACGAAGCACTCCTCCTTGTTGGCGAAGTGGCCGTAGAAGGTCTTGAAGCTGACCCGAGCGTGCTTGACGATCAGCTCGACCGTGACCGCGTGGTAACCGCGTTCGGCGACCAGCTCGCCGGTCGCGCGCAGAATGCGCTGGCGCTGGTCCTCTTTGACGTTCGCACGGGTGACACCGGGAGTCAGTGAAGTTCGCGATGCTCGACCCGGTAACGCCCGCATGGGGCTGAGAATACTCCGCGCCGGGGCTTTCACCGAGACGCTCTGGTCTGCGGAAAAGCACCCGCCCGTTTTTTACTTGTAGGCGACCCGCTTTGCCTCAGCAGCGCCTACGTAGGGAGTCAAGGCCAGCTCGACCAGCTGCGGCGCCAGCTCTGGCAGCCGCTTCGCTTCGCCGTTGGCGATGCGGCTGGAGACGATCGCCGTGAGCGCGCCGATCGTCGACTTCTCGGTCAGCTCCGGCAACGCCGCCGCCTCCTCGCTGAGCGAGCGGCCGCGGCTGAGCAGCGCGGCCAGGTGCTCGGTGGAGGCGAGCACCCGCTGCGTCAGCTCGACGTCGGCCGAGAGCGGATCGATGGTGAGGAGACCGACCTGCGCCGGCTCCGCGGCGGCGTAATCGAGCGCCGCCTCGATCACCGACTTGACCTTGAGCGGCCATTCCGAGGCCGCGTTGCAGGCGCGGAAGACGAGGCCAAGAAAGCGTTCGAAGATCGCCTCGTGGGCGGCGAGGACCGCTTCCTCCCCGTTCTCGAAGTTCCTGTAGAAGGTGGCCCGCGAGACTCCCGCCGTCGCGATCACGTGCGCGACCGTGAGGTCGCGGTAGCTGTGCTCGGCGATCGCGGTGGCGACGCCGGCGATCAACCTGTCGCGCTGGTGCTGCTCCGTGACCTCCCGCGGCAGTCGATGGCGCCCCCGCGGCATCTCCCAGCTCGGCTCTAGGGCCTGGGCTTGGGCGGCACGTGAGCGCGGTGGTGTCATGAGGCCCTAGGCGAGATGAAGTCGACGGAAACCAAATGAAAGTGCAACATTTTTTAGAAATATAGCTGTCTTTCCGCCGTCTGGCAAGGAAACATCGGTGATCGGCGGCCTGGGGGAGAATCATGCGCGTGGCCACCCGCTCGGACGAAAACGCAATCGCGGTGGCCGGCCTGCGACGCGATTTCGGTGAGCTCCCGGCACTCGACGGGGTCGGCTTCGAGCTGGCGGCTGGCGAGTCGCTCGTCGTGTTGGGACCGAACGGCGCCGGCAAGACGACGCTGCTGCGCATCCTCGCCACGCTGCTGCGGCCGGGGAGCGGCGAGGTACGCGTGCTGGGCGCCCGCCTGCCCGGCGAAGCATGGAAGGTGCGCGGCCGGATCGGCTTCCTCGGCCACGATGCGCTGCTCTACCGAGATCTCAGCGGCCGCGAGAACCTGCGCTTTCACGCCAAGCTGCACGGGTTGAGCGCCGTCGAGGCCGAGGCGCGGATCGACGCTCTGCTCGCCGCCGTCGGGATGGAGCGTCGCGCCGAGCAGCACGTCGCCGAGCTCTCGGCGGGGATGCGCCAGCGCCTCGCGATCTGCCGCTGCGTCCTGCACGAGCCGGAGCTGCTGCTGCTCGACGAGCCCGACTCGAACCTCGACGCCGAGGGGCGGGAGCTGGCTCGCGAGCTGATCGGGCCCGCCGAGGGACGTACGCGGGTCCTCGTCACCCACGACCCCGAGCGGGCGCTGCCCGACGCCGACCAGGTGCTGCGGCTCGGCGCCGGCGGCCGGGTGGCGGTCGCGTGACCCCGTCGCACCTCGCTTTCGCGGCAATCCTCGGCAAGGATCTGCGGGCCGAGCTGCGCACCCTGCAGTCGCTGCCGGCGATGGCGCTCTTCGCGGTGACCACCTTCGTCATCTTCCGCTTCGGCCTCGACCGCACCGCGCTCTCGGGCGACCTCGCCGCCGGCGTGCTTTGGGTGACCGTGCTCTTCGCCGCGATCCTCGGCATCAACCGCCTCTTCGTCGCCGAGCGCGAGGAGGGCGGCTTCGACGCGATACGCCTCGCCCCGATCGACCGCACCGCGCTGTTCGCCGCCAAGGCGGCCGCCCTGCTCACCTACCTGGTGGTGCTGGAGCTGATCGTCGTACCGATCTTCGCGATCTTCTTCCTCGACTCGGCCGCGGCGCTGCCGCCGCTCGTCCTCGTCCTCCTGCTCGCCGACCTCGGCCTCGCCGCGACCGGCACGCTGATCTCCTCGATGGCGGTCAACTCGCGCGCCCGCGACCTGCTGACGCCGCTCGTCCTGCTCCCCCTCGTGGTGCCGCTCTCGATTGCCGCGACCGGCGCGATCGAGCCCCTTCTCGCCCTGGGCGGTCCCGGTTACCACCGCTTCGGCACCTGGCTGACGGTGCTCGGCCTATACGATTTGATCTTCCTCCTGGTCGGATACGCGGTGTTCGACTTCCTGCTGGAGGACTGAGGCACCCAACCCCTCCCACCGCGCCACGAGCATGTACGGCAAAGGCCTGAGACCACTCTCGATCGCGACCGTCGCGGCGCTTGTCGCGTCGTTCTCGCTGGTCTTCTTCTACGCGCCGCTCGACGCCGACCAGGGCTTCATCCAGAAGATCTTCTACCTGCACGTGCCGCTGGCGATCGTCGCGCTGATCGGCTTCGTGGTCGGCGGCGTCTTCGCGATCCTCCACCTGCGCAGCGGCGAGGGGCGCTGGGACGCCTACTCCTACGTCTCGATCCACATGTCGGTGATCTTCGGCGTCGCCGTGCTGATCACCGGCTCAATCTGGGCCAAGGCCTCCTGGGGGCACTGGTGGGTCTGGGACGAGCCGACCCTGGTCAGCTTCCTGATCGTCTTCCTGATGTACGCGACCTACTACCCGTTCCGGTACGCGATCGAGGACCGCGAGCGCCAGGCGCGCTACGCCTCGGTCTTCGCGATCACGGCGGGGGCCTTCGTACCGCTCAACTTCATGGCGGTGCGGATGGCGGAGAGCCTCGTCCACCCGCGCACCTTTGGCACCGCCAACGGCGGCTTGCCGGGCGAGATGATGTTCACCTTCCTCGTCAGCCTGGCGGCGATCGGCCTGCTCTGGGTGACCCTGGTCAAGTTCGAGCTGACCGCGAAGAGCGCCTCGGGGCAGCTCAAGCGGCTGCGCCGTGCCCTCGACGCTCCGGTGCCGGGCGGCCGCTCCCGCGTCGCCCCGGAGGTGAGTTGATGCTCACCCTGCTCGCCGCCACCCCCGCCCTGCCGCTCGACGAGGCCGGCAAGTACGTCGCCGGCGCCTACGTCGTCTTCCTCGCCCTGATCGTCGTCTACGTGGCGATCATGGCGGCGAAAGTCCAGAGGATCGAGAAAGAATTGCGCGAATTGGCCGGATTTGCCGAGAGCCGAGTCAACGGAGACCAAGTCGCCCCCGGACGCGGGAGTGAGGGGTCATCCATATCTGATTCTTTGACCCCTCACGGGAGCAGAGGAGGCGACGCCGTATGAGTGAGCTCCTCGCCCTCGGCGTCTCGCACAAGACGGCGCCGCTCGACCTTCGCGAGCGCCTCTCGCTGACCGAGGGCCGCGCCGTAGGCGCCCTGCACGAGCTGACCGCCGTCGAGGGCATCCACGAGGCGGCGGCGATATCGACCTGCAACCGAACGGAGCTCTACCTGATCGTCTCCGATGCAGTCGAAGCCGAGTCGGAGGCACTGGGCGTGCTCACCCGCCAGGCGGAGATCCGCCCCACCGAGCTGCTCGGCCACCTCTACTCCCTGCGCGCCGGCGACGCCGCCCACCACCTCTTCCGCGTCACCGCCGGGCTCGACTCGATGATCGTCGGCGAGGCCGAGATCCAAGGGCAGGTCAAACGCGCCTACGAGCTGGCGTTGGTCGAGGGAGCAACCGGGCCAATTCTCAACCGCCTCTTCCGCGGCGCCCTCGCCGCCGGCGGCCGGGTTCGCGAGGAGACCGCCGTCGGCGAGAAGGGCGTCTCGATCCCCTCGGTTGCAGTCGAGCTGGCGCGGCGCACGCTCGGCGACCTGGGCGAGAAGCGGGTGCTGGTGATCGGCGCCGGCGAGACCGCCGAGCTCGTCGCCAAAGCGCTGGTCGCCCGCGGCGCCGAGAGCGTCTTCGTCGCCAACCGCCACTACGACCGCGCAATCGGCCTGGCACAACGCTTCCATGGCGAGGCGGTCCGCTTCGAGGAGCTGCCCGAGCAGCTCAAAGCCGCCGACATCGTCGTCTCGGCGACCAACTCGCCCCACCACATCGTCGAGCGCGACGGGCTGACGCAGGTGATGGAGACACGCTCCGGGCGGCCCCTGCTGTTGGTCGACATCGCCGTGCCGCGCGACATCGAGCCCGAGTGCCGCGAGGTCGCCGGTGTCAGCCTGCACGACATCGACGACGTACAGCAGATCGTCGAGCGCAACGCCAGCGGCCGCGAGGGCGAGGCGCGACGGGCCGAGCCGATCCTCTCCGCCGAGCTGGACCGCTTCGAGCGCTGGCTGGCGTCACTGGAGGTCGTACCGACGATCGCCTCGCTGCGCGAGCGCGGCGACGAGATCGTCGCCCGCGTCCTCGCCGAGAACGAGGGACGCTGGGAGAGCCTCGGCGAGGCGGACCGCGAGCGGCTGACGGCAATGGCGAAAGCGATCACCTCGCGTCTCCTGCACGAGCCGACCCTGCGGATGAAGCGCTCGGCAGGCAGCGACGAGGCTTACCTGTATGTGAGCGCGCTGCGGGAGCTGTTTGGGTTGGACGTGGAGACTGAGCCGGAAGGCGAGGCGGGCGGCGCCGAGGTCACCGACCTGTCGAAGCGCCGCAAAGGCCAACCGGGCTGAGAGGCGAATGGCGTTGCGCCTCGCCACGAGAGGCAGCGCGCTTGCGTTGGCCCAGGCCGGCCAGGTGGCAGAGATACTGGGTGGAGCTGAGCTGGTCGAGGTCTCCTCCGATGGCGAGGTCGGCGACAAGGCGCGCTTCGTGCGCGGGGTTGAGCGAGCCCTGCTCGAGGGCGACGCCGAGATTGGCGTTCACTCGGCCAAGGATGTGCCCGCAGAAATGCCCGAGGGGCTGGTCATCGCGGCGGTGCCGGTGCGGGAGGATCCGGCTGATGTGTGGATCGGCGTGGGTGGCTCACTCGATGACGTGCCGGAGGGTGCCCGAGTTGGCACCGCCAGCCTGCGCCGCCGTGCCCAGCTGCTCGCCGCGCGGCCCGACCTGGAGGTGGGTGAGCTGCACGGCAACGTCGACACCCGCCTGCGCAAGCTGGGCGAGGGGGAGCTCGACGCGATCGTCCTCGCCGCGGCCGGGTTGCGCCGGCTCGGCCGTGAGAGCGAGGCGTCATTCGCGATCCCGGCGGAGACGATGACCCCGGCGGCGGGCCAGGGAGCCCTCGTACTGCAGGCACGCAGCGACGACGCGGACGCGCTCGAGGCCGCCGCGGCGATCGGCGAGGAGACCGCACTGCGCGAGCTGACCGCCGAGCGCGCCGTGGTCGCCCTGCTCGACGCGACCTGCGCGACGCCGATCGGCGTCCACGCGCAGATGTCTGACACCGCTGGGAATACGGCGAGCAGTGGAGGCAGAGACACCCTCGTGGTCGAGGCCTTCGTCGGACTGCCCGACGGCAGCGAGTGGATCCGCGACCGGGTCGAGGGCGAGGCCGAGGAGCCGGCGGCGGCGGGAGCGCTGCTCGCCGAGCGCCTGCTCAGCGCGGGCGCCCGCGACATCCTCGACCGCGCAGAGGCGATTTAGGTGCTTCCGGTGCGCCTTTCCCACCCCATACGTAGAAAAGGCGCACCGGAATGAGTGTGAGGCGGGGCATCGTGTATTTGGTCGGGGCCGGCCCCGGCGACCCGGGGCTGATGACGGCTCGTTCGCTTGAGCTGATCGCCTCCGCCGACGCGATCTTCCACGACCGCCTGATCCCACCGGGCGTCCTCGACGGCGCCCGCGACGACGCCGAGCTCATCTACGTAGGCAAGACCCCAAGCAAGGACGTGCCGTCAGTTGAGTACCCATATGGGCCGCTAAAAGGCGGCACGTCCGTTTCGCAGGGGGAGATTCACGAGCGACTCATCGAGGTGGCGCGGGCCGGGAAGAGCGTCGTGCGCTTGAAGGGGGGCGACCCGTTCGTCTTCGGTCGCGGCGGCGAGGAGGGCGAAGCTCTGCGGGCCGCCGGGATCGAGTTCGAGGTCGTGCCGGGAGTGACGGCCGGAGTCGCCGCGAGCGCCTACGCCGGCATCCCCGTCACCCACCGCGACGACGCCTCGGCGGTCGCCTTCGTAACCGGGCACGAGGATCCGGAGAAGGCCGAGACCGCACTCGACTGGGAGGCACTGGCCCGCTTCCCTGGCACGCTCGTCTTCTACATGGGGGTCAAGCGCCTCGGCGACAACGCGGCAGCCCTGATCGCGGCTGGCCGCGACGCGGACGAGCCCGCCGCTGCAGTCGAGCGGGGCACGATGGACGGGCAACGCACCGTCGTCGCCACGCTGGGCACGTTGGCCGAGGCAGTCGAGAGCGAGGGGATCCGCGCCCCAGCGCTGATCGTCGTCGGCAAGGTGGTCGAGCGCCGCGAGTCGCTCGCGTGGTTAGAGCGCAGGCCTCTGCATGGCAAGCGGGTGGTCGTTACCCGCGCCCGTGCGCAGGCGAGTGGTTTGGCGACGACGCTGCGCGGACTGGGCGCCGAGGTGGTCGAGCTGCCGGCGATCCGGATCGAGCCATGTATAGAGAGCGAGGAGGTGCGGCGAGCGGTTGCACAAATCGGCGAGTACGCGCTGGTGTGCGTGACGAGCCCCAACGGGGCACACCTGCTGTTCGAAGCCCTCCGAGAGGCTGGTCTGGACGCCCGGGCGCTTGGCAAGGGACCTGAACAGCAGCAGGTAGGAGAAGGGGGTTCTAGCGCCGATGGCCGAGCACGAAGGGTGACGGTCGCCGCGATCGGGCCGGGAACCGCGAAAGCGCTCGCCGAGCATGGGATCGTCGCCGACGTTGTGCCGGAGCGGTTCGTCGCGGAGGCGCTGGTCCAGGCACTGCAACAGGTCAAGATCGCGGGTTCGAGAGCCCTCGTCGCACGTGCGGCCGAGGCCCGCGACGTCCTCCCCGACGCGCTGCGCGAGCGCGGCGCCGAGGTCGACGTCGTCGCTCTCTACGAAACCGTGCGGGAGGCTCCCGAGCCCGAGTCGATCGAGGCCGCGCAAACCGCCGACTACGTCACCTTCACCTCCTCCTCGACGGTGCGCAACCTGACCGAGGCGCTTGGCGAGCGCTTCCCCCGCCAAGCCCGCATCGTCTCGATCGGCCCGATCACGAGCGAAGCCGCCCGCGAAGCAGGCCTAGAGGTCCGCATCGAGGCCGAGCGCCACGACGTCGACGGCTTGGTCACCGCCCTGCTGGCAGACGCCGACAGATGAATGATTCTCCACACCATTGTGGGGAAAAAGCTGCAATCGGGTGGCGCGGATGAGCTTCGGGTCGCCCCACAGGCACTACCGCGTCACCGACTCGACCAACGCCCGCGCACGCGAGCTGGTCGAGGCCGGCGCCCCCGGCGGCGCCATCGTCACTGCCACTGAGCAGACCGCCGGCCGCGGCCGTCAGGGCCGCACCTGGACCGCACCCCCCGGCAGGGCCTTGCTCTACTCGGCGATCCTGCGCCCCCTCGACGAGCGCCACCTCCTCCTGCCGCTCGCCGTACCGCTCGCCGTCTGCGAAGCAGCGGAGGAGCTCGAACCAGAAGTCGAGTGCCAAGTCAAGTGGCCCAACGACATCTGGATCAACAGCCGCAAGCTAGCCGGCGTCCTCATAGAGGCAAAGCCCCAGGACGGCTGGGCCGTAATCGGCATCGGCCTCAACCTCTCTATAGCTCCAGACGAGTTCCCGCCCGACCTCCGTGAAACGGCGATCTCGCTCTTCGACCCGAGCGAGGGGAGTCGGGGGAAGACTGGGGAATGCCTCGCGAAGCGGCTCCGCAGAGTGATTCCAGCCGCGAAGCGGTCCAACATAGTGAGCGAAGCGCCAGCGAAGCGAACCCAGGCACTTCCCCAGCCCTCCCCCCGACTCCCCGCACCGCAGCCAAAACTTTAAGTCGCCACCTCACCCACTGGGTGGAAGCGGACCGAGACGAGATCCTCGCCGCCTGGCGCAAACGCGACGCATTACGCGGACGCAAAATCTCCTGGGAGGGCGGCAGCGGAGTCGCCGACGGAATCGAGGACTCGGGCGACCTAGTCGTCGTCGCTGCCGGCGGCGACCGCGTCGTCCTCGGCGCCGGCGAGGTCCACCTCAGGCTCTGAGTCCGGCTTCGCTCCGTTTCCCCCGGCGCCTTTCGACCGCGACCGACGCGGGCGTTTCGTCGCTTTCGTCGCTTTCGCTCCGTTCTCACCATCGGCCTCCGGGGCGCCGCCTTTGCCTTTCTTGCGCTTGCGCCGACGTTTGCCGCCTTTGGGGAAGTTGCGCAGCAGTTCGCGCGCGGTCGCCGAGGGTTTGCGGGCCATCCGCATGCGGGCGCCGCGCAGCACCTCCTCGCCTTCGGGGGTGTGCGAGACGGCGCCGGCGAGCAGCGCCACGGCGAGGCGACGGTCCTGTTTGCGCGCCGCGTGGACCAGCCGCCGCGCGTTGCGCCCGTGCGCCCGTCCGGAGGAATTGACCAGCAGGCCGAGCAGCCGCTTCGTCTCCGGCCAGCGCTGCACGGCGTACTCTTCGTGCAGCTCGCGGGTGTAGGAGGCGAGGCGCCAAACCCACGCCTGCGCCTGGTCGCGGCGGCCGATCCGTTTGTCGACCAGCGCCTGCAGCAGGCACTTCGTCCCGGCCCGTTTGTCCTCGCGGCTCCAGGTGCCGACGATGTCGATCGCGTCGTCGAAGGCATCCCCGTCGCGCAGGTCGGCGATCTCCGCCAGCGCTTTCAGGCGCAGCTGAGAGTTGCGGTTGCGCTGCACGCAGGTGAGCAGGAAACGCCGGCGCAGCTCTTTGGTCTTGTCGTTCTGCAGCATCGAACGCGCCCGCCGCCAGTTCTGCGGGTTGACCCGCGCCCCGGCCAGCGCCGCCCAGGCGTGCTGCTCGGGGTAGTCGAGGTTCTCGACCGCGATCCGCCACAGGTCGCGTTCGAGCACCTGGGTGCGTTTTTCGGAGTCCTCGGAGACGGGGACGATGCGCCGCTCGACCCGCACCCGGCGGCCGCGGCCGCGGCGCACCGGGCCGACCACGATCGCGCCGCCGCGGTAGACGTCGCGGTCGAGCAGGCTGTGCAGGGTGACGATCGTCTCGTCGTGCGTGGTCGCCGGATGGACGAAGTCGATGACGAGGCCGGCCTCCTTGCCGGGCGCCCGCCGGGTGACGCGGCCGACCCGCTGCTGGTAGATGCGGCGCGAGGCGGTCGGCGCCAGGTGCATGCAGATCGTCGCCCGCGGCGAGTTCCAGCCCTCGGCGAGCAGCATCGCGTTGCAGAGCACGTCGACCTCGCCGCGCTCGAAGGCGGCGAGGATCTCGGCCAGTTCGCGCTTCGGCGTCTCACCGGAGACCGCGCGGGCGACGATCCCCGCGGCTTTGAAGGCTTTGGCGACGTTCTTGGCGTGCTGGACGCCCGCCGTGTAGAGGACGCCGGGGGTCTTGCTGAAGCGCGTCTTGTAGAGATCGGCGATCGCCACGTTGAAGGGCTCCTGGTCGAGCAGCGCGGCCAGCTCCTCCTGGTCGAAGTCCTGGTCGACCTCGCCTTTGCGCAGCGGCACCTTGGCGATCGTCCGCACCCCCGGCCCAGGCGGGATGCGCATGCAGCGCAGCGGGGCGATCACGCCGCGCCGCGCCGCCTGGGCAAGGTCGAAGCGCGAGGTCTGGGTCGGGAAGAGGTCGGCGACGTGGCGGGCGATCAACGCCCCGGTCGCGGTCATGCCGATGAAGACGGGGCCGGTCCAGGCGCGGATGCAGGCGCTGGTTTTCTCGCCCAGCGCGGTGTGCGCCTCGTCGCAGATCACGATCGAGTAGGCGTCGGAGACCTTCTTGTGGTTGCGCACGAACCACTGGTAGGTCTCGACCGTGACCGGGCCTTCGGCGTCGTCGCGATCGCCCAGCAGCGGCGGCCGCAGCCGCTCCTTGTAGCCGCGGTCGGAGATCTCGCCGATGAACTGTTCGACCAGGTTGCGGCGGTGGGTGAGGATGAGGACGCCGCCGGTGCGGGTGGCGTCGATGAAGCCGACCGCGGCGACGGTCTTGCCGGCGCCGGTCGCGTGCTCGAACCAGAAGCGGCGGGCGGCGCCGGGGTCGTCGGCCGCCTCCGAGACGGCCTCCTCGTCCTCGTCCTCCGCCGGCTCTTCCTCCCAGTCCTGCGGCTCCTCGTCGGGGGCCAGGTCCTCCGGCTCCACGTCCTCTTCCTCGCCGTCCTCAACAGGATCCTTGCCGTTCGATGCGGTCTCACCAACCTCGGCGGGGACCGGCTCGGTGCCGTTTTCGGCGGCGGTCTGCTGCTCGGACATCAGCTCGGTCAGGGTTCCGGAGAGAGCGTCGACCTGGTGGGGGTTGAGCTCGGCGCCGTCGCGCAGCTTCGGCGGCTCCTCGGCAAGCAGGCGCTCGAGGCCGAGCAGCAGCGAAAAGTCGCGGCGCCACTGGATCGACGGGACCTCCGCCCCTTCGTCCAGCTCCTTCAGCGCCAGGTCGAGAGCGCGGCGCCGGGCGGTACCAGGGGCCAGCGCCTCGGGTCCCTCGCCGTCGAGCAGGAACGGCTCGCGGGCAAACGCCGCCGCCCGCTCGATGTCGGCGCCTGAAGGAACTGCCGCTTTCGCGGCAACTTCGCTGGTCTTGGCCATGAAGGCTTGTGCGCTTTCGTTCCGCGACAACGCAGTAAGTCGCCGGGAGACTTAGACGAGGAGGCCGGGAGGTTGGCTCTTCCTTCCCCCCGGCGTACTCGAGCGGCTCGCATACGGCGAACCGGACATGCCTATTGTAAACAGGGAAGCCCGATGAATGATTCCACTCGACGCATTCACGAATGAGCCGACTGACGTGGCGGCCTCTCGCCGTGCTGATCGCGGCGCTCGCAATCGCCGGCTGCGGGTCTTCACAGGGCGGCGACTACGGCGGCGAGCACCCTGACTACGGCGAGGCCTTGGCTGGCTCTCCGGCACCTCTCGCGGCGCTGCATCGACAGGCGAACGACTTACTTTCGGGTGGGCAGGACGCCTACGGGCAGCGGATCGCCGACCTGCAAGGTTACCCCGTGGTGGTCAACGTCTGGGCGTCGTGGTGCGGCCCATGCCGTTTCGAGTTCCCACACTTCCAGCGGGCGGCGGCGGACTACGGCAAGCGCGTCGCCTTCCTCGGCATCGACAGCGAGGACTCCGACGACGCGGCGAGCACCTTCCTCGCCGAGGCGCCGGTGCCCTACCCCAGCTACACCGACCCGGACAAAGAGATCGCCGACGGGATCGGCGCCTCGCTCGGCTTCCCGGATACCGCCTTCTACGATCGCCGCGGCGAGCTCATCTACCTCAAACAGGGCCCGTACGACGACGAGGCCGAGCTGAGGGCGGACATCGAACGCTACGCGCTCGGCGGCGGCGCCGAAAGCGGATAATCGGGATATGGACCTCTTCGTCGTCGTCGCGTTGATCGGAGTCGCCCTGCTGCTTGCGGAGCTGCTGCTCTCGACCGGCGGCATCCTCGCCGCTCTCGGCGCGGCTGGCCTGATCGCCGGCGGCGTCCTCGCCCTCACCGCCGACGCCGACTCCAGTGCCAGCGACTGGGCCGGCCCGGCGCTGATCACGCTCGGCGTCCTCTCCGCGATCAGCTTCTACTTCATCAGCCGTAAGGTGCTGGCCGCTCACCGGGAGCAACCGGTCCGCGCCGGGCGCGAGGAGCTGATCGGCGCTCCGGCGGAGGTCCGCACCTCACTCGACCCCGAGGGACAGGTCTGGATCGAGGGCGCGCTGTGGCGGGCGAGGCTGACCGGCGACGGAACGGCACTGCGCCCGGGGGATAGAGTCACGGTCGAGGCGATCGAAGGCCTGACGCTTGTGGTCCGGCCCGAGGCGTCACCCGCCAGCACCGAGAAGGGAGCAGCGAGCTGATGGATATCGCAGTAGGGGTGTTTCTGGTTCTTCTCTTCTTCGGCGCGATTGCGCTCGGCTCGTCTGTCCGTGTTCTGCGCGAGTACGAGCGGGGCGTGATCTTCCGACTCGGGCGGCTGATTGCCACCAAGGGTCCGGGCCTGATCCTGCTGATCCCGCTGGTCGACCGGATGGAACGGGTCGACCTGCGTACGGTGACGCTCAACATCCCGCCGCAAGAGGTGATCACGCGCGACAACGTGCCCTCCAGCGTCAACGCGGTCGCCTATTTCCGCGTGGTCGACCAGGACCGGGCGATAGTCGAGGTCGAGAACTACCTACTCGCCACCTCGCAGATCGCGCAGACGGCGCTGCGCTCGGTGCTCGGCAAGGCCGAGCTCGACCAGCTGCTCTCCGAGCGCGAGCGGCTCAACGAAGAGCTGCAGACGATCATCGACGAGTCGACCGAGCCCTGGGGGGTCAAGGTGACCGCGGTGGAGATCAAGGACGTCGAGATCCCCGAGCAGATGCAGCGGGCGATGGCGCGCCAGGCCGAGGCCGAGCGTGAGCGGCGGGCCAAGATCATCAACTCCGAGGGCGAGTACCAGGCGGCGCAGAAGCTCACCGACGCCGCCGACATCATCAGCACCAACCCGGCTTCGCTGCAGCTCCGCTACCTGCAGACGCTGCTCGAGATCGGCAGCAACCAGAACACGACGATCGTCTTCCCGCTGCCGATGGACGTGCTGGAGCCCTTCCTGAGCGCGACCGAGCGGAAAACGCCGCCGAAAACCGGGCCGAGACCCGCTCCGCCGCCACCTCCCGACGTACCCGAGCCGGACCCGGACGACCTTCCTCCCTCGCGGATCTAGCCCTGAGCGCGCCCGAGATCCGCATCGATCAGCTCAGCGGGCTGCGGACGATCCTCGCGCCCGGCCGGGCCGACCGCCCGCACGGGTTCAAGCGCGCGAGCGAGGACGAGAAGGGCGCCCAGGGCTGTCCGTTCTGCGCGGGCCGCGAGGAGAAGACGCCGCCGGAGGTCTACGCCGTGCGAGCGGAGGCGGGCGAGCCCGACACGCCCGGCTGGACGACCCGCGTCGTGCCCAACCTCTATCCGGCGCTGGGAGGCGATGGCGACACAGGGGCCGAGCCGCGCAGCGCCGAAGCCGGCGCCTTCGCCAGCTCCGGCGACCCGCTGCTGGAGTCGCGCCGGGCGGGCGAGCCCGACCTCTTCGCCTCCCGCCCCGCGGTCGGCGACCACGAGGTGCTGATCAACTCGCCCGACCACGTCACCGCGATGGCCGAGCTGAGCGAGGAGCAGTTCCTCGCCGCGGTCGAGACCTGGCGGGCGCGGATGCGTGCCCACTCCGACGCCGCCTACGTGCAGCTCGTCGTCAACGAGGGAGCCGGCGCCGGCGCCTCCCTCCCCCATACGCACGCGCAGCTCTACGCGCTCCCCTTCGTCCCCGCCGCGGTCGCGCGCGAGCGCGAGCGCGCCGGCGCCTACAGCGAACGCACCGCCGGTGGCGGCCTGCTCAGCGACGTCCTGGTCGAGGAGGTGCGGCGCCGCGAGCGCCTGGTTGCGATCGACGACGAGGCGGCGTTGATCTGCCCCTGGGCCTCGCGCTCGCCCTACGAGCTGCGCATCGTTCCGCGCAGCCCGGCTGCGCGCTTCGAGGAGGACAGCAGCGGAGCGGCGATGATCCGCACCGCGATGCGCCTCCTCGCCGAGCGCTTCGACGGCCCGCCCGAGCTGAACCTCTGGGTCGCCACCGCGCCGCGCGGCGCCGAGACCTTCCACTGGCACGTCGACATCGCCCCCCGCCTCTCGATCAAGGCCGGCTTCGAGCTCGGCACCGGCGTCGACATCAACGTCTACCCGCCGGAGCGGGCCGCCGCCGAGCTGCGCGAGTAGAGGACGGGGCTCTTTTGCGTCCCGGCCGTGCCCTCGTCCGCAGGCCTCTCCGGTGCGGGGGCACTCGGCGGGCGGGACCGCTCCTCACCGCCGACGGGAAACAGGACGCTCCCCAGCCAGAGGACGAGCGCCGCGAGCAGGGTCCCCGCGGCGCCGAGCACGACGGTCTTGAACGCCTGGCGGCTAAGCAGCGTCGACTCAGATCCTCGCCGCCAGGGAGCGATACGCCCGATGCAACGGCGCCGGTCGACCGCCGAACGCTCGGCGATGTATTCAGGGATCGTTTCTACCGCTCGAAACCGGCGGACGCTGGGGGTGATCGTCGCAGCGGTCCCGCTGTCGTCGAAGGAGACGAGCCCCTCCGCTGCCATCAGGGCCATCGCACACCGCGCCTGATCCGGCAGGAGCTGGGCTTCCCCCTCCAGCTCGGCGGTCGAAAGGGTCGGCTCGGCGGTCCAGTCACCCTCCCGGAAGCGCTCCAAGGCCAGGTCGAGGCCACTTTTGAACCCCCGCAGGACCGGGTCTTTCGGGGCGGCCTGGTGGAGACCGCGGACGGTCAGCACGATGCGACCCTCGTGCAGGCGGCCGAGCGATCCGCACAGGTGCCTTGCCTCCCTGCTCGCGTCGATGTGGGGCCCTCGGTGCTCGAGGATCCGTTCCACGTCCCTCACTGTCGGCCAGGTAGCCGTTTTCAGGAAGAAGGCGGCAGCCGCGGATAGGAATGCCTCGCGGGCGGTACCAGGCCGGAAGAGCCCCGTGGCTCCAGACACGAGCATCGTGTAGGTCACACGGCCTCCTCAGACCCGACGACGCGAAGGCCGCGCGCAGAGCTGCGAGGTCGGCCCGGGCCCTTCTTCGCCGGCTGCGAGCCTTCGTTGGCGTGCCATTTGAAGCTGGCGACGGCTTCGTAGACCGGTTCGGCCACGTCCAGGACGACCATCGCCCTTCCCTTCGGTCTCCGCACCGCTTCCGCCAGCTCGGCATCGCTGCGGGCGACCGCAAGCGAGACGAATTTCGGGTCGATGACGAGATCGAACCGCCCCCCGGGCTGCAGGTCCTCCGCGGCTTTCAGGATCTCGGCGTCCTTGCCGCCGTCGCTCAGCCTCCGCCAAGCCCCCACCATCTCCTTCGGCGAGAGATGGTGCCGACACTCCGCCAGGAGAACGATCGTCACCAGCGCCATCAGGTCGTAGGAAGCGCCTCCAGCGCACTCCAACCCGGCCTGTGCCCAACTCCGCAAAGTGGATCGCGACAACCCGGACAGCCTGAGAACCTGAGTTTCAGGGAACCACTTCTCAACTGGGGTCTCGGGTTTTTGGGTCATAAATCCGTCTGCTACATGATTTATGGTCCAAAGTTTGCCACACCAGGGTGCCTTCGTGCTTGCGAGCGAGCTGTCAACCTGCCTTCACCAGAGCGATGCCCCCCGATCCACGCCCGATCCCACGCTTCATCGCCGACTCGACCCAGGAGGGGATCCCACACGGGCGGTTCGCCGAGCGGCTCTCCGGTGAGTTCCGCAAAGCCTGCGAGGAGATCGAGGATCTGCCGCAGGGCGTCGAGGCTCCCGAGCAGATCGAGTGGTTCCCCGAGCGGACCTGGGGCGGTCGGGGCTGGGTGCCGGCGGCTGTGCGGGCCGATGGGCCGGAGGGCGTCGCTCGAGCTCTTCGGCCACGTCTCCTACGTCCTACGCGAGGGCGAGGAGCCGGCTGACTTCCGCGCCTCCGCCGACTTCACCGACGTCCTCGCCGAGGACAATCCCGGCTGGCACATCGACCTCAACGACGACGTGATCGGCCAGTGGCGCGGCGAGAACGGCCGCGCCGGCGCCGTCACCCTGGTCTGGGGACGGCCACTCGTCCGCGGCGCCGTCGCGGCGACGGCGGAGCTCGAGCTGGAGACGGTCGACCAAGAAGTCGTCTCGAACGAACGCTTCACCCTCGTCGCCCTCGACGCGCTGAAGGGCTACGGCGACGACGTCTTCATGCAGGTCAAGCTCTGGAGCCGCCGCGCCCAGGAGCTGGCCAGCGAGAGCCTCTACGACTCCTAGCGATTCAGAGGACCTGGCTGTCGAGAAAGCCGGCAACGAGCACGAGGAAACCGCCGATCTCAGCGGCGATCAGAGCGATCATGAAAGGCCGCAGACCGCGAGCCGGCGGGTGGAACTGGTTCTCGGTGTCGCGCCGCCAGCCGTGCAGGACGTAGCCGGCCACGGAGGCGTAGAAGTAGAAGGCCATCGCCCCGGCGGCGAGCAGGTTGACGAGCGTGCTCCAGCCGCTCAGCTCGACGAAGGTCGCGACCAGCAGCAGGGCAAAGCTGTAGAGAAGCGCCGCGCGGTGGGCCGTGTCGACGTAGGGATGGGCGAGCCCGTTGGGGGAGTCGATCATCTGGCGGTACTTCCAGACGCCGAGCAGCAGCGCCCAGAGGAACATCGTCGCTGCCAGGAGGAGCACGGTCTTCGTGTCGGCGCCCAGCTCCATCGCGCGATGCTACCCCGACTCGCCGAGCCCATCGCGCAGCCGGGTGACCTGGTCGCGCAGTTCGGACAGATCCCGCTCGAGTCGAGCGAGTCGATCCTCGGTTCCGGAACCCACAGTGGAGGCGGGGGAAGCCGGTGCGTCGTGCTCGTCCACCGCGGTCACGACCGACGACACATCGTCATTCCCACCTAACAGCTGTTCGTAGCGCTCCTCCTTCTGCCCGGGCCGCCGCTCGAGCCTCGCCACGTATCCCCGCTCGATCAGGCGATCGAGCGTGTCGTGCAGGGCTGCGAGATCTGCGAAGTCGTGCAGACGCTCGGTCCGCTGCTTCAGCTCCCCCGGCGTCTGCGGGCCGCGCAACATCAGCACCGCCAGCAGCGCCAGCTGGGCGTCGTCGGCGTCGAGCGCCTCGTCGAGCAGGTGCCTGTACTTGCGCGCCCGGCTGCCCGCGCCGCTGGCGAGGCGCGTCCAGCCCCGCAGCGCCGTCCGTCGCAGCGCCTCGACCACCGTCGCCTCGTCGTACTGGACTACCGGATCCCGATTCGTCGCCTGGTTGCAGGCCAGCCGCAGCGCGTTCAGCGACAGCGGGTAGGCGTCCGGCGTGGTCCGCTGCTTCTCCAGCAAGCACCCCACGACCCGGATCTCGACGGCGTCGGCGTCCATGGCCGCAATGCTATGTACATTCAGGTCGATGCTCGACGACGCGCTGAAGAACCTGCCAGGCGCCGAGGTCGGGCCAGGTGGAGCCCGCCAAGCTACGCGACCTCTTCAACGAAATCGAGCCAGACCTCGATCGACGAAATGAGCTTTACGATGGGGGATCTGGCCCCGATAGCTCAGCTGGATAGAGCGACTCCCTCCTAAGGAGTAGGCCGCTGGTTCGAATCCAGCTCGGGGCATCGCCGGCGCTGTCACTAGTCGCGGATCGGACACATGACGGCTCGCCATCGCAAGGGCGGCCCGGCAAATGCCGGGCCGCCCACACACAGGAAACGCTCAGCCAGTTTCGCCGTTCGGATTCCTTTGCGGCTATTTCCTCTTCCGCGTTTGAGCGATTTCAGTTCGCTCTTGAGTGCGCCCCTGATAGGTCAGGGAGCGGTCACCGCCCAGCTTCCAGTGGCGAAACCACCCACTTCGGAAATCGAGTAGAGCATGGAGGCTCCGCTCTTGGTAGGGCCAAAGACAACGTCGAGCGGTGCGGCTTCCGATTCGCTCAACGTATAGATGCAGACCGATCCTGGAGCGGCCTGGGGATCTTGGAGGGTGCCGGGGCATTTCTCGGTTCCGCCTTCGCCCGCTGCGAGGAAGATGAATTGGTTGTCTTCCCCGCCGCCACCGGCCAGCGCCGTCTCGAGCGGGATCGGCAGGCTGACCTGAACCGAGACCGTGCCGGGTTCCGCCTGCGGAGACGTCTGCCACACCCCCGTCTCCGTCTCACCGCTGGGCAGCGTGCCACCCGCGGTCCAAGGCGAGCCTTCGGGCCCGGTCGCACCAGTCGCCCCGGCGGCTCCCGTAGCCCCTTTGGCCCCAGCGGCACCATTTGACCCTTTGGCCCCGGTGTCGCCTTTGGCACCGTCGGCACCGTTCGCCCCTTTCAGCCCCGCAGGTCCTGCGGGCCCGGCAGCTCCAGCGGGCCCAGCCGGACCGGTGTCACCCTTCGGTCCCTTCGGACCCCTCGGACCCCTCGGGCCCTTCTTGGCCTTGGCAGAGGCAGTGGCATTGCCGTTGTCGTTGGCCGCGTATGCCCCGCCGATCATCGCGAAGACCAAGGCGATGACTGCGATAACTCCCGGCACGCCGAAGCGGTTTTTCAGTATCGAGAACATCTGTGTCCCTCCCTGTGTGGGTTAGTGGTGCTGTTTGTGGTTGCGCCGCTTGGCGTTGCCTTGCTTCTTGCAGGCGCTCTTTAGGACCGGCTTTGCGTCATAGGGCTTGCCGTTGTGGCCGTCGAACTGGGCGTCTGCCTTCTTCGCCTTGCCTTTGCAGAGGTCGGCTGAGTTGACGATCAGGCCCTTCTTTGCTCCCTGCATCGTCAAGAGGACTTTGGAGAGGGGTGCGTCTGGAATCGATTCGAAGGAAGCTCTGATCCCGCCTCCTTTGGAGTCGATCCTGCCGACCGCTTCCACATCCACCAAGCCGTGCAAAGAGAGCACCATGTCGGGGAGCTTGTGGCTGGATGAGCGCAGGTAAACCGGGCCCTCCAGCGGTTCGTCGAGCAAGGGGCTCCAGGCTTTGACGTAGCCGTAGACAGAGCCAGCCGGACAGGCTTTCGCCGCGTACTGAACCCTGGTGCAGATCGTGCGGATGTGGGCCTGTTCGAGAAAGGCCGAGTGCGGCAGGGTGACCACGGTGCGCTCTGAGTTGGCGTCGCCTGGGCGTGGTTTCAGTTCTGCCCGGAGTCCCGGGAACTGGCCGCGCTTGGTTCCGCCAGTCAGCTTCATGGAGAGAGCGGGCCTAAAGGCGAGGCTGGCGCAGCTTGCCGCCTGGAAGCGACTCGACACCGAGACCGGGATGTCATCAGCGGCGCTGAGCAGGTCGAGGTTGGAGCCGAACAGGGTTGCCGCGACCTGCGATGGATCGCAGCCGGTCGGGTTGATCGTGAAGCTGGGGCGATCGACGTTTACGTGGATGTCCCTGACCGCGAGTGGGATCCCCTTGAGGATGTGGGGGATCGGGTCGGAGCGATCGCCATCGACTCTGACTTCGGCGGTCTTGGGATCTAGGCTGAGCGCGACCCGGGTGACGACGGTGCCGACGTCGAATGGACCGGCCACCGCAGGCACTACAGCCACCGCTGAGAGCGGCGCTCCGTTATACGGGCCCGCCAGATAGAGCTGGCCCGGCACACGCACCAGGGTCGAGCCGACCCCCGCGCCGGCGGTGATGTTGCCGATCTGGGAGTTGGCGGGACAAGAAGGCGCTTCTTGCTCTTCGATCCCGGTCTTCTGCCTTACCAGCTCGATCGTCCCGTCGGGGCATTTGCCCACCCCGGCGACCTTGGCGCTGACGCCAGGTGGCAGCACAGCGGAGAACTTGGTCAGATCCTGTTCGCCATCGGCTCGGCTCAGCTTCATCAGGAAAGGCGAGTAGGAGCCGGCGTTGTTGTTCACAGAGCCGGCGGTGAAGCCCGGGTGGAAGGGCGGCACGTTGCCCTGTGGGCAGGGTCCGCCGGTCGGGCCCGAGAGGATTTCGAAACTTGAGGTGTTGTGGACGGCTTCGCTCGGCCTGGCCCAGGGATAGAAGTCGGCCTGGGTGGTGTAGGTGCCACAGCGGCTGGGGGTGATCAAGGGAGCCCTGGGGCCCTCGCGGAACTTGAAGTCGAAGCTCTCAAACGGCTGCTGGGGCAGATCGTCGAAAGTCGCGATCAGCTGACCCGTTTTCGGGTCCGGTTCGACCTTGCCCGGCAGAGCGATCGCGACCCCGCGCTGCGGTTCGCGCAAAACTATGTATAGGGCGATCAGGGATTTGGATGGGTTGTCGTATGGCTCCGCTACATAGACGTTGCCGGGGATCGTCTCTTCCAGCAGAGGCGTCTTCACCTCGACGGTTCCGATCTTTGCCGTCGAGGGGCAGCCCTCGTTGGCGACCGAGACCGCCTTGAACTGATCCGGAGAGCACACTCCCAGGCCTTCAGCCTGGGAGGGATTGATCGCAACTCCCTCCGGCAGGGTGACCACCGCTTTCTTCAGGTGCGACTGGGCGATGCCGTCTGGATTGAGCAGCCCGTCCTGGGGAAAGGTGAGGCGGATGTTGAGGCCCGAAGAGCTTGCCCCAGACTTCTGGGTCGGGGTCGCCGTGAAGTCGGGGCTGAAAGGGACTTTGTTGCAGCCGTTGGTCCCTTCTTCTTCTCCGGTTCCCTCCGGCAGATAGGGAGGCAGATGGGAGTGGGTCGTCTCCTCGACCACGTTGCCGGGGTCCTCCCAGGAGTTGGTGTGGAGCGTCCAGGGCTCGCCTTCGCCTGGAGCCGTGCAGAAGGTCGGCATCGTCAGCAGTGGCAGCCGTTTGACGCCGGCGTGGTGGGGATGCAGGAGCTCTTCGTTCTCTGGGGGACTGATGTGCTCGGTCGTGCACTGCCCCGCGCTCGCATCGCCTTTGAACCCCGGGTAGGTCACCGAGCAGCGCTGCTCGAAGTGGCGTTCGTCCGCCGGCACTCCCCAGAAAGTGATGTCCGAGCCGACCAACCGCAGCGCCTGCGGCGCCCCCCGCGTGCCGACCGAGACCCCGTAGCTGCCGTCCTGGCGCAGGCTGACGTCGAAGTAGACGAGCGTCTTGCCTACGTCAAAGCCAAAGCGCGCCGGCGAGCCCGAGGGCGGCACCATGTTGTAGATCGGGAAGCTCATCGCGCCGCCGATTTCGAGGTATTGCTGGGCGACGTTGGTCTCCAGGTGGACCACCCCTACCTGTGAGTCGGCCGGGCATTCGGCCGGATCCTGGTTGATGATCGGGCCCCTTCCTGCCAGCTGCTGGCCAGTGCACTGCGGGTAGGCGGTCGGGTTGCCGATCACTCCCGGGGGCAGGTCGACGCCCGAGTCCTTCAGATCGCCTTCGGGGGTTGGTGCCCCCGGCGGTTTGCTGGTCGGATCGGAGTAGTGGTTCCACTCGATGTGGGTGACGATCGCGTAGGGGTGCCCGCCCGCCTGGGTGTATGCACCTCCTGCAGTCGTGAGTCGGGTTTCGTTGACGTTGGCCGGTGGGTTGGCGGCGACCTGAATGTCGAATGACGAGATCCCGAACTCGGCGGCGGCGCTTGCCGCCAGCAGTGCGCTACAGCTGACAGTCAGCGCAACCGCGGCCAAAGCTTTCCTTGCCCTGCTCACTTGGAACCCTCCTGCTTGGTGTCGCTAGCTCGCTTGCTGCGCTTGTGCTTGGCGGCGTGGCGCGCGTGTTTCTTTCGCTTGTGCTTCTTCGCCTTCTTGCGTGATGGCGCCGGGCTGCCGGGGCCGGCGAAGCCGATGCTCGACGGCGTCACCTCGGGCCGCGATTCGGGCTGTGCCTGGCAGGCATCGCCCTGGCACCCGGCTGGTGGGATTGCGTTCTGCGAGGCGATGCCGCCGCCTATGCGGGCGTCATAGAGATCGGCCTGGCCGTCGGTGTCTGCCCGCACCAGGCGCTGGTAGGTGGTGAAGAAGGCGTCGTGGCCGTCGGGGCTGGCGCTGATGAAGGTCGAGCGACAGTTGCACTGCCCCGTGGAGAGCAGGCGCACTTCGTCCTTTTCTGAGTCATAGGCGTAGGCGTCGTACTGGCCGTTTGAGTCTTTGGCCACCAGCCCGTCGGGACTGGAGAAGAAGACGTAGCGGCCGTCGGCGCTGAGCGGCGAGTTCTGGTTGGTGTCGCTGCCACCGTAGAGGCCGACGTCGGTGATGCCGACCGAGCTCTTGCCGTCGTCGAAGAGTGCTTCGCCCGTAGGCGGGTGACCGAAGTTGCACGAGACGCAGGTCAGGTCGCCCGAGTCATAGCTGTAGAGGTAGACCTCCGAGCATACTGTGCACACCGGACTGGCTGGGTTGTAGCCGACCAGGTTGTCGCGAGCCGAAAACACCGCGTGGCGTCCATCGGAGGCGACGCGGAAGTTGCCCTCAGCTTGCACGGTGGCATCATGTATGTGGGTATCTGACGTCAGATTCTCCGCCACCAGCAAGGCCTTGCCGTTGTGCACGACGAAGAGCCTTCCGTTTGAAAGCACATAGGCAAACGCACCAGAGCGGCTCAGGCCCACCACTTCTGAATAGCCGCCTCCGCCCGGCAGCGGAATCGGAGTCAGCCGATGCCCAGCGGGCTTCTCGAACTCGTAGCGATAGAGGCTCGCACCTTTGCTGTCATTGACGAGCTGCTTGGTCGAGCTGAAGTAGACGACGTTGCCGTCAGCGCTTGCCGCCCCGAACACCGAGTGGCCCGGCCCTTTAGGGTCGGGGGTGCTGCTCTCGCTGGCGTCGATCTGCACCGTGCTCTGGCCGTTCAGGCGAGCGTAGATGCTACCTATATGGAAATGCTCCATTTCTTTGGTCGGAGCCGTAAAGAACACCTTCGAGCCGTCGACAGAGACGGCGTGGTCGACATCGGTGTTAGTGCCGTAAACATTCGTGCTTTCGAACGTTGCCCCGGCTCCCGCCACCGATTCGCTCGCCACGCACGGCGGCGAGCCGCAGGCCGAGTCGGGCAGGATGCCGGCCAGCCGGACACTCCCGCCTTCCCATTCGTAAAGCTTGAATCCATTGCCGCTGGCCAGCGCGGTCAGGTTGTCGCGCGTCTCGAAGGCAACCTTGCGGAAGTCGGCCGAGGCGTCGGCGTAGGTGGTGTAGGGAAGGCTCGCTTCGAAGGGGCCGAGCGGGGTTTCGGAGTCGCTCAGCAGCTGGAATTTCGGTTTGCCACTGCGCAAGCCGGTAGCCAGGTAGAGGTTCGGCCGCTCGGCGACGTTGGGCGTGGTCGCACCGGCGATCGGTGCCAACGCCCGGAAGACACCGGTGTCGAGGGCGGGTGAGAAGAAGCCGGCGTAGCCGAGGCCGATGAAGGAGCCCTGCGTTACGTCGTAAGGGGCTCGCTGGTAGGGGCTGATCGCGTGCGTCTGCCAGCCGTCGGCGCCGCGCAGGCTGATGTATTCGACTCCGGCGTATGGCGCTCCAGTGGCTCCGGCAAAAGGCGAGTTTGATTTGAAGGTGACCGCGTTGCCGTCGGCTGCAACCCGGGTTCTTCTGGGGAGGGTGGTGACGTTGCCCCCCTGCTTGTCGAGCGGGCTGACCATCTCGTAGGCCCTGCAGTCGGGGAGGGCCGACGCAAAGCCGACCCGTTGTCCCTCGTTCGAGCAGCCGCCCTGGGGCGCCGCGGTGGTAAAGGAGCTCGAAATGCTCACTACCTCCCCAGCGGAGTTTTTGGCGATCAGGCGGTAGGAGTAGCTGCTGCTCGGGCTGAGTTCCGCGACCTGGGCTTTGACCCAGGTAAAGCCGTTGCCGGCGCCGGCGTTGCCGTCTTTGCTCGCCGGAACCGAGGTGCAGGGGTTGGAGGCGCAGTCCGCCGTGCCCCACTGGAAGTAGTAGGAGGTCTGGGTGCCGCCGGGGTCGATGCGGCCGTTCAGCTGGGCGGTGCTAGTAAGTACGTGGGTTGCGTGGGTGACTTCGACGAGCGGCGCTATCGAGTCGGTGGTGAAGGTCGGGTTGGGCAGCGCCGAAGTCACTTCCCCGCCGACGTTTTTGGCATGCAGGCGCACCTGGTAGGTCGTGTTGGGATTGAGCCCCGTGATGTCGGTCGAAACCGCCTGGGCCCCGTCTCCCTCGATCGGACCTTTGTCGCCTGCGCTTATCCATTTCAGGCCGTCGGTGCTGTATTCGAAGCGGTAGGTAGTGGCTTGGAGCTCGCCCGAGCCTTTGGGGTTGACCGTGCCGGTCAAATGAGCGCTTTCGGCGTCGAAGTCGCCGACCGGGTCGATCGTCACCTCGGGCGCCTCAGCTGCCGGTTTTGCCGCCGTTTCGAAGCTGATCGTCGATCGCGACTCAGCCGCTTTCAGGGCTTTTGGAATCGTCGTGTTACGGGCGATCAGCGTGACTTCATATTTGGTCGCCGGCTGCAGACCTGAGGTGTCATCGGAGACGACGTGATCGGCTCCGTCGCCGGGGACCGTGCGCTCGCCTTCCAGGCCCGGGCACTCCGGGCTGCATTCGAAGCGGTAGGCGGTTTCCTGCAGTGCGCCCGAGCCACCGGGATTGACGGTTCCCGTGAAGTGGGCGGATTGGAAGTCGAAGGTCGCTACCGGGTCGATCGCGGCGGTTGGGGGGGCGACCGGTTCGCCTTTGCCGTAGATGCGGATATTTTTTTGATCCGGGATGTAGAGCTGACCCGAGGTCGCGTCGATGTCGACGTCTGCGGCTAGATCTCCAACAATGTTCGTGAAGGAGATCGGGTTGCCGGCGTCGTCGAACTGGTCCACTCCCACTTCGCGGATGAATTCCGCGTTTTCGACATAGCCGTGTTCGCTGTTCACATAGAAATCGTCGTTGGAGAAGTCGGTGGCGAGGGGACCTAGTGCAGGGGCCGCCGGGCCTTCCGGTGCGGGGACCGCCGAGCCGCCGCCACCCGGGAAGGTGGGCGGGTAGCGGAGCCAGCTGGCACTGGAGGCGGCGCAGATCGTCGTGTAAATGGTGCTGGAGCTGAGCGCCACATCGCAGAGTGACCCCTGGACTTCGAAGCGCAGCTCGGAGTTGAAGTCGGAGTTTTTAGGCGGGTTGGCCGAGGGGACGTACTTGTCCAGATGCTCGTCGTAGTTGATGTAGAGGTTGCCGGCGGGGTCAGTGGTAATGGTGTTAGCCACCGTGCTGCCAGGGTTGGGGTTGCCCGAACCGTCGATCGTGCCGAGATGGGCGCCTTCGGGCGAGTAGACCTCGACCTTGCCGGCGAGCATGACGTAGACGTCGCCGGCGGTTCCCGCGGGGGAGCCGGGGGGCGCCACCGCCACGCGCCCCGAACCGAGATTGGCAAGGCTGCCAGGCTCGGTGAGGCCGATCACGTTGGTGCCGGCACCTGGGCCGGCGGTGAAAGCATGAGGGGCCCCAGCGGAGGTGAATCGGTAGAGGCTGATTTCCTGGGTTATGCCTTCTTTCGTCGTATCGAAGACGTAGACGTCGTGGGAGCCCTGGTCGACGGCGACCGCGTGGGCCTTGACGAATTTGGCGCTGCTGCCGACCCCTTTCGGGCCGAAGGTTCCAACGAACGGGTGGTGGTAGAGGGTGATCGCGGATGCCTGCGCAGCGAAGAAGCTCAGCGCGACGATCGTGCTCAGCAGTGCGATTGCCAGCTTTGCCGGCACGGGAATGCCCGTCGGTGCCTTCGCCTCGAGTTCCACGTATCCCTCTCCTCGTCCCGTGAGCCCTTGCCGGCCGCTTCCCTTGGCGGCCCTCCCTAGGCTCAGTTATCCCTGTGTTCCCAGCCCGTGCAGACGAGCTGACGAGACTGTAAACAGAGACCTTTATAAAGTCAAGGAAGAAGTTTTTGTAGAAAAGGATACTGTTACAGATAAGGATGAAGTCCCTGCAAAACAGGGACTTCAAATGGGGTACTGGGCCGGTAGCCGGCTAGGCCCGGTCGTGGCGCTCGAGCTACAGCTCGTCGATCGTGACGAGGGCCGATTAGGGACCCTCGATCGCCACTTCGATCGCACCAGCGCCACCCGCCAAGCGGTCGACAACGGCGACCACCTCAAGACCCTCCCCGCGGATGCGCTCGATCGCTCTGACCATGGAGCCACCGGTGGTGACGGTGTCCTCGACGACGAGCACGCGGCTCCCCTCCTCGACCGGGCCCTCGACCCAGCGCTGGAGGCCATGCTGCTTGCGTTCGCCGCGAACGAAGAAACCGACCAGGTCGTCACCTGCGGACACCGCGAGGGCGGCACAAGATGGCGGAATCGCCGCCGTCGCCGGCCCCCACCGCACTCGCTCCCAGCTCCACCGCGGCAGCGGCGAGCAGCTCGGCGAGCAGCGTCTGCTTGGCGGCGTCGAGATCGGCCATCGAGGCAATCCTATGGTTGGGCGACTAGCCGAGTGCCTTGCGGAAGCCCTGCCGCCAGCTCGCGTAGCGAGGCTGCCAGCCGAGCTCGCGCTTGGCCTTGGCGTTGGAGGCACCGCGCGCAGGCCGATGAGGTTCTCCACCACGGCGCCGGCGATCAGCCTGGCGATCCTGACGGGGACGTGCCTCGGTGGCTTGGCGCCGAGGCACGTCGGCGAGGACCGGCAGCCACACGTGCTGCGGAGCCGGCTCGTCGTCGACGATGTTGTAGACGCCGGAGGCGCCGCGCTCGACCGCGACGACCGCGGCCGAGGCTGCGTTTGCGTCTGAGAGTTCCTGCTGATTACTCATCAGGCCCAGTATGGCTTCCGGGGTTTACGCGCTCGTTGTCGCTGCGCCACTCATAGCTTCGGCAAAACTCGCTAGGTCGGCCATGGAGGCATTTGGCCACTGGGGTCCCCGATGAAGGTCTACGCTGGTGCTGTGCGTCGCCGCGAGAGATCGAGCCGAACGCGACGACCGGCAATCGTCGGAAATGGCTCAAGTTTTCGCGGCAACCGGGCCCCCGATAGCTCAACTGGATAGCGGCTCCCTCCTAAGGAGTAGGCCGCTGGTTCGAATCCAGCTCGGGGCATCTACCGGTCACGGCTACCGCTCGGCAGCGCTCACAAATCCGGCACCAAGACAGCTGCCCCCAGGCTCGCGACCTTCCACTCCCCTCCTTCATGGAGGAGAGTCATCTGCCAGAGCTTCGCCCCGGGCGCCTTGAAGACGACAAAGGCGTGGTCTGCTTCGACTCGCACCCCCGTGACCTTTCCCTTGCTTTGAGCTCTGGAGAGGGGGGTTGCGGTGGGTGAGAGGATCGCCGGGAGGATCTCCTCGCAGTCGGCCTTCGGGCCTGCGATCTGGGCGAGAGAGCCCTTTACCTGCGCTGCGAGCTTCGCGCAGGCGCTCTCGTAGTCCTTCTCGCCGAGCGCGGTGAGGTAGGAGCGATAGAGTGCGAGCAGCTGTTGGCGTTCTGTGCCCTTCGCCTCTTGCCCGTAGCGCTCGATGCTCTGCTCGCCATTGGTCTGCTTTGGGAGGGCAGCGGAAGAAGAGTCGCCTCCCTGTCCGCTCCCGCAACCGAGGAGGGCACCGACCGCAATCAGTGCCAGGACAGTGAGCAGCCTGCGGGCCATCCCTACCTGTAGAGCAGGATGTAGAAGGGGGCTTTGGTGGGGCCGCCGTTGTGGGTCTGGACCTCCACCGCGGGAGCCGCGCAGGATGCGGTGCCGCCGATCGTCACGTAGGCGGTGAGGTTGCCCGAGCCGTTGTAGCGGGGGGTCACCTGGGCTCCTCTGGGCGCGAAGCCGGCGACCGAGACGCAGTAGATCCCCGGTTCAGATCCCTGCGTGACCGAGATCTGTCCCTTTGAGAGCGAATTATCGACGCCGCCTTCCTGGCTTACCGCGGCAAAGGCGGCGGGGTTTGCCGATTCTGCGAAGCCGGCGGTGTTTGCGGCATCTGCCTTTGGCACCTGGGTCAGGGTCGACTCGTTGACCTTGGGACCGGTTACCGCATCGTCTGCGATTTTCTCGGTGGAGACCGCTCCCAGGGCGAGCTTTTGGCTCACCACCGATCCGTTTGCGAGCTTTGGTTCCTTGACCGCTCCGGTCGCGAGCTTGCCGCTCTTGATCGCCAGGGCCTCGATCTTCGGCGAGGTGACCGCGTTCTTTCTGATCTTGTCGGCGGTGATCGCTCCGGGGCGAAGCGCCTTCGCCCCTACCGACTTGGCGGGCAGCTGATCGACGGCATAGGCGGTTGCCCCGCCGAGCGCCAAGAAGAGGGCGATCGTCGAAGTCACGTTTGCGTAGCTCAGTCTCGGTCTCATCCTTTGCTCTCTCCCCCTTATCCCTTCGCCTTGCAGTCTCTGTTCAACGTCGCGCTCAGGACCTTTCCTCCGACAAATGAGAAACGGGTCTTGACCAGCGGGAAGATCGCTCCGGGGAAGCCCTCGGGGGCCGGGCAGCCCGCCGAGAGGAAGCTGTGGTGCTTTCCTCTTGCGGTGTAGGTGCGGCCCATCTTCAGCTCCAGGCCGGTTACGTAGCCCCAGTTGCCGGTCGCGGCTGGAAGCGAGCCCTCCAGGCGGGTCGAGAAGGCTCCCTTTTGGTGGTGGATCGTCAAGGGCAAGACGTAGGAGGTCGGGACCGGCTCGGTGCCGTAGATGTGGGCGAAGATCGCCGGCTCTCCCCTGAGGACGCCGTTGAAGGCAAGCACCTTGCCCTCTGAGGGAAAGGGCGATTGCTCGGGGAAGAGGACGTTTGCCGAGAAGTGGCCCTCACCGACGAGTGAGGAGCCGCAGTTCTGCAAGGCCTCTTGGCTGGTCGAGGGGTTGATCCTGCCCAGGCGACACTTGGCAAGTCCCTTTATGTCCAGCTTGCCCCCTTCGTTGAAGGCGAAGGAGACCTCCTTCAGCTGCGGGGGGCCCGCTTTGGAGGTCGAGGAGATCTGCCCGCCGATCTTGACTGTGATCGGCGCGGTTCCGTGTCTTGGCAGGCGCTTTGGGTAGAGCGATCCCAGTACCGCGACGCGAACAGAGCCCTTCTGGATCAGCTCGGCTTTTGCCTGCGGGATCAGGATCGCCGCGAGGGCGGCGATGAGCAGGGCGCCTTTGAGGGCCCTGCTCTTTTGCCTTCTGCCCCCCAACTAACGCCCGCGCTTCTTTGCCTTGCGCACCTTGCAGTTGGCGCCCAGTGGCGGTCTCAGGGTGATCTGCTTTTTGTTCTGTGCGCCCAGCTCGGCCTTCATCTTGTAGGTGCGCTCACAGACGTTTCTGCTGTTGGTGAGCAGGCCCTTGCGCCCACCCTGCATGGCGATCGCAAAGCTCTCGACGGGGACGTCTGGGATGTCTTCGAAGGTGGCCCTGATGCCGCCTTTGATCGAGTCGATCCTGGCTGAGACCTCGACGTCGACGATGCCGCGCAGGGCGACCACGAGATCTGGCAGCTTGTGGTCAGAGGAGCGCAGGTAGACGGGTCCCTGCAGGGTTTCCTCGAGCAGCGGGGTCCTTGCTTCTGCGTGGCCGTAGATCGATGCCGCCGGGCAGCCCGCTCCTCCCCCACCCCCTGCTGCGAACTGGACGCGGGTGCAGACCGTGCGGATGTGGCTTTGGTCGAGGAAGGCTGAACGCGGCAGGGTGACGACCGCTGAGTCGAGGTTGGCATCGCCTGATCTTGGTTTGTAGGAGGCTTTGAATTTGGGATGGGAGCCTCTGATCGTGCCGCCGAAGAGGTTGGCGCTGAGCCGTGGTTTGAAGCCGAGGGTCGCGCAGTCGGCTGCCTGGAAGGGGCTGCCGCTCTCTTTCGATTTGCCTTCGGTCGAGAACAGGGTCCCGCCCAGGGCGAAGCGTTCGCAGTTGGTCGGGTTCAGGGTGAACTTCTGTCTATCGAGGTGGATCCGCACGTCTCTGATCCGCACCGGGACGCCCTTGAAGATCTGGGGCAGGTCGTCGGTTTTGATCCGCAGCTGTCCCTTCTGGGGGTCGACGTAGGCCGGTGCCCTGGTGACGACCGTGCCGAGGTCGAAGGGTCCCGCCACCGCCGGGACTATCGCCACACCTGAGAGCGGGGCTCCTTTGTATGGGCCGGCTAGGTAGATCTTGCCGTGCACGTAGGTGAGGATCTGGCCTACCCCTGAGCCGGCGTCGACGGTGCCGACCAGGCTGTCGGCGGGACAGGATGAACCTGTGATCTCCTGCTCTCCGGTCCGCTCGGGGTTCGCGGCCCTGGCGATCGCCGCCTCTGAGCAGCGGCCCACTCCGCGCAGGGAGCCGAGCAGGCCCGGGGGAGCGGTGGCGTCTACCGCCCTAAGCTCCTGGTCTTCATCGCCTCTGACCATCTGGATGTCCAGCGGGCTGAAGCTGCCGGCGGCGTTGTTGACCGTGCCGCCGAGGAGGGTCGGGTTAAAGGGACGATCTGAGAGGTTCTTGTGGCAGGGCGATCCGTCGGGGTTCTGGGTCACCTCATAACGGCTGGTGGCGTGATGGGGGGTGCTCGGGTCCTGCCAGGTGAAGAGGGTGGCGTCGATCGTCTTGGTGCCGCAGGTCTGCGGGTTGACCAGGCCTGCTCTCAGGCCTCCCTTGATCGCGATCGTCGTGTCTTCGAGCGGGAACTGGGGCAGGTCGTCGAAGGTCGAGGTGATCCGGCCGGTGTTGGGATCGAGATCGACCTTGCCCGGGATCTTCGCCAGGATGCCCCTCGCCGGTTCCTGGATCACCAGATAGAGCGTCAGGAAGTTGTGGAAGGGGTTGTCGAAGGACTTGGCGACGTAGATGAAGCCCTCCGCCGGTTCGTCATGGGGCAGCAACGGCGTGTGGACCGTCAGCTTGCCCAGCTGGGACTGAGCGGGGCAGGTGACCGGGGAATCGGTTCCCAGGCCGATCTGAGACGGCGAGCAGGACGAAAGTCCCTGGGCCGCAGATGGAGAAACCGTCATCCCTTCGGGGAAGGTGACCACGGCTTTCTTCAGCGGCGGCGTCGGGATCGCCTGCACGTCGCCGTTCTCGGCGTAGAGGTCGGTCGGGTCCTGCACTTCGTCGCTTCGCTGGGGGACCACGACTTTCACGTTCAGGCCCGACGGGGCGCCGGCGTCCTTTGAGGTCGGCTGCACGTCGACCTTGGGGTCAAAGCGGAAGCGCAGGTCATCGCAACCCGTGACGTTGAGAGGGTCTTTGTATTCCTCGGCGGGGGTGAAGTTGCCCGGGTCGGTCCACGAGTCCACCCTGATCCGGGTGCCGCCGTTGTCAAAGCCGCAGTCCATCGGGTTGGTGAGGAAGGGTCTGATCGGGGCGGAACCCCAGGGGGCGCTGGTGGCTGGAGGCGTCGCGAGGGGCCCGTTGAAGTAGCGGAAACGATCGTGAGCGGGGTCGGCCGGCACTCCCCAGAACCTCGTCTCAGCGCCTCGCACGATAAGCAGGTTGGAAATATCCGGCGCCACCGACTTCACCGCGTAGTTCTGCGCCGGATCGAGGGTCGGGTAGATGTGGGCCTGAACGAACCCGCCCGCGTTGAAGGCGAAATCGGCCACCTGCCCGTGCGGGGGAACGAGATTGTATATGGGTACGTGGTTCAGGAACCCGGAGTTGAAGACCCCGTAGCCAAAAAGGTCCAAACCATCGCTGAAGAAGACGTTGATGTACCCGACCTGGGTGTCGGGCGGGCACTGGGTTGAATTCAACACCCGACCAAAGCTGGCGAAGTCATCCGGGTCACATTTTGGCATTGCCTCCGGGTTGCCGATCAATCCTCTCGGAGACGTCACAATCGCGTCGCGAATGTGACCGTGGGGGCCGGTGTATCGAATATTGCTGTAGACCCCGGTTTCCTGATTCAGGTCGAAGTCCACTCGAAGCTCATAGGGGTGAGCCCCCGCCTGACGCAGTGGCTGCCCAGTCGGCGCTTCGCCATCGAATACATCGCTCAAGAAGCCTCCCGGCACGAGACCGAAATTCGCCGGCGTTGCGCTGAAGGTGACCGGGTCGGTATCGGTTGCGGTTCCGGCATAGCCCCCACCTGAGATGGTGGCCAGATTCGTCGACGTGCCGTTCGCCGAAGGCGAGACGTCGACATTGATGAAGATGGGCCTGAGATAGCCGGTTGGAAAGAGGGCAAAGGGGTTGCCCGCGCCAGGGCCCGGCTTGCGGGCGTTGTCTTCCTCGGCCAGCAGTTCGCAGGTGACCGTTTCGGTACCGACACCAGTGCAGTTAGTGGCGATATCTCCGTTTTCATCGGTTTCGATGCTTTTCACCGTCACCCCGGTGGGGAGCTGGTCGGTGATCGTCAGCGGGCCCGAGCCGTCGACGGTGCCGACGTTCTGCGGTTTCAGCGTGAACTGCGCTTCGCCGCCGGGAGGGAGGTAGGTGTCACCCCATACGGCCTTGATCGTGTAAACGGGTTCCTCGGCAGCCGAGGCCGAAGCCGAGGCAATGCAACCGATGAGAGTCAAGGCGACCAGAGGAAGGGCGCCGATCCTTGCCGCACGCCTGGCGAATCCCTCGAGCCGAGTGTCCACTGAGCCTCCCATCGTCTTGTCTTCCCGCAACCGTCCCCTGCCGCTCACTTGGACCCTCCCCTGTCGTTGCGCTGCGATCGCTTCTGGTTGGCGCCTGCCTGTCGTTTGGCGCAGCCTTTCTTGGCCTTGGCATGCTTGCGGCAGCTCGACCGCCTGGAGACGCAGCGCCCGCGCCGCCGCACCTTTGCCTTGCGGCAGCGGGCCCGACCACCTTCACCGACGTTGCCGTTACCGGAGAAGGTCGAGCTGGCCGAGCGCGCAGGACCCGGCGGGACGTCCAGCGAGCCCTGGCATGCGTCGCCGTCGCATTGCACCGGCGGGCTTGGCGGCGGGAAGCCGCCGCCGATCCGCGCGTCATAGAGATTGGCGACGCCCTCGTGCTCGAAGCCGGTCAGCGGCGCCGCGACGGTGAAGAAGATGTCTCGCCCGGTAGCGCTGATCCCCCGCACGGTCGGGCCCCCGAGGGACGTTTGACCGGGATCGCTTTCCCCGGGGAATTTCGTGACGCCGTCGGTGACCAAGCCGAGCCTCCCGTTGTGCCACTGGTAGACATCCAGCCCGCCGTTTACATCGCTCGGTACGAGCTTTTCCGGGGTTACGAAGGCAACGGTGCTGCCGTCGTCTGAGATGTCGGCGGCGTAGAGATAGGCCACGTCCTGCCGGGTAACGCCATCGGCGACGCAGGAGACGCACTCGACGCTTCCGTCGGTGTCGTCATAGCGATAGAGCTCAATGCACGCGTGCGGGTCCGCCTGCACGGGGCTGGTCGGACATTGAGCTGCGATCGCGTCATCAGTCAAGCGTTGTTCGGTTGCGATTAAGGCCGTGCGTCCGTCCGGCGTCATCCGGGCCGTTCCGATCGGCGTGAAAAAGCCGCGCTGCGCCCGGAACGCTCCCGCAAAATGGATCGAGCCGTCCGCGAGAGCGACATACGAACCGCCCCCCTTTCGTGCGTCAGGCAGGAGCTTCTTCGGAGAGGAGAAGTAGGTGCGACTCAGATCGTCCGCCGTCGCGATATCGTCTCGGGTCCCCACTTCGGCATTTGGGATGCTGCAGGTGAGGCATTTGATCGGGGAGCTTTCCGACCAACGGTAGATGTCGCGGGTCGAGTTGGTGTCCTCGCCGCTCAGCTGCAGGTTCGAGAGGATCAGGGCGCTTCTGCCGTCCGGGGTGGCCCGGATGAATGCGCCCTCCGTCGCGATCAGAGTCGTCTCTTCGGTTTCCCGGTTGCGGACGTAGACGCCTTGCGGATCGCTGCAGTCATCCCCCTGGGTCTGGAAGAAGACCCGTGATCCGTCTTTGGTCGCGAGCCAGTGGTAGTCGGCCCGTACGTAGAACCCGGACACGCCGCAGGCCGGCGGCAGGCCGTCAGGCA
The DNA here is from genome assembly GCA_963807885.1 of uncultured Solirubrobacterales bacterium. Classification (GTDB taxonomy): domain Bacteria; phylum Actinomycetota; class Thermoleophilia; order Solirubrobacterales; family 70-9; genus VRUE01. The sequence goes on from CAWEDL010000001.1 coordinate 107,321, forward strand.
TCAAGCCGACCTCTTCGGGGGTGCCGGATCCGTAGTCTTCGAGGTGTCCTTCATTCAGGTACAGGACGTGCCGGGCATCCTGAGAGGTATCAAAGAAAATTGAGCGGCCCGTCGTCTGGGCGGGGATTTCCCGCAGGACTTCCTGATTTCCATCTCGGTCCGTGCGAACGATCGCAATGTCACTGATGGAAAGTATGCCTTCTTCGGCCTCGAGGATGAAATGCGATAGGTCGCTCGATGCCGAGATGAAGTTGAAGTTCTTTTTGCCTTCGCCATACTGTTTGCTCGCCGGGCCCACCATGTTGATCGTCTGCCAACCGCTGGGGGTACGCGTCGCGAGGAACGGGTTTTTTGCAGTGGTCGTCCCCCCGGGGGCGCCGCCCAGAACCGACCAGCCGATCGCTTCTCCGTCAGGCGTGTTCTGACGGTCTCCCCGATTGCTGAGGTCTACAGCGCCGGTAAGATTGGCGGGGGCTATGTGCTGATTCCCCTTATCAGGCGGATTGACCAGCTCATAGCCGCGTGGCGCCAGGGCCATCTCCGCAACGCTGCGCGTCTCGAAGGTCTTGTCGGCGCCAATGGCGGCCCCAACGCCGTTTTCGGCGATGACCCGATAGTGGTAGATCGTGGATTCGGCGAGCCCTTCGACCTCCTGGGAGACGATGTGGCTTTCCATGTCAGTCGGTTCGACCGGGGCGTCCTCGGAGAGCGGCACGCTCGTACAGGGATTCGCCGAGCAGTCGGCCGGGCCGTATTGGAAGTAGTAGGTGGTCGGGGAGTTGTTTGGGGTGACATAGGCGTTCAGGCGAACGGTGCTCGCCGCGCGCGGGGCGACGAAGGCGGTGATCGCATCGGGACCGATCGCGTCGGTGGTGAAGGTGATCTGGTCGCTCGTTTCACCTGCGGCGTTCCTTGCGGTGAGGGTGATCGTGTACTCGGTGTTGGGCAGCAGGCCTTCGGCATCGGCTTCGACGCCCTGATCGGTGCCGTCGCTGGTTATGGGCTGAAAGTCATCGAGTCCTTGACAACTTGGCGAGCAGCTGAAGGCATATTCGGTTGCTTCGCCGGGATTTGAGCCGCCGGAGTTGACCGTGCCCGAGAGATGGGCGGAGTCCGAATCGACTGCGCTGGCGGTATCGACTTCGGCTTCGGGGAGATTGACCGCTTCGGTCGTGAAGGTCGAGGCCGCGACGGCGTTGTCTTCGCCGTCCTCGTTGGTTGCGACGAGGCGCAAGTGGTAGGTCGTTCCCGTAGCGAGACCGAGCGTGGCTGAGACTTCGGTGTTGCCTGCGTTTTCGGGAAGAGAGGTGTGGTCGGTCTGGGAGGCTTCAGCCCATTCGCTATTGGTGAACTGGGCCTGGGTGGCGTACTCGAAGTGGTAGTAGGTTTCCTTGTCGGCGGGATCCACATGGCCGGTTGCTTTGGCGCTGTTGAAGCCGACTTCGCCGGCGTTTTCGATCGTCACCGTGGGCGCGGTCGCATTGGCGAGTGAGACGCCGATCGCGAGCGCGGCGAAGACCGCCGTTGCGAGCATGACAAGAAGCCTTGAGGGCCTCCGGCGCTTCTCGAGTCCGGCACTCAACGGCTTCACGTGGCTTCTCACGTAGCTCTCTCCTTGTCCTTGAGCCCCTGCCGGCCGCTTCCCTTAGCGGCCTCCTGTGGCTCGGTTTCCCCTCGTGTCCCTGCTCGGTGTTTCGTTCGAGACGCCGAGCACAAGCGCCGCAAGGCCGTCATGGCGAGGAGACTCTGTCCCTGAGCCCCTGGCTTGGCCGCGTCCTGCGGCCTCACGAGGCTCGTTTTCCCTGATCCCTGTCCGCCGTTTAACGACGGACTTTTCAGAACCATAAACACGGATTTTTTTATTGTCAAGATAGTAGAAGAACGTCCACTGTTTGCTCTGGCAAGGCGCGTGCCGAGATTCCGCACAGCCATGCGGCTTCCAGAGGGAACGCCCGGGGTATGCGGCGTTTACAGAGGGCGGCGAGCGTGCCGGAGGCTAGCCCCGGTCTGGGCGGTCCGGGTACAGCTCATCGATCGTGACGAGGGCGCGGTAGGGGACGGCCGCAGCCGCTTCGATCGCCTCGCTGCCGCCCGCCAGGCGGTCGACGACGGCAATGACCGAGACGGGCTCGAGGCCCTGCTGCTTGATCTTCTCGATCGCCTGCACGGTCGAGCCGCCGGTGGTGACGGTGTCCTCGACGACGAGCACCCTGTCGCCCACTTCGACCGGGCCCTCGACCCAGCGCTGCAGGCCGTGGGCCTTGCGCTCGCCGCGGACGAAGAAGCCGACCAGTCGGTCGCCGGCCGGGACGGCGAGAGCGGCGCACGACGGCGGGATCGCCGCGGTGGCTGGTCCGCCCACCGCACTCGCCCCGGCCTCGACCGCCGCGGCGGCGATCAGCTCACCGGCAGCCCGAAACCCCGCCGGCCGCAATAACGCCCGACGCGCGTCCACGTAGTACTGCGCCTTCGCCCCGCTCGCCAGTGTCACCTCACCGATTACCAGCGAGTGCTCGCGCAGCTCGGCGAGCAGCGTCTGCTTTGCGGCTTCGAGGTCGGGCACGGCGCGCATCCTATGGCGCACCGACTCAGAAGACGAAGATGTCCTCGCCGAAGTGGATGCGGTTGTAGATCTCTGGCTGGTCGGCGATGAAGGTGCGGATACAGCCGTGGCTGGCGGGGTAGTCCGGCACCGATTCGTAGCCGTGCACCGCGTAGCCGCCGTAGAAGTAGAAGGAGTAGTACATGCCGTGCGAGTTGTAGCCCGGTTCCTGGCGGATGAAGGTGAAGTGGCCGGTGACGGTCGGCGTCGAGGACTTGCCCGAGGAAACGGGGTAGACGGCGAAGGGCTTGTCGCCCTTGGCGAAGACCAAGACCTGCTTGGAGAGCGGCGCCTCGACGTGTTCGCCGGCACCGGGGTGGCGCACCTCGTATTCGCCCTTGCCGGCGAAGGCGCGCTTGACCAGGCCCTTGCCGGCGCGCATGCTGCGGCTCATCCCGTTGACTTTGCGATAGGCGAGCACGCCGCGCGCCGTCTTGCCACCGAAGCAGCGGCCGCTGTTGGCGATGTAGCCCATCTTCCGCATCGCCTTCTTGAAGCCGACGACGACATCGCCGCACTGGCCTTCGTGCAGGGCGGGAAAGCTGACCTTCCAGCTCTTGCGCACGGTGCTGTCGCCCTGCAGCGAGCCGCTCGACGGCAGACGGGCCGCCGCCGCGTACCTGCCCGCCTCGCGCACGAGCACCGAGGTTTTGAAGACACCCGCTTCGCCGCTGCCCTTACGGACCCTCACGGCGCGCTTGAACAACCTGTGGCCGTCGAGGTAGACAGTGACGTCGACGCTCTGGCCCGGCGCGAACGGCTCGACGACACCGTAGATCGGCACCTTCCCGTAGATCGGCGCCTTGCCCCCCCTCAATTTGCCGAGGCTGATCTTCACCGTCGCCCGGTCAGGCGACGTTTGCGCCTTGCCGCCGCCCGGCTGCGCAGGGACTCGCTTCGCCGAAGCGGCAGCGGGCAACGCCAAGAGGACAACGAGGACGAGGACGCGTGCGAGGTGGCGGCTCATGGGTGTGGGATTCTTACGGATGCTCCGGCCGGCCGCTACTGGCCGATCAGGGCAACCGAGTTGTTCAACATGTGCAGGATGATTCCTGGCACGATCGAGCCGGTTTTCTCGTAGAGCAGGGCGAGGACGACGCCGAAGGCCATCAGCGGGGGCACGGCACTGAGGCCAGTGAGAGCGTGCAGGAGGCCGAAGATAAGGCCGCTGATCAGGGCGGCAGCCCAGGCCGGCAGGCGAGTACGCAACCCGCCGAAGACCATGCCGCGGAAGCAGATCTCCTCGCTGATCGGCGCGGCGATCACGATCAGGAGGATCTGCAGGGGCAGGGTGCCGAACGAGTCGGCGATGTCGTCCTGTTCGGGGACGCCGAAGAGGCTCGCGTAGATGGCGGCGAAGGCGAGGTAGGCGATCGCCGCCACAACCATCCAGCCGATCGCTTCGCCGCCAAAGCGCCGCACGCCAAGCCGCCGCAGCGCCTCCCCCAATGACGCCTCCCCCCAGCGACTCGCGATCAGGATCGGCACCAGCACGAAGCTCAACGCCGTAGCCAGCTGCACGATCACATTGGCCCCCGTGCTGAGATCGCCGTCCCCGGGACTGTCGACGATCACAGCGGGAATCCCCATCAGGGTCCCAACACCAAGCGCCAGCAGCACCCCCCCAACGGCCAGCTGAGGGCCCCAGGTCGCGTACGGAAAGGGCGCCGGGGGTGTCCCCGGGGGAGCCTCCACATCTTTTGCTCCACCGGGGACACCCCCGGCGCCCTCGCCGACTAAGTTGCTGTCCATCAGCCCGGCAGTCTCACAGGTCTCGCGGTCCACCAAGACCCGCCTCCGCTTCCTCCGCCGCCTGACGATTTTGATCGTCTTCGTCGTCCTGGTGGCGATCGCGCTGAGCCAGTTCACCGAGTTCAAGCGCATCGCCACCGGCATCCTCGCCTCGACCGCGGTCCTGGCAGCGATCATCGGCTTCGCCGCCCAGCACTCGATCGCCAACATGATCGGCGGGGTCCAGCTCGCCATCTCCCAACCCTTCCGGATCGGCGACCGCATCTCCTACGAGGAAGTCGAGGGCCGCGTCCTCGACATCACCCTCTCCTACACCTACGTGGACCCCGGCGACGGCACCGCCGTCGTCATCCCCAACCAGCTCCTTGTCGAAGGGGTCGTCCACAACCTCTCCACCGCCGACACCCAAGCCTGAGCCCCGCCCCGAGCGAAGTACGCTCTGGGCATGACGCAGCGCAACCGGCGACGCCAGCGCCATCGGGGCGGCGTGGGCAGCAAGCTGCTCTTCGTCGCGGTGGGCGTCGTGGCCCTGCTCGCGATCGGCGCGATCGGGGTCGCCTCCTGGGTGCTCGACGTCGCCGCCGAGGCGCCCTCCCTGGCCGCCTGCAAGCCGGTGGAGAAGGGCGGCAACTCGACCATCTACGCCGCCGACGGCAGCAAGCTCGGCGTGATCGCTTCGGATGAGGCGCGCGCCCCGATCTCGATCGATCGCGTCCCCAAGAGCCTGCAACGTGCCACGGTCGCGATCGAGGACGAGCGCTTCTACGAGCACGGTGGCGTCGACCCCGAGGGGATAGTGCGCGCCGCGCTGAAGAACCTCGAAGTCGGCAAGACGGTCGAGGGAGGGTCGACGATCACCCAGCAGCTCGTCCGCAACCTCTGCCTGCGCAACCCCGCCCGCAACATCGAGCGCAAGATCGTCGAGGCGAAGCTGGCGATCGAGTACGCCGAGCGCCACTCGCGCCGCGAAATCCTCAGCCAGTACCTCAACACCGCCACCTACGGGACGATCGAAGGCGCCACCGCCGTCGGCGTCGGGGCGGCGGCGAAGATCTACTTCTCACGGCCCGTCTGGAAGCTGGACCTGAAACAGGCGGCGCTGCTGGCCGGTCTGCCGCAGGCCCCCTCGGAGTACAACCCGCTGCTGAACCCCGGCGAGGCCCGTGCCCGCCGCAACGCGGTGCTGGCGAAGATGGCCCAGCTCGGATACATCTCGACCCAGCAGGCGCGGGTCGCTCAGCGGCAGGGCCTTGGGCTCGACCTCGACGAGGGCTACTTCGACAAGCGCCAGCCCTACTTCTTCGACTACGTCGAGGACAAGCTGCTCGAGGTCTACGGAGTCGATACGGTCCGTAACGGCGGCCTCGAGGTCCACACGACGATCGAGCCCCACATGCAGGAGGTGGGCCTCGACGCGATGCGCTCCGCCCTCCCCTACTCCGAAGACCCCTCCTCCTCGCTGGTCTCGATCGATCCGCGCAACGGCCAGATCGAGGCGATGGTCTCCAGCTCCAGCTACGGGGAGAGCAAGTTCAACCTCGCCGCCCAGGGCCACCGCCAGCCCGGCTCGACCTTCAAGACCTTCGTCCTCACCACGGCGATCAAGCAGGGAATCGACCCCTACTCGACCTACTACACGTCCAAGCACCTCGACCTCGACCTGCCCGAGTGGGGCCACTGGGAAGTCAGCACGGCGGACGAGGGCTACCTGGGGCGGGTCGACCTGCAGCAGGCGACGGTCGCGTCCGACAACACCGTCTTCGCCCAGCTCGACCTCGACATCGGACCGCAAAACGTGGCGGCGACGGCCAAATCGATGGGAATCGAGAGCGAGCTCGACGGCATCCCCGCCGAGGGGATCGGCGGCCTGCGGATCGGCGTCTCGCCGCTGGAGATGGCCGACGCCTACGCGACCCTCGCCGCCGGCGGGATCCACCGCGAGCCGATCGCGATCGAGCGGGTGGTGTTCCCCGGAGGCCGCGTGGACAAGCCGGAGCGGCCCGAATCGCGCCGCGTCGTACCCGAAGCCGTCGCCTATGAGGTCTGGCGCCTGCTGCACGACAACATCACCGAAGGCACCGGCACCGCCGCCTACACGGGCTGCCCCGGACAGGGTGGGAAGACGGGGACGACCGACAACTTCACCGACGCCTGGTTCGCCGGTATCCAGCCCAACCTGGCGACGGTCGTCTGGGTCGGCTACCCGCAGTCGAACGCGATCGAAATGGTCAGCGTCCACGGCACCACGGTCTACGGCGGCACCTTTCCTGCCGAAATCTGGCACTCGCTCTACACCAACGCCGAAATTCCCTGCGAGGAATTCAGCGAGCCGAAGACGCCGGTCAGTTGGGCCCCCTTCTATGGCTCGTTCACGGCGGGAGCGCCAAGTAGCGACACCTCGGGTGACGACTTCGAGGCCGAGGACGGCGAGGAAAGCGAAGCGGAGAGACTCGGTAAGGAAGCGACCGGTGGCTACGACCCCGACGCCTACGCGCCCGGAACGGGACAGGAACCGACGCCGGTGCCACCTCCCCCACCAGCGTCGGGAACGGGCGGGGCGGGGGTCGGCGGCGGGGCCGCGGCCGGCAATTGACCGATTGGCGAGGGCGAGTCTGGGCGGCGATCGTCGCCCTGGTCGCCGGTTTCGCGGTTGCTCCTGTGCTGCTCTCCCACGACGTCTACAGCTACGTCGACTACGCCCGCCTCGGCGTCGTCCACGGCCTCGATCCCTACGTCTATCCATCAGCCGCCGCGCCCTTCGACCCCGCCTACGCCCGCGTCACCTGGATCGACGCGACCAGCGCTTACGGTCCGCTGTTCACGCTGATCACCTATCCGCTCGCCTGGCTGCCGGTCTCCTCCGCCGTCGCAGCCCTCAAGGCGACCACGGCCCTCTCCGTCCTCGGCACCGCCGTCGTCATCGCCCGCGTCGCGCCCACCCGCGGGGTCTCGCCGCTGGGCGCAGCAGCCTTCGTGGCCCTCAACCCCCTGGTCCTGATCCACGTGGTCGGCGGCGCCCACAACGACGGGCTGGCGATGCTGCTGGCCACTCTTGGCATCGCCGCAATGTTGATGGCCCGCGAGGCCGGCGCGGGCGCCGCCTTCGTGGCGGCCTTCGCCATCAAGGCGCCAGCAGCCATCGCCGCCCCCTTCGCCCTGGTCAGCGCCCGATTGCAGCATTTTCCAGCCCGGGGCGGGGAAAAGGCTGCAATCGGGACAAGGGGAGCGTCCGCCGTGCGACTGCTGGCCGGCGCCAGCGTCGCGGCGCTGTCAATCGGCCTCGCCGCCTACGCGGCCTTCAACTGGAACTGGCTAGACGCCATAGGCCTGGCGGGCGAAAACCAGCACCGCACCAGCCACCTGAGCATCCCAATCACCTTCGCCCGCCTGACCGGCCTCGACCCAATCCCGGTCCGCGCCGCGGCTCTCGCCCTCTACGGCGCCTTCTTCATCTATCTACTCGCCTGGACCTGGCGGGGCAATGACTGGCTCCGCGCCGCCGCCTGGGCCTCCTTCGGCCTCCTACTAGCAACGGCCTGGCTCCTACCCTGGTACCTGATCTGGGCCCTCCCCCTGGTAGCCCTCTCACGCGACCGTCCCTTGCAGCTCTTGACGCTAGCCCTAACGGCGTACCAGCTCCCCGCCAGGATGCCTCTGTAGGGGTTGAAGAGGCGTGGGGGTGGGTCCGGGGAAAGCCTCACGGAGCGGCGCACCGGCGAATCTGGGCTGCCCCGGACCCACCCCCACGCCTCCCTGCACGCCTCAGAGAATCTCGGGCGAGTGGATCGGCCGCTCGTTGGGCGGCGAACCCTCGGCCTCCTCCTCCGGCGAAGGATGGATAACCCCGGTGGGGATCGACCAACCCTCCCGTTTGCCCAGCGCCGTGACCAGCCCCACGTAGAGCAGCTCGACGACAGTGAGCACGCCGCGCACGGCGATCGCGATCAGCGAGCCGACGGCGAAGCTGCTGCCGACGGCGCCCTTTACCGCCCAGGCGAAGGCGGCGTCGCGGATGCCGAGACCAGCCGGAGCGACGAGGGTGACGAGCGCCGCCACATAGCCAACCGCCTGCGCCGAGCCGACAGTCAGCACCTCGCCTACGGTGAGCGGAATGTTCGTCACCGAGCGGGCGACGCAGTACATCCCGAGCGCGACGACCCCCCACACAGACAGGTAGTAGAGCGTCATCGTGATCACGCCGCGCATCGGCAGTACAGCCGGCAGCGGTTCGCGGCCGAAGGCGCGCAGGACGCGGTTGGCAAGCGGGCCAAAGACCCGCGGCTGCAGGATCGCGATCGCCAGCGGGATCAATAAGAGGACAGCCCAGCGCAGCGGTTGCCCCTGCAGGTCGGGATGGTCGATCAGAAAGTAGGCGGCGAAGGCGATCGCCGAGGTAGCGGAAATCGCCTGCTCGTAGACGATGCTGGCGATCGTCACCCGCCGCTGCACGCCGGCGCGCTCGGAGAGCAACACCCGCCCGAGCACGTAGAGGACGCTTCCCGGCACGTAGCGCGCGAGCAGCGGCTGGCCCCAGGCAACCTGGGCCCGGCCGTGGCCGATCCGGTGGCCGAGGAAGCGCAGGATCAAATCCCAACCGAGCGCACTGAGAGCGTAAAAGGCAGCTAGAAAGACGAAGGCCGGAATCAGCCAGAGGACGTGGAAATGCACGCCCGCGTCTTGGATCTCCGCCCACTGTTTGACAACAGTGAGGACGAGGAAGCCGAAGACGACGATCGCGATGCCGAGCTGGATCGCGAGGCGAACGCGTTTGCTGCGCGGTGGCTTCGTACCGAAACTGGCGCCCGCAGCGCCGATCTTGTGAAGGAGTGGTTGGTCCTCTGCCACGTCTGCCGCACCTTAGTGAGATCGGGGGCTGCCAATCACTACCCGCAGCGGAGAGAATGAAGGCATGGGCGAGTTCGACCTCTTGGCTCGCATCCGTGAGCGGCTACCGCCGCCAGGTGCACGGCTGCGGCTTGGAAGCGGCGACGACGCCGCCGTAACTGTCCCCGGCGGCGCGACCGCGACCTCGGTCGACGCGCTGATCGACGGAGTCCATTTCCGCCGCGAGTGGGGCAGCCTGGGCCAGATCGGCGGCAAGGCGCTCGCCGTGGCCCTCTCCGACCTGGCGGCGATGGGCGCCGAGCCAGGCGAGGCCTATGTGACGCTGGGAATCCCCGCCGACCTCGACGAGCAGGGCTGCCTGGAGCTGCTCGACGGCCTCACCCAGCTAGCCGCCGAGACCGGCACGACGCTCGCCGGAGGGGACGTGACGCGGGCTCCCGTATTGACCTTGGCGGTGACCGTGGTCGGGCACGCCGATGAAGCCGGTGATCTGGTGACGCGGTCCGGCGCCCAGCCCGGCGATGCCCTGGTCGTAACCGGCGAGCTAGGCGCCGCGGCAGCAGGGCTCAAGCTGCTGGAGAGCTCCACGAGTTCGCGTTCGCCCTTTGTCGGATATAGCGCTACGAGCAGCGAACGCACCGCCGCGTTGATCGCCCGTCAACTGGAGCCTCGCCCCCGGTTGAAGGCGGGGAGAGCCCTGGCAAAGGCCGGCGCGACCGCGATGATCGACCTCAGCGACGGGCTGGGCGGCGATGCCGGCCACATCGCGTCCGCAAGTGGGGTCCGCCTGAGGATCGAGGCGGCGGCGCTGCCGATCGCCGCTGGCGTCGCGGAGGTTGCCGAGGCCACCGGAGGAGATCCCCTGCAGCTCGCCGTCTCGGGCGGCGAAGACTACGAGCTGCTCGTGGCCATTCCCGCCAACCAGCTCGACGCAGCCACCGCGGCGGTTGGACAGGCGAGCGGAGCCAAGCTGACGCGCGTCGGCGAAGTCGTCGCCGGTGAGGGGGTTGGGATCAGGCTGCCTGACGGGGGACTTCTGGAGCCGACTGGATTCGATCAGTTGGGCTGAACGCGGTCCCAATCAGCAACTCACGCACACCGCGGCGGCTCAGCATCGCCTGTGCGACCAGCTCCGGCTGCGGGCGGTAGGCGCCGCTCTCGACGAGGCTCTTCAGCTGTCGTTGCTCCATTACTTTGCCTCTATCGGCGGCCCGCGGGCGAACCTTAGTTCTTGGTACTCGCACATACGTCCAAGCGTGCTGAGCAGGCATCGGGATTACTCTTGTGTCATGCCCAACGGGTCTACACGGATCCTGCTTGTCGACGACGAGCAGTCGGTTCAGACCCTGCTCAGCTACCCATTGCGCAAAGACGGCTACCACGTCACCTCGGCGCTCGACGGCCGGGAAGCGCTGGAGCGCTTCAAGGAGGCCCGCTTCGACCTGGTGGTACTCGACCTGATGCTCCCCAAGCTCGACGGGGTCGAAGTCTGCCGCCAGTTGCGCCGCCACAGCCAGGTGCCGATCATCATGCTGACCGCGAAAGGCAGCGAGACCGACAAGGTGGCCGGGCTCGAGGTGGGCGCTGACGACTACATAACCAAGCCCTTCTCGATGCGCGAGTTCCGCAGCCGCGTCAAGGCGGCGCTGCGGCGCTCCCGCATGGCCGTTGACCCCCCGGACGACGCGCCGATCGAGCACGCGGCTCTGACGATCGACCCGGCACGGCGCCTGGTGACCCTGGGCGGCGAGGAAGTCGCCGCCACCTATGTCGAGTTCGAGATCCTCGCCGCGCTCGCCCGCTCGCCCGGCAAGGTGCTCAGCCGCGAGACGCTCCTGGAGCACGTCTGGGGCGACTCCGACTACCGCGATCCGCGCACGGTCGACGTCCACATCCGCCACCTGCGCGAGAAGATCGAGACCGACCCCAAGAAGCCCGAATACCTGTTCACGGTGCGCGGCGTCGGCTACCGCTTCAGTGAATGAAACGGATCCACTTCCCCCCGCTGGGCAGCATGATCACGACCGTGTCGCTGTCGATCGGGGCGGGCACGTCGATCCTCGTCTACATCTGGGTGGTGGTTATCGGGGGTCACCGCGGCGCCGCGGGTCCGATCGCCGTGGGTGGGCTGATCGCGCTCCTGCTCGCCCTCGGCATCGGCCTCTACTTCGCCCAGCTCGTCGCCCACCGCGTGAAGCGAATCGAGGCGGCCGCGCGCAAGGTCGCCGACGGCGATTTCGCCGCCCGCATCCCGGTCGACTCCTCGGGACAGCTCGGCCAGCTCGCCCGCACCTTCAACGAAATGCAGCGCCGCCTCGCCGAGCTCGACAGCGCCCGCAAGCAGTTCATCGCCAACGCCTCGCACGAGCTGCGCACGCCGATCTTCAGCCTCGGCGGCTTCATCGAGCTGCTCGACGAGGAGGACCCGAGCCCCGAGGACCGGGCCGAGTTCATCCGCACGATGCGGCAGCAGATCGAGCGCCTGACCAAGCTCACCGGCGACCTGCTCAACCTCTCCCAGCTCGACGCCGGCGGCATCGAGATGGCGATCGGCAACGTCAATCTCGGTTCGCTGGCGCGCGATGTCGCGCGGGAGTTCGGCGCCCGCGCTGAACTGCGCGGCTCACGGCTGGAGCTGCGCACGCCCGACCACCCGGTGGTCGCCGTCGCCGACCCCGACCGGGTGCGACAGATCATCCGTATCCTGCTTGACAACGCCCTCACCCACACGCCGGAGGGCACCAGCGTCACCGTGACCATCTACTCCGTCAATCAGCGTGCCGAGCTGACCGTCTCCGATGACGGCACCGGCATCCCCCAACGCGTCCAGAAACGCATCTTCGAGCGCTTCTACACGGCCGACAGCGCCGGCGGCTCGGGCCTCGGCCTGGCGATCGCGCACGAGCTGGTGCAGCGCATGGACGGGCACATCGCGATCTCCTCCAGCCGCCGCTTCACCGCCTTCACGCTCGACCTGCCGCTGGCCCCGCCAGGCACACCCGCGCCGGCTCGTCCCGGCGCCGCGAAGGTCACCGCGTGAGGCGGCGCGGCGTCCCGATCATCGTGGTGCTGCTGGCCCTCGCCCTGCTCGCCGGCTGCGGCGGGGACGAAGGCGGTGGCTCAGGGGCGGAAGGGTCGGCGCAGGGCGAGGTGACGAAGACGACGACCGAGGTGATCGTGCAGGCGGCAAGCGCGGGCTTCGACGCCGCCGAGGTCTACCGCGAGGCCTCGCCAGGGGTGGTCACGATCCGCTCGATCTTCGACCAGGGCGCTGCCGAAGGCTCCGGCTTCGTGCTCGATACCGACGGCCGGATCGTCACCAACGCCCACGTCGTCACCAACGGCGAGGGCGAGGACCGCAAGGAGGCGAAGACCGTCTACGTCGAGTTCCCGGACCGCAACGTCGTGCCGGCGAAGATCGTCGGCTTCGACCCCTTCGCCGACGTCGCCCTGCTGGAAGTCGATCCGAACGGCTTCGACCTGCACCCGCTGGAGCTCGGCGATGACGACAAGCTGGTCGTCGGCCAGCCGGTCGCGGCGATCGGCAGCCCCTTCGGCGAGCAACAGTCGCTCTCGATCGGCGTCGTCTCTGCCACCGACCGCTCGGTCGGCTCGCTGACGCAGTTCCAGATCGAGGGCGCGATCCAGACCGACGCTTCGATCAACCCCGGCAACTCCGGCGGCCCGCTGCTCGACGCCGGCGCCCGCGTGATCGGCATCAACCAGCAGATCGAGACCAACTCCGGCGCCAACGACGGCGTCGGCTTCGCCGTGCCGATCTCCACGGTCAAGCGCTCGCTCGCCCAGCTCGAGCGCAAGGGCAGCGCCGAGTACGCCTACATCGGCGTCTCGAGCCAAGCGCTCTACCCGCAGCTCGCCGAGAAGCTCGACCTCGACACCGACCACGGTGGCCTGGTGGCCGAAGTCGTCGCCGATGGGCCTGCCGACGACGCCGGGTTGGAGGGTGGCGACGACGAGCTCCGCTTCCAGGGAGTCCCCTACGAAACCGGCGGCGACACGATCCTCGCCGTCGACGGCCACCCCGTGGTCGAGCCCGATGACCTCGCCCGTTTCATCTCGGTCTTCCAGCCGGGTGACAAGGTGACCCTCGACGTCCTCCACGACGACGGCCAGCGCGAGAAGGTCGAGGTCACTTTGGGTAAGCGGCCGGTCGCCGAACCGGCCGGCTGAGCGGGCGCCACGCGTCCAGCCGTCGTTCTCTGTAGAACTCGCCGATGCTTCAGGAAGTCACCCTCGGCCAGAAGTCTCTCGCCGACTACACGCACATCGCCGGCAAGGAGCTGAGCGAGCGCATTCGCGAGCTGGCCAAGCCGCTCGAGGGACAGCGCGTGCTCCATGTCAGCGCGACGGCCTTCGGCGGCGGCGTCTCAGAGATCCTCTACACGATCGTGCCGCTGATGCGCGACGCCGGGATCGACGCCCACTGGCACGTGATCTTCGGCAAGGAAGAGTTCTTCAACGCGACCAAGCTTCTCCACAACTCCCTGCAGGGGGCGGAGGAGACGCTGAGCGACGAGCAGTGGGCGGTCTTCGACGAGATCAACGCGGTCAACGCCGAGGGCCTGAAAGGCGAGTGGGACACGATCATCGTCCACGACCCGCAGCCGATCGGCCTGCGGCGCGGCGCCGAGGAGAAGAGCCGCAACTGGGTCTGGCGCTGCCACATCGACCTCTCCGAGCCCAACCCGGCGCCGATCGCGCGCCTGCAGCCGCTGATCCAGGAGTACGACGCGACCGTCTGGCACATGCCGTCCTACGTGCCGAACGGGCTGAACGGCCACAACGGCATCCGCATCATCCCGCCGGCGATCGACCCGCTCTCGCCGAAGAACATGGCCTTTTCGCCCGACGACGCCGCTTTCGTCTGCCACCAGTTCGGGATCGACGTCGACCGGCCGCTGATCACCCAGGTCTCGCGCTTCGACCCGTGGAAGGACCCGATCGGCGTGATCGACGCCTACCGCGAGGTGACCGCGGAGATGCCCGACGTTCAGCTCGCCCTGGTCGGCTCGATGGCCACCGACGACCCCGAGGGCTGGGACTTCTTCCAGCAGACGGTCGAATACGCGGACGGCGACGAGGACATCAAGATCCTCAACAACCTCAACAACGTCGGCGCGATCGAGGTCAACGCCTTCCAGTCACAGTCCGACGTCTGCCTGCAGAAGTCGATCCGCGAGGGGTTTGGTCTGACCGTCACCGAGGCGCTCTGGAAGGGACGGCCGACCGTGGCCGGCAACGTCGGCGGCATCCCCCTGCAGATCGAGGACGGGGTCAGCGGCTACCTGGTCGACTCGGCGAGCGAGTGCGCGCGGCGCTGCACCGAGATCCTCGCCGACCCGGAGCTGGGCATGCGGCTGGGCAAGGCGGGCAAGGAACACGCCAGGCGGGAGTTCCTCTCGCCGCGGCTGCTGCGCGACTGGCTGCAGCTTCTCACCGAGTTGGACGAGTAGAGCTAACCACTCGGGGTAGGCTGGGGGACCGGATGGCCGACTCCGACCCCCTGATCATCGTCTCCAACCGCGGCCCGGCCCAGTTCGAGCGCGACGAGGACGGCGAGCGCACCGTGCGCCGCGGCGGCGGCGGCCTGGTGACCGCCCTCTCCGGCCTCGTCTCCCACCGTGAGGCGCTCTGGATCGCCTCGGCGATGACCGACGAGGACGTCGCTGTCTCCGAGGAGCGGGGTGGCCCGGTCGAGCTCTCGATCGACGGCATCGACTACCGCGTGCTGCTGGTCGGCAGCGACCCCGACGCCTACGACCGCTTCTACAACATCATCGCCAACCCGATCCTCTGGTTCATCCAGCACTACCTCTGGGACCTCTCCAACGCTCCCGACGTCCGCCAGGAGGAGCTCGACGCCTGGGACTACGGCTACCAGGCGGTCAACCGCGACATCGCCCGGGCGGTCCTCGGCCAGATCGAGGGGCGCGAGCGGCCGCTGGTGATGCTCCACGACTACCACCTCTACACCGCCCCGGGCATGATCCGCGCCGAGCGCCCCGACGCCTTCCTGCACCACTTCGTCCACATCCCCTGGTCACAGCCGGACAGCTGGCGGATCCTGCCGGGACGCATCCGCGAGGCGCTCTTCCGCGGCATGCTCGCCAACGACATCATCGGCTTCCACACCCACGCCTACTGCATCAACTTCATCCGCTGCTGCGACGAACTGCTCGAGGTCGACGTCGACTACGACCAGTGCGTGGTGCGGCACGCCGGCGGCGAGACCCGCGCCCGCGCCTACCCGCTCTCGATCGACGCCGAGCGGCTGCGGCGGGCGGCGGAGTCGGACGAGGTCGCCCAGTACGAGCGCATAGTGCTGGAGCGCCGTCGCGAGCACCTGATCATCCGGGTCGACCGCGCCGACCTCTCCAAGAACGTGCTGCGCGGCTTCACCGCCTTCGACACCTTCCTCGCTCAGCACCCCGAGTTCCACGAGAAAGTCACCTTCATCGCCCATCTGCAGCCCTCGCGCCAGGACGTGCCCGAGTACGCCGAGTACCTGGAGAAAATCGAGGCCCTGGTGGCGGTCGTCAACCACCGCCACGGCACCACCGACTGGATGCCGATCAACCTCAACATCTACGAGAACTTCCCTGAGGCGGTCGCGCGCTACAAGCACTTCGACCTGCTGATGGTCAATTCGATCTTCGACGGGATGAACCTGGTCGCCAAGGAGGCGCCGGCGGTCAACACCCGCGACGGCGTCCTGATGCTCTCCGAGAACACCGGCTCGCACGAGGAGCTGGCCGACTGCGTCCTCACGGTCAATCCCTTCGACATCCAAGAGCAGGCGGACGCGATCTACCGGGCGTTGACGATGGAGCCCGAGGAGCGGCGGCTGCGCGCGCAGCACCTCAAGGAGATCATTTATTCGCGCAATCCGGGGGATTGGGTGGACGAGCAGTTGAAGGACATTGCTGAGTTGCGCGAGGCGGTTGCGTAGAGGGGGGCGAACTCAGCGAGCTGAGGACTTAGTAGCTGCATGGGACTCCGCGTTCGTTGGCAGCTCATGGCTAAGGGAGCTGCCGTAGTTCTTGGCGGCTTCGTTGCTTTACAGCTTTTGCCTGAGCTGTTGGAGCCGCCGCCGCCCGAACCTTTGCCAGCTGACGTGGGCTTGCCGCGTGTGAAGCCAGCGCCGCGAATGGCTGAGCTTCCGACGACGCGAGCGTCAATAGCTGCGCGGTCGCCAGCTCAACGAGAGAAACGTCGGTCGACACGGAATCTCGGGCGGGAGGCGGCCGGTGGGGGTGTCCGGGCGGCGCGGCGTCGTGTTTTTCGCCCCGACCAGAATCCCGGACGGCCGCAAACTCCGGGGCGAAAAACCCAGCCCCACCCGGACACCCCCACCGGACGACAGGACCCGCCCGCCGATACCCCGGTCCCTGTCGTTCCACCACCGCCGCCTGAAGCTGCCGTCTCAGTCCCTCCACCGCCACCCCCACCCGCTCCTCCAAACGACGGGTCCATGGAGTTTGCGCCCCGCTAGCTATAGTCCTACGCCGCTTTGGCCGCAGCACGTGAATACGAGCTTGTTTTGATGTTGGACCCGGGGCAGGACGCCCCGGCGCGCGACGCTGTGGCCAACGAGGCGAAGAGCCAGATCGAGGCTGCCGGGACGCTGAAGCACGAGAACGTCTGGGGCCTGCGCAAGCTGGCCTACGAGATCAATCAGCGCAACGAGGCCGACTACCGCTGGTTCCGCTTCGAGGCGCCAACCGAGCTGCTCGAGCAGCTCGACCACAACCTGAAGATCGCCGACGGCGTGCTGCGCTTCCGCATCTTCAAAGTCGACGCCGACACGCCGGTGACGGTTCCGCCGGCGACCGCCGCCCCTGGCCCCAGCGCCTCACGCGAGCGGCCCTCTGCTCCGGAAGCACCTCCCGCGCCAGCCGAGGCTGCGCCCGAGGCCGCTGCGGAGGAGGCGCCGGCAGCTCCCGTTGCCGTGGCCGAGCCTCCGGCCGAGTCAGCGGAGCCTGAGGCGGAGGCGGAGGCTCCCGAGCCCGAGGCGCAGACCGCTGAGCCAGCCGAGGAAGCGGTCGCCGAGAGCGCCGAGCCGGCAGCCGAGGCACCTGAGGCGGAGGCCGACGAGGCGTCCGCCGAGGGCGAGCCCGGCAACTCCGCCGCCTAGCCCGCTCTTTTCGCCTTATTTCCGGCTTCAGGGGGGAGAGTTGCGCCGCCCCCGCTCTTAGACTGAAGTCTCGATAAACGATCTTGAGGAGTGAGAGCCGTGGCGGCTTCGAACATCAACGTGGTGGTCATCACCGGGAACCTGACCAAAGACCCGGAACTGCGCAGCACCGGGGGCGGTACGTCGGTCTGTGAGTTGCGGGTGGCGGTCAACAGCCGTCGCAAAGACAACTCGACCGGAGAATGGGTCGACAAGCCCAACTACTTCAACGTGGTCGTGTTCGGCGCCCAGGGCGACAACTGCGCCAACTACCTCTCCAAGGGCCGTCCTGTGGCAGTTGAAGGCCGGCTCGACTGGCGCGAGTGGGAAGCCAAAGACGGCAGCGGCAAACGGCAGGCCGTGCAGATCATCGCCAACTCGGTCCAGTTCCTCGGCTCACGCGATGGCGGAGGGGGCGGGGGCAACGGAAACGGCTTCACCCCGCAGAGCGACACGCCGGCCGACACCTCCGACTACGACCCCGCACCAGCTGGCGGCGGCGGGGCCGACGACGACATTCCGTTCTAGCCTGATTTGGCGAGCCATCGGCTGAACTGCCGGTGGCTCCTACATCTGTAGGATTGCGGGCCGCACATGGCCCGAGCTAGAGAGAACGGAAACGACTCACCCCGCCGCGGACGGCGTGGCGCCGATCGCGTTCGGCCGCGCAAATACACGCGGATCAACTCCGAGGCGGTCGACTACAAGGACCTCAACCTGCTGCGCCGCTTCCTCTCCGACAAGGGGAAGACCCGCGGCCGGCGGGTAACCGGGCTCTCGCGCAAGCACCAGCGGCAGCTCTCGGTGGCGGTGAAGCGGGCGCGCGAGATCGCCCTGCTGCCCTACGTCGGAGAGCGTTGATGACTCAGGCGATCCTCCTCGAGGACGTCGAGAGCCTCGGGCAGCGCGGTGAACCGGTCGACGTCGCCCCCGGCTATCTGCGCAATTACCTGATCCCGCGCAAGCTCGCCGCGCCGGCCACCCCCGGCGCCCTCGAGCAGGCCCAGCAGCGTCAGGCCGCCGCAGAAAAAGCGGCGGCGGCGCGGGCCGAGCGGGAAGAGCAGGCGGCATCGCTTCTCTCCAAGACCGTGCTGACGATTCAGCAGCGGGCTGATGACGGCGGCAAACTGTTCGGCTCGGTCGGCGCCAAGGAGATCGTCGATGCGATCCGGGAGGCTCGGGACCTGCGGATCGACAAACGCAAAGTTCGCCTCGAGCAGCCGATCCGCGAGATCGGCACCCACATGGTCGAGATCGAGCTCGCCGACGGCACCGTCGCCTCGGTCAAGACGATCGTCGCCGAGGAGAGCTGACCCTCAGACCACGGCGTTAGGCTCCTCCGGGTGGCCTCCCGTCGTTTCCCCACTCGTCTTTCCCGGCGCGCAAGGGCGCGTACCCGCCTCGGCTGGGCGCGGTCGGAGCGGGCGACGGTAGGTCTAGCCGTGGTCGCGCTGGGCGGGGTCGGCACCGTGCTGGCCGGACAGTACGGCCGCCTGCTGCAGCGCCGGGCGCACGGGAACAACGACGGCGACCCCCTCGTGGAAGCCGTGCCGGAGGCGGCCCTCGACACGGTCGGCGTCGCGGTCAGCGGCTACGAAGCGACGCCGCGCAGCGAGACGGTGCTCTTCAACCTCCTGGCGGGATTCCTCGGCGCCTTCACCCTGGTGCGGATCTCCACCTGGGGGATCCGCGACCGCTGGTGGCCGTTCGAAAACGTCAGCGTGGGTGGTCGTCACATCCACCACTTCGTGCCCGGCATCGGGCTCGCCTTCGCCTCGGGCACGGCGGCGCTGCTGACCGACAACGACGCCCTGGAGGACCGCCTGGCGGTCCCGATGGGCGTCGGCATGGGCCTTACCTTCGACGAGGCGGCGCTGCTGCTCGACCTGCGCGACGTCTACTGGACCCGCGAGGGCCTGCTCAGCGTCCAGCTCAGCCTTGGCGCGACCGCGATCCTCAGCATCGCCATCCTCACCCAGCGCATGCTGCGGCGCGGAGTGCAGCAGAAGGAGGAGGCCGGCGAGATCCCCCCGGCAACCGTCATCGACCCGCGCGACTGAGTCGCCAGATTCTTTCCCCGGTCGTTGCAGGGACGCCGCTCGTGAACGCGGGTGGGCTTTGGTTTGCTGGGGATCCGCCGCTCCTCGCCTTTAACTAGACCCAGATGCCGCAGCCGTCCGCAACCCACGTTCCGCCCCAGAACATCGAGGCCGAGGAATCGGTGCTGGGGGCGATGCTCGTCGCCGAGCCGGCGCTGAGCCGCGTGATCGACGAGGTGAAGCTCAACGCCGAGGACTTCTACCTGGAGAAGCACGGGGCGATCTTCCGCGCGGTCCACGACCTCTACGCCGCCTCCAAGCCGGTTGACGAGCTCAGCGTCAGCGAGGCCCTGGTCCAGCGCAACGAGATCGACGCGGCGGGCGGCAAGCACTACGTCTCCGAGCTGGCCGCCAAGGTCCCGGCCGCCGGCAACGCCAAGCACTACGCCGAGATCGTCCAGCAGAACTCGCTGCTGCGCCGGCTGCTCGGTGCCGGGCAGGAGATCCAGGGCTGGGTGCACGAGCGCGACGGCGAACCGCGCGAGCTCTCCGAGCGAGCCGAGAAGCTGCTCTTCGACGTCGCCCACAAAGAGCAGGCAAGCGACTTCCGCCTCCTCTCCGAGATCCTCCACGACGAGGTCGACCGCCTGGAGAAGCTCTCCACCGGCGAGCTCGAGCTGACCGGCACGCCGTCGGGCTTCCGCGACATCGACGCGATCACGGGGGGTTTTCAACCCGGCAACCTGATCATCGTGGCCGCCCGCCCGGCGATGGGGAAGAGCGCGATCGTCGCCAACATCGCCGAGAACGTGGCGGTCAAGCGGGGGATGCCGGTTGCGTTCTTCTCCTTGGAGATGTCCGAGGTCGAGCTGGCGCAGCGCTTCATCGCCTGCCGGGCGCGGATCTCGGGTGACAAGCTGCGCAAGGGACAGGTCGCGCAGAAGGACTGGCCCAAGGTGGTGCGGGCCTGCAACGAGCTGGAGGAGGCGCCGCTGTGGTTCGACGACTCCTCCGACCTGGGGCTGCTCGACCTGCGGGCGAAGGCGCGGCGGCTGCACGCCCAGACGCAGGACCAGGGCGGCCTGGGCCTCGTCATCCTCGACTACCTGCAGCTGATGCGCGCCGATGACCCACGCGCCAACCGGGTCGAGCAGGTCGGCCAGATGAGCCGCGGATTGAAGATCCTCGCCCGCGAGCTCGAGGTGCCCGTGCTGGCGATCTCCCAGCTCTCCCGTGCCCCCGAGCAACGCACCCCGGCAAAGCCGATGCTGTCGGACCTGAGAGAGTCGGGCTGCCTGACGGGAGACTCGCTCGTACACCTTCCTGGAGAGGGCATCCGCCGGCCGATTCGAGAGCTCGCCGGGCAGACCAACTTCGAAGTTCTGGCGATGGACCCGGAGACTTGGCGGCTTCGAGCCGCGCTGGCGAGCCGCGCTTTTTCCACCGGCCACAAGCAGGCTTTCCGCCTAACCACGCGCCTCGGGCGCACGATCCGCGCAACCGGCAACCACAAGTTCCTGACGATCAGCGGCTGGCGCAGACTGGACGAGCTATCCAAGGGCGAGCCGATCGCGGTTCCAGGCAGTCTTCCCGACAACACCAGATCGACGCTGACTGAGGATGAACTGGCGCTGCTCGGGCACTTGATCGGGGACGGCTGCACCCTCCCACGTCATGTCATGCAATACACGAGCAACGAGCGAAAGCTGGCCAGCCTTGTCGCCGACCTTACGCTCCGCGTATTCGGAAAATCGGTTCGCCCGCGGCTCAATCGTGAGCGACGTTGGTACCAGGTCTACCTCTCGGCGACGGAGCGACTCACGCACGGGAAGCGCAACCCAATCGCCGCTTGGCTGGACGAGCTCGGAGTGTTCGGGCTGCGCTCCTACGAGAAGCGAGTTCCAAACGCCGTCTTCGCGCAACCAAGCTGGGCTATCGCCACCTTTCTCCGCCATCTGTGGGCTACCGACGGCAGTGTTTGGCTGGGCGGCCCGCGACAGGCCGTCAGGGTCTACTACTCGACCAGTAGCTCGCGGCTCGCTCACGATGTCCAAGCCCTTCTGCTCCGCCTCGAGATCAATGCGCGCGTGTCTCGCCATGTG
Source organism: uncultured Solirubrobacterales bacterium (assembly GCA_963807885.1). Classification (GTDB taxonomy): domain Bacteria; phylum Actinomycetota; class Thermoleophilia; order Solirubrobacterales; family 70-9; genus VRUE01. Next base: position 128,855 of record CAWEDL010000001.1, read on the forward strand.
AGCCAAGAAAAGGGACGACCGCATTTCCACGTCACTGTGGGTGGCGGCACGGAGATCGTGCGCTTCCTCGAGACCGTGGGTGCCCTGGGCGCCAACAAGCGCCGCAATGCCAGCGCAATCCTGGAGCATTTCGACGGACGTGCCAGGAATCCAAACCGCGACCTGATCCCAAGAGAGGCATGGCGCAAACTCGTCATTCCCTCAATGGAGCGAGTCGGAATGACAGCGCGGGAGATGCAGGCGGCGATCGACACCCGGTACTGCGGATCGGCTCTGTACCGGACCGGAATTGGCAAGGAGCGGGCCATGCGGGTGGCCTCAGCGGTGCGTTGCGAGGAATTGGTCGACCTGGCCCTCGGTGACGCCTACTGGGACCCGATCGTCTCGATTGAGCCCAACGGGGTCGAGGAGGTCTTCGACATTACCGTCGAAGGACTGCACAACTTCGTTGCCGACAACGTGGTCGTTCACAACTCGATCGAGCAGGACGCGGACGTGGTCGCCTTCCTCTATCGCGAGGACTACTACCGTGATCCTGAAGATGAGCCCGATGGGCTCGCGGACGTGATCATTGCCAAGCATAGGAACGGGCCGATCGGCTCGCCGAAACTGGTCTTCCTCGACCGCTTCCCCAAATTCGCCGACCACAGCGGCCACGAGCGGCCGGTCGAACAGCCGGCGGGGGAAGGGCCGCCAATTGAAGACGCAGCGAGCGCCGGGCCTGACTTCTAGTGGCCGCCCGACCGCGCAGCGAACCCTTCGCCGAGCAGGCCTGCCCGCTGGCTGTCTGTGACGGCTCCGGCTGGATCCTCGGCCCCGAGGATGTCGCCCGGCCCTGCGAGTGCCGCGAACAGCGGCTCAAGCGCGGCCGTGTGCGCGGCGTCGCCTCGGCGATCCCGCCCCGCTACCGCGGCGTCTCCTTCGACCGCCCACCGGTCAGCGACATGAGCCGCGACATGACGACCCGCCATGTCGTCAATGCCGTTCAGGGCTTCGTCGACGAGCTCGACAAGAACCTGGCCAGCGGCAAGGGGATGTGGCTGATGGGAAACACCGGCACCGGCAAGACGACGCTGGGGATGCTGGTCGCGAAGACGGCGCTGGCCGCCGGCAAGTCGGTCGCGGTCTACTTCACGCCAAAGCTGCTCACCCAGATACGCCAGACCTACCAGGCAACCGAGTCCGAGGATGCCTACGAAGCTTTCTTCCAAAGGCTGACGTCGGTCGATCTCCTCTACATCGACGACCTCGGCTCCGAGCGCCACACCGATTGGGTCGTCGAGCAGCTCTATGCGCTGGTCAATGAGCGCTACGAGAACCAGCGCTCGATGCTGGTTACCAGCAACGCCGGGCAGGACGTCGAGGAAGGTCGAAGGCAGCTGGAGGATCAGATCGGCTCACGCACGGTCTCACGCCTGATCGAGATCTGCGATGACCCCCTGCCCCTGTTCGGGCCAGACCGACGCGAGCAGGCGCGCGCGGTCGGAGCCTAGAACCAGGCACAATCTCGGGCCGTATGCCAGGCGTAGTCATAGTCGGCGCCCAGTGGGGCGACGAGGGGAAGGGCAAGGTCGTCGACCTGCTCGCCGAGCGCGCTGAGGCGATCGTGCGCTTTCAGGGCGGCAACAACGCCGGCCACACGATCGTCCGCGATGGCGAAGAGTTCAAGTTCCACCTGATCCCCTCCGGGATCCTCTATCCCGACAAACTCTGCATGATCGGCAACGGCGTTGTCCTCGACCCGCGCATCCTGCTCGGTGAGATCGACGGGCTGAAGCGGCGCGGGGTCGACGTCGGCAACCTGCGGATCTCCGCCAACGCCCACCTGATCATGCCCTACCACGTGCTGCTCGACACGGCGGGTGAGGTGAAACTGGGCAAGCTCTCGATTGGCACGACGCGGCGCGGCATCGGCCCCTGCTACGCCGACAAGGCGTTGCGGCTCGGCATCCGCGTCCAGGACCTGCTCGACGAGAAGATCCTGCGCAAGAAGATCCTGGCCGCCTTGGAGCCCAAGCAGCAGGCCCTGCGGGAGCTCTCGGTGCAGCGGCGCAAACTGCGCAAGGAGGCCGGCGAGGGCGGCAGCCAGGGAGCCGATCAATCGGTCGCCGACGCACCCGACCCGCGCCTCGACCTGCACGCGATGACCGAGGAGTTCAGCGGCTACGGTCACCAACTCGAGCCCCACATCGCCGATACCGCCCGCCTCTGCTGGGAGAGCCTGGACAACGATCGGACCGTGCTCTTCGAGGGCGCCCAGGCGACCCTGCTCGACCTCGACCACGGGACCTATCCCTTCGTCACCTCCTCCAACCCGATCGCCGGCGCGGCATGCGTCGGCGCCGGGGTCGGGCCAACAGACATCAGCTCGGTCTGGGGGGTGGCCAAGGCGTACGCCACGCGGGTCGGGGCCGGGCCGTTCCCGACCGAGCTCGACGACGAGATCGGCCGCCACATGCTCGAGCGCGGCCATGAGTACGGCACGACCACCGGGCGCGAGCGTCGCTGCGGCTGGATGGACCTGGTCGCCCTGCGCTACGCCGTCCGGCTCAACCGGATGAGCGCCCTGACGATCACCAAGCTCGACGTGCTCAGCGGCCTCGACCCACTGCGAGTCGCGGTCCGCTACCGCTCCCGCGAGGGGGCGGTCTTCGACACCTTCCCGTACCACCAGTCGATCCTCCACTCGGCCGAGCCCGAGTACGAAGAGCTGCCCGGCTTCGACGCCGACCTCACGGAGTGCCGCAGCGAGGACGACCTGCCGGCCCAGGCCCGCGCCTATCTCGACTACATCTCCGCCTTCGTCGGCGTGCCAATCAGGCTCGTCGGCGTCGGCCCCAGCCGAGACCAGGTCGTCTGGATTGGCGGAGAACCAGAGGTGCTTTAAAGTCTTCCTGTGGCATCCGGTAGACGCACCGCTAAGTTGAATGAGCGGCTGCCCCGGGGCCGTCACGGGTTACCGCGGGAGGCGGTGACGGAGTCCCAGCAGCGGCGCATCCTGCAGGCGATGATCGAAGTCGTCGCCGAGCGCGGCTACCCCGAGACCCGCGTGGTCGACGTGATCGGCGTCGCCGGCGTGTCGAGAAAGACGTTTTACGAGCTGTTCGCCAGCAAGGAGGACTGCTTCCTCGCCGCCTATGACGTCCTGCTCGGCAACCTGCTCGGCGACACCGCGCGTGGCTTTGAGTCCAAGCCTGGCGCCCCCTGGGCGGACCGCGTCGCTGCCGGGTTGGCGGAGCTGCTCAAACACCTCGCCGAGCACCCCGACGAGGGCCGCTTCGCGATCGTCGAGGTTCTCGCCGCGGGTCCGAAGGCCCTGGCTCGCCGCGACGCGGCGCTGCGCCAGTTCACCGGCTTCCTCGATGCGGGGCGGGCGGAGACATCGGTCGAGCTGCCCGGTATCACCTCGCTCTCGCTTGCCGGCGGCATCAACGAGCTGCTCTACAGCGAGATCCTCCACGGCGCCTCCGCGCGCCTGCCGAGCCGCCTTCCCGACCTGATGTTTTGGATAACGCTGCCGTTCCTGGGTCCCGATGGCGCGGCCGAGCAGCGCGAGCGGGCGCGCCTGGCGATGCTGGAGAGCTGAACCTCTCCTGTTAAGCCGCTCTTTTCCCTCTTAGCAAGGGTTTAAGAAAACGCCGGGGCTGGTAGTTTGCCACCGGAGGCACCTGATTTTGGCTTCAAACGGCCGCTGGCTCAGACGGGCAGGGCCACAAAGGAGAGAGAAGAGAATGCGTAGAAACTTGATGCTGGCACTTGCCCTGGCAGCGGTGCTGTCGCTGGGCGTAGTGGCCGTCGCAAACGCAGTACAGATCACGCTGCGGGCAGGAAACGTCGTCACGACGTTCGGCGGAAGCACTTCACCCAAAGCGATGCCGAAGAACAAGTTCACCCCGGTAAGCACGAACATCTTCGGCAAAATCGGCACCGCCAACGGGAACCACCCACCGGCGCTGCGGGAAGTCGAATTCGACATCGACAAGGACGTGAAAATCAACGTCAAGGGTTACCCGGTCTGCAAAGCCGGCCAGCTCGAGGCGCGTGATACCAACGCGGCGATGAAAGTCTGTGGCAGCACGGTTCTCGGCAAAGGCGAATCGCATGTCGAGATCGCCTTCCCCGAACAAAAACCGCTCCTCGTCAAGAGCCCGCTGACCGTCTTCAACGGCGGCGAAAAGGGCGGCAAGGTGAAGCTGTTGATCCATATCTTCATCACCGTGCCGGTCCCGGCGGCAGTCGTCACCGAAGTGACGATCTCCCGGAAGGGCACCGGAATTCACTCGCTAGCGAAAGTCCCGGTGGTCGCTGGCGGTAGCGGATCGGCTATCGACTTCAAGTTCAAGCTCGGCAAGACCTACTCCTACAAAGGCAAGAAGGTCGGTTACTTCGAAGCCAAATGCCCGGATGGTGTCTTCAAAGCCAACGTAAAGAAGATTCTCTTCAAGAACGAAGCCCACACCGTCGGCGAAGAAGCCTCGACCCAGCTGAAAGGCAACCTCGCGGTTCCCTGCACTGGTAAGGGCTGAGCACAGCTAAAACGCATCGTCGAAAGACGAGTGAAGGGGGCGGCCGAAAGGCCGCCCCCTTTTTTGTGCCTTACCGCCCGAAGCCCAGTGCTGAGAAGAAACGCTGCACAACATCAACTGCGTCGGCACGCAACATCGCCGAATCGGCGCCGAACTGGGCTTCCATCGCCTGCTCGGAGTAGCCAACCGGCCCTCCGTCGGTGGCCCTGACGTAGCGTTCTCGTATCTCGATGAAAGTGGTGCGCAGCGAGTGAAGCTCATCGGCGAACTCACCGCTAAGCAAACGATTTGCGGCCTCCTCCGGCCCTCCCACCCGGTTGTGCTGCAAGACATAGACGAGGTCGTAGTAGTCCTTCGTGGCGGCGCGACTACGCACAGCGACACACTTGGAGAGCAGGTAACCTTCGAGGCCGGCAAAACGGACACGGACCGAGACAGCGGTACCGTCCAGAAGGTCGCCATTCAACTCCTTCCAGGCGAAGTCGCGACCGACATGGCCAGTGCCGCGAAGGTTCTGGGCGCTTAGCGCACGGCATCCGCGCGGCCGGACTACCTCTCCCTCTCGGTAGTCGGAAAGGTCGCAGAGGAACTCGAGCTTCACGGACACGCCGTCGATCGGGCCTCGCCAGCGCCAGCCATCCTCGTTCGGGTCCGGTTTGAAGTCGAGGTGCTCCAGTGCCCGCTCCACCCTGCCAAGGTCAGCGCCGGAATCGACGTGGGTAATGAGGAGAACATCGACGTCGGTCGTGCCGAGATGCTCCGGCACTAGGGGCTCATCGCTTGCGAGAACCTCGGGCACCAGACCGCCGAGCACGACGAAAAAGATGTCCTCCTCCCCGAGCGTATACACGAGGCGCACTAAGGCGAGCTCGGCGCGAGCCCGGGTCTCGCGAGAGCGCTGTTCATCCATCGGAGACATCCGCCTCGACCGACACGTCCGGGTGCAGTGGATCGACCAGCTCCTCTTTGACGTGGTCGGCCGCGTCGCCACCGCGCGCGCCGAACGAAGAAAGGTCGGCGAACAAGCGGGGAGAACTCACGACGACGATGCCATTGGACCGCTGAGCGAGCTTGAGCACCCGGGAGTCGGTGGCCCAGAAGGTCACCCGACCGCCCTCGTCGATCTCCCGCAGGCCAGCTTCCTCGATCGCGTCACCGAGCGGAGCGGCGAAATCAGTGTCTGCGATGTAGACGTGCAGGCTGGGAGTCATCGTCGCAAAAGGGGCGGCGAGCTCGAGGCCGGCCCAACCGCTGACGGCCCAACCGACTCGGTGCTCCAACGCAGGGGCGAGATCGTTGCGCAGGAGCGCCATCACGTCTTTGGTCGCGCGATGGGCAGTACGGGTTGAGCGGGGGGAGCCGGCTACGGCCGCCGACCACGCGGCAAGCATGCCCCCCGCATCGGTGAGCCGTCGGGAAGCGCCCGGTCCGCGTGCAGTGCCCCGCTTGACGGTCCAGCCCTGGTCGTCGAATGCCTTGAGCACTTTGGCCGCTTGCGCCTCGGACCAGTCGCTCTCGTCGGCGAGTTGGGCGATCCGGAGCGGTCGATCCTTGCGGGCAAGGATCGTCTCGGCGATCGCGATCGCCGATTTCGACCACGAAAAAGCTCGGGATGCACTCTCCAGGCTGGGCAGCTGAGCGGGTTCGCGAATCACGACCAGACCACCGGGCCCGATGATGCGCGCCTGGCCACTCTCATCGGCCCAGTTGGCACCGCGGTCTCGCAACCAGTCAAGCGCCCCGGGGGAGAGGCGCCGCGCGAGGAGGATCGTGTTCTCCGGCCACTGTCCGCTAACCGTGGTCGCCACCCGCCGGACATCCTGCGGCCAGCCCTCACCTGCCCATTTCACATGTATCCCGATAGCGCGGCCATCGCGAGTGTGGATCATGAGATCGGCGTCGCTATCGCTCGGCTGACGCTTGACAATGGCCCCCTCCAGTGCGGACGCAAGGATCCTCTGCCAGCGCTTTCCTATTTGGATCATATTTTCTACTTTACCAGTAGAATAGGTATTTCAGTAGAAAAGTGGGTCCTTGACCCTTCGTGGCTTAAGATCGCCGCTGGAGACTCGGGACGTCTCTAAACGTAGATCTGGCAGTCACGGTAAGGAGAAATGACACTGCATCGGAAACTGCTGGTTCTTGTCTCGCTCGCGGCGCTCGTGACGTCACTGAGCGCAGCGGCGGTCGCATACCCGGTGATCCCGATCCCGCCAGTGCCCCATATCCTTACCTCGATGGGTGCCAGCGTTTCTCCGGAAACGCTGGCGGCGGGGAAGTACGCCCCCGTTACCTGGAAGCTCTCTGGCAAATTCGAGACCAGCGACGGCGGGCATCCACCAGCCCTCAGGGAGCTCGAACTTGACATCGACAAGGACGTGAAGCTGAACGCCAAGGGATATCCGGTCTGCGAAGGAGGCGGCAGGGACTTACGCGACCCCAAAGCCGCCTTGAAAGCCTGTCGCCCAGCATTGCTCGGCAAGGGAGAGGCGCATGTCGAGATCGCCTTCCCCGACCAGGAACCGATCCTCGTCAAAAGCCCGCTGACCGTCTTCAACCGCGGCGAAAAGGGCAGCGAGGTAAAGCTGCTGATCCACATCTTCATCACCGTGCCGGTCCCGGCCGCAGTCGTCACCGAAGTGACGATCGTCCGCAAAGGCAGCGGAATTCACACGGTCTCGAAGGTTCCCGTAATCGCAGGAGGCAGCGGCTCGCTGGTGGACTTCAAATTCAGGCTCGGCAAGACCTACTCCTACAAAAACAAGAAGGTCGGCTACTTCGAAGCCAAATGCCCGGATGGGGTCTTCAAAGCCAACGTAAACAAGATCCTCTTCAAGAACGAAGCGCATACCCCGGGCGAAGGCGCGTCGACCCAGCTGAAAGGCAACCTCGCGGTTCCCTGCACCCGCAAGCGTTAAAGCGCTCAGGCTCTATTCGCCCTGTTCGAAAGTGTGCTGGTAGGTCGTCGCTGGGTCGCTGCCGTAGATCGGCTCGAAGGGGGCTTGCTGGCTGCAACCGGGTGCGGGGATCGAGGTTGAGCTGGTCTGGTCGGCGAAGGCGTACTTCTTCAGGCGGCCGAAGAGATCGGTGGCTTTTTTGACGTCCCCCCCGGTACGCTGGTTGAAAGCCGGGTCGTTCGGCGTGTCGGAGTCGAGCGTCGCCGTTATCCCTGAGCTGCACTGGCGCGTATCGAAGCTGGGTAGCCCTTTGGCGAGGTTCTTGAATGCGCCCGGCTGGGTGTAGGCGTTGTTGCGGTTGACCGTGGTGCGGTTCGGATAGGTCGAGAGGCTTTCCGGTCCGAACGGCCCAAGCAGACGAAGAAGATGGGTCTGTTCCCCCGAGGCACTGATGTGGAGGCCGTTGGTCGCTGCCGCCACATTGCCCAGCAACGCGGTGACCTCACGTTTGTAGAGCCCGAGCCCGGTGAGGATCGGGTTGAGGTTGCGTAGGAAGGGGTCGAAGGCTCGCAGCAGGACGGGGAAGTCGCCGCGCAGGAACTTGCGGAGCGACCCAAGGCCCTTCGGCGCCCGGTCGATAACCGGTTCCAAGCCTTCGAAGAAGCCCTTCGCCTGTGGCGCGAAGTTGGCGAGGGCGATCAGCGTCGGCGACAGCTGTTCGGCCGCTGGCACGAGCTGGCGGAAGAGCGGCTCGGAGTTGAGCGCGAACTCTTTCAGCCGGTCGAAAGTCAGGCGTTGCTCGTCCTCGAAGGTCGGGAAGGCACGGAAGAGCGCTTCGATGTCGCGATCGCGGGCCGCGGTGGTGCGGAAGACCTCGTTCGAGTTGCTGATCAGCTCGGCGAGCTCGCCTTCACGGCCGCGCAGGGCGCGAAGGCTGACGGCGCCGTTGCTGAACAGCTGCTTGACGGCAAGGCGTTGGGTATCGAGCAGGCGGAAGAGGTGGTCGAACTCGGTGAAGGTGGGATCGAGCTCGGCAAACGCATTGGAAAGGGACTGGCCTTGCCCGGAGATCGCCACGGCGCCTTCCTGCATCCATTCCTGAAAGGCGGCGCGGGTGCGGGTGTCGAAGGTACGGAAGATCTCGTCGAGCTGCACCGATTCGGCCACGTTGGCCTTGGCAAGCGTGGCGCCATCGGGCAGCTCCGGTCCATCCGAGTCGCCAGGAGTGAGTTCGACGTAGGTCTCGCCGAGCAGCGTCTTGGTGCGCAGAATCGCCCGGGTGCCCGTCGGGATCGGTGCGTACTTGTCTTCGATGTTGATCGTCGCCTGGGCCTGCTGGCCATCGGGCGACTGTTCGATCGTCTGGACTTTGCCGACCGAGACACCGGAGATGCGGACGTCGGACTGCTGGGCGAGCTGGGTCGCCTCCTGGAAGGGCACCTTGATCTCGTACGGCCTTGCTTTGAACGGCGTCGGCCCGCCGAAGGTGATCCAGAGGAAGAGCAGGATGCCGAAGCACGACAGCGCGAAACCGGCAATGACCAACAGCTGCGCGGTGCTGGGGGCTCGCTTGCTCATTCTGCTTCCAACTCCGAGCCGCGTTCGCAGTGGCCGGATGCGGTTTCCGCGGGGATTTCGGTGGGGGCGGGGATACGGGCGCCTTCAAGCAGGGTGCGCAGGTACGGTTTCAGCGACTGGATGCTGCCGTCTTCACGCACGAACGGGACGGTGAGGTCGTAGGCGAGGTTGGAGCCGTTGCAGGTGAGCATCGCCACGCCGCGGCTGATCGGCCCGCCCGCGTCGACGAGGTTGAAGGTCGCGTTCAGGTTGTGGTTCAGCCAGGGCAGATAGAAGAGGAAGCTCTGTCGCGACCCCTTCGGCTTGTAGGCGAGCTCGTTGAGCAGGCTGTTGACCGCGCCGAGCGAGGTGCCGAATTCGCTGACCGAGGTGTTGAGGTCCGCCGATCCTTCGCTCAGGTGGGTCAGCACGGGGCGGACCTGGCGAGTTAAGGGCCGGATCTGGTCGCGGATCGGCACAGTCGTCTGCCGGAAAAGGCGCTCGTTGGCCTTGAAGGCCGGCACCGAGGCCTGCGCCTGTGGGATCAGGCCGAGGAATGCCGGACGGGACGCAATCGAGAGGCGATTGGAAGCCGCCAGTGCCGAGCGCAGCGCCGAGAGGGTCGACGGGAACTCGACCAGCGACTCCTGCAGCGCCTGCTGCTCGTTGGAGAAGTTGCCGAGGGCGTCCTTGGAAGAGCTGACGAAGCGTTCGAGCTCAGTGTCGTGGCGGCCCAGCTCAGTCGTCAGCAAGCCGAAGTCGTGGATCACCCTGGCCAGCGCGACGCGGCGCTGGGCAACGGCGCGGTTGAGATCGGCGATGTAATGGGCGAAGGGCTGCAGACGTCGGAGGGCGTTGCCGAGCTGACGGCCGCGGCCGCCGATCCCCTGGGCACCGCCGGCGACGAGCAGTTGCAGGTACTGCTGGGTGTCGGCGTCAAGGGTTGCGAGGAAAGCTTCGAACTGGATGCTCGGTTCGGTGCGCGAAAGCGGGAAGCGGTAGCCGTCCTCGACGTGCTCCTTGCCGCGACCGGGACTGATGTCGATGGTCATGTCGTTGAGGTTGGTTTTCGGCCGCAGCAGGAGGGTCGCGTCGGGATGGATCAGCTTCAGGTACTTCGGCTCGACGTCCAAGCCGACGACGGCGTGGCCGTCTTCGAGGTCGACCGAGGAGATCTTGCCGACCTGGATGCCGGCGATCACCACCGCCTGGCCCTGGCCGGGGGTGACCGCCTGGGCGTTGCTGAAGTCCGCGGTGAGGTGAGCGAAGTCTTCGCCGACGAGCGGCGCCCAGGACGGCAGCGAGGCTTTCTGCTGGGTGAAGATCCACAGCGTCATCACGATCGCGACGACCGTGAGGATCGCGATCGCGATCGTGTCTTTGCCGCGACCACGCGACTGGCGCGCGAGCGAGGCGCGGAAGTGTCGCCAGCGGCTCACTTTGGAATCTCGATCGGTCATGGGCCTCCCGTCAGCAGAGGCGGGCCGACCTGACCGAGCGGGCCGTTGACATCGGGTACCGGCTGGGTCATGCAGCGCACTTCCGGCTTCTTCGGTGGGCGGCCGCCGAGCTGGGGCTGTATCCCTTCGGGCGCGGTGGCCACATGCGCCCAGGCCTGTTTGTCGGTGCTGAGGTTGCCGGAGGGATTCTCGAGCTTGACCAGGCTGTCACCACCGCCGGGCTGGACCCTGAGATAGGGGCCGTTACCGTCGAAGTTCTGCGTCGCACCGGAGAAGTTGGCAAGGAAGTAGAAGAACTCCTTGAAGCTGGGGCCGGTCTGGAAGCCGTCCTCGATCGTCTGGTTGCCGGTCGGCACGAAGACCCTGCTGGCGCAGAGGCTCAGCCGGTTGCTCTGCGGGATCGTGCTCGCCTTGCCCGCCTGCGCGGCTCCGGCCAGGCCGGGGGTCGCTTCGCGCAGCAATCGAGCCACCCCGCCGGCCTCCTTGCCCGAGAGCAGCGGCCGGGCCTGTTCGATCCACGGTTCGGCGGCGGCGATAAGACTCGGCAGCTCGGCGACCGCGGGCCGGAACTCGATCGCCCAGGCGCGCAATGGCGGCAGCGACTTGTTCAGGCTGACGAGGGACTTGCGGCCGATCCGCAGGGTCGGGGCGAGACGCTGGATCGTGGTCGAGAGGTTCTCCGACTGAGCGGCCAAGGCACCGGTGAAGGTGTTGAAGTTGACGATCAGGCCCTGCAAGTCCGCCTCGCGCCTGGCAAGCGCGCCGAAGGTGCGGCTGGTGCCGGCAACCAGGCGGGAGAGGTCGCCGGCGCTGGTACCGAGCAGGGCATTGGTCACCTGGGCGCTGTAGCGACCGGCCGGTCCGCCGTAGCGAAGCGCCCCGTTGAGCCCTTCAGCGCCGCTCTTGCCCCTTACCTCGGGGAGCTGGGTCGCGTCTTCGGCTGCGGTCGGCTTGTGCGTCAGGGCCGTGCCGAAGCTCTCCAGCAGGCGGCTGAGATCGGCGCGCACGGGGGACTGCAGCGCAGTGAGAATCTCGTCGAGCTGGACCCCGGTCGAGGTGTGGCTGACCGGGATCGTCGCGCCGCTGTCGAACTCGGGCGCGCTGGGACTGCCCGGGTCGAGTTCGATGAAGAAGTTGCCCTCGAGGAAGATCCGCGGCCGGATCGCCGCGAAGGCGTCGTCGTGGATCGGCCGGCCCGTGCCTTCGACGGTGAAGGTGACCTCGGTGTTGTCGCCGTCGCGGCCGACCTCGATCACTTTGCCGACGTCGACGCCGGCGATCCGTACCGGCGAGTTGGTCGAGATGTTGACCCCGTTGGTGAAGGTGGCGTTGAGCGTGTAGCCGTGGCCGGTGAAGGGGATGTGTTTGGTGAAGGCCAGGTACGGGCCCACGGTGAAGACGAGGATGAAGATCACGGCGATCATCGCGTTGCTCGGCCGCCACTTGAAGCGGCTGTCGGTGGCCCCGGCCCTGGTGTCACGCTCCGGCAGGCGTCCCATCAGCCTTCGCCTTCCCTCGTCGTCGTGCCCCAGAGTTTCGGCGAGCGGCCGATCACGGTCTGACCGGGCACGTAACGCTCGTTGCCGGCTTCGCAGACGCCGTCCTGGCCGGTACGCGGATAAGGGTTGTAGTGCAGGTGGTTGGTCCGTTCGGGTCCGTTGGCCGGTGCGGAAGCTGGCCCCGCCTCGGCGTTCGGCCCGCTGGGCGGCTCGAACGCGATCGCCCCGAGCCAGTTGCCTTTGCCGTTCGATTCGCTGAACGAGTCGGCGAGATTGCGGAAGACCAGGCTGAGGTAGTTGCAGGTGGTCTGCGCGGGGGCGATGTACTTGATCGCGGGGTCGAGCACTTCGTTGGTGTCGATCAAGAGATCGAGACCGTTGAAGACCCCATCCTCGGCTTGGAAATCGAGTAGCGCTTCCGCCGTCGGCGTCAGCTGGGCGAAGAGGATCGGTGAGCGGTTGAGCGCCGGGATGCCGGCACGGAGGGCGGCGTTGATCGTCGGCGAGGTTTCGCCCAGGGCCTTGGCGCCGGGCCTCAGCGCCGTGAAGAACCGTCCGGCGCTGCGGAAGAAGGGACGCAGGGCAGGCAGGTCGGCGGTGATCGAATCGAGGGTCGGGGGGCCTTTGACGATCGTTTCCTGGATAAAGGGCCGCGAGACGCGGGCGAAGGCGGCGAAGGTGCGGTCGAGGGCGACGAACATGCTCGCCTGCGTCTCGGCGACCGGGGCGACGGTGGCGGAGAGATTCTCCAGCGCTTCCCAGAATCCGCCGAAGTTGGTGCTCGGATCGACCAGCGTGCGCAGCACCGGCTGGCCGTTTTCGGCGAGGCTGCGCAGGGCGCCCAAGGCGGAGTTGACCTGCGGGCCGCGACCAGCGAAGGCGTTGCCGAACCCGGCGTTGCTGCGCTGGATCCCCTTGCGCGTCTTCTCGTCGAAGGTGCTGAAGAACTGGTCGATGTCGACCGGTTCGGGCCGGGCCGCCGAGATCGGAATCGTTTCCCCCGCCTTGAGGCCCTTGCGGGAATCGCCGGGGACGATCTGCAGGTACTTCAGGCCGAGCGGGGATTTGGGCCGGATGATCATCGTCGAGTTGGCCGGAATCGGTTCGGCGCTCTTGTCGAGGCGCAGATCGAGTTCGGCCGCGACGGCACCGTTGTCGAGCTGCACCGGTACCACCCCCCTGACCACACCGACACGTGAGCCGCCGATCCGCACCTCGTTGCCTTTGACCAGCGCGTTGGCGTTGGGCACCCGCGCCTTGAGGTTGTACGTGGAGACGAACGGAAGGCCGTTGTTGGCGTTGTAGGCGAGGAAGACGGCAACGATCACGACCAGCACCGTCACCGCCCCGACGATCACCGGGCTGCTCGCGACTCCCTGTATTCCGCTGCGATTTCTCATGGTCCAAGCAGGTAGTCGAGGAAGGCACGTTGGGGGCCGGTGCCTCGCGTGCTGGTGCCGAGCCGTTCGCCTTCGCCCAGGCTCGGCGCCTGCGGAGCCGGAACAGGCTGCGCTGGTGCGAGCGGCGACGATGCGGTGTCGGCGGAAGTACCGCCGGTTTCACGGCTGAGCTCTTCCTGCATTTCCCGCAGGAGCGCCAGGGCATCGGAGGCGGATGCGGCACCTTCTTCTTCGCTGGACCCCGGCCCGCTGAAGTTGGCAGAGCAGCCGCTGGTGGGCGCGGCGACGTAGTCGATGCAGTTGGTCAACACCGCAATGCTCCGGGTGAAATGACCGTAGCGATCAAATTCGTTGGTCGCGGCGGCGCTGTTGTAGATCAGGTCGGCGACCCCGTCGAAGCCCTTGGTCTTCCTCGTGCTGACCAAGAAGGCGGCCAGTTCAGTGGTCGGGCTGACGCCCGTGTTGGCGAGATCGCGGACCTTCTTGATGACGGGGTCGGCGGCACGGATCTTCGGCCCGGCGACTTCGCCGTTGGCGCCAAGCGACTTGAGCGAGACGGTCGAGGCGGCGGAGAACGGAGTCAACGCGCGGGTCGCCTGGGTCAGCGCCGGCGCCGCCGTGGCCAGTGATTCGGCGACCGGAGTGCCGGCCTTGGAGAAGTATTCGAAGCTGCCCATCGTCTGCCGCAGCTCGCGCAGGAAAGCGGGGAGCTTGCGCAGCGAGGCTTCCACGTCGCTGCCTTTTTCGGCGCTCGCCTGCGCGGCCGCGCCGGCGTTGGAGAGGAAGCCGGCGACGCTGCTCCGCTCACGCGAGAGCGGCCCCAGGATCTTCTCCGAGTCGGCGGAGAGCTGGGCGAGACGGTCGCGCTGCCGGTTGAGGATGGCGAAGACGCGGTCGGCGTCGCGCAGCACCGGGTTGGCCCGCTTGACGATCTCCTCGACGTCTTCGCCGCGGCCGGCGAAGCTGGCGCCGAGTTCGTTGAGGATCAGGCGGAAGCGCTGTGCGTAGGTGAGCTGGTTGATGTTGTTGATCAGGTCCGGGTCGACGCTGGTGCTGTTGTTCTCGACCGGCAGCAGGTACTGGCCGGCGCCCGGTTCGTCGTCGGGGATTTCTTTCAACGCCGGCGCCGGCTCGGAACCCGGGGCGCGCGGCAACGTCGGCCGGCAATCGACGAACTTCTCGCCGATCAGCGACTGCGGCCGGATCAGGCAGCTCGCGTCGCGGCGGAAGTCCTGGAAACCGGGGTCGGTGATCTTCATCGCGATGAAAGCCTTGCCCGGCACGGCCTGCCACTTGCCGTCCTCGTAGCTGTCGACCTCTCCGGGCATGGTCACGCCGACCGACTCGATTTCGCCGACGTTCGCCCCGGCGACCCTGACTTCCTCGCCGGCGACCATGAAGCCACCGCTGTCGAAGATCCCGCGCACCACGTAGCCGTTGTTGTCGTTGCCGCCGCCGGCGAGCAGGACGACGACCACGACGATCGCGGCGACCAGCGCGGCTGGGAGTAGCCATTTCCTCATGGTCCGGGTGGCGCGTCGGCCGGGTCGCAATCGGACGATGGACTTACACCGGAACCGGCGAAGGGCGGTTCGGTGAAGGGGCTGGAGCCGTCCTGGGGGACTGGGTGCCGGCGCCGGGGCAGGGACGCCGCGTGCCGGCGGAGCCGCCGAAGGAGTCAAACTGTTCGCTGGGCGTGATCGGTTCCAACTCGCCGCTGCTCGCGTTGCGTTTGAACAGGTTGAGCACCAGCTGGGCGCGGGCATAGTGGCCGTTGCCGTCATAGGCAGCGGTGATCTGGCCGAGCTTGCCGAAGCCGTTGAAGAAGTCCGGCGTGTAGGCGCGCCACATCCGCAGGCTGGGCAGGAAGTCCTCGATTGCCTGCTCGGCATGCGGGAAGGCCCGCGAGGCGCGTTCCTGAACCACCGGCAGGAAGCCGAGCGCTTCGGCAGTGTCGTTGGCGAAACCCGGACGGCTGTTGCTGAGCCGGAGATCCCTGAAGACCGGCACCGCTTTGGAGAGGACCGGGCGCAGTTCGGCGAGGAAGGGGGCCAGGTTCTTGGTCGCGGGCTTCGCCGTTTCGACCAGCGGGTCGAGGTCGTCGAGCGCGGCGCGCAGGTTGACGAAGGTGGTGTTGGCCTGGCGCATGAACGGCGGCAGCAGCCGCAGCGTCTGATCCAGGGCTTCGTTCTGGCTGGCGATCGCTCCGAAAGCGGTGCTGGCGTTGGAGATCGCGCTGGAGAGCTCGTTGCCGCGCTGCGCAACCGCAGTGGAGAGCTTGGCCGAGCTGACGACGAAGCGTTCGAGCAGGTTCTGGTCGGCGTTTAGTTCCTGCACGAAGGCGCCGGCCCGGTTCAACCCCGGCCCGAAGTACTTGAAGGTCTCATTGGCCTCCTTGCCGCGGTCACGAAACTGCTCGGCGTTGCCGCGGATGAACTCGCCGAGGGCGCGTCGCACCGGGTTCGGGAAGGTGTTGAGGAACTGGTCGAGGTCGACCTCGGTCGTGGTCGAGCCGAGGTCGAGCGTGGCGCCATCGTCGAGCGCCGCGTTGCTGTTCGGGCCCGGGCTGATCGAGACGTAGTGGTTGGCGACGCCGGAGAGCGAGGTGGCGCGGATCGTCGCGGTCGACCCCTCGTGCAGCTCCTGTTCGACGCTGACTTCGATCTCGGCCAGGTTGTCGTCGGTGAGCTCGATGCTTTCCACCGAGCCAACCGCCTGGCCGCCGATCAGCACCTGGTTGTCGGGCACGAGCTGGGCGGCATTCTGGAAGAGGAGCTTGTACTTGTGGCTGCCGTCACCGCCGAAGAGGACGACGGCAAGCGCGATTACGACGATTCCCAGCGCCGCCAGCGCCGCAATTCGCCCTGGGGTGACCCCCCGGGCTTTGGCCGGGCTTTTCTCCTCGCCTAAGGGTTTAGCAGCCACGGATCGTCGCTTGCGGGTCCCCCGCCTCCGTCCCGGAGGGACAAGCTGTCGAATCGTATCCAAGGCGCCCGCCAACACGCGTGCGCCGTGCCTGCCTTAACTCGAAGTCAACGCGTTGCATTCCGGCATCTTTCCGGGTCGGTTAGACGTTGAAACGCGGCAACGTCCGGTCCAGCCATCGCGGCAACCACCAGACGCGGTCGCCGAGCAGCAGCATCAGGGCCGGCAAAAGGACGATGCGGACCACGGTTGCGTCGAGCAGAACGGCAACCGTAAGCCCGATTCCGAGCTGGCTGACCGTTGCGATCGAGGCGCCGGCGAAGGCGACGAAGACCGCCATCATGATCGCCGCGGCGCCGGTGATCACCCGTGCGGTGCGGGCCAGGCCGAAGTCGATCGCGGCGGCGTTGTCCCCTGTCCGGTCGTAGTGCTCACGCATCCGCACCAGCAGGAAGACCGCGTAGTCGATCGAGAGACCGAAGACGACGCCGAAGATCGCCGTGGCGCCGACCGCGTCGACGTAGGTGTTGCCGCCCAGCGGCCAGCCCTCGGGCAGGTTGAAGAGCAGGGTGAGGATGCCGAAGGCGACCCCGACCGTGGCCAGGTTGAGGCCGACCGCGATCGCCGCCAGGGGCAGGGCGCGGAGGACCAGGATGAGGACGAGGAAGGTGGCGATCGTGATCGCGATGACGACGAGTGGGAACCGCGCCCGGGTGACGTCGCTGTAGTCGTTGAGCTGGGCGGGCCCACCGGCGACGCCGGTCTGCAGGTTGGCTTCCCGGCCCAGCTCATCGGCCTCTACCTCGAGTCGCTCGTTAAGGGCTCGCGAGCCGGGGGAGTTGAAGGTGAAGCGGGAGATCACCAGGATCGCCGCGGCCTGCCCACCCCCGTCCAAATCGATTGCTTCCGCCGCGCGCTCGCGGGTGCGCGGTTGGGCGCCGTCCAGAGCGGAGAGGACGAAGAAGCCGGAGCTGAACAGCCCAGGCGTCGAGCGTTGCAGACGGCGGGCGCGGCGTTTCAGCGAGGCGGAGTTGGAGAGGACCTGCACCGAGGCGCGGCGCAAACCGGACTGCAGAGGGTAGGACGCGTTGTATCCCTCGGCGAGTTTTTCTTCCAGCGTCGCCGCTCCGTCGCGCAGTCGCGCAAGCCCGCCGGCCAGGGCGGTGGCGCCGGCGGCAAGGCGAGCGACACCGCCTTCCAGACCGCTGGCGGCGCGGGCGAGCCGAGCCGAGCCGTGGGCGAGTTTTTTGCCCCCACCCTGCAGTTTCTGCAAGCCGTCGGAGAGCCGCGTCGCGCCGTTGCTGAGCCGCTTGATCAGCGCCAGCCCGGAAGCCAGCCAGGAGGTCACCTGCTGGGCTTCTTCGGCGTCCTCGACGAGCCGTGCTTCCAGCGCCCCCAGTTCGGTCGGCAGGCCGGCGTAGTCAGGCGCGTAGGCAGCGCCGCTGGCCGGGTCGGTGCCGCTGACGGCCGCCAGAGCCCGCTGGACCGCAGCGAGCGCGGCAGCGAAGTTGGGGTCGGCCTTGCCGGTCGTCATGCCTTCGAGCTGCGCCAGCGCGGTTTTCAGCTGCGCTTCGGCGTCTTCGGCCGGAGGTCGCAGCCGGGGCAGCGTCTGCTTCGACTCCTCTTCGAGCGAGCGACGCAGCTTTCGCGAGCGCTGCAGGGCGTTGTGGCGCAGGTTCGGACCGAGGCTCTGCAGGGCGAACTTGACGTTGAGGCCGGCGATCGCGGCTTTGTGCTGGGCGCCCGCCAGGAGCCGGGTGCCCTTGGCGAAGGTCTGCAGGGCGTTGACCGCGCGTTCGCTGCCGTTGCCGGCCAGGGAAAGCCCGGCGGCGAGCGCATCGGCCCCCTGCTCCGCCGTACCAGAGCCCTCCGCCAGCAACCCCGCGCCGTAGCTCGCTTTGGAGACGCCCTCGCGCAACTGGGCGACCCCCAGCGCGGCGCGCCCCAGGTTGCGCCCCAAGCGACCGAACTGGGCCAGCGGGCCGGTTTCGCCACCGCTGGCGAGCAGCGCCCCGGCTTGGCGCAGGGGCGCCACCGCGCGCGATATCTGCCCCGGGCCGATCACCGCCTGGACCTCCGGCTGGGCGGCGATCCGCCGCTGCCAGCGGCTCAGCGCCTCCAGTCGCCTCGGTTCGGTGACGGTGCCCTGCTCGGCGCTGGCGACGACCACAAATGGGGCGTCGTATCCGGGGCCGATCGCCTGCTCGATCAATTCGAAGTCCTGCCTGATCGGGTCGTCATGGGCGAGCTGGGTTTGGCTCGGCGGCCCGGTCTTCAAGCCCACCGCGGGCGCCGCGAGGATCAGCACGACCGCGCCGATCGTGATCGCCACCGGCAGGGGGCGCCGCAGTGCGGCACCCACCAGGATCATCAACCGAGAGCGCCCCTCCCCCGGCGCCGGCCCGATCCGCCAGCGGTCGATGTTCGGGCCCAGCAGGGTGAGTACGGCGGGGCCGGCGACGACCGCGACCAGGACGCTGAGCCCGACGACGAGCAGCAGCGTCGCGGCGAGCGAGCCGAGCAGCGAGCCGGGCACGATGAAGAAGGCGACCAGCATCGAGAGCATCAACGTGCTGCCCGCGAAGACCGTGGTCCGGCCGGCCGTATAGCGGGTGGTCCGGGCCGCCTCCGCCGGCGACATGCCCCCGGCGAGCTCTTCGCGGAAGCGCGAGACCATCAACAGCGCGTAGTCGACCCCGAGCGCCAGGCCCATCATCGTGCAGACGACGAGGGCGAAGGCGTCGACGTTGAACCACTCGGTGACGATCGCGAGCAGCCCGCGAGAGGCGATCACCGTCACGGCGCCAAAGGCAAGCGGTACAAGGGCGGCGACGGGCGAGCGGAAGACGAGCAGGAGGACGAACAGGAGGATCGGCAGCGCGATCAGCTCCCCGCGCTGCGTCGCCTCGATCGAGTCGTCCTGGATAGCCCGCGAAAGCGTCGCGTAGCCGGTCTGGGTCGAGCGCACCGGCGGGTGGATCGTCGACTCGAGGATCCGGCCCAGTTCGGGGACCGTCTCGTTGACCGCCTCATCGATGCCGACGTGGAAGTCGGCGATGACGATCGCCTGGCGGGGAGTGGGACGCAGGCGCTGCACCCTGCCGGTGTCCCAGGGAGAAAGCGTCGTCACGCCGGGATCGCGGCGAAGGGCCCGGATCAGGGCGGGACCCTGGCGGTCGAGCGCTTTGGCCGGGCCGCGCAGGAGGATCACAAACGGGGCGCTGTCGCCGAAGTGCTCGCGCAGTATCCGGTTGGCGCGCGCCGAGGAGGTGCCGGGGATTTCGAGGCTGGTCGGGCTCAGCTTCCCCTCGATCCCGACCCCGACGATCCCGAGGACGACGAGGATGAGAACAGCTACGGCGAGGACCCGCCGCGGGTGTCGCAGCAGGGCGGAGCCGCGCTCGCCTGGGCGATCGCGCCTGGCGCCATCGCGCCCTTTCCCCCTGCTCCTCCTCAAGGCCACCGTGCTAGTTTGGCTGGTCGGGGACTACGGGGGAGGCTGGAGATGCGAAAGATTCTGTTAAGGACGTTGATCGTGATCGCCGCCGTCGGCGTGATCGGCGTAGGTTCGGCGCAGGCAATCAAGCTGCGGATCGGCGACATCGTCATCACCGCGGACGGCGGATTTACGCCGACCAAGCTGCCGAAGAGCAAGAACGCGCCGATCAAGCTCTACGGCAACGCCAAGTTCGGCACCGTCGACGGCTCCCGTCCCTCGCCGCTGCGTCAGCTCGTGATCGAATTCGACAAGCACGGCGCGGTTGAGACCCGCGGCCTCGAAAAATGCACGATGGGGAAACTGGTCGCGACGACCACCAAAGTCGCTCGCAAGCTCTGCCCGGACTCGATCGTCGGCACCGGCTTTGGCACCGCCCTGGTCGAGCTCCCCGAACAGAGGGGAATCGAGGCCTCTTCGCCGCTGACGCTCTTCAACGGCCCGGTCAAGCACGGCAACCCGACCGTCCTCGGGCACGCCCACATCGACTACCCGGGGCCGACGACCTACGTGATCTCGATCGAGATCCAGAAGATCAACCACGGCCGCTACGGCTTCAAGACGGTGGCCAACTTCCCCCGCATCGTCAACGACTACGGCTCGCCGATCTCCGGCCACCTGACGATCGGCAAAGAATGGAAGTACAAAGGCAAGACGCTGAGCTATGCCAACGCCCACTGCGCTGACGGCCGCCTGCAGGCAAAAGCCCAGTTCCTCTTCAAAGACGGCAGCTTCGTCCAGGGGACCGTGTTCAAACCCTGCCAAGTGGCCAAGTAGCCAGCCACCTGGCGGGCAGCGCTACCCTGGTTGGTACCTGGGTATTGAGGAGGCAGTATGTGGAAGCGACTACTGGCGATCGGCACGCTGCTTGCGGCTTGCGTCGCGCTGGCCGCGGGACTCGCCGGCGCGGCGACCGTCAGGGTGGGGACCCTGGTGCTCCACGCCGACGGTGGGTTCGCGCCGCGGATGCTGCCGAAACGGGCTTTCGCGCCGATCCACTTCCAGGGATACGGCACCGTCAAGACCACCAACGGCTCAGTTCCGCCGCCGCTGGAGCACGTCAAGCTCGAATTCGACCACGACGGGCTGCTGACCACTACCGGCCTCAGCGTCTGCCAACCGTCGAGCCTGGAGGGAGCAAGCACCAAACAGGCGCGCGGCCGCTGCGATGCGGCGGCCGTCGGCACCGGCCGCATCGGCGCGGCGGTCACCCTGGCGGGGCTCGCCCGGGTAGACCTGAAGGCGCCGCTGACCGTGTTCAACGGACCGCGCCGCGACGGCAACCCAACGGCGGTCCTCCACGCTCAGGCCCCCTTCCCGGTCTCCGAAACCTACGTAATCGTCGTACCGATCGAGCGCCGCAAGGGCACCTACGGCTACAAAGCTGAATTCGACGTGCCGCCGATCGCCGGGGGCTTTGGCTCGCTGACCCACATCAGCGCCAAGATCGGCCGCGAGTACCGCAGCAAAGGCGTCGAGCGCAGCTACGTCTCGGCCCGCTGCTCGGACTACATCCTCCAGACCCAGGGCTCCTTCTCCTTCGCCGACGGCAACGTCATCTACGGCAGCGTCTTCAAAACCTGCCGGCCCGAAGAACCCTGAGCCACCTCCCCGGCCCGACCCTGGAGCCGCGGTCCCAGCCTTCCTATAATGCCCCGCCCCGGGCCGTTAGCTCAGTTGGTAGAGCAGGAGACTCTTAATCTCAAGGTCGTAGGTTCGATCCCTACACGGCCCATCCACGCACCGCGGGGAGCGGCTATTCGCCAACTGCTCCGCCCCCTCCGCCCAGGCCGCCGAGCGAGTTTTTGAGCTGTTCTTTGTTGAATTTCTTCTGCACTTTTTCGAGTGCCTGCCGCTGTTTCTCAAAGGCTTTGCCCCGTGCGCGGTATTCGTTGATCTGTTTTTCGACGTTTTTCGCTTCCGCTTTCGTCGGCGCTTCGGCGGCTGCCCTCTTGGTGGTCTTTTCCGCCTTGGCGAATTCGCCGTTGTAGTACTGGTAGATGGCCAGGGTGCTGAGCGAGTTGAGGTTGGGGTCCTCTTCGGCCGCGATCGTCTGCACCTTGGTCGCTTCGCCGATGCTTTCCGTCGACTGGAGGAGGCTGGCCGACGATTCCGCCATGCGGAATAGCGTCGCCGCGAGGAGCTGCGCGGCGCCGGCGTTCGGTTCGTCCCCGGCGTTCTTCAGATAGCGATTCCACGTTTCCGAGGCGGCTTCGAAGTCTTCCTTGGCCTCGGGCGTGAGGGTCGGCGCTTCGGTTTCCGAGCCGCCTTCGAGCTTGGCGTTGCCGGCGGAGATCTGCGCTCGGGTCAAGGTGAGCAGGAGCTGGGCGTTTTCCGGGTCTTTGGCCACCCGGCGTTCGACCCGTTCGACCTGTTCGTCGAAGACCGCGGCGGCGCTGCTGGTGCTGTTCGAGTTGCCGATCAATTCGCCGATGTTGACCGGGCCGATCACCAGGAAGAGGCTGCCGCCCATCAGCAGTGCGAGGACCGCGTAGACGACCCGGATCACGTGCCTGCGTTTTCCCCGGGTGTCGAAGAGCATTCGCCGCTCCCCGTTCTTCGGTGCCATCGCTCCTATCTCTCCTGCGTCGAGGGTTTCGCCATGCCTCCCGCGGCCCCCGGCCTACCGAAGGCCCGCGCTAGCAAGATACTCAACTCGTATAAAGCAAGTAGGGGGACCATCTCGATCAGCATCGAGATCGGGTCCACCCCGGGCAGCGCGGCGGCGAGCAGGGCGATGCCCAGGTAGGCGTAGCGGCGGTTGGCGCGGAGCTGGGCGACGGAGACGATGCCCAGCCGGGTGACGGCGAGGATCGCCAGCGGCATCTGGAAGACGACGCCTCCGGCGAGCATCGTCATCGAGAAAAAGCTGTAGTAGTCGCGGGCGCGAACCTGGATGTTGAACTGGTCGTCGTTGAAATCGAGCAGGAAGTTGACCGCGGCGGGCATGACGACGAAGTAGGCGAAGGCGAGGCCGGCGAGGAAGAGGAGTGGAGCGGCCAGGAGGACCGGCAGCACCACCCGCCGCTCGCGGTCGCTGAAGGCGGGCAGGATGTAGGCGTAGAGCTGGTAGAGGAGGATCGGCAGGGAGAGGATCAGCGCGCCGTAGGTGGCGACCGTGACGGTGGTCGTGAAGGGCTCGGTGACACCGAAGGTGATCAGCTGCTTGTGATCGTCGGGGAGCGGCCCCGAAGCGATTTCGAGCAGCAGGTGGTTCTGCCAGAAGCACAGCGCCAAGGCGACCCCGAGGACGACCAGGCAGACGACTATGCGGTTGCGGAGCTCATCGAGGTGCTCGACCAGGGTGAGCCGGTCTTCGTGGGAGACCGCTTTGACGCGGCGAGCCATTCGGCGCCCCCTCAGGGGCGTTTGTGCGCGACGGGCTCGGCCTTCTCGTCGGCGACCGCGGGACCGGGGTCGCCGGCCGGAATCTCGCGCTGAGGGGACTCCTCATCGTCGCTGTCGCGGTGATCGCCGCTGACCGAGCCCCGGAACTCGCGAATCCCCCTGCCCAGTGAGCGACCAAGCTCGGGAAGGCGTTTGGGGCCGAATACGACAAGGGCGATGATCAGGACGATCGCAAGCTCGAGTGGTCCGATATTGGGCATCAACCCATGGTAACGGGCTGCCGTCGCGATCGGATCACGTTGATTTGAGCGCAACTACCTACCCGGTTCTGGGGTTTTCTCAGAGATCCGAGGAAAACTGCGGATTAAAAGCTCATCTGGTGTGTTCGATATTCAAACCATGAAAGCGAGCCGCACGAAGACCAAGGCAGACACCGGACTTCATGTCTGCCCCGAGTGCAGCTCGGACCTGGTCCAGCCGACTCGCTGGGAGCAGACGGCGAAACGCGGCCACTGGCGACTCTGGCGCCGCTGCCCGGAGTGCGAGTGGCGCTGCGACGGCATCCACGGCGAGCTCGAGATCGACGCCTTCGACGAGGCGCTCGACGACGGCGCCGAGGCGCTCGCCACAGAGCTGCACGAGCTCGAGCGGGAGAGCATGCGCTGGATCGCCGATGCTTTCGCACAGGCGCTCGCGGCGGACCTCATCACCGCGGACGACTTCGCCTAGCTGTAGCGCTGTACGACGCCGTCGGCGACGAGATCGAAGAGCTTGCGCTCCTCGGCGTCGAAACCGGCCGAGCCGAGGGCGCGCTTTCCTTCGGCGACCATCTCCAGAGCGCGCGAGCGGACTTGCCTGAGCGCGCCGCTTGCCTCGATCCGATCGCAGAGCCCCTCGGCGGTGGCGGCGTCGAGCGAGTGCAGGTCGGTCTCGCGGACGGCCGGATCCCGTTCGGCGGCGAGGATCAGCGGCAGGGTGACGGTCCCGTCGAGCAGATCCGTGCCCCGTGCCTTGCCGGTTCGCTCCGGCGGGCCGGCGACGTCGAGCACGTCGTCGAGGAGCTGGAAGGCGAGGCCGATCGACGCCCCGAAGACCCCCAGCGCCTCCTCGTCGCGACCGAGCAGGCAGGCGCATTCGAACAGGGTCGCGGTCTTCAGCTGGCAGCGCTCCAGGTAGCGGCTCTCGTCGATCGCGGTGTCGTAGGCGTCGTGTCGCTGGGCGAGCTCGCCGCGGGCAAGCGCGACGGAAGCCCGGGAGAGCAGCTCGATCGAGCGCAGGTCTCCGGCCTCGGCGAGCAACGCGAAGGCGCGGGAGAACAGTAGATCGCCCGTCGCGGTGGCTCGTCCTCGGCCCGATGTGGCAGCCACGGTCGGGCGGCCCCGGCGCAGCGGCGCGGCGTCGAGCACGTCGTCGTGGACCAGGGTCGCCATGTGGATCAGCTCGATCGCGGTCGCGGCGCGGACCGCCTCCTCGCCCGCTGCTTCGCCCGCGCAGAGCAGGACCAGCATCGGCCGCAGCCGCTTTCCCCCTGCCTCCAGGGTCATCGCCGCGTCGGCGGCGAGCGCCTCCCCGTGGCCGCCGCCCTGGTCACGCAGCATCTGCTCAACCCTGCCGAGGCGGTCGGGCAGCCAGCGGCTCGACGCGTCGAGGACCGCGGTTACCGGCGGCGGTACAGCCGAATGGCGAGTCACTCGGCGGCGGAGGCGACGCCGCTGTGGATCGCCAAGATCCCGCCGGCCATCAGCAGCCAGTGGATTTGCTCCAGGCCGGCGGCGTCCATCTTCGCGGCGAGCGCGGGCGGGGCCGGGAAGCTGTGGACCGACTCGGCGAGGTACGAGTAGGCGTCTGGGTTGGGGGTGAGACGCCCGAGCACCGGGACGATCCGGTCGAACCAGAGCGAGTAGAAGGTCGAGAAAGGGGGTCGCCTGGGCTCGGTGAACTCCAGCACGACCAACCGCCCCCCAGGTCGCAGGACCCGCGTCATCTCGCGCAGCCCCCGCTCGCGGTCGGCGAAGTTGCGAACGCCGAATCCGACCGTGACCGCGTCGAAGCGACCGGCGTCATAGGGCAGCTGAAGCGCGTCCGCCCACTCGAACCGGACCGCCTCCGCTCCCGACTTCGCGGCCTTCTCCCGAGCCAGGTCGAGCATCGGCTCGGAGAAATCGCAACCGACGACGTGGCCGCCGGGCGCAACCCGGCCGGCCAGCTCGAACGCCAGGTCGCCGGTACCGCAGCAGACGTCGAGCACCGAATCGCCCGGGCCGACTTCCGCCCGATCGGCCGCCCGCACCCGCCAGGCGTGGTGAAGGCCGGCGGTCATCACCGAGTTGAGCAGGTCGTAGCGACCGGCGATCCGATCGAACATGCGGTTGACCTGCCCCGCGAACTGGGCGGAGTCCCTGGAGGGTTTAGTCGAGTGAGGAGAGGAAATCGGCGAGCTCGTCGAGCTTTTTCGGCGGCAGGTCCCTGAAGGAGGGCATGATACCCGGGCCGATCTCCACCGAGCGAACGATCGCCGCGCGAGGCACCCGGGCGGCGATGTGGGTCAGTTCGGGCCCAGGGCCGTTGTTGCCGTTCTCGCCGATCTTGTGACAGGCAAGGCAGCCGGCGCCGGCGACGACCTCCTTACCGGCCTCATACCGCGGCGCCACTTCCATCTCGATCTCGGTCGGCGAACCGCCGGTGGCCCCCAAGAAGGTCAGGTAGGCCATCGCAGCGATGGTCAGCACGCCCGCCGTCGTGGCGATCGGCCGCCGGGCCGGGTTGCGCTCCGGGCCGCGGTCGTAGAAGGGCAGCAGCAGAAGCAGCACCATGCAGATCGTCGGGATGCCGATCGTCGCGATCGGGACCAGCTCCGGCGGCTTGATCACCCGCAGCACCTCGAAGAGGAAGAAGAAGTACCACTCGGGTCGTGGCACGTAGGTCGTGCTCGTCGGGTCGGCCTTCGGCCCCTGCTCGGCGCCGAGGATGATCGACATGGCGATGATCACGCCGACGACCAGCAGCGCCATCGTCGAGTCCTTCATCACCGCGTATGGGAAGAAGGGCTTGCCCTTCTTCTTCAGCAGCTCGTACTCCTCGAGGTAGGCCTGCTTGTCGCTTGGCTTCATCGCGGGGGCTCCCCGCCGTTGCCCTCGACACCGGCGTCCAGCCTGGCGACCGGGGTCGCGACCTTGGGCTTCTCAGCGCGCAGCCAGGGCGGCGCGGTCGTGCCCAGCTTGACGACCAGGTAGAGGTGGGCGCCGATCAGGGCGATCAGGGCACCGGGGATGAGCAGCATGTGGATCGCGTAGAAGCGCGAGAGCGTCGTCGCGCCCAGCTCCGGGCCGGCGCGGAGGAAGTCGCTCAGGTAGGGCCCGACGACGGGGCCGGTGCCGTTGATGTTGATGCCGACCACCGAGGCCCAGAAGGAGCGCTGGTCGAAGGGCAGCAGGTAGCCGGTGAAGGCCATCGTCATCGTCAGGATCAGCAGCACGACCCCGATCACCCAGTTGAGCTCGCGCGGGTACTTGTAAGCGCCGAAGAAGAAGGTGCGGCCCATGTGCAGGAAGATCAGGATCACCATCACGCTCGAGCCCCACTTGTGCATGCCGTGCACGAAGGCGCCGAGGAAGACGTCGTTGTTGATGTGGGCGATCGACGCGTAGGCCTGGGTGGTCGAAGGCGTGTAGAACATCGCCAGGAAGACGCCGGTGACGGCCTGGACGATGAAGGCGAAGAGCGTCGCCGAGCCGAGCGTGTAGAACCAGTTGGTCCCCTTCGGCACCTTGCGGTAGAGCATCCCGGTGAGGAAGCCGGTCGCCGCGGTGCGCTGATCGACCCAGGCAAGCACGTCGACGGGAGCCTCTTTGGCCTTGTCGGCGAGCTTGGCGGCGTCGGACTGCCGCTCCGGCGGGGCGGTCTTCAGGTCGGCGGGAGCCTGCCCCTTGGCACCGTTGCCCTCGCCCGGCTTGGCCGGTTTGCGCAGCGGTGCGGGAATCAGCGAGTCGAGTTTCATGGCGGCGGGAAGGTGGATGGACGAGGGGGATACAGATACTCCCAGACCCCGCCGGTGAACTCGCCCGGGTCACGGGCCCGCACCGGCTCGAGCTGCGAGGTGACGCTGTAGCGCGGGCCGAGCTCGACCTGGCCGTTGCGGATGCGGGTCTGAAACTGGTCCAGCGGGCGCACCGGCGGGCCGCCGATCCGCTTGCCCTGGAAGTCGTAGACGCCGCCGTGGCAAGGGCAGATGAAGTTGCCGGCCGCCTCGACGAAGCGCACCGGGCAGCCGAGGTGGACGCAGCGGTTGGAGACGGCGACCATCGCGTTCGGGTCCTCGCCGAACTGCTTCGACCCTTTGCGCACGTAGGCGGTCGTCTTTCCCGCATCGCCGATTCCCTCGGTTTCGGTGAAGACGACCTGGCGGTAGGTGTCTTCGACGAAGTCGTTGACCGGGCCGACGGACTCCCAGCGCTCCTTGCCGCGGTGGAAGATCGGCGCCACGGCAAAACCGACCGCGGGCAGGACGATCGCAGCGCCGGCGACGCCGCCGAGCCCCTGCGCGGCGATCGTGAAGGCGCGCCGTCGCGTCATCGACTCGCCCTCGAAGTAGCCGGGGGGGTCGGGCTTGACCCGCTCTGCAGGGCTCGCGCCCTCGGTCCCGTTCTGCTTGTTCGTCTCGTCTGCCATGTCGCTACTGGGAGGACCAGGAAGTTTATTGGCTCGGCGGCGCGACCGGCAGCGCGAGGATCCGCGCCGAGGCCGAGAGTGGTCTTTTGTGTACAACGCGTTAAAGACCGACGCGCCCGAACCGAGCGGGCTGGTATAAGCGCCATGCGTGTTTACTCGCCAACGGGAGGAGAGGCGGTTGCCGCTCTCGTTGCGGCGTCCTAAGGTCGTGCTTGCCGCGGCCCTGGTCGTGATCGTCGCTCTCACCGTGATCGGCCGGGGGGTCGCGGACGAGCTGCGGCCGACTTCGCTCAGCATTCCCGGCACCGAATCGGGTCAGTCCAGCGAGCTGGTCGAGCGCTACTTCGGCGATTCGGCCCCCTTCGCGATCCTGCTGGAGGGGCCGCCCGCGGCGCTCGACCGGCAGGGCCCGGCGCTGATCCGCAAGCTGCGCGCCGACCCCGCCGTGTCCACCCTCTCCCCATGGGACAAAGGGAGCGTCGGCCGCCTGCGGCCCAGCCCCCGCAAGGCGCTGATCGTCGTCGACTTCCATGTCGGCACCGAGGAGGCGGTGAAGGACGTCGTCCCCTACCTCAACCGGACCCTGGACGAAGAGGTGACCGCGCCGGTGCACGCGGCCCAGACCGGCCTGGCCAGCCTGCTGCGGGCGACGATCGACGAGTCGGTCCACTCGACCGAGGTGGCCGAGCTGATCGCGATCCCCTTCCTGTTGCTGGTCCTGCTGCTCGTCTTCCGCTCGCCGATCGCCGCCGCGATACCGCTGGCCTTCGGCGCGGTCTCGGTCAGCGCCTCGCGCGGCGTGCTCGCGATCGCCGCCAACTGGATCGCGATCGACGGCTTCGCCCTGACCGTCTGCACGATGATGGGACTGGCCCTCGGGGTCGATTACGCCCTCTTGATGGTCTCGCGCTTCCGCGAGGAGTTGGAGGCGGGGGCCGAGCCGGTGGAGGCGGCAAGGATGACGCGGCGCACCGCCGGCCGAACGACCGCCTTTGCCGGGTCGACCCTTTTCCTGGCGATGCTGGTGACGCTCTTCGTGATGCCGGGGACGCTGCTCATCTCCCTGGCGGGCACGGCGATCGTCGTCACCGCGATCAGCGTCCTGGTCGCGGCGCTCGTCGGCCCGGCGTTGCTGGTCGTAACCGGCCGCAACGTCAACCGCTGGCGGATCGGTGGGGCTGGCGACGGAGCTGGCGTGATGACGCTGGTCCGCGCCGCCCTCAGCCGGCCGCTGGTCGCGGCGCTGCTGATCGGCGCGATCGTCCTCGTGCTGGCGGCGCCGGTGCTGGCCCTGAAGACCGGGCCGCCGAGCGCCACGCAGCTCCCCTCCTCCAGTGCCGCTCGCCAGGAAGCCGAACTGATCTCCGACGCGATCGGGCCCGGTTGGGACGCTCCCTTCGTCGTCGTTGCCGTGTCCGACAAAGGCCCGATAACCGAAGCCGACAGCCTCGCGGCCTTGACCCGCTGGCAGCACCGCATCGCCGCCGACCCGGGCGTGCAGGCGGTGATCGGGCCGGCGCGGATCAAGCGGGAGGTGCGGCCCCTGCAGAAGTCCGGCAACGACCTGCTCGCCGGGCGGGGGGAATCGGACCCCGAACAGCTCACCGAGCTCGGCGAGAAGCTCGGCACCGCGGCCGGGGGGGTGCGGCAGCTTCGCTCCGGGATCTCCAAGGCGAGCTACGGGGCTGGGCTGCTGGCCACCGGCACCGGGCGGGCGGGCGAGGGGGCGCAGCAACTGGAAGGCGGAATCGCGAGGCTCGCCTCCGGTGCGGATCGGGCATCCGACGCACTCGATCGGCTGGCGGATGGATCGGGCAAATTGGCGGAAGGACAGCGCACCGCGTCGCTCGGGGCCGGCTCGGTGGAGGGAGCCTCCAGGGAACAGCTCAACCGGATCGAAGGCAGCGGGCTGGAGCGGGCGCGGAGCCTGCGCAGCGTCCTCAGCCGTCGGGCCGCAGCCGACCCGACCCTCGCGCCGCAGGCGCAGGAAGCCGAAGGGCTGGTCGAAACGCTGGCGATCGCCCGCAACGAAGCGAGGCGGATCAACAACCAGGCGACGCGGCTCCACGACGGCCAGCAAAAACTCGCCGACGGCGGTGCCGAACTGCATAAGGGGGCGCAGAGGCTCGCTGACGGGACCGCGCAGCTTCCCGGCGCCCTGGGCAAACTCGAAGGTGGCGCCGCGCAGCTAGCCGACGGCCTGGGGCGGCTCCGTGGCGGCGCCGACACCCTGGAAGCACGGCTCGCCGAGGGCTTCCAGCGCTCGCGCCCCCTGCAGACCAAGCTGCGACGCGGCCACGTCGAAGTCTCGGTCAGCGCCCGCAAGGTCAATCGCAAGGTGGACCGGCTGCGGCGTAGCTCCCCGGGGATCTTCGACTCCGGCTACTTCGTTCTCTCCAGCCTCGCCGGGGCGCCTGCGGACGAGCGCAAGCAGGTCGCCCGCATCGTCGACCTCGAAAACGGCGGGCAGGCGGCGCAGATGGTGGTGATCCCCCGTTACACCTTCAACACGCCCGGCTCGACGGCGTTGAACGGGCGGCTGAAGCGCGATGCCGACAGCCTCGCCGCCGAGACCGGGGCCACCACCGGGGTCACGGGTGGAGCGGCCGAATTGATCGACTACACCGACGTGATCTCCGAACGGGTTCCGCTGATGATCGCGGTGATCACGATCGTCACCTTCCTCATCCTGGTCGTCGTCCTGCGCGCCCTGCTCCTCGCCGCGATCGCCGTGGCGCTGAACCTGGTCACGGTCGCCGTGGCCTTCGGCGTCCTGACCCTGCTCTTCGACGTCCCGGAGGGCTGGCCCCTGGGCGGCCACACGTATGTCGATGCGATCGGGGCCGCGGGGATCTTCGGGATCATCTTCGGGCTCTCGATCGACTACGCCGTCTTCCTCCTGATGCGGATGCGGGAGCACTACGAGAACAACTCCTCCAACGAGGAGGCGATCACCTTCGGCCTCGAGAAGACCGCGCGGGTGATCACCGGCGCGGCGGCGATCATGATGGCCGTCTTCGTCGCCTTCGCCGGCGCCAACATCGCCACCGTCAGCCAGCTCGGCACCGGTCTGACCGTGGCGGTCCTGCTCGACGCGACCGTGGTGCGGATCGTGCTGCTGCCGGCGCTGATGCTCCTGCTCGGCGACCGGGTCTGGTGGCTGCCGGCTTGGCTGGAGAGAATCCTGCCCGAAATCGATCTTCATGGCTCGCGCGCGGGTTAGGGGTAGTGGACTTGATGGGAACTCATGTATTTTTCATCGCAGGGTGAGGACAGGGGAGCTGGGCGGGGCCTTCGCGCCGACGCCGGGCCGGTAAAGCGAAGACAGGAGAGTGCAACCGTGAGAAGTTCTGCGAAGACGTCGTCTCTACTCAGGCTGGCCTTGGCCCTCGCCTTGACCTTGCTGGTCGCCGCCCCGGTGGCCCTGGCGGCCACCCCCGCGCAGATCGAATACGCCGAAGGGGTCGAGCCGATCTGCAAGGCCAACTCGGAGGCCAACTCGCGCATCCTCAAGGGGGTCAAAACCCAGGTCCAGAAGGACGAACTGGTCCCCGCGGGAAAGCGCTTCATCCGCGCCGCCGGCGCGCTGGGGAAAACCGTCACGCAGATCAACGCCGTGCCGCGCCCAGCGGAATACGAGGCGAAGCTGACGAAATGGATCGGTTACCTGAAAAGCGAGAAGACCTTCCTGCAGAAGATCGGCAAGGCGCTGAAGGGCAAGGACAAGTACGAAGCGCAGAAGCTCGCCGTCGACCTCAACAAGAACAACAACAAAGCCAACAACACGGTGATCAGCTTCCCCTTCAAGGAGTGCCGGATCGACTCCTCGAGGTTCATCTGATTTGAAGCGCAGCGGCGCGATCGCGCTTGCGGTGGTCGCAGTGCTTGCGGCTGCCGCGATCGCTCAGGGCGAGGTCGCAAAGGAAGGGGACGTGATCGTCTCCTTCAACGGGGGAATCTCTCCCCGGGCGCTGCCCCGCACCGGCGTGGCGCCGGTCGCCGTGACAATCGACAGCAGCTTCAAGTCGGCGGAAGGCGCCGACCCGCCGCCGCAGCTGAAGACGATCTCGATCGGGATCAACCGCCGCGGCAAGATCTTCGACCGCGGCCTGCCGACCTGCCGCGTTCGCAGGATCCAGCCGACGACGATCGCGGCGGCGAAGCGCATCTGCGGCGACGCGATCGTCGGCAGCGGCCACGTCCAGGTGCGGATCCACCTGACCAACCAGGCGCCGTTCACCTTCAAAGGCCCGATGCTCATCTTCCACGCCAAGCCGTCCGGAGGCGATCGGCGGCTGTTGGCTCAGGTCTACGGCCGCAAGCCGCCGTCGGCGTTCGTGCTCAGCTTCAAGATCGTCAAGGAGCCCGGCGAATTCGGCACGGTCATCAAGACCTCTCTGCCGCATTCGGCCAGCAAATGGGCCTACGTCACCCAGTTCGATATGAAGCTGCGGCGGACCTACACCTACCAGGGCGAGAAGCGCAGCTACGTCAACGCCGGCTGTGCAGCCCCTCCCGGATTCCCCGGCGCCGTCTTCGCCTTCGCGCAGGCGAACTTCGGCTTCGCCGAAGGGGAGCACGTGGAGACGACGCTCGTGCGCGATTGCACCGTCAAGAAGTAAGCGCCTCCACGGTCCGCTCCCACTCACCAGGAACGTCACCGTCGCGGTCTTCGCTGTGGAGCTGGGCGCAGGTGCTGATCAGGTCGGCCAGACGGTGGACGGCAGCGGTGTCGCCGAGGGCGGCGAGGCGTTCTATGCCGAGGGCGTAGAGGTAGTCGCCCGCCAGCAGGGCGAGATCGTCGTCCTGGCCGGCGAGCAAGCGTGGCTCGCCGTAGTGGAGGAGGTAGCCCTCGCGCACGGCCTCGATGACGAGCTCGTACTCGCCCGGGGGCGCGAACCTCGCCGCCTCGTCCGGGTCGACTACGTGCGGGGAGATCGGCGTGTCCTCTTCGCGGAGCTGGGCGGCGAGCTGCTGCAGGGCGCCGCTCATCCCAGGGCCTCCCCGAGCGATTGCTCGGTGGCTTCGAGGGTGCGATCTATCGCCGCCTCGTCGTGGGCGAGGGAGACGAACCAGGCCTCGAACTGCGCGGGGGGCGGGTAGACGCCCCGGTCGAGCATCGCGCGGCAGAAACGGGCATGGGCCTCGAGGTCGCACGCCGCGGCGCCGTCGAAGTCCGTAACCGCGGTAGCGCTGAAGAAGAGGGTGAGCAGGCCGGGGGCGGAAGCGACCTGCAGTGGGCGCCCCTCGGCGAGGCCGGCGAGGCCGCTGGCGAGACGATCGGTCAGTGTGGCGAGGCGCACGTAGGCGGCGGCGTCAAGGCGTCGCAGCGTGGCGAGGCCGGCGGCCACGGCCAAAGGGTTGCCCGACAGGGTTCCCGCCTGGTAGACGTCGCCGGCCGGGGCGATCCGCTCCATGGCCTCGGCTGGGCCGCCGAAGGCGGCGGCGGGAAGTCCGCCGCCGAGAACCTTGCCGAGGACCGTCAGGTCGGGTTCGATGCTGTAGAGCTGCTGGGCGCCGCCGGCGGCCACCCGGAAGCCGCTGATCACCTCGTCGAAGATCAGCAGCACGCCGGCCTCGCGGGTCGCCGCGCGGAGGAACTCGAGGAAGCCGTCTGCGGCGCGGACGACGCCCATGTTGGCCGGCAGCGGCTCGGCGATCAGGGCGGCGACGGAGTGGCTTTCGAGAGCGCGGCTAACCGCCTCGCGGTCGTTCCAGGGCACGACGACGGTCCCAGCGGCCTGCGCCGCGGTCACCCCGGGGCTGCCGGGGATCGCCAGCGTCGCCACACCTGAGCCCGCGTCGGCGAGCAGGCCGTCGGAGTGGCCGTGGTAGGCACCCGCGAACTTGACCACGACCTCTCGCCCGCTCACCGCCCGGGCGAGGCGGACCGCGCCCATCGCGGCCTCGGTCCCCGAGCTGGTCATCCGCAGCATCTCCACCGTGGGGACACGGCTCACCACCTCCTCGGCCAGCTCGACCTCGGCTGGGGTGGCGGCCCCGTAGCTGGTCCCCCGCGACGCCGCCTCGGTCACGGCGGCGATCACGTCGGGATGGGCGTGGCCGTGGATCAGCGGCCCCCAGGAACAGACCCAGTCGATGTAGCGGTTGCCGTCGACGTCGACCAGCTCGCAGCCCTCGCCGCGCTCAACGAAGACCGGCTCACGGCCAATCTGGCGCATCGCCCGCACGGGGGAGTTGACCCCTCCCGGCATCACCTTCGACGCTCGTTCGTATAACTGCTCGGACCGGGTCAAATCGCCGAGCCGGGCGGAGGGAGCATCACGATCTGATTCTTTGCGACCGGAGCCCGGCGCTGGCATTTCATGTGTGCTCTTCCTCCCAACGACGGTAGTCGTCGGTGAAGTAGTGGAGGCGGATCTTCTTGTACTCGGTCGACGAGTAGAGGGTCGCGCGGTCCTCGGGCCCCATGCCGCACTCGGCGGCGATCGAGTCGAGGATCGCGTCGCACTCCTCCTTGGAGCGCCCGTGGGCCATGGTGAAGACGCTGTAGGGCCAGTCCTCGTAGGTCGGCCGCTGGTAGCAGTGGGAGATGCCGCGGAAGGACGCCATCCGCCGGCCGGTCTCGAAGATCTCCTCCTCGGGCACCTTCCAGACCCCCATGCCGTTGGCCGAGAAGCCGGCCCGGCGGTGGTAGAGGATCGCCGCGACGCGACGCAGCAGCTTGCGATCGACCATCGTGCCCAAGCGCTCCAGCAGCTCCTCGGTGCCGATGCCGAGCTCCGCGGCCGGCGCGTCGTAGGGGCGCTCGATCGCCTCCATCGGCCCCTGCATGGCCTTGATCGTGGCGATGTCCCCCTCGTCGTAGGGTTGGGCCTCCAGCTCGCGCGGCGGCGCGGCCTCGACCGTCGAGGCCAGCGTGTCGGTGCCCTTCTCCATCTCCAGGTTCATGTTGATCTTGAACAGGGTCAGGGTGGGGAGTTGGCGCATCGACTCGGCGCCGGTCTCGCGCATCAGCGCTTCGAGAATGCCTTCCATGCCCAGCTCCGAGTCCGGGGGCACGGCGATCGTGAACCAGAGGTTGAACTCGTGGGTGCGCAGGTAATTGTGTGAGACGCCGGGATGGGCGTTGACCGCGGCGGCGGCGCGCTGCGGGTGCTCGCCATCGACTTTGGCGGCGACCAGCATCGACTCGTAGCCGAGCGCACGGGTATCGAAGATCGGCGTGATCTCGCGGATGATCCGCCCGTCGAGCAGGCGTCGGGTACGGGTGAGAACGTCATCGAGATCGAGCTCTGCCTCGGAGGCCAGCAGGCCGAACGGCTCGGGGTCGAGGGGGAAGCTCGACTGCAGCAGGTTCATCAACCGCTTGTCGGTCTCATCAAGCGGGATCGCGGCGCCGTCCTTGCGGGAGCGCGCCTTTGATTGTGGAACTTTCACCGAAGCCAAGCCGCGGCCTCCTTCGCGTAGTAGGTGACGATCGCGTCGGCGCCGGCGCGGCGGATCGAGGTCAGCGTCTCGAGCACCGCGGCGCGCTCGTCGATCCAACCGTTTTCGGCAGCTGCCTTCAACATCGAGTACTCGCCGGAGACATGGTAGGCGGCAAGCGGAGCGCCGGTCTCCTCCTTGACCTGCCGCACGACGTCGAGATAGGGGGTCGCCGGCTTGACCATCAGCATGTCGGCTCCCTCTTCGAGGTCGAGCTTGGCCTCGCGCACCGCTTCCGCAGCGTTGGCGGGGTCGAGCTGGTAGCCGCGGCGGTCGCCGAACTCGGGCGTCGAGGAGGCCGCCTCGCGGAAGGGGCCGTAGAAGGCGGAGGCGTACTTGGCGCTGTAAGCGACGATCGGCGTCCCGGCGTGGCCCTCCTCGTCGAGCTGGTGGCGGATC
Source organism: uncultured Solirubrobacterales bacterium (assembly GCA_963807885.1). GTDB lineage: Bacteria > Actinomycetota > Thermoleophilia > Solirubrobacterales > 70-9 > VRUE01. Next base: position 164,479 of record CAWEDL010000001.1, read on the forward strand.
GTGCCGACCCTGCCGTCCATCATGTCGCTGGGGGCGACCGCGTCGGCACCTGCCTCGGCGTGGGAGATTGCGGTTTTGGCCAGCAGCTCGATCGTCAGGTCGTTGTCGACCTCACCGTCGCGGACGAAGCCGCAATGGCCGTGCGAGGTGTACTCGCAGAGGCAGACGTCGGTGATCACGGTCAGCTCCGGATGCGCCTCCTTCAGCGCCCGTACCGCCATCTGCACAACGCCCTCGTCGTCGTAGGCGCCCGAGCCGGTCTCGTCCTTGGCGGCGGGGACGCCGAAGAGAAGGATCGCGCCGATCCCCGCGCTGGCGATCTCGGTCGCCTCGGCGACCAGCTCGGAGATCGAGAAGCGCTCGATGCCGGGCATCGACTCAACCTCCTCGCGCACTCCCTCGCCGGCCACCACGAAGGTTGGCTGGATCAGGTGGGCCGGGGAAAGCTCGGTCTCGCGGACCAGGCCGCGCAGGGTCTCGGTGCGGCGCAGACGGCGCAGGCGCGTGTTGGGGAAAGGCATCAAGGGCGATTCTAGGGGGAAGGGATGGGTGGGCGAAGGGGTCTCCTGGAAGGTGCCTAGGTTCGCTCCGCTGCGCTTCGCTCACTATGTTGGTGCCGCTTCGCGGCTTGAATCTCTCGCCGGTGCGCCGCTTCGCGAGGCACCTCCAGGAGACCCCTTCGCCCACCGGGTACCGTTCCCCGCCGTGAAGGCACGGGGGCTGGTCAAAAGGTACGGGCAGCGAGAAGCTCTCAGGGGGGTTGACTTCGCTGCTCAGCCTGGGGAGCTTGTCGGGATCATTGGGCCCAACGGGGCTGGGAAGACGACGCTGCTGTCGATTCTTGCCGGGATGCTGAAGCCGGATGCCGGTGAGGTCCATTCACCCAACGGTGACGTGGGTTGGGTGCCGCAGCAGGCGGCGCTCTACCGGCGGCTGACGGTTGAGGAGAACCTGTTGCTGTTTGCGCGGCTGGAGAAGCACGAGGAGCCGCATCAGGCTGTGGAGGAGATGCTGGAGCTGACGGGTCTGCGGGGGCGGCGAGGGGAGATCGTCGCCAAGCTTTCCGGGGGGAATCAGCAGCGGATCAACATCGCGATCGGGTTGCTTGCCCGGCCGGTGGTGCTGCTCTTGGACGAGCCGAGCGTTGGGCTTGACCCTCGTCAGCGGGCACGGCTCTGGGAGTTCGTCTCCGGCCTTGCCGATCGTGGCACGACGGTGATCTTCTCCACCCACGACATCCAGGAGGCGGAGCGGTACGGGCAACGGTTGCTGGTCCTCGCTGACGGCGAGGGGCTCTTCGACGGTTCGGCCGACGAGCTGCGCGAGGCCGTCCGCGGCGAAGCGCCGGAGGCTGCCGGCAGCGATTTCGAGACCGCCTTCGTCGCCTTCCTCCAGCACCGGGGGCACTGATGCGCTGGCTGCTGCTCAAGGACCTGCAGATCCTGCGCCGCTCACCGCTCCAGGCGGTCCTGCTGATCGCCTATCCGGTGCTGATCGCCCTGCTGATCGGGTTCGCCATCTCGCGCGAACCAGGCAATCCCCGGGTCGCCTTCCTCAACGAAGTGCCGCCCGGAGCACGGGTTGCCGCCGGCAACGGGAAACTGCCCGCGGTCGGGGTCGACGAGCGAGTCTGCAGGCAGGTGGAGTGCGTTGACGTCGCCAGCCGGGCCGAAGCCGAAGAGAAGGTCCGCGACGGAGACGTCCTCGCGGCGCTGATCCTGCCGGCCGACCTGATCGACCGGCTCAACTCGCTCTCGACCTTGAATCCGGAAACGCCGGAAGTAGACGTGATCGTCAACGAGGAGGACCCGCTGAAGGCGCGCGTGGTCGACGATCGGGTCACGGCGCTGCTGGCGCGGGCCAACCTCTTCATCGCCCGTCAGATCGCCAAGGAAGGCGGCCGCTACCTCGGCCTGGTCGTCGACGGGGGCGATTTCGACGTCCTCGGCACCAAGGTCGAGATCCTCGGTCTGCGTAACACGGCTTCGACCCTGCGGTCGCTGCGCTCCGCGCTGCCACCCGCGCAGCGACCCTCGCTGAACCGCGTGATTCGCTTCGCCACCCTCGCCCGCGACAACCTCGACGTCGCCGCGCCGTTGATCGACCGGCTCGCTCAACCGATCGAGGTCGACAAGCAATCGGTCAGCGCCCCCACCCCGCCGCTGGACGTCTTCGCGATCGCCGTCGCGGCGACCCTCACCCTGACCTTCGTCACCCTGCTCCTGGTCGCCGGGTCGCTGGCCCTGGAGCGCGAGGAGAACACCTTCCCCCGCCTCACCGGCGGGCTCGTCTCGCGCTCGGCGCTGCTGGCCGAGAAGGTCGGCCTCGGGGTCGTAGTTGGCCTGGTGGTCACCCTGCTGATGCTTGCCGGAGTGCAGATCTTCGTCGGCCTGGAATGGAGCCGCTTCGGCCTCTGGCTGATCGCGATCCTCGCCGGCGGGGCTGGCCTTGGCGCCGCGGGAGCGGCGCTCGGGGCCGCGGCCCGTGACGTCCGCTCAGTCTCGCTCCTGGCCTTCATGATCTCCCTACCGGTGGCGTTGCTTTCCCTCGTCCCATCCGGTGCGGTGGGAGCGACGCTCTACGACGGCATCCGGGTCGTCACCGCCCTCTTCCCCTTCAAGCCGGCGCTGCAGGCGATGACCGCGGCGCTCGACTCCGCCGGTCCCGGGATCGACGGGCCGCTGCTGCACCTGGCGATCCTCGTCGTCGCCTACACGGCCATCGCCCGACTCGCCCTGCGGCGCTTCGCATCCGTCTAGAGCTCTCAGCACGAACCGCGGGGTAGGGTCCCCCCATGCGGGTGCTCTTCATCGGGGACGTGGTCGGCGGGCCGGGTAGGCGCGGGCTGCAGGCGGCGATGCCGGAGCTGCGCGAGCGGTACCGGCCCGACATGACGATCGTCAACGGCGAGAACTCCGCCGGCGGTATGGGGATCACCGAGAAGACCGCCAAGGCTCTCTTCGACGGCGGCTGCGACGTGATCACGACCGGCAACCACGTCTACCGGCACCGCGAGGCCTACGACTTCCTCGATCGAGCCGAGCGGGTGATCCGCCCCGCCAACTACCCCCATGCGAACCCGGGCAAGGGCCACGTCGTCGTCGAGATAGGCGGCACCCGCGTCGGCGTGATCAACCTCAGCGGCGCCGTCGGACTGCAGGTCGCGCGGCTGCCGTTCCACGAGGTGGACAGCATCCTCGAGCGGATCGAGGCGGACTGCGTGATCGTCGACTTCCATGCCGAAGTGAGCAGCGAGAAGGTGGCGATCGGCTGGCACCTGGACGGCCGGGTCGCCGCCGTGTTCGGCACCCATACTCACGTCCCCACCGCCGACGCTCGGGTATTGCCGGGCGGGACGGCGTTCATCTCCGACGTCGGCATGACCGGATCGCGGACGAGCGTCCTCGGCGTCAAGCCGGCGCAGGTGCTGGAGGCGATGACCACTCAGATGCCGGTTCGGTTTGAGACGGCTGAGGACGACGTTTGGGTTATGGGTGCGGTTGTGGAGGTCAACGAGCGGGGGTTGGCTGACTCGATCGAGCAGGTGATGGTGCCTGCTCCTACTGGTCCGTAGCGGGGAAGGCGGGAGGGGTCACCTCCAGAGGTGCCTAAATCCCGCCTTCGGCGGGATTAATTTGGAGCCCCTTCGGGGCAACATCACTCCGCGGTGCCGATGGGAGGCACTCTGGAGGTGACCCCTCCCGCCTCTCCAGGGACGCCATAGCGACAAGCAGCAGAGGGTAGAACCAGACTATGTAGAGGTAGAACCAGTGCTCAGCGGTTAGCTGCAGGCCTATGAGTAAGGCAGCTCCCAGTGCCGCTACTTGCGTGAGTGACTTTCGCCTGGGCCAGAAAGCTAGGCTGACGGAAAAGAGGCCCACCGCCATGAGAATCGCCGTGCGTAGGGGCTGCAGGCTCGAGACTTGGCCCCAGATGCTGAATGGGGAATCGCGGTCTGCTTGGTAGGCGATCGTGCGGTCGTAGGCGGTGTGAAGGCCGGGGTCCATTGCTGGCCAGAGCATCAAGGCGATGGTCGTGGCGGCGAATGCCACGGTGAAGAGGGCCACGGTTCGGGAGTGGGCTCGGTGGGTGGCCAGCATTGGGGCGAGTAGTACTGGTGCGAACTTGGTCAAGGTTGCTACGGCCGCCAGAACACCGCGCGCCGCAGGACGTGCCAGGGCGAGCAAGACAGCTACAAGCAGGGCGCCGACGAGGGTGTCATTGGAGTTCGACTCCAGCGCGTAGGCGGTGTAGGGGTAGGCGGCCCAGCCGAAGGCCAGGGTCGCAGCCAGCTTGCGGCCTGCTGGTCCGGGGCGGATGCGGAGGCCGAGCCAGATCAGCAGGACGAAGGTGAGCAGGTCGAAGGCGGCCGCGGCGCCGTGGGCTGCCGGTAAGTCGTCCCACGTCCCCTGCCACGGCCAGATCCACTCGAAGGGGACGTAGGCGAGGTAGTTGACCGGGCCATACGTGTCCCCCTGCGAGACGTCTCCGGGAAAGTTGTCGTAGACCGGCTCGCCGTGGCTGATCCGATCGGCCCCCACCACTCCCGCATAGCCAACGTCGATCGCCCCCGAGTCGGCCATGTTCAGCCCGATGCGAAAGCCCATCAGGAAGAGCGCCGCGACGATCAGCCAGCTCGCTTTCCAAACCGGCCGAATTCCCTCTCCCCGACCCCGCAACCCAATCCACAGCGCCCGGCCAAGGAGGTAGAGCAACACCGGGTACTGCAGCGGAACCGAGACACCGATCTCACCCTGATTGAAGAAGTAGTTGGAGACGCCGAAGCCAAGTAGCACCAGTAAATCCAGCGTCGCTACTCGCCACGGCCGGCGCCAATTGATCAGGCCAATCAAGAACAATGCGCACAACGCCAGAAACACATACGGCGCGTTCAGCTTGTGACCAAAGGCGCCCTCGTATCCCCGCGCCATCTTCCAGAGCACCTGGTACCCCGTCCACGACTCCCGCACCTCCCCGGTCTCGGAGTCGACCAGGACCAACACCACCTCCTCGTCGCCGGCGAAGTACGCCACCTCCCAGTGCCCGTCGACCATCGACGCACTATGCGTAAGCGTGCCGCTCTTCTCCCGCTGGTCTACTACCTTCGCGTCCTGGTCTGCGGCGTGTATCGCTTGGCTTGCGTTCGCCTCGGCCGCTTGCACCGTGGGAGTTGCCAACATGACGAGTAGGACGGGGAGCGAGCAGAGGAGTAGGAGAGTGCCGCGCAAGCGCCTCCCACCGGCACCGCGGAGTGATTCTTGCCCGAAGGGCACGAGATTAACCCCGCCGCAGGCGGGGTTTAGGCACTTGCGCGGCACTCTCCTACTCCTCACCCCAGCCCAAAGTGCTCGAGGACAACCGGGGCCACGTCGCTCAAGGTCCACTGCTGGCGTTCGCCAGGATCATCAGGACCGCAGCCGACAAATAGGAGTGGACCGAGTGAGTCGCCAGCGTGCAACGAACCGTGGCTACCGCCGCCAGCATGGCTTACTCCGCCCCAGTCGACCGCCTCATACCCCGGGGTGAGGGAGACCACGAAGTCACCAGCTTGGGGCGCCTTGACGGCAGCGAAGACACGCGCCAGGGCATCCGGGTACTCCTCGCTGTGAAAGACGCCGGCGTCAGTTGACCCATCCAAGACCGCCGACTCGCCAACGATGTCCCAGCTCCTGCCACGCAGGTCGGTGAGCGGGCCGCCAGGACGAAATCTCAAGCGATCGCCGTTGCGCTCCACCACCGCTTCTTGGCCTTCACGCCAACAGACGAGGTCAACCCCTTCGGTATCCGTTAGTCGCTGCCGCACGTCGTCGGGGTTCGCTCTCTCCCCGTCTCCCGGCAGGAGGTAGATATGGGCGGCCCGTCCGGTTGGGCTGACCGCGAGCTGGGCCAGCTCCGGTTTGTCGTCTGAGGGCGCCAGCACGGTCCACTCGCGGGCGAGCAGGTCGGCGAGGGGGAGGCCGCGGCTGACCGGGGTCTGGGCGTGGTCGGCAACCAGGATCAATGCGTGGTCGTCGAGGAATTGGTCCAGCCCGCCGCCCGCCTCGACCAGCTTGGCGAAGCAGTGGTCCGCCTTGGCGATCGACTCGACGCTCGCCTCCGGGCCGAAGCGGTGCGAGTAGTTGTCGTTGTCCGGCAGGGAGAAGAGGAGGAAGTCGTAGTTGTCGCCACGCTCGAGCTCCACCGCGCAGCAGGCCGAGTAGCCGTCGCGGCTGCCGGGGATCGAGCTCGGTTTGCACGGCACCTCGCGACTGGCGTAGAGCTCGCCGTAGAAGAGCTCGGCCGGCCCCCAGGTGTGGTGGCGGAACTTCAGCCTGGTGGTGTCGACCGCCCGCCGCAGCAGGCCGTCGAGCGAGACCTGGTGGCGGTGCCGTCCCCGGTAGATCAGGAAGGGGGTGCAAGCGGTCCGCAGGCCAGCGTCGTCGAGGCGCTCGAAGAGGGTCTCGACTTCGGGGCTGAGGTGGGCCAGGTTCATGTTGTAGACGAGGTCGTAGAGGGCGCGGAAGACGCCGACGGTCCGGGTCGCATCGAGCGAGGAGCCGTACTCGACGTAGCGCTGCTCCAGCCGGTGGAACCAGTTCATGCCGCTGATCCAGTGCTGGTCGGCGGCCACGCCGGTGACCAGCTCGGCGCAGGCAACCGGGGTCACCGAGGGGAAGCTGGAAACGCAGTCGGGAATCAGCACGCCGCGGTCGAGCAGCGCCCCGAAGGTCGGCGCCCGTCCCTCCCCCACCGCCCGTTCGAGCATGTCGGTGCGCAGCGAGTCGACGTAGGTGAGGACCAGCTTCCTTGCAGCCATGGCGCCGCGAATGATGAAGCCCGCCGAGGCTGGGCTTAGCGGAGGACCCGCAGGCCGGCGTGCTTGCGCTGCGCGCGGCGGTGGCGCGAGGCGCCGAGCCAGACCAGGGCGATGATGACGAGCAGGGTCAAGACCGGCAGCAGCAGGGCCAGCGCCGCGACGACCAACGCCACCAGGGAGACGAGGAAGGCGAGGGCGCGGCTGCCGCCTTCGCGCCGGCTGGCGCCGCCGACGAGGTCGCTGACCACGACGCAACCCACCACAGCGCCGATCAGGCAGAGCAGGGCACCGAGCGGACCGCTCAGATCGGCGGTACCGGAGAGCAGGAAGCCGACGATCAGCCCGATAACCGCGGCCAAGAGGGTCATCCGGCCGCGTGCCGAGCCGCGCGTGCCGGTCGTTCCGGCGAGCATGCCGATCGCGATGCCGATGCCGAGCTCGAGCCCGGTGCCTTCGAGGAAGCTCACGTCGAAAACCTACACTTCATGGATGGAAGAGACGCCCCACCGGCGCCGCGCCCACACTCGAACCAGTGATCTGGAGCGCTATGCCGGTCTTTTCGCCGCGCGGACGAGGGTGATGCGCTCCTCCGCGATGCGCGACCTGATGGCGGTCACGGCCCGGCCCGAGGTGATCTCGCTGGCCGGCGGCCTTCCCGATACCTCCACCTTCCCGGCCAGCACATTCGCGGCGCAGATGACCAGGATCGCCCAGGAGTCGACCGCGGAGGCGTTGCAGTACGGGCCGACCGAGGGCTTCGCCGAGACCGTCGACTGCATCGTCGAGGTGATGGGGGCGGAGGGAATGCTGCCCGACCCCGACGACGTGATCGTCACCACCGGCGGCCAGCAGGCGATCGACCTCGTTTGCAAGACGCTCGTCGATCCCGGCGACGTCGTCGTTTGCGAGGCACCGACCTACCCCGGCGCGGTGCCGGTCTTCTGCAGCTACCAGGCGGAGACGATCCAGATCGACTGCGACGAGGACGGGATGCGAATCGGGGATCTGGAAGAGGTGCTGGGGCGGCTCGACGGCGAAGGACGGCGACCCAAATTCGTCTACTCGGTACCCAGCTTCCAGAACCCCGCCGGGGTGACGATGACCCTCGAGCGGCGTCGGCGGTTGGTCGAGCTGGCGCGCCAGCGGGAGCTGCTGATCATCGAGGACAACCCCTACGGCCTGCTGCGCTTCGGCGGCGAGCCGCTGCCGCCGCTCTACCAGCTCGACGGTGGCGACTTCGTCATCTACATCGGTACGTTCTCCAAGATTCTCTCCCCCGGAATCCGCCTCGGCTGGGCGGTCGCCCCACCGCCGGTGATGGAGAAGATCGTCCTCGGCAAGCAGGCGTCTGACCTCTGCACCTCGACGCTGACCCAGCACTTCGTGCGCGAGTACTTCGCCGAAGGCCGTTGGCGCGAGTACATCGCCAGCCTGGTCGAGATCTACCGCGACCGGCGCGACGCGATGGTCGACGCGCTGCGGGATCACTTTCCGGCGCAGGCGACCTGGACCGAGCCGGAAGGTGGGCTCTTCATCTGGGCGACCCTGCCCGATTACATCGACACCAGCGACCTGCTCGCCAAGGCGCTGCGCGAAGACGTTGCCTTCGTGCCCGGCCAGGCCGCGTATGTCGACGAGAGCCGTGGCCGCAACTCGATGCGGCTCAACTTCTCCGGTGTCAACGACGACGAGATCCGCGAGGGCGTGCGGCGGATCGGCAAGGCGATCGGTGAGCAGGTCGAGCTCTACGGCGCGCTGACATCAGATTCCGCCGCCTCCTCTGCTCCCGCCCAACCGCGGGAATCAGATATGGACGCGGCTGGGCTCCCGCGTCCGGGGGCGGCGGGTGGGGAACCCGGCGGTGATGTCCTTCCATTTCGGAAGGCCGGCGAGGGCTCGGCTTGAAGGTCGCGGTGCTGAAGGGCGGCCGCTCGCTCGAGCGAGGCGTGTCTCTGCGCTCCGGCGCCAGGGTCGAGGACGCACTCGAGCGCCTCGGCCACGAGGTCGTCTCGATCGACGCCGGCGGTGACCTGGTCAAGCGGCTGACCGCGGCCAAGCCGGCCGTGGCCTTCGTCGCGATGCACGGGTTGGGCGGCGAGGACGGCACCGTCCAGGAGCTGTTGGAGATCCTCGCCGTACCCTTCACCGGACCAGGGGTGGCGGCCTGCGCGCGCTGCATGGACAAGGTCCTCGCCAAGGCCGAGCTGCGCGACGCCGGGGTGCCGACGCCGGACTGGTTTGCCTTCAACGAGACCGCCTTTCGCGAGCTCGGCGCAGCCGATGCGCTGACCGACCTCGAGGAGCGCTTGGGGTTCCCTCTGGTGATCAAGCCGAGTCGGGGCGGCTCCGCCCTCGGCGTGAAGTTCGCGGCGAGCTGGTTCGAGGTTCCCGAGGCCTTGGTCTCGGCCTTCAGCTACGACAACCGGGTGCTGCTGGAGCGGTTCGTGGAGGGCCGGGAGCTGGCGGTCAGCGTGCTGGGCGAGGAGCCCCTGCCGGTGGTGGAAGCGCTTCCGAGCGGCGGTGACCGCTACGACTTCGAGGCGCGCTACGAGATCGGCCGCACCGAGTTCATCTGCCCGGCAGAGCTCAGCGAGTCCGAGGCATCTGCGGTGACCGGCGCGGCGCTGGGCGCTTACAGGGCGCTGGGCTGCTCGGGTTTCTCCCGGGTCGATCTGATCCTCGGCGCGGACGGCCCGCAGGTCCTCGAGGTGAACGCGATTCCCGGCCTCACCGATACCAGCCTTCTCCCCCAGGCGGCGGAGGCCGCGGGAATGACCTTCGAGGATCTGGTCAAGCGGATCCTCGAGCTCGCGCTCGAGCCGGCAGCGGCCTAAGAGTCCCCTTGGGCGAAGTCCTCGGGCGATACCTCGTCGAGGAACTCTTTGAATTTGTCGACGACCTCCTCGGTGTCCTCGACCTCGTGCTCGAACTCGATCGCCGACTCCTCGATTACCTCCTCGGCGGCGAAGATCGGCGCCGAGACGCGCACCGCGAGGGCAAGGGCATCGGAGGGGCGCGAGTCGATCTCGAGCTCAGAGCCGTCGATCGAGACGGTGATCGAGGCGTAGAAGGTGTTGTCGCGCAGCTCGGTGACCGAGACGCGCTCGCATTTCGCGTCGAGCTGCTCGAGCAGGTCGGAGAGCAGGTCGTGGGTCATCGGCCGCGGCGTCGAGGCGCCCTGCAGCTTCATCAGGATCGCGGCGGCCTCGGGGTGCCCGATCCAGATCGGCAGGAAACGGTTGCCGTCAACCGTCTTCAACAAAACGATCGGCTGCTTGCCGACCATGTCGAAGCTGACCCCGTAGATCTGCATCTGCTGCAAAATTTCTCCGAGCCGAGGTGGACCGCTCATTATAGGTACGGCCCTGGGCCGTCCTTGCCGAGATCATCGCTTCGACGCGGCAGTGGGCGATCCTGGATTCGAACCAGGGACCTCGTCCTTATCAGAGACGCGCTCTAACCAACTGAGCTAATCGCCCGAGCTCGGCGATGATAGCGGCATGGCGACCCGCTTCGCGCGGCGTCGCTAGGACCGCTTGCGACCCAGTTTGCGGGCGAGCGCCAGGGCCTCGTCGAGGTCGGAGAGGCGGATCTCGACAGCCACCTCTCCCCCGCGCCGGCGCACCTTCACCTCATGCCCCAGCGCGGCCTCCAAGCGATCCGCGGCATCGTGCATGGCCGCGGCCTCCTCGCTGCTCACCGTCGATCGAGAGCTCGGCTCAGACTTTGGCTGGCTGGCCAGCTTAACCCTGTTCTCGGTCTCGCGGACCGACCAGCCCCCGTTTGCCGCGTCGCGGGCCAGATGTCGCCGCACGTCATTGCCGGAGAGACCGAGCAGGGCCCGGCCGTGCCCCTCGCTGAGCTCGCCCGATTCGAGCAGCTCGAGCGCCTCGTCGGGGAGGTCGAGCAGGCGGATCAGGTTGGAGACCGCGGGGCGGCTGCGACCGACGCGGCGGGCCAGCTCCTCTTTGGAGAGGCGGAGGTCCTCAACCAGGGCGGCGCAGGCGCGTGCCTCCTCGACCGGGTTGAGGTCCTCGCGGACCATGTTCTCGATCAGCGCCACCTGCAGACGCTCGGCGTGCTCCGAGTCGCGCACCACCGCCGGGACCTTCTCCAGGCCGGCCTGCTGGGCGGCGCGCCAGCGGCGCTCGCCGGCGATCAGCTCGTAGCTACCGTCGTGGAGGGGACGGACCAGCAGCGGCTGGACGACCCCGCTGCTCTCGATCGAGGAGGCGAGGCCGGCCAGGGCGTCAGCGTCGAAGTTCGTCCGCGGCTGCTTCGGGTTGGGCTTGATCAGGGCCACGGGCAGCTCGCGAAGATCGCCCAGCGCCTCGCCCGGAGTGCTCTCCGGCAGGATCGCGGACAGGCCGCGGCCCATGCCCCGCTTGGCTGCCTTGTCGCTAGCCACGACCGACCAGCTCCTCGGCCAGCGCCTGGTAGGCGTTGGCGCCGCGCGAAGCGGGCGCGTGCTCGGTCACGGGCAGGCCGTAGCTCGGCGCCTCGGCGACCCTGACGCTGCGCGGTATGACCGTCTCGAAGACCATTTCGGGGAAATGCTCGCGCAGCTCCCGCTCGACGTCCTGGGCGAGCCGGGTGCGCTCATCGTGCATGGTGATCAACAGCCCCGACACGTTCAGCGCGGGGTTGAGCTCACGGCGAATCATGCCGAGCGTGTCGAGGAACTGCACCAGGCCCTCCAAAGCCAGATACTCGGCCTGCACGGGCACGATCACGCGGTCGGCGGCAACCAGCGCGTTGACACTCACCGGGCCGAGCGACGGGGGGCAGTCGAGCACGGTGAAGGCAAAGCGCTCTCGCACTGGGCCGAGCCGCTCGCGCAGCCGCGTCTCGGATCCCTCCAGCCGCGGCAGCTCGACGGCGGCACCGGCGAGGTCGCGGTTGGCGGCGACCAGCCAAAGGTTGTCCGGGCCGGCCGGGCGGGCTGCCTCGGCCACCGAGACGTCGCCGATCAGGCAGTCGTAGGAGGAGGGGTGCGCGTCACGGTCTCCACCCAGGGCGACGGTGGCGTTGCACTGCGGGTCGAGGTCGACCAGCAGGGTCTGAGAGCCGGCCGCGGCGACACAGGCGGTCACGTTCACCGCAGTCGTCGTCTTGCCGACCCCGCCCTTCTGGTTCGCCACTGCGTAGACAAGGCCCATGGGCGCAGACTATTTGGCCTCAGCCACGAGGGCGCTTCTTCGCCATGCCAGGACGGCGGGGAAGATCCGAAGGAGCGGGTCCGAGCTTGCGGAGAACGTGGAGGTGGCGGTGCTTGCTACCGGCGCGGTCGCCTACGTCGAGGATCTGCTCGGGGCTCATCGCTAGCTGCTCGGCTGCTCGTTCCAGCTGCTGCTCCTCGTCGGGGTCTCGTTTGCCCTTCCAGGCGACGAGCAAACCGTCTTCGCGAAGGAGCGGGGACGCGAGCTCTGCGAGGGTTGAGAGGCGGCCGACGGCGCGCGCGGTCACGGCGTCGTAGGAGTCGCGTCGATCACCCGCCGCAACCTCCTCTGAGCGAGCGTTGATGACGTTCGCGTTGGTGATTCCGGCTGCGTCGACGGCTCGCCGGATGAACTCGCACTTGCGCCCGACCGACTCGATCAGATCGAGCTGGGCGTGAGGCAGGGCAACCGCCAGCGGCAGGCCCGGAAACCCCGCTCCAGAGCCAATATCCGCGATCGTCTCAGCCCTGCCAAGCTCCTCCACATCGAGCCCGGTGAGGCTGTCCGCGACGTGTACCTTCCAGGCCTGCCGGGGGTCGGTTATGGAGCTGACCGAGGCGCGCTCCTCCCGCAGCAGCTCGAGAACCGTCTCAAGTGCTTGCCGTTGCCGAGAGTCCAGCGAGGCGGTTGGGTTCCGACTCACTCCGAGACGAGCGGGGCGACGACGACGCAACGGCGCGGCTCGTCGCCTTCGCTGAAGGTCTCGACGCCAGAGCGATCTTTGAGGTGTTCGTGCACGACCCGCCGTTCCTGCGCGCTCATCGGGTCCATCTCGACGCTGACGTTTGCGTCAAGAGCCTGCTCAGCGGCCCGATCGGCCCGCGCGGTCAGCACCTCTCTGCGCCGCTCCCGGTAACCCGCGGCATCCAGCACGACCCGCTTGCGATCCCTCACACCCCGGAACGCCGCCTGGAAGCAGAGCAGCTGCAGGGCGTCGATCGTCTGGCCTCGTTTGCCGATCAGCAGGCCATAGTCGTCCTCGCCGGAGACAACCGCCTCGATCCGCTCATCGTCCTCCCGAATCTCAACCTCCCCTTCAAGGTCAAGCTCGTCGAGAACGCCCTCAACAAGCTCCCGAACCCGCGCAGCGGGCTCCTCGGGCCATTTCGTCTCAGCACTCATATCCCGCACCCTATTCCAGCTCAGGCTAGGCGTGGGGAGCGGGGGTTCCTCTCTGAGGATCCTAGATTCGCTCCGCTGCGCTTCGCTCATGAATTTGGAGCCCCCTTCGGGTGCCCCGCCTCTCTCGCCGGTGCGCCGCTTCGCGAGGATCTCAGAGAGGAACCCCCGCTCCCCTCAGCTCAGCAAGAGACGCATCGGCCCCAGGCGGGGCAGGGCGCCTGTGAAAGTGCCTCCGCGAAGCGGCGCACCGGCGAGAGATTCAAGCCGCGAAGCGGCAGCAACATAGTGAGCGGAGCGCCAGCGGAGCGAACCTAGGCACCTTTCACAGGCGCCCTGCCCCGCCTGGGGTGAAGCTTCTACCGTCGCCGCTTCTTCTTTTTCGGCGGGGGAGGAGGGGGTTTAGCTGCGGCCACCTCGGCCGGCGTAGCAACCTGCGGAGCTGGGATTAGGCGCTGGATCGTGTACTGCTGGCCGATCGTCCAGATGTTGGTCGTGATCCAGTAGAGGACGAGGCCGGCCGGGAAGCTGATCACGAAGGGGACGAAGATGAAGGGTAGGACGAACATCATTATGCGCTGGTTTTTGTCCGCCGTGACCGACATGACCAGACCGGAGATCAGCTGCGTGCCCACGTAGAGAACGAGCAGGGCGATCAGTTCGGGGCCGTGGGCCTTGGCCGTCAGGTCGTTGATGAAGAGGAAGGACGCTTCGCCGCCACATTCCCCCGCCTTGCAGCCGATGTCGGCCGGCAGCTCGTTTTTGAGCACGTAGAAGAGGGTGATGAAGACCGGAAGCTGGGCGAGCAGCGGAATGCAGGAGGCAAAGGGGTTGACTTTGTTCTCCTGGTAGAAGCGCATCATCTCCTGCTGCATGCGTTTCTGGTCGTTCTTGTACTTCTCTTTGATCTCCTTCAGCTGCGGCTGGAGGGCCTGCAGGGCCCGCATCCCTTTGAGGGATTTGTAGGTGAGCGGGATCAGCAGCGCCCGGGTCACGACGGTCAAGGCGATGATCGACATCCCCCAGCTCAAACCGACGTTGTCGTGGAAGAACGTCAGCACCGAGTTGCCGATGTCGATCAGCGGCTGGAGGATGTTTGCCGGGATCATGTGTGCGCCCCGCGGTGGTACTCGGCGGGATCAACGGGGCCCACCTTCAGCGTGAAGCGCTTTGGCACCGGATCGAAGCCGCCATGACTGAAGGGGTTACAACGCAGCAGGCGCCAACTGGCCAGCAGGAAGCCGCGGATGACGCCAAAGCGCCGAATCGACTGGGCCGCGTAGTCGGAGCAGGTCGGCTCGTAGCGGCAGCGGCGGGGAAGAGAGGGCGATACCCAGCGTTGGTAGGCCGTGATCGGCGCGAGCAGGACCCGTTTCACGTGGAACGCCCCCCCGACCCGGTGTGCTCAAGCGCCTCTTCGAGGGTCGCTTTCACGCCATCCGTCCCGTCCCGTTCGATCAAGGCGGCGATCTCCGGGCGGGCCACGAGCACGAAGTCATGGCGCTCTGGCAAGCGCTCCGAGAGCCCCCAGAAGGCTTCGCGAAGGGTGCGCTTTACCTTGTTGCGATCGACCGCGCCGCCGACCTTGCGGCTGACCGAGACGCCGAGCCTTATGTCCTCCGTCTCCTCGCCCTTGCGCGGAAAGCTGTAGAGCACCAGATAGCGGGTCGCGTGCGAGGAGCCGTCGCGGTAGACACGGTCGAACTCGCCGCTGCGAGATAGGCGCCGGCGCTTTGCCGCCATCACTCGAACCCGACTGTGGGGTCGATCATCCCGGAGTGAGGCGCTTCCGGCCTTTGGCCCGCCGCCGCTTCAGGATCGCGCGTCCACCGCGCGTCCGCATCCTCGCCCGAAACCCGTGGGTCTTGGCCCGCTTTCGCCTCTTCGGCTGATAAGTGCGCTTCATTGGCCGTCGCAGTATACGGACGCATCTCCGTCCTGGGGAAATGGCGATTTCAGGCGCGGGAATCTTTTCTTCCGCATTTGCGGGCCGTGATGATTCCGCTCCTTCGCGCGACGCTATGGTCGCTCGCCGGTGCCCGACGACTCCGCTGGACAAAACCTCGATCCCCTCTGGGAAGACATCCAGCAACGGCTGCGGGTGGCCGTTCCCGAGTCCACTTTCAAGATCTGGCTGGAGCCGGTGCGGGCCGTCGGGACGCAGGGCACGACGCTCTACCTGGGCGCCCCGGAGGGGATTCAGACCTGGGTCGAGCGACGGTATACGCCGCTGATCCGCGAAGCGCTGGAGCAGGCCGAGTCCGGCCTCACCGAGATCGCCTTTGCGGAGAAAGGGCAGCGGGACTCCCTCCCGGCTCAGTCCGCACCGGCGGTCGAGCTCAACCCCAACTACACATTCGAGCGCTTCGTCATCGGCGAGGGCAACCGGGTCGCCCACGCAGCCGCGCTGGCGGTCGCCGAGACGCCTTCTGAGGCCTATAACCCACTCTTCCTCCACGGCCCCCCGGGGCTGGGAAAGACGCACCTGCTTGGCGCGGTCGCCAACTACCTGCGCATCAACGCGCCGGGGCTGAGCGTCCGCTACACGACCGCGGAGGGCTTCACCAACGAGTTCGTCGGCGCCCTGCGCTCCAGCGGCACCGAGAAGTTCAAGAGCCGCTATCGCGACCTCGACGTCCTGCTCGTCGACGACGTCCAGTTCCTGCAAGGCAAGCAGCACACCGAAGAGGAGTTCTTCCACACCTTCAACGCGCTTTACGAGGGCGGCAGCCAGCTCGTCCTCTCGGCCGACCGCCTGCCCAGCGAGCTCTCCACCCTGGAGGTGCGGCTACGGGATCGATTCGAGTGGGGCCTGACCATCCCGGTCGAGCCACCCGACCTTGCCACGCGGCTGACCGTCTTGCAGCGGCTCGCCCGCGAGGCCGGGGTCGAGGCCGACAACCACGATGCCCTCTCGGAGCTCGCCGGCAGGATCGACGCCAACGTGCGCCGCCTCCACGGCGCCCTGACCAAGGTGATCGCTCACGCCTCGCTCACCGCCAAGCCCTTGAGCGCCGAGCTGATCGCCGAGCTGATCCCCAACCGCTCACAGCAAGGCGAGCCGACCACCGTTGAGGAAATCCAGCAGCGTGTGGCCGCCGGATTTGGCATCTCGCGCGCCGAGCTCGTCGGCACCAGCCGCGCCGCCACTCCGCTCCGCGCCCGTCAGGTCGCGATCCTCCTTACTCGCGAGGCGACCGACCTCTCGCTCCCGCAAATCGGTCGCCTCTACGGCGGCCGTGACCACACTACGATCCTCAACGCCCTGCGTCGAGCAGAGGCGACCGTGAGCGGCGACGCCGGCCTGGCCCGTCAGGTTGCGGACTTGCGCTCTTCTATCCACAGCCAGTCCACCGGGACCTCCTGACCGCCGACCGCACTGCAAGAATCAGAGCCTTCCCCAGACATCTCCACAGTCAGAAAATCCCATGACCATGCCGATTCCCGATGATCTCCACCCTTTCCACAAGCGCTAACCCAACTCAAGAGGACATCAGTCATTTGAAGCTGACCACCAAACGCGACGAGCTTGTCTCCAAGCTTTCTGTTGTCTCCCGCGCCGTCTCCACCCGCGCCGCCACCCAGGCTCTCTCCGGGATTCTCCTCACCGCCTCCGATGACGGGGTTGCTTTGGCGGCGACCGACGGTGAGATGGGGTTGCGCACGGCGCTGGAGGCGGACGTCTCTGGCGCCGGCTCGGTGCTGCTCCCCGGCCGCCTGCTCTCGGAGCTCGCTCGCTCGCTCGGCGATCAAAGCGTCGAGATCGAGCTGCGCGAGTCCGAGCGCGACGTCGAGATCCGCAGCGGCGGCTCCAGCTTCCACCTGCGGGTCCTTCCCGCCGAGGACTTCCCCAATCTCCCCGATGAGGGGAGCGAGCCGCTGAAGATTCCCGCCCCGGCGCTGGCTGAGACGGTCGAGCTGGTCGCCCCTGCCGCTTCCCGCGACGACATGCGTCCCGTCCTCACCGGAGTTCTGGTCACCGCCTCTGGGCAGGAGATGACCATGGTGGCGACCGACTCCTACCGGCTCGCGGTCAAGCGGACCGAGCTGGAGAGCGCGATTGGCGGCGAGCTCGAGGCCAATATCCCGGCGAAGGCGCTGCGTGAGCTCGGCCGCCTCGTCGCCGGCGGTGAGCTCGATGAGGTCTCGGTCAGCTTGCTTCCCAACCAGGCCGTCTTCAAGGCAGGGGCGATCCTCCTCAACACGAGGCTGATCGACGGCCAATTCCCCAACTTTCGACAACTCCTGCCGGAGTCCTACGAGCACGATGTGCGCTTGCCACGCCCGGAATTCCTCGATGTCGTCCGCCGGGTCAGCCAGCTAGCCCAGCGCAACGCGCCGCTGCGACTCTCGTTCTCGCAAGGGGAGCTGAAGGTCTCCGCCTCGACTCCCGACGTAGGCGACGCCGAGGAGACGATGCCGGCGGCATTCGAGGGCGAGGCGCTGGAGATCGGCTTCAACCCCGAGTTCCTCCGTGACGGCATCGAAAGCGTCACCGGCGACGAGGTGGTGCTGCGGTTGATCTCACCGCTGCGGCCGGGCCTGTTGCAGCCGGTCGACAACGAAGACTTCCGCTACCTGGTGATGCCGATTCGCCTCAACGTGTAGGCGTGACTGGTGCTGGTCGCCGCCGCCGAAGCGAGGCCACTGCGCAGCCTTAGCGAGGTTCGAGTCGAGCTGGACGCGGGGATCGTCAGCCTGATCGGCCCCAACGGCGTCGGCAAGACCAACCTGCTCGAGGCCCTTTACTTCGCCCTCACCGGCCGCTCCTTCCGGACCACCGACCGCCGTGACCTGATCCCTTTCGGCGGCCAATTTGCCCGCGCCGAGGCGTCGGTTCGCGACGAGGACGGCATCGAGCACCGCCTGCTCGCCTCGGTCAGCCGCAGCGAGGGCCGCCGGCATCTGCTCGACGGCAACCCCGCCGAGCCCGGCGAGCTGATCCGCCACCGACCGCCCGTGGCGGTGTTCTCACCCGATCGTCTGACTCTGGTCAAGGGCCCCCCGGCCGAGCGCCGCGCCCACCTCGACCGCTACGTCGCCGCTCGTTGGCCGACGCGGGCGGGTTTGCGCCAGCGCTACGGACAGGCGCTCGCCCAGCGCAACGCCCTGCTCGCGCGCCTCGCAGCCGGGCATGGCGGCGGCGACCTGGGCGTCTGGGATGCGGCGCTCGCCGAGGCAGCGGCAGCGCTGATCGCCGCTCGCGCCGAGGCGATCGCCGAGCTGTCCGCGCCGTTCTCCACGGCATCCGCGGACTTGGGCTTGGAGGGTGGGGGGGAGATCGAGTACGCCCCACGTGCCACGGGGTCGACCGAGGAGATTCGCGTCGGGCTCGGCGAGCGACGCGAGGCCGACCTGAGGCTGGGCCGCACCTCCTGGGGTCCCCACCTCGACGATCTGAAGATCAGCTCCGGCGGTCGGTCCCTGCGTCGCTATGGCTCACAGGGTCAGCAGCGAGCCGCCCTGCTTGCCCTGTTGTTCGCCGAGCGCGATGCGCTGTTGGCGGCGCATCGAGTGGCGCCGCTGCTGCTGCTCGACGACGTGATGAGCGAGCTCGACCCGGAGCGACGTGCCCGACTCGTCGAGCGGCTTGCAGCGGGGGGCCAGGCGCTCCTCACCGCGGCAGCGGCGGAGTCAGTGCCCGACCGGGCGTTGGAGCACGCGCTGCGGATGCCATTCGACCTACCCCAGGCAGCGGCGGCGTGACCCGACGTCGCGCACCTCGCCCTGCCTCGACGGCTTTTCAGGCGGCACTGCAAAGAGCCGCGCCGAAGACGCGCCTCGCCGCGGTGCAATCGGTCTGGACGGAGGTCGTCGGCGAGCGGCTGGCCGCGGTCGCACAGCCGGTGTCCGAACGCGACGGCGCCGTGACTGTTGTCTGCGCCGACCCGGTCTGGACTGAGGAGCTGGACCTGATGGGCGCGCAGCTCGAGGGGGCCTTGCGAGAGCGACTTGGGGAGGCCGCGCCGGCGGGTTTGCGCTTTCGTCTGAAAGCTGACGCAAGTTAGCCGTATTTACCGTGATTTGCAGGACTTTCTTAACAAGATGACCGGCGATACGGGGGACCGAACTGGTATCCTTATGTCAACTCGACTTTCTGCCCCGACCAGGCGCACCGGATGCGTCAGGCGGTCGGGGTTTTCTGTGAGACGCGGGAAAGGATCAGTTGCCTAATTCCAAAGAGAACGCCGGCGGGGGCAAGGCGAAAAAAGACGACTCCTACGGCGCCAAGGACATCACCGTCCTCGAGGGCCTCGAAGCGGTTCGCAAGCGCCCCGGGATGTACATCGGCTCGACCGGTCCGCGCGGCCTCCATCACCTCGTCTACGAGGTCGTCGACAACTCGGTCGACGAGGCGCTCGCCGGCCACTGCGACGCCGTCCGGGTTGTCTTGCATCCCGACCACAGCTGCACGGTCTCCGACGACGGCCGCGGCATCCCGGTCGAAGAACTGAAGAAGGAGAAGCGTCCCGCTGCCGAGGTCGTGCTGACGACGTTGCACGCCGGTGGCAAGTTCGGCGATGGGGGCGGCTACAAAGTCTCGGGCGGCCTGCACGGCGTGGGGGTCTCGGTCGTCAACGCTCTCTCCGAAAAACTGCACCTCCAGATCAGCCGCGACGGTCACATCTGGCGTCAGGACTACGAGCGGGGCAAACCGCAGGGGCCCCTGGCGGAGAGTGAGGCGACGAAGGAGACCGGCACGACCCTGACCTTCCAGCCCGACCAGGAAATCTTCGAGGAGATCGAGTTCGACTTCGAAACGCTCGCCGAGCGTTTGCGCGAGACGGCTTTCCTGACCCGCGGCCTGAAGATCGAGCTGATCGACGAGCGCGGTCAGACCAACAGCGTCACCTTTCAGTACGAGGGCGGGATCGAGGACTTCGTCCGCCACCTCAACGAGAACAAGGACACGTTGCACCGCAAGACGATCTTCTTCGACGGCGAGGAGGACGAGGGCCAGGTCGAGGTGGCAATGCAGTGGAACGCTTCCTACCAGGAGTCGATCTTCAGCTTCGCCAACAACATCAACACCCATGAGGGCGGCTCGCACCTCTCGGGCTTCCGCGCGGCGCTGACCCGCACCCTGAACGCCTACGCCCGCAGCAAAGGCCTGCTCAAGGAGAAAGACGGCAACCTCGGCGGTGAGGACGTGCGCGAGGGGCTGACCGCGGTGATCTCGGTCAAGTTGCACGACCCCCAGTTCGAGGGGCAGACGAAGACCAAACTCGGCAACCCGCCGATCCGCGGCCTGGTCGAGGAGACGGTCAACCGCAAGTTGGCCGAGTACCTCGAGGAGAACCCCAGCGACGCGCGCCGCATCATCACCAAGGCGATCGACGCCTCGCGCGCTCGCGACGCGGCGCGCAAAGCGCGCGACCTGACTCGCCGCAAGTCGGCGCTGGAGAACTCCACCCTGCCCGGCAAGCTGGCGGACTGCACGGTGAAGGATCCGCGCGACGCCGAGATCTTCGTGGTCGAGGGTGACTCCGCGGGCGGCTCGGCCAAGCAGGCCCGCGACCGCTCGACGCAGGCGGTGCTGCCGCTGCGCGGCAAGATCATCAACGTCGAGAAGAGCCGCATCGACAAGGTCTTGGCCAACACGGAGGTGCAGGCGCTGATCACCGCGATCGGCACCGGCGTCCACGAAGAGTTCAACCTCGAGGACGCCAGGTACCACAAAATCGTCATGGCAACCGACGCCGACGTCGACGGCGCACACATCCGCACCTTGGTGCTCACCTTCCTCTACCGGCAGATGCCGGAGCTGATCGACGCCGGCTACGTCTACATCGCCAAACCGCCGCTCTACCGCGTCAAGCAGGGCAATCAGGAGACCTACCTGGAGCGCGAGTCCGAACTGGAGGAGCTGCTGCTGCGCGACAAGATCGACGACATCGAGGTCGACGACGCGAATGGCAAGGCGACCAAGCTGAGCAAGAGCCGCTGGCAGTCGTACAGCCGGCGGGCGAAGGAGTACGAGGGCTGGGGCTCCTCGCTGCAGGCCGAGTTTGGCCACGAGACGGTGCGCTTCCTCGAGGAGTCGAGCCTGCTGGACGAGGAGGTGGCAACGCTCGCCGGCGCCCGCAAGGTTCTCTCGGCCAAAGCGGCCGAGGCTGAGCCCTTCGAAACCGAGATTGTCGAGGACTCCGACGCTGGGTTGGTCGTCAAGGCGATCGAACGCAAGAGCGGGCTGGCGCGAACCCATCGCCTCCCTCGCGAGCTCTTCGAGCACCACGATTACCGCAAATTCGCCGAGGTGCACGCGGCGCTCCTGAAGCAAGTTGGCCGGGCGCCCTTCGAGGTGCGCTTCAGCGGCCGCAGCGCCGAGGCTCTCTCCTTTCAGGCGCTGCGCCCTGCCGTACTCGAGCTGGCCCGCCATGGCGTGCAGCTGACCCGCTTCAAGGGCCTGGGTGAGATGAACGCCGACCAGCTTCGCGAGACGACGATGGACCCGGCGACGCGCACGCTCGCCCGGGTGACCCTCGACGACGCGACCGCCGCCGACCAGATCTTCTCGATGCTGATGGGTGACCAGGTTGGCCCGCGCCGCGACTTCATCGAGAGCAATGCCAAAGAGGTGAAATTCCTAGATGTCTGATCCGGGAGCCGCAGCCTCCGCCGGGGCGGTGATCTGAATGGCGCTCGAGGCCCTGACCGGTCGGATCGAAGAGCGGGAGCTCGAGAAGGAGATGCGTTCCTCCTACCTCGATTACGCGATGAGCGTGATCGTCGGGCGAGCGCTGCCGGACGTCCGCGACGGGTTGAAGCCAGTGCACCGCCGTGTGCTCTACGCGATGCACGACATCGGCCTGCAGCCGACCCGCCCCTATCGCAAGTGCGCCTTCATCGTCGGCGAGGTGATGGGTAAGTACCACCCGCACGGCGACTCGGCGATCTACGACACGCTGGTGCGGATGGCGCAGGAGTTCTCGCTGCGCTACACGCTGATCGACGGCCAGGGCAACTTCGGCTCGATCGACGACGACCCAGCGGCGGCGATGAGGTACACCGAGGCGCGCCTCGGCCGGCTCGCCACCGAGCTGCTGCGCGACATCGACGCCGACACGGTCGACTTCGGGCCCAACTACGACGAATCGACCCAGGAGCCGCTGATCCTGCCGGCGCGCTTCCCGAACCTGCTGGTCAACGGGGCTTCGGGGATCGCGGTCGGGATGGCGACCAACATCCCGCCGCACAACCTGCGCGAGGTCGCCGCCGCCGTCACCGCCTACATCGACGACCCGGGCATCGACCTCGCCGGGTTGATGGAGCACGTCAAGGGCCCCGACTTCCCCGGCGGCGGGATCATGAGCCTGGAGGGGATCCGCGACGCCTACGCCTCCGGCCGCGGCTCGGTCAAGGTCCGCGCCCGCGCCCACGTCGAGCCGCTCAAGGGCGGCAAGGACGCGATCGTCGTCACCGAGCTGCCCTTCATGGTCAAGAAGGGGGGCGACAACGGCTTGATCACCAAGATCGCCGACCTCGTCCGCGACAAGAAACTCGAGGGGATCTCCGACCTGCGCGACGAGTCCGACCGCTCCGGCATGCGCCTGGTGATCGAGCTGAAGCGCGGCGGCCATCCGGCCAAGGTCGTGCTCAACAACCTCTACAAGAAAACCGGGATGCAGACCAGCTTCGGGATCAACATGGTCGCGCTGGTCGACGGGGTGCCGCGCACGCTGAGCCTGCTCGAGCTGGTCAAGTACTACGTCCAGCACCAGCGCGAGGTCGTCACCCGGCGCACCCAATACGAACTGCGCCGCGCCGAGGCCCGCGCCCACATCCTCGAGGGGCTGCTGATCGCACTCGACAACCTCGACGCGGTGATCAAACTGATTCGTGCCTCGGCCGATCCGGACGAAGCGCGCGACGGGCTGATCTCACAGTTCGAGCTCTCCCGCGAGCAGGCCCAGGCGATTCTCGACATGCGTCTGCAGCGGCTCACCGCGCTGGAGTCCGACAAAGTCCGCGCCGAGCACGCCGATCTGATGGAGCGGATTGGCGAGCTTCGGACGATCCTCGGCGACGAGGCGAGGGTGCTGAGCCTGGTCAAGGAGGAGCTGGCCGAGATCACCGACTCCTACGGCGACGAGCGGCGCACCGAAATAGCCCACTTCGAGGGCGACGTCGGCATCGAGGACATGATCGCCGACCAGCAGATGGTGATCTCGCTGACCGCCTCCGGCTACGTCAAGCGCCTGCCGCTGGCCACCTACCGCCAGCAGCACCGCGGCGGCGTCGGGGTGATGGGGATGAACCTCAAGGAGGACGACTACATCGCCCACCTCCACATCTGTTCGACCCACGATTACCTGCTCTTCTTCACCAACAAGGGAAAGGTCTACCGGCTCAAGGTCTACGAGCTGCCGGAGGGCTCGCGCACGGCGAAAGGCAGTGCCCTGGTCAACCTGTTGCCATTGCGCGAAGGCGAGACCGTCATGGCGGTGATCCCGACCCGGGACTTCAAAGAGAACAAGTACCTGGCGTTCGCCACCGCCAAGGGTCAGTTCAAGAAAACCGAGTTCCTCGCTTACAACACGCCGATTCGCGCCGACGGGATCATCGCGATCAAGGTCCGCGACGGCGATGAGCTGGTCCAGGTGCGCCTCACCTCGGGTGAGGACGACATCCTGATGGTGTCCAAGTCGGCCCATGCGGTGCGTTTCTCGGAGGGTGAGGCGCGCCCGATGGGACGCGACACCTCGGGCGTCAAAGGGATGAACGTCTCCGCCAAGGTGGGCCGTGAGGAGAACAGGGTGCTGGCCATGGACGTCGCCCGTGACGACACCGAGCTCTTCGTCGTCACCGAGAACGGCTACGGAAAGCGCACCTCGATCGCCGACTACCCACGCAAGGGACGCGGAACGAAAGGCGTGCTTACCGCGAAGCTGACCGAGAAGAAGGGCGGCCTCGCCGGCGCCCTGATCGTCCGCGAGCACCAGGACCTGCTCTTCATCTCACAGAACGGCATGGTGCAGCGCACTCAAGCCGGTGGCATCTCCCTGATGGGCCGCCCGACGCAGGGCGTGCGGGTGATGAACATCAAGGACGACGACCGGGTCAGCGCCGTCGCCCTGGTCGTCGAATCAGACGAGCCGGCCCCTGTTGAGGACGCTTCGCAGCAGGACGAACTAAGCGGCGACGGGTAAGTACTGCTGCCACGCGGGTGGGATGTTGGGACTCGCCACCTGGATGAAGATGCTGGGCCCAGGGGCCTTGGGGGACTTTCTGGGGTGCATCTGGATCTCGTGGGGGAGGCGGTTGCCCTTGCGCCTGTTGCAGCTTGCGCAGGCCGCGACGATGTTGCCCCAGACCGATTTGCCGCCGCGGCTGCGGGGGATGACGTGATCGACCGTCAGTCCTGATTTGGTCGAGCCGCAGTACTGGCAGGTCCAGGCGTCCCTCGCCAGCACCGCCCGCCGCGTGATCTTGCGCCGGTGCGCCTCACGGGGCACTCGCACGTAGCTGACCAGGCGAATCACGTCCGGCCGCTCCAGCGTCATGTGCTCGGAGTGGATTGCCCCCTCGCGCCGCTCCAGCAGCTCCGCTTTTTCCTTAAGCAGGAGGACAGCGGCGCGTCTCAACGTGCAAACGTTGATCGGCTCATACGTTGCGTTGAGTACGAGCACACGTGCCATCTTGCTCGGGAATTCTACGCAGGCGGGCTAGGCGATCGGGTAGGAGCCGAGAATTCGCACCGACTCGGCCTTGGCCCTGAGCGCCTCCAGCGCCTCGGCAACCGGCTGGTCGTCGATTGCCCCTTCCAGGTCGCAGAAGAACATGTAGCGGCCGAGGCCCTGGCGCAGCGGCCGCGACTCGATGCGGCTCAGGTTGACGCCGCGGCTGGAGAACTCCCGCAGCGCGTCGACCAGGGCGCCCGGGTGGTCGGCGCCCAGCTCGGAGAAGACCAGTGACGTTCGCCAGGGGCCGTCGCCGTCGGGCTCCACGTCGGCCGGGGCAATCCAGACGAAGCGGGTGACGTTGTCGGCCTGGTCCTCGATTCCCTCGCGAAGCACCTCGCAGCCGTAGAGATCGGCGGCCGCGCGAGCGCCGATCGCCGCCCAGGGCCGTGTCGACTCGCTGACCATGCGCACCGCCTCGGCGGTGCTGCTGACGCTGCGCCGTTCGACCCCCGGCAGGTTCTCGCGCAGGAAGCCGGCGCACTGGGCGAGCGGTTGGGGGTGGGAGAGAATCGCCGCGACCTGACCCAGCTCGATTCCCTCGCGGGCGATCAGGTGGGCATGCACCCGGAAGTCATGCTCCCCGGCGATCGTCACCCGCTCGGTGTCGAACGCAAGCGTGTCAAGAGTGCTGCGCACCGACCCCTCGATCGAGTTCTCGAAGGGCACCAGAGCCCGCTCGACCTCTCCCCGCTCAACCGCCAGGATCGCGTCGTGGACGGTGGGCGTCCGCACCGCCTCGATCTCCTCCCCTACAGGCGCTGCCTCGCGCAAGGCGTCTTCGGTGAAGGTGCCGGCCGGACCGAGAAAGGCGACCCTCATCGGGCTATTCGAAGACGACGGTGTACGACGCTTCGTTGTTTTCGGAGACTTCCTCGCCCGGCACCGGCTCCGCTTCGACTCCAAGCGTCACTTCGCCTTTCGGCGCCGGCGTCAGCGGGATCACCACCGTTTCTTCCGCGCCCGCTTCGAGGCTGCTGATGTCCTGTTGCAGGGTGCTGCCGTCGACGGTGACCGAGACCGTGATCCCGTTCTCGGTCGATTCACCCTGGTTCTGCACGGTGACTTCGACTTCCGGCGTTTCTTCGGCCACCACCGTGGTGGTCCCTTCGGGAGTCAGTTCGGTGCCGTTGATGCCGGTGCCGAGCAGGCCGAGCCCATGCACGCCAGACGTTTCCCCTCCACTCGCCGAGTCGCTGATTGACCCCAGCGCCTCGCTGATCGCGCTTTCGTCGAGCCATTCGGACCCGTCGGGGACGAAGACGCTTTTCGGCACGTCGTCTCCGCTGATGCCGTTGTCGGCAAGCACGCCGTCGATTTCAGGTCGCACCACCTGGGCGTAGAGCACGTCGCTGGCCCCCAGCACACCCATCTGCTTCGTGATCGCCGCGAGCGCTTTCTCTGCGCCGATGTCGGCCAGCGCGGTGCTCATCTGGTCGGCGATTTCGCCCATCGCGCTGCTGCGCAGGTCGTAGACCAGCTCCAGGTTGCGCTGCGCGTTGCCCATGTCGCCGGGCGTGTCGAGGCCGTCGATCCGCGACGCGTAGTTGTCCATCGCGCTGCGGTCGGCGTTGACCTCGGCGACGAACTCGGTCACCGAGAGTTCCCCCGGTTCTTCCAGCTTGCCGAAGAACGATTTGCTGGTCTGGTCGGTCTCGTCGACGATCTGGGTGACGTTGCGGGCGTAGTCGCTCAGCGCCCGGTGCTTGCGCGCGTTGAGGCAGCCCCGCACTCCGAGCACGATCAGGATCAGGACCAGCAGGCCGGCGCCGAGCGCCAGACCCCGCCGCAACAGGATCTGCTGCCGTTCGGGACGGCGTGGCGGGCGCGGTGGGCGCCCCGGCCGGGATGCGACGGAATCCTCCAAGAAGCAGGGAGTATGTCGCAGGAGGAAGCGGAATCGCGGCGAAAGCCCGAAGTGCATTGGTCGGCTCACTTGTTCTCAACCGCTTCTTGATCGAGCGCCGCATCGGCAGCGGCGGTTTCGGCGTCGTCTATGAGGCCTGGGATGGCCGGCTCGAGCGCACCGTCGCGGTCAAGGCGATCGAATCGCGGGGCGAGGCGGGACGGCGGGTGTTGCGCGAGGCTCAGGCGGCCGCGCGCCTCAACCACCCGGGCATCGTCACGCTCTACGAGATGGGCGAGGAGGACGGCAACGCCCTGCTCGTCACCGAGCTGGTCGAGGGCTCGACCCTCGCGCGCCTCAGTCGCGAAGGCGCGCTCAGCGACCGCGAGATCGGCGAGATCGGCGCTGACCTCTGCGAGGCGCTCGACCACGCTCACTCGCGAGGCGTCGTCCACCGCGACATCAAGCCCCAGAACGTCCTCGTCCCTCCCGAGGGCGAGTTCCGCGCCAAGCTGATGGACTTCGGCATCGCCCGTCTCGCCGACGGCGCCGCCCTGACCGCCCCCGGCGACATCGTCGGCACTCTCGCCTACATGTCACCCGAGCAGGCCGAGGGCCAGACCGCCGGGCCCGAGGCCGACGTCTACTCGCTCGCCCTGACCCTCTATGAGTGCTGGGGGGGCGAGAACCCAAACCGCCGCGCGACGCCGGCGGCGACGGCGCGTGCGATCGGCGCCCGGCCGCGCGCGCTGCGACGCCTGCGTCCCGATCTTCCCCGCGAGCTCAGCGACACGATCGACGCCGCCCTGCTGGCCAGGCCCTCGCGCCGGCCCAGCCTGGAGGAGTTGGGGGACGCGATCGAGGGCGCGCTCGATCACCTCGCCGCAGACCTGCCCCACGCCCATGCGCCGCTTGGACTCCGGGCTGGCGCCGTAGCCGCCGCCGTGATGCTGGGCGCCTGGCTCGCCCTCGGCCACGGCGCCGTCCTGCCCTAGGATTTCCCGATCAGCGTTCTACGCAGCCTCGAGAGTCGGATCGAAGGCCTCGTCGAGGGGGTTTTCAGCCGCGCCTTCAGCTCGGAGGTGCAGCCGGTCGAGCTCGCCCGCAAACTGGCCAAGGAGATGGACTCCAACAAGACGGCCGGCGTGGCCCGCGTTTACGTGCCCAACGAGTACACGGTCTACCTCTCCGGCAAGGACCGCACCCGGCTCGAGGGCTATGAGCGCTCACTCGAGCAGGAGCTCTCCGGCTACCTCCTGGAGCACGCGCGACGGCGCAACTACGATTTGCTCACCCGACCCACGGTCGCCTTCGAGACCGATGAGCGGCTGCGCCTCGGCGAGTTCGGGATCCAGACCCGCCTGGTCAAGCCACCTGCCCACGAGGGTGAGGCGCCCAGCCAGGGGGAGGAGGGGCACACGATGGTCTACTCGGCCGTGCGCGACGCCCCGCCGGCCCCGGAGAGCCCTTCCCGCCAGGCGGAGGTCGTTACCCGCGCGATCGTCACCCTCGACGATCGCCGCTATGTGCTCGACGCCGCCCGCTCGACGATCGGCCGCTCGCGCGATGCCGACTGCGTCCTGCGCGACCCCAACATCTCCCGCCACCACGCCGAGTTGCGCCGCTCCAGCGCGGGCGATTGGACCATCGCCGACCTCGGCTCGACCAACGGCATCAAGGTCAACGGCCGCCGGGTCGGCTCGACCCGGCTCAAGTCCGGCGACCAGGTGACCTTGGGCACGACGACCTTCAGGTTCGACATCGAGCCATGAGCGCGGAGCGAGCAAGCATCGCAATCTGGTTCCTTTGCGCCGGGAGCAAAGCGCGAAGGTAGTTCCTGCCTCAGTTGGCTCTAGGGTGCCGGGGGTGGACTACGACCCGATTTCGGTCGCCCTCAAGTTCGGCTTCCTGGCCGTCCTCTATCTGTTCCTGCTCTGGATCGCGCGCAGCGCGCTGAAGGACCTGCGGGGGACCGTGGCGCCTGCGCCCGATGCGACCGGCTTCCACCCGGTTCCGGCGTTCGACAGCCCCGCGTCGGGCAGCGATGCCTGGCTCGTGGCGCTGCGTGGGGGCGGCCTGCGTGAGGGTGAGCGCTTCGACCTGATCGGCGGCCTCTCGATCGGCCGCTCCCAGGAGGCCGACCTGCGGATCGAGGACCGCTATGCCTCCGGCCTGCACGCGAGGATCTTCTCCCGCGAGGGACGCGCCTATGTCGAAGACATGAGCTCCACCAACGGCACCCTGCTCAACGATGCCGCCCTGCACGGGGAGGCGGAGCTGATCGACGGCGACGTGGTGCGGATCGGCGACACCGAGTTCAAATTCGAGGGGTCCTAGTTGCTGCGCGTTGACGATCAGGCGTTCCGCACCGACACCGGTCGGCAGCGCAGCGAGAACGAGGACTCGCTCTTCGTGCGCGCGCCGATCTTCGTCGTCGCCGACGGGATGGGCGGGGCCCAGGCCGGTGAGGTCGCCTCCAAAACGGCGGCCGACGCCTTCGATCGCGACCTCCCCGAGGTCTCGCCCGAACAGTTCCTGCGCGAGACGATCGAGACGGCCAACCGCCGCATCCACGAGCTGGCCCGCGCCGACCCCTCCCGCGCCGGAATGGGGACGACGATCACGGCGGCGATCGTCGACGCGCAGAAGGAAGAGGTCGGGATCGGCCACGTCGGCGACAGCCGCGCCTACCGGCTGCGCCGCGGCAAGCTCGAGCAGCTCACCCGCGATCACTCGCTGGTCGAGGAGATGCGGCGCAGAGGCCAGATCACCGACGCGCAGGCCGAGGACCACCCGCAACGCTCGATCATCACCCGCGCCCTGGGCCCCGAGCCGGAGGTCGAGGTCGACCTGCAAACCGTCCCCGCCGCTCCCGGCGACGTCTTCCTGCTCTGCTCCGACGGGTTGACGACGATGGTCGGAGAGGATCGCATCGCCGCGGTCCTCTCCGCCACCGGCTCGATGCGCGACGCGGTCCGGGCGCTGGTTGACGAGGCGAATGGCGCCGGCGGGCGCGACAACATCACCGCGCTCGCCTTCCGCCTCGGCGACGCCGCCGCACCGCTCGGCGAGGCCCCGGAGCAGGCGACGCTGGTCGGGGCCGCCGCCGAGGAGGCGGGGCTGACCGCCACCGAGGTGCGCCGCCGCGCCGCCGCGGCCGCCGCCCAGGAACGGCGCGAGAAGCTCACCGCGAGCCGCCCTCGGCGCCTGCGGACCGCAGCGACGGTCCTGGCCGCCGTCGCGATCCTGGCGGCACTCGCCTTCGGCGCCTGGTACGGCAACCGCCAGGTCTGGTTCCTCGGCACCGACGACAGTGGGCGCGTCGCCCTCTACCGCGGCCTGCCTTACGAGCTCCCCCTGGGCCTCGAGCTCTACGAGGAGCGCTACGCGAGTCCGGTCCAGACCGAGGCCCTGCCCGGCAAGCGACGCGAAGCGGTGACCGGCCACGACGTCCGCTCGCGCTCGGACGCGGTCTCGCTGATCGAAGACATCGAACGCAGCCAGGGGGTTCCTTGAGAAGCGCGCGGAACCGGGAGCTCGTCGCACTGATCCCGGTCGCGCTCCTGCTCAGCGCCGGGTTCGCCGCGGTCTTCGCCCAGGAGAACACCCGGCTGGGCGACGCCAGCCTGATCTACGGTGCCTACTTCCTCGCTGTCTGCCTCGCCACCCACATCTTCCTGCGGATGCGGCTGCCCAATGCCGATCCCTACCTCTTCCCGCTGGTCGCTCTGCTGACCGCGTTCGGGTTGGTGATGATCTACCGGATCGACGAGGGCCTGGCCCGCGACCAGGCCAACTGGTTCGTCCTCGGCCTCATTCTCTTCGCCCTGACGATCCAATTCCTGCGCGACTACGACGTGCTCGAGCGCTATCGGTACACGATCGCCGGCATCGGTCTGCTCCTGCTCTTGGCGCCGCGCCTGCCCGGCATCGGCCAGCAGGTCAACGGCGCCTACCTCGGGGTCAAGATCGGCCCGCTCGCCTTCCAGCCGGCCGAGTTCTCGAAGATCTGCATCGTCATCTTCCTCGCCAGCTACCTGCGTGAGCACCGCGAGGTGCTGATCGTCGGCGCGCGCCGGGTGCTCGGTGTGACCTTGCCGCCGCTCAAGCACCTGGGGCCGCTGCTGGTCGTCTGGGGAGCGTCGATGTTCATGCTCGTCTTCATCCGCGACCTCGGTAGCTCGCTGATGTTCTTCGCCGCCTTCCTCGCCCTGCTCTACGTGGCGACCGGTCGCTTCTCCTTCGTCGTGATCGGCATGGCGATGTTCCTGGTCGGGGCCTGGTTCTTCGCCTCGACCGTTCCCCACGTCCACGACCGGGTTGAGATCTGGCTCGATCCCTACCAGGACCCGAGCGAAAGCGGCTACCAGATCCTCCAGTCGATTTTCGCCCAGGCTGACGGCGGCCTCTTCGGCAGGGGCTTCGGGCAGTCGCTGATCACGATCCCGGGCACCAACGACGCCTTGCTCCCGGCGGCGCAGACCGACACGATCTACTCGCTGATCGTCAACGAGGTCGGCCTCTTCGGTGCCAGCGCGGTTGTCCTGATCTACATGCTGATCGCGGCGCGTGGCTTCAAGATCGCCCTGCTCGCCGACGACGGTTTCTCCAAGCTGCTCGCCACCGGCCTCACCGCGGTCTTCGCGATCCAGGCCTTCGTGATCATCGGCGGGGTCACGCGGGTGATCCCGCTCACCGGCGTCACCCTGCCCTTCATCAGCTACGGCGGCAGCTCGATCGTCGCCAACTTCGTCCTGCTGGCCCTGCTGCTGTTGATCTCCGATCGTGCCAGGCGGGAGGCGGCCGCTCCGCGGGGGGCGTTTGCCCTGGAGGGTGCGTGAGCCGATGAACCGCCAGATCGTCAAGCTCTTCGGCTTCATCGTCGTCCTCTTTGCGGTCCTGATCGCCTTCACGTCCTGGTGGTCAGTCTTCGATGCCGAGGCGTTGAAGGAAAAGGAAGCCAACAAGCGCCCGCTGCTCGAGCAGCAGCAGATCAAGCGCGGCCGGATCCTCGCCGCCGACGGCACCGTCCTCGCCCGCTCCGTCGCCAAGGGAAGCGGCGACAGCCGCCGCTACATCCGCCGCTACCCGGAAGGGGGGCTGTATGGCCACCCGATCGGCTACAGCTTCGTGCGCTACGGCGACAGCGAGTTCGAGCAGTTCCACAACGACGAGCTGATCGGCGACGAATCCGAATTCAGCTCGATCCTCGACGAGCTGCGCGGCCGCAGCCAGGAAGGCAACGACATCGTCACCAACATCGAACCGGAAGCGCAGCGGGTGGCCCTGGCCGATCTCGAAGCCGTCGGCTTCGGCGCGGTCGTCGCGATCGAGCCGAGCAGCGGGCGGGTGCGGGTGCTCGCCTCGAATCCACCCTATGACCCCAACCGCGTCCCGTTCGAACTCACCGAGCTGAACGAAAACGAGCTGGAAGCGCCGTTGCTCGACCGCGCAACTCAGGGCCAGTACCCACCGGGTTCGACCTTCAAGGTGGTGACCGCTGCCGCCGGTCTCGACTCCGGCGTGATCACCCCGGAAACCGCGATCGACGCGCCGGGAGAACTCGACGTCCAGGGCCAGCCGCTGCAGAACGACTTCACCGAGGACTTCGGCCCGATCACGCTCGACACGGCGCTGACCAGCTCGGTCAACACCTGGTTCGCCCAGCTTGGCGAACAGGTCGGCGAGGAGACGCTGTTCGAATACATGGACGCTTTCGGCTTCAACTCAACGCCGGCGATCGACCTGCCCGAGGACCAGGTCGCGACGAGTGGGATCTTCGGCGACGGGAAGCTGCTCGGCCCATCCGACCCAGTCGACCTCGCCCGCATCGCGATCGGCCAGGAGCGGCTGGCGGTGACGCCCCTGCAGATGGCCGAGGTGGCCGCCGCGGTCGCCAACGGTGGCAGCTTGATGAAGCCGCAGATCTGGAGCCGGGTGGTCGACCCCGACGGTCGCGTGACCAAGCGGCTCGACCCCTCGCGCTACAGCCAGCCGATCGACGAGGAGACGGCGGAAGAGCTGACCACGGCGATGGAAGGGGTGGTCAGCGAAGGCACCGGCACCAACGCGGCGATCCCGGGGGTCGCGGTTGCCGGCAAGACCGGTACCGCGGAAACGCCCTTCAACGACACCTGCGGGGGTGGCACCGAAGAGAACCAGGCCTGGTTCATCGGCTTCGCGCCCGCCGATGACCCACAGATCGCGATCGCGGCGACGGTCGAGTGCACGACCGCGTTCGGCAACGACGTTGCGGCGCCGATCTTCCGCGATGTGGCTGAAACCATTCTCAACGGAGGGAGCTGAAATTGCCGCCTGAAGTCGGCGAGGGGAGCACGATCGACGGTCGCTACCGGCTGCTGCGCCGGATCGGCTCGGGCGGCATGGCGGACGTCTGGTTGGCGGAGGACCCGCACCTGCAGCGCCGTGTCGCACTGAAGATCCTCCACCGCCGCTTCGCCCAGGACCGCGAGTTTGTCGAGCGCTTTCGCCGTGAGGCCGAGGCGGCCGCCGGCCTCTCCCACCCGAACATCGTCGCGGTCTTCGATCGCGGCGACGTCGAAGGGACCTACTACATCGCGATGCAGCTGCTCGAGGGGCGCTCGCTGAAGGAGCTGTTCGACCAGGGCCTGACCCCAGAGCAGACCTCCGCCCTGATCCGCCAAGTGCTCGAGGCCGCCGGCTACGCCCATCGCCACGGTGTCGTCCACCGCGACCTGAAGCCGCAGAACGTGATCGTCGACGATGAGGGAAAGGCGACCGTCACCGACTTCGGCATCGCCCGCGCCGGCGCTTCGGAAATCACCCAGGCGGGCTCGGTGATGGGCACGCCGCACTACCTCTCGCCCGAGCAGGCCCAGGGACAGGCGGTGACCGCGGTCTCCGACCTCTACTCGGTCGGCGTGATGCTCTACGAGGCACTGGCCGGGCGGGTTCCGTTCGAGGCCGACTCGGCCGTGGCGATCGCGATGAAGCAGGTCTCGACCGCGCCGCAGCGACCAAGCTCGATCAATCCGGCGGTCTCGCCGGCGCTCGACGCGGTGGTCATGCGGGCGCTGGAAAAGGACCCCGGTCAGCGCTTCCAGAGCGCCGAGGCGTTCATCGCCGCGCTTGACGCCGCGGGTCGAGATCCCAGCGCCGACCCCGGTGGCACCGCCGCCTTCGCGCCATTGCCGCCGCCGGTGGTTGTCCCGGGCGGGGAGGGGGTCGAGGATCCGGAGGCAGGAGGATCGGCGTCGCCGGCGCCTCTGGATCGCCCTGGCGCTCGCCGCCGTGCTGATCGGAGCGTTGCTCGGCTTCGCCCTGACCCGCGACACCGACACCGACGTGCCGAAGGTGACCGGCAATCAGCTCAACGTCGCGATCGCCCTGCTCGAACAAAACGACTTCAAGGTCGGCGAAGTCAGCCGGGTGCAGCGCGAAGTCGCTGCCAACACGGTGCTCGAGCAGGACCCGCCACCTGGCAACGCGTCGCTCGACTGCGCCTTTCTCAGCTTCTTCTGCTCGAAGCCGAAGGTGGCGCTCACCGTCAGTGCCGGCCCCGGCAGCGCCAAGGTGCCCGGGGGGCTGGCGGGTCTGAGCGAAGAAGAGGCCACCGAAAAGCTGGAAGACGTCGGCTTCCGCGTCGACACCGAAGCGGTCAACTCCGACCAGGTCGAAGCCGGTCAGGTGATTCGGTCCGACCCGCCCGGCGGCACGACCGCAACCCGAGGCTCGGCAGTCGTCTTGACAGTCTCCAAGGGCCAGAAGCTGGCCAAGGTGCCGGTGCTCGTCGGTACGCAGCGCTCGGTTGCGGTGCAGCAGATCCGCGGCCGCGGTCTCACCCCCAGCGTCGAAGAAGAAGAAAGCGCCAAGCCGGCCGGCGAGGTGATTCGCCAGGCGCCGAGTGCCGGCTCTGAGCTGCCCCGCGGCTCGTCGGTCTCGATCGTCGTCTCCCAGGGTGAAGAGAAGGCGACGGTGCCCAACGTGATCGGCAAGGAACGGGCGGAGGCCGTCGAAATGCTGCGCCAAGCAGGGCTTGCGCCGACCGTGCAGGAACAGGAGACCGAGGTGCCCCAGCAGGTCGGACGGGTCACCGACCAGTTTCCGCCGCCGGGCTCGGAAGTCGAACCGGGCTCCACGGTGACCGTCGTGGTCGGCAAGCGGGCGCCCGAAGCTGAAAGCGAAGGGGAAACCGAATGAAGGTCGCGGTCCTCTGCGGCGGCCGTTCCTCGGAGCACGACGTCTCGCTGCGCTCGGGCGAGGCGGTCGCGCGGGGGCTCGAGGAGGCGGGCCACGAGGCCCTGCTGGTGACGATCGCCCGGGACGGCGGCTGGAGCTTCCGCGGGGCTCCGGTCGAGCTGATGCCGTCGGCGGGGCTCTTCGGCGCCGACGCTGCCTTCCCGGCTCTGCACGGCCCGTTCGGCGAGGACGGCAGCGTGCAGGGAGTGCTCGAGTGGCTCGACCTGCCCTACGTCGGCTCCGACGTGCTCGCCTCGGCGATCTGCATGGACAAGCTGACGCTGAAGCGGCTCTTCGCCCAGCGCGGACTGCCCCAGGTCGACTTCGTCGCGGTGGGAGAGCCGGGTTGGCGCGAGCGCTGCGCGGAGATGGGACTGCCGCTCTGGGTGAAGCCCTCCCGGCTCGGCTCCAGCGTGGGGATCAGCCGGGTCGAGGGCCTGGGGGAGGAGCTCGACGCGGCGGTGGACCTGGCCCTGCGCCACGACCCACGCGTGATCGTCGAGGCGCACGCGGCGGGCCGTGAGGTCGAGTGCTCTTTGCTCGGCAACGAGCGGGTCGAGACCTCACTGCCGGGCGAGGTGATCGCCCACGGGGATTGGTACGACTACGAGACCAAGTACAGCGACGGCGGCATGGAGCTGGTCGTCCCCGCTTCGCTCCCGAACGAGCTGGCCACTTCCCTGCGCGAGCTCGCCGTCGAGGCGTTCGAGCTGGGCGGCTGCTCCGGTCTCGCACGCTGCGACTTCTTCCTCGAAGCCGACGGCCGGCTGCTGGTCAACGAGATCAACACCATGCCCGGCTTCACCGAGACCAGCGTCTACGCCAAGCTCTGGCAGGCCACCGGCCTCGCCTACCCCGACCTATGCGACCGCCTCGTCCAGCTGGCGATAGAGCGCCACACCAAGTCCCGCTCGTACGAGTTCTGAGCCGGCTCCAGTAGCAAGCGACGGCTCCTGTACTCGCGCGGTAGGTTTCATCCATCTCGTTCGAATACTGGGGGAAAAGTCGTGACCATCACTCTTTCGCGCAGGACCCTTGCCATTCTTGGGGTTGTCGCAGTCTTTGCAGTAGGAATTGTTGTCGGTTTGCTCATAAGTGCCAGCGGAGATGAAGTGACCACCGTCACGACCATCGCGGGCAAGGAAGAAGGCGAAGGGGTGTCTGAAGATGCCAATGGAATTGAGCCCAGCTCCATTGGAGGGGCCGAGAGTGAATGGCCTGACTGCGAAGAGGCTGGAATCGCAGCCCCTCCCCGCCGTGAGGGCACGTGTGACGCGGGAGGTCAGAAAGCCATCGTTGTCAACGAAGAGAGCACGCTGGAACTAAAGGAGCTCAAGGTCAATTTGCTCGGGACCGAAGAGACCAAAACCGTTACCTCGGAATATGGGGAAACGAAATCGGCGAGTGGGACCTATGTGATCTTCACGTTAGAGGTCACCAACAGAACGAATGTGCCGGTCTATTTCGACAGCAATCAGTCGCAGGTCTTTCTTTACATCGATGAAAATGTCTATACCGAGGATTTCGATGTCGAGAACTACGCGCTGGACGATTCCTTCCTCGATCAGTTCAAGGAAATCCAGCCGAAGGGAACTCAAACCGGAACGGTCGCCTTCGACGTGCCGAACTCGGTTTTATCGGGACTGGACAGGACCGGAAACCTCGACGTCATTAACTTCAGCGAAGAAGAAGAGGGACTGAATGCCCGCGAAATAGGGACGATTCGGACCTATCAGTAGCACGAGAATAGAAAGACCCGCCGAAGCGGGTCTTTGGGGCGACTGGTCAGGCCGCGTGCCCTTGAGAAGGTCTCAATAAGTCTAGCTATGACGCCCGCTTGACTCAAGTTGAACCTTGCTGGCCGGACCGGGAACGATCCAAGGTTGGTCAGGCCTCACGACCGGGTCGTGTCGCCGCCGGCGAGCCGACCAGCAGATTCTCTTTGGCGGAAGAGGCGGGAGTCGAACCCGCTGGGCCGTCTGCCAGCCTTCAGTCCAGCAGCTTGATGTCGCTGATCTCGACCTGGTAGCGGCTTGCCTGGTCGCGGGCTTCGGAGGCCTTGGTGAACCAGAGGAGGAAGTACGTCGAGGGCTGGGTGACGTTGAGATCGATCTCCTGGGTCTCTTCGGCGTCGCTCACTTCACCTACCGGTTCGCCCCAGCCGGAGAGGTCTGAGGGTGGGCCGGCGGGGGCGGCGAAGACCTCGGCGTCGTAGCCGGGGGTGGGACTGCGAACGATCATCCTCGCCGCCGTCGCGGGTGAGCTGGCGGTGACGTAGACGCCGACGCCCGGGTCGGGGCCGGTCTTCGTCCCTTCGAAGGTTTCAGAGTCGTAGTGCTCGGTTTCCCAGGCGGTGCCGGTCGGGTCGCCGTCGGCGGCGAGTTCGACCTTGCTGCCGATCTCTTCGCCGTCCCCCTGTGGGTCGTAATCGGTCGCGGAGGAGATCGACACGGTGCCGCCCTTGCCCTTGTTGGCACCGCCACCGCCGATCCCGCTGGAGATCAACTGGACCGCAAGCAGGGCGCCGCCGGCGACGAGCAGCAGGGCGACGATTGCCGCCCAGCTCCAGCGGCCGCGGCCGGAGAGCTTGCGCTTCGGCGGCGGCACCGCGTCGAGCACGCTGGTCGCCTCCCCGGTGGTCGAACCCGCCCGGGCCGCCTCAACCTCGAGCGCGGTCTCCAGGTCGTCGATCATCTCGGCGACCGTCTGGTAGCGCTCGGCGGGGTTCTTGGAGGTCGCCCGCTCGACCACCAGGGCCACCGCCGCCGAGGCCTCCGGCCGGCGGCGCTGCACGTCCGGCAATTCCTCGTTGACGTGTTTCATCGCCACGCCGACCTGGCTGTCGGCGTGGAAGGGGACCTGGCCGACCAGCATCTCGTAGAGGACGACGCCGAGCGAGTAGATGTCGGAGCGCGGGTCGACGCCTTTGCCCATCGCCTGCTCGGGCGCGACGTAATCGGTGGTGCCGAGCACCCGCCCGGTGGCCGTCATCCCATCCTGTTCGAGTTGGCGCGAGATGCCGAAGTCGGTCAGCTTGGCCCGTCCCTCCTCGTCGATCAGCACGTTCTGCGGCTTGATGTCGCGGTGGACCATGTTGCGCGCGTGGGCGACGCTGAGCCCGCGCCCGACCTCGATCGCGTAGGCGATCGCCTCCTGGGTGTCGAGCGCGCCCACCCGCGAGATCCGCTGCTTCAGCGTCTCGCCCTTGACGTACTCGAAGACGATGTAGGGGTGGCCGCCGTCCTCACCGGCGTCGATCACCGAGACGACGTTGGGGTGGGTCAGCTTGGCGACCGCCCGCGCCTCCTGGCGGAAGCGCTGTAGCTGATCCTCCTGCTCGGACATCTCGCGGTGCATCACCTTCACCGCCACCGGCCGGTCGAGCGTCTCGTCTCGGGCCAGGTAGACGGTCGACATCCCACCGCTGCCCAGCTTCGCCTCCAACCGGTAGCGGCCGGAGAGAACGGTTCCGATCATCGAGCTGGAGGGGCGAGAATTCATCTAAGTCGTACGGATGATCCTTCTACCGTACGACCGATCCGTTTCGCCTCTGGATAGTGGTGCCGCATCGATTCGACCGCCGCCGCCTCGTCGGCCGCGGGAACGACTACGCAGAAGCCGCAGCCCATGTTGAAGACGTCGCTCATCTCCTCGTCGGGAACGGCGGCGCGCTCCTGGATCAGCTCGAAGATCGGCGGCACCGGGAGCGGGGCGTCGATCTCGTAGCCGACCTCGGCGGCGAGGCGGAGCAGGTTGCCGAGGCCGCCCGAGGTGATGTGGGCG
This sequence comes from uncultured Solirubrobacterales bacterium, assembly GCA_963807885.1. Taxonomy (GTDB): domain Bacteria; phylum Actinomycetota; class Thermoleophilia; order Solirubrobacterales; family 70-9; genus VRUE01. The sequence goes on from CAWEDL010000001.1 coordinate 203,143, forward strand.
AGGCCGCGCACCTCGACCTCGGAGCCCAGCAGCTCCAGCACAGGCTTGACGTAGATCTCGGTCGGCTCGAGCAGCACGTCTCCCAGTGGTCGGCCGAGCCGCCCTTCCGGGTCCTCGTCGAGGGGAAGCCCATCGAGGGCCGAGCGGGCGAGGGTGTAGCCGTTGGAATGGATGCCGGAGGAGGGGAGGCCGATGATCGCGTCGCCCGGCTGCACGGCAGAGCCGTCGATGATCGCGTCCAGGGCGACGGTGCCGAAGCAGGCGCCGGCGACGTCGAAGCCGCGCACCATGTCACCGAGCTGGGCCAGCTCGCCACCGGGGATCTCGATCCCGGCCAGTTCCGCCCCGCGCGCCAGACCGACGCCGATCTGCTCGCAGACCCCCGGGTCGGCGCGCTCGATCGCGATGTAGTCGAGCATCGCCAGCGGCTCCGCGCCGACGCAGATCACGTCGTTGACGTTCATCGCCACGCAGTCGATGCCGACCGTGTCGAAGCGACCGAGCTGCTCGGCGATCAGCAGCTTCGTGCCGACCCCGTCGGTGGAGAGCGCGATTCCGGTCTGATCGCCGATCCGGATCACGCTCGCGTAATGGCCGGGCAGCGGCACCTGTCGCGATGGCCGGCCAAGCCGGATCGCCCCCAGCGCACGCACCAACCCGGCAACCGCCGAGTCCGCCGCCCCCTGGTCGACCCCGGCCTTCGCGTAGGCGTCGTTCATGTGCGCAGCTTCGCAAGAACGACGGCGGCGAGGCTTGCTCGGTAGGCGGCGTATGGCCAGAGCGCTCTGTCGCGCTCGACCAGGCCGATCAGGCGCTGGGAGGCGAGGGTGGAGGCGAAGGAGGCGGCGACCCCGATCGCCATCGAGCGCCGCAGCGACGGGGAGGCGCCGCGGCGACGCAGGCGCTCGCCCTTGAGGGCGGTGGCGCCGACGATGATCGGCAGTGCGATCGTGCGCGAGAGCAGGTTCGCCTGGTCGCGGGAGAAGCGCCGCCAGCGGGCCGCGGCCAGCGTGACGCCGTTGCGGGAGACCCCAGGGGCGAGGGCGGCCGCCTGGGCGATCCCTAGCACCAGCCCGTCCGCCGGCTTCGCTTCACCACGGCCGCGCTGCTGCGCCCTTGTATCCGCGATCAGCATCGCCGCCGCGCCTGCCAGCAAGCCGATTGCGGTTGCCTTCGGCCCGCCCAACCGCTGCTCGATCGGCCGCTCCAGGGTGTAGCCGACCAATGCCGCCGGCAGGAACGAAAGGGCGAGGGTAAGCGCGCGAGCCCGATCGAAGTGGCGCAGCTCTTCGAGGATCGTTTGCCGCTGCCCGATCAGCAGCGCCACGGCCGCGCCGCCATGGACCGCGACCTCGAAGCTCTTGCGCACCTCCGGGTCGATGCGGTCCCAGTCCCACCCCGCTAGCCAGGGAACCAGGACGATGTGGGCCGAAGAGGAGACCGGCAACAGCTCTGCCGGGCCCTGGACGATCCCCAGCGCCACCGCGCGGGCAACCGGGATCCGGCCGTCAGCCGCTCCGCTCAGAGGGTCTCCGCGGCGGCCTCGCCACCGCCACCGCGCCGCCGCCGGATCAGTAGGTAGACGATCCCCGCGAGGATCGCCGCGACCACCGCGTAGTCGAGGTAGTGCAGGTGGTCGCGCCACTCTTCCCAGTTCTCGCCGACCGCCTGCCCGACCAGGGCCAGCATCGTCACCCAGGGGATGCAGCCGAGCAGGGTCAGAACCGTGAAGCGCCAGAAGGGCATCCTCGCCACGCCGGCGGGCAGCGAGATGAAGGTGCGGATGATCGGCAGCATGCGGGTGAAGAAGACCGTCGCGTCGCCGTAGCGCTCGAACCAGTCGTCGGCCCATTTGAGGTACTTGGGCGGAAGGTGAATCAGGCGGTTTTTCTCCAGCAGGTCGAGCCGGGCGTAGTAGCCGACCGCGTAGGCCGCCCAGGATCCGACCAGGTTGCCGAGCACCCCAGCGGCGATCACGCCAAAAAGGGTCAGTTCGCCGGCGGCGACGCTGGAGCCGGCGAAGAGCATGATCGCCTCGCTCGGCACCGGCAGGCAGGCGGACTCCAGCGCCATCAGGATGAAAACCGCGGGCAACCCGGTGGCACTGATGAAATCGGTCCCCGCATTGACGATCGGGTCGAGGAAGAAGTCGGTGACGCTGGCGAGTAGGAGCATGCGGAAGCGGGGAATTGTAGGGAGAACGCCAAACAGCATCTAAACTCGTCCAGCCCCTATGCACCGGTTGAACCACCCCGTCTACCGCAACCGGGTCCTCCAGATGGCCGCCGACGCGGTCCTGGTCGCGCTCGCTTTCTACCTGGCCTTCCGCCTGCGCTTTCTCGACGAAGGCCTGCCGCACCGTTACTGGGTCCTCTTTGCTCAATCAGTGGGCTTTGTCGCGCTGATCGAGGTGACCGTCTTCGCCGCCTTCGGGCTCTACCAGAAGTGGTGGCGCTACGTGAGCGGCCGCGACTTCCTCACCATCGTCCGCGCCGTTGCCGTCGCCAGCGCGATCGTCGTCCTCCTCTTCACCGTGTTGAAGCCCTTCGAGCACAATCTCCCGCGCTCGGTCGCGGTGATGGACTTCCTCCTCACCCTCTTCCTGATCGCCGGCGCCCGCCTCGCCGTGCGGCTGATCGTCGAGCGGCCCAGCCACGGCCACCGCCTGCCCAAGCACGAGGTGCTGGTGATCGGCGCCGGCTCGGGCGGCCAGATGGTCGTCCGCGAGATGCACCTCAACCCCAACCTCGGCGCGACCGCGATCGGCTTCGTCGACGACGACGCGCGCAAACAGGGGATGCGGATGCTGGGCCTGAAGGTGCTGGGCACGACGACGCAGATCGAGACGATCCTCGACGAGACCGAGCCCGACGAGGTGGTGATCGCGATCCCCTCGGCGCCCGGCACGCTGCGCGCCAAGGTCGTCGCCGCCTGCCGCGAGCGGGAAATCCGTGTTCGCACCCTGCCCACCGTGTTCGAGCTGCTGCGCGGCGGCGTGCAGCTCAGCAAGCAGCTTCGCGAGGTCCAGGTCGAGGACGTGCTGGGGCGCGACCCGATCGTGGTCGAGCTCGACCGCGTCGGCGCCTACCTGCGCGACCGCATCGTCCTCGTCACCGGCGCCGGCGGCTCGATCGGCTCCGAGCTCTGCCGCCAGATCGCCCGCGTCGGCCCCCGCCTGCTGGTCATGCTTGACCACGCCGAGGACAACCTCTTCGAGATCGAGCGGGAGATGGTCGACGAGCGCCACTTCTCGAGCGTCGAGGCGGTCCTCGCCGACTGCCGGGAGCCGCACCGGATGCTGGAGACGATGCAGCGCTTCAAGCCCAGTGTCGTCTTCCACGCCGCCGCCTACAAGCACGTGCCGCTGATGGAGGCCAACCCGCTGGAGGCCGTCCGCAACAACGCGATCGCCACCCGGATCACCGCCGAGACCGCCGCCGCCTCCGACGTCGAGCGCTTCGTCCTCATCTCGACCGACAAGGCGGTCAACCCGAAGACCGTGATGGGCGCCTCCAAGGCGATGGCCGAGTGGATCGTCGAGGCCGCCGGTCACAAGCACCCCGGCACGCGCTTTGCCAGCGTCCGCTTCGGCAACGTGCTCGCGTCTTCAGGCAGCGTCGTGCCGATCTTCCGCGGCCAGATCGAGCGCGGCGGACCGGTCACCGTCACCCATCCCGAGATGACGCGCTTCTTCATGACGATCCCCGAGGCGGTGCAGCTCGTCATCCGCGCCGGCGACATCGGTGCCGGCCGCGGCGAGGTCTTCGTCCTCGACATGGGCGAGCCGGTGAAGATCGTCGACCTCGCCAACAACATGATCCGCCTCGCCGGCTACGAGCCGGGCGCGGAGATCGCGGTCGAGTTCACCCAGCCACGGCCGGGGGAGAAGCTGCACGAGGAGCTGTTCGGCAGCGGCGAGGAGCTGCGGCCGACGGCGGCCAAGCGGATCCACCGGGCGGTGCGCGCGGCGCCGCTGGACACCGAGTGGGTCGAGTCGACGCTGAACTCGCTCGAGCACCTGGTGATGGCCGGCGACGAGGCGAACTTGGCCGAGCGGGTCGTCGCGCTGATCGCCAGTCCGGGCGGCGACGCGGCGGCAGTCGGCTGAGGGGCCGTCCTAACGGATAGCCTCTCGCAGCCAACCTTTGGAGCTGCTTAAGGAAATCGGCGCCTTCGCGGGCTTGGTCGCCTTCCTCGGCCTGGCCGTGCTTGCCCTGCTCTCGTTTGCCCAGGGCCGCGACATCCGCCGCCTGCGCGAGTGGGCCGGCTCGGCGCCGGAGCGCGACAACGAGCGCAAGGAGACGACCTCGGCCGCGGCGTCCGAACGCGCCGAGGAGATGCGCAAGCTCGAGGAGGCTCGTGAAGCCGAGCGCCAGGCGGCGGAGCTGCGCGAGCATCGCCGCGAGCGCCGCGAGGCCGGTTTGCCCGAACTGACCCGTAGCGAGCGACTGCGCGAGCGTTTCGGCGGTGGGTCCGATGGGGGGGGCGGTGGGCTCGGCAGCAGGCTCGCCGAACCGCGCTACCTGATCGCGATCTTCGTCGTCCTGATCGTCGTCGCGGGCGGGGTTGCCTACGCGGTTACGCAGGGGGGCGGCGATGAAGGAGGCGGCGGCAAGGGAGGCAAGCAGGTCTCCCACGCGGTCAAGCCCAGCGAAATCGAGGTGACCGTACTCAACGGCACCGCTGTGGAAGGACTCGCCGGCAGCTACGGCGACATGGTCGAGAAGGAGGGCTTCCAGCTCGGCGCGGTCACCAACAGCCGCTCCAGCTTCGAAGACAGCATCGTCATGTTCGACCAGGGCGAGGGCCGCGAGGCGCATCGGGTGGCCACGGCGCTGCAGATCTCGCGGGTGCGACCGATGAACACGGAGATCGCCTCGCTCTCGGCGGGCGCCCCGGTCGCGGTCGTGATCGGCGAGGACAATGCCTCGTCGAGCCCCTAGCGTCGCGGCGGTCGTCTTCGCCCTGCTCGTCGTCTTCACGGCCCTCGCCTTTGCCTGGTCGCAGCAGCGCAAGCGCGACCCGCTCGTCCTCGACCGGGTCACCTTCGGCAAACCGGCCAGCCGCGCCTTCACCCCCAACCACGACTGCCGCTTCGACCGCATCCGCATCCGCTTCCGCGTCACCCAGTCCGATGACGCCGACGTGCAGATCGTCAAGCCGGGCGGCAAGCTCATCGTCACCCTCGCCCGCGACGTCTACCTGAAGCGCTACCGCTTCTTCACCTTCTACTGGGACGGCCGCATGCGTGAAGACGGCATTGCCCCGCCGGGCCGCTACAAGCTGCGCGTCAAACTGCTCGGCCAGGGTCGGACGCTGGTGCCGGGTGGAGTGATGCGGCTGCATCGGGCGCCAGACGATCTCAGGGTGGGATGCGGGCAAACGGAGGCGGGCAAATGAGCGGGCCTGGCTCCTTTTTCCCGGTATGCGGGAATAAGGGGCCAGACGGCAGGGAGATGGGGTCGTGATCCTGGCGGGGTTCGGCGTTCTGCTTGCAGCCGGGTCCGGGGCGGCCGCGATTCTGCTGCCGGTGGGCCGGCTTCGCTCGGCGGCGATGCTGTTGGCGCTGGTCCTTTTTCCGGTCCTGATCCTCGGCGACCAGTGGCATTCGGCCCAGATCGTCGATCTGCGTGACGACTCGGTACGGCTGATCGCGCTCGGCATTGCCGCTCTGGGCGCGGCCGGAATCCTTGCCGCGCTGTTCTATCGCTGGCCGATTCTCCTGCCGCTCGCGATTGTCTTCGCGCTTCCGTTTCGGGTCCCGCTGCACGCCGGCGGGGACACCGCCAATCTCCTCGTCCCGCTGTACCTCGTGATTGCGGGGGGTGTGATCTCCGCGGTGCTGAGCGGATGGCGCCAGGGCCGGGGGGTCCCCCTGCGGAAACCCGCATTGGGGCGGCCTGACGGGTCCTTGGCGGGAAGGGCTCAAATGTTTCCTTCGGGGGACCCCCCGGCCCTGGCGACTACTCCTGGCGCACGGCTGGAGCCCGCGCGTTTTCTTCCCTGGGTGCTGGCGGGAGTTGTTGTTCTGTACGCGCTGCAGGCGTTGTACTCGCCTGACTTCTCGAAAAGCCTTCAGAACGTTTGCTTCTTCTTTGTGCCGTTTTCGCTCGTGTATGCCTTGCTGAGAGATGTTGAGTGGGATCGAAAGCTGCTGGTGCTCGTGTTGTGGGTTGTGGCAGTGGAGGCGGTGGCGTTCGTTGTTGTGGGGTCCGTCGAGTATGTGAGCCGGGACCTCTTCTGGAACGACCAGGTCATCAGGTCGAACGAATTCCACACCTACTTCCGCGTCAACTCGATCTTCTGGGACCCCAACATCTACGGGCGCTACCTGGCGCTGGTGATCGTGGTGGCTATGTCAGCACTGTTGTGGGCCAAGGAACGACGAACGCTGGCGATGCTCACGGCGCTTGTGGCTGCCCTCTGGCTCGGCTTGGTGTTTACCTTCTCCCAGTCAAGCTTCGCTGCCCTACTTGCAGGTCTAGCTGTACTCGCAGCCCTACGTTGGAGCTGGCGTTGGACGCTTGCAGCTGTGGGGGCCGGAGCTCTGCTGGCGGTGGTCATAGTCATCTTCGCCGGCGGCACCTCGAAGCTCAGCCCCGACCGCTGCAACGTAGACACCGGCGGCCGCTGCAACCTCGTCTCCGGCGGCATCACCCTTCTCGGCCAGCGCCCACTCTGGGGCTACGGAGCGGGCAGCTTCCCCCGCGCCTACAGAGAACACATAGCCACCAAGAAGGCCCCAGTCTCGGTTTCCCACACCGAGCCCGTGACGGTTGCAGCTGAGCAAGGTCTCATTGGCTTGGCGGCTTACGCAACGCTTCTAGTGGTAGCCCTGTGGACGATGGCCTCCGGCTTGGGCCATGTAGGAGGTGTCGGGGGTGTCCAATCGAGTGCGGCGTCCCGATTTTCGCAGCGGGACCTCAGCGAGAGTCACAACGCGCCCGGCGAAAATCCCAGCACTCGATTGGACACCCCCGACACCTCCTCCCCCTTCGTAGCAAGGGCAGCCGTCCTGGCCACCTTCGTAGCCTTGCTCATCCACACCATGGCCTACGCCGGCTTCTACGAGGACCCGATCGCCTGGGTTCTCTTGGCGGTTGGCGCCTCGCTCGCGGCGCTCCCGGTCCGCACCGAGACTTAGGCTCAATGCGTGTCGGGCTACCTCCGCCGCCTAGCAACGACCGGCGCCGCCTACACCGCGGCGAGCATTCTTTCGAAGCTGATCGCGGTCGCCCTGCTGCCGCTCTACACGCGCTATCTGAGCCCGGCCGACTACGGCGCCGCCGAGATCCTCTTCGCCGCGGTCGTCGCCGCCAGCATCGTCATCCGCTTCGGCGTGATCGAGGCGGTGCTGCGCTTCTACTACAAGGCCGGCGAGGACCCGCAGCGGGTCGTCGCCACCTCCTTCGCCGCGCTTTTCTGGTTCGGCACCGCGGCAGCGCTGATCGCGCTGCCATTCGCCGAGCCGATCTCCGACGCTCTGCTCACCGAAAAAGCGGCCAAGCTTGTCTCGGGTCCCGACCTGGTGAGGATCGCGATCGGCGGCCTCTGGGTGCTGACCCTGCACGAGTACCTGTTGACCCTGTTCCGGCTCGAGGAGCGCGCCCGCGCCTTCTTCATCGTGACGATCGCCAACGTGCTGGTGGCGATCGCGCTCACCGTCGTCTTGGTGGTCGGCGAGGACGAGGGTGCTCGCGGCCTCTTGCTCGGCAGCTACGTCAGCGGCGCCGCCTTCGTGCTCGGCCTGATCGTCGTTCATCGCCGCCGCCTCTCGCTGCGGATCGAGCGGCCGTTGCTGCGGCGGATGTTGCGCTTCGGCCTGCCGACGATGCCGGCCGAGCTCTCGCTCTACGCGCTCAACTTCGTCGACCGGATCATCATCGTCCGCTCGATCGGGCTGGCGGAGGCGGGTCTCTACTCGCTCGCGGTCAAGTTCTCCCAGGCGGTCAACGTACTCGTCCGCGGCTTCCAGCTCGCCTGGCCGCCACTCGCCTACTCGATCCGTGACGACGACGAGGCGCGGCGCGCCTACGCCGCGGTCGTCACCTGGTTCCTTGCCGCCTGCGCCTTCGTCGTTGCCGGCATGTGGCTGCTCTCGCGCTGGATCGTGCGCGCCCTCGCCGCCCCGCGGTTCTTCGAATCCTACGAAGCGATCGGCTTGATCTCGACCGCCGTCACCCTCTACGCGCTCTACATGGTGCTGCTGGTAATCCTCGGCAGAACCGGCCGCACCGAGTTCAACTTCCCGGCCACCGGGGCGGCGCTGGTCGCCAACATCGTCCTCAACCTCGTTCTCGTGCCGCCGCTGGGCATCGTCGGCGCCGGCATCGCCCTGGTCGCCTCCTACCTACTCGTGGTGGCGCTGATGTACGGGTTCACTCAGCGCCTCTTCCCGGTTCCATATGAATGGGGCCGGCTGGCGCGGATCGTGCTCGTCACCGCCGCCCTGGTGGGGCTGGGTGAGCTCCTCCTGCCGACCGCGGGCTTCGCCGGGCTGGCCGGCAGGGTCATCCTCTGGCTCGCCTATCCCCTCGTGCTCCTGTTCAGCGGCTTCTTCACCGCCGAGGAGCGGGGCTGGCTGGCCCACTTGCGCCACCCAAGCGAGCTTCTCGACCGCTACCGCGCGGCGCGCAAACGCCCCGCCGCCGTGGACGGCCGCCTCCCGGAGGCCTATGAGGCAGAGCTGGCCGATGAGGACGTTCGTCTTTGAGTGCGTTCGCTGTTTGTCGGGTCTACCGCCACAAACAGCGAACGCACCTTTGTCAAGCCGCTGGGGCCTCTGCCTGCTCCCTCATCCCCTGCCCATGGCCGGGTAGTAGGGCCTGCCGTGCATGGGCCCACATGATTCGCGCCGAGCGGTTCGGCATGGGGGTGGCGACGAGGGCGCGTAGGGCGTAGGACCAGGCGGTGAGCAGGCGAACCGCCAGGGCCGCGACGCGCCCGTGGTGCACCCGCATATATCTATCGCGGTTGCGGTGAAATTCGACGATGCGGGGGAGACCTGAGGCGAGGTCGGTGGAGAGCTGGTCGTGGTGGATCGCCATCGCCGTAGGGGCGAAGAGGGTGTGCCATCCGGCCTTGGCGAGCCGCTTGCAGAAGTCGCACTCGTCGTAGTACACGAAGAAGTCGGGATCGAGGTAGTCGACCTGCGCCGCCGCCTCGCGGCGCACGATCAAGGCGCTGGATTGCGCCCAGTCGACACTCCGAGTCGCGGAGCCCTTGCTCTGGACGGTCAACCGGCGGTGGAGGAACAGGGCGCCGGCCAGAGCGGTGCCGACCCCGGGAAAGCGCCAGGCGCAGGGAACCGGAACGCCGTCGCTGTCAAGCAGTTGAGCTCCGGCGGCGCCGGCGCGCGGGTCCGCCTCGAGCACCGCGATCAGCGCCTGGGTCGCGCCGAGCTGCAGCTCGGAATCCTCGTTGAGCAGCAGGCAGTAGCGCCCTCGCGCCTCGCGCATCAGGGTCGAGTCGTTCTCCGCCTTGCCGGCGCGCCGCTCGAGCGCGAACAGGCGCAGCTCGCCGGCCCGGCGCGACACACGTCCGTGATCCCAGGCCGTCGCTGCGTCAGCCGAGCCATCCGCCGAGGCGTTGTCGAGCAGGAGGATCTCGCCTTCCACTCCCTCCGGATGGGTGCGCTCGACAGCCGCCAGACACGCGAGCAGGTCCTCGCGGCCATTCGTGTTCACGACGCAGTAGGAGAGCGCGGGCGCCACGCCCGCCACCATAATCGCCCGCTATGCGTGTGCAGATGGTCGACCCCTCGGCCTTCACGCCCCCTTACGACCGCGCTCTCGCCGCGGCGCTCACCCGAGCGGGGGCTGAGGTCGAGCTGCTCACCAGCCGCTTTCTCTACGGCGCGGTGCCGCCGGTTGAGGGGTATCGGGTGGACGAGCGCTTCTACCGCCGCGCCGCAGCCCGTGGCCTCGAGGCACCGGGCCGCCGGCGCATTCAAGGTCGCCGAGCACCTCTCCGACATGCTGCGCTTCCGCCGCGCCGCGCCGCGGACGGGCAAGGCCGGGCCGGATGTCGTGCATTACCAGTGGCTCACCTTCCCCGCCCTCGACGCGTTGCTGTTGCCGCCGACCGGCCTCGCGTGATGACCGCGCATTACGTGCTGCCTCCCAACCCAAGTCGCCGGCAGGCGGCGAGCGCCCGGCGCGTCTTCGGTGCGATGGACGCCGTCGTCGCCCACTCCGAGCATGGCGCGCGCCGGCTGCGAGAAGCGGTCGGGGTCGACCCGGACCGCATCCGCGTCATCCACCACGGTGCCTTCGACTACCTGACCCGCCTGCCGGAGGAGAAGCCGCTTCCGGCCGAGCTGGAGGGAGCCGAGGGGCCGGTGATCCTCTTCTTCGGCTTGCTGCGCCCCTACAAGGGCGTCGACACCCTGCTCGAGTCGTTCCGCCAGATCGAGGGCGCCGAGCTCTGGATCGTCGGCAATCCGCGCATGGACGTCGAGCCGTTGCGCCAGCTTGCGGCCAAGGCCCCGGGCCGCGTCCGCTTCCTCACCCGCTTCATAGATGACGCCGAGATCCCGGCGATCATGCGCCGTGCCGACGTCGTCACCTTGCCTTATCGAGACGCCGAGCACTCCGGCGTCCTCTATGCCGGCGCTCGCCTTCGGCAAGCCACTCGTCCTCAGCGCCGTGGGTGGTTTCCCCGAGGTAGCCGAGCAGGGCGCCGCCCGCCTCGTGCCACCCGACGACCCCGCCACGCTCGCCGCGACGCTGGCCGAGCTGGTCGCGACGAGGGTGCCCGCGGGGAGCTCCGTGAGGCCGCGTCGAGCGCGGCCAGAGGCTCCTACTCGTGGGACGAGGCAGCGCGCAGACGCTCGCCCTCTACGACGAGCTGTTGGAGGCGCGCGAGTGATCGTGGTCGCCCTGGCCTTCTGGATCAGCGTTGCGCTGATCGTCTACACCCACTTGGGCTACCCGCTCGTCCTGAGCTTGCTCGCCTCGCTGCAGCGCCGGCCCACCCTGAACCCGAGACACTTGGGATGAGCTGCCACGGGTCTCGTTGATCGTCGCCGCCTTCGACGAGGAGGAGGTGATCGCGGCGAAGGTCGCCAACGCGCTCGCGCTCGACTATCCGCGCGAGCGGCTCGAGTTGATCGTCGCCTCCGACGGCTCCCGGGACGCGACCGTCGAGCGCGCCCGCGCAGCCGGCGCCGACCTCGTCCTCGACCTGCCCCGCGGCGGCAAGGTCACCGCTCAGAACGCCGCGGCCGAGCGCGCCTCCGGCGAGATCCTCGCTTTCTCCGATGCCAACAGCTCTGGGCGCCCGACGCGCTGCGCCACCTGGTCGAGCCCTTCGCCGACCCGAAGGTCGGCTACGTCTGCGGCCAGGTCCGCTTCCTCGACGCCGCGGGCGGGAACCTCGAGGGCTCCTATTGGCGCTACGAGATGGCGATCCGCGAGAGGGAGTCCGCGCCTGGCCGGCGTGACCGCCGGCAACGGCGCGATCTACGCCGTGCGCCGCGACGACTACGTTCCCCTGCCGCCGGCCGGCAGCCACGACCTCTCGCTGCCGTTCCTGCTCGCCAAGCGCGGCCAGCGCTCGCTCTACGTTCCCTGGGCGCGGCGCCGAGGAGAAGATGGTGCCGACCCTGGAGGGTGAGCTCGCCCGCAAACGACGGATGATGGTGGGGATCTGGGACATCGTCGTCGGCGAAGGGATGCTGCGTCCCGGCGGCTACTCGCCGCTCTACGCCTTCGAGGTCTTCTCGCATCGGGTTCTGCGCTACGCCACCCCGTTCCTCCACCTGATCGCCTTCGTCGCCAACCTCGCCCTGCTCCAGGAGGGCTGGATCTACGTCGTCACGATGGCGGTTCAGCTCGCCCTGCTCGGCGCCGCCCTGCTGGGCCGCTGGCTTTCGGCGCCACCGCTCCGCATCCCCCGTTACTACGTGCAGACGACCGCCTCGATCGCCCTCGGTCTCTGGGACCGCATGCGCCATGGCGCTCCAGGAACGTGGGAGAAGGCCGAGGGCACCCGCTAGCCATGCCGCGCGTCTTCGACATCCTCATCGGGGCGCTCGCCCTCCTCATCCTCTCGCCGGTCCTCTTGGTCGCGGCGATCGCGATCAAGCTGGGCAGTCCGGGCCCGGTGATCTACCGGCAGCGCCGCGTCGGCAAGGACGGGCGGGAGTTCGAGTTGCTGAAGCTGCGCACGATGGTGCAGGGCTCCGACCCGGTCGGCGTCGGCAAGGTCGTCGCCCGCGACGACCCGCGCGTCACCGCCGCCGGCCGCTTCCTGCGCCGCACCTCGCTCGACGAGATCCCCAACCTGGTCAACGTCCTGCGCGGCGAGATGGCGATCGTCGGCCCACGTCCGACGATTCCCGCTCAGGTCGACGACTACACGCCCTTCCAACACCGCCGTCACGAGGTCCGCCCCGGCCTTACCGGCTGGGCCCAGGTCCAGGGCCGCGCCGGCATCCCCTGGGAGGAGCGGATCGAGCTCGACGTCGAGTACGTCGACCGCCGCAGCTTCGCCTTGGACCTGCGCATCCTCGCCAAGACGAGCTGGCTGCTGCTCACCGGCCACGGCCTCGCCCCGGACTAAGCGTTCGAGGAAGGATTCGGGGCACTATGGACCCCCAAATCCTTCCATCGAGGTCATAGGGTTCGGGTATGGCCGAGCGACCCGCCGTCAGCCTGCGCCCGTTCGAGTCCGGCGACGCCGCGGCGGTGCACCGCTGGTTCAACAACCCCGAGGCGACCAAGACCTTGATGGAGCAGCGCGACGAGCTTCTCGATGGAGGAAGCCGAAGGCTGGGTGGGACGGGCGATCGAGGGTTCCGGCGAGGACCGCAAGTACGCGATCGTCGTCGAGGGCTACGAGGAGCCGGTCGGCTTCACCGCGCTCTACGGCCTCTTCCGCCAGACCGCGCCCGAGCTGGGGGCGCTGATCGGCGACGACGTGCGCGGCAAGGGAGTCGGCCGCCGGGCCGAGGCGCTGACGATCGCCAAGGCCTTCGACGAGTTCGGCGCCCACCGGGTCTACGGTCGCATCCCCGCCCGCAACGAGGTCGCCAAGAAGACGGTTGCCGGGCTCGGTTGGAAGCACGAGGGGACGATGCGCGCCCACCTGCAGCGACCGGACGGCGTCGACGACTGCGAGATCTGGGGGGTCCTGCCCGACGAGTTCCGCGCTGCGGCCGCGGACCTGTTGCGCGTGCGAGCGCCGCGACCGCCGAGCTGATCGCCGACCGCGGCGCGGCGGCCGAGAGCGAGGAGTTCTTCCGCTCGCCGCCCCTTTTTCGACGCCGAGGGCGTCACCCACACGCTTCGTATCGAGACCGCGACGCGGTGCTCGCTCGCGCCACTGATCGTCCGCGAAATACCCGGCACGGAGGAGCACGACGCGATCTCCCCGTACGGCTACCCGGGACTGGCTGAGGGGAACCGGGGGGGTGTCCGGGGGAGCCTCCCCGCTGTCGCTCCACCGGACACCCCCCCGGTTCCCCTCCTGAATCCGGAGGCGATCGACTTCTCCGCGACCGGCCTCGTTTCGCTCTTCCTTCGCCACACGCTCGGCCCGCCGCCCTTCGCCGGCACCGCCGAGCGCAACGTCGTCCAGATCGCCGACCCGGAGCTGCCGCTGAAGAGCCGTGCAAGCGACCGCAACCGGATCAACCGCAATCGCCGCGACGGCTACGTGGTCGAGCTCCTGGCCGGCCCGGAGACGAGCTCCGAGCAGAGGGCGGCCTTTCTCGCCGCCTACGAGCAGACGATGCGCCGCGCCGAGGCCGCCGAGCGCTACTTCTTCGGCGCCGCCTATTTCGATCGCATCCTCGAATCGGCCCAGAGTTGGCTGGCCATCGCGTATGCGCCCGGAGGCGACGTGGCTGCCGCTTCGATCGCGGTGCGCAGCGACGGTTTCCTTCACTACTACCTGAGTGGCAGTGCCGACGCCCACCTGCGCGCCTCGCCGATGAAGAACGTCGTCGCCGCCCTGATCGAGCTCTCCGCCGGCAAGAGCCTCCCGCTGAACCTCGGTGGTGGCATCACCCGTGGCGACCGGCTGGAGGAATTCAAGCGCGGCTTCGCCAACCGCGAGCAGGCCTGGCACACCTCAGAAGTCGTCTGTGACCGTGAGGCCTACGACCGCCTCTCCGCCGGACGCGAGGCGTCCGGGTTCTTCCCTGCCTATCGCGCCTAGCCGACCGGGGTGGGCGAAACGGGCGTCGGACCTTTGACAGCGCCCGCACCCTCGCCGCCATAGCGGCCCCAGGTCGTTTTGCCGAAGGCGCGGATCGCGTCGAGGGTGATCGCGCCCTTGTATTTGGGGCAGCCGAGCAGGTTGGTCCAGGTCGTCGCCGCAACCTCGTATTTCATGTTTTCGTTGGGGAAGAGCAGCGTCCCCCCGTACATAGTCTCGTAGAGGCCCTTGAGCGCGAGCTGGTCTTCCTCGGGCAGGTCGGGGCTGTACTGGATCTCCATCCGTCCGTGCTCCAGCGAGTGGACGATGAAGATTTCGCTCGGCATTTCGCTGTAAGCACCGTCCGCCTCCTGATAGGGCGATTCGGCGTGTTTGCCCGAGGTGGGTGGGTTGGTCTTGTAGTTCGGCACCGGCGCGCTGGGGGAGATGTGCTGGTGACCCTCGTCGGTGAGTTCGAGACGAAGCGTGCAGCCGGCTTTCTTGGCCGCTTCTTTCATGTCGACCACCTTCACCTCCGGTGGCGGCGTGCCCTCGCGTTCGTCCGGCTTGACGCCGTTGGTCGATCCGCTCGCCTGGTTGATGTGGGCTTCGGCCTCTCCGCCGCCGCCCGAACCGGCGATCGCGATGACTATTCCGACGACGACAAGGAGGCCGATCACCCCGGCGATCGCGTAGACAGCGAACAGGCGTTTTTTCTCCGACTTTGCCTGGCTGGACTCGCGTTCCTGCCGGGCCTGGCGGAGTCGCTCTCTCTCTTCCTCCCTGCGATTAGCCATATTGCGGTCCATATCCTGCCACAGGAGACTGGTAGCTCAGCGTTCCCATGGCCTCGCCGCCTTCAGCGCCCCCAGAACCGCCCGCGTCGCCGGCGCCCGGTTGAGCGCGTAGAAGTGGATTCCGGGCACTCCGGCGACGAGCAGCTCGGCGCACTGCTGCGCCGCGTAAGCGATCCCCAGCTCGAACTCCGCCTCCTCGTCCCCGCCCGCGGCGGCGAAGGCCGCTTCCAGGGGCGCCGGGATCGTGGCGTCGCAGAGCTCGCAGATCCGCTTCGTCTGGGCGAAGCTGGCGACCGGGATGATGCCGGCGAGGATCGGCACGTCGATCCCCTTCGCCCGCGTCGCCGCGACGAAGTCGAAGTAGACCTGGTTGTCGAAGAAGAGCTGCGTGATCAGGAACGAGGCGCCGGAGTCGACCTTGCTCTTCAGGTAGTCGAGGTCGGTGTCGAGGTCCACCGCCTCGGGGTGCACCTCGGGGAAGCAGGCGCCGCCGACGGTGAAGTCCCAGCGCGATCCGATGAAGGCCGCCAGCTCGGCGGCGCTGCCCAGGCCGCCCTCGGGCTGGACGAAGTCCGGCTGGCCGCGGGGCGGGTCGCCGCGCAGGGCGAAGACGTTCTCGATCCCGGCCGCGGCGATCCGGTCGAGCGTCACCGAGAGCCCCTCGGTCGTCTCGCCGACGCAGCTCAGGTGGGCCATCGTCTCGTAGCCCAGGTCATCCTTCAGCGCCGTGGTGATCTCGACCGTGCCGTCCCGGGTCGAGCCGCCCGCCCCGTAGGTGACCGAGACGAAGTCGGGCTCCAGCTCACGCAGCGAGCGGGCGGTCGCGTAGAGCTGCTCGGTCGCCTCCTCGGTCTTGGGAGGGAAGAACTCGACCGAGAAGACGGGTCGCTGCGAGTCGAGGATCTGGTCGATGCGCATCCGCCCAGCGTAACCTGAATGTCGATTTCAGCGGATTTTGCGGGATCGTTGCCGAGCGACCCCTGGACGCCGCCTGAGAGCGGAGTTAAGTTCCTCTTGCGACTGGGAAAGACAGGCCCCGCGGAAGCCAGCGGGACACCGTCTTGAAGGTGGCGCAAAGAGCTTCTAGCGCGAAGGCTACGCGCAGGCAGGCTTTGGGCGCCACCCCCGGTTGCTTTTGCGTTCCGGGCTTCGCGTCCGGGGTCACCTCTAGCTTGGCGGCAGTCATCGAGCGCCTGCCCTCGTTGACTCGCGTACCGGGGCGCATCTGGGAGTTGGCGTTGCCGGCTGTCCCGTGAGTAGCCGGCAACTAGCCCGCCTCCTCCCATACTCTCTTTCGCGATGGGCGACGAACTGCGCTACGAGCGGGTCGGGGCAGCGGCGGTTCTGACCATCGACCGCTCCGAGCGGCGCAACGCGATCGACGCGGCGGCCGCCGCGTCGTTCCGGCAGGGCTTGGCGGACTTCGAGGCCGACGAGGGCGCCCGCGTCTTGGTGCTCACCGGCGCCGGCGGCGAGGCCTTCTGCGCCGGCGCCGACCTGAAAGCGATGAACCTCGACGTCAGCCACCCGGACGGGCCGATGGGCCCGACCCGCCTGACGCCGGCCAAGCCGGCGATCGCCGCGGTCGACGGCTGGTGCCTGGCCGGCGGCGTCGAGCTGGCGCTCTGGTGCGACATGAGGATCGCCACGCCGCAATCCACCTTCGGCCTGTTCGAGCGCCGCTGGGGCGTGCCTCTGCTGGACGGCGGCACCCAGCGGCTGCCCCGGGTCCTCGGCATGGGCCGCGCCCTGGAGCTGATCCTCACCGGCCGCCCCGTCCCCGCCGAGGAGGCCCACCGCATCGGCCTGGTCAACGAGATCGTCGAGCCCGGCGAGCACCTGAACCGCGCCCTGGAGTTGGCAGAGCGAATCGCCGGCTTTCCCCAGGAGACGATGCTTGCCGACCGCCAAGCGGCGATAGAAGGCTTTGGCCAGCCCCTGACCGATGGCCTCGCCCTGGAGGCCAAGCTGGGCAACCAGGTCCTCGACGTCGCCGTCCGCGGTGCGGCCCGCTTCGCCGACGGCGCAGGCCGGCACGGCCGGTTCCCCGATTAGCTCCCCCGCGTGACCCGCCGCATCTCGTCCTCGGCCTCTTCCGATCCCAGGTAGGGCATCAGCACGGCGAAGACGAGGTCGGGGAGGATCCGCTTCAGCTCGGGGCCCCGGCCGGCGCGGACCTCGTCGAAGATCATCGAGGCGGCCCCGCCGACGGCGAAGCGGGCGGTGTCGGCCGGCAATTCCTCGCCCTGGCCCGAGTACGTGCGGCCCTTCTCGAGGAAGGGGGTGAAACGAGTGAACATCGCCCGGTAGCGCTCGCGGGCGTCGTCGCCGGCCGCGGTCGCCTCGACCATCGCCATCCGGGCGATGTCCGCCTCCATCGCAAGCAGCTCGACCAGGGCGCCGAGACCCGCGGCGATCTGCTCCGGCCAACTCCGGTCCGAGGCCGCCTCGAAGGCCGCCGTGACGTGCGCCACCAGCACGTCGAAGACGGCGTCGTAGGCCTCGAGGAAGCAGGCCTCCTTGCTCTCGAACATCTCGTCGAAGGTCTCGCGGCTGACTCCCGCGTACTCGATCACGTCGGCCACGGTTGTCGCCTCGTACCCTTTTGCCGCCGACATCCTCACCATCGCCTCCAGCAGACGCTCGCGCTGGGAGCGGATGATGTAAGCGCGGGGCAACTCGTGACGGTCGAGCGGCGCTTCAGGATTCGAAGTGGGAGGCGAATCCATCGCCTCTCAATGTAGGGCAGGACCCGAGGCCTGTCCAACGCCCGCGGCGCTAGGCGCGGGCGGCCTGCATCTCGGCGCCGGCGGCCTCGGCGCCGAAGTAGGGCAGCACGGCGAAGTACATGAACTCCGGCAGCAGGGTGCGGAACCCGTCGGTAGCCCCGGTGGAGAGCCGGGAATGGACGATCGCGTGGATCCCGGCGACGATCCCCTCCGGGGCGATCTGGGGCGGCGACTCCGACTCGTCCACCTCCTGGCGCGCCAGATCGATGAAATCAGCCGCTCTTTTCAGCGCTTCGGCCCGTCTTGCCAGGGCCTCTGGACCGGCCGCGTGGACCTCGACGATCACGCCGCGGCCGAAATCGGGCTCGGCGTCGAGCTGATCGAGCAGCGCGCCGAGGCCGGCCCGCAGCCTGCCGCGCCAGCTCTCTTCGCTTGCCGCCCCTCGCGCGACGACGGCTTCGAGGCGCTGGATGCCCATCTCGAGCGCCGCCAGATAGCAGGCGTCCTTGTCGGCGAAGTGGTCGTAGAAGGCCTGCCGGTAGAGCCCGGTTCGGTCCAGAACCGTGCGTACGGAGGTCGAATCGTAGCCCTCGGCCCCGACCGCCTCGAGCATTCCCTCGAGAATTTTTTCGCGCTTGGAGGAATTCACAAGCTCGAGCTTGGGCGAGTGGGGGAGAGTTTCCACTTCCCTGGTCTTGCCGGTCCCCTCAGCCCCTGCCTGGACGTTGGTTGCGGCCTGACTCCCCATTGCTACCCCTCCTTCTCGATCTAGGGAACAGGTTGTCTGGCCTCCGGTACTCTAGCGGTATATCGCCCATCCGTCCAGCTTGAATCTCCGCTGGCTATGAGTAACTTGAATTGCGTGGCTGAGCATGTCTCCCAGGCAACCAGAATGCCTCCCGGGCGTCATCCTCTACCGCGCGAGTTCATCACCCAGCACCAGCGCGCCCGGATCATCGCGGGCCTCGCGGAGGAGACGGTGGAGAAGGGTTACCGCGCCGTCACGGTCGCCGACATCGTGCGCCGCGCCGGCATCGCCCGCAACACCTTCTACGAGAACTTCTCCTCCAAGGAAGACTGCTTCCTCGCCGCCTCGGAGTTCGCGGTCAAAGAGGCGCTGCGCCGGGTCGTCGACGCCGCCAGCCGGGTCGACACGTGGCCCGCTCGGGTCAACTCCGGCCTCTCGGCCTTCCTCCACTACGTCGCCACCGAGCCGGCCCTCGCCCGCACCTGCATCGTCGAGGCGCTCTCCGCGGGTCCGGCGGCGGTCGAGCGCTACGAACGCTCGATCCAGGCCTTCGTGCCGCTCTTCCGCATGGGCCGCAAGGTTGCGGCGAACGGCGAGGACCTGCCGGGGACACTCGAGGAGACGATCGTCGGCGGAATCTTCTGGATCATCTACCAGCGCATCGTGATGGGACAGGTGGAGGAGATCGAGCAGCTCCTCCCCGAGCTGGTGGAGTTCTCGCTCACCCCGTACGTCGGCGCCGAGTCGGCCAAGCGTGCGGCGGCCGAATCGCCAGCCAAAGCGGCCGGCTGAGCCAGGGCAGGGATCGGGGGTCCCATGCGCTAGTGCTCGACACGCAGACCCGCGAGGAGACCGGCAGCTTCGAGCGTGCCCAGATCGTCGAAGCGTTGATCGAAGTCGCCGCCGAGCGCGGCTATGGCGAAACGACGATCGAGTCGATCCTCGAGCGGGCAGAGCTCGACCGCCCCGCCTTCGACCGCCATTTCCGCGGCAAATACGACTGCTTCCTCTCCGCCTGGCAGGAGCTCAACGAACAGTGCCTGGAGACGATGGTGAGCGCCTACGAGAGCTGTGATGAGTGGCGCGACCGCCTGCGCGCCGTCGCCTACCAGGTGATCGAGGGGCTCAGCAATGACCCGAGCCGCGCCTCCTTCGGTGTCGAGGTTCTCGCCGCCGGCGACGCCGCGCGGGCGCGCCGCGACATGACGATGCGGGTGATCGCCTCGCTGATCGACGCCGGCCGCCAGGAGATGGACGACCCCGAATCCGTGCCCCACACAACCGCCGAGGCGCTGGCCGGTTCCGCGTACGGTCAGATCTACTCCAGGGTGGTCAGCGGTGCCGTTGAGGAACTGCCCGAGTTGGTACCACAACTGATGTCCGCGGCGGTGATGCCGTATTTAGGAATGGAGGCGGCTATGTCCGAGTTGAGCCGGGAATCCGCCGCGCCAGAGGGATATGCTCGCGGCGTGGCACGGAAACGCGCCAGTAAGGAAACTCGGCCGTCGGAGGGCGCCGAGGATTACCCGCCCGAGCTGGCGCGATTGCCCCCGGGCCGGCATGGGCTACCCCGAGAGTTTGTCACTCATAACCAGCGGGAGCGGCTGATCGCCGGGATCGCGGAGGCGATCGCCGAGCACGGCTACTCGGGCACGACGATCGCTCACATCACCCGCGCCGCCGCGGTCTCCCGCCGCACTTTCTACGAGCATTTCTCCAGCAAGGACGAGTGCTTCGTCGCCGCTTACGACACGGTGATGAAGGAGCTGCGCGAGCGCGTCTCGGCGGCCTTCGAGGAGAGCGAGGAGTGGCCGCGGGCGATCAAGGGGGGGATCGACGCGATGCTGCGGTTCCTCGCGGCCGAGCCGAACCTGGCCCGCCTCTGCATGGTCGAGGCGCTGGTCGCCGGCCCGGCCGTGGTCGAGCGCTACGACGCGGCGATCCAGAGCTTCGTCCCCTACTTCCAGGAGGGCCGCAAAGGCCGCTCCCCCGAGGTCCTCTCCCGCCTCTCGCCGACCACCGAGGAAGCGCTTGTCGGCGGCATGGTCTCGCTGATCTCCCGCCGCATCATCGCCGGCAAGACGGAGGAGCTGGAGGACCTGCTCCCCGACCTGGTCGAGTTCACCCTGACGCCCTACCTCGGCAGCGCCGAGGCGGCCGAAGTCGCCAAGGCCAAGTAGGGCGCTGGGCTCCGGCGGTCAGCCGGAGGCGGCGGCGCGGATCTCTGTGTCGAGTGCCTGGGCGGCGCTGCGGGCGGCATCGGCGAAGTCGGCGCCGTCTGAGGCGTAGATGATCGAGCGCGAGGCGGCGATCAGGAAGGCGCGGCTGCCTACGTCGACGTTGGCGGCTACGGTCGCGGCGACGTCGCCGCCCTGGGCGCCGACGCCGGGGATGAGGATCGGCATCGAGGTCGGAATGTCCGCGCGGATCGCCCGCATCTCCTCGGGGTAGGTGGCGCCGACCACCAGGCCGCAGTTGCCGGCTGCGTTCCAGTCGCCGGCGACGGCGCGGGCGACGTGGCGGTAGAGGGGCACGCCGTCGCGGTCCTCGAGGTCCTGGAGCTCACCGGCGCCGGGGTTGGAGGTGCGGGCGAGGACGAAGACGAGCTTGTCCTCGCGCTCGAGGAAGGGGGAGAGGGCCTTGCCGCCGAGGTACGGGTGGACGGTGATCGCGTCGGCGCCCAGCTGGTCGAAGGCCGCGGTGACGTAGCCGGCGTTGGTCGAGCCGATGTCGGCCCGCTTGGCGTCGAGGATCACGGCGGCCTGAGGCGCGCGCTGGCGGATTGTCGCCACGGTCTCCTCCAGGACGTGGAAGCCATCCTCGCCGAGCGCCTCGTAGAAGGCGGCGTTCGGCTTGTAGGCGGCCGCGAGGTCCGCGGTCGCCTCGACGATCCGGCGGTTGAACTCGATCACCCGCTCAGCCGGCGCCGCCGCGGGCGCGACCGACTGCGGAATTCGCCCCAGGTCGGGATCCAAGCCCAACCGCCAGGTGCCGCCCCTCCCCGAAGTGCCCCGCCAGCAGCTCGGCGCAGGAGTCGGCCCGGTCCATGTGCCGCAGCGTATATCTCGGCAGAGTTGATAAGCGACATTCACGGTCGCCGACATCCAACGTCGCCGACATCCAACGTCGGTAAGCTTTTGACATGTTCGTAAACCGGCACGCCGAGTTGGAGCAGCTCCAGACGTGGTGGATACGCAAGGAGGCGTCGCTAGGCGTCGTCTGGGGACGGCGACGGGTGGGCAAGACGGCGTTGATCCAGCACTTCGCCACCGAGCGGCCGGCCGTCTTCCACACCGGCGGCGGCCGACCCGCGACCGCTGAGCTCGCGGCACTTGCCCGAGCGGCGGAGCCGCTCCTGGGCGACGGCATCCGCGATCTCGACCGCTCGCCCCTTCGTCGACTGGGATGACGCCCTCGAGACCCTGGCGCTTGCCGCGGGCGATCGGCCGGTCCTGCTCGTCCTTGACGAGTTCCCGGCCCTGATCGAGACTTCGCCTGAGCTGCCGAGCCTGATTCGCGCCGCCTGGGACCGGATCGGCTCCCGCACCAAGCTGAAGCTCCTGCTCTGCGGCTCCGCGGTGAGGACGATGGAGGCGATGCAGGAGGAGCGGTCGCCCCTGTATGGGCGGCTCGATCTGTCGCTCTTGCTTCACCCCTTCCGCCCCCATGAGGCGGCCCAGATGCTGCCTGCCCTACAGCCCGCGCAGCGCGCCTTGGTCTGGGGGCTGGTCGGCGGCATGCCCCTGTACCTGCGGTGGTGGGATCAGAGCGCGAGCCCCGTACCAATCTTGCTCGCCTCGCCTGCACTCCCGGTGGCCAGCTCCTCACTGAGGGACAGCTGGTGCTTGCCACCGAGGGCGAGGGGGGCGAGCTGGCTCGCCTGGTCCTCTACGCGATCGCCACCGGCCGCACGCGCTTCAACGAGATCGAGGGGGCGGTACGTGCCGATCCCACCCGGACGCTCGACAGGCTTGTCGCCCTGCGTCTGGTCGACCGAGTCGTGCCGGTGACCGAGGACCCGCGGCGCACCCGCAGGCGCATCTACCGGATCGCCGACAATTTCCTCGCCTTCTGGCTCGGCGTGCTCGATCGGTACCGGCCGGAGATCGAGCGGGGCTTGGGACAGAGCATTCTTCCGGTCCTGCTCGGCTCGCTGGACGACCACATGGGCGGCCCATGGGAGGAAGCCTTCCGCGATCACCTGCGCAGGCTCGCGGCAGCCGGCGAGCTCGGCGACGACATCGTCGCGATCGGGCCGTTCTGGACGAGCGCCGACGACCCGGCGGAGATCGACGCGGTCGGCCTTGCCGGCCGCGCGCGCCAAGCCGTCCTGCTTGGGGAGGCGAAGTGGGCGAAACGCGTCAACGCCATGCGGCTGCGCTCGGAGCTGGAGCGAAAGTCGGGGGTACTGCCTCGGCTTGCGCCGGAGCCTCGCTATGCGATCTGTGCCCG
Organism: uncultured Solirubrobacterales bacterium; assembly: GCA_963807885.1. Classification (GTDB taxonomy): domain Bacteria; phylum Actinomycetota; class Thermoleophilia; order Solirubrobacterales; family 70-9; genus VRUE01. Next base: position 226,011 of record CAWEDL010000001.1, read on the forward strand.
GGAGCAGGTCGACAAGGCCGATGGGGTCCTGGCGGTCACTGCCGGGGAGATCTTCTGATCCGTCCTTACTCCTCCCCGAAGAGCTGCAGGAAGGCGAGGCGGGTGAGGTCGTCGAGGAGGAGCTGGACTCCCTCGGCGCGGCCGGCGGCGAGCTCGATGCTGAGCGATTCCTCGATCGCGCCGGCGACGAAGGCGGCGGTTGTCGGGTTGGAGTTGGGGCGGGCGCCGGGCTCGTGGCGGGCGCTGTCGAGGGCGGTGATGAGGCGCTCGACCTGGCGCTGGTGGGCCGCCCAGGCATCGCCGCGGGCGGCGCGCACCTCGATCAGCAGCGCTTTGGCGAGCAGGGGCTGCTCGGCGACGACGCGCAGCAACTGGGTCAGGCCGGCCCGGAAACCTTCACGCCAGCCCGCCGCCTCCTGGCAGGCCTCGAGCACCTCAGAGGCGAGTCGGTCTCCGGCCTCCTCGTAGGCGCGCGCAAAGCAGGCCTCCTTGCTGCCGAAGCGGCGGTGGAAGCGGTCCTCGGTGATGCGGGCGCGATCGGCGACCTCCTTCACGGTGGCGTTTGCGTAGCCACTCTCACCGGCCGTCAGCAGCATCGCCTCGAGCACGGCGTCGTCGGCGCTACGGTCGGGGAGAACCTCCTCCCAGGAGCGGACGGCGCGTAGCGGGCCTGGTGCTTCCATTCGAGACACCATAGCTTATGTTTGGGAACTTTCTCCAATTCAAGTACCAGTTTCGTACCAATAGGAACTGACGCTATCCTGGGTCCATGCGAGCCCTGCCAGGAAAGGCCTCGCGGCAGCCGCCCGGCCCCGAGCCGGTCACTCGAGATGCCGCCGCAGCCGACCAGCGCCGCCGCATCCTGGCGGCGACGGCCGAGCTGATCGCCGAGCAGGGCTACCAGGAGACGACGATGGAGGAGATCGTCCGCCGCGCCAAGGTCGGCTACGCGACCTTCTACAAGCACTATCCCGACAAGGAGGCGGCCTTCCTGGCGCTTCTCGACGCCGCGACCGACCGCACCGTCAGCCGGGTCGAAGACGCCTACCAGCGCGAAGAAGGCCCCTGGGCCGACCGGGTCGGCGCGGCGCTCGGCGTTCTCTTCGAAGATGTCGCCGCTCACCCGGCGGCCGCCCGCGCGGCGCTTGTCGAGGCGGTCGCGGCCGGCTCCGAGGCGGCGGCAAAGCACGAGGCTGCGCTGAAGCGCCTTGCCCCGTTGCTGCGGCCGGGTCGCGAGCTCAACCCGCGCCGGGCGGAGCTGCCGGAGAGCCTCGAGGAGACCCTCGCCGGCGGGGTCGTCTGGGTGCTGGGGCAGCGCCTGGTCGCCGGCGAAGCGGACAAGCTGCGGAGGCTGCTGCCCGAGACGCTCGAGTTCGTCCTCCGCCCCTACGTCGGCGAGGACGAGGCGGCACGGGAGGCCGGCGAGGTCGCCGACGCGATCTCCGCCTAGCGCCCCTCCCAGCTGATGCCCGCCGAAGAGCTCGGCCCCCTGCCGGCGGGCCGCCACGGTTACAGCCGCGAGCAGGTCGCCCATCACCAGCGCGAGCGCCTGATCGCCGGCTTGGCCGAAGCCGTGGCCGAGAAGGGCTACGCCACGGTGACCCTGACCGACGTCGTCAGGCACGCCAAGGTCAGCCGCCGCGTCTTCTACGCCAACTTCGAGAGCAAGGAGCAGTGCTTCCTCGCCGCCTTTGAGGTCGTCCTCTCTCATCTGCACGAACTGGTCGCCGAGGCGGTTGAGGACGTCGAGGGTTGGTCGCAGCAGGCGATCGCCGCCACCCGCGCCACTCTTTCCTTCCTCTCCTCCGAGCCCGACCTCGCCCGCCTCTGCCTGGTCGAGTCGCGCACCGCCGGGCCGGCGGTGACCGCCCGCTTCAACGAGGCCGTGGGGGAGATGGCACCGCTACTGCAGCGGGGCCGAGCAGAGCGCCCCGAGGCCGCCCGCCTCCCCGACTCAACCGAGGACTCGACCATCGGATCCCTCGTATCGCTCGTCTCCCGCAAGGTCGCCGCCGCCGAATCCGCGCGACTGGAGGAGCTACTCTCCGACTGCACCGAGCTCGTCCTCCTGCCTTATCTGGGCCCCGCCAAGGCAGCCCGCCTCGCTAGCCAAGCGGCGTAACCAGAGCTCTCGCTGCAAGCTCGTTCGGTACTTGCGTATCTCGCCCAGGGAACGCATCTAGGAACCAGCTTTTTCTTTTGGGAACTTTCTCTTGACAACCCTTTGACTAGGTGCTTAGCTAGCCCCATTCGCTGGTACAGCTAGAACCTTTTGGGAACTAGCCACTACCAACAGGCGAATCAGGGAACAGAAGTCACAGGGAAACCGAGCCACAGGGAGGCCGCGAAGGGAAGCGGCCGGCAGGGCTCAAGGGACAAGGAGAGATCTACGTTGAAACGCCACGCGAAGGCAGTCCTCGCCGTCTCGGCATTGTTGTTGTCCCTTCTCCTAAGCGCAGCTCTCGCCTCTGCGGCAACCCCCGTGGTCAGCATCGAATCGGCAGGGCAGGTCAAAGCCACCTCCGCTCATCTCCAAGGCGAGGTCAACCCTGAAGAAAAAGAAACCAGCTGCCACTTCGAGTACACGACGCAGGCCACCTGGGAAGCCGAAGGCAACAGCTTCGCGGGTGCAAGTCAGGCGAGCTGCAACCCCGGTCCCCTAAACGGCAATACCTCCCAGGCCGTAGAAGCAGACCTCTCCGATCTCACGCCCTCGACCACCTACCACCTGCGCCTTGTCGCTGAGAACGAGGACGGAACCGAAGAAGACGTCGCGCCTAACTTCGTAACTGATCCATTGAGCAAACCGGCGATCACCTCGCCGCTGTCTGTCTCACAGCTGACTGCAACCTCAGCTCACTTCACAGCCCAAGTCGACCCTCAGGGAAGCGATCCGGCAAGCGCCACCTCTTGGAGCTTCAGCTGCGCCCCTAAACCATGTCCCGCGACCAAAAGCGGAACCGTCCCCCCGGGAAGTGCAGAAGAAGTCGCAACCGACACGAGCTCCCTGCAGCCCAACACCGAATACACGGTCACCCTTCATGCCTCCAACCCAGCCGGGGGAGTCGAAGAATCGAAAAGCTTCAAAACCCCGGCTGCCGCCCCGCTTGTAAGGGCTTTTGCCGCCGGCCCGGTGCAGGCGACTCAGGTCTCGATCAACGGCGAAGTCAACCCACGGAACTTGCCGACCACCTACTGGTTTGAGTGGGGGACCGAAGACTGCTCCTCTAATCCCTGTCAGGCGATTCCCGCGACCAAAGACGCAGACGCCGGCTCAGGTGAGCTCTTCGTCTACCTCACTCGCCAGCTCACCGGCCTCTCGCCCGAGAGCACCTACCACTTCCGGCTCGTTGCCGACAACGCCTCGGGAACGACCGAGGGCGACGATCAGACCTTCACCACTGCCGCTCCGGCGCCTGCCTGCTCCAACCAGGGCGCCCCCGGCGCCGGTTTCCTGCCTGACTGTCGCGCTTGGGAGATGGTCTCGCCCCCCGACAAGGCGGGCGGCAACGTCGTCCGCGACTCCTCCGAGACGCACGCTGCGACCGACGGCAACGCCGTCGTCTTCGATTCCCTGCTCGGCTTCGACGCCGACGTCAAAGGAACTTCCGTCAACGTCGATTACATGAGCCAGCGCTCGGGCCAGCCCGGGACCCGCGGCTGGTCGACCCACTCGATCACGCCGCAGCTGCCCCCGAGCACTCCAGAAGCGATCCTCACCGGAAATCGCTCGCGGTTCTCGGCCGAGTTCACGCCCGATCTCTCCCACGCCGTCTACAGCTCCTGGCGGCCACTGACCGAGGGGTCGAACTCCACCGAGGTGTCCAACCTCTACCGGCGCGGCGACCTGCGCCAGCCCGACGGTGCCTCCAACCAGCTGCTCAGCGATGCCTATGCGCCGCTGTCGGATAACCCGATCCTGAAAGCGCTCTTCGGAACCCCGATCCCCCCCACCGCTTTCCACATCTTCTGGCCCAAACCCGCCGGCGCCTCGACCGACCTAAGTCACGTCATCTTCGAGTCTCAGCTGCAGCTGAGCGCGGATGCTCCCGCGTTTGCCCTCTTCGCTCCCAACCTCTATGAGAGCACCGGCGGCCCACCACGCCTTGTCGGCCGCATCCCGACCGAACCGGCGACCTTCTGCGATGACGCAGGTGCCCCTGTCTGCGAAGCGGCGCCGAGCTCCCAGGCCGGCCTGGGAGCATCGAGCAAGATCTACAACGAACGCTACATCTCGCGCGACGGCTCGCGCATCTTCTTCCAGGCGCCGGCGGCCTCCTCAAACGGCAAGGTTTACCTGCGCGAAGACGGCAGCCGCACCTACCAGCTGAACGCCTCCGAGAAGGACCCGGCGGAGTCCTCGCAACCCGCCCGGTTCGAGGACGCATCAAGCGATGGCTCGCGTGCCTTCTTCACCACCGGCGAGGGCCTGGTCGAAGGGGATGACGACGGCGAACCAGACCTCTACATGTATGAGGTCGAAAAGTCCGAAGGCGAACGACTGACGCTCGTCTCGGTCGACAACCAGCCGCCCGGTAATTATGCCCCTGTCGGGCAGGTGTTCGGCGCCAGCGCCGACGGTCATTCGATCTACTTCCGGGCCGATGGCCAGCTGGTCGCCGGCGAACCGGCGGTCATTGGGGAAGGGCTGGAAGGTGGGGAAGGGCTGGAAGGGCTGCACGGGCTGTATCGATGGCACGACGGCCAGATTTCCTATCTCGGCTCCTTCTGGTCATTCGAAGGATACAACGGTCCGGCGGTCGACTGGAACAACGAAACGGGCGGCAACCCCGCAAGAATCACCCCCGACGGCCGCCACTTGCTGTTCATGACGGGGAACAGCTTCGGCTTCACCGGTCGCGGCGGCTTTGCCGGCTACGACCAGGCCAACAACAAGGAGCTCTTCCTCTATAGCGCCGAGAGCGGCAAGCTCGAGTGCACCTCATGCAACCCCACCGGCGCGCCGGCGACCGCGAGTGCGCTCAACAACATCGCAACGACCGAAGGCGCGGCGGAAGTGCATCGCACCCCGCACCTGAGCCATGCGCTCTCTGACGACGGCCGCTACGTCTTCTTCACCACCGCCGAGGCGCTGGTGCCTAGCGACAGCAACGGGACTAAGGACGCCTACGTCTATGACAGTCAAAGCAGCGAGCCGCATCTGCTCTCAAGCGGCGAGGACAAAGAACCCTCCTACTTCATGGACGCCTCAGACGACGGCCGCGACGTCTTCATCTCGACCGCGGAGCAGCTCAGCGGATGGGATGTCGACCGCAGCTATGACATCTATGACGCACGAGTGGGCGGCGGCTTCCCCGAGCCCCAGCCGGTGCCGCCGGCCTGCCAGGGGGACGCCTGCCAGCCGCTGCCGATCCAGCTGAATGATCCGACTCCAGCCTCCTCCTCCTTTAAGGGACCGGGCGATCCCAAGCAAGCCCGCAAGAAGAAGCGCCACGTCCGCAAACACCACAAACGCAAGCACCACCAGCGGGCGGCCAAGCAGCACAAGCGGGACGCGAAACGAGACGCCAAGAACAGCCGGGGGGCCAGCCGATGAACGCCGCAAAGGATCTCAACCTCAGGACCGGCCGACTCTTTGGCACCCTCTTGGCGGTATTGGCCCTGCTGGCAATGGCTCCGGCCGGCGCCGCGGCCGCCAACCAGCTGGAAGTCGTCGCGGCCGCGAACACGACCGTTCCGCCGGGCGACGGCGATGCCTCCACGGCCGAGCTGGGCTACGGCATGGTGTTGAAAAACCTCACCGCCAATAGCGCCGACGGCTCGGTCGAAGCGCTCCACGTCAAAGGCACGCTGCCCCCGGGGATCACCTTCGTCGGCCTCTCGGGGCGCAACTCCTCCTGGAGCTGTCCGACGACGAACGTCGGTGACTCCTCCTTTGACTGCGAAAGCACCTACTTCCTCGGGGGTTACGGCGGGGAATCGGTCACGCTCGACACCTCGGTCTCCGCCAGCGCAAGTGGCGTGCTGACCGCCTTCTTCGAATTCTCCGCCGGCGCCGGGTTCGCCCCGGGCACCACCGCCACCCCGACGCTCGTCACGACGCAGGCGCCACACTTCGGCATCGACGCCTTCGAGGCAAAGCTCACCGGTCCCGGGGGCGTTACCTATACCCAGGCGGGCGGCCATCCCGACAGCTTCGTCACGACGCTGAAGATCAACACCCACACCGACCCCGACCCCGAGTACGGTGAGCTCACCCCGGTCGAGGCGATGCGCGACACCTTCGTCGACCTGCCCCCGGGCCTCGTCGCGGCGCCCGCCACGGTCGGCGAGTGCACGCTGCTGCAGCTGAGCTACTCCCTCGGCGCGCGGCCGCAGCCGCTTTGCCCCTCGAGCTCCCAGGTCGGGACGGCCGAGGTCTTCCACAACAATGGCTCCGGTTCATTGAACGACCTCCGCCTGCCGCTCTTCAACCTGACCCCGCCGCCGGGCACGCCGGCCCGCTTTGGCTTCAACTTCGCCGGCTCGCCGATCATCTTCGACAGCAAGCTACGCTCCGACGGCGACTACGGACTCACCGCCGTGGCCCAGCAGGTTCCCGAGGCCCTGACTGTGATCGGCGGCGTCTTCGAACTGTGGGGCAACCCGGCGTCCCCCCTCCACGACAGCGAACGCGCCTGTCCAGGCGCGGACAGCCCCTTCCTGGTCGGCGCGACCTGCGCTGGCAGCGGCTCCGAGGTCCCCTTCCTGCGCATGCCGACTCGCTGCACCCAGAGTCTCAACTGGAGCGCCAGCGTGGACTCATGGGTAGACCCCGGAGCGCGCAGGGCAGACGGCCGGCCACTCGCGGGCGACCCACGCTGGGCACACGCATCCAGTGCCCTGCACGAGCCGCCCGGCTACCCGCTGAGTCCCGCAGACCCGAGCACGCCCTGGGGCGCGCAGAAGGGTGTAAGCGGCTGCGGGAAAGTCCCGGTCAAGGGCAAGCTCACCGCGATCCCGACGACGCTTGACACCGAGTCCTCCTCCGGCCTCGCCGTGCACGTCGAGGTACCAAACCCGGGCTTTGAAAACCCGACCGGGATCTCGAGCTCAGACATCAAAGACGTGAAGCTCACCCTGCCCCAAGGGGTGACGATCAACCCAAGCCAGGCATCTGGCCTCGGAGTCTGCTCCCCGGGCCAGTATGAGAGCTCTGAGCTGAGCTTCCACCCCGACGGACAGCACGGCTGCCCGGCGGACTCGAAGGTCGGCACCGTCTCGGTCAAAACCCCGCTGCTCGAGGAAGAAATCAAAGGCAACGTCTACGTCGCCAAGCCCTATGACAATCCATTCGACTCACTCCTGGCCCTCTACGTGGTCTTCGAAAACCCCGAGCGCGGAATCCTCGTCAAGCTGCCGGGAGAACTGAGGACCAACGAACAGACCGGCCAGATCGAAGCCGAGTTCGACGACATCCCCCAGATGCCCTTTGAGACCTTCGACTTCCATTTCAGAGAGGGAGCGAGGGCGCCCCTGGTGACCCCGCCGACCTGTGGGACCTATGAAAACGAGGCGGTCTTCACGCCCTGGTCTGATCCCTCACACAAGATCACGAGCACGAGCAACTTCCAAATCACCCGAGGCATCGGCGGTGGCCCCTGCCCACCGAACGGAACCCCCGGCTTTAAGCCGAACTTCAGGGCGGGCTCAATCAACAACAACGCCGGCAGCTATTCGCCCTTCAACATGCGCATCACCAGAAACGACGGCGAACAGGACATGACCCGCTTCTCGGCGACCTTGCCGCCAGGTGTGCTCGGCAAGCTGGCGGGAGTGGACAAATGCCCGAACTCAGCAATCGCGATCGCCAAGTCAAAGAGCGGCAACCAGGAGATCGCTACCCCCTCATGCCCAGCCAGCTCTGAGATCGGACACAGCATCGTCGGAGTAGGCGTCGGCTCTGTCCTCACCTACGTCCCGGGCAAGGTCTACCTCGGTGGTCCGTTCAATGGAAGGCCACTGAGCGTCATAGCGATCACGCCCGCTCTCGCCGGGCCCTTCGACGTCGGCACGGTCGCAGTGCACGAGGCATTGACCCTCAACCCGAAAACCGCAGAAGTAGAAGTAGACGGAGCTGCTTCAGACCCGATCCCCCACATCCTCAAAGGGATCCCGGCAAAGCTAAGGGACCTACGCGTCTACGTAGACCGCGACAAGTTCACCTTGAACCCGACGAGTTGTGATCCAAGCGCAACCGATGCAGAGCTCTTCGGTGGAGGAGGCAATGCCTTCACTTCCACCGATGATGTCCCTGTTCTGCTCCAAGACCGCTTCCAGGCCGCAAGCTGCGCAAGCCTTGGCTTCAAACCAAAGCTGGGACTGAAGCTGAAGGGCGGCACCAAGCGAGGTGGCCACCCGGGTCTAACAGCCACCTACAGGCCAAGGAAAGGCGATGCGAATGTGGAGGGGCTCGTGGTCCGCCTACCGAGATCAGCATTCCTCGATCAAGCCCACATCCGCACGATCTGCACCCGAGTGCAGTTCGCAGCCGACAACTGCCCCAAAGGGGCCCAATACGGCTACATCAAAGCCTGGACTCCACTTCTCGAGGAGCCCCTGCAAGGACCTGTCTGGCTCAGATCCTCAAACCACAAGCTGCCCGACCTGGTCTTCGACCTGCACGGGCTCGTCGACATCGAGGTAGCCACCCGTATCGACTCGATCAGGGGCGGCGTGCGGGCTTCGGTTGACTCAATCCCCGACGCTCCGCTCTCCAAAGTCGTATTGAAGATGCAAGGCGCCAAAAAGGGCCTGATCGTCAACAGCCGCAACCTCTGCTTCTCGACTAACAGGGCCAACGTGCAGTCCGATGGGCAGAACGGGAAGATGAGGGACTTCAACCCGGTGCTGAGGCCTGATTGTGGTGGCAAGCGCAAGCACAAAAGGCATCACGGGTAGGCGCCTTCCACCGGGGTCACACGGCATCCCAGCTGACGTCGTCGCGCGCAACCAGCGCGAACGGTTGGTGGCGGCGATGGCGGAGGTCTGCGCTGAGCGGGGGTATGCGCAGGCTTCGGTCGCAGAGGTGGCGAAGCGCGCTGGCGTCTCCTCGCTCACCTTCTACAAGCAGTTCGCCGGTAAGGAGAGCTGCATGCTCGCCGCCCACCGGCAGCTGCTGGGGCGTTTCCTGGAGGAGATCGATCGGGCGGGCGAGGAGGCGCGGTCGCCCGAGGCAAAGACAATGGCGGTTATCCGCACGTCCCTCGCCATCTTCGCCGCCGACCCGCCCTCGGCCCGACTGCTGACGGTCGAGGTTCTCGCCGCCGGATCCGAGGGCGTGAAGCGCCACGACGCGATGGTCTCAGCTTTTGCCGAGCGCTTGGGAACTGATTGGGTCCGCGCCGCCGGAATGCTTGCCTTGGTCGGCAAGCTTGTCGTCGCTGAGGAAGCGGCTCGACTCCCCGAGTTCGAGGACGAGCTGGTCGCGATGATTTTGTCGCAAAGCTGACGCTGAAGATTTGAATCGCCGCGCCATCCGCGCAACTTGTTGTCTTTGGTCTGTCAACATGTACAACGTGAGAGAAAGCTGGACCGACGAGCGGCTGGACGACTTTCGAGGAGAAGTCAACCGGCGCTTCGACGAGGTCGATCGGCAATTCGGCAAAGTCGACAAGCGCTTCGACAAGGTCGACCACCGCTTCGACAAGATGGATACACAGTTCGATCGCGTCCACGACAGGCTCGACGGCCTGCACAAAGTCCTGATCTTCACCGTGCTCTCCTTGATGTCGGCAACTCTTGCCGGCTATGGAGCGCTGATCGCCCTGGTGATCATGCGGACCTGAGCTGGGGGTCGAACTCAGCGGTAGGTCAGCAGGCGCAGGCGGGTGAAGTCGAGGACGTCGATCGGGTCCCCCTCGGGGCTGCGGGCCAGTACGTCGACCGACGCTTTGCCTTTGCCGGCGGCGAGCAGGCGCTCGACCGCGGCGGTGACGGTGACGATCTCGGTCGTCGGCTCCAAGTGGTGAGGGAGACGCAGGTCGAAAGGATCGCGACCCTCGGGCACCTCGCAGTGTCCCTCCTCGCCATAGCAGCGATCGTGGCCGAAGATGTAGAAGGAGCCCGCATAGGTGGGGTGCTCGACGCCGGCGTCGCGGGCCAGGCCGCGTGGCGCGCCGAGGAAGATCCTCGCCTCATAGGTTGCGCTGGAGTGGTCGACGCCGTAGAAGGCCAGGTCGACGCGGTCGAGGCGGTGCTCAGGGGACGGCAGTTCCAACGGTTTGCTGTGGAAACGATCAGCCACGGCGAGTCCCCGGCACGGCCGCCGAGGCGGCCGCGTAGTCGTAGCCGAGCGCGGTGATGTCGAGCGTCTGCCGCACCGTCATCGGGAAGGGCGCCAGCGCCAGGTCGAGGTAGCGCGCCGGCAGCCGCGCGCCCGGATGGTCGAGCTGCCAGAGGTACCAGATGCGGTCGATCATGCAGTGGTGGGCCCAGAAGATCGGGTCGTAGGCGGAGGTGGCGATGCTGCCCATCGTCCCGCCGACGAAGCCGTGGACCCCATTGTGGATGCTCTCCAGCTGGTTCTGGAAGGTGAAGTAGTCGCGGTTCCGCCGCACCTGCACGACCTGCTCGGCGCTGGGCAGCCAGTCCGGGTCGCCGGGTTGGCGCCAGGTCCGTTTCTCGTTCGGCTGGCGGCGGCCGCTGGGCTGGATCGGCGAGGAGGCGAGCGGGTTTTTCGTCCCCTCGGCGGTGCGGGCGCGCGCGTAGGCGGCGGGCAGGACTTCGCTGTGGTCCCGCCAGTCCCACCAGGGGAGGGTGACGCCGGGGACCTGGTCCTGCAGCGCCTTCTCGAAGAAGTACAGGTAGGCGCGGTGCCAGGGCAGGAACAGCTCGCTGCCGTGCTGGCAGGAGATCGGCAGCGGCAGGCCGTGGATTCCCGCCCAGTACTGGTAGCCGCGCTCGTCCCCGATTTTCTGCGCGAGCGAGACGGCTTCGCGCAGGTCGCCGAGCTGCCCTTTACTCAGCCGGCGGACGCTGCGCCGGTGCCGGAGCTGGACCGCCGCGCGGGTAGCGGTGGGGGAGGCGACGGCCACGGAGTGACCCTCTCACAGGACGGCAATTAGCGCAAGTAGTTCAGAGTAAACGCGTGAGTTCGCGATGGCGGGAGTCTTTGGCTTTCGAAAATGGAACGTTTCGTAGGTTGATTCGGTCGGCTTCGAATACGAACATATGTTCGTATGAGGACCTTTCTCTCGGATCTCCCGGTTTCGGCGCTGGCCGAGCGGTTGGGCCTTGCCGAGCGCGAGGCGGGCAACCTGGTCGAGACGCTGGGGCGGCTGGGAATCGGCACGCTGGGGGAGCTGGCGACGCTCTCGCCGGACCACGTCGCGGACCGCTTCGGGTCTGCCGGTCTGCGCGCCTTGCGGCTCGCGCGCGGGGAGGATGAGCTGCTCGTTCCCACCGTCCACGGCGCCTGGGAGGAGCTGGCGGAGGAGATAGAGCTTCCCGAAGGGACGGCCGGCAGCCAGCTCGAGCGGGCGCTGGAGCTGCTGGTCGATCGACTGCTCGCCGCGCCGCGGCGCAAGGGGCGGACGTTGCTGGGGCTCCGCCTCGGTGCGCTGCTTGGTGGCGGCGGCAGCTGGAGCGTCGCGCAGGGTCTCGGCCGACCAACGGCGTCGGCACGAGCCCTGCGCGCCGTGCTCCTGCCCCGGCTGGAGGAGCTGCCGGCGCCCGCGGTCGCGCTGCGCCTGCGCGCGGTCGGCCTCGGACAGCGCGCCGCCGAGCAGCTCGAGCTCGCGGTGCGCGGGGACGAGTCCCGCCGCCACCGGCTAGCCGCCGCCCTGCGCGAGGTCCGCGCCGCCCAGGGCGCCGAATCGCTCCTCAAGATCCTCCCGGTCGACGCCGCCTCCCGCGTCCCCGAGCGCCGCGCGATCCTCACTCCTTACCCGGTGCCAGGTCGATGACGCCGGGATATCACCGGCGTTTGCGAAGTCAGGTTTGTGGCTGGGATTTCTCGATGATGCGCAGCGTCTCTGGACGCACGAAGACGATTCGCTCGAGGATCGGTTCCAAAGGCATCGTCATCACCTCAACGATGACTCGATCATCGAGCACGTCGGCGATGCCGCCACGAGATCCAGCCGGAGCAAGATCCACCGACTCAGTCAATTCAACCAAGTCGCCGATTGCCACGTCATCCATAGTTGCCATTCCTTCGAGTGTAGAGCTTGGGGTAGGTGGTGACCAATCGAGGTGCTGCCCCTTCATTCGCGTAGTGCCATGCGGTGAGAACTGGAGCAGATCGCCGGTTGATAGTCACATCGATGAGGACGCCATAGCTGACCGCGATCCCGGTGCCATGGACTTCTGTAATTGGTGCCCTCGGTACGGCTTGAGCAATGCAATCCCATACCTGATTCGCATCATCGGCATCGACGTGAAAAACACGCCCCCATTCCGGTCCATGTCCATTGGGTCCAAGGATCCACGCCAGCTTGATTTTCTCGTACCAAAGATCCGAAGCACGTGGAAGAGGAGACCCGCTTCTTGGTGGCCACTGCACACTGCCGACGCTAGGGAGCGGCGGCGCACGTGTGTGCAACACAGGTTAATTCTTCGAGTCAGTAATCACACAAAAGTGGGTCGACCCCTATGACGCCAGGGTTGCGGCGGCTCTACGTGCCGCGGCGGGTGGTGGTTGAAGTCGATCCCGAAGGGGTGCCGGTGTCGGTTGAGGGGGTCGAGGTGGTGGCGGTTCGGGAGGAGTGGGTGATCGAGGATCGCTGGTGGGCCTTGCGGCGGATGTGGCGGCACTACTTCGAGCTCGCCCTGATCGACGGGCGCGACGTGGTCGTCTTCCGCGACAGCGCCAGGCGCTGGTACCGGCAGCGCGCTTGAGGAGCTCGCGGTGGGCGACGTTCCATACATAGAGCTGCACGCGCACTCGGCCTTCTCCTTCCTCGACGGGGCCTCGACGCCGATGGAGCTGGCTGCCGCCGCGGCCGACTGCGGCTATCCCGCCTTTGCCCTCACCGATCACGACGGGGTCTGGGGTTCGATGGAATTCGCCCATGCGTGCAAGGGGTTCGGGGTGCGGGCGATCACCGGGGCGGAGGTGACGGTGGCGGACACCCACCTCACCCTCCTGGTCGAAGACGCAGTTGGTTACCGAAACCTCTGTCGGCTGCTCACCCACTCTCACTCTCACACCCGCGACAGCACTGGGCGGACTGCCGGGCAGCCCTGGGTGACGCTGGAGCAGCTCGAGGAGCATGCGGAGGGGCTGGTCTGCCTGTCGGGTTGCGCGCGGGATGGGGCGGTGGCGGGCGCCTGGGAGCGGGGCGATGCTCGCGGGGCCGCGACTCTCGCTCGCCGGCTGCACTCCGCCTTCGGCCGCGACCACTTCCGGGTCGAGCTGCAGCGGCCCTACTGGCGCCATGACCGCGCTCGCAATCGCTGGCTCTCGGATCTTGCCGAGCGCCTCGGCGTGCCCTGCGTGGCGACCGGCAACGTTCATTCCCACGCCCGCCGCCGCGCCCGCCTCCAGGACGCTTTCGTCGCGATACGGCTGGGGACGACGCTGGAGGCCTGCGAGCCGCAGCGCCGCGGCAACTCGTCCTCGGCTTTGGCCTCGCCGGCGGCGATGGCGAAGCGCTTCGCCGAGCACCCGGCGGCGGTTGCCGAGACCCTGCGCCTCGCCGAGCGACTCCAGTTCGACCTGACAACCCAGCTCGGCTACCGCTACCCGGGCTCCGAAGACCCGGCGGCTGACGCCAAGCTGCGCGGGGTCTGTGAGGTGAAGCTGGCCGAGCGCTATGGCGGCTCGCCCCACCGTGCCGAAGCCGAGAGCCGCCTCGAGGCCGAGCTGGCGACGATCGGCAAGCTCGGCCTCGCCGGCTTCTTCCTCCTCCACCGCGACCTGCTCGAGCTGGCCCGCCAGGTGGCGCTCGAGGTGCGCGGCCCGGAGTCGGCCCGCGCCGTATTGCCGCCTGGCCGGGGCCGCGGCTCCAGCGTCAGCTCGATCGTCTGCTACCTGACCGGCCTCTCCCACATCGATCCGGTCAAGACCAAGTTGTTCGCCGGCCGCTTCCTCAACGACGAAGTGGGGGCGATGCCCGACATCGACCTCGACTTCCCCCGCGACATCCGCGAGAAGCTGATCCCCCGCGTGCACGAGCGCTACGGCGCCGACCGGTCCGCCCTGGTCGCCGCCTTCCCCACCTACCGCCCGCGCGGTGCTGTGCGCGATCTCGGCAAGGCGCTGGCGCTGCCGCCGGCCGAGATCGAGCGGGTGGCGAAGACGGTCGGCTTCCACGAGCGCTCCGGTGAGATCGAGAAGGACGTCGTCGCCGCGATCGGCGCCGAGCGTGCCGCCTCGCACGGCTGGCGGGTGCTGATCGGCCTCACAGCCGAGGTCATGGGCCTACCCCGCCATGCCTCTCAGCACCCTGGCGGGATGGTGATTTCAACCCAGCCGCTGCTCGACGTCTGCCCGGTCGTACCGGCGGCGATGGAGGGGCGGCAGATCGTCCAGTGGGACAAGGACTCCTGCGGCGACGCCGGCTTCCTCAAGATCGACCTGCTGGGGCTGGGGATGCTCTCGGCGGTCGAGCGCTGCGTCGAGGAGATCGACCGGACGCGGGGGGAACGGGTCGACCTCTCCCGGATCGACTTCGACGACGCCCAGACCTTCGAATCGATCCGCGCCGCGGAGACGACCGGCGTCTTCCAGATCGAGAGCCGCGCCCAGATGCAGATGCTGCCCCGCACCAGGCCGTGCAACCTCGACGACCTCACCGTGCAGGTGGCGCTGGTCCGGCCCGGCCCGATCCAGGGCGGCGCCGTCCATCCGTATATAGAGAGGCGCAAGCGGTTGCGCGAGGACCCGGGCTTCGAGATCCCCTACGAGCATCCGCGGCTCGAGCCGGCGCTGCACGACACCCTCGGCACGATCGTCTACCAGGAGCAGGTGATCGAGGTGGCGATGGCGCTGGCCGGCTTCTCCTCGGCCGAGGCGGAGGGGCTGCGGCGGGCGATGAGCCGCAAGCGCTCCGAGGCGGCGATCGAGGAGCACCACGACCGCTTCCTGGTCGGGGCGGTGGGGGCGAACGAGGTCCCGTTCGAGACGGCGGAGCGGGTCTGGCAGCAGATCCAGGGCTTCTCCGGCTTCGGCTTTCCCAAGGCCCACTCCGCCGCCTTCGGCCTGCTCGCCTACCAGTCGGCCTGGCTGCGCATCCACTACGCGCCGGAGTTCCTCTGCGCGCTGCTGAACGAGCAGCCGATGGGCTTCTACCCACCCGACGCGCTGGCTCACGAGGCGCAGCGCCGCGGCGTCCGCCTGGCGCCCCCCGACGCCAACCGCAGCAAGGTCCTCTGCCACGTAGAGACACCCCGGGCGGAAGAGGTGCGGGGCGGGATTGTGGTGAGGATCGGCCTGGGCTACGTGAAGGGAGCTCGCAAGGAGGAGATGGAAGCTTTGGTAACCGAGCGCGCCCGCAGCAATCCCTACCGCGACATCGCCGACTTGGCTTCGCGCTCAGGCGTCAGCCGCGACGGCCTCGAGCGCCTCGCCTGGGCCGGCGCCCTCGACGGGCTGATCGGCGAGGAAGCGCGTTCGCCCCTTGTCGCACACAGCCCGACAAATGGCGAACGCGTCGACCGCCGTAGGGCGCTCTGGCAGGTCGGGATCGCCGGGACCGGGGTGCGGCATGACCCCGGGACGCAGATGGCGCTGCCGCTGGAGACCCCGGACACGCCCGCGCTGGAGCCGCTGGGCGAGTGGGGGGAGGCGATCGCCAATTACGGCTCGACCGGGATGACGCTGGGCGAGCACCCGCTGGCGCTGATGCGTGAGGGCCTCGACCGGGAGCTGCTGCGCAGCACTGATCTGGAGAAGGTTGAGGACGGCGCGATCGTCGAGGTGGCGGGGTTGGTCGTCGCCCGCCAGCGTCCCGAGACCGCCAGGGGGATCGTCTTCATGCTGCTCGAAGACGAGCGCGGCACGGTCAACCTGATCGTGCCGCCGCCGGTCTACGAGCGCCACCGCGCCGAGGTCCGCACCGCGCCGCTGGTCCGCGCCAAGGGCAAGCTGGAGCGCCGCGAAGGCACGACCAACGTCCTCGTCTCGTCGGTGGACGAGCTGCACCAAGAGCAGATGCGCGAGGTCGCCCCGGCGGGCCACAGCTTCGGCAGAAGAGGAGTACGCTCAGGATTTACTTATCAGAAAATTGGGTAGGGGCTGCCAGTCAGTCTCCAGGACCCGAGAGGAGAGACCAGATGAACCAGTCAGCCTTGTCCCCCCGGCGGCTGCAGCGCGCCGCCGTTCTCGCCTTCGTAATGCTCGCGACCCTCGCCGTCTTTGCCGGCGGCGCGCGTGCTGCCAACTACGTCGCGCTCGGCGATTCCTACGCCGCCGGACCGATCGTCCCCAACCAGATCGCGCCGTTCGGCTGCCTCAAGTCCGATCACAACTACGCGCACCTGGCGGCGCCGACGATCGGCCTGTCGCTGAAAGACGCCACCTGCAGCGGCGCGACGACCGAGGACATGACCGAATCGCAGTCGACCGAACTCGGCTCGGTGCCGCCGCAGTTCGACTCGCTCAGCGCCGAAACGACGCGGGTCTCGCTGACGATCGGCGGCAACGACATCGGCTTCTCCGAAATCGCCCTCGATTGCGTCACGATCAACCCGTTCAGCACGCCCTGCAAAGACAAATACACGGCGGGCGGCAAAGACCAGGTCGCCGAACGGATCGCGGCAACGGCGCCGAAAGTCGACGCGGTGCTGGACGGCATCAAAGCCCGCTCGCCGTCGGCGAAAGTGTTCGTCGTCAACTACGCGGCGATCTTCCCGGAGACGGGCTTCGGCTGCTGGCCGCAGATGCCGATCGGCTTCGGTGACGTGCCCTACCTGCGCGCGAAGCAGAAAGAACTGAACGCGATGCTCGCCACCCAGGCGGCGGCCAGCGGGGCCACGCTGGTCAATTGGTACAACGCCAGCATCGGTCACGACGCCTGCAAGGGCTCCTCGACCCGCTGGGTCGAGCCGGTCGTGCCGAGCAATCCGGCGGCCCCGATCCATCCCAATCTGGCCGGGATGACGGGAGCGGCCGCGATCCTCGGGCCGGTGGCTAAATAAAGAGCAGCAGGACCTAAGCGAGCTGGTGCTCGTGCGAGCCGGCGGGTGCATCCTGCCGGCTCGCCGGGCCCGGCTCGGGCATCGGGAAGAGGCCGAGGAAGCAGCGAGCTTCCTTGCTGCTGCCCTTGACGCGTGCCGCGCCTGACGCGAGCGCTTGTGCCAAGGGAAGCTGGCCGGTGAGAAGGGCGGCAAGGTTGGCGGGTTCCGTGTCGATCGCCACCACGGGCTCGCTCGCCTCCCCGCGCGCCAGGTCGAGCTCCCCGTCGATCACCTTCACCGCGAACGGTTCCCCGTCGAGGCGCAGCTCATAGGTGGCCTTCAGGTCCCCGGCGGCCTCGCGGTCGAACAGCGAGCGCAGGGCGAGGACGATCGAATCGGCGCCGATCTCCTTGTGCTCGGGAGGGACCGGCGAGCGGGCGCCCCAGGCGCCGAGCTGGGTCACGACGGGTTCGAGCTCCCTGCCCCACTCGGTCAGCTCATATACCTGGGCCGCTGCCGGCGGCGGCAGTTTGCGACGATGGACGACACCGCCCTGCTCGAGCTCGCGAAGGCGCTCGGAGAGGATGTTGGGGCTTGCCTTTGGCAGGCCGCGACGCAGGTCGGTGAAGCGCTTCGGGCCGAGCAGCAGCTCGCGCACGACGAGCAGGGCCCAGCGCTCGCCGACCAGATCCAGGGCTGAGGCGAACCGACATGCATCGCCGTATGAACGCTTTCCCATACGACCAGTCTAACCTCAATTGAAACAAAGTATTTGTCAACTATCTGAGTAGTTGATGTTAAGCAACTATTTGCTAGGGTAGCGACATGGACATGACTAACGAAGACAAGACAGCCGCTGGGTAGCCCTCTACGTGCTCTGCGCGGGGATGCTGATGATCGTCCTCGACATCACGATCGTCAACGTCGCGCTGCCCTCGATCCAGGACGACCTTGGCTTCTCGCAGAGCAACCTCGCCTGGGTGGTCAACGCCTACCTGTCCCCTTCGGCGGCCTGCTGTTGCTCGCCGGCCGGCTCGGCGACCTGCTCGGCCAGCGCCGCATCTTCCTCGCCGGGCTCGCCGTCTTCACCACCGCTTCGCTGCTCTGCGGTCTCTCGCAGAGCCAGGAGATGCTGATCGGCGCCCGCTTCATCCAGGGGGTCGGCGGCGCGCTCACCTCGGCGGTGATCCTGGGGATGATCGTGACGATGTTCCCAGAGCCGCGTGAGCAGGCGAAAGCGATCGGCGTCTACGGCTTCGTCGCCTCCGCCGGCGGCACGATCGGCCTGCTCGTCGGCGGCGTGCTGACCGAGGCGATCGCCTGGCACTGGATCTTCTTCATCAACCTGCCGATCGGGATCGCGACCGCGGTGATGGCGCGGCGGCTGATCGCCGACCGCCCGGGGCTTGGTTTCGGCCAGGGCGCCGACATCCTCGGCGCGGTGCTGATCACCAGCGGCCTGATGCTCGGCGTCTACACGATCCTCGAGGTCGCCGAAAACGGCTGGGGCTCGGCCCAGACGCTCATCCTCGGCGGGATATCGCTGGCGCTGGAGACGGCCTTCGTCGATCCGCCAGGCGCGGATCGAGAATCCGCTGATGCCGCTGCGCCTGTTCCGCTCGCGCAACGTCTCCGGCGCCAACGCGCTGCAGATGCTGCTCGTCGCCGGGATGTTCTCGATGTTCTTCCTCGGCGCGCTCTACCTGCAGGAGATCCTCGACTACAACCCGCTCGAGGTCGGCCTCGCCTTCCTGCCGGCGACGCTGGTGATGGGCACGCTCTCGCTCGGCTACTCCGAAAAACTGATCATGCGCTTCGGGCCGCGACGGATGCTGATCCCCGGCATGGTCCTGGTCGGTCTCGCCCTGCTGGTCTTCGCCCGCACGCCGGTCGGCGGCAGCTATCTCGCCGACGTGCTGCCGCCGATGCTCTTGATCGGGGTCGGCATCGGGATCTCCTTCCCCTCGTTGATGACGCTGGCGATGTCGGGAGCGACGCCCGAAGACGCGGGCCTGGCCTCCGGCGTGGTCAACACGAGCGCCCAGGTCGGCGGCGCGATCGGGCTGGCGGTTCTCGCTACCCTGGCGGCCGAGCGCACCAGCACGCTGGAAGCCGGGGGAACCTCGGTCGATGCGGCGCTCAACTCCGGCTTCCACCTCGCCTACGTGGTCGGGGCCGGGCTGGTCGCCGTCGCCCTGGCGATCGCGATCTTCGTGCTGCGCTCAGAACCGATGCCGGAACATGGCGAGCAGCCGGTGGGCGAGCCCGTCTCAGAAGTCGGCTAACTACAAGGAGGAGAGATCATGGGTAAGCCGGTCGTGCATTTCGAGGTGATCGGGAAGGACGGGGAGAAGCTGCAGAGCTACTACTCCGAGCTGTTCGACTGGGATGTCGACGCCAACAACCCGATGAAATACGGGATCGTCAAAGGTGAGGACAATCCCACCGACATGGGGAGCATCGGCGGCGGCATCGCCACCGGCCCCGACGGCTACGCGGGCCACGTCACCTTCTACGTCGGCGTCCCCGACATCGAGGCGGCGCTGCAGAAGGCGGAGGAGCTGGGCGGCGAACGGGTGATGGGTCCGGAGACGGTGATGGACCAGGTCGAACTTGGTCAGTTCAAGGACCCCGAGGGTCACCTGATCGGCCTCGTGCGGGACTCTTCCTAACTGCAGCTGGCCAAGTCCTAGCCCGCGGCTTCGGCTCGTTTGAGCCCGCCGCGGGCCCAGAGGGCGAAGAGGACGGGGAGGACCACGGCGAGCGCGAAGGCGAGCGCCACCTGGGTCGGCTCGCCGGAGATGAAGCCGCGGCCGGCCTCGAGCAGGGCGGTCACCGGGTTGACCG
Source organism: uncultured Solirubrobacterales bacterium (assembly GCA_963807885.1). Lineage (GTDB taxonomy): Bacteria > Actinomycetota > Thermoleophilia > Solirubrobacterales > 70-9 > VRUE01. The sequence goes on from CAWEDL010000001.1 coordinate 245,919, forward strand.
AGGCGACGGCGTGGATCCAGCCGCTGAGCAGCTCGAGCGGTACGTAGACCGGGGCGAGGAAGAGGATCAGAAAGGCGGGGAACTGCATCAGCGGGCCGCCCTGGATCGAGCGCACCCGCATCGCCACACCCGCCGCCCACAGCGTCGCCGCCAGGTTGACCAGCACGGCCAGGGCGTAGAGGCCGAAGATGTCGACGCCGCTGCCGCCCACTTCCATCCCCGCGATCAGGGCGACGACGGTGAGGATCGTCCAGGTGGCGAGCGCCCGCACCAGCGCCGCCAGCATGTAGCCGACGACGATCGCGCGGCGGTCGGTCGCCGCCAGCAGGTAGCGCCGGGCGAAGCCGGTCTCGAAGTCGCGGGCGATGCCGAAGCCGGTGAAGACGCCGCCGAAGGCCGCCGACTGGATCAGCACGAAGACGAACTGGAAGGCCGTGTAGCCGCTGGGGAAATCGAAGCCGGGCACTTCGGCGATTGCCGAGAGGCCGCCGGCGAAGGCGGTGAAGAAGAAGAGCGGAAAGATGATCGCCGGCACGAAGAAGGCCGGGTTGGTGAAGAAGTTGTGGATGCTGCGCCAGGCGACGGCAAGGGCGATCTTGCGGCTCACGTCCTCACCAGCCTCGTCTTCAGCGCGGTTGAGGCGGCGAACATGCCGGCGATCAGGATCGTCCCCGCGATCGCGAAGCCGAGTGCCAGGTCGTCGAGGTTCCAGCCTTCGATCAGGAGCGAGCGGAAGGCCTGCAGCAGGTAGGAGATCGGGTTGACGCTGGCGACGGCGTGGAACCAATCGGTCTGCAGAAGGTCGAGCGGCAGCGCCATCGTGGAGAGGAAGAGGAAGACGAAGGCGACCGGGAAGAGGCCCTGGACCGCCTCACCGGAACCGGTGCGCAGGGCGGCGAACAGGCCGATCGTGCCGAAGGCGACGGTGATCGTCACCGAGAGCGCGATGATCACCAGCGCCCCACCGAACCCCGCGGCGAGTTCGGCGCCGGCAACCAGGCCGACGATGAGGTAGGTCGCCGCCTGGATCAGGCCGAGGACGACGGCGCCGGCCAGCAGGCCGCTGAGCAGCGCCGCCCCGCGCAGCGGAGTCAGCGCCAGGCGGTTGAGGAAGCCGGTCTCGATGTCGCGCGCCAGGTCGGTGCCGGCGTTCATCACCGAGAACAGTGCTCCCTGCATGAAGGGCACGGCGAGGGCGAAGGTCAGGTAGGAGTCGGTCGGGAAGCCCGGCAGGTTGGTCGCGTCTTTGAGCCCGCCCGAGTTGACGGCGAGCAGGAAGAGCGGGAAGACCAGCGCCGGGACGATCTGCGCCGGCTGGCGCAGGGTGCGCAGCACCGAGCGGCGGGCGAGCTGCCCCACCTGGGTGGGGAGGGCGGATCGGCTCACGCCCGCACCGCCTCCATTTCCTCACTGCCCGCCTCGTCCTCCTCGCCGGCGCCCTCGAGCGAGCGGCCGGTCTTGGCGAGGAAGACGTCGTCGAGCGAGGGCGCGTGGAGCTGCAGCTGCTCGATCGCTATCCCCTCGGCGTCGAGAGCGCGGACCACGTCGGCGAGCTGCGACTCCCCGCCCTCCAGCCGCACCGAGCACCCACCGCGGCGCGAGGAGCTCGCCTCCTCGCCGAAGGGGCGCAGCGCCTGCGTCACCCGTGCGCATTCGGACGGGTCGCGGGGGACCGCCTCGACCGTCGGGCCGGCCGATCTCGGCCTTGAGCTCGGCCGGCGTGCCCTCGGCGACGATGTGGCCGTGGTCGATGATCCCGACCCGGTCGGCGAGCGCGTCGGCCTCCTCGAGGTACTGGGTGGTGAGGAAGACGGTGACGCCCTCCTCGCCGGCGAGCCGCGCCACCTCGTCCCAGAGCGCGGTGCGGCTCTGGATGTCGAGCCCGGTGGTGGGCTCGTCGAGGAAGAGGATGCGCGGCCGGTGGACGAGGGCCAGCGCCAGGTCGAGCCGCCGTTTCATCCCGCCCGAGTAGCCGCCGACCTTGCGCTCGGCCGCCTCGGAGAGGCCGACCCGGGCGAGCAGCTCGCGCGAGCGCTCACCTCGCTCGGCCTTTGCCAGGCCGTGCAGGGCGGTCTGCAGGCGCATGTGCTCGGCGCCGGTCAACAGCGGGTCGAGAGCCGCTTCCTGCAGCGCCGCGCCGATCGCGCCGCGCACGCGGCCGCCTTCGCGGGCGATGTCGAAGCCGGCGACGCGCGCCGTCCCCGCCGTCGGCGGCAGCAGCGTCGTCAGCATCAGCACCGTGGTCGACTTGCCTGCGCCGTTGGGGCCGAGGAAACCGTAGATCTCGCCCGGGGCGACCCGCAGGTCGATCCCGTCGACCGCCCGCGGCCCGTTCTTGAACTCGCGCACCAGTCCTTCGGCTTCGATCCCCGCCCGCTCTCGATTGTCGTTGGTCATCGTCGCTCCATACCTCGCAGGTTTGGTCTTGAAGCTATTGGTTCCGATCGGCCGGCCGATTTGCACAAAGCGCAAAGGGGCGCTCTTCTCCGGGGCTCCTTCTATTTATCGCCTGATATATCAGTCTTTAACTGATAATATGCCTGATATATGCCAAGTAACAAGCGACCGAGAGATATGACTATGCCGCCTGCGATCCGCCGCGCGCTGCGTGACGTCGCCGATGACGTGGCCACTTGGCGCCGCCTGCGAGGCCTGACGCAGGTCCAACTTGCCGATCGAGCCGGTGTCTCCCGGGACACGCTGACCCGGCTCGAGGGCGGCGACGGTGGGGTGAGCATCGAGAACCTGCTGCGGGTGTTGCGGGCTCTGGGGATCCTGGACAGCTTCGCCGGCGCCCTCGATCCCTATGCGAGCGACGTTGGCCGGCTGCGCTCCGAGCAGCAGCTTCCGCGGCGGGTACGTCCGCGCAATCTGAGTGGGACGGGTAATGCCTGAGGTCGACGTCGTCGTCCAGATCTCCGGCGAGGATGTACTCGCCGGACGCCTCTGGCCTCATCGCCGTCGCGGCCGGGAGTCGGCGACTTTCAGCTACTCGCCCGAGTACCTCGTCCGCGATGATGCCTACGCGCTCGACCCGATGCTGCCGTTGCTTGCCGGCCCCCAGCAGACCCCGGATGGGCGGGCAATGTTTGGTGCTTTCTCGGATTGCTCGCCCGACCGTTGGGGCCGCAGGCTGATCCAGCGAACGGAGCGTCGGTGGGCCGACCGCGAGAATGCGACTGAGAAGAGCTTTGGTGAGGCGGAGTATTTGCTCGGCGTCCGCGACGACTTGCGTCAGGGCGCGCTGCGCTTCCGCGATCCCGAGAGCGACGTTTACCTGGCCGACGAGCACGAGGGTGTGCCCGACCTGGTTCAGCTTCCGGCCCTGCTCAGTGCGGCAGAGCGGATGGAGCGCGACGAAGCCGACGAGGAGGAGCTGCGCAGGCTGTTGCGCGGCGGGAGCTCGCTTGGTGGTGCCAGGCCAAAGGCGCACGTCATCGATGGTGAGGGCCGCCTGGCGATCGCCAAGTTCCCCAGCCCCGCGGATGAGTGGGACGTGATGCGCTGGGAGTCGGTCGCCCTTGCCTTGGCTCGCGAGGCGGGAATCACGGTTCCCAACGCGGTCTTGCACGAGATCGACAACAAGGCGGTGCTGATCATCGATCGCTTTGATCGCCACGGTGAGATGCGGGTCGGCTACGTCAGCGCGATGACCATGCTCGAAGCCACTGACGGCGAATCTGGCTGCTACCTGGACGTCGCCAACGCGATCGAAGTCCACTCGGCCAGCGCGGGGGAGGAGCTGCGGCAATTATGGCGGCGCATTGCCTTCACTGTGCTGATCTCAAACACCGACGACCATCTGCGTAACCACGGGTTCCTCCGCACCAGCACCGCCGGTTGGTCGCTTTCGCCGGCCTTCGACCTCAACCCAGACCCGGAACCTGGTCCCAAGCGGTTGAGCACGGCGATCGACTACGACACCGATGCAGCACGCCTCGACGTCCTGATGACGGTAGCCGAGTACTTCCGCCTCGACCGGGTCGAAGCGGGGAGGACGATCGAAGAGGTTGAGGCGGCGACGCGCGAGTGGCGCTCGGCGGCGAGGGGAGCCGGAATAGGTCGGGCCGAGATCGAGCGAATGGCGCCGGCCTTCGAGCACGAGCAGGCAGAGGCCGCCCGCGCAGTAGCTGAACGTTCTTGAGCATCGCAGCCGTGGCGCGTACTGTGGACGCTGCGATGCCCCCGCAGACCCGATACGCGCGCAGCGGCGACGTCGGCATCGCTTACCAGGTGTATGGGGAGGGGGAGCTCGACCTGGTGTTGGCCTTTCCCTTCCTCTCGCATCTCGACCTGATGTGGGAGAGCCCGGCGCTGTCGCACTTCCTGCGCAGGCTCGGTTCCTTCGCCCGAGTGCTCGTCTTCGATCGCCGCGGCGTCGGCCTCTCCGACCCGGCGGAGGGGGCGCCCACCCTGGAGGAGCGGATGGACGATGTGCGGGCGGTGATGGATGCGGCCGACTCCGAGCGGGCGGCGCTGCTCGGCATGTCGGAGGGGGCGACGATGTGCATGCTTTTCGCCGCCACCTATCCGGAGCGGACCTCGGCGCTGGTTCTCTGGGGAGCGATGGCGCGCTCGACCGCCGCTCCCGACTACCCCTGGGCGCCACAGCGGGAGGCGGTCTCCGAAGCACAGAAGGAGCTGATCGGACCGTTGTGGGGACAGGGTGCGACGATCGAGATCTTCTCGCCTAGCCTGGCCGGCGACGACCGTGCGCGCGAGTTCCAGGCCCGCTTCGAGCGCCAGGCGGCGAGCCCGATGCGGGTCCAGCAGCTCTTCCAGATGTTCGTCGACACCGACGTGCGCGAGGCGCTGCCGCTGATCCAGGCGGCGACCCTGGTCCTGCACCGGCGCCACGATCGAGCCGTCAACTACCGCGCCGCGCGCTGGCTGGCCGAGCAGATCGAGGGCAGCCGCTACACCGAGTTCGAGGGGGAGGACCACTTCCCCTGGGTCGGTGACAGCAACCCCCCGCTGGCGGCGATCGAGGAGTTCCTCACCGGGGTGCGGCCCGGTCCCGCGCCGGAACGGGTGCTGGCGACGGTTCTCTTCACCGACATCGTCGACTCGACCCGGCTGGCGACCGAGCTCGGCGATCGCCGCTGGCGTGAGCTGCTCGACCGAGCACCAGGCGCTGGTCCGCGGCCGTTTGCAGCGCTTCGAGGGGCGCGAGATCAAGACGACCGGCGACGGCTTCCTCGCCGTCTTCGACGGCCCGACCCGCGCCGTCGGAGTGCGCCCGTGCGATCGCGGTGGACATACCGGCGCTGGGGATCGAGGTGCGGGCGGGTCTGCACACCGGCGAGGTCGAGCTGATCGGCGACGACATCGGCGGCATCGCCGTCCACGTCGCCGCCCGCATCGCGGCGCTCGCCGGCGCCCGTGAGGTGTTCGCCTCGCGCACCGTGCGCGACCTCGCCGTTGGTTCGGGCGTTGCGTTCGAGCCGGCGGGCAGTCACACGCTCAAGGGCGTTCCCGACGAGTGGGACGATTTACAGCGTCGCCTGACGCCCCACCGCCCAGATGGCGATCGGCGGCGGGACGAGCAGGAAGGCGAGCGAGGCGATCTCGGCGACCCCGTCGGCGGTGCCGAAGCCCTCGAGGTGGGTGGCGTGGAAGATCAGGTGGAGCGTGGCGCTGAGCAGCCAGGCCGAGCAGACGGCGCGGACCAGGGTCGGCTGCAGCGTCCACGCCGCCCAGGCGAACAGCACGGTGAAGCCGAGATAGAGGCCGCCGACGTCGGTGACCAGGTGCTCGTTGTATGGGGGGAGGAGGTCGACCCAGTGGCTGAGGAAGGGGAAGTCGTCGTAGAAGGTGTGCGGGGCGAGGGTTGCGGTGAGGCCGATCGAGGCCGCGGAGAGGAGCAGGATCGCCAGCGAGACGCGGGCGGCGTTCGGCGAGCGCATGTCGGCGAGGCCGTCAGCCATCGGCGAGCCACTGCTTGAAGGTGCGACCACCGGCCGCCGCGTCCGGATTGCAGAGGGCGCCTTCGCGCACTGGGCGACCGATCCGCCCGACCATCGGAAGGCGCAGCGGCATGGCTCTGTGCCCGGCCTGCCGCCAGACTTGGGCGAGCTCGGTCAGGGTGTGGACCTTCGGGCCGGCGATGTCGGGGAGTCGCCCGGCGGGCTCGGCGTGTGCCGCCTCGGTCAGCCTCTCCACCACGACGAGGGGGTCGATCGGCTGCAGCTGCGCGCTGCCGGTTGGGACGACCCGAAAGCGTCCCGCCTCGCCGAAGGCCCAGGCGAGCAGCGGGTGGAACTGGGTCGCGCGCAGCAGGCTCCACGGCACGGCAGCGCCGGCGATCGCCTCCTCCTGTTCGACCTTGACCTTGTAGTAGGCCATCGGTACCCGGTCGCAGCCGACGATCGAGATGCCGATGTGATGGCGGACGCCCGCCTCCGCCCCGGCGCGCAGCAGCCGCTTCGTGCCCTCGACCAGCACCGGGCCGGCGTTGCGCGGGCTGGAGTTCGAGGCGTCGACGAGAACCTCGACGCCGCTCAATGCCCCGGTGAGTCTCTCGCCGCTCGTCAAGTCGACAGACCGATGCGACGCCCCGTCCGGCAGTTTCCGCGGCGTCGTGCGGCTCAGCGCCAGCACCTCGTCGCCGCGCGCGGCCAGCGCCGCCACCAAGGGCTTGCCCAGGACTCCGGTTCCGCCGACCACCGCGACCTTCATGGCGGGCAGGCTATTGGCTGAGCGCTCAGGCGACCGGTTGCAGCGGGCGGTAGAGCTCCGCCGAGGGGATGCCGATGACCTCGCCCTGGAAGCGCTTCTGCTTTCCGTAGATCACCCAGGTGGTGTCGATTTCGCCGATGTCGAGGTCGAGCCGCAGCTCGTCCGCGTGCTCGGTGACGTGCTCCATGTGGGTCAGGCCGGAGTCGTAGCGGCCGGCGAGCAGCTCTTCGGCGACGATCGGCTTCGAAGCGACGTCGATCACCTCCTCCCACTGGGAGAGGTCGACGTAGCCCTTGGTCGCCGGAACGATGCCCAGCGAGCGCGGGTGCTCGACCTCCTTGCGGGTGAGCAGCACCAGGTGCTTGGTCGGGAAGATGAAGGTGTCGACCACCCAGACCTCGGTCCAGTACTTCTCGGTGATCTCGTGGACAAGCGGGTGGGCGCTGCACTGGACGAGGAAAGCGCCCGGCGTTTCACGCAGCATCTCCAGCCCGACGAAGAAGTCGGTGATCAGCTCGATCCCGTAGTCCTCGATCCCCTGGAAGGCGGCGTAACGCTGCACCGCTCGCTCGTGGCAGGTCCCGGTCGGCCCGAGCGTGATGAAGGTAACCGGCGCCATTAGGCGCTAAAGGATACTCGACTATACGAAGCCTCTATTTGACCGGGGGCGGCGTGCCCTCGGCGCTGGCCGCGAGCTCCCCGTCCCAGCCGCAGACCAGACAGGCGTGGCGGAAGGCGGAGCGGGCGAACTCGAGCGCGTAGGCGCGCGGATCCGAGGCGGCGCGTACGTCGTCCCAATCGAGCAGGTACTCGCCGAGCGCGTCATCCCAGCGGGCCGCCTCGGGGCTGAGCGCAGCGTCCTTGAAGCCTTCGGGGGCTGGGTGCGCGTAGGTGTAGAACGCCGCCTTGCCGTAGCGTCCGTCGCCGGGCCACCAGCCCAGCGCGACCTCCTGCGAGTCCATCGCGTTGCGCATGATGAAGTCGGCGGAAGGTGGGTCTACGGACTCACCGGAGAAGAGGCTGACGGCGAGGTCGAAGGATCCCCACCAGGCGTTGACCGGAGTCGAGCGGCCTCGGTAGGGAGCGCGGAAGGCGGCGAGGACGAGTGCGGCCTGGATCGCGGCGGCGAAGTAGGCGGCGACCTCTTCGGGCTCGTAGGTGGTGTGCTCGGTGTCTTGGTCAAGCGGCACGCTCCAGCTCACCTCCTGCGGGGTTGGGTCGATCTCCACAGCCCCGCCGAGCTCCCCGACCGCCGCGAGCACCTCCCTCGTCACCTCACCCACCGCGCGGTGGGGAGTCAGCGGTAGACGCAGCACCCGCCCGTCGCTGTGCTCTGCGATGGCTTCGTGGCTGCGCAGGTCGAGCGCCACAACCAGCGCGCCGGACCCGTCTGGCGCGGGCAGCGGAGCCGTCTCCCACCCCCGCGCGGTCAGCCGCAGCGCCGCATGCTGAAGCTGCGGCTCAGCCGGCGCCAGCTCGGCAGCCAGCTTGCCCAGTACCTGGGTATGAGCATGAAGCGTGTCGCAGGTAGCCGCCCAGTCCTCATAGGAAGTGGCAGTCCATGAGGGCGACGGCATAGAGCGAAGATAGCGCCTGTTTGACGCCGGGTTGGTGGTGATTTGATCGTTTCGTAACCAAGGAAACTCGCTTTCGGCACTTTTGCGCCCGCGCTAGAGGATTACCATTTGGCCATGCGCAGTGTGCCGCTATTGGTGGAGGCGACGCCTCTGGATGGCTACACCGTTCATGTCCGTTTCGACGACGGTCTTGTCGCCGACGTCGATCTTTCCTACCTTAGGGGCTACGGGGGGGTTTTCGAGCCGGTTCGCGACCAGGACTACTTTCGTCGGCTTCGCGCGGACACCGAGGCCGGCACGATCGTCTGGCCGAACAAAGCCGATATCGCGCCAGAGACGCTCTATGCGCACGCCAAGCGCGACGCGGCGTCAGCCGCCGGGTAGCAACTACTTGGACGAGCCTTCCTCGCCCGGCCATTTGCCGGTTAGCGAGGCGAAGCCTTGGCGGGCGCCGCGGTCGACCAGTCCTTTGACGAGGCGGAAGACGGCACCCTCGACGAGTAGCGCGGGCACCAGCTTGGCGTAGGAGACGTCGCGGTCCTCGGGCTCGGGCGCCTCCTCTTCGTCGAAGACCGCCCAGAGTCGCTCGAAGCCCTTCTGGGCGGCAAAGCCGGCCGCCAGGCCGGCGATGATGCCGATTGGTGCGAAGAGGAACCTCACACTGCTGGGCTACCCCGCGGTGTGAGCGCGGAAACCGGCGCCCTGCGACCTAATCCTCCGCCTCCGCGCCGCTCGGCTGCAGCGCGTACCACTCGGCGCCGAAGGAGTCGATGTCCTGGCCATTGGCCTCCCCCGGCTTGGTGTCGGCGGCATAGGTGTAGAGGGGGTGGCCGGCGTAGGTCACCTGCACGGTGCCGTCGTTGCGCTTGGTCGTTCCGAGCTGGGCCGGCATCGCCCCCTTGATCGCCTGCGGCTTTCCGTCGGTGATCAGCGGTGGCCAGGTGCCGGCGCAGGCGCCGTAGCAAGCCGACTTGCCGCCCTTGTCCTTGTGGAAGTCGTAGAGGGTGAAGCCGTCCGCACTGACGAGCAGGGCGCCGAACTCGGGGTTGTCGGCAGCCGCGACCGTGCCGGGCGCGCCTTTCGTGCTGCCCCCACCGCTCGGTTGGCTCTTTGCCGCCTGCGTCGACCCGGTTTGCCCACGCCCCCCATAGGCGCCGCCCGAATTGGAGCTGTCGCTGCCCCCGCAGCCGCTCACCGCCAGCACGGCGCCGATCGCGAGGACGGAGATGGCGGGAAGGGCTCTGTTCACGGCATTGCCTCCTGGGGTCGCGGCGCGGCGGTTCCACGCGGTCGCCCGGGTGTACGGAGGGACCTGCGGGCGGGTTCAGCCGGGGGCGAGCACCCGCACGGCGCGCGTCGGCAGCAGCAGGGCCGAGGCGCAGACCATCGCGAAGGCGCTCGTCTGCAGGGCGATGCCGAGCGGATTGGCGGAGAGCGGGTCACCGAAGACGAGCACGCCGCCGGCGATCTGGGTCGCGTTGGCGACCAGGCCCAACAGACCGATCGTCTCGATCGCCTGCCCTCTCTGTAGGGCCGCCACGGTTGCGTATTGCGCGAGGACGCCGCAGATGACGGTGAGCGCGATCCAGGGGGCGATCACCGCGATCGAGACTCCCTCGGCGCCGAACAGCCCCTTGATCGCGATCCCGGCGAAGGCGATGAGCACGCCGGCGAGTGCGGCGAGGAGCACGCCGCGGCGGGCGGCGAGTCGCTCCGAGCGGTGGCCGAGGGCGAGGCCGCTCGCCACCAGCGCCAGGCCACCCTCGAAGCTGAGGATCGCCCCGACCGAGAACTCCGAGTGGCTGCCGCGAAGCTGCGGCACGGTGATCGCGAGGAGTGCGAGCCCGACCCCACCCAGCAGCAGCGCCAGCCATTGCTGGCGCTCGACCGGGTCGCCGAAGACGCGCTGCGAGATCACCGCCAGCGTCACCGCGCCGCCGGCAAGTACCGCCTGGACGAGCGAGATCGGCGCCATCGAGAGCGCCGCGACGTGGATCAGCCAGGCAACTGCGGCGAGGGCCCAGCCGGCGGCGAACCAGCGTGAGCCGGCGAGTGTGCGGGCGCTGCGCAGCGGCTGCCGCAGGCTGATCGGCTCGGCTCGGTGGCAGCCCCGGTGCTTGAGCAGCGAGGCGAGGTTCGTCATCAAAGCCGCGACGAGCGCAAGTGCAATGCCGACCTGCATCGAAAGCCGCCTACCGCCGCCCGACGACTTCACGGGCGGTGATGACCGCCGAGGCCGAGGTGTGGCAGGCCTTGGCGATCGCGTTGTCGGCCCGATCGGGGGCGCGACGCACCTCGAACTCGACCAGGCCCGCGCGGCGCAATTTGGCGCGGGCGTCGTTGCTGCAGTCGGCCGGGGCGGCGTCGAGGGCGGCCTCGGCCGCACGCTCGCGCCTGCAGGTGAGACAGAAGCTGCCGTCGGGTGCCTCGGTCCAGCTCTCCGGGAAGGGCACCTGCCCGCCGTCGAGCTGACTGACGGAGACGCCGCAGCGGTTACAGGTCCACTTGCAGGCGGTTTGAGCGGCGGCGCTCATCGGACCGCCTTGGGCCGGCGCCTGCGCCGCGAACGTTGCCGAGGCCGCTGCTGTTGCGGCGGCTGCGACTCGGACCGCGGGCGGTCTCCCCGCTCGCGATCGAACTCGTGGACGAGGCCGAGGGCGACGGCCATCCGCCGTACCTCGGCGGCCTGATCGGCGAGCACGAAGCTGATCCCGGTCCCCCGCGCGCCGGCGCGGCCGGTGCGGCCGACCCGGTGGACGTAGGAGTCCTGGTCCCCGGGGACGTCGAAGTTGACCACCTGTGTGATCCCGGCGACGTCGATCCCGCGGGCGGCGACGTCGGTGGCGATCAGCGCTTCGATGTCGCCGGCCTCGAAGCGGGCGAGCGCCCGTTCGCGCTGCCGCTGGTTCTTGTCGCCGTGCATCGCGTCCGCCTCGACCCGATGTTTGCGCAGGCGCTTGACCAGGCGGTCGGCGCCGCGCTTGGTGCGGACGAAGACCAGCGTACGGCTGCCTCCCTCACCACGCAGCTGCTCGACCAGTTGGTCGAGCTTGGCGCTTTGCGAGTCGAGGTGGAGGAAGCGATGCTCGATGTCGGCCACCTCATCCTTTGCCGGCGTCTGGGTGTGGCGGCGCGGCTGGCGGGTGTAGGCGGCGGCGATCTTGCCGGTGGCGCCCTCCAGCGTCGCCGAGAAGAAGAGGGTCTGCCGCTCGGCGGGGGTTTGCGAGACGATCCGGTCGACCGCCGGCTTGAACCCCATGTCGAGCATCCGGTCGGCCTCGTCGAGGACGAGGACGTCGACGCGAGCGAGCGAGATCGTGCCGCGCGCGATCAGATCCTCGAGCCGCCCCGGGGTGGCGACGACGATGTCGGCGCGCTTCGCCGCGGCGCTCTGTGGGCCGAAGCCGACGCCGCCGTAGACGGCGGCGATCCGCAGTCGTCGCGCTTTGGCGACAGACTCCAGCTCGTCGACGATCTGGCTGGCCAGCTCGCGGGTGGGGGCGAGGACGAGGGCGGAGAGGTGCTTCAGGCCCGGCTCGACCTGGTCGACGAGCGGCACGCCGAAGGCGAGCGTCTTGCCGGAACCGGTCGGGGACTGGACGAGCAGGTCATGGCCGGCGAGCGCATCCTGGATGACGAGCTGCTGGACGGGAAAAGGTTGGTCGATGCCACGCTGCGAGAGCGCGCGCACGACATGGTTGGAAACGCCGAGATCGGCGAACGAACTGTTGATGTGAGCTCCTTTTTGAGCGAATAGGGGAGATCCAGCGACCCCTAGACGCAAAGCAGCGCACGGAGGAAACGGAACCTCTCGGGTGGCGTTGGGCCAAACCCGACACGTTTACGGTAGCAGCAGGAAGCACATCAACCAGCGAAGGAGGTCAGGATGGGAAAGATCGTGGTAACCGAGTTCATCTCCCTCGACGGCGTGGTCGAGGATCCGGGCGGGTCCGAGGACTATCGCCACGGGGGCTGGACCTTCGAGATCGACCGCGGCGAGGAGGGCAACCGGTTCAAGCTCGACGAGACGATGGAGGCGGAGGCGCAGCTGCTCGGCCGGGTGACCTACGAAGGGTTCGCCGAGGCCTGGCCCGAGCGCGAGGGCGAGTTCGCCGACAAGTTCAACTCGATGCCGAAGTACGTCGTCTCCTCGACCCTGGAGGAGGCCGAGTGGAGCAACTCGACCGTGCTGCGCGGCGACCTGGTGGACGAGATCACCAAGCTGAAGCAGGAGGTCGACGGCGTGATCCTCGTCGCCGGCAGCGTCCAGCTCGTCCAGGCCCTGCTCGAGCACGACCTGGTCGACGAGCTGCGGCTGATGGTCTTCCCCGTCCTGCTCGGCGAGGGCAAGCGCCTCTTCGGTGAGGTCAGCGAGAAGAAGCGGCTGCGGCTGGCGGACTCGAAGGTGGTGGGCGACGGGGTCGCCCTGCTCACCTATGAGCCCGCCAGCTGAGCCCTATTTGCGGCGGGTCTGACCGACCTGGGTGGTGAGGGTCGCTTTCGGTGCGCCGGAAGCGACCTTTGCCGCTTTCACTTTGAAGCGCAGGGTGCCTTTCCTCAGCTTCGAGACCTTGAGGATGGTGAAGGTCGAGCTGGTCGTTTTGGTCACCTTCAGCTTGCCCGGGGCGCGCGAGGCAACCGCGAGGACGCCGTTTTTGCCGACCAGTCGCAGTCCGACGAGCTTGAATTTGTCCAGCGGGCTGGTCCAGGTGAGGGTGATCTGGAGCGTCTTGGTCGCGGCGCCGACGGTGACGCTGTGCGGTTTGCTCTGACCCTGGGCGAGCGTGTCGGTGAACTGACGCGGTGGGGTCTGGCAGGTGAGCGCCGCGCCGACGCTGTTCATCACCGCCTGCAGCTCACTCGCTTCTTTGACCGGGAAGTACTTGCCACCCGTGTCTTTGGCGATTTTTTTCAGTCGCGCCTGGTCTTCGCCCGAGGAGAGGCCCGAGCCGAAGCCGATCACGTAGGTCGGCACGTTGTGGGTCAGGTGCGCTTCGCTGTAGACGCCAACCGTGTTGCCCCCGTCGGTGAGGAAGATCTTCGCGTCGGAGCCCGGGTTGTCGGCGTCCGCCTTGGCGAAGGCGGAGTTGTAGTCGGTGGCGCCGTTGTCGGCGTGGATCGCTGCATCGAGGGCGCTGCGCATGGTGGTCGCGTTCGGCCCGACCGGCTCGGGTGGGAAGACGGTGTTGGCGGCGGGCTGCGTGCCGAGCTCGGAGCCGAACTCGATCGCGCCGAGCTGCGTCTTTGGCTCGAGCGTGCCGATCAGCAGGTTCATCGCCTGCACCCGCAGGCGACCCTCGTCGCTGAATTCCATCGAGATCGAGTCGTCGACGATCGCCTCGATGTTCTGCGCGGGCTTGCAGTTCGCGGCGCTCGTCGCCGCCGTGGCCCCCGGTGCGGCGACCAGGCCGATTAGGAGGAGCGCGAAGGCTCCCGATCCCAGCAACTGCCGTGCGACTCGTTTCATCCGGCTCTCCCCGTTCGAAGGTCTGTTGCGGGGCACCTTACCGCCACGGCTTGGCGGATTCATGCGGTCTACGGACGTTTATTGCACTAGGTCAGGGGTAACAGTCGGTTCCACGGAAGATCGAAGGAAGGAAGCCAAAAATGGGCATTCTCGACAAGTTGACCGGCAGGGCGAAGAAGGCCGCAGGAGACCTCGCCGATGACCCCTCGCTGCGCCGCGAAGGGCGCCTCGAGGAGAAAAAGGGCGAGGCCAAGGAGGAGCGCGACAGGGCTCGTGAGCACGCCGACGAGAAGGCCGAGGAGGCCGCCGACCTCGAGCGCAAAACCTGAGCCCCGCCGCTCCCGAAGCGGGTTATCGTCGGTGGGGTGAGTAGTAAAGGCGCCCCTCGTTTCGTCGTCCAGGAACACAGCGCCCGCCGCCTGCACTGGGACCTGCGGCTCGAGCACGACGGGGTGGCGGTTTCCTGGGCGATCCCCAACGGCATTCCGCAGGACCCGAGCGAAAACCGCAAAGCGGTCCACGTCGAGGACCATCCACTCGACTTCATGGAGTTCGAGGGGGAGATTCCGGCTGGTGAGTACGGCGCCGGCGGCATAAGGATCTGGGACCGCGGCACTTACGAGTGTCATAAGTGGGAGGAGAAGAAAGTCATCGTGAGCTTCTCCGGCGAGCGACTCAACGGTCGCTACGCGCTGTTCCAGGCGGGTGGGAGGAAGGACTGGATGATCCACCGCATGGACCCGCCCGCCGAGGAGCGCGATCCGTTCCCCGAGTCGATCGTTCCGATGCTCGCCCGGCTCGACAAGCTGCCGGTCTCCGAAAAAGGCTGGGCCACCGAGATCAAGTGGGACGGCGTGCGGGCGATCGCCTACTGCCGGCCGGGTCGGCTCGCCCTGCAGACCCGCAACCTCCGCGACGTCACCCGCCAGTACCCCGAGGTGCGGCGACTCTCACGCCAGCTCGGCGCCCGCGATGCCGTCCTCGACGGCGAGCTGGTCGCCTTCGACGAGGCGGGGCGGCCGAGCTTCTCCCGCCTGCAGCAGCGCATCCACCAGACCGCGGTGACCGTCGTCCGTAGTCGCATGAAGACCTACCCGGTGACCTACGTCATCTTCGACCTGCTCCACCTCGACGGCGAGAACCTGATGGCGGAGCCCTACCGACGGCGGCGCGAGCTGCTCGAGGCGCAGCAGCTGGACGGGGAGAGCTGGCAGACGCCCGGCTACTCGACCGGCCGCGCCACGGAGCTGCTGGCCGCGAGCGGGGAGCAGGGGCTGGAGGGCCTCGTCCTCAAGCGCCTCGGCAGCGCCTACTCGCCCGGTAAGCGGACCGGCGAGTGGCTGAAGGTGAAGAACGTCGGCCGCCAGGAGTTCGTCATCGGCGGCTGGCAGCCGGGCCAGGGCCAGCGCAAGGGGGCGCTGGGATCGCTGCTGGTCGGCTACTACGAGGACGGCGAGCTGCGCTACGGCGGCAAGGTCGGCACCGGGTTCACCGAGCAGAGCCTCGCCACGCTGGGCGAGCGGCTCGCTCCGCTGGCGCGCAAGACGAGTCCCTTCGTCCGAGGCACGGTGCCCAAGCCGAGAGAGGCGCGTTTCGTCGAGCCCGAGCTCGTCGCTGAGGTCGAGTACCGCGAGCTGACCGGCGATGGTCTCGTGCGTCATGGCTCGTTCAAGGGCCTGCGGGAGGACAAGCCCGCGGCCGAGGTCGTCCTCGAGTAAGAGCCTGTCTGCAAGGACGGTTTAAATTCCTCAATCGGGGTAAGGACGTGCGCACCATGGATCGGCTGGTTTGGATCTTCGGCTCCTCGCGCAGCGGCAGCACCTGGCTCTTGAGGATGCTGTCCGAGTTCGAGGGGGTGGTGCCGATCGACGATCCCCACCTCGGCCATCACCTGGGTGTGTGGCGGCCGATCCCGCTGGCCTGGGCGGCATCGGAAGAGGGCACCCCGGAGCTGAAGACCTTGCTCGAGCTGAAGCGCGAGGAGCCCGGCTACTTCTTCGCCGAGCAGCACCGTGACAGCTGGTGGGAGCCGCTACGGGCGCTGATCCAAGCGCGTTTCGAGGCGCAGGCCGGCGAAGCTGTGGGCGACTTCGCAGGCATGCCCACTTATGTGGTCAAGGAGCCGGGTTCCCATGTGGCGCCGCTGCTGGCCGAGCTCTTCCCGCAATCGAAGCTTGTGTTCCTGCTGCGTGACGGTCGCGACGTGGTCGATTCCTGGCTCGACGCCTATCAGGAGGGCTCATGGGCGATCGATGGCGGTGCCTTCCCGGTCACGTCCGAGGGTCGGCTACCGCTGATCCGCTGGCTGTCGAGCGTTTGGGCCTACCGAACCGAGGCGGCGCTCGAGGCCTTCCGCAGCCGCGGGCCGGAAGACCGGGTTCTGGTTCGTTACGAGGATCTGCGCGAGCGCCCCGAGGAGAGGCTCGAGGAGATCTGCGCGACGATTGGGGTCGACCCGGCGGGGGTGGCCGAGAGCGTCGCGCGCCATCGCTTCGAGGAGCTTCCGGCACGGTCTCGCGGTCCCTTGCGGGAAGCGCGGTCCGCGCGCCCCGGGGGTTGGAGGCAGAACCTCTCGCCGCGCGAGCAGGCGGCGATGCACGAGGTGCTTGGCGACGCTTTGGAGCTGGCCGATTACCCCAGCGAGCCGGAGCTCGCTGTGCTCACGCGGTAAGCGGGCGGATGGTCTCCCTCGTCTTCCGCTTCGCTCCGATCGGGCAACTGCTGGAAGGCCTTGAAGGTCAGCGGCGACGTCGTCCTGTCGCGAACCATGCAGCGCGGGCAATTCTCCATCGTGGCGGCGTGTATCGCGCTGTAGCGGCTGCCGCACCTCTCACACCTGAACATGACTGCTTCTCTCCTCCTATGGACTATCTGGACGGTGGGAAGCTACCCGGGGCTGCATAACGTCTAAACGTCGCCTGGCGAGCCGGCTGGGCCGGCGCCTAATAAGGCGGAGATTGGCGCACGTCGCGGCGCTCTTCGACGACGACGTCACCTTCGCGTCGGCGGCGCGACAAGGTCGCCCATTGCCACAGGCCGATGATCAGGCCGGCGATCCCGGCGAGCATCAGGATCAAGCCGACCGTGTCGAGGCTGACCCCCTCGACGTGGACGTTGGTCGCGTAGCGCAGGATCGCGCCCACGGCAATGAGGAATATCGCTCCCGCTGCAGTCATGCGCCCGGGAATACCCCACGCGCCGCCGGGCTAAACCCGGTTTCGTGCATAGGACGTGTCAAAAGATTTTGATTCTGCGCACCATACGCGCGCATCTCTCTGTCTACAGTAAAATTGCATGGAGGCAATGAGAGAAAGCTGGACAGATGAGCGGCTGGACGACGGTTTCGACC
Organism: uncultured Solirubrobacterales bacterium; assembly: GCA_963807885.1. Lineage (GTDB taxonomy): Bacteria > Actinomycetota > Thermoleophilia > Solirubrobacterales > 70-9 > VRUE01. The sequence goes on from CAWEDL010000001.1 coordinate 262,990, forward strand.
GGGTCAGCGCCGACATCGCCTTGGTCCGCCAAGACGTCGGCGACCTGCGGATGGAGCTCCGCACCGAGGTCGGATCTCTGCGGGAAGACAACAATGCCCTCCGCCAAGACATGCACGAAGAGATCGGCTCCCTCCGCAAAGAGATGCACACCGAGGTCGGTTCTCTGCGCAACGAGATGCACGAAGAGATCGGTTCCCTTCGCCGAGAGATGCATGACGCGTTTGGCTCCCTGAATCGCACCTTGCTGCAGATTGGCGGCGGTGTGATCGTGGCGTTGCTTGGGATCGTCGCCACTCAGTTGTGACAAGGCGCACCGCTTTACCTTCATCGGCGACCGCTACTACGTTCAGGTCTTTGCCGCGACCAGCAGCGCCAACTCGAGCCACTTGAAGTGACACTCGACCTCGCCGAAGCCAGCCTCGCGCAACCAGTCGAGTTGCGCTGAGAGATCGGCGAGCCGGTCGCTGGGGTCGTCCTCGCTGCGGCCGATCTCACGGCGGAAGCGCTCGTGGAATCGCGCCGATGGCGGGCTGACCAGGTCGAGGTTGGCGAAGACCCCGCCCGGGACGAGGAGGGCGTGGACTTCGGCGAACAGCTCACGCTTGCGGGGATCCTCCAGGTGATGGATCGCCAGGCCGGAGACGACCGCGTCGAACTGGCCGGTCTCCGATAGCGGCGCATCCAGCTCGTGCGCGCGCACCTCGACCCGCGGATCGCCACCGAACCGCTCAGCGGCCCGCGCGAGCATCGGCTCGGAGGAGTCCAGCCCGATCGCGGCGGTCCGAGGATGGCGGTCCTTGACGATCGACAGCAGACGGCCATCGCCGGTGCCGAGGTCGAGGACCCGCTCGACCCGCTCGGGCAATGCGGCCAGCAGCATCTCCTCGGCCGTCGAACGGTGGGGTATCTCGCGCGAGAGGTACTCGGTGACGCGACCTGGATCGGACCACTCGCCCATCGGCCTAGAGGCCAATCGGGTGGCGCGCGGCGAACTTCCGCGGGTCGACTTTGTCGGTGTGCCAGCGGGGGCCGGTTACGCCCGGAGGGTTGCCCCGCGTATCGAAGCGCAGTCCCGCGATCACCATGTAGACGTGTTTTTGGTTGGCGTAGACAGTGATCCAGCGACCGAGCCCGGCGAGCCCCCAGTAGGCGAGCTGTCCAGAGACCATCGTCGTTTCGAGCAGGCCGCCGCCGTGCAGGGCGAAGCCGACGGCACCGGAGCAGTCGTATCCGCGTGCCCACCAGCTCGCGTGCCCACCACCCCAGACATAGGGCTTGTCGACGAGCCGGTTGGCCGCGGCGATCGCGTCCTTCACCGCAGCCGGAGCGTTCGGGGGCGCGATCGCACGGTCGTCTGCCAGGGTCGCGCCACAGGTCGAGCTCGTCCTCGTCACGCCTGCCGAGGCAGGGATGCAGCTGTATCCCCAGGGCACCGCCTGGCCCGCCGCAACGTCACTGCCCAGGGCCGCCAGGGCGAAGCTCGCAAAGGCAAGCGGCAGCGCTTTCCTGATCCGCTTCACGGTCGGGTAAGGCTACGTGGATCAGGCCGAGAGGGTCAGGGGACCGCGCGCGCCACAAGATCCTCCAGCAGGCGATCCATCCCAGCTTGGCGATGGACCCGTCGCTGATCGTCAGCGCCATTGCCCTCGCGCACGATCCTCTCCATCTCCTCGAGCGCGCCGTCCACGCCAAGCTCGCGGGCGTAAGGGCGAACCGTCGCCAACATCCGGTCGATCACCTCCCGAGCGGGTGCCGGGGTCTCCTCGTCGAGGATGATCTCTGCTTGGAGCCCGTGGCTTGCGGCTTGAAAGTAAGACTCCTCCAGTGCCTCGCGGTAGAGCCCCGGCGCAGTCGGGTCGTCGAGCTCCTTTGCCGCGATCGCCTGGATCAGGGCGGCGATCGCACTCGAGGTCACGACGTCGGTCGGCACGTCCAAGGCGCGCACCTCGACCGTGCCGAGCTTGGGATGGGGGCGAACATCCCACCAGATGTAGGTGTAGTCACCGACGCCGGCAGCGGCGATCAGCTGATCGGCCACCTGGCAGAAGTCCTCGTAGTCGTCGAAATGGCGCGGCACCTGGAAGCGGGGGTAGCTGCGTACGACGGAGGTGCGGGCACTGGCGTGACCGGAGTCCGCTCCTTCGCGGAAGGGTGAGTTGGCGCTCAGTGCCTGCAGCGCCGGTAGGTAGAGGCGGAAGGCGTTGGTCAGGTGCACGGCGACGTCGGGGTCGGGGATGCCGACGTGAACGTGGAGACCACACGGCGGGGTCCGCAAGAGGTCGCCGAAGTCCTTGCGGACGACGTCGTAGCGGGGCTTAGCGACCAGCTCTGCCCCCGCCGAGGCTGTTGGGTGCAGGCCGGATCCCATCAGGTCGAAGCCGATCTCGCGGACCACCCTCCTGGTCTCACGCAGCTCCGCGAGCACCTCCTCGGCGCTGTGGCAGACGCCGGTCTTCAACTCGATCTGTTCGGTGAAGATCTCCGAGGAGACCCGGTCGGAGAGAGCGGGTGGGACCTTGTCGAGGACCGCCTCGCTTGCCGTCCTCAACTCGCGCCGCTCGTCGATGAGCAGCAGCTCCTCCTCGACTCCGAGCGAGAGCGGCGGCGACTCGCCGAAGCGATGCGAGTAGCGGTCGGCGGCCTCGCTGGTACCCATGTTGCCGATCATTGCCCCTTGGCAATCCTGCTCAAACTTAGGAGAGGCTCGAGAGAGCCGTCGCGACGGCGAACCCGAGGGTGGTGACGAGGCCGGCTACTCGTCCGGCGTCCCGAGTCGCTTCGGGGATCATCGAGTCGATCAGCATGACCAGGAGGGCGCCGGCGGCGAAGCCGTCGATGCCGGCGCGGAGCTCGCCCGAGGTTGCGTCGGCGATCCCGTACCCGACGGCGCTGGCGAGGACGCAGATCGCCGCCACCGCGCTCCACAGCAGCAGGACCCTGCGTCGGTCGACGCCGGTGCTCCGCATCTCGCTCGCCGAGCCGATCGCCTCGGGCAGGTTGGAGACGAAGATCGCGACGAGCAGGCCGATGCCGACCCCCTCACCCCCGGCCAAGCCGATTCCGAGGACGAGCTGCTCGGGGATGCCGTCGAGGAAGGCGCCGAGCGCCAGGGCGATTCCCGGATCCGATCCACTGCTCCGGCCGGCGCGGCCGCGGCCCGCTGAGTAGCGCTTGGCGATCAGCCCGTCGAGGGCGAAGTAGGTGAGTGCCCCGACCGCCAGCCCGCCCGCGGTCGCCCCAAGGCTCCCTATCTCGAGGCCCTCGGCCGCCAGCTCGAAGCTGACCGCGCTGATCAGCGCCCCGGCGCCGAAGGCGAGGACGAGCCCGATCTGTCTATCCGGCCAGCGCCGAGCAAAGGCAAGGGCCGCGCCGAGCACGAGCGAAGATGCCGCCAAAGCTCCCCAGCCGAGCGCCGCGCCCATGTCGCGAGAGTAAAGCTCAGCCAGGCTGCGGCGCGACCTGGGCGTCGGAGATGTCGAGCGTGTCCGCCGGAGCGTTCTCTCGTCTGGAGAGGGCGAGGCAGGGAAGCGCCAGAATCGAGATTCCGGCTCCCATCAGGTAGGAGGGCGCGTATCCCCAGACGTCGGCTGCGCGGCCGAGCAGCGGCTGGGTCCAGACCCCGCCGGTGGAGGACATCATCGAGTCGAAGGAGAGGATCGTCGCCCGCTGCCGTGAGGGGATAAGGCCGTTGAGGTAGGTCTGGCGAATCGGCAGCGTCGCGGCGAACAGCAGTCCCCAGATGACGATCAGGCCGATCACCGCCCAGAAGCTCTCGACCAGGCCGATAAGGCCCAGGGTGATCACGCTGAGCCCCGCGGTGACGATCAGCGCCGAGGTACGGCGCTGGAAGAGGCGGCGGATGCGGGGGGCCGCTATCCCGCCGGCGATCTGCGCCCCGGCGACGATTGCCGCCACCAGGCCGGCGACCTGGTAGGCCTGCGGGTCGCCATAGAGCTCCAGCAGATAGGGCTGCAGGGCGTAGAAGGCGTAGATGCCGACCCCACCGGTGAAGAGGGCCTCGACCATCAGCCACTTGACCGCGGGGACCCGCCAGCCGTACTCGATCGAGTTGGCGGCGATCTTCCGCATCTCAGCCAGCGGTCGGCCGCCCTTCTCAGGGGCGAAGCCGATGTCGTGCATCAGCCTGAAGGCGAGGCCGAACATCACGATCAGGATCAGGCCGCGGAGCACGAACGGCACGCCCAGACTGGTCTGCTGCGCGATGAAGCCCCCGGCCACCGAACCGGTCAGCATCGCCGCCCCGGAGACGATCTGGCCGCGGCCGAAGACGGTCTCCATCCCACCGGTGAAGCCCGCCGCGGTGAGTGCATCGACCAGCCACGCCTCGACCGCCCCTGAGAAGAAGGTGAAGCCGAGGCCGAGCAGCATCGAGGCGACGGCCCACTCCCAAAAGGGCGCCTTGACCTGCCAGAGGAGCACGTAGAGGAAGGTCGAGAGGGTCAGCGTGACCGTGCCGAGCAGGTAGGAGCGCCGCCGCCCGACCGTGTCGGCGACGATCCCGGTCGGCACCTCGAACAGCACCATTCCGGCGGTGAAGAAGGCGTTGGCCGCGAACGCCTCCAGGTTGGAGAGTCCCGCGTCGAGCAGGAAGATCGTGTTGATCCCCCAAATGAACGACGCCGCCAGGGTGTTGCCGAGCAGCAGCGTCAGGTAGGTGCGCTGGATCGAGCGGGGCGTCGGCGTCGGCTGCATGCATACATCCTTGCGGGGGTTGTAGGTCGCGGCGGGATTACCGACTATTGGGTGATGCGTCCGATTCTGGGAATCGGTGCATCGGCGCTGATCGTCGTCGCGATCGCCGTTCCTTCGCGCGCCGATGCCTCACCCGCAAACGTGGCTGCTCTGCAGGCGGCGCTGAAGGCGCTGCATCTCTACGCGGGCTTCGTCGACGGGATCAAGGGGCCCCTGACCCGGCGTGGCGTCACCGCCTTCCAGCACCGCCGGGGCCTGTCCGCGGATGGCATCGCGGGGCCGCGCACGCGGCGGGCGCTCGGCTGGCGGGGGAGGCCGGGGCTGGGCAGCCGGGTGATGCGGTTCGGTAACCGCGGCTGGGACGTCGCGTCGCTGCAGTTCCTGCTCCAGCGCGCCGGCCACGGGCCGGGCAGGGCCGATGGGTTCTTCGGGCCGCTGACCAGGGGCGCGGTGCGGCGGGCGCAGAAGGACGCCGGCATCGCGGTCGACGGGCTCGCCGGGCCGGCGACGATCCGCTCGCTGCGCTCGGGCGGGGAGTCCACGAGCCAGCCTGTGAGCTACCCGAGCGGTCCGGTGCGCTTCCTGCGGCCGGTCCCCGGCCCGATCGGCGACGGCTTCGGCGCACCGCGTGGAGGTGGCGGCACCCATGACGGGCTCGACTTCCCGGTCCCCTACGGAACGCGCGTCGGCGCCGCAGGCCGCGGCACGACGATCTACGCCGCCTACAACTACGGCGGCTACGGGAATCTGGTCGTGGTCCAGCACCGGCTCGGCTACACCACCTGGTACGCCCACCTATCGGAGATCACGACCTGGGTCGGCGAGCAGGTCGTCGGCGGCACGCGGATCGGCTACGTCGGCTCGACGGGGCACTCGACCGGGCCGCATCTGCACTTCGAGGTGCGCCGCTACGACACGCCGGTGGACCCGGTTCCGATGCTGCTCTCTAGCGTCGCGACCCCGCTCCTCCGCCCCGAGGGCCGGCCGCGCTCTCGCGAGTGCGTCGGTCCTCCCCGCGGGCAGCGCAAGGTCCCGCGCGGCGCCGACTGGATCGCCCGCGAGCGCCTTTGCGCCGCGAGATAGAGAGGGATACTGCTTGCGCTGACACGATGCGCAGACGCGAGATCCCTATTGGTTTGAGCAGCGAGCCGCCGCCTTCGTGGCTCGGCTTGGTCGCGACGCTCGCTGCGGTTGCGCTGGGGACGTTGCTCGTCTATCCACTCAAGTCGGTGGCGCCGGTTGTCTCGCTGGGAATCGTCTACCTGCCGGCGATCCTGTTGATCTCGATCGTCTGGGGGTTGCGGCTCGGGTTGTTGGCGTCTGTGGCCAGCGCCGCTGCCTTCAACTTCTTCCACATCCCGCCGTTGCACCGCTTCACGATTGCCGACGGGGACAACTGGGTTGCTCTGACGGTGTTCGTGATCGCGGCGATCGTCAGCAGCACGGTTGGCGAGCTCGCCCGGGCTCGGGCTGTGGAGGCCGACCGCCGGCGTGGGGAGGCCGACCGCGCTCTGGCCGAGCTGGCCGCTCTGACCCGCGAGCGCGATCGGATGCAGGCCGAGGCGGTCGAGGCGGAGGCGCTGCGCCGCAGCGACGAGCTGAAGACCGCCCTGTTGCGTTCGATCTCGCACGACCTGCGGACGCCCCTTACGTCGATCATCGCAGGCGGCTCCGCGCTCGGGTCCGAGACCCTGACCGAGGACGAGCGGGCGGAGTTGAGCGCCGCGATCGTCGGCGAGGGCAACCGCCTCTCCCGCCTGGTCGAGAACCTGCTCGACATGTCCCGCCTGGAAGCTGGCAAGGCCGAGCCGCACCGTGAGCCCGTCGATCTCGCCGAGGTGTTGGATGCGGCGCGGGAAGGAGTGGCGGGCCGGGAGTCGGTTCGGCTGGCGATCGACCCTGACCTGCCGTTGACCGACGCCGATGCCGCTCAGCTCGAGCGCGCTTTCGCGAACCTGCTCGAGAACGCGGTCCGCTACGGCGGCGGGCGGCCCGTCTCGGCCAAGTCGCGGCTGGTCGGCGGCAATATCGTCGTCCGCATCGTCGACCAGGGGCCGGGAATACCCGAGAGCGAGTGGCAGCGGATCTTCGAGCCGTTTCAACGCGGCGACACGGCCAACGCCGGCTCGGGCCTGGGCTTGGCGATCGCCAAGGGGTTCGTCGAGGCAAACGGGGGCGAGATAGCGATCGAGTCGTTACCCGGACAGGGCACGAGCTTCGTCGTCACCCTGCCTCCACGGGAGGGGGACGGCGCATGAACGAGGCAACCCGGGTGCTCGTCTGCGACGACGAGCCGCAGATCCTCCGCGCCCTGCGGGTGATCCTGCGCGATGCCGGCTACGAGGCGGTCACGGCGGCGACCGGCGAGGAGGCGCTCGACCGCGCCGCGGTGAAGCCGCCCGCTGCGGCGATCCTCGACCTGATGCTGCCCGACCTCGATGGGGTCGAGGTGACGCGGCGGCTGCGCGAGTGGAGTGAGATGCCGATCATCGTCCTCTCCGCGGTGGGGGAGGAGGAGGCGAAGGTGCGCGCCCTGGCGGCGGGCGCCGACGACTACGTGACCAAGCCTTTCGGGCCGCCGGAGCTGGTGGCGCGGCTCGAGGCAGTGCTGAGGCGCGCCAAGCCCGAAGCATCAGAGCCGACCATCGTCGCCGACGGCTTGGAGGTCGACCTCGTCGCTCGAGTTGTGCGACGCGACGGGGAGCCGGTGCACCTCACCCCGACCGAGTTCGAGCTGCTGCGCTGCCTCGCCCAGAACCGCGGCCGCCTGATGACCCACCGCTCACTGCTGGTCGAGGTGTGGGGTGTGGAGTACGAAGACGACGTACAGGTCCTGCGCGCCCACGTCGCCAACCTGCGCCGCAAGATCGAGCCGGCGGACGGGCCCAGATACATCCGTACTGACCCGGGCGTCGGCTACCGCTTCGCGGGCTAGAGCAACCTTTACGAAATCTGTATACGCACGGGCGCTTCCTTTATGCGGCCTTGACGGGGGTGGGCGCATGCTCGGAGTGTGGACCTCGTCTCGATCGCACTGGCCCTTGTCGCCTTCGCGCTGCTCTACGCCGCGATCGGAGCACTGGACCGGGTTCGATGATCCAGGGCTGGGCGCAGATCGTCGTCTTCCTGCTCGTCCTCACCGCTTTGGTGCCGGTCCTCGGCGGTTACATCGCCCGCGTCTTCCAGGGAGAACCGGTCTTTCTTACTCCCGCAGTCGGGCCGATCGAGCGCTTCGCCTACCGGGTGCTGCGTGTGCGGCCCGGCGACGGGCAGGACTGGAAGGCCTACGCGCGCTCGATTGTCGTCTTCAGCCTGCTCTCCTGGCTGGTCCTCTACCTGATGCTGCGCAGCCAGAGCGTGCAGCCGCTCAACCCGGAGGGCTTCGGCTCCGCTCCCTGGAACCTCAGCTTCAACACCGCCTCCTCTTTCGTCACCAACACCAACTGGCAGTACTACGGCGGCGAGACGACCCTTACCTACTTCGTCCAGATGGCGGGGCTGACGGTGCAGAATTTCGTCTCCGCCGCGGTCGGCATCGCCGCGCTCGCCGCCGTGATCCGCGGCTTCGCCGCCCGCTCGGGCGCGGTGCTGGGCAACTTCTGGTCGGACCTGGTTCGGATCAACCTCTACATCCTCCTGCCGATCTCCCTCGTCGCCGCTCTGCTCCTCGTCTCCCAGGGCGTGATCCAGACCCTCGACGGCTCGCAGGCCTTCCACGCGCTCGCCGGGGGGACGCAGACGCTCGCCCTCGGCCCGGTCGCCTCCCAGGAGGCGATCAAGGAGCTGGGGACCAACGGCGGTGGCTTCTTCAACGTCAACAGCGCGATGCCGTTCGAGAACCCGAGTGGCCTGACCAACCTCGTCGAGCTGTTGCTGATCCTGGTCATCCCGGCAAGCCTCACCTACACCTTCGGCCGCATGATCGGCAACCGCCGCCAGGGCTGGGCGCTGTACGCGGCGATGATGGCGATGTTCGTCGTCGCGGTCGCCGTCGTCTACACCGCCGAGCAGCATGGCAGCCCGGCGCAACACCACGCCGGCGTTCTCACTCACTCGTTCGATGGCTCGACCGGCGGCAACATGGAGGGCAAGGAGCAGCGCTTCGGCATCGCCGACACCTCCCTGTGGACGGCCGTCACCACTGTCACCTCCTGCGGAGCTGTCAACGGTGCCCTGGACTCGCTGACGGGGGTCGGTGGCCTCGTGCCGCTGGCCAATATGGGCACCGGCGAGGTGGTCTTCGGCGGGGTCGGCTCGGGCCTCTACTACATGCTGCTCTTCGTCCTGCTCACCGTCTTCATCGCCGGCCTGATGGTCGGGCGCACCCCCGAGTTCCTCGGCAAGAAGATCGAGTCGCGGGAGGTGAAGCTGGTCCTGGTTGGCGTGTTGGTGACTCCGTTGCTGGTGCTGTTCGCGACGGCCTGGGCTGTGGCCAGTCCCGACGGCACGCAGTCGATCTACAACGCCGGCCCACAGGGGTTCTCCGAGTCGCTCTACGCCTACATGTCGCAGGCCAACAACAACGGCTCGGCCTTCGCCGGTTACACCGGCTTCATCCAGCCAAACGCGCCGGGCAATGCCGGCGCCTACGGGTATGACTTCGCCAACCTGCTCGGCGGGCTGGTGATGTTGTTCGCCCGCTTCCTGCCGATGATCGCGACGCTCGCTGTCGCGGGCTCGTTGGCCGGCAAGAGGATCGCCCCGGCCGGCGTCGGCACCTTCCGTGCCGACTCACCCACCTTCGTCGTCCTCCTCATCGGCGTCGTCGTGATCGTCGCCGCGCTCACCTTCTTTCCGGCTCTCCTACTCGGCCCCGTGGTGCAGGGACTGACCGACCAGCTCTTCTGATGAACGTACTGCGCAAAGACCTGATCACCGCGGCGATCGCGATCGTCTTCCTCACCCTGCTGCTCGGGGTCGCCTATCCGCTCCTCACCACCGGCGTCTCGCAGGTGCTGTTCCCGCACGCCGCGAACGGCAGCAGGGTCGAGCTCGACGGCAAGCTGGTCGGCTCGAAGCTGATCGGGCAGGACTTCCGTGGCCTGCCGCGTTACTTTCAGAGCCGTCCTTCGGCAACCGAATACAGCGCCGACGTCACCTACTTCAACAACCTGGGGCCGAACAGCAGGGAGCTGTCGGAATTCTTCGCAGAGGAATTGAAGGCCTACCTGGCACGCGAGCGGCGCTACGCCCCCGGTCTCGCCAGGGGCGATGTTCCCGTGGATGCCGTCACCACCTCGGCCTCCGGGGTGGACGCCCACATCTCCGAGGCCAACGCCCGCATCCAGGCGCACCGGGTGGCATCGGTTCGTGACCTGTTTCTGGACCAGGTGCTCGACCTGATCGGCTGGCACACCGATGACCGTTTCCTCGGCCTCTTCGGCGAGCCGGGCGTCAACGTGCTCGAGCTCAACCTCGCCCTCGACCAACTCCACGAAACGGCGGATCGATGACCGACGAGACGCTGCGCAACAGGCCCCGCTCGCTGTTCGACCGCGCGATCGTCCTGCGGGCGGCGCTCGACTCGCTGGCGAAGCTCGATCCCCGCCACCAGCTTCACAACCCGGTGATGCTCGTGGTCGAGATCGGCGCCGTCATCACCAGCGTTGGCTGGTTGATCCAGGTCTTCGGCGGGCCACCGCTGGGTGGCGGCGATGATCCCGCCTGGTTCTCATTCTCGATCGGGGCCTGGCTTTGGCTGACGGTGATCTTCGCCAACTTCGCCGAGGCGCTGGCCGAGGGCCGCGGCAAGGCCCAGGCCGACGCGCTGCGCGCGATGCGCACCGAGACGGTTGCTCGGCTTCGCGACGGTGGCGAGAAGCCCGCCTCCGAGCTGCGGCGCGGCGACGTGGTCGTGGTCGAGGCGGGCGAGACGATTCCCGGCGACGGGACCGTGATCGAGGGGATCGCCTCGGTCGACGAGTCGGCGATCACCGGTGAGTCGGCGCCGGTCGTGCGCGAGTCGGGCGGCGACCGCTCCGCTGTCACCGGTGGCACCCGCGTGCTCTCCGACCGGATCGTGGTCGAGGTCACCCAGGAGCCAGGACAGAGCTTCCTCGACAAGATGATCGCTCTGGTCGAGGGAGCGGAGCGGCGCAAAACGCCGAACGAGATCGCCCTCAACATCCTCCTCGTCGGCCTCACCCTGGTCTTCCTCGCCGTCGTCGTCGCCCTGCGTCCCTTCGCCGACTTTTCGGGAACCGACGCCTCGGTCGTAACCCTGATCGCGCTGCTCGTGGCGCTGATCCCGACCACGATCGGAGCCCTGCTTTCGGCGATCGGGATCGCCGGCATGGACCGCCTCGTCCGCCACAACGTCCTCGCCCTTTCCGGTCGCTCGGTCGAGGCAAGCGGTGACGTCGACGTGCTGCTGCTCGACAAGACGGGCACGATCACGCTGGGCAACCGCGAGGCGACCCTGTTCATCCCGATGCCCGGGATCGAGGAGTCGGAGCTGGCCGAAGCGGCGCAGCTCTCCTCGCTCGCCGACGAGACGCCGGAGGGTCGCTCGATCGTCGTGTTGGCCAAGCAGTACGGGATTCGCGAGCGCGAGCTGAGGTCGCACGAGGCGCACTTCATCCCCTTCTCCGCCGAGACGCGGATGAGCGGCGTCGACGTCAATGGCAACCAGTACCGCAAGGGCGCCGGCGACGCGATCGTCGCCTTCGTCGAGGAGCAGGGCGGACGCCCGCCCGCCGACCTGCGCGAGCAGCTCGACCTGATCGGCCGCGACGGCGGCACCCCGCTGGCGGTCTGCCGCGACAACCACGTGCTCGGCGTCGTCTATCTGAAGGACATCGTCAAGGAGGGGATGCAAGCCCGCTTCGAGGAGCTGCGCCGGATGGGAATCAGCACGGTGATGGTGACCGGCGACAATCGCCTCACCGCCGCCAGGATCGCCGCGGAGTCGGGGGTCGACGACTTCTTACCGGAAGCGACGCCGGAGCAGAAGCTGGAGCTGATCCGCGGCCATCAGGCCGAAGGCCGGATGGTCGCGATGGCCGGCGACGGCACCAACGACGCGCCCGCCCTGGCGCAGTCCGACGTCGGTGTGGCGATGAACACCGGCACCCAGGCGGCGCGTGAGGCGGGCAACATGGTCGACCTCGACTCCAATCCCACCAAGCTCATCGAGATCGTCGAGATCGGCAAGCAGCTCCTGATCACCCGCGGCGCCCTGACCACCTTCTCGATCGCCAACGACGTCGCCAAGTACTTCGCGATCCTGCCGGCGATCTTCGCCTTCACCTACGCCGCCAACCCTGGCGAGCGCGGCCCGCTCGACGCGCTCAACGTCATGTCGCTCGGCACGCCGCTCTCGGCGATCCTCTCCGCGATCGTCTTCAACGCGCTGGTCATCCCTCTGCTGGTGCCGCTCGCCCTGCGCGGGGTTCGCTACCGGCCGATCGGCGCGACGGCGCTGCTGCGCCGCAACATGCTGATCTACGGCCTCGGCGGCCTGATCGTCCCCTTCCTCGGGATCAAGCTGCTCGACCTCGTGATCCACAATCTCTTCGGTGCTTGAGATGGGCACCGGGCACTTCAAGGTCTTCATCGGCATGGCGGCCGGGGTCGGCAAGACCTACCGGATGCTGCAGGAGGGCCACGCCGAAGCGGACGCCGGGCGCGACGTGGCGATCGGCTACATGGAGCCCCACAAGCGGCCTGAGACCTCGGCCGTGGCGGAGGGCCTGGAGACCGTTTCCCGGCGCCACATCACCTACCGCGACACCGAGCTGGAAGAGATGGATCTGCCGGCGCTTCTCTCTCGAGCTCCTGAGCTGGCGCTGATCGACGAGCTGGCGCACAGCAACGCGCCGGGGGTCGAACACGAGAAGCGCTACGAGGACGTGCGCGAGGTGCTCACCGCGGGGATCGACGTCTTCTCCACCGTCAACGTCCAGCACCTCGAGTCGCTCAACGACCAGGTCGCCGAGCTGACCGGGACGCGGGTGAGGGAGACGATCCCCGACGCGGTGCTCGGCGAGGCCGACGAGGTGGTCCTGATCGACCTCACCCCGCAGGCGCTGATCGCCCGCCTGCAGGCGGGGAAGGTCTATCCCGGCCAAAACATCGAGGCGGCGCTGAGCAACTTTTTCACCGTGGAGAACCTGCTGGCGCTGCGTGAGGTGGCGTTGCGCCAAGTGGCACAAGAGGTTGAGGCGAAGCGCCTCGTGGTCGAGGAGCCGCTGGGCACCCGCGAAGAGCGTGTCGCCGCCGAGGCCCCGAAAGCAGTTGGCGAGCGCCTGCTGGCGCTGGTCCGCCCTCAGCCTTCCTCCCAGCGCCTGGTGCGGCGAGCCTGGCGCTCGGCGCAGCGGCTCGGCACCGACCTGGACCTGCTCTGGGTGAAGCCACCCAACCAGCCGATCGAGGGGGAGGTCGAGCGGCAGGTGACCGCGCTGCGCCACCTCGCCTCGGTGCTCGGCGCCAACTTCCTGATCGAGGAGAACGACAGCCTCGTCGACGGCGCTGCGCAGGTCGTCCGGGAGCGCGGCTCCACCTACATCATGATCGGCGAGTCGCGCCCACGCCGGGGCCTGGCGAGGCTCCGCGAGCCGCTGCCGCTGCGCCTGATGGAGGCCGCCCCGCCGGGGGTCGACGTGCGGATCGTCGCCCACCGCGGGCAGAAGGAGAAGGGGACAGAGTGAGCGTCGAGCGGGTTCTGATCGGCGTCGCGCTGGTGCTCGGGCTGCTCGGCGGCTACCTGATTGCGCGCTCGCGGCTGCGCGGCCGCCGCTCAGAGCAGCCCCAGGTCGTCCACCAGATCCTTCTGCCCTTCACCGGCACGGCCATCTCCCGCCGCGCCGTCGACGCCGCGCTGCGCCTGGCGCGGGCCGAGGGGGCGACGCTGATGCCCGCCTACCTGGCCGCGGTACCGAAGCAACTGCCGCTCGATTGCTCGATCCCGGCCGAAGCGGCGAAGGCGATGCCGCTGCTGGAGGCGATCGAGCAGCGCGCCGTCGCCCAGGAGGTGGCGGTCGATTCCCGGATCGAGCGCGGCCGCTCCTACCGCCACGCCCTGGAGCGGCTGCTCGACCGCGAGAGCTTCGACCGTGTCGTCGTCCCCGCAACCGCCGAGGCTGGCGCCGGCTTCTCGGGTGATGATCTCGTCTGGCTCCTGGAGAAGGCCCCGGCCGAGGTGCTGATCCTGCGCCCCGGCCCCGAGGACCGGCTGTTCGTGACCGCGAACGGCTCCAAAGCAGCCGCATAGGGGGCGATACTGGTCTTGTGATCGTCAACTGCGCCGTCTATGAGGATGGTCAACGTCGCGACGGCGACCTTCCCTTGGAGCACGCCGGCAAGGCCGCTCGCGACGAGGGCGCCTTCGTCTGGCTCGGCGTCTTCGAGCCGACAGCCGAGGAGTTCGAGGCGATCGCCGGCGAGTTCGACCTGCACGAGCTGGCGGTCGAGGACGCCGTCAAAGCGCATCAGCGACCGAAGGTCGAGCTCTACGGGGACACGCTGCTCGTCGTCGTCAAGACCGCCCATTACGTCGACCCGGACGAGGTGATCGAGCTCGGCGAGCTGCTGATCTTCGTCAACCCGGCCTTCATCATCACGGTCCGCCACGGGAAGGGGGACCTGAGCGCCGTCCGGGCGAGGATCGAGCAGCGCCCGGACCTGCTCGAGCACGGTGTCGGCATGGTGCTCTACGCGATCCTCGACCAAGTGGTTGACGGCTACGAAGAAGCGGCCCAGGGAATCGACGTCGACATCCAGCAGGTTGAGCGCCAGGTCTTCTCCGAGGATCAAAGCAACCCGGTCGAGCGGATCTACAAGCTGGAGCGCGAGGTACTCGACTTCAATGCCGCGGTGGCGCCGCTCGCCGCTGTCGTCGACGAGATCTCCCGCGGTCATTTCGAGGTCGTGCCGGACGAGCTGAGTGAGTACTACCGCGACGTCCACGACCACCTTCGCCGCGTCGGCGGCCGCATCGCCGGCTTCCGCGAGCTGCTCGGCAGCGCCCTGCACGCCAACCTCACCCAGGTCTCCGTCCGCCAGAACGAAGACATGCGAAAGATCTCCGCCTGGGTGGCGATCCTCGCCGTGCCGACGATGATCGCCGGCATCTACGGGATGAACTTCGATGACATGCCGGAGCTGCACTGGCGCTTCGGCTATCCCTTCGTGCTGGTCATCATCCTCGTCGCCTGCACGCTGCTCTACCGGCGCTTCAAGCGCGCGGGCTGGCTTTGAGGATCACTTCTCCTATTCGCCTTTGAGCACCCGGTGGGCGGCTTCCGCCACAGAGATGCCTGGTTCGGCGGCGGTGAAATCGCTGGCGCGGATGTGCTCGAGGAGCTCGGCCTGGGGCAGGACGCGGTGCTGCTCGAGGTAGTAGGCGAGCTCCATCGGCCAGATCCAGTTGCCGTCGGTCAGGTAGCCGAAGGGGACAGCCGGCTCACGCGAGGGGTCGAGGCGGTCCTCGCGTAGGCCCGGCGACCTGATCACGACGCTGCCGCCGCGCAGGAAGCGCAGCAGATCACCCTCTTCCTCGCGATCGGTGCAGCGGCCCAGCTCCGGCTTCAGCTCGAGCCCGCCCGGTCCCCGCCGCCAGAGGCTGGCAATCCTCATCGTCTGGCCGTCGCCCTCAGCCTGGGTGGAAGTCACGCCATTCACCTTTCTGTGCCGGCCCCGGCAACTCGACTATCTCGCCCATGACTTCGGTCACGTCGATCTCACCCATGACCGGCGTGCCGTCGGCGGTGGCGGACACCCAGCCGGTGGGTGCGGTCACTTTCACCCCGAGCAGCTTGGCAAGCTCGGCGGCGATCGGAGCCTTGCCCTGGCCGGTGTAGCAGGAGAACAGCCGCACCGGCTGGCCGTTCCAGGTGGGATCGGCGCGGATCAGCTCGGCGAGCTCGGCGGCGGTCAGCGACTGGCTGCCGACCGTGACGCGGGCCGGCCTGCCGTGCATGTCGACCGTGTATTCGCGGGAGAACGGACGCAGCGTTTCGGCGGATTCCCGATATTCCGGTTCCTTGGCCGAGAAGTAACCGCGACCGCCCGGAGTCGCGAACCCCGCCGACCAGGCAGCCGCCACCGCTTCCGAGGTGAAAGACGACGGTGCGCCACCGGCGCCGGGCGTACCAGTCGAAGCCGTTCCGCCACTCCCCCGAGAGCCGCCGGCCTCGTGGGATCCGTGGGTTGCCAGCCACTGCTCGCCGGCGCGACGGGCCAGCGTCCCGCCCGCCGCCGCTCGCCGCACACTCGTCCTCGCCCGCGAGACCAGCGCCGCCGCCTGAACCTGTTTGCCGGCCCGAAGCTGTGCCTCGATCGCGGCGAGTTGAGTTCGATCAAGGGCGGCGAATTGGCGCAGCGTCGTCTCGAGTTGGGTGAGGACCGCGCGGAGGTCGCGGCTTATCTCACCGAGCTCGGACACCGCGTCCCACCTCGTCTAGACGCAGCGCGGGCTGGAGCTCGAGAGCACCTTGATCCCCCCGCCGGCGTAGTCTTCGTTGCCGAAGCTCGGCGCCCTACCGAACGCCACGCCGGGGCGGTAGTACCAGACCCCGCCCGCTTTGAACATGCGTACGTCGCCGAAGAAGAGGCGACACTGGCCGGCGTATTCACCGCTGGCATCACGAATCGGCACTTCGGCGTGGAGCCATAGTTCGTGCGAAGAGGTCGGTTGCCGGGCGCTGCGGCTGACCCTGATCATCTTCGTCTTGATCCGCGGCGAGTAGGAGCTCTCGGCTTCGACGAAATCCGAGCGGGAGATGCCCTGCTGGGTGGCGAAGGTCTGGTAGTAGACGTTGTAGGCGGCGCCGTAGTCGCCGACCGCGATGCGCTGCCAGTACTTCATGTAGGCGTTGCGGGCGTCGTCGTAGCGAGTGGGTTGCGGCGTTGCTTCGTACTGTTCGTATTCGTCTTCGTACCCCGAGTCGTATCCGTAGTCCCCGTAGCTCGACCCGTCGTCGTAGATGCCCGCCTGCGCTTCTCCTCCCGGCGTGCTGGTCTCGAGGTTGCCAAGTGCGAGGGCGCCGGCGACGCTGGCAATCACGCCGACCGAGATCGCCGAGAGGTAGATCGCGTTGAGGCGGTCGACGCGCTGCTCGGGGGCCGTAGCCCAGGCGCCCGGGGCAGCCTGCGAAGCGGAGGCCAGCCCCGCCGGCGCCGGCGGGGCCATACCGCGCCGCAACTGGTGCTCGACGCCGAAGGCGCTCAGCCCCCGCAGCTCGAACCGCACCTCGACCGAGTCCTCGCTGCCTGCCGCCTTGGCGACGCTGGCCTCGATCCGCCCCTGCATCAGCATCCGCAGGAGTACCTCGACCACGGCGAGGAAGGCGAAGGGGACGATCAGCACCGCCGCCGCAGCGGCGCCGAGCATGAAGCCCATCATCGCCCCGAGCCCGCCGACCATGCAGCCGGCTCCGTCGTCGGTGTCGCCCATCGCCGCCCCGGCCGCCATCCCCAGAAGGGGCAGGGAGAGGCCGAACTTGATCGGCGCGATACCAGCACTGCCCTTGAAGTTCATCTCCCGCGCCACCACGCGGCCCGGCGAGGTCTGGGCCTCGTCGACCTCGAACACGCCGGTGGGGAAGCCGAAACGGTGGTCGTGGACGCCGCCGACGTAGTAGGCGATCAGGCTGGTCGCCCGCTCGACGTCGATGCCGCCCAGCACGAACGGCTCGGGGCGCAGCACCCAGAGCCGGGCCACGATCGCGATCACGAAGGCGATCGCCTGCATGGCGAGGATCAGGACGAGGACGAAGAGCAGCGGGTTCATGCGCTTTGCCCCGCCGCCTGCTGGGATTCGGCGAACCAGGGCAGCTTCTCCAGCAGCCCTTCGTGGACGATGCTGGGGATGCCGCCCTTGACGACCGCATCGAACACTTCCTGATTGGCCGCGGTGGGCCCGTCGTAGAGCACCTGCCAGTGCGGCTTGGAGCGCGTCCGGTTCATGATCGGCAGGGCGAGGAAGCCGCTGGCGACGGCGATGATCGAGCGCAGGTCGATGCGGCCGGTGTAGGCGCGGCTCTCCGCCTCGACCGCCCAAAGCCGGTAGGGGCGGACGCGGTCTTCGGCCTCGGGGACGCCGCTGGCGCACCAGGCTGCCCACTCGATCAGATCCTGGTACTGGGAGAGGGCGGCGGGATCCGCGATCGGCAACAGAGCGGTGCGCGCGGCGATGATCAGCGCCGTCGCGGTGTTCGAGCGCAGCGCCAAGTCGTCGGTCTCGGCGCTGACCGCGCTACGGGCGTCGGCGAGCGCCGACTCGGCGTTGCCGAGGGCGGCGTGGGCCTCGCAGCGGTGCGAGAGCATCCACACGGTGAGCGGTTCGCTCAGCGCGGCCGCCGCCGCGTCCAGCGTGTCCAGGGCGCTCTGAGGCGCTTCGGTGTCGAGCTCGAGGATCGCCTTCCAGGTGTAGGCGTCGGCGGTCTTTTCGCCTGCCTCGATCGCGGCGCTGATCGCTTCCAGGCCCTCCTTGCGAAGGACGTCGCTGGCGTTGCCACCCTGGCGGGAGGCGAGCACCGCGAGCCAGGCGAACGCCGCGTTTGCCTCCTTGGCTCCCTCGAACCGCGCCCGGGCGTCGTTGGCGACGCGCAGCGCCTCGTCGAGACGGCCGGCGGCGAGCAGCTCCTCGAGGATGCGCCAGAGGTCGCCAAGCTCGTCGACCTGCGTCTCGGGCTCACCGGCGAACTGCTCGCGCAGTTTCTCGACGTCGATTTCCTCGTCGATCACCCCTCGCTTCAGCTGCTGCTCGAGCAGCTGGATGATCTTCAGCGCCGCCTCGACCTTCTGCTTCGCCCTCTCGGAGGCGACCCGAGCGCGCACCTTGCCTTTCCAGTGGCGGCGCTTTTTCGCGATGTTTTTGTCGAGCTTGCCCTCGGGATCGGGCGGGACCCCGAAGAAGGCGCGGATGTCGAACGGGGTCGGCCGCGCCGGGACGTCGATTGCCTCGAGCCAGGCCTGGCTGGTCATCTGGGCCTCAGCTCACGTCAGTTTGCTTGAGGAAGTCGCGCGCTTCCTCGCGCTCCTCGGCGCTGAGCAGTCCGTCGTGCTCGACCCGCAGATCGGTGATCAGCTGGCCGCTGATGCCGTCGAACAGCTCGACTTCGATCAGTTGGTCGGCGGTGTAGCGCAGCTCGCACCTGAGCGGGTGGCCACGCGGGACGGGCTGAGCCATCTTGCCTTCGGATTCGCCCAGCTGGCGGACCAGGTCGAGATCCTCGTCGGTCCCCTCGTTCAGCACCAGCTTGACTTCGGTCTGATTCTCGCTCGCGGCGGTGAAGGGGTGCGAGGAGGTGTGCGGGATCGCGGTCCCCTCCGGGATGACCACGGCGTTGATCAGATTGCCGGATTCGTCCGGGGCCACCACGGTGATTCCCAGCGCGTGCGACGCGGCGTCGATCGGCTTGGGCCGCTGCGCCAGCTCGCTGCGTGGGTCGAGCGTGTCGCCGAGCTTGGCCCCCAGCAGCGCCGCGCCGCGGGCAACGTCCTCGTCGAGGTTCTTGGTCAGCTTCGGCTTGCGGCCGGTGATCCGCTCGACCATCGCCTGGAAGACGGGAATGCGGCTGGAGCCGCCGACCATCAACACGTCGTCGATCTCCTTGCCGTCGACGTCGGCCTTGTCGAGAGCGCTCAGCACGGCGTCCTCGACCAGTTCGATCTGCTCGGCGATCAGCTCCTCGAACTCCTCGCTGCTGAGGTTGAACATGACCGGCTTGCCGTCCACCGGCAGGGGACGGGTGGCGGACTGCCGGGTGGAGAGCTCGCGCTTGATCTCCTCGGCAAGCGCCGTCGCGCTGCTCAGCGCCCAGGGGTCCTCGGTGATGTCCTCACCGGTCTCCTGCTTGGCGACCTCGATCATCTTTTCGAGGATCGCGCTGTCGAAATCCGCCCCGCCGAGCTCACGGTCGCCGGTCGTCGCCACCACCGACATCTCCGCGTCGCTGCCGTACTGCATCAGGGTGACGTCGAAGGTCCCACCGCCGAGGTCGAAGACGAGGATCTGCCCGGCTTCGGGCGCGCTGTCGATCCCGTGCACGATCGCCGCCGCGGTTGGCTCGTTGACGATCTGGAGTACGTCGAGGCCAGCGATCTCGCCGGCGCTGCGGGTGGCGGCGCGCTCCGGCTCACCGAAGTAGTGAGGGACGGTGACGACCGCCTGGGTCACCTCGGTTTCGAAGTGCGCTTCGGCCATTTTCTTGAGCTTCGTCAAGACGACCGAGGAGAGCTCCTCCGGCGTCCAGGTCTTGCCATCGACGACGAACGGCTCGCCGTCCTTGAGGAAGGTGGGGGTTCCCATGCCGCGCTTGAACACCCTAGCCACCCGCTGCGGCTCGACCTTCGCGTAGTCCTTCGCCAGCCGCCCGACCACGACGTTGCCGCCCTGTTCGAGGTGAACCACGCTGGCGATGATCCGATCGCCGTCTTCGTCGGCGATCACCGTCACCGCCCCGCCCTCGTCGCAGTAGGCGACGACGCTGTTCGTCGTACCCAGGTCGATGCCTATCACCGGAACCGCCATTACTCCTCCTCTGCCTCGCCGACTCGCACCTTCGCCCTGACCACGACTTCGCCGAGCGTCTCCAGGCCCGGCTCCAGCACCTCCGCCACCGTCGCGTCGCTCTGCTCGCCCACCTCGCCGACGACCTCGTGGCGACGCGGATCGAAGACCTCGCCCGCCTCGCCGAACTCCTCGTAGCCGGCGCCGACCAGGACCCGCTCCAGCTCGGTGGCGATCGCCTCCTTCGCGTCGGGCTCGAAGTCCAGCAGCCGCACCATCACCAGGACCCGGCGCACGCCCGCCACGAAGGGGCGCTGCTGGCGCTCGGCAAGCCGTTTCTCGGCGACGTCGAGGCGGTGGCGCAGCTCGGCGACGGCGTCCTGCCGCTTGAGGGCGGTGACGACGTGGGGAAGGACCTGGTCGAGCTCGGCGCGGATCGCCTCCGCGGTCGAGTCCTCCGCTGCGGTCGAGCTCTCCGCGGGGGTGTCCATCTCAACGCACCTTCCCCAGGGCACCCGCGGCGGCGGAGAGTGATTGCTGTGCGTCGCGGGCCGAGCTGGAGATCTGCAGGAGACCGCTGACCATCGCCCGGTCGGCGCCGGTCGCCGAGCCGCCCAGCGCGCCCCGGGCCCGGGCGTCGAGGTTGCGGGCGGTGCGCGCCACCGCGTCGAACTGCGCCGCGAGATGCTGAAGTTGACGCGCGGTCTGGGACGGCTCGAGACTGGTCACGGCTCTAGATCGAGGACCCGTAGTTCTTGGCCGTACGGCTCGCCTGGTTGAGTGCCTGCCCGGCCTCGCGAACGGCGCGGCTGGCGGTGCGGATCGCGCTGGCCACCTCGCGGTCCTTGCCGGTCGAGCTACCGCCGATCAGCGAGAGCAGTTGCTGGGCGGAGCGCTCGAAATCCTTGCTCTGCGACATCAGGGCCTGCGCGGTGCGATCCGTGGAATTCGCGAAGGCCGACAGCGATTGCTTCAGGTGTTGAACCTGTGAGCTCCCCATGAAGGCGCAAGACCTTACATAAAAGAAGTTCAAATGAACCGTACGGGTAGCAAACACTCAAGTATTTAAACGGGGCAGCACCATCCAAGCCATGGCTACGGTTAGGGCGCCGAGCGCCGCCATCAGCGCTCCCACCGCGGCCCCACTCGCGCCGCTGGCAAACCCCACACCCGCGGCGAGGAGCCCGGCGATACCGGCGCAGGCGCCGCCGTAGGCAAGCGCTCCCAGCCAGGCCTCGCGCTTGGGCGCCACCGGCGTCGAGGGCATCGTGCCGCTTGCCCGCCACACCGCCCGGGCCGGCACGATCGAGGGAAGCTGGATGGCGAGTGCGACTCCGATCGCGGTGGCGAGCAGCGGGATGAGCGCGATCGCCACGACTGAGCCGGTGGCGCCGGCCACGGCAGCGGCGATCGCCTCGATCGCGAGCGCCGCGGCCAGCCAGATGCTGCCTTCGCGGGCGCTTTCCCACTGGTGCTGGCGGCTCTTCTCGCCGGCTTCCCGTCGACGACGCTCCTCCTCCGCCTGCCGCCGCGCCTCCTCGCCCAGCCGGCGCTCCTCCTCGGCCAAGGCCTCCCGCGTGTGCAGGATGTGGTTCAGCGCCTCTTCGAGACGGCCGACGAGCTGGCTTGCGTACTCGACCGGATCGGAGCTGAGCTCGCCGGCGTTTCCGTCGGTGGACCCGATCGCGATGCCCTCGGTACGGGCCCGCTGGAGCAGCGTCGCAAGCTTGTCGAGGACCGCCTGGTGCTCGGCCGTGTAGGCCTCGATCTCGGCCTCCCGCCTGCGCTGCTCCGCGGCGATCCTCTGCTCGACGGCCGCCTGCCGCTGGGCGAGCTGTTGGGGCAGCTCGACGAGCTCCTGGAGGATCTCCCCGTAGGTCTTCATCAGCTCAGGAAGGAGGGCGCCTCGCCGGCGCCAAACGGCTCGTAGACGTGGAAGAGGTGGGGTGCGGCGCCACTCGCGTAGTCGTGCCAGTAGGCAAGCGGGTAGCTGGGGGCCGCGTCCATCTGGCCCGGTGCGATCAGCTGCAATTGGTGTTCGGGGAGGCCGAGGTAGGCGCGCAGCCCGAGGCTCGCGTCGTGCTGACCGACCTGCTGGATGAAGGCGTCGTAGCTCGCCCACCAGGCCAGCAGGTGACCGTGTTGGGTGCCCGCCGCGGAGAGGATGCGCTGCAATGCCTGCCGGGGTGAGTCGGGCTCGAACTCGGTTGCGGCCGCGGGGTCGTAGGGCCGGTCGAAGTTGCCGAGCCGGTCGAAGCCGAGGACAACCGCGGCCCGCGGCGCCGAAGCTGAGGAGAGCAGCAGCTCCTCGATGCGAGGCATCAGCTGCAGCGCGTCACGCTCCTGCAGCAGCTCGACCGATGCCCCGGCTTCCCTTGCCGCCGCCGCCGTGCTGGCCCCCAGGCCGTCGGGGACGGGGTCGTCGGGGCGCAGCAGATCGACGAGCAGCAGCCGTGCCGGCTCGGGCTCGGCCCGCTTCGCGAACCCGACCGCCGACCACTGGAGGATCGCCGCCGCGGCCCGGGGGCCGGCGCCGATCACGGCGAGGTGGCGGTTGGGGTCAGGCGGCAGCGGGGCCAGCAGGCCGGGCTCCGCGCGGGCGTTCCCGTCGTCGATCTCGAGCGCCGCGCCGACCCAGGCGCCGATCCCCTCGCCGCGCCCGCGCAGCGCCCGGTTGTGGGCCGGGTCGGCGCCACGCTCGCCGTTGTATACGCGGGCTGGGCGGGCGGCGCCGATCGCGTTCGCGACCGCCGTGCGGCGCTCGTGCTGCGCCACCTCGTCGGAGATGAAGGCGACCCGGGTCAGCAGATTTCCCTCCTCGGCTCCCTCGTCGTGGTTGACGATCGCGATGCCGCGCTCGCGGATGTCGGCGGCGGCGGTGTTGGTCATCCGCAGCAAGGCGCGCGACTCGGCTTCGCCAAGTCGCAACCCGATCCGCAACCGGGAGTTCTTGTAGACCGGGTCCAGCCTGGCGCCGGCCGGCGTCCCGGCGGCGACGTCGGAGATCGACTGGGTGGCGAGCAGGAAGTGAACGCCGGCCGCCCTGCCCTGCGAGGCGAGCTTGGCGAGCGCCGCCGCCGCGCGATCGGCGAGCAGGTCGGGCTGGGCGAAGAGCACCTGGAACTCGTCGATGATCAGCAGCAGCCGTGGGAAGGGCAGGTCGGGGTGTCGAGAGCGCAGCGCCGAGATCTTGCGGGCGCCGTCGGGGAGGGAGCTGTAGCGCTCAGCCGCCACCCGCGCCAGGTGCTCGAGCACCTCGACCCCGAAGGCGCGGTCGCTGTTGACCGAGACGACCCTGGCGTGGGGGAGGAAGGTCGGGTCGCCGGGGGAGGGCGCGAACTCGCGAAACTCGACCCCTTCCTTGAAGTCGAGCAGGTAGAGCTCCAGCTCGGCCGGGGAGTAGCGCCGGGCCAGCCCGTAGATCAGCACCCGCAGCAGGTTCGACTTGCCCGATCCGGTATCGCCGGCGATCAGCCCGTGGACCGAGTCGTCATCGAGGTGAACGTCGACCGGTTGAAGCCCCGCCCTGCCGAGCGGCACGGCGAGTCCGTCGGCGCTGGACGCAGAGGCCTCCTCGGCCTGGTGGAGCTCGCCGAACTCGAGTGCGGGAGGCGGCAGGACGGGACGCTTGGCGACGCCTTCCACGGCCGCGCCGGGAGGCGGGCCGTCGAGTTGCAGCGCCGCCCCCGGCAGCGTCGAGCAGCGCCAGCGCCCCGCCCTGTCGCACTCGATCTCGGTTACGTCGCGGCCGAAGTCAGGCGGCTCGGCTGCTTCCGCATCGACGTGGGCGACGATCGAGATCCCGCGTGAGGCGGCGTGGGTCGCGAGCTGGGCGAGATCCTCCTTCGCTTCGTCGTCCATCTCGCTGGGGCAGTCGAGCAGGACGAGGACCTCGTAGGGGACGAAGCCGGCCCCGGCCTCGGCGAGGAACTCGCCGAGCGAGCGATGCTTGCCGCGCAGGTAGGTCGAGGAGACGTAGGTGGCGTGGCGGGAGAGGTCGCTGAGCGCATCGCGAAGCTCCGCCCGGTCGGAGATCGGCAGGCCGTGGGCGATCCGCTCGCTGTCGAATTCACCAAACGCGCTCAGTGAGGAGCCGATCCCGATCGGGTCGAGGACGCGATAGCGGACCTGCCCCGGCGGCTGGCTGGCAAGTGCGCGCAGCAGTACGCCGCCGACGAGGGCGATCGCCTCCTCTCGACGCCGTTGCGGAGCGCGCACGATCAGGTGGCCGCGGTCGAGCAGGGGCGCGAGCACGGGCAGCTCGAGACCGCTGCCGGGCAGGCCCGGTCCTTTTACCGAGACGGTGCCGACCCGCAGGTCGGTTGCCGCGCTTGGGGCTGCCGCCGACTCAGCGGCGGCAGCGGTGGCCCACAGCCCGGCGTTCCAGGGCGCAGCCGCGGCGCTGCTCAGCTTCTCGGCGGCGAGCTCACCCGCTTTGGCGGAGATCGCCGCGAGCTGGTCACTCGCTTTTCGGTCGCTCTCCTCGCGCTCTTTGGCGAGCCGCTGTGCAAGCTCGTCGAGAGTGTGGCGACGGTGCGCCTCGATCGCTTTTTGCGCTGCGTCCGACACACGCTGCGCCTCGTTTGCGAGAGTGGAAAACCGCTGTGTGTGTTTTAAAAGGGCGCTGCGCATCGGCTCCAGAGCGCCCGCCGATTCCACCAGTTTCTGACCGCACCTGGGGCAGCGTGCGCGGTCCGCGGGTACGGTGGCGCCACAGGCAGGGTTGGGGCAATGCGACTTCGGCTGCTCCCTCGTTTCACCCGCTGTCGCCGTCACCGGCGACATACTGCCACAGCCGGGCGCGCACTCATACCGTTCGAATCGCATCGCACTCGGTTACGTACAGTGCTGCACCCGATGTCAGCAAAAACATTCATCATCTGCGCGGCGATTGCCGCCCTGGCAGCGATCATCGCCGCGAGCGAATCGAGTCAGGATGCGACCTTTCCGATGCTGACGCCAAGCCGCGACGCGTTTGAGAGCGGCGAGGAAAGCGAACTGCAGGCGGCCGGCGACGGGGGCGGCGAGCTGGGGAGCTCGGGGGACCTCGGAGGGGGTAAGGCCCTTGGTCAGATGATCGTCGCCAGGTTCAGCGGTAACAAACCCACACACCAGTTCCTAGAACGGATCAGGCGTGGAGAGGTGGGCGGGGTGATCTTCTTCGAAGAAAACCTCACCGGCGGTGAGTCGGCGGTGAGCGGACTGGTCGAGAGACTCCAGCGCGCGGCAAGCACCGGCGGCAACCCACCCCTCCTGCTGATGCTCGACCAGGAGGGTGGCACCGTGAAGCGCCTGCGCGGACCGCCGACGCTTTCTCCGAGAGCGATGGCAAGCACCTCGCGCGCAGCCGAGCAGGGGAAGGAAACCGGCGAGTACTTGGCAGGGCTGGGTTTCAACGTCGACCTCGCGCCGCTCGGCGATGTCGGACATCCCGGCACCTTCCTCGGCTCGCGCGTCTTCGGCTCGACGTCGGCCACGGTCGCGAGCCGGGCCTGCGCCTTTGCCGCCGGCCTCGCCGCACAGGGCGTCGCCGCGACGCTGAAGCACTTTCCCGGCCTCGGCTGGGCCACCGCGAACACCGATGAAGAGCCTGTGACGGTCACGGCTTCGGCGGAGGAGATCAGGGCCGATTACGCCCCGTATCGGCTCTGCGGCTCGGCGCCGCTCACCCTGGTCATGGTCAGCAGCGCCGTCTACCCGGCGCTGACCGGTGAACTTCCAGCGGTGATGTCGCCCCGAACCTACAGCCGCGAGTTGCCCACGGCGGGGGTGGGGGGAGTCACCATCAGCGACGACCTCGAGTCGCCGCCGATCGCCGCGCAGACGACGCCCGCCCGGCGCGCGATCAACGCCGGGCTCAACCTGTTGCTGTACGCGAGCGCCGAATCGACCTCAGTCAGCGCCTACCAGCGGCTGCTCTCCGATTTGCGCAACGGCCGCATCGAAGCCGGGCGGGTTCAGTCGGCCGCGGCCAAGATCCTGGCGCTGAAGGCAACCCTGACCGGGAGTTGATCCGTCGCTGCAGGCCATAGTGCCTCTCGATTCTGGGTCTGCGGCAAGATCAGAAGGCCGATGTGGAGATCGACTCGCCGATATAGGGCAACGAAGTCGGCCTCGTTGTTGGTGACAGGCACTCGTCAATCCAGAGCTTCACGCCGCCGCGGCGCGACCAGCCGATCGCGTCCGGTGCTGCCCGGTTGGCCGCCCTCGCCGTGGATTGCCTCTCGTCCACAGCACCGCGACGTTGTACGCCTCCTCGGGAATATGGGGGTAGTCCTCTTTGAGTGCCTTGCGGCTCTCCCCGCCTTCCACAAGCAGAGCCAGGGTTCGCACCGGGACCCGCGTGCCTCGGATGACCGGCGTGCCACCCATCTTGCCCCGCTCTATCTCGACGTATTTCTCACGCAGGCGCACGTAATCAATCGCCCGCTTGGCCACATCAGCAGCATTCTCGGTCATCGCAATCCGCAGGGCACGGGAAAGCTCAAACTCCTCTGCTTTGGCTGGATTCCGCTTGACGATCCAGTCCCGCACCTCGCGCTTAAATTTGATCGAGAGGTTGATCGGGAGTTCCGAAAGCAGCGCTAGCGCTGCTGCCTCATCGGCCGCCAGCAACGTTCGCCCCCGCTGCCGTCGGGCCTTCGCCACCCGCTGCTCCAATGCCTTGTTCACGGCATTGATCGAAACACCGCTGAGCTCC
Source organism: uncultured Solirubrobacterales bacterium (assembly GCA_963807885.1). Lineage (GTDB taxonomy): Bacteria > Actinomycetota > Thermoleophilia > Solirubrobacterales > 70-9 > VRUE01. The sequence continues at coordinate 289,858 of CAWEDL010000001.1, forward strand.
GCGATCTCATTTCTCGTCAAAAGGGGGGAAGCCTTGATTTTGGTCATAATCTATACCTCTCAAGGTACAGATTAGCAATGCACCGGACGCAAAACCGCTCAGGCTCTGGGTTGTTCTCAGGAGCCCCCCGTTTAGGGGATCTCCGTCAGATCCTCTGCAGTAGTTCGGCCTTCTTCGCGGCGAACTCCTCGGCGGTGAGCACGCCGGCGTTGTGGAGCTCTTGGATGCGCCGCAGGCCCTCGTAGGGATCCTCGTCTCGATCAGCGGGTCCGCCGTCCACCGAGGCAGCAGGCCCGCCGTCCACCGATGCCTCGCGAATGCCACTTGCTTTCATCGCGCTGGCGAGCCCTTTGACTGCTGACTCGAGCTCCGCGAAGGCGCCTCCGAAATCTTTGTCGTCTTCGGCGGGCAGGGTCTCGGCCCAGAGATCGCGTTTTGGCTCGAAGCTCTCGAGCTGACTTTGCGAGAGTCCATAGATCCCGTTGCAATACCAGGCAGCGCTTCCGTCGGTGACGGCCCGCTCCAGCGCTGCGAGCAGCTCGGGAGCGTCGTCTTCAAGGCCAAGCTCACCGGAGATGTGGTCGAGGCTTGCGAGGCCAACCTCCCCCAGGAAGGCGACGATTTCCGCCTCGATTTGGCGGACGCGAGGAGTGTCCAGCAACTGGAGATCGGCCCACTCGGTCGTGTCCCACCTGATCCCGCGGAAGGTGACTCCGACCCTGCGGATATACCCGTCATCTCGCGCCATGGCCATCGCGCCCTTGAGGGCCGAGTCATCCTTTCCCACCGCACCCACAGCTGTCGCAATGTCCTCAGCGGTGGCTTCCGACACGTCTTGTAGATGGGCGACGACTGCCTTCGCCATCTGTTCCGCCGGACTGCCTCGAAGCGCCCTATCGACCGCCTCCTGCCAGCTCGCCGGAGGGTCACCCGCGCTTCGCTCCGCGGTGACGGCGACCTTCACGGCCATGATCGCGACCACGGTCCTCCGGCCTTGCTCCTGTAGCAAGGTCCGTTCGGTCTCAGGCAGTGAGTTCCACTTTCTAACCAGCGAGTAACCGCGCTTCAGCGTTGGTAGTGCGCGTGCGGCATAGAGAACAAGAGGCACTTCCCACCCCCGATCGAGAGTCCGATGCGGGCTGAAGCTATCGGAGCCAACCACCCCTGTCTACTCAGCAATAGTTGCGATACCCGTCAGTTGGCGCAGCGCTCGCAGAGGCCGCGTAGCACCACGTCGTGCTCGGCGATCTCGAATGGGACCTTGCCCGAGACCTGCTCGATCGCTCGCTCCAGGCCACCGTCCTCGAAGGGCTCCATGCGGCCGCAGCGCCGGCAGATCGCGTGATGGTGGTGGTGCCCGCCGGGGTCGATCCGCTCGTAGCTGGCGATTCCCCGCTCGACCTCGAAGCGCCCCACCAGCCCCAGCCCTTCCAGCAGGTCGAGGGCCCGATAGATGCTGGCGCGGCCGACCCTGACCTTGCGGCGGCGCAGCTCCTCCTCGAGCTCGAGGGCGGTGACGGCACAGTCGTGGCGGGCGAGCGCTTCGACGACCGCGGTGCGGGCGCCGCCGCGGCGGTGTCCCGCTTCGCCGAGCATCGCCAGCGCGTGCTCGGCCCAGGTGGTGTCGACCGTGGGGGCCATCAGCCGATCGTAGCCTCCGCCGGGAGCCGCTTTTCGCTGCGCAGGAGGAGCAGCAGGCGACCGGCGGGGAGGGAGAGCAGGTAGGCGGCGACGATCGCCAGCGCCACCGAGGCGCCACCGGCGGTCCCCGCGTAGTAGGAGAGGTAGAGGCCGGCGAGGCCGGCGAGAACGGCGATCGAGACGGCGACGATGAGCATCGGCGCGATCCGCTCGGTGAACTGCCGGGCCGCCGCGGCGGGCCCGACGAAGACGGCGACGACGAGTAGGTTGCCGAGGCCCTGCACGGCGACCACGATCGCCAGGGCGAGCAGGACGAGCAGGACGGCTTCGGTCCTCCCCGGCGCCGCGCCGAGCGACCGCGCCGCGCCGCGGTCGAACCCGCCGGCGAGCAGCCGGCCGTGGAGCACCGCGAGCCCAGCCGCGACGGCGGCGGCGAGGATGCCCGCCGCCGCGAGGTCGGCGTCAGAGGGAGCGAGGATGTCGCCGAAGAGGACCTCCTGGATCCCCGGCGGGGAGTCGGGCGAGAGCGCGAGCAGGACCCCGAGCCCGAAGAGGGTGGTCACCACCACGCCCACCGCCGCATCGCGGCCGATGCCGGGGACCCGTGAGACGACCGCGATCGCCAACGCGGCGACGACGATGCCGGGCACGCCGCCGACGATCAGCGGCACACCGGCGATCGCGGCGAGGACCAGGCCGGGGAGGATCGAGTGGGCGAGCGACTCCGCCGCGTAGGAGAGCCGGTAGAGGACGACCCAGCAGCCCAGGGCGCCGCCGGCGACGCCGATCAGGGTCGTCTCAGCGATCGCGCGCCGCATGAACTCGTCTTGCAGGGGCTCGAGCATCGCTCAGTGGTGGTGATGGTGGGGGGGAAGGATCGCCCGCGACACCGAGCCCGGCAGCTCGACGATCGAGCCGCCGTAGGTCGCTTCGAGGACGGCCAGGTCGAGGACCTCGTCGGGAGCGCCGACCGCGATCTGGGTGCGGTTGACGCAGAGCACGCTGTCGAGGCACCGCGCCTGCTCGAGGTCGTGGGTGGCGATCACCGCCGCCCGTCCCTCGGCGGCAAGCGTTTCGATCAAGCCTTCCAGGCGTTCGGAGCTGGGGCGGTCAAGGCCGGAGAAGGGCTCGTCGAGCAGCAGGATCTGAGCGTCCTGAACGAGACTGCGGGCGATCAGGACGCGCTGGCGCTGGCCGCCCGAGAGCTTGCCGAAGGTCTCCCCGGCGAGGTCGCCGAGGTCGACCCGGCGCAGCGCCCCCATCGCCCCCTCGCGCTCACGCCGCCCCGGCCGGCGCCACCAGGGGAGCCGCGAGAGCGCCCCCATCGCGGCCACGTCCAGGGCCGAGACCGGGTAATCGAGCTGCGAGCGCTCGGTCTGCGGGACGGTTGCGCAGCGCGCCCCGACCCGGAGGCTGCCGGTGAGCGGGCGAAGCTCGCCCAGCAGGGCGCGCAGCAGGGTGGTCTTGCCGCCGCCGTTCGGCCCGAGCAGGGCCATCCTCTCCCCAGGCCGCAGGGAGAAGGAGACGCCGGAGACAGCCGCCTCGCCGTTGTAGCCGGCCGCGAGGCCGTCGGCCTCGATCAGGGCGTCAGCTTGCATCCGTGCTCTCCGCCGCTGAGCCCGCGGACCACCGCGTCGGCGTTCCCTTCCTCCATCCGCAGGTAGGTCGCACCGCTGGAGCCCTCCGGCCCAAGCGTGTCGCCGTAGAGCGTGTGGTCGGTGGAGGCGCCGGTCTGGCGGGCGATCGCTTCGGCGACCTTGGGGCTGAGCGAGCTCTCGGGGAAGACCGCCTTGACGTTCTCGGCCTCGATCGTCTGCGCCAGCTCGCTGAGGTCCCTGGCCGACGCCTGCGCCTGGGTGGTCTGCGAGGGGATCACCGCGCCGACGACCTCGATCCCGTAGCGGTTGGCGAAGTAGCCGAAGGCGTCGTGGTCGGTGACCAGCTTGCGCCGCGTCGCCGGCACCGAGTCGATGCACCTGGCGATCCCCCGGTCGAGTGCCCCGAGCTTGCTCAGGTAGGCGTTGGCGTTGCGCCTGAACGCCGCTTTGCTCGACGGGTCGGCGGCCACCAGCGCGCGCTCGATCTGCCGCACCGCGGCCTCGGCGTTGCGCGGGTCGTGCCACCAGTGGGGGTCGTACTCGGTGGCCTCATCGCCCGAGGACTCGCCGGCCAGGCGGATCGGCGCCGTGGCGCCGAGATCGACGATTTCGGCGTCGCTGCCGCTGTCGGAGACGACCTGATCCACCCAGGCGTCGAGATCGTCGCCGCTGGCGAAGACCAGCTCCGCGCCGGCCGCGCCCTCGACGTCGGAGGGCCGTGGCTCGTAGTCATGGGGGTCGGTGTTCGGCTGGAGGATCTGGTCGACCTCGACCGCTTCGCCGCCGACGTTGCGGACGAAGTCGCCGAGCTGGGTCGTGGTGGCGACGACGTCGAGCCTTTCCGGATCCCCGTCTGCGGAGCCGCTCGCGCATCCGGCTGCGAGAAGTACGAGGGCGATGAGCGCGGTGGCGATCGCGGCGCCGCGGGGGGTTCCCAGCAAGGCGCGTATCCCGGCGACGACGATGAAGGTGGCGCCGGCGACGCAGGCGATCGTCGCCCCGGGGGGAGCGTCGGTCTTGACCGAGAGCCAGAGCCCAACCGTCCCCTCCAGCGCGACCAGGGCGACGCTGAGCAATTGCCAGGGAAGCAGCCGGTCGGTCACCAGGCGCGCGGTCACCGCCGGGACGAGGAAGAGCGCGGTGACGAGCAGCGCTCCGACCACGGTCAGCGCCGCGGTGCTGGCCAGGGCGACCAGGCCGAGCAGCGCCGCGTCGAAGAGGCGGGGGCTGGGGCCGTCGGGGTCGGTCAGCGTCGGGTCGAAGCCGCTGCGGAGCCAGTGCTGCCCGATCAGGGCGCTGGCGAGGAGCGTGGCGACCGCGGCGCCGCCGGCGAGCGCCAGGTCACCACCGTCGACCAGCAGCAGGCTGCCGAACAGCAGCGTCTCGATGTTCGAGCCCGAGTCGAAGACGTCGCTGGCCAGGATCACCCCCCCGGCAAGGCAGCCGACCAGGACCAGCGCCACGGCGGCGTCCTGGCCGCCGCGGCGGCCGCGCAGCGCCGAGGTGCCCGCGGTAAAGGCGAGCGCGGCGCCAAAGGCGCCGAGCGGAGCGGCAAAGCCCAACCCATCCGCCAGCACAAGTCCCGGAAAGGCGGCGGTGCCGACCGAATGGGAGAAGAAGGCAAGCCCCCGCAGCACGATCCAGGTACCGAGCAAACCGGCGGGAACAGCCAGGATCAGCACCTCGAACAGGCCGCGCTGCACAAAGGGAAGCTGGAACGGCTCGAGCACTGGGCGGGAAGTCTAATGAGAATGAATCTTGTTTGCATTCTCTCCAACGCCGAAATCTGCCAAAAAGTATTAAATGCTCATCAATGTCACCGGGGTACTCGGAGGACGAGAGTGATAAGGCAGCCCGGAGCAGTCGCCGAAAGTGGCTGATCGGGGTCGCAACTGCAGTCCTCATTGGAGGGCTTACCGCGGTTGCCGCTGGACTTGGGGAGAAGGCCGTAGATGCAATCCCGACCGAGGGGCCTGCGCTCCTGTCCTATGGGATGGAAGAGCAGGGCACGGAATGTGGAGCGTCCACCTATCTGCCGAACGCGAAGGCCGGGGCGACGCTCGAGCGCACCCCGCCGTACTCGATTGAGGAATGGGAGCTCTTCAGGCGCCAGCCGGGAGCGGCGTACGCAGGCAGTGATCTCGTACAGGTCTCGATCCAGGGGGAATCGGCGAGGAAGGTCACCTTGACTGGGATCGAGTTCGAGGTCGTCCGCCAAGAGCGCGAAGACGGGGCGACTTTCTCCGCTGCCTGTGGCGATCCCCTGCGTGGCCGGGGCCTCCAGGTGGACCTCGAGGCCGATCCCCCTCGGATCGTCTCGTCCAACGAGACCCTGGAAGGTATCGTCACGGCGAGCCCCTCCGAAAACGTCGATACCTCCCCGATCTCCTTTCCTTGGACCGTTTCGATCAGCGATCCACTCCTCCTTTACATACTTGCGACCGCGCGCTCGTGTGACTGTACGTGGAGCGCCCGCATCCCCTGGGTCAGCGGTAGTAAGAAGGGCACGATCCAGATCGACAACGGGGGCGCCGGCTTCCGCGCTGTCGGCAGTGAGGGACTCGCCGCTTACACCTCGACTGGCGAAAGCTGGGAGCAGAACTAAACCGCCAGCTGGCCTCGATCCAGCGCCCTCCTCAGGCCGGCTGGTCGAGAAGCGCAGTACCGCGATCGGGTCCATAAGCCTGTCCGTGGCGCGTTGAAGACTCTCGCTCTCGATGGTGACCAAGTTCCTCCGACGGGCTCCGAAGGGCGACGGCAAGGCGCTGCCCCCGCGGCGACGCGCCCCGTCCTACTACCTCGTTGCGGGGGTCGCGCTGGACCGAGAGCTCGAACGGCTGCGCGCGCTGACGATCTTCGCCGATGGGCCGCTCGCGGCGCGGAGACCGGAACTCAAGGTGCGGCGGGCCGGTAAGCGCCCCAACCGCCTCGGCTTTGCCGTTCCCAGCGAGTTCCGCCTCCAGGTAACCGACTACCCCGGAGTCCGCTCCGGCGACATCCGAGAGACGCTCCTACATGAGCTGGTCCACCTACACGTGGGCCGCGCCGCCGAGCCCCACGCCTGGCACGGCCGAACCTTCAAGCAGGCTCTGGCGACCGCGATGAGGCAGGCCTACGGAATCACCATCCGCCCCCCGTCGAGCACCCTCCACGGCACCTACGCCGAGGCGATCGAGCGAGCCTCGGTCGCGGGGAGGAACACTTGAGGCGTCGGCATTGGCCTTCGACCCCTCCCAGGCCGGGTCGTGTCATTTCCGTGTAATGCTCACCCACCCTGATGGGCACCGATAGGGCTTCCGACTACCGAGGAGACCAAGTGACCGAGCTGACGCGGATGCAGGCCGAGTTGTGCGAGCGGAGCGAGACCGACTACTCGGACCTGAAGGCGTTCTTCATCAACTGCACGCTGAAGCGCAGCCCGGAGGTGTCCAACACGCAGGGCCTGATGGACATCTCGATGGAGATCATGCGCCGCAACGGCGTGGCGGTCGAGTGCATCCGCGCGGTCGACCACGAGATCGCCACCGGCATCTGGCCCGACATGACCGAGCACGGCTGGGAGGTGGACGAGTGGCCGGCGATCTTCGAGAAAGTGATCGCCGCCGACATCCTCGTGCTCGGCATGTCGATCTGGCTGGGGGAGAAGTCATCGGTCGCGACCCAGATCGTCGAGCGCCTCTACGGCAACTCACATCTGCTCAACGAAGACGGCCAGTACGCCTACTACGGCCGCGTCGGCGGCTGCCTGGTGACCGGCAACGAGGACGGTGTCAAGCACTGCGCCATGAACACGCTCTACTCGCTGCAGCACCTCGGCTACACGATTCCGCCCCAGGCAGACTCGGGCTGGATCGGTGAGGCCGGTCCCGGCCCCTCTTATCTAGACGAGGGCTCCGGCGGCCCGGAGAACGATTTCACCAACCGCAACACCACCTTCGCCGCCTGGAACATGCTCCACCTGGCGCGCATCCTCAAGGACGCCGGCGGCATCCCCGCCCACGGCAACCAACGCACCGCCTGGGACGCCGGCTGCCGCTTCGACTTCCCGAACCCCGAGCATCGCTGAGAGCGGATCGCGGCATAAGAGACCGGGAGGCTTGCCTTGCGCCGCCGCGGGTAACAGAAGAAGGTGGGCTGCCGGCTCGGATCCCAGCGGCTTTCACCGGCTCCAACGGGGCTGGTTCCCGCTCGGGTAGAAGACCAACCGCCCCATCGCGGTGAGGCGTCCGGGCCGGTGGCATCCCGCTCAATTCGACCCAAGGAGTTTCCGATGTCAGACCAGTTACAGGGCAAGAAGATCGCGATCCTCGTCGCCAACGAGGGGGTCGAGCAGGTCGAGCTGACCAGTCCGCGCGCGGCATTGCGCGAGGCGGGTGCCGAGGTCGATCTGCTCGCGCCCGAAGAGGCTGAGATCCAGGCGTTCAACCACCTCGACAAGGGCGACACCTTCACCCCGGACGGGACGGTGGGGGATGCGGACCCCGGCGCCTACGACGGCCTCGTGCTGCCCGGTGGCGTGGCCAACCCCGACCAGCTGCGCACCGATACCGACGCGGTCCAGTTCGTCCGTGCCTTCTTCGAGGCCGGCAAGCCGGTCGGGGTGATCTGTCACGGGCCGTGGACTCTGATCAACGCAGACGTCGTCGACGGCCGCACGCTCACCTCGTGGCCGAGCCTGCAGAGCGACCTGCGCAACGCCGGGGCCGAGTGGGTCGACGAGGAAGTCCACGTCGATCAGGGGCTGGTCAGCAGCCGCAAGCCCGAAGACCTCGATGCCTTCAACGCGAAGGTGATCGAGGAGCTCGCCGAGGGCGTGCACGAGGGCCAGCGCGAGGCGACCTCGGCAAGCGCTTAGCTTGCCTCCCCGTGGGGTAGTGGGCTAGCCGAACGAAAGGAGCTGGCCCATGCCCCCTCGCGGAGTGAAAAAAGACAGCAAACGAGCACGTCAGTACGAGCACATCAAGAAGAGTGAGAAGGAATCCGGCCGCTCGGAGAGCCGGGCCGAGGAGATCGCGGCCCGCGCCGTCAACAAGGAAAAGGCGAGGTCCGGGGAGTCGAAGACTTCCTCCCGCAGCTCGAGGCGCGGCAGCTCGGCCAGCAGCCGCGGCGGCAAGCGCTCGGGCAGCGGGCCCGGCGGCCGTACCCGCGAACAGCTCTACAACGACGCCAAGAAGCTCGGCATCGAGGGCCGCTCGAAGATGAGCAAATCCCAGCTTCAGCGCGCCGTGGCCGGGGCGCAGAGCTGAAGGAGGCTCCGGAGCCTGCATGGCCAAGCTCGGATACACGCTCTCCAGCGAGGAGTTCGACGCCCCTTCCCTTGTCGCCCAGGCCGAGCGCGCCGAGCGGGCGGGATTCGCCTTCGCCTCGATCTCCGATCACTTCCACCCCTGGGTCGACGCGCAGGGCGAGAGCCCATTTGTCTGGGGAACCCTGGGAGCGATTTCGCAGCGCACCGAGCGGATCGAGCTGATCACCGGCGTCACCTGCCCGACGACCCGTATCCACCCGGCGATCGTCGCTCAGGCCGCCGCCACCGCCGCCAGTCTCCTGCCGGGGCGGTTCTCCTTCGGCGTCGGCACCGGTGAGAACCTGAACGAGCACATCCTGGGCGACCGCTGGCCCGGCGTGGTCGAGCGCCAGGCCCGCCTCGAGGAGGCGATCGAGGTGATCCGCAAGCTCTGGGAGGGCAAGCTGACGAGCCATCGCGGAGAGCACTTCACGGTCGAGAACGCCCGCATCTACTCTCTGCCCGAGGAGCCCCCGCCGCTGCTGGTCGCCGTCGCCGGGGAAAGTTCGGTCGAGCTTGCCGCCCGGCTCGGTGATGGCCTGGTGGGCACCTCCCCGGTCGCCGAGTCGGTCGAGCAGTTCCGCTCCGAAGGCGGCGAGGGCAAGCCGACCTACGGTCAGCTCCACGTCTGCTGGGCCGAGGACGAGGACGCGGCGAAGAAGCTGGCCCTGAAGCAGTGGCCCAACGGGGCGATCAGCGGCAGCTACTTCCTGGAGCTGCCGCTGCCGGCGCACTTCGAAGAGGCGGCTGAAGTCCTCGACGAGGACGACATCGCCGAGAGCATCGTCTGCGGCCCCGACCCCGAGCGCCACCGGGCGGCGATCCAGGAGTACGTCGACGCCGGCTACGACCACGTCTACATCCATCAGATCGGCCCCGATCAGGAGGGCTTCATCGACTTCTACGAGCGCGAGGTGCTTCCCGGATTCGACGCGCGCTGACCTGGGTAAGAAGTCAGCGCTTGGTTCTCAACTGAAAGGAGGCAGGAAAGTGGCTGAGCTGACGACGCTGGAGGAGAAGCTCGCGGAGGTCCTGGGACTGGCCCAGGCTGCGCAGGGGGCCACCGAGAAAGTCGAGGGCATGGTCGAGGACGAGGAAATCGTCGCCACCCTGAAGCAGATGCGCGACGAGGCCGAAGAGACCGAGCGCCGCTGCACCGAGGTGGCCGACAGCCGCGACGGCAAGAAGACCGTGATCCTCGAAAAGGCCCAGGAAACGAAAAGCGAGGCGACCGAGATGATGTCGACCTACCTCGGCGGCGAGTCCGACGGGCTCGACGGCTTCGAGTTCCTGACTATGGCCGAGGCCGGCGAGGTGGGGCACTGGGCGGTGCTCGGCAAGCTCAACGAGTCCGCCCAGGAGAGCGAGATCTCCGACCTGGTCGAGTGGGCGCTGCCGATCCAGGAGCGCCACTTCGCCGACGTGAAGGACGGCTCGCTGAAACTGGCAAGCGAGAAGGATCCTTACGAAGAGTCGTAGTGACTGATTTACGAGGCGGGCGCTCGGGTAGCGGCAACGTGTGGGAGAGCTACTTGCCATCTATCTCAACGATCACCTCGCCGGAGCGACCGCGGGGGTCGAGCTGGCCCGGCGGCTACGGGGTAGCAACGAGGGCGATCCGGAGTTCGCGCCGGTGCTGGCGGAGGTCTGCGCCGAGGTCGAGGCCGACCGCGAGACGCTCAAGGCGGTGATGGACCAGCTGGGGGTGGGGCAGAGCAGGCTCAAACCGCTCACCGCTGTCCTCGGGGAGCGACTGGGCCGGTTGAAGCTGAACGGGCAGTGGCGGGGTTACTCCCCGCTGAGCCGTCTCGACGAGCTGGAGCTGCTGCAGATCGGCGTCGTCGGCAAGCGCCGGTTGTGGCGGGCGCTCGAGCAGACCCACGCCGGCGAGCTGCCGGGCTTCGATCTCGATGCTCTGGCCGAGCGGGCGACCGAGCAGCTGAGGCGGCTCGAGGCGCTGCACCTGAAGGCCGCCGCGCTGGCTCTGTAGCGGGCGTTTCCTTCGGGTCAGGTGGTCTTCTGTTCCTTCGGCTCGCCGCGCGGCTCGAGTTGGATCTCGCGCTCGGCCCGCGGCCGTCCCTCTTCGATCTCGAGGCTGCGCTCGCGCTCGGCGTTGAGCTGATGGCCGAAGAGGATCGCCAGGTTGGTGATCCAGAACCAGACCAAGAGGGCGACGAGACCGCCGAGCGTGCCGTAGGTCTTGTCGTAGGAGCCGAAGTTGGCGACGTAGAAGGCGAATGCGGCCGAGGCGATCGCCCAGACGACTATCGCTACGAGGCTTCCCGCCGTAACCCACTTGAAGCCGCGCAGCCGCACGTTTGGCGACGCGTAATAGAGGAGCGCGACCATGAAGAAGAAGATCGCCACCATCGCCGGCCACTTGGCGATGTTCCAGATGCTGACCGCGGTGTCGCCGAGTCCGATCGGCCCCGCCACCGCCTCGACCACCGGCCCGGTCATGACCAGAGCCAGCGCCAGGATTGCCATCAGGACGACCATCACCAGCGTCACCGCGAGCTGCAGCGGGCGCAGCTTCCAGAACGGCCGCCCCTCGGGCGTCTCGTAGATGACGTTCGAGGCGCGCATGAAGGCGCCGACGTAGCTCGAGGCCGACCAGAGCGCCACCGCCAGGCCTGCGACCAGGGCGAAGCCCGCGGCGCGCTGGTTGGAGGCGATCGATTCGATCGGGCCGGAGAAGGTCTCCGCCGCCGACGCCGGGCCGATTTCGGTGACGATGTCGGTCAGGCTCTGGGTCGTGCTTTTCGGGTCCCCCACCAGCCCGATGATGGAGACCAGCGCGATCAAGGCGGGGAAGAGGGCGAGCAGGCCGTAGTAGGTGAGCGCCGCCGCCCAGTCGGTGAGGTTGTCCTCCATGAACTCGGTCGCGGTGCGCTTCAGCGTGGCGAAGATGCCTGAATCGGCGCGCGCGCCCTTTGGCCGGTAATCGCGGCGCACGCCATCCTCTCGGCGCGCGCCGCGATCGTCGGCCCTTGTCTCCCTGGCCGGCTTTGAAGACTTCGAACCATTCATCGCGAAACGAGCCCTCCGAGCAGGAAGCCGGCGAGAAAGGCACCGGCGAGCGCCATGGGCATCGGACGGTCTGCCCTGGAACGGGCGGCGTCGCGGCCTGGACTTTGGAGCGGCCCAGGAGGGCCAGCACCCCGGCGAGCGCCAGATAGATGACCGCCACGATCAGGGCGGCGAGCCAACCCTCGAGCGCGGTCGGTTAATTGCTGCATGAGCTCTGAGACCGACTGCTCGTTGGCTCTGGAAGGGATGCCCGTCATCTTTCATTTCACCTTGACGAGATCGAATCGTGGGGGTCGACCAATTTGGTTCAAGTGGCACACTTATCGAGGACATTCTGTTCCACTTGAATCCGATGGCAAGGCAGCTACAAGAGACCAAACAGACGGATCTGCGTCGAGCCGATGCCCTGCGCAACGACGAGCGCATCCTGGAGGCGGCGAAGCGCCTCCTCGAGCAGTCCCCCTCGGCGACCCTCTCCGACATCGCCATCGCGGCCGGCGTTTCGCGCTCGACGCTCTACCGACGCTTTCCTGACCGGGACGCACTGGTCGCGAAGCTCGCCTCTCGCCCCCAGGACGGGGGCGTCCAACTTGCCGAGAGTGGGGAGGGGCCGCTCCCAGCCGGTCACCTGGGTCGACGGCGCTCCCTGGCGCTGGACGCGATCCACGTCTTCGACGTCGTGCCGCCCGCCCTGCTCCCCGAGCAGCTCGTGGCCGAGGCGCAGCGCATCGCCGAGGTGCCAGTCGCTCTCTATGTCCTCGACATCGACGGCAGCCACCTCCTCCACATGGCGGGGTCCACGCGGCTGGGCGAGGAACTGGAGGCTCCCTTCGCGATCGGCCCGGAGCTCGATGCGGACGGCATCGCCACCCTCCGCAACGAGCTCGCCGAGTTCCGAGGCGTCGAGCTGTTTGCGCTGTGGCTTCGCGGCCGCGCCATCGGCGCTTTGATCGCGTTTGGTCACCCGCGTGAGCCCTTGACTGAGCTCGCGCGCCAGGCGGCAGCGGCTGTGACCCTCGCCGATCGCTACACCGACGCATTCGCCAGCGCCCAGAGGGGGAAGCAGCCGAAGGCCGCCGCGGAGATCCAGCAGAGCCTGCTGCCGCCCCGCATCTCCCGCGTCACCGGCGCAGAAGTCGCCGGCAACGTCCTACCGACCTATGAGGTGGCCGGCGATTGGTTCGACGTCGTGGAGAATCACGACGGAGTCTGGATAACGCTCGCCGATGGGCTTGGCGCAAGCACCCGGGCCGCCGCCAGCAGCGCCGTTGCGCTCGGCGCTCTGCGGGCGAGCAGGCGCAGCGGGGCCACCATCGGCGAGGCGCTCATGGTCATCCATCAGACGCTTCGCGAGATGCCGGGGCCGCGGGCCGAGATGGCGGCGATCGTCGCTCACTGGGATCCCACCACGCATCAGCTGGAAATGGCCAACTGCGCCCACGTCGCGCCACTGATCTTGCGTGAGGACGGCGCGACCGAGTCCATCAGGATGCCCTCGGCTCATGGGCTCGGAGGCCGCGCCACCCCCAAGCCAAGCGAGTATTCGAACACTCTCTATGCCGGCGATCGCTTGCTGATGGTTTCCGACGGCGTAGTCGAAGAGGGAGAGGGGCAGGCTGGCCTGGGCATGGAGGGCGTCGCCGACGCGGCATTTCGCTCTCCGCGCGGATCGGCGGCCGACACCGTGCGCGAAGTGCATCGTGCGGTAGTGGCCAAGCGCGGAGGAGAGCTTTCCGACGATGCGACGGCGGTTTGCCTGGCGATCGGCTAGCCCGAGCGGACCTCGGCGATTACTTCGCCAGCTGAAGCAGCAGCACGAGGGCGACGGCGACGGGCGTGCCAATGAGACTGAGGCGAGCGAAAAAGCGGCTGAAGATGCCCTGGTAGCCGACGCTCTGGAAGAGAAAAAGCCCAACCACGTGGGCGAGGTTGATCAGCGCCATGGCGAGCGCGATCAGGATCGATGCCGCGCAAGCGGCGCCGAGGCGGCCTTCCTCGAGATCGTTGGAGCCGGTTGCGTCACCGACGCACTCGGCAGCCAGGGCCCCGAGCGCCAGGGTGCCGATGACGGCGACGAGGATGCCGATCACATCGCGCCGGGAGAGCGGCGGCCAGTTATATGAGGGGCGCCAGCCCTTTTTCCGGCCAGCCACGGCGTCGGAGCTCTTTACGTCGAGCACTTCGGGCTCTGCTTCACGGTTGACGACGAGCTCGGTGACGGGTAGATCGAAGTCGCGCTCGGCCTGCTCGAGTAGCCCCTTCTCCGCAAAGGCGCCTTCCTCGTCCCTATGGGCGACGACGAGGATCTGCTCGGGATCGAACTTGATGATCTCGTCGTTGATCGCCTGCACCGGATCGGAATCGCCGACCTCTCCGTTGGCCTTGAGTCCGGCATCCCGCAATTCCTGCAGCGTGCCCCGCAGGCGCTCGCGGGCGGGCGCGATCGCCTCATCGATGTCGCCCATCGTGTGCTTCAGGCCGGAAGCGGCAAGGGCCGGGGCCACTACGAAGATCTCGGAGACCTCCGAATCGAGATGGGCGAGGAGTGCGTCGCGAAGCTCACCCCCGGCGACCTGCTGATTGACGACTACAAGCGCGCGCTTGGGGGGTGAGGAGGCGTCACCCGTCGGACTCTTATCGCCTCGCATCTCTTAAGCCGGCTGCCTGCCGCCGCGAATCGCGACGACTCGCGTCTCAGGCTCGGTGCGCGATGCTTGACCGCGGATCGCTCGCAGAGCCTGCACGGTACTGGCGAGGGAAGGCCCCGGGCGCTGTCGCGTCGCGCTCCTTGATCTTGCCTCTCTGAGCATGCATGGGAATTACCCCGCTGCGCGGGGTGGCGAAACCTGGATACCGGGGGGTGAGGCTCGACGCTGAGTTCGGGCCAATCGCCGTTTGTCCGCTCGTCGTCGGGGTAGCTCGCGGGGTGTACCCAGCAAGCGACAGGAGGAAAAGATGGGCTCCCAAGAGACTGGCCAAGTCACCGGCACCAAGGACAAGGACTACAACGTGATCTGGTTCACTGAGCAGTGCCTGAGCAACGTGCTGCGGCTGGACACCTACATCGAGGACGCCGATCGCGAGGGCGACTCGGAGCTGGCCGACTTCTTCCGGCGCGCTCAGGAGACGAGCCGCAAGGGCGCCGAGCAGGGCAAGGAGATGCTGGCGAAGCGCCTCGGAGGCTGACAGGCCATCGGCACGGAGCACCTACGCCCAGCGGGTCCCCCGCATGGCTTCCCAGCGGGTGCGGATCGGCTGCTCGGGCTGGAGCTATGACGACTGGCGCGGCGGGCTCTACCCCGAGGGCCTGCCGCAGCGGCGCTGGCTGGAGCGCTACGCGGAGGTTTTCGACACGGTCGAGGTCAACGCGACCTTCTATCGGTTGCCTAAGCGCTCGACGGTCGAAGGCTGGGTCGAGCAGGTCCCCGGCGACTTCCTCTTTGCTGTGAAGGCGAGCCGCTACCTGACCCACATGAAGCGGCTGCGCGAGATCACCGACGCGGTCGCACGCTTTTGGGAGCCGCTGGAGCCGTTGCGGCGCGGACGGCGCCTGGGCCCGGTGCTTTGGCAATTGCCCGAGAATTTCCATCGCGACGACGAGCTGCTCGCCGCGGCGCTCGCGGAGCTGCCCCGCGCCCGCCACTGCTTCGAGTTCCGGCACCCGAGCTGGTTCACGGCCCCGGTGCGGGAGCTGCTGGCGGAGCACGGAGCCTCGCTGGCGATCGGCGACGACAAGCGCCGACCGCTGCCCGACACCAGACCCACCGGCGCGATCGCCTACCTGCGCCTGCACTATGGCCATCGCGGTCGCGGCGGCAACTACTCCGGGGCGGAGCTTGACGGTTGGAAACGCCGGATCGCCGCCTGGCGCTCGCGCCGACCTGTGTTCGTCTATCTCAACAACGACTGGAAGGGCTACGCGCCCGCGAACGCCTCTTACCTGAAGCAGCGCTTGTCGACGGGTGGAGGGGAGTAGGCCGGGGCAAGCGCGGAGTGAGTCTGAACCGCCGGACGCTTGCCCTCCTCTCTCGGTGGGTAGAAAGCCTGAATGCCGCCCAGCCAAGACTCCCCCACGAAGATCACTCCCTATCGCAACGGGCCGTATCTGATTCGTGGTCCCTTCGTGATGGTCGACCAGGAGGGAAACGAGATCAAGGTTGAGCGTCGCGTGGTGGCCCTGTGCCGCTGCGGGCGCTCAAAGATCCGCCCGTTTTGCGACGGCACCCACAAGGCGGTCGGCTTTCACGCGGACAGCGGGCCCGCCGTGGTGGGCGAGGGTCCCGGAATGGCGGCGGCGCAGGCGGCGCAGCGGGGTCGCCGAATGCCGCAGGCGGCCGCCCCCGTAGAGGACTCCGCCTCGTAGCTTCGCCCCCAGCGCGAGCCAGGAGCAGAGCGAGCGCTCCGCCACCCAAACGGGCGCCAACACCGAGCCACTGAGTGGGAACCGCGTTGTCCCTCCCGCTCGCCGGCGACCGATCTCCGCGATGGCCATTGAGGCAAGCGCGGCGAGCGGGAGGCGACGGGCGCGGCCTCGAAGCGATGAGTGAGCCGCGAAGGGAACCACCGCGAGGAAGGCGCCGATGCGAGCCGGGATGGCGAAGTCGTCATAGGCCTGGCGGACTCGCTGGGAGAGGAAGTGGGTGGCGCTCGGCGGTCGCCTCGGAACGTATAGATCGAGCGGCGTCGCGACCCTGCCGCCGGCAGCACGGATCGTCCGCATCAGCTCCAAGTTCTCGAAGAGGGCGTCGCCGTCGTAGCCGCCGGTGGCGAGGATGGCGCTGCGGCGAACGGCGAACGTGCCCGGAAAGTCGCCGACCGGGAACGTCGGGTCGCCGGTGAAGACCCGGTTCAGCAGCGACCGGGCGGTGTCCCAGCGAGCGTGCCAGGGCATCTCATCGAAGTAGTTCTGCGGCCGCACGAGATCCGCCCCCTCGAGCAGCTCTACCGTGCGGCGCAGCGTCGCTGCGTCATACCGCACGTCATCGTCGGCCAGGACGATCAGCTCGCCGGAGCACTCGCGCACCCCCGTGAGGACGCCGTTCACCTTGCCCATCCGAAAGTCGAGGTCGGGGTGCGGAGCCAGATGACGGGCGACGCCGAGAAGGGCGGTGCGGTGCTCTGCGAATACCGGTGCAGGCGAGCCGTCGACGACCAGGATCTCGTCGACCACCCCGGCGATCGAGCGCAGGTAGGCACTCAGCTCCTCGATCGGGCCGGGCTCGGCCCAGCGCAGCGGCAGGACGTAGGAAACGCCGGAGTCGGTCTCGCCCATCGCGGTCAGGTCCCGGTGCCGACCAGCGGCCGACGCAGCGACCTCCGGTCTTCGTCCCAGGCGTCGAGCAAGCGCCTGCCTAGGCGATCTTCGAGCAGGAGCAGCGCCCGCGCGCCGAAGAGGATGTCGGCGGCCAGCTCCGGCTCTTGGCGCGCCAAGCTCCCGGCGAGGTCATAAGCGGCGATGTTCTCGTGCACCGCGTCGGCCTCGACGTGCTCGTCGTAGAAGTCGGTCGCCTCGTCGCCGAAGCCGAGGCGACGCAGGGCGTTGCCGTAGCGGCGGTTGGGCAGAGCGGAGGTCATCTCGAACATCGCCAGGTGGCCAACTATCGCGCCGCGCCGGCTGCGGCGCAGGCCGGTCGCCGACATCAGGTTGACGGTTGCCAGCGTCTCGCCAGGCGCGTGTGCGAGGTAGGCGTTCTCGCGATCATCGAGGCCGAGTGCCCTCATCGTCTTCGCGAAGAGCCGCGAGTGCATGCGCTCCGGCCGACCACCGCCGTACTCGTCGGCCTGCACCTCAAGCAGCGCCGTCTTCGCAGCGCCGTCGAGGCGCGGGATCGCCCAGCTGTGCGGGTCGGACTCCTTCAGCTGGTAGAAGGACCGGTGGACGACGAACTCGCGAAATTCCTCGATTCCAGCCTCGACCTCGAGGTGGCGAGAGAGCGAGACGCCGTCGTCTTCGGACTCGAGGCGAAAGAGCAAATCGCCGATCTGCATTGGATCGACCGGGTCGCCCAGGTCGATCTCGGCCTCCAGCGCAGCGAAGAAGACCTCCTCGAGTACCGCCCGCACCGCCAGAAGGGTCGGGTTCCACTCCCAAGCGGGGTCAACGTTCGGAAAGGAGCGGTAGTGGAGCTCGAAGCAGAGGTAGAGCGCCAGCTGCAGATCGTCGTCGCCGAGCGGGTTCTCGACGAGCGTGGCGAGCCGCGCCGCCTCCTCTGCCGGCCCGGCGGAGGGAGTCGCATCCGCCTGCGGAGTCGAGAGCATGCCCACGACCAAGTCGCAAATCGGCCCCGCCGACGGCAGCACTCTGCTCGAGTCCAGCTGCTTTTCAGCAACCCTATTCACCTCTGTCAGCTTCCCTGTGGCGCCGCTCGGAAAACACGGGGTGGCGAAAGCGCAGACACGTTTTGCGCCGACCTCTGGGGGTAGAAACGCCGAGAGGCCTAGGGGAGCGGCCACACGCTCACTCCTCGCATTCCGAAATCCCCGACACACGGGAAGGCGAGACAGAAGATGAAGGTAGTCGTCACTGGCGCGACGGGAAACGTCGGCACCAGCACGGTCCAGGCGCTCAGCGAGAGCCTGGAGATCGATGAGATCGTCGGGCTGGCCCGGCGCGAGCCCACCTGGTCCCCGCCGAAGACCCGCTGGGTCGAGGCAAACATCCTCAACGCTGACCTCGGCGCGATTTTCGCGGGGGCCGACGCGGTCATCCACCTGGCTTGGGCGATCCAGCCCTCGCGGGACGCGGGGACCCTGGAGCGGATCAACGTCGAGGGCAGCCGGCGTGTCTTCGAGGCCGTGGCCGCAGCCGGGGTGCCGAAGCTGGTCCACGCCTCCTCGGTGGGCGCCTACTCGCGCGGCCCCAAGGACCGCGAGGTCGACGAGAGCTGGCCCACCGAGGGCACCCAGACCTCCTTCTACTCGCGCCACAAGGTCGCGGTGGAGCGCGAGCTGGACCGCTTCGAAGCTGACAGTCCCGGGACGCGAGTCGTGCGGCTTCGCCCGGCGCTGATCTTCAAGGACGAGGCGGCGACGGAGATCCGCCGCCTCTTCGTCGGGCCATTCCTGCCCAATTTCCTCCTGCGCCGCCGCCTCCTGCTCGCCCTGCCGCGGGTCGACCGCCTGCGCTTCCAGGCCGTGCACTCCGAGGACGTCGGCCGGGCCTACGTGCGTGCTGTCCTGGCAGATGCGGAGGGGGCTTTCAACATCGCCGCCGAGCCGCCGCTGAGCCCCGAGGAGATGGCTGGGCGGATCGGCGTGCGCAGCTTTCCGGTGCCGGCCCGGGTCGTGCGGCGCCTCGCTGACCTGAGTTGGAGGATGCGCCTGCAGCCGACGCCGCCGGGGTGGCTCGACATGGCGCTGAACGTGCCGCTGATGTCCTCTGACCGGGCGCGCCGGGAGCTTGGCTGGGAGCCCCGCCACAGTGGGGTGGAGGCGCTGGAGGAGTTGCTGGAGGGACTGCGCGAGGGTCACGGCGCCAAGACCCCGCCGCTCGAAGCCGACAGCGTCGGCGCCCGGATCGACGACGTGAAGACCGGCGTCGGCGGCCGCCAATGGGGTCGCGACCGCGACGAGCAGCTCGTCAAGTACCTGGCCGACGTGCACTCGATCGAGCTGCAGGCGCTGGCCCAGCTTCGCGCCGCGCCGAAGATCGCCGGGGACGAGCGCCTCTGCCAGGTGTTCGAACAGCATCTGGTTGAGACCGAAGACCAGGAGCAGCGAGTGCGCGAGCGCGTGGAAGCGCTGGGCGGCGAGCCCTCGAAGTTGAAGGACGCGGCCGGGGCGGCCGGCGGCTGGGGGATGGTCGCCTTTGCGGCCTCTCAGCCCGACACGCCGGGGAAGCTGACGATGCACGCCTACTCCTACGAGCACATGGAGCTCGCCGCTTACGAATTGCTGAAGCGACTGGCGGAGCGTGCCGGCGATGAGGAGACGGCGCGGATGGCTGCCGGCATCGCCGAGGAGGAGGGGCGCATGGCCGAGCGCCTGGAGCAGAACTTCGATGCCGCGGTAGAGGTTTCCCTGGCGGCGGTCGACACGGACCAGATCGACTCCGCCCTGTTTGCCTACCTGCGCGACGTCCACGCGCTCGAGCGGCAGGCCGAAAAGCTGCTGGAGGCCGGCGCCGAGCGGGTCGACGACGAGCACCTCGAGGCGGCCTTCCGTGACCATCTCGAGGAGACGCGACACCACCGGGAGCGGATCGAGGGCCTGCTGGATGAGCGCGGCGCCAGGCCCTCGCTGGTCAAGGACGCGATGCTGAAGACCGGGGGACTCAATCTCTCCGCCTTCTTCGGCGCCCAGCCGGACTCGACCACCAAGCTCGCCGGCTTCGCGTTCGCCTTCGAGCACCTCGAGGTTGCCGCTTACGAGCTTTTGCAGCGTGTCGCCGCCCGGGCCGGCGACAAGGGCGTGGCCGCCGCGGCCGGGGAGATCCTCGTCGAGGAGCGCCGCGCGGCCGAGCGGGTCGCCGAGAGCTGGGACCGGCCCGATGTCCCGCTCGGGATGGCGTCGTGAAAGCGCTGACCTTCCACGGCAAACGCGACGTCCGCGTCGACGAGGTCCCCGACCCCTCGATCGAGGATCCCACCGACGCGATCGTCCGCATCACCTCGACCGCGATCTGCGGCTCCGACCTCCATCTCTACGAGGTGCTGGGGATGTTCATAGACGAGGGCGACATCCTCGGCCACGAGCCGATGGGGATCGTCGAGGAGGTCGGCCCGGAGGTGACCCACATCGAAGCCGGCGACCGGGTTGTCATCCCCTTCAACATCTCCTGCGGCCACTGCTGGATGTGCGAGCGTCAGTTCTTCGCCCAGTGCGAGACGACGCAGAACCGCGAGCAGGAAAAAGGCGCCTCGCTGTTCGGCTACACCAAGCTCTATGGCCAGGTCCCCGGCGGCCAGGCCGAGTTCCTGCGGGTCCCGCAGGCGCACTTCGGCCCGATCAAGGTGCCCGAGGGCGGAGCGGACGAGCGCTACCTGTTCCTCTCCGACGTGCTGCCCACCGCCTGGCAGGCGGTCGACTACGCGGCGATCCCCGCGGGCGGCTCGGTCGCCGTCTTCGGGCTCGGCCCGATCGGGCAGATGAGCGCCCGCATCGCCCGCCACCGCGGAGCCGAGAGGGTCTTCGGGATCGACAACGTCCCCGAGCGCCTGGCGATGGCCCGCCGCAACGGGGTCGAGGCGATCGACGACGACCAGCACGATGACGTCTCCGCGGCGCTACGCGAGCTGACCGGCGGCCGCGGTCCCGACAGCACGATCGACGCCGTCGGGATGGAGGCGCACGGTGCGCCCGGGGCCGAGATGGCGCAGAAGATCACCGGCCTGCTGCCGGACGCGGTGGCGGCGAAGCTCACCGAAAAAGCCGCCGTCGACCGGCTCTCGGCGCTGCTCGCCTGTATCGACAGCGTGCGCCGGGGCGGCACCGTCTCGATCTCCGGCGTCTACGGCGGCCAGCTCGACCCGCTGCCGATGTTTCAAATCTTCGACAAGGGGCTGCAGCTGCGGATGGGCCAGGCGCACGTGCGCCAGTGGACCGACGAGATCCTGCCGCTGCTCGAAGGCGACGAGGACCCGCTCGGGGTCGACGACCTCACCACCCACCAGCTGCCGCTCGACCAGGCGCCGGAGGCTTACTCGATGTTCCAGAAAAAGGAAGACGGGGCGATCAAGGTCGTCCTCAAGCCGTGAAAGCGCTGATCCGCACCTTCGCCGTGCCGAATGAGCGGACCTGAGCCTCGCCCGCGTGGGCGACTCCGGCGCTCGGACTGCTCGGGACCGGGGATCAGCCGCCGCCGCCGCGGGGGCGGCTTCAGCTACCTGGATCCCGAAGGTGGCCGCGTCGCCGACGAGGACACGCTGGAGCGCATTCGCGAGCTGGCGATCCCGCCGGCCTGGCGCGAGGTCTGGATCTGCAGCGACCCCTACGGCCACATCCAGGCAACCGGCCTCGACGAAGCGGGGCGCAAGCAGTACCTCTACCACGAGCGCTGGCAGCTGCGGGCGGCGCAGCGCAAGTTCGAGTCGATGCGTGAGTTCGCGGCGACGCTGCCGCGACTACGCCGCGTGGTGAAAAAAGATCTCGCTCGCGAGGGGATGCCGCGTGAGCGTGCCCTGGCCTGCGCGATCCGTCTGCTCGACCTCGGCTTCTTCCGGGTCGGCGGCGAGGAGTACGCCGAGACCAACGGGAGCTACGGGGTCGCCACCGTGCAGCGCGAGCACGTCTCGATCGAGGGCGAGGAGGTCGTCTTCGATTTTCCGGCGAAGAGCGGCCAGCGCCGCGTGCAGTCGATCCGCGACCCCGAGGTGAAGGCGGCGATCGAGGCGATGCGTCGCAGGCGCGGCGGCCCCGGGGATCTCCTCGCCTTCCGCGAGGACGGCACCTGGCACGACGTCCGCTCCGAGGAAGCCAACGCCTACCTGCAGGAGAAGGCCGGAGAGGAGTTCTCGGCCAAGGACTTCCGCACCTGGCACGGGACCGTGCTCGCCGCGGTCGAGCTGGCACGGGAGGGGGCGCCACCTTCCAAGGGCGCCGCGGAGCGCGCCATCCGCGCCGCGGTCAAGCGCGTCGCCGAGCGCCTCGGCAACACCCCGGCGGTCTGCCGCAGCTCCTACATCGACCCCCGGGTGCTCGACCGCTTCCGCGACGGCAAGACGATCGAGCTGCCGAATCCCGCTCCCGAAGGCACCATCACCCCGCGCCAGCAGTCCCGCGTCGAGCGCCGGGTCCTGGAATTGATCGGTTAGTCCTGCGGTTGGACAATCTGCTGGACGGCCCAGCCGTTGCCGTCCGGGTCCGCGAAGAACACGAAGCGGCCCCAGGGAAACTCCTGCACCTCACTCGCCTCGACCCCGCGCTCCACCAGCTCCGCCCTGGCCGCATCGGCGTCCTCGACGACCAGCTGCAGACCCGCGACGCTTCCCGGCTGCATCTGGTGCGCGCCAGTGGTCAGCGCGATCGAGCAGGCCGAGCCGGGCGGGGTCAGCTGCACGAAGCGCAGCTCCTCGCTCACCTGGTGGTCGTGTTCGGCGAGGAAGCCGACCCGGTCGACGTAGAACGCCTTGGCCCGATCCACGTCGGAAACCGGCACCTGCACCAGCTCCAGTCGCCACTCGATCTTCGATCCCATGTTTCCCGCGTCCGCCATCCGCACTCCTTTCGTCGTCCGAGCGTCTCATGATTCTCTCACTCGCCGCGTCCCCGATCCCCCTGACCATCACCGCGCTTCTCGTGCCGGCCGGGTGCGGACAAGCCACTGCGTTTCGCCGCCTCTCGTCGAGCCAAGGTTGTCTCCCCCCAGGCCAGTCGCTTATGTCACCCTCGATCTGTGTATCTCGCTTCTCCCCGACACTTTTCCATCCACCCACTGCTCAGCGCTCTCCTCGTGAGCGGCGCCGTCTCGATCGCGGCGCCAACTTTGGCCGATGCTGCCCCCAGCTGCGCCGAAGGCCCGCAGACGGTGGGCAGCGAAATCGTCGGCACTCCCTGCGCCGACACGATTCGCGCGCCGCGAAACATCACCACGGTTCGCGGTGAAGGGGGCGACGACACCCTCTACGGCCAGCGCGGCAACGACAGCCTCTTTGGTGGCGAAGGCGCCGACCGGCTCTACGGCGGCGTCGGCGACGATCTCCTGCGCGGCGGACCCGGCGCGGATCGCCTCTCCGGCGGCTTCGGCGCCGACTCACTCGACGGAGAAGCTGGCGATGACCTCGATCGCGGCGATGCGACCATCGACCGCATCGGCGACTCGGGCGGCGGAACCGACACCCTCAGCTTCGCGACGGGCGCGACCCCGGGCTTCCCGAACCAGGGGTCGTTCTTCGACGACGCCGGCTTTCCCACCGACGTCGGCAGAGGCGTCTACGTCGACCTCGGCGAGGGCTTCGCGAATGACGGCCTCGCCCCGTCTGGGGGCGGCGTCGACGAACCGCTCGAACCCGAGACGAGCTTCGGAAGCTTCGAGGTCGTGATCGGCACCCCGTTCGACGACTACATCGTCGGAACCTCGGATGCGGAGACGTTCTACGGCGGCGGCGGCGCCGACCTGATCGACGGCGACGGGGGCGCCGACGTCGCTTACGGCGGCGCCGAGGGCGACGGGTGCATCGTGCCCACCCGCCAGGAATGCGAGTCGACCACCGCCGAAGTGACCCCGAGGAGTCCCGGCACGATCTCGGCGGGCCTGATGGCGCCGCAGTCGAGTACCGGGCCGGCGCTCTTCTTCTCCGGAACCGACGGCGACGACAACGTCGTCGCCTCCTACGCTTCGGGCCAGGTCAGCTTCAACGTCGGCGGCAGCCCCGCCAGCTCGTTCCCGGTCTCCGAGGCTCCCGACTCGGTCGTCCTCGCCGGGCTCGACGGCGGCGACACGCTCTCCGCCACGGGCTTTCCGGAGACGACCTCGGTCGTCCTCCTCGGCGGCGAGGACGGGGACGATCTCACCTCGGGCGCCACCGAAGACGCGGACATCGACGGCGCCGGGGACGACGTGGTCAGCGCCGGCGCCGGGGACGACGCGGTTCCCAACAACGGCGGCGGGGACGACCTCGATGCTGGGGCCGGCGAGGACCTCTTCATCGACAACGCCGTCTGCGACGGCGACCAGCTCGACGGCGGGCCCGATCGCGACAACGCCAACTGGGCAAACTTCGGGTCGGCGATCTCGATCGACATGGCGGCCAATAGCGCGGGGCTCGTCGGGGGCGCCGGCCAGCCGAGCTGCCCGAGTGGGACCCTCACCTCGCTGATCGGGCTCGAGGACATCGAGGGCACGAGCCTGGCCGACACGATGGTCGGCGACGCCGGCAACAACCAGCTCCTCGGTCGTCCGGGCGCCGACACCTTCCACGCGGCGGCCGGCAACGACTCGATCCTCGCCAATTCAGGGGCTCCCGGCGCGGACTCCGACGCGACGATCGATTGCGGCGCCGGCTTCGACACCGCCCAGATCGACCGGCCGGCGAACGGCCCCGACCCCGCCCCGACCGATTGCGAGGTCGTCGAAGAGCGCGACCCCAACAGCTTCCGCCCGCCCGACACCCCGCCCGCCACGCCCGAGACCTCAATCGCTACCAGGCCGCCGGCGCTGACGAACGACACGACGGCCGAATTCAGCTTCAGCGCCAGCCCTGCGACCGGGGGCGACTTCGAATGCAAGCTCGATGCCGGGGCGTTCGCCGGTTGCGCGTCTCCCAAGACCTACTCCGGACTCTCCGGCAACGGCGCCGCGACCGGGACCGCCCACACCTTCCAGGTCCGGGCCAAGAACGCCGGCGGTACCGACCTGAGCCCCGCCACCTACACCTGGACGGTCGATACCGTCAAGCCGACCGCCCAGATCACCGGGCCTCCTCCCGATCCGAGCGACGGTGAGAGCGTCGCCTTCGCCTTCGAGGCCGACGAGCCGGCGAGTTTCACTTGCAGCCTCGAAGGACCGAAATCCTCCGGCGCAGCTACGTGCGCCTCGGGAGTCGCCTACTCGAACCTGCCCGACGGGAATTACACGTTCCGGGTCATGGCGACCGACCAGGCCGGCAACGCCGGCGATCCCGCCGCCTACAGCTGGGAAGTCGACAACTCGATCGACGAACCGCCGCCTGTGATTCCCGACACCGCGATCGGGTCGAAGCCGCCGGCGCTGACGAACAGCACCACGGCGGAATTCGGGTTCACCGCGACGCCGGCGAGCGGCGCCGCCTTCGAATGCAAGCTCGATGCCACCGCGTTCTCCGCCTGCACCGCGCCCATGGCCTATTCCGGCCTCGAAGGCGAGGGGGCCGCGACCGGGACGGCGCACACCTTTCAGGTCCGGGCGAAGAACGGCGGCGGCACCGACCCGAGCCCGGCCTCCTACACGTGGACGGTCGACACGGTCCGGCCGACGGTGAGCCTGACCGACCGACCTCCGGACCCGAGCGCCGCGAGCGCTGCCGCCTTTTCCTTCACGGCCGACGAGCCCGCGGCCTTCGTCTGCGGCCTGGCCGGGCCGAGATCGTTCGGCGCGTCCGCCTGCTCCTCGGGAATCGCATATCCGGGCCTGCCCGACGGCCGCTACACGTTCGAGGTTGCGGCCACCGACCTGGCGGGGAACCTGGGGGATCCGGTCTCCTACGGATGGCGGGTCGAGAGCCCGGCCGAACCGCTGCCTCCTCCCCCGCCGATCGACACGGCACGACCGCAGACGCGCATCGTCGCCGGCATGCCGAAGCGGGTGCGGGCCGGCAGCAACGGCCGGCGCCGCGTGGTCCTCCGCTTCTCCTCGAACGAGCGCGGAGCCAGTTTCATCTGCCGACTCGACCGTCGCCGCACGGCGCCATGCGTCTCGCCCCGCGCCTACACCGTCGCGATCGGCCCCCACACCTTCCGCGTCACCGCGATCGATGCCGAGGGCAACACCGACCCCTCGCCGGCGCTCTTTCGGTTTCACGTAGTCCCTCCTCGGTGAGCGAGGGGGGCGCGAGGCCCCAAAGGCGAGCACCGACGACAGCGGGATCTTCGGGAGATGTAACGCAGCGGGTGCCTGGCGCAATGAAGGGCATATGGCGAACGAACTGAAGGGGCATATGGCGAATCAGTTGAAACGGTTGCCGGTGGCCGAGAACCGCGAGCGACTGCGGGGGGTCACGGGCGGTGCGGAAGCCTCGGACAAGGAGTTGCTGCGCCGCGCGGGACGCGACCCCGACGCGTTTCGTGACTTTTACGAGCGCTACAGCGAAGAGATCCTCGGCTACTTCAGGCGACGGAAAGCCGACCGGGACACGGCACTTGAACTGACGGCGGAGACGTTCTCGCGGGCATGGGTGACGCGGGAGCGGTTCGAGGACCGCTACGAGGGCTCGGCGGCGCCCTGGCTCTTCGGCATCGCCCGCAACGTGCTGCTGATGTCGATCCGGCGCGGGGCGGTCGAGCGACGCACGGCGGCGCGGCTCGGCGTGCTCGAGCGCCTGGACCTCGACGGCGGCAGCGACGCCGCCCCGGAGGCGGGGTGGGCCGACGGTGCCGACGAACTGCTCGATTCGCTGCCGCTCTCCCAGCGGCAGGCACTGCGGTTGCGGGTCGTCGACGAATTGACCTACGACGAAGTGGCGGACGCGCTCGGCACCACGCGCTCGGCAGCCCGGGTGCGCGTACACCGCGCGCTCACCGCCCTACGCAAGCGATTTCCCAACAAGGAGGACCAACGATGACCATCAACGACCCACGCCTTCCGCTCCTCGGGGACGCACTCCGGGAAGCTGCCGCGGCCGACCTCGCGCGGACCGGACCGACGCACTCTGGCGATGCGCGGACGCGCCGGCACACCCGCCCGAAGACCCGGCTCGCCACGCGCCCTCGGGTTCTCGTCGCACTCGTCGCGGCCGCCCTCGCGGTCCCCGCGGCGGCGATCGCCACGGGTGTGCTCAGCTCCGAGCAGAAGGTCGCCGACTCCATCGCCGGCACCATCGCCCTCCCGGGCGCCGAACCGACCTGCACGACCCTCCGCGAGGGGCTGGAATATGAATGCGTGGTCGATCAGGGCCAACTGATCAACGGCGAAAAGATCAAGCCGGGCGATTGGCTCGGGGTCGTCCTGGGCAGCATCGACAAGACGACCGATCGCTCCAACGGCGGCTGCCGCTCACAGAACGCCGAAGGGACTCGCTGGCTCTGTTACATAGGTCAGGAATCCGTCCGGCAACGCATTCTCATGCCGTCCGCCCTCGGCCAGCTGGTGCCCGAACCGGTCGGCCCCTGAGCGGTTAAGTGAGTTGGTGCTCGTAGGACGGCAGCAGGGCCTGCGTATCGGTGTCGCCGGGCGCGGTGCGTTCGAGTCGGAGCGTCGCCTCGTCGCCGTCGAGAGTCAGGGTCGAGACCTGGTTGTCGAAGCAGGGCCCCTCGAGCAGTCGCCAGCGGCAGCCTGGGTCGGGAGCGCCGGCGAGTTTCGCCAGGCCCGAGCAGAGCGAGCCGAGAACGGGTCCGAACGCTGCCCGTACGACCCGCCGCTCTTTCTCTTCGAGTGGGTTGCGGTAGGGAGAGCAGACGGCCTGGTAGATCGGGCTGCGGTTCGAGTCGCCGCCGGGCAGTCCCAGCTCGCAGAGGTAGGCATGGTGGACATCGCCGGAGAGGACGACGATCGACTTCGGCGGCTTGCCGTGCTCGCCCCTCGCCACCGCAGCGAGCAGGTCCCTCATCTTGGCGAAGGAGTCCTGGAACGCCGCCCAGTGGTCGAAATCGACCTCGCGCCGCAGCAGCTCGCTGCCCCTCGCGATCACCGAGCCCCAGGCGCCATCGCACAGGCGCTCGTTCCAGGCCTCGAGCCGGTCGAAGGCGGGGAGAGCAGGAAGGGCACCGTCGTCGCCAGCAGCAGGTGGTCGAAATCGCCGCTGCAGTGCTCGACGATCCAGTCCCACTCCTCCTCGTCGACGATCGCTCGCTTGTCTTCCTCGAGCACGCGACCGGCGCGCGAGTCGATGAACACCGCCCTGGTGCGGCCGAAGTCGCGGTAGAAGCTCCAGCGCGATCCGGAAGCGTCGACGTCGATCGCGTTGGCCCAGGCCCGGAGCACCTCCGAGGCCTGCTGGTTGCCGCGGACCTCCCGGTAGACCTCGCTGCCGTCGAGCTCGTCCGGCGAGAGGTTGCCGAGGTGCTGGTAGATCCAGTAGCTGGTGATGCAGTCGACGGCGCGGCGGTGCCACCAGGAGCGGCCGCGCATCTCTTCCAGCCACGAGTGGGAGATGTTCCAGTCGTCGCTCATGTCGTGGTCGTCCCAGAGCATCGAGACCGAGACCGTCGAGAACAGCCAGCGGATCAGCGGCTCCTGCCAGCTCTCGCGGTAGAGCCAGGTGTACTCCTCGAAGTCGAGGATCTCCTCGCCCGGGGGCGTCGTGGTGCCCCGCCGCTCCCTGATCTTGGCCCGAGTCTTCGGCGAGCCCTCGTCGACGTAAATCTGATCGCCGAGCAGAAACAGCTGGTCGGGACGACGGAGGCGCTCTTCCTCGGCCATCTGCTTCGCGAGTACCCAGAGCGCGTCCGGCTCGAAGCCGTTCTCATGGTCGGCGCCGTCGGTGAACGGCGGCTCGTGCGGGAGGGCGACGCGGCAGGAGCCGAAGGCGATCTCCAGCGGGCCCGAGCCGCCCAGGGTGTGGATCACACTCGGGGGCATGCCGTCCAGGGCCGGCCAGACCTGGCGGCCGTCGAGCGCCACCTGGTACTCGTAAGCGGAGTCGGGGTCGAGGCCTTCGAGCCGGACCAGGGCGTAGTGGTGGTCTTCGACCCGAAAGGTCGGCTCGCTGCGACCGAGGATTTCGACCTCGCACTGCTCGCTTGCCTCGACCCAGATCGTCGCCTCGGTCTCCGAGACGTAGCGAAGCAGCGGGCCAATCAGGAGGTCGGGCATCGACAGGTCAAACCTTGCGATAGCGGGCGTCGGCCATCGAGTAGATCGCAAACCCCGCCAGCCCGGCGGCGACGAGGCCTAGCAGCGCCGGGCCGTAGGAAGAATCGGCGAGCTGGCGCAGGGCGCCGTCGAGCCCGATCGCCTCCTTCGGGTTGTAGTCGGTCGCGGCCTTGATCAGCCCGTAGCCGATCAGCCCGAAGATGACGGCTCGCGCCACGTGCCCGAAGACGCCGAGGGCGGTATAGCCCTTGCGCACGCTTTTGCTCATCTCGCCCGTCTTGGCGTCTTCGAGGAACTTCTTCCCGAGGCCCTTATATGCCTGATAGGCGGCGACGCCGATCAGGACCGCCCCGGCGATCGCGACGAGCACCGTGCCACCCGACCACCCCAGGACGCCCCCGGTCGCCTCCTTCGGCGTTCCCGAGCTGCTGTTGGAGCTGGCGATGATCTCCACCGCCGTCACGCCGAGGACCCCGTAGGCGACGCCGCTCCCTAGCGCGGCGATCCGATCGGTGGCGCTGTCTCGCTGCTCGGCGCCGTGGCCGACGGCGGCGCGGGTGAGCCTCCAGAGCGCGTACCCGGCCAGCCCGATCGCGACTAGGACGAGCAGGAACCTGCCGAACGACTGTTCAGCGATCGCTTTCAAAGCGTCCTGCTGGTTGGCCGCCTTGCCACCGACGCCGAGCGCGAGCTCCAGCGCAAGCACGCCGATGATCAGATAGACGAGCCCGCGGGCGACGAGGCCCGCGCGGGCAAGCCAGCCGAGTGGCTTGGCCCCCGCGAGGTTGTCGCCTTCGCGTTTTGCCTTATCGCCGAGGTCCTTCACCGGCTGCTCATTGATCATTTCTCCCCGCCTTCTTCCCGCACCGTGCGCGGGACGCATACCGTGATTGCGCCGGGTTCGACGCTGACCTTGAACGACTTCACATCCTTGCGATCGCCTCCGTCGAGCTCGTAGGGGACCTTGCGGCTGAGCTTCACCCGCACCTTGCGCCCCTGGGTGACCCGCACGAACGGCGACTTCTGGGCGCTGCCGAGCGCCGTCCGGGCGACCGCGCGCACCAGCTGCACAGGGCCCTCGGAGGTGAGCACGCCGACGTCGAGCAGGCCATCGTCGGGCCGTGCGTCGGCGAACACCTCGATACCCCCAAACAGACCGCCCACGTTGCCGACCAGGACGCAGCTCGCGGGCCCCTTGTACCAGCGCGTCCCATCGATCTTGATCTTGGCCTCGAAGCTCGGGGTGTTGAGCTTCGAGGCGCCGCCGAGCACGTAGGCGCCGCGGCCGAGACGGTCCTTGAGCTCGTCGGTGCCCTGGATCATCGCCGCGTCGAAGCCGGCCCCGGCCATCACGGAGAAGCGCTCGCCCTCGAAGCGGCCGACGTCGAGGCGGCGGCGTTCGCCGAGCAGTGCGACCTGCACGGCCTCGGCGATGTCACGCTCGATGCCGAGGTTCGTCGCGAAGAGGTTCGAGGTTCCCGCCGGGATGATCGCAAGCGGCACCTGGGTGTCGCCGAGCGCGTTGACGCAGCGCCGCACCATGCCGTCCCCGCCCCAGACGAGGATCAGCTCGGCGCCATCCTTCAGCACTCGCTTGATCGCTGCCGGCGCCCGCTTGCTCTTCGGCACCTCGATCCACAGCGGTTCCGAGACGCCCGCCTCCGCGAGCGTGCGCCGCAGCTCCGAGAGCCCGCCTCCGAGCGTCTTTCCCGCGTGGGCGACGACCGCCAGCTTCACGCTCGCTCCCGCCTCTCGCTCGCCGCACCCGCCGCGCGGCAGGCGAACAGCGCCACCACGATCGCCCCGATCCCGACCAGCACGCCACCGGCGACGTCGAGCGGGTGGTGCATGCCCTGGTACATGCGCGAGAGCGCGACGAAGGTGACCAGCAGGATCGCGCCGGTCCAGGCCAGCGCTTTCGAAATGCTGCTGGTGAAACGGCTGCTGAGCAGCAGCACGAGGCCGGCGTAGACGGCGACCGCGGCGGCGGTGTGCCCCGAGGGATAGCTGGTGTCGACTTCCAGGTCTTCCAGCCGGGGGACGGACGGGCGATCGCGGGGAACCGCGAGCGACGTGAAGTGGTAGGTGGCCGACTCGACGAGCAGCGCAAAGACCGCGAAAGCCGCGATGCGCCAACGGCGGGTGACGGCGCAGGCGATCGCGATCAGGCAGACGAGGCCGACGAGGACAGCGGCGCCGACCTGCGAGCCGACTTCGGCGACCGTGGTGAGCGTGCCGGTGCGGTGTGCGGCCAGGGTCTCGTTGAAGCTCTCGTCCGTGCCACCCAGGCCGAGGCCGCTGCCGCTGGCCACCACGTCGACGACGAGATGGCCGAGCAGGATCGAGGCGGCGAGGAGCGCCAGGAAGCCGCCGAGCAGCGCCAGCGCGAAGACGAGAGCCGGGTGGGGGTCGCCGAGGGCGGCGGCGAAGCGGTCGGCGTATCCACCGGGGCGCACGGCGAGCATCGCGACCGGCCGGCGGGCAGGTTGCGCCGCCGGCGAGGGCGGCGGCGAACCAGTGCGAGATTGTTGTTCAACCGTCACAGCAGCGCTCCTCTCCCCGATCGGGCGGCATACTATGCGTCCGCTCGTCGAATTCGCGCCGCTTTGCGAGCGCCCCCTGCTCCGATGCCGCTGCTCCTGCTCCTGATCATCGCCGTCTCGTCGGGGCTCGCCGCGGCCTTCCTGACGCGGCTCTATCCGCACCGCACCGTCGCGCCCCCTGTGGTGGAGGCAGCGCGCGAGGCCGGCCGCCACGCCACCGGCCCGGCGGCGCGCCGTGCGCTGCGCGCCGCGCGCCTAGACCCTGAGAAGGCGACGGGGCTGGCGCTGACGCTGGCGGTCGCGGTAGTCCTCGTCGGCGGCGTGGTGCTTGCTCTGCTGGCGGTGGCAGTGCGCAGCTCCGCGTTGGCGGGCCTCGACACCAGCGTGGCCGAGTGGGGCGACCGCCACGCGACCGCCTGGTCGCACGACGCGATCACGCTGGTTACGGGGTTGGGGGAGACGTGGACCGTGATCGCCGTCGCGGCGTTGGTGGCGGCGGTCGAGATCGTGCGCACGCGCAACCGCTGGGTCGTGCCGTTCCTGCTGGCGGTGATCGTCGGCGACAAGCTCCTCACCGAGGCGATCAAGCAGCTCGTCGATCGCGCTCGCCCAGCGCTCGAGCCCGTGGCCGCGACGCTCGGCCCCTCGTTCCCCAGCGGCCACACTTCCACCGCCGCCGCCTCATGGGCGGCCTTCGCGCTCGTCGCCGGCCGCTGGTGGGGACCGCGAGCCTGGCCGACGCTCGCCGGTTTCGCCGTCGGCATCGCGGTCGCGGTCGCAGCCAGCCGGGTGTTGCTCGATGTCCACTGGCTGACCGACGTGCTCGCGGGTCTCGCGCTCGGCTGGGCCTGGTTCGCCGTCTGCGCGATCGCCTTCGGCGGCCGCGTCCTCCGCTTCGGCGCCGCCGCGCGAGCCGCGGCACGCGGCGGAGTCGAAGCAAGGCCCGACGACCCCGCCGCGCTGGGCTAAACCGCCCGAAGAGCGCCACGCAGCGGGTAACCAGGAGAGACCCCGACGTACAGGAACTTCCGAAAGTGGAGCTAGGCGGATTCGAACCGGCGATTTCTGGGCGCGATTCAAGGCGGCTGTGGAAATGGTCTCCGCAGTAAATAGCTAATTTGCAGGAACTTCCAATCTCCCCTGAGTTCGTTTAGCGTCAACTCCCTGCCGACATATGCGCGGATATGCGGCGCTGCGTTCCGTTTCGGGAACTTCTGGCGAGAAGTTCCCGAAATCGCGGAGGCTGGTTCAAAGTGGGGTTGACTCCCTGAAAGCGATGCCGACCTTCGAGGCGGCCAGATCAGGTTGAAGGCAGCCGTGCGACGGACCCTCCCGCAAATTGCCGGAAATATCGTCGCGCGCTCTGCAAGCCTTGCAGTACCCAGATACAAATTCACCCGTGCCTGGGAAAGACATCGATTTGCGCGCGGCGATGAACGCCATCTCGGACGTTATCCAGAACCGCCCCGCCCCGATCAGGGAGTTCGACCAGATCTACATGAAGGCCGGCGACATGGTGATGCAGGCCGAGCAGATCGCGCGATGGGCTGACGGCAAGCACCTTGCCTTCATCGGCGACGGAGACGCAATCTCGATCTGCTGCGTCTACCTCAAGCACCGGGGCATCCTTCCCTATGGCCCCGCCAAGGTGACGGTCTTCGATTTCGACGAGAGGATGTGCAAATCGGTCGAACGGTTCGCCGACGCCGAGCGCCTGGTAACCCTCTCCTCGAAGCTCTACAACTGCCTCGAACCCTTCCCGGGCCCGACCGACTTCGACTGCTTCTACACCAACCCTCCGTGGGGAGCCAGCAATCAAGGTGAGAGCGTCAAGGTCTTCGTCGAGCGCGGGATGGAGGCGACGGAGTTCGCGGGCGAGGGTGTCGTGGTGATCGCCGACGATCCCGAACTGACTTGGCCGAAGGAGGTCCTTCAGAGCCTGCAGTCCTTCGCCGTCGACAACGACTTCTTTGTCCAGCGAATGATGCCCAAGCTACACAGCTACCACCTCGACGACGCACCCGACCTCCACTCTTGCAACGTCTTCTTGGCGCCGGTCTTGACGGGCCGGCGACCCACCGAGAGCCTGCCGATCGACGACCCTGTCCGGCTTGGGAACTTCTACGGGCGCGACAAGACGCCCCGGGTCAGGTACGTCAAGGAGCGCGCTAGGCTCGACTACGGCAAGGCCCACGAATCTGACTACCTGCTCGAGTTATTGGAGAGCCCCGAGTGAGCGAGATCATCAAACCCGGCGACGACATTCTCTTCATGAAGGTAGGGACCCACGCCAACGAGTCCCTGGAGGAGATCATCGAGCGCAAGCAGGCCGAGATCGACGCGGCGGGATTCGCGCTCTGGGGCTACGGCGGCAATACCTGCCACCCGCTGACGATGGTCCAGCCCTTCGCCCGCGGGGCGGTCGAGCGCGGCAACCAGATCCACCTCTGCATGGAACCGATGGTGTCCAACCACTTCGCGGTGACCGAGCGGGCAACCAGATACTCGGTCGATGGGGTCAACTGGGAGGAGATCGATCCGGCGATCAATGTGATCGGCTCGCGCTACGCGCTCGCGATCAAGGACTTGAAGCAACAGGAGTTCGACCTACCCCTTGCGCAAACCCAGGTCGCGGTCGGCAACAGCAAGGGCAGGCGAGGCGATCGCTATATCCAGGGCAGGGTCGACAAGGCGTGTCTTGAAGTGGTCGAGCCGCCGGACGGGCCCGAGGACCCCGAGGGGAAGATCGTGCCGATCGGCTTGGTGGCTGAGGTCGTCGATCCCTATGCGGTCATCGTTAGCGACTAGCGGTACCCGCGTAGCTAGTCGTCTACCAGCACCTCCGACGCCGAGCGGCGGACCTCTCGGACGTACTGGTCGAGGGCTTCGAGTGCCGTTGCCCTGTCGGCTGGGGAGACCCCGAAGCAGCCGAAGCAGATGCTGAGGGACCTGTCCACGCCCGACTCTGCGCACACGGCCGCGGAGAGCCCAGCGAAAATCTCCTCGTCATCGATCACCTCCCGAGCGATCTGTTCGAGGCAGCGGACCCGTCCCCGTAGGGCATCGAGCGCGGTGAGGTGACAACGGGCTCCCTCGAGGCCCGCGATCGCCCGCTTGTCGCCGGTCTCGAGCAGCGGGAGATCACGGGTAATGACGATCGCCGCGAGCTGGCTCTCCCCGTTGTCGAGGGCCAGGCCATGCTCCTGCCCGCAGAGCTCGATCTCCACCGCCAAGTCGATCTCCTCCTCGGTCGGCTCAAGCTCCTCGCAGCGGGCGAGGAACTCGGACAGATCCGAGCGTGCGGCATCGGCGCTGCGGTTTAGGGACGCTCGGCTAATCTCGTGGTGGACCACGAACCTGGCGGCTCCTAGAATTCCGATCGATGATCCATCGGGGTCACCGTCGGGCCAGAAGACCTTGGCAAGCCCGTACGAGGCGGACTTCAGGATCAGGTCGTTGTCTATCACCGTGTCGATGACGGCACCCGGCTTACTCGGCGTGTTGGCCGAGAACGGTGGTCAGGAAGCGGGAGGCGTCCTGGGAGATCGAATCGAGCTCCAGTTGCGTGCCTGCGACGCCGTTCACGGCCTGCCAGGCGGGGGCCGGCGAAGAGTAGATCGTTTTCAGCGCACCGAATGCCGCCTCCCATTTCTGCGTCGAGTAGCCGAAGCAGAGGGCCAGGGTGCCTGGCTCGATGCGCAGGCGCGGCCCCTCCTGCTGGACGACTCGGGCGAGGCCACCCGGGCTTGCCGCGGCGCTGTCCTCGGCCTCGGTCACCTCCAGATCGGGTCGACCGGTGAGAAGCTCGAGGGCGAAGCGGTCGGCCGCCGCCTCCTCCTCGTCGGCGGGCTCGAGTGCCCGGTCAGGAGGATCAACGTTGACGATCGCCTCGCCGGGCGAGAGGTGGTCAAGGCCGATGTGGCCCATCTCGTGGGCCAGGTGGAAGGCGACCGGTGCCGGGTATTCGGAGTCGCGACCGAGGAGGATCGCCGATCGGTCACCGACCCGGACGGTCATCGCCGCCATCCGTTTGGCCGACCAGGGGAACACCCGCAGATAGACCACAGGTATTCCGACTCCCCAGCACACCGTGAGCAGGCTCCGAAGGTCGACGAACTCTCGGTCCGTGGAGAGGACCGCGTCTCTCAGTGCCCGCGCCGCGGTGCCGACGATCCCACGGGAGGCGGGCGGCGTGGCCTGTAGGAGGATCGAGGCCACCGCGCGGCCGAAGGAGGTGAGCCCGGTGCGCTCGACCTCGCTCGCCCCCGAGAGGTTCTTGAACTTCGCCTCCCGACCGCCCCAGAGGAAGCGGGGCTCCTCGTCGGCCCCGAGGAGCGAGCGGGGGTCGATCCCGAGGCGCCGCGAGACGCCGAAGTGCAACTCCGCCCGGGCCGAGGGCGAGCCCTCCGCCTCCTCGCTCCACCACGCCGGCCAGACGGCGTCGACAACGGCGGGGCTCATCCCGAGGGCGCCGAGGCGATCTTTCAATTCTCTGCTGGTCGGGCTGGTCATGGGCGCTCCTCAGTGCCTTCACTTCGGCTCAGACCCACTGCCGCCTTGATCAGCGCGGCTAGCGCTGCGTCGTGGGTAGGCGAACCGTCCCAGATTTCCGTGAGTGCGTCAGATGCCTGGGGCGGCAGGGAAGTCTCGTCCAGCTCCTCACGAATATAATTGCATAATCGCCCATACCCAACGCTGATCCTGACCGGTACCCGCCGCTTGGCTCTGGACACCGTCGGCTGGCTCACGCCGGCTCGCTCTGCAAGCTCGGCTTGGGTGATGCCATCGCGGCGCAGGAGCGTCTCGAGTTCGGAAGGTACGTCCATTTCATTCATTAGTATTCACTAGATGCCAGCCCACGCGCAAGCGATCCCTGACGCCTTCTGTTGGACGCGCTTCGGCACCGAGGCTGGTGAGACGATCGAGGAGATTCTTGAACGAAAGGAGCGGGAACGCCGGGATAACGGCGGTGTCTTCTTCTGGGGGGTCGGCAACTCCGTGGCGCCGGGCTTGGCGGCGCTGCTCGAACGCTGTGATCGACCCGAGGTCTTGTTCAGTCCGATCAAAGGGCGACCACGTGCGGTCGACAGGGCGCCCGCCGCCCGTTTCTCATGGAGGGTGGGCCACGACCTCGACGGAGGCCGCTTCGAGTTGCCGGCGACGGCGCGTGTGACGAGCGGCGGGCCGGTCGGAGGATCGGGTCGGGCGCACTACGCACTCGTCTGTGCGTCCTCGCGCCCGCTCTCGATCGACCTGGGGGACGCCGAGCTCGACTTCCTCGCCCTGCGGAACCTCGTCAGCGGCAACCCTCTAGGTGCGTCCCAGGTGACGGCCGTCGTGACGGTGTCGAGGGAGCAGGCCACCTCGGACATGCGTTACGGCGTCGCGTTGCGGGCGGAGTTGGCTCCACCTTATTTTGTTCGCTTCATCGAGATGACCGAGTACCCTGCCCAGCTCGCGAACGTCTCCTGATCCGCCTATCTTCAGGCGCCCGGACTATTACTCGGTCGACTATGGGCTCGTAACGACCATCCCAATAGCCGCGCTGCTGCAAGAGTAGGACGGTGTCTGTCCAGATCCACCAGCCCGGGATCAATGTCTTCGACCACCTCGCCGCAGAACTCCCCCAGCTGCTCGGGCGCCTCCTCGCAGCGCCCGCCGTGCCGGTCGCCGATCATCCCGCGATCCCCGACGCCGCCGGCATCTATCTCTTTTCCGAGCTCGACCACGCCATTTATGTCGGCCAGACCCGCAAACTAAAGCAGCGGCTGCGAAACCACACCAATCCGCTCGGCAAGAACAACCAGGCAACCTTCGCCTTCCTCCTGGCCAAGGACGAAGCCGAGAAGGCGGGCGTCGACACCGCCCAGTACCGCGCCCAGCTGGAGGCCGACCGAAAATTCGCGGCCCACTTCAACGCGGCCAAGCTGCGGGTCTCGGAGATGGACGTGCGATTCATCGAGCTGGCCGGGCCCATCGAGCGGTCGGTGTTTGAGATCTATGCGAGCCTCGCCCTCGACACCTTGGTCTTCAACTCCTTCGAGACTCACTGAGCCGAATTGTGGCCCTGCCTTCGGCTCCTACCCGCTAGGGAACCGGGTCCAACGGACCCTTGATCCGGAATGACAGGCCGACGCGTTGGGCTCGCGGCCCCAAGTCGTGATCGTCGACGAGCTCGATCTTGTCCTGTCCGTCGCGCATCGAGCCCTCCTGGACCCGCCCGCCCAGTCGCGGATCGGCGTCGGTCTCGGCGCGCAGAAAGTCGACCATCTCCTCTATTGCTGCTTCTCCGATGCCCGCAGGGACCGTCACGTAGACCTTGACGATCTCGGGCTCCTCGATGCCCGTGGCGTCGTTGTGCTCACCGCTGGTCTGCGGCCAGACGACTCCCTTGCCGACCCATTCGGACTCCGCAGTCGCCCTTTTCACCTGCGCTGCGGCCAGGCGGTCGGCGACCCACTCGCGTGCCAGGTTATGGCTCAATTCTTCGTTCGATCTCGGCATGCGCCCAGGCTAGCGTGTGCGCCGAACCTTGTCGCGCCGCCGAGCAAGGAGCCGTAGCAGAGCTCCGACGTGGAGCTCCACTCAATAGTGGTTTGTCGGCCTTCAAGCCGGTAGCAATGGCGGCGGGTCAGTTGGCGCCGGAAAACGCGCCGCTACTCATCCGGCCAGCTTGGCCCCAGCTCCTCGTCATCGAGGCGTTTGTCAATGGCGGCGAAACGTAGCTCGGCCATGGCAGGAATGCGAGGCCTAGCCGACGGGAATCGGCGCCAATCCCCGCTTATCCAGGCCATTTCGGGAACTAGTTCCCGAAATGCGGGAGATAGGAGGCAATGGTTCAGATTTCCCCCCGGAGAGCGAAGTTGCCCGTTTGCAGGGGGTGTCGGCGAATGGAGCTAGGCGGATTCGAACCGCCGACCTCCTGGGTGCGATCCAGGCGCTCTGCCAGCTGAGCTATAGCCCCTCGTGCGTGGCTGGGAGGTTCGTCCCAGAGACCTCGCAAGCACAAGAATAACCGCATAGTCTTTAGGTTCCCCAGGGATCTGCAATGGGCATTCTCGACGACGCGATCAAAGAGCACCTGGAGCTGAAGCGCCAGCACGGCGCCGACGACTCTGAGCTGAAGCAGCTCGAGGACGAGGCGTTTGGCGCTGCAGAGCGGCCTGGCAGCGAGGGATCGGCGCCCGATGCGGCTTCCGAGGCGCCGACTCAGTTCATGACGCAGCCCGAGGTCGCTGAGGAGTCGAGTCGCCCCGCCCCGCGCGCCCAGATCGCCGATCTGCAGGAGGCACCGCCCGCGCCGCCTGAGGAGAGCGCGCCCGAGCCCGAGCCTCCCGTCGAGGAGGAGTCGCCAGCAGGGGAACACGAGGCCGTGACGGAGGCGCCCGTGCCACCCGAGCGAGAGCCCACGCCCGAGCCGGAAATATCCACCGGTCCGACCACCAAGGAGCGTGAGGCGATCGCCGAGCAGCCGACCGAGATGTACGACATCGAGGAGGAGCTCGCTTCCTCGCAGGCCGAGGGGCCCTCGGAGGAGGAGCTGGTCGAGGAGGGCCTGGAAGAGCCGCGCCTGGCGTCGGTCGACCCACTTGCCGCACTCGAGGACTCGGATGCAGCTGCGGAGGCGGTGGACGTCGCCGAGGAGGAGGACGAGTACGAGGAGGACGACGACTTCTGGGACGAGAAGCGTCTCTCCGACGAGCTCGACCAGGCGCTGGAGGCGCCGAGCGAGGTCGAGGACGAGGAGGAAGAGTCCGCCGTCTTCGAGCCCGAGCCCGAGGCTGAGCCGGCGCCAGAGCCCGAGCAGCCACCCGCCTCCGACCACGAGGAGGACGTGCTCGAGGAGACCCCCGACTTCCTCGAGGAGACCCCTGAGGACGACCAGCTCTGGTTCGAGCAGAAACCGCCGAAGGACTTCGACTTCGACGACTGATCGCGCTCCGCGTCGGGCGCGATTTCTAGCTGAATAGTTGCCTCACAATTGGCACAAAGCTGTGGCCCACACGTGACAGTTGTCTGAGTAAGCTAGGTGGCCATGGCGCCACTGAAGCGAAAAGGGGATCTGGCTGAGCTAAAGGTCGCAGCCGACCTCGTCGATCGTGGCTGCCATCTCTCGTTCCCGTATGGCGAGGACTGCGACTACGACCTCATCGCCGATCGGAACGGCGTGCTTCACCGCGTGCAGGTCAAGTACACCGAGTCCGATGGCAAGGTCATCGGAGTCAGATGCATGTCGCACTCTTTGACCAACGGGAAGATCCGACAGACGAAGCACTACACGGCGGAGATAATCGACTGGATAGCGGTCTATGACCGCACATCAGACCGCTGCTACTACTTCCCGGCCAGAGAGTTGGGAGCGGGGAAGAGCTACCTCCATCTCCGCCTAACGCCAGCTCGCAATGGTCAGCGCATCGGCATTCGCGATGCCTCCGACTACATCGACCCAGAGTTGGATCGCGATCCCAGAATGGAGCCAGCCGGGCTCGAACCGGCGACCTCCCGGATGCAAACCGGACGCTCTTCCAACTGAGCTATGGCCCCTCTCGCTGAATTGTAGGCGCGATCTTTCTTCGCGCCTATAGGACCCGACCAACGCACGTAGCTCGAAATAATCCGAAGGTCAGCACACTTTGATCGCGCAGTTTTTTTGCGTACTGAGGGAGTGTCGTTTAGGGTGCGCGAATGATCGCTGACCTGCACGCGCACTACCCGATGCGGGTGCTCGCTGAGATGGATCCCGATACCGCTGTCGAGGCGATGGGGGCGCCGGGTGGGGCGACGCTTGGTGACCGCATTCGGTCGCTTGTGCTGAGGGTCGCCAACAAACTCGACAATCACGCGAGCTGGGACGGTGACTACCGGATCGACGCGGAGAAGCTCCAGGCGGGCAACGTTCGGCTTGCGATGTCGGTCCACCTCCGTCCCTTCGAGGAGATGGACCTGAGCAAGCCCTACGGCGCGCCGCCCGAGGCGGACTACTTCCCGGGGGTGATCGCCGACATCGAGGCCGTGGAGCGCGAGGTGGCCGGCCATGACCCCGGGGAAATCCGCCTGGTCCACAACCGCGCCGAGCTGGACGACTGCCTTGAAAGGAGCTCGGCGACCGCCCTGGTGCACGCCGTCGAGGGCGGCTGTCTGCTCGGAGACACGCCGGCCGAAATCGAAGCCAATTGCGCCGAGCTGGCAAAAGGGGTGTCGGTTACGTCACCGTCGCCCACCTCTTCTTCCGCCAGGTGGCCACGAACGCCAATGCGCTGCCCTTCGCCCCCGACTTCGTCTACGACTTCCTCTTCCCCCAGCGCGGCAAAGACCGGCTCACCCCCCGCGGTGAGGCCGTCGTGCGCGGCCTCGTCCGCAACCGGATCATGATCGACCTCAGTCACATGGACCCGGCCGGAATCAAGGAGACCTTCGAATTCCTCGACGAGGTCGACCCCAACAGCGAGGTGCCGGTGATCTCCACCCACGCCGGCTACCGCTTCGGCAAGCAGCAGTACATGCACGACGAGGAGACGCTGCTGCAGATCAAACGCCGCAAGGGCGTCGTCGGCCTGATCATGGCGCAGCACCAGCTCAACGACGGCATCCGCAAGAAACGCGATTTCACCAAGACGCTCGACGAATCATTCGAGGTCATCTGTAAACACATCAACAAGATCCACGACGTCACCGGCGGCTACGACCACGTTGCCATCGGCACCGACTTCGACGGCTTCATCAAGCCGACCGTGAGTGGCCTCGAGAGCGCGGCTGATCTGGTTTTGCTGGAGGCCGCCCTGATTGACCGCTACGGCAAAGAGATCGCCGAGCGGATTACCTGGAAGAACGCACTTGGGGTGCTGCAGAGGCTGTGGCCTAAATCACCCGCCCAGCCAGCGTGAGCGAGCCCGCCCCGTCCCCCGCCGCCGACGGTTTCTTCCACCCGGCCTCCGAGGAGGAGCTGGTCGCCCTCGTCAAGGCCGCCCACCGCGAAGGCCGTCAGCTCCGCGTGCGCGGCGCCGCCCACTCGGTCTCCCACGCGATCTACACCGATCCGCCCGGCCCACTGCCCGACCGGGTCAGCGTGCAGTCGCCTCCGGCCGGCCCGTACATGAACCTGATGCTCGACCGCTACCGCGGCTGGCGAGTACGGGACGAGCGGCGCAAGCTGGTCGAAGCCGACGCCGGCATCCACCTCGGCGCCGACCCCGGCGATCCCACCGGCACCGCGACGCTGGAGAGCAGCCTGCTCTGGCAGCTCGCCACCGAGAAGGGTTGGGCGCTGGAGGACACCGGCGGCATCACCCACCAGACCGTCAGCGGCTTCACCGCCACCGGGTCCTCGGGCGGCTCGGTCCAGTTCTCGGCCAACCGCAACCTCTGGGGCTTCCGCCTGATCGACGGCCGCGGCGAGGTCCACGAGGTGACCCGCGACGACGCGGACCCCGACCTCTTCCACGCGATGTGCCCGAACCTCGGCCTGCTCGGCGTCGTCTCCACGATCACACTCCAGTGCGCCGAGACCTTCAACATCCGCGGCACCGAGGCGACGACGACGGTCGAGTCCAGCCCCGTCGACCTCTTCGGCCCCGGCGACGCCGACCGCCCCTCGCTCGAACGCTTCCTCCGCGACACGCAGTTCTCGCGGGTGAACTGGTGGCCGCAGCGTGGCGCCGACCGCGTGCTCACCTGGCAGGCCGAGCGCATCCCCGCCGAACCGGGCTTCGAGCCCAAGCCCTACACGCAGTTCGGCGACGACCCGCAGACCCAGCAGCACATGATCGGCATCCTCTACACGATCATCGGCAACCTCGATGACCTCTCCAAGGCGCGGGCCAAGCTGGAGGACGACTTCGACGAGCTGCAGGCGGTGCTGGCGCTGCTCGGCCAGAAGGACCTCGGCACTGTGGGAGAGCTGCTCGGCAAGGTCCTCGGCGCCGCGATCGAGCTCGGCGTCGACGCGGCGATCGCCCTGCTCGAGCCGGCCGCCGGCCTGCTCGAGCGCGAGCTGCCCGACTTCTTCCCCAAGCTGGTCGGCCTCTTCGTCAGCCTCGACGCCGACAAAGACGGCGCCGAACGTGGCCAGCCGCAGCGCTTTCAGGACTTCGGCTGGCACGGCCTGCCGATGGACAACCAGGCCGACGACGTGCTCGTCCCCACCGAGTTCACTGAGGCCTGGGTGCCGCTGCCGCGCACCGAGCAGACGATGCGGTTGCTGCGCGACTACTTCGCCGCGCCAAGCGACGACGCCGAGGCGCTGGCCCGCACCGGCACCTACGCCTGGGAGCTCTACGCCGCCAAGCCGCAGCCCTTCTGGCTCAACGCCAGCCACAGCAGCGGCGAGGACGAGTGGCGGCACGGGGCGTTCCGCGTCGACCCCTACTGGTTCGCCGAGAACGCCGCCGACCCGGTCGAGACCTTCTACGCCGGCCTCTGGTCGCTGCTGCGCGAAGCCGAGATCCCCTTCCGCCTCCACTGGGGCAAGTTCCAGCCCCGCTACCCCGCCGGCGACCGCGGCTGGGTCGATTTCTTCCGCGCCCAGTACCCGCGCTGGGATGACTTCCTCCGCCTGCGCGCCGAGCGCGACCCGAACAACATCTTCCTCAGCGACTACTGGCGCGAGCGCTTCGGCCTTTGGGACGAGCCGCGCCCGCGGCCGGCCGAGCCTTAGCCAGCCGTCGCCGACTGCGGCAGGTTCTGATCGGCGTGGTAGCTGGAGCGGACCAGCGGACCCGAGGCGACCGACTCGAAGCCCAGCGCGTAAGCCTCGCGCTCAAGTGCCTCGAACTCCTCCGGATGCCAGTAGCGCTCGACCGGCAGGTGGTTCTCGGTCGGCCGCAGGTACTGGCCGACGGTCAGCACCTGGACCTTGTGCTCGCGCAGCAGGCCGAAGGTCTCGACCATCTCCTCGAAGGACTCGCCGAGCCCGACCATCAGCCCCGACTTGGTGACGACCTCGGCACCGCCCATCTCCTTGGCCGTGCGCAGCACCCGCGCCGAGCGCAGGAACTTGGAGCCGCGCCGCGCCTTGGGATAGAGCCGCGGCACCGTCTCGACGTTGTGATTGAAGACCTCGGGCCGCTCGTGGATCACCTTCGCCAGCGGCATCTCCTGGCCGCGAAAGTCCGGGGTGAGGACCTCGACCTTGCAGCCCGGCGCCTGCATGCGGATCGAGCGGATCGTGCCGACGAAGGCGCTCGCCCCGTAGTCGGGCAGGTCATCGCGGTCGACCGAGGTGATCACCGCATGGCGCAGGCCCATCCGTTTCACCTGGTTGGCGACGCGCAGCGGCTCCAGCGGGTCGTTCCAGCTCGGCACACCCGTCTTCACGTTGCAGAACCCGCAGCGGCGGGTGCAGACGTCGCCGAGGATCATGAAGGTCGCCGTGCCGCGCTCCCAGCACTCGCCGACGTTGGGGCAGTTGGCCTCCTCGCAGACGGTGTGCAGTCCCTCGCCGCCGATCTCCGCCTTCAGCCGCCGGTAGGTCGGCCCTCCCGGGGCCGGCACCTTCAGCCACGGCGGCTTGCGGGCGCGGCGGAAGGGGACGGCGCCGTCGGCGCTCGCCGCGGTGCCGCCCGGCTTGGCGCGCGAGCGGGTGACGTGGACGCGCTCGGCTGCCGCCGACTCGCCTGCCTCGCGCGGCGGCGTGGAGGTCTCGGGGGGAACGCTCATGCCACTCCGAGCCTAGCGTTGTCGAGTCCCAGGTCCGCCGGCGCTGTTGCGACAGGCAGGCGCTCGAAGACCTCCCCGAAGCGGGCGACGACGGTGTCGGCGAAGGCGCCGAGGTCCTGCTCGGCGCCAAGCTCGCGGCCGAGCGAGGTGACGCGGCAGTTGTCGATTCCGCAGGGGACGACCCACTCGAACGGCTGCAGGTCGTTGTTGACGTTGATCGCCAGCCCGTGGGTGGTGACGCCGCGGCTGACGTGGACGCCGATCGAGCCGATCTTGCGCGCCGCGTCGATCCCCGCCTCCGCGCTAGGCGCCTCGCCCTCAGTCCACACTCCGGTCAGCCCCTCGATCGTCTGCGCCGCAACGCCGTGCT
The DNA here is from genome assembly GCA_963807885.1 of uncultured Solirubrobacterales bacterium. GTDB lineage: Bacteria > Actinomycetota > Thermoleophilia > Solirubrobacterales > 70-9 > VRUE01. The sequence continues at coordinate 334,364 of CAWEDL010000001.1, forward strand.
CCTCGAGTGCAGTGATCGCGACCCGCTCCAGGCGCCGCACGTACTCGTGGACGTCGTCGCCGTAGGGGCGCAGCGAGACGATCGGGTAGGCGACGAGCTGTCCCGGGCCATGGTAGGTGACGCGGCCGCCCCGATCGGTCTCGTGGACTTCGATCCCCTGCATCTCGTACCACTCGCGCTGCATCGGCAACTCCTCGTCGCTGGAGCGGCGCCCGCGCGTGTAGACGGGTGGGTGCTCGAGGATGAGCAGCACGTCGGGGACCTCGCCCTCTTGCCGGGCGCCCTCCAGCCAGCGCTGAGCTACCAGCGCCTCCTCGTATGGCACTCTTCCGCAGCGTACGACCAGGATTTCCTCGCTCACGTTTGAAATCGTTGCATGGCTCGCCCTTTATGCCCGTCGAACGCGAATCCCCGTATGCCTGGCTGCTCTGGCTCGGCGTCTCCATGCCGATCCTCTTCGCGGCGGTCGCTTACATGGCGCTGCGCCCGCCGAGCGTCGACCTGGCCGCGCAGCTCTTCCGGGTCGAGCTCTTCTCTTCTCACGGCTTCCTCGCCTGGAACAACTACTGGTACGGCGGCCACTACCTGCTCGGCTACAGCCTGCTCTTCCCGCCGCTGGGCTCCGTGCTGGGGGCGCCGGTCGCCGGCGGCCTCGCCGCGCTCTCCGCCGCGGCGCTGTTCGGCCTGCTCGCCCGGCGCCACTATCCCTCGCACGCGCCGCTCGCCACCCTCTGGTTCGGCGCGGGGACGATCGCGACCCTGCTCAGCGGCAGGCTGACCTTCGCCCTCGGCGTCGCCGTCGGCCTCGCCGCTCTGCTCGCCCTCGACCGGCGGCGGCCGCTGGCGGCGAGCCCGCTGGCCGCGGCGACCTCGCTGGCCAGCCCGGTCGCTGGCTTCTTCCTCGTGCTGATCGGCGTCGCCCTCGCCCTCACCGGCGAGCGCCGCCGCGCCGCGGCCCTCGCCCTGCCCGCCGCGGCACCGATCGCCGCGATGGCCCTCGCCTTCCCGTCCACCGGCCCGGAGCCCTTCGTCCTCTCCAGCCTCGCCGGCACGCTCGCCGTCGCGCTCGGCGTCCTCTTCTTCCTGCCCCGCCGCGAGCGCCTGCTGCGCGCCGGCGCCGGCCTTTACGTGGCGGCGGTCGCCTGCGCATTCGCCGTGCCCAACGCGATGGGCGGCAACGTCGCCCGGCTCAGCTGCCTGCTCGCCGGCCCGCTGCTCGCCCTGACGCTGACCGGCCCGCGCCGTCGCCTCCTCCTCGCCCTGCTCGCGATCCCGCTGCTCTACTGGCAATGGCAGGGGGCGATCCGCGACGTCTCCCGCGCCGCCGGAGACCCCTCGGTGCAGCGCGACTTCTACACGCCCCTGCTCTCGGCCCTCGAGCAGCGCAGCGGCGGCGCGCCAGTGCGGATCGAGATCCCGCCGACGCTGGATCGCTGGGAGGTCTACTACATGACCCCCAAGTTCCTGCTCGCACGCGGCTGGGAAAGGCAGCAGGAGACGCGCGACTCGCGGCTCTTCGAGAGCCGCCTCTCGCCGGGCTCCTACCGCGACTGGCTGCTCACCCACGGCGTCACCTACGTGGCCCTGCCCAACGCCCCGCTCGACTACCTCGCCCGCCGCGAGGCGGGGCTGATCCGCGGCGGGCTCGGCTACCTCGACCCGATCTGGGGCAACGGAGACTGGCGGTTATACGCGGTGCACGGCGCCCGCGGCCTCGTCGACTCTCCGGCACGGCTGGCCGCAATCGGGGCCGACTGGTTCGACCTGCGCTCGCCCCGCGCCGGCAGCTTCCTGCTGCGCATCCACTTCAGTCCCTACTGGAGCGTCACCCGCGGCACGGGCGTCTGCCTGCGCGAAAGGGGGCCGTGGACGATGGTCGAGCTCAGCCGCCCGGGCTCCTTCCACGTCGAAACGGGCCTCAGCACCGGCGGCCTGCTCGGCCGGCACCGGGTCTGCGCCGACGATTGAACGATTTTCCCCACCCTGGCGGGGAAGATCCTTCAATCGTCAGTCAGAGCGCGAGCGCGAGCGGTTCTTCGAGCAGAGCCCTGATCCGGGCGAGGAACTCGGCCGCGGGGGCGCCGTAGAGGATGCGGTGATCGCAGGCGAGGTCGACCTGCATCAGGTGCGCCGTGCCGATCTCGCCGTCGCGGACCACCGGCCGCTCCTCGATCGCGCCCACGGCGAGGATCGCCGCCTGCGGCGGGTTGATCACCGCCGAGAAGCCTTCGATCCCGTACATCCCCAGGTTGGAGACGGTGAAGGTGGCGCCGGAGAGCTCCGGCGGCGTGATCTGACCATCGCGAACTTTGCCCGCCAGCGCCCGCGACTCCGAGGCGATCTGGCGCAGCCCCTTGCGGTCCGCATCAAAAACGGTTGGGACGACAAGAGCGTCGTTGGCCGCCACCGCCACACCGACGTTGACCCGCGAGTAGAGCTCGAAGCGCCCGTCCCGATAGGCCCCATTGGCCCGAGGATGCTCCCGCAGGGCCAGCGCGCAGGCCTTGACGACCATGTCGTTGAAAGAGGGCACGACGTCGCCCGGCAGCGCACGAGCCTTGACCATCTCCCGCCCCGCCACCGCCTCGCTCATGTCGACCGAGGCGCGAAGGTAGAAGTGCGGCGCGGTCGCCTTCGACTCGGCCATGCGGCGGGCGATGACCTGCTGGGTCTTCGACAGGTCTTCGTAGGAGACTTGGCCCTTGGCGGTTTCTGCCGAGGGACTTGGGGGTTCCGTAGGGACGGCTGAGGGACGGGGGGCCTCGACCGCGGGTCCTGCCGCGGCGGCCTCCCCCATGTGCTCGGATCTCGCTTCGCGATCTCCTCCGCTATGGGGGACCCCCGCCACCGCGTCACCCGCGGAAGAGGCCTTCTCTACGTCCGCCTTGACAATCCGGCCGCCGGGGCCCGAGCCCTCGAGCTGCGACAAGTCGAGGCCCTGCTCTTTAGCGAGGCGACGCGCGAGCGGCGAAGCTTTGGGCCGGTGCCCATCTCCATCGGCTGGGGCATCCGCCTCAGAGGTTTGAGCTTCAGCGGGTTCGGCCGGGGTGTTTGCCTCAGCGGCCGGGGTCGCGGCAGTTCCAGCCTCATCTCCCGCGGGTGGCGGCGTAGGGGGGACCGCCCCTGAGGAAGCTTTAGCTACCGGAGGGGGCGGTGGGTCCCCTGCGCCGACAGGACCCGCGGGCCGGGACTCCTCAGTCCCTCGCTCGTCTCCCTCATCCGCTTCGCCAACCCGCGCGATAGGCGTCCCGATAGCGACGGTCTCACCCTCCTGCACCAGGATCTCGGAGAGCGTCCCGGCAACATCAGCTTCGTAAGCCATGTTCGCCTTATCCGTCTCGATTTCCACCAGCTCATCCCCCACGGCGACCTCATCCCCGACAGCTTTCAGCCACTGCAGCACCGTCCCCTCCTCCATGGAGTCGGACAACCTCGGCATCACCACATCAGGCATCGGTGGTCCCTTCGAATGGGTACGAATGAGGGGATCGGGGGTGTCTCGACGGTGCCTCGCGAAGCGGCCCCGGCAGGGTGACTCCAGCCGCGAAGCGGCACCAGATTTCACCGCCAAAGGCGGTGATAGGCAGCCGGCGAGACACCCCCGATCCCCTCATCACAGACTCCCCTCCAAAGCCGCCAAAGCCGCATGCACCACATGCTCCTCATGAGGAATGGCCGCCTGCTCCAACCGTTTCGCATAAGGCATGTGCACGTCGCCCCCGGTAACCCGCTGCACCGGCGCATCGAGGTAATCGAAGGCCTGCTCGGTGATCAGTGCCGCCAGGTTGGCCCCGACCCCGCCGTGCGGCCAACCCTCCTCGACGATCACGGCGCGGTTCGTCTTGCGCACCGACTCGACGATCGTGTCGAGGTCGAGCGGGCGCAGGGTGCGCGGGTCGATCACCTCGGCCTCGACATCGTGCTCGTGCGCCAGCGCCCGCGCCGCGTCCTCGGCGACGTGGGCCATCTTGAGGATGCCGACGATGGTCACGTCACCGCCCTCGCGCCGCACCGCCGCTTCGCCGAAGCGCAGCACCTCGTCGTCCCCATCGGCGACCTCGCCACGCGCCCCGTAAAGACTCTCGTGCTCGATGAAGATCACCGGGTTGTCGTCGCGGATCGCAGTCTTCAGCAGCGCCTTGCCGTCTGCCGGGGTCGAGGGGCAGGCGACGAGGAGTCCCGGTACCTGTAGGAAGAGCGCCTCGAAGCTGTGCGAGTGGGTGGGGCCGAGCTGGTGCCCGCCGCCACCGGGCATGCGGATCACCAGCGGCACCCGCGCCTGGCCGTTGAACATGTAGGGGATCGCGGCGGCATGGTTGACGATCTGGTCCAGGGCGAGCAGCGAGAAGTTGACGGTCATCAGCTCGACCACCGGCCGCAGCCCGCCCATCGCCGCGCCGACGCCGGTGCCGACGATCGTGTTCTCGGAGATCGGCGTGTCGCGTACGCGCCGCTCGCCGAACTCCTCCAGCAGCCCCTCGGTCACCTTGAAGGCACCCTGGAAGACGCCGACGTCCTCGCCCATCACCAGCACGGCCTCGTCGCGCCGCATCTCCTCCGCCATCGCGTCGCGCAGCGCCTCGCGCATCCGCAGGGTCGCCATCAGTCCTCGACCTCCTCGGCGACCGGCGAGTCGTCCCCCTCTTCGGCGACCTCCGGCTCAACGCCCTCCTGAGCGTCGCCGTGCTCCGCTGGATTCGGCCTGGTCTGGGGACGCGGCCCGTCGGGCTGCCCGGCGTAAGCAGCGCCCGCCTCGGCCAGCTCGCGTGCCGCCGCCGGCATCGACTCTTCCTCGCGCTCGCCGCGGTGCGGCTCCGGGCTGCGCTCGTCGACGGCGTACCAACCGCCGGGCTCCTCGAGCACGTAGAGGTTTTCGTAGAGGCTGTCGAGCGCCGGTTCGGGCGAAGCCTCGGCGAACTCGACCGCTTCGGTCACCGTTGCCTCGGCCTTGTCGCGAACCTCCTGGATCTCGCGCTCGCCCAAAACACCCGCCCCGACGCAGCGCTGCGCAAAGGCCTCGATCGGGTCTTTCTGCTGCCACTCCTCGACCTCCTCGCGCTCGCGGTAGACCTCCGGGTCGGCGGCGGAGTGGCCCCGGTAGCGGTAGGTGAAGGCCTCGAGCAGGGTCGGCCGCCGCTCCTCGCGTGCCTGGCGGATCCCCTCCGCCACCGCCTCGCGCACCGCGAGGACGTCCATGCCGTCGATCCGCTCGCCGGTGATGCCATAGCCCTCCGCCTTCTTGGAGAGGTCGGTCTGGGCCGAGTGGCGCTCGACCGACGTTCCCATCCCGTAGAGGTTGTTCTCGACCAGGAAGAAGACCGGCAGCTTCCAGAGCGCCGCCAGGTTCATCGTCTCGCCGAAGTTGCCGGTGTTGGACGCGCCGTCGCCGAACATGCAGACCGTCACCGCGTCCTCGCCCTTGTACTCGGCGGAGAGCGCCAGCCCGGCCGCGATCGGCAGGTTGCCGCCGACGACCCCGTAGCCGCCCATGAAGCGACGCTCGCGATCGAAGATGTGCATCGAGCCGCCGCGGCCGCCGCTGGTCCCGTCGACCCGGCCGAACAGCTCCGCCATCACCCGCTTCGGCTCGGTGCCGCGGGCGATCGCGTGGCCGTGGGTGCGGTAGGTGCCGATCAGGTAGTCCTCGTCGCGCATCACCGAGGTGGTGCCGACGATCGTCGCCTCCTCGCCGATCGCCAGGTGGAGGAAGCCACCGGCTTTGGCCCGCTGGTACTGCCGCCCGGCCTCCTCCTCGAAGCGACGGATCAGCGTCATCCGCGCAAGCAGCTCGTAACAGGTGGCGGCGTCGGGCAGATCGGCCATTGAGGCCACCTTAGCTCGCCGCTTCCACGGCCTCCTCCAGCCGGTCGTCACCCCAGAAGGCCTCGCCGCCGACGGCGATCGAGGGGACGCCGATCACGCCGCGCTCCGCCGCCGCTTCGGTCGCCTCGATCAGCGCCCGCTTGACGCTTTCGGTCCCACACGCCTTGCTCACCGCGTTGGGGTGGAGCTCGCAGGCGGCGGCGGCGATCAGCACGTTGTCGTGCTCGCTCAGGTCGCGTCCCGCGGCGAAGGCCTGGCGGAAGCCGGCGAGGGCGAAGGAGACGGTGCGGCCGGTCTGCTTGGCGAAGGTCGCCGCCCGCATCGCGAAGAGCGTGTTGCCGGGCCAGGGCTCGGGCCACTCGAGTCGGGGCAGGCCGTAGTCCCGGGCGCGCCGCTCGACCTCGGCGATCCCGTCCTCCCGCCCCGGCCCGTTCGCCCAGGAGTCCCGCCCGAAGCGCTTGAACAGCCCACCGAGCAGGATCGGCTGCCACTCAGGCTGCTCCAGCTCGGCGTCGGTGAACGCCGCGCTGAGCCGCTCGGCGGTCAGGTACGCGTAGGGGGAGCCGAGGTCGAAGTAGAAGGTTGCGCGCTCGCCGCTCAAGCGTGCGTCGCCCAGCCGTCCACGGCTCGCGCCGCGTCGAGGATCGCCTCGGAGATCGTCGGGTGGGGGTGGACGATCCGCGCCAGCTCCTGGTAGCCGCCCTCCAGCGCCATCGTCGCGACCAGCTCGGCGATCATGTCGCAGGCCCGGTTGCCGACGATGTGGGCGCCGAGGATCTCGCCGTATTTGGAATCGACGACGAGCTTGACCAAGCCGTCTTTGTCGTCGTAGACGGTCGCCCCCCCGACCGCGCCCAGCTTCAGCTTGCCGACCTTGACGTCGTGCCCCGCCTCCTTGGCCGCCGCCTCGGTGAGCCCGACGCTGGCCACCTGCGGGTGGCAGAAGGTGGCTCCGGCGACGAGGTTCTGGTCGACCGGGTGGGTCTCGGCGCCGGCCGCGTGCTCGACCGCGACGACGCCCTCCTCGGAGGCCTTGTGGGCGAGCGCCTTGGCGTGGACCAGATCGCCGATCGCGTAGACCTTGGGATTGGCGGTGCGGCCGAACTCGTCGACCTCGACCTTGCCCCGGTCGGTCAGCTTGACCCCGGCTGCCTCCAGGCCAAGCCCGCTGACATCGGCGCCACGTCCGCCCGCGACGCACAGGTAGTCGACCTCGGTCGTCGTATCGCCGTAGGAGAGCTTGACCGAGCTCGCGCCCGCCTCGACGTTCTCGACCGGGCTGCCCGTGGAGATCGTGATGTTCTGCTTCTTGAACGCCCGCTCGACCACCCGCGCCATGTCCTTGTCCTCGGCGGGAAGGATCTGGTCGAGCATCTCGATCAGCAGCACCTCGGTGCCGAAGCGGCCGTAGGCGGAGGCGATCTCGCAGCCTGATGCGCCGGCGCCGACCACGGCGATCTTCTCCGGCTGTTCGGGCAAGGACCAGGCGCCCCAGGTGTCGAGCACCCGCTCGCCGAACTCGACCCCGGGAACCGGAAGGGCGACCGAGCCGGTGGCCAGCACGACGCCGTCGGCCTCGTAGACGTCCTCGCCCACCTGGACGTTGCCGTCCGCGGTGAGCGCACCATCCCCCTCGATCCAGGCCACCTTGTTTTTGTCCCAGAGCATCTTCACGCCGTTGGACAGCGATTCCGAGACGGCGGCGCGGCGTTTGCCGAGGGCGTCCCAGTCGAGCGAGGCGCCCTCCACGACGACCCCGAGCTCGGCGCTGTGCTGCGCCTGGTGGTAGATCTCGGCGGTGCGCAGGACCGTCTTGGCCGGGATGCAGGCGTAGTTGAGGCAGCGGCCACCCGGCTTGTCACGCTCGACCACCGCCGTCTTGCGACCGAGCTGTGCCGAGCGGATCGCGGCGACGTAGCCGCCAGGGCCCCCGCCAATGACGATCGTGTCGAACGATTCAGCCAAGAGGTCGAGCCTATAGAACCGCGCGGGCCCGCTTCGCCGTCACTCGGGCTTGCGTTGGCCGGGGACGCGGCTGGCCAGACGACCCATCGGCCCGACCGCGTGCTGGAGCGTCTCGACGGTCGCGTTGAGGCCGTCGACCGCCACGAGGATCTTCTCCATCAGGGCGCTGAGGCGGTCGATCCCCTCGTCCAGCTTGTCGATGTGCTCGTCGAGCCGACCGATCGTCTCCGGCAGCTGCTCGAGGTGGCGCTGAACCTCGACCAGGACCGGCATCGCCTCGGCGATGCTCGTCATGTCCTCGCTCATCGCGGGCAGTACCTCGGTGTCGGCGGAAACCCGCTCCAGGGCGGCGGCGACGTCCGCCAGCTTCGCGGTGTGCACGGCGATCTGACGCACGGTCTCGACGATCTCGGGCAGCGTGCGCCACGCCCGCACGGCGTCGCCGGGCATCGCCTGGACGCGGTCGAGATTGAACGGGCCGAGTCGGCTCAAGCGATCACTCCCTCGGCATCCTGGTCGGCATCTGGATGCGTGCCATCGCCTTCACCATGAAATAGAAGAACGTGCCGGCGACGGCGAGCAGGCCGAAGGTGGCGGCGAACTCGCCGAGGCTGGATACCTGCACGGCGAGGCCAAAGACGGCGCTGAAGATGAGGAAGATGAGGATGAGCTGGAAGCCGAGCACGGCCCAGTAACGGGCGCGCCACATGCCCCAGGCCATCACGCCCATGATCAGGGCGGGGGCGAGGACCTGGGCCAAGCGCGGTTTGTCGCCTTCGACCTCGACCCCGGCCAGATAGCCGGCGAGGATCGAGATCGCGATCAGGGCGGCGACCACGGCCCCGATCGTCACCACCAGCGGCCGCTCCCCCTCGGCCAGCGGCTCGAGGCTCTCCCGCACCTCCTGGTTGCGCTGCTCGGCGCGGGCGTAGCCGCGCTTCATCCGCTCACGTGGAGTGGGCGGTGCCTCGCCGCGCTGCTTGCGCTTGCGGGGAGCGGACTCAGGCACCGGGCGCCGCCTCGCCTACCGCGGCCAGTGCTCCGCGCAGCGCTTCGGCGACCGCCGTCGGGTCCTCGGCATCGCGGATCGCCCGCACGACGCCGAGCCGCCGTGCCCCCGCGGCGACGACCTCGCCGGCGTTCGCCGGGTCGATGCCGCCGATCGCGAAGAAGGGGTGGGGGGCGTCGGCGACGGCGTGCTCGACCAGGCCGAGGCCGACGCCCGGCCGTCCCGCTTTGGTCGGCGTCTCCCAGATCGGCCCGACGCTGACATAGTCGACCGGCTGCTCACTGCTCGCGGCGAGCTGCGCTTCGGAATGGGTCGAGAGGCCGACGATCGCCTCCGACCCGAGCACCTTGCGTGCCTCGGCCGGCGCGGCGTCGTCCTGACCGACGTGGACGCCGTCGGCGTCGCAGGTTCGCGCCAGGTAAGGGTCGTCGTTGACGATGAAGAGGGCGGTGTAGGTGTCGCAGAGGCGGCGGAAGGTCCGCGCCGAGCGCTCAATCTCCTCCCGCCCGAGCTCCTTCTCGCGCAACTGGACGATGTCGACCCCGCCGCTGAGGGCGGCGTGGAGGACCGCTTCGGGATCGCGGCCGCCGGGCCGCGCCTCGCAGACGAAGTAGAGACGAGCGGTGCGCAGCCGCTCGCGCCGCAACGGGCCACGGGACTCTGCTGGTGCAAGGCTCATCGACCAATTATGGCTTGGGGCGTGTCCGAGGTTATGCATCCATAGGGAGGCAAAAACTCGGACACGCCTCTGGGCGGAGGGTTGGGAGGGGTACCATCGGTGCGTAACGGGAGCCGGTGGCGCTGCGGGCGCCGAGGCTGAGAGGGCGGCATCGTGGCCGCCGACCGTATGGACCTGATCCGGGTAATGCCGGCGGAGGCAAGAATGAGTAGCGGTACCTACGAGCAGCGGAGTTTCGACGTGGTGGTGGTTGGAGGCGGAGTCATCGGCCTCACCTGCGCCTGGCGCGCGGCCCAGCGCGGCGCCCGGGTCGCGGTGGTCGAGCGATCCCAGCCCCCGGCCGGGGCGACGCGCGTCGCCGCCGGGATGCTCGCCCCGGTCGGTGAGCTGGCCTTCGGCGAGCCGGAGCTGCTGAAGCTGACCCTCGCCGCGGCCGAGCTCTACCCAGGCTTCGTCGCCGAGCTGGAGGGGGCGAGCGGCGTCTCCACCGGGTATCGGCGTGACGGCGCCCTGCACATCGCCCTCGATCGCGACGAGGCGGGGGAGCTGCGCCGCGTCCACGAGCTGCAGCGCTCGCTCGGCCTCGGCGCCGAGTGGTTGCCGCCCCGCCGCTGCCGCGAGCTGGAGCCAGGACTGACGCCTTCGTTCAACGGTGGCGTCCACGCACCGGACGAGGGCTCGGTGGATCCACGCTCGCTTGTCGCCGCCCTGCTGGCGGCAAGCGAGGCCGAGGGGGTCGAGCTGCTGGCGGGGACCGGGGTGGGGGAGGCCCTGCTCGAAGGCGGGCGGATCGCCGGCGTGCGTACCGAGCGCGGCGAGGCGTTGTGGGCCGGCGCCACCGTCCTCGCCGCTGGCGCCTGGTCGGGCGAGGCCGAGTGGCTGCCGCCGGCAGCCCGTCCGCCGGTCCGTCCCGTCAAGGGACAGATCCTCGAGCTGCGCTCCCGTGACGGGACACCGCCGTGCACGCGGATCGTCGCCTCGGAGCGGGTTTACCTGGTGCCGCGTCCCGACGGTCGCCTGATCATCGGCGCCACCGTTGAGGAGCAGGGCTTCGACACTGCGGTCACGGCGGGCGGAGTCCACGAGCTCTTGCGCGAGGCCTACCGGCTGCTGCCAGATGTCGCCGAGATGGAGCTGGTCGAGGCGACCGCCGGGCTGCGCCCGGGGACGCCGGACAACCTGCCGCGGGTCGGTCCCAGCGGCGTCGACGGCCTGCTCTGGGCAACCGGCCACTACCGCAACGGGATCCTGCTGGCGCCGCTGGCCGCCAACCTCATTGTCGCCGAGCTCACGTCCACGAATCCACCGCGTTCGCCATTTGTCGAGACGTTTCCGACAAAAGACGAACGCGCCGAGGTGACGCGATGAGGATCGAGCTGAACGGGGAGCCGCGCGAGCTGGCTGAGGGCGCGACGCTCGCCGACGCCGTGAGGACGAGCGGTGCCGAGGCGGAGGCCCGCGGCGTCGCCGTCGCGCTCGACGGCGAGGTGGTGCCGCGCAGCGCGTGGGACTCGACCCCGCTGAGCGAGGGTCACAGCGTCGAGGTCCTCGCCGCGATTCAGGGCGGCGCCGCGGAGACCTGGGAGCTGGGCGGGCGCCAGTGGTCCTCGCGGCTGATCGCCGGCACCGGCGGCTTCCGCTCGCTGGAGCAGATGGAGGAGGCGCTGGCGGCGTCCGGCGCCGAGATCGTCACCGTCGCCCTGCGCCGCATCGACCCGGCGGCGAAGGGGTCGGTGCTCGACGTGCTCGATCGCCTCGGCCTCTTCGCCCTGCCGAACACCGCCGGCTGCTTCACCGCCCGCGACGCGGTGCGCACCGCCCGCCTGGCGCGCGAGGCTTTCGAGACCGACTGGATCAAGCTCGAGGTGATCGGCGACGACCGCACTCTCTACCCCGACGCGGTCGAGCTGCTCGACGCCGCCGAGACCCTGGTCGGCGAGGGCTTCACCGTCCTGCCCTACACCAACGACGACCCGATTCTCGCCCGCCGCCTCGAGGAGGCGGGTTGCGCGGCGGTGATGCCGCTCGGCTCGCCGATCGGCTCCGGCGCCGGCATCCGCAACCCCTACAACGTCGCGATCATCACCGAGCAGTCCGAGGTCCCCGTTGTCCTCGACGCCGGCATCGGGACCGCATCGGACGCCGCCCTGGCGATGGAGCTCGGCTGCGACGCGGTGATGGCCGCCAGCTCGATCTTCGGCGCCGAGGACCCAACCGCGATGGCGAGCGCCCTCCGCGGCGCGGTCGAGGCTGGTCACGCCGCCCGCCGAGCCGGCCGCATCCCCCGCCGCACCCACGCCGAGGCCTCAACGCCCGAGGAGGGGCTGCCCGAGCTTTCCTGATCGGATTACCATGGGCCGCACGCCCCTGTAGCTCAGTTGGTTAGAGCGGCGGCCTTTTAAGCCGCGCGGCGCGGGTTCGAATCCCGCCGGGGGCACTCCTCGTGCCAGGCGACCCGCCCGTCCTGATCCTCACCGGACCTCCCGGGGTCGGAAAGACCACGACGGCAGCGGCGCTCGTCGCCCGCTTCCCCCGTGCCGTCCATCTCGAATCGGACCGGTTCTTCAGCTTCATTCGCACCGGCCACGTCGAGCCGTGGACACCGCAGTCGAACGAGCAGAATCGCATCGTGATGGGAATCGTCGCCGAGGCCGCGTCTCGCTACGCCGAGGCCGGCTACTTCACCGTCATAGACGGGATCGTCATACCCGGTTGGTTCCTCGATCCCATGCGGGATGCACTCCACGCCGCCGGCCACCAGGTCGCCCTCGCCGTTCTACGCGCACCTCTGTCCGTGTGCCTCGCGCGAGTGCAAGAACGCGAAGGCGCACCCAGCGTCGAGCCCGGCGCCATCGAGCAGATCTGGCAAAGCTTCGCGAACCTCGGCGCCTTGGAGAAGAACGTCATCGATGTGAACAACGCTGGCGCCGACGACGTGCCCGCGGCGCTCGCGCAGCATCTAGAGGCAGGCCACCTCTTGATCGAAGCTACTTAGCTTCGAGCTCGTCGAGCCTGCGCGCTATCGATTGAAGTTGGGCAAGGATTTCGTCCTCCTTTGCCTGCGTTTCCTCTTGGCCCTGGATGAACCGATCCGCTATGAAAGCGGTGAGCATCGCGACGAAGCCGATCCCGACAAGCATGATCATCATCGCGATGATTCGTCCAGCGTCAGTTTCGACCGTGAAGTCGCCATAGCCCACGGTGGTGACCGTGGTGGCAGCCCACCAAATGCCGTCCCAGGTGGTCATGGCCTGATTCGACTCAACGCTCGCCACGGTCGCCCCGCCAACGACAACCGTCCCAACGACGATCAGGGCGGCGTACTTCACGCCATCCAGCGAGAGGAGATTGCGAAGGCTGAAGGCCCGCACGAGTCGCAGCAAGCGGGCGATGCGAAAAAACCTCGTCGCTTGAAGAGCGGCCGGTGCAAACGGGGGAGTCAGAGCGGTAGCAAGCAGGTCGATTGCGTGTGTTCTTGCCCACGCCCACTTCCGCGGAGTCACGATGAGCATCACCACAACCTCCGAGGCGAACGTGAGCCAAGCCGCCCAGTTAAGGACGGTGGCAGTTGCCATCCATGGTTGGCCTAGGTGTGACTCTTGGATGGCGAGAATGGGGATCGTGGCCAGCGCAGCGATGACGACCGGCCATTCAAACTTTGCCTGAATTCGCTCCGCTCTCTCCACGCGGTGCGCTTCGACAGCGGACGCTCGAAGTCCTCTGAACACAAGAGACCCGCCGAAGCGGGTCTCTACAGACGAGGCTGCCGCCAGACTTCAAACGGCCCTGTCCTCACGCGTTCACATCTTAACGCCCCGAGCGGGAGTCGAACCCGCCAGCCCCTGTTTCGTGAGGACAGGGCCCGCGTCCGGCGGCCGGGGCGTTGCCGCGGCCGCGACAGGGACGACGCTACTTAGACAATTGTCACGTGTGGCACGCCAAATCAAACAATTCAGCGGAGACTTGGCATCAACATGCACCAGGAGGACCCGCGTACTTGGGGGCCTGCTTCGCTAGCCACTGAGCGACCGTGGTTGCCATCGACTCTCCGGTGGCGAACTGGCCATCGGCGGGTAGGGCGGCGAGGGTGACGACGACCTCTTCCTCGCCGACATAGAGGACGCCCATCTGGCGGACGAGATAGCCGCCGTCGATTCCTGGGCCCCAGCCTCCCTTCCAACGGGCCGGGAGGCCCGCGGAGCCAAGTCCCCAACTGTCGGAGGACACTTCGCCCATCAGGTCGAGGACGTAGTCGCTCGATTCGGGGCCGACCACGCAACGGGCCGCCAGTGAGCTCATAAATCGCTGTTGGTTGGCAAGTGACCACTCGGTCTGCCCGTAGGTAGAGAATTCGCCGCGACCCTGGGTCGAGATCTGAGTGCTGTCGTCACCGCCTTCGCGAAGGATCTCACCCACTGCGGCAGAGGCACCCCCGAGCCCCCCATTGCTCCGTTCCAAGTCGCCGAAGAGCGCCGCAGCTGCCTCGTTGTCTGACAGCGTGAGCGCGCTATGCATCTCTTCGACCTGGAGCGAGCTCAGTCCCGATGGGCCGCCAACCTCCTGAAGTACCCGAAGCGCGATCGGCACCTTGCTCGTCGACCATGCCGAGCCAGATTGCAGGCTGCCGAAGCTGACCGCTTCGCTTGAGCCCGGTGGACCGATCACCGCGCCGACTTCACCGCTCAGGCTGGCCGCCATCTGGGCGAAGGCGCCGCGCTCCGCGCCGCCCGACTGACTCGCCTGTTGTCGATCGCGTTTGGCCTGCCGCGCTGCCCGTTCGCGCTTTACTCGCAGCAACGCGCGGCGGTGACTAAGCTTGGCTTGTAGCCGGTCAAGCCTGTTTGCGAGCGTGGCTCGCTCGGCCGCCCGTGCCCGCGCCGCCCTTTCGGCACTGTCATCAGACGAGCCGTCGCAGCCGAATTGCGTGACGAGCGCCAGCAACATCAGTGCCGCAAGCAAACGGCCCGTCACGATCAGCTCACAGACCAGCTAGAGGTGCGGCTACGGGAAATACACCGAGGCGTCGTTACCTCCGGTGCAGACGTGAGGGGTACCGGCGCTGCAGTACATCGTGTAGTACTGCTCGGTGGTCGGGCTGTAGGAGTAGACGGATCCAGATCCGCTGCCGATTTCGGAGTAGTAGTCGGCTTCGACGTTGGCGGCGAACCCACAAGTGGTGTTCGACCCGACGGACAGGGAGCCGCCGCAGGGAGTCGACCCGCTGCTCGACGTCGAGCTCGATCCACTCGGCGGTGGCGGTGACCCTTCGCTTGAGCGTCCATTCTTCTTGAGCGACTTGAGTTGCTTTTCGATGTCCTGGATCTTCGCCTGCTGGCGAGCCTTCGCAATTCCTTCCTTTCGCGCCCTGTCAAGTTCTTCCTGGCTCGCGTCGGAATCGCCACCGCAGGAGGCAGACGAGAGCGCGAAGACGGCTAAAAGGGCGACGACACCGAAAATCTGCAACGCACGACGAGACATTGAACGCTCAGCTTATGCGGAATTCAAAATCAGTGCCGGAAATGGCGGTGCTTGGTGAAGACCATCGGGATGCTCGCGCCGTCGCAGGCCTCGATTACCTCGCCGTCGCGTTTGGAGCCGCCCGGCTGGATCACCGCGTTGGAGCCGGCGTCGATCGCTGCTTGGGGGCCGTCGGCGAAGGGGAAAAAGGCATCGGAGGCTACGGCTGAGCCGGCGATTAGGGCGTCGGCCTCCTCGCCGCGGGCGTCGCGGCACTTCTCGACCGCGAGGCGGACCGAGTCGACGCGGCTCATCTGGCCGGCGCCGATGCCGAGCGTCGCGCCTCCCTTGGCGATCACGATCGCGTTGGAGCGGACGTGGCGCACGACCGTCCAGGCGAAGAGCAGGTCGTCCCACTGCTCGTCGCCGGGCTCGGTCTTCGTCACCGTCTCCATGATCTCCCGCGGCTCCGGGTCGCCGTCGCGGTCCTGGATCAGCAGGCCGCCGCGAACCCGCTTCACGTCGCGTTCGGCGGGATCGGGCTGGCGGCGCTCCTCGTCGCAGAGGATGCGGATCGCCTCCTTCTGCTGCAGGACCTCGAGCGCGCCGTCCTCGAAGCCGGGCGCCAGCAGCACCTCGACGAAGTTCTCGTGCAGCGCTTCGGCGAGGGCGATGCCGATCGGGCGGTTGACGACGATCACGCCGCCGTAGGCCGACACGGGGTCGCATGCCAGCGCCTTACGGTAGGCATCGAGCGCGTCCTCGCCGATCGCCACCCCGCAGGGGTTGTTGTGCTTGACGATCGTGCAGGCGGGGGGCTCGAAGTCCTCGTTCAGCCGCCGCGCCGAGTCGAGGTCGAGCACGTTGTTGAACGACAGCGCCTTGCCGTGCAGCTTCGCCACCCCGGCGAGCACGTGGCTGCGCAGCCCAGCCTCCGAGTAGAGCGCCGCCCGCTGGTGGGGGTTCTCGCCGTAAGCGAGGTCGAGCTCCTTCTCGTAGGAGACCGTCAGGTGCTCGGGGAAGTCCTCGTAGGAGGTCGAGAACCAGCGGCTGATCGCGGCGTCGTAGCGAGCCGTCTGGGCGAAGGCCTCGTTGGCGAGCCAGTGCCGGGTCGAGGCGGAGATCTCGCCGCCCGACTCCTCCAGCTCGGCGCAGACCGCGTCGTAGGACTCCGGTTTGACGATCACCGCGACGCCCTCGTGGTTCTTTGCCGCGGCGCGGATCATCGTCGGGCCGCCGATGTCGATGTTCTCCACCGCGACCTCGGGGTCGACTTCGTGCCCGGCGACGGTCTGCTCGAACGGATAGAGGTTGACGCAGACCAGGTCGATCGGCTCGATCCCCTCGCGCTCCAGCGTCGCCATGTGCTCCGCATCGCCGCGCCGCGCCAGGAGTGCCGCGTGCAGGCGCGGGTGCAGCGTCTTCACCCGGCCGCCGAGGATCTCTTCCTGGCCGGTGAACTCGGAGACGTCGGTCACCTCGAGCCCGGCCTCGCGCAGCGCCGTGGCGGTGCCACCGGTAGAGAGGACCTCGACCCCCTGGGTCGCCAGCGTCTTGGCGAAGTCGGCGATCCCGGTCTTGTCGGAGACCGAGATCAGCGCCCGGCGCACCCGGATCGCGCCGTCGCTCAGGGCCTCGTCTCGGGTGTCTGCTGGAGCCTCACTCATCGGTTAGGACGACCCGCGGGTCGCTCGTGTCGATCCTAGCCCGACCCTGGGCGATCATGCGGATCGCCTCCGCGTAGAGCTCGTGCTCGACCGCGTGAATCGTCTCCTCCAACCGCCCCCGGTCGCGATCGGCCGGCACCGGCACCTCGCGCTGCAGGATCGTCGGCCCGGTATCGACTCCCTCGTCGACGAAGTGGACCGTCACCCCGGTCGTCTCAACCCCGGCCTCCAGCGCCTGGCCGATCGCGTCAAGCCCCGGAAAGGCTGGCAGCAGCGCCGGGTGGACGTTGACGATGCGGTTGCGGAAGCGGGCGACGAAGGCGGGGGAGAGGAGCTGCATGTAGCCGGCGAGGACGACGAGGTCGGCGCCGCGCTCCTCGATCCACGCCGCCATCGCCACGTCGCGCGAATCTCGATCCGCGTACTCGTCGCGGGGGAAGGTGGCGGTCTCGACTCCAGCCGCCCGCGCCCGCTCCAGCGCCCGCGCCTCCGGCTTGTCGGATCCCACGCCGACCACCTCGATCCCCTCCCGCCCGTGCAGCGTGTCGAGGATCGCCTGGAGATTGGTGCCGCTGCCTGAGGCCAGGACCACGAGCTTGAATACGTCGGGCACCCACGCATTATCTGCCTAAGATCGCCTGGTGGACTTCCTCGCCGGCCTCGGCCTCACGACCCCGATCGTCCAGGCCGGCATGGGTGGCGGGCTGAGCCGTCACGAGCTGGCGGTCGCGGTCTCCGAGGCCGGCGGCCTGGGGACGATCGCCGTCGCCGGTCCGCAGGCGATCGAACGGGAGCTGGCTACGGCACGGGCGGTGACCGATCGACCGATCGCGGTCAACCTACTGCTCCCCTTCGCCCGGCGCTCCTGGTTCGAGGCCGCGTCGGCGGCCGACGTGGTCGTCACCTTCTGGGGCGCGCCGAAGCGCCGCACCGGCGGCGCCTGGATGCATCAATGCGGCTCGGTCGCCGAGGCGCAAGCAGCCCACGCTGCCGGCGCCGACGCGGTGATCGTCCAGGGGGTCGAGGCAGGTGGTCATGTGCGGGGGAGCGTGCCCGCCCTGGAGCTACTGGGGCGGGTAAGGGTGGCGCTGCCGCCCGACTATCCGCTGCTCCTCGCCGGCGGAATTGCCGAGCGGGCCGACGTGGAGCGGGCGCTGGAGGCCGGAGCGAGCGCGGCGGTGGCTGGCACGCGCTTCCTGCTTTCGGACGAGAGTCGCGCGCACCCCGAGTACAAGCAGCGCCTGCTGGGTGCGGATGAGACGCTTCTCACCGAGCTCTTCGGCCTTGGTTGGCCCGCGCCCCACCGCGTGATCCGCAACGCCGCCGTTGAACGGCAGCTCGGTAGAGACCACCGAACCCCGGCGCTGAACCGGGCGCTCAACCGTCTCTTCGCACCGGGCGTTCGTTTCACCCCTGCTTCGATCCAGCAGCGCCTCATCCGGGCCCAGCATCCGTCAAGTCGCTTGCTGACGCCGCAGAGCCCGACCGACGCCGGTCCGCCTACTTTGCTCGACGCCGGACCCCTCTATGCGGGCCAAACGGTCGCGCGCATCGGCGACGTCAGACCGGCCGCCAAGATCGTCACTGACCTGTCGCCTTAGCCGCGTTCGCTTTTTGTCGGCTTGGGTGCAACAAAAAGCGAACGCGCGTTATCGAGCGACCGCGACGTCCTCCAGCGCAAATTTGCCGTTCGCCTCTTCGGGGTCGCCCAGCGGGTACCGCCCCGTGAAGCAGGCGTCGCAGTGGTCCTCGGGCGGGGTACCGATCGCCTCGTAGACACCCGCCATCGAGAGATAGGCGAGCGAGTCGGCGCCGAGCTCGTCCGCGATCTCCTCGATCGTCCGTTCGTGGGCGATCATCTCCTCGCGGGTCGACATGTCGACCCCGTAGTGGCACGGGTGGCGAATCGGCGGCGCCGAGATCCGCAGGTGCACCTCGCGTGCCCCGGCGTCGCGCAGCATGCCGACGATCTGCCGCGTCGTGTTGCCGCGCACGATCGAGTCGTCGACGACGACGATCCGCTGGCCGGAGATGATCTCCGGCAGCGGGTTGAACTTGAGGCGCAGGCCGCGCTTGCGCAGCTCCTGGCCGGGCTGGATGAAGGTGCGCGCCACATAGCGGTTCTTGATCAGGCCGTCGTCGCGGGGCAGCCCCGAGGCGCGCGCGAAACCCGCCGCGGCCGGGTTGCCGGAGTCGGGCACGGAGATCACCAGATCGGCGTCGACCGGCGCCTCGCGCCAGAGGATCTCGCCCATCCGCCCGCGCACCTGCTGCAGCACCTTGCCCTCGAGGCGGCTGTCGGGGCGGGAGAAGTAGATGTGCTCGAAGACGCAGTGCGCCGGCCGGCCGGCCTTGACCACCTGACGCGTCTCCAGGCCGCGCTCGGTCAGCGAGACCATCTCGCCGGGGCGCACTTCGCGCAGCAGCTCGGCGCCGACGATGTCGAAGGCGCAGCTCTCCGAGGCGACGACGAAGCGCTCGCCCAGCCGGCCCAGCGAGAGCGGCCGCACTCCGTGCGGATCGCGGAAGGCGACGATCGCCCGCTTGGTCATCACCACGGTCGAGTAGGCGCCCTCCAAGCGCGGCATCACGTCGGCGACGGCGTCCTCGACGAGCTTGCCATCGTGCGAGGAGATCAGCGCCGCGATGATCTCCGAGTCGGAGGTGCCGCGGAAGGCGATCCCGGCCTCCTTCAGCTCGGCCCAGAGCTCGACCGCATTGGTCAGGTTGCCGTTGTGGCCGAGGGCCAGCTCACGGCCGTCGTCGCGCCAGACCGGCTGGGCGTTCTCCCAGGAGCCGCCGCCGGTGGTCGAGTAGCGCACGTGGCCGATCGCCATGTCGCCCTCCAGCGCCCGCAGCTTCTCCTCGTCGAAGACCTGGGAGACGAGGCCCGAATCGCGCATCGTCGTGATGTGGCCGCCCTCGCAGGTGGCGATCCCGGCCGACTCCTGGCCGCGGTGCTGCAGCGCGTAGAGGCCGAAGTAAGCGAGGCGGGCGACATCGTGCCCGGGCGCATATATGCCAAACACGCCGCATTCCTCGCGCGGCGAATCGCGATCTATCGGCTGCCCCTGGGGCGGAGTCAAAGCGCGTATTCCTCGGTAGGGAGAAGGACGTGACGCGCAGGCAGACTGCCTACTCCGGCAGGGTACCAGCGCTACCCGGCCGGCAAAGACGGCGCTGGCTTTCCGCGATTTGCGGGTTATCGAGCCTGCTGGGGTTTCGCCCGGCCGGGCAGCCTGATCGTCAGCTCTTGCGTGCCCACGTAGGGGACGACGTTAGTCCCTTTGACGTCGATCCTGGCGCGCAGGCCATGCCGCGGGGAGCGCCGGTCAAGCTGGCGCCTGATCGATTGGGGCAGCGGGAGTCTGAGTATCACCGTCGTGCCCTCGGTAGCGGTCTTGGCTGGGCCGGCGTTGAGGCCGACGTGCACTTGGCGGGCTACGGTGGAGCGCGTCGCGCCGGGTTTGGCCTTGCGCAACGCCGGCCAGGTCACCTCGCCGAGTGCCTCGACCGACGCCGTCGAGTTGACGCCGACCTCGATCAGGATCGCGCGGCGTTTGACCTCGACTTTGCCGATACTGAGTGCCACCTGCGGGCAGTCGGTCTGAAAGAGCGCGCTCGCCGGGCACCTGTCCTGCGTCTCGTCTCCATAGCCGTCGCCGTCACGGTCATCCTCGACCGTGACGACCACCGGCGTCCCTACTTCGAGCGGCATCCCGTCCTTGATGGTCGTGAACGGCTTGATTTCTCCGACGGCCACGACGCCTTCGTACAGGCGCGAAATCGATCCCGTTTCCTGGCAGATCAGCGTTCCCGCGGGGCCGTAGAGGCCGACCGAGTCGCCTTCGTCGGCCGCGATCCGGGTTGCGAACGAGTTGACCCCCTCGACCAGCGTCTCCGTGGCGCTCTCGCCGATCTTTTCGAACTCATGCTCTTCGTTCTTGATCTCGAATACCTCGAGGCGCTGCGGGAGGGGACCGAGCCCGGGCCCGACTTTCACCCTCCAGCCGGTGATGACCTTCGGCCCTTCGGGGGGCACAAAGTCAGCCATCGGCAGGTCGCTGGCTCGATTTACCCGGAGGCGAGCAGCGAGTCAAGCGCTTGATGAAGCCCGGCGACCGCGGAGCGCAACGGGGCCTCGTCGCCGGCGGCGCGGGCGCGGATTAAGGCGCCCTCGATCGTGGAGACGACGAGGCCGGCGAAGCTCTCGGCGTCCTTGGCCGCGACGCCTTCGTCGCGCAGCGCGGCGGCGATCGGGGCTTCCCAGCTCTGGAAAGCGGCGGTGGCCGCGGCGGCCAGGGCCGGGTCCTCGGGGCGGGCCAGGGCCACGGCGGCGACCGGGCAGCCGAGCCGCTCCGGCTTGTCCTTGACCCGGCGGCTGAACATCTCACCGAACATCGTCAGGGTCTCGCCGAGGCCGCGCTCCTCGAGCGAGCGTTCGATCGCGGCGCGGATCTCACGCCCCTCCGCCTCGGCGGCCTCGACCGCGAGCTGGCTCTTGCCGCCGGGGAAGTGGTGGTAGATCGAGCCGCGCGGCGCCTCGCCGACCTCGGCCACGTCGCGCAGCTCCATCCCCGCGTAGCCCTTCTCCGCCAGTAGCCGCCGCGCCCCGGCGATCAGCCGCTCGCGGCCGTCGCGCCGCTTCGGTTCGATCGCCTGTGCGTCCGTGAGTCGCGTTATGCCCACGGACATAGTATAGTCGCCGCCACGATGTATGACCGTGGGCATAGAGCCAGCGTGACGATCGCCTGTGCCGGCGCCTTCGTCGCCTTCCTCGACACGACGATCGTCAACATCGCCTTCCCCGACATCTCGGCCTCCTTCGCCAGTGCGGGGCGGGCTGAGCTCTCTTGGGTGCTCGACGGCTACTTCGTCGTCATCGCCGCGCTGCTCGTCCCCGCCGGCGGCCTTGCCGACCGCTTCGGCCACAAGCGGATCTTCCTGATCGGCATGGGCGGCTTCACCGTCGCCAGCCTGCTTTGCGCCCTCGCCCCCAGCCTCGAGCTGTTGATCTCCTTTCGCGTCCTGCAGGGAGTGGGCGCCGCCCTGATTGCCCCCGCCTCGTTGGCGATCGTGCTTGACAGCTTCCCGCCCGAGAAGCGCTCAACCGGGGTCGGCATCTGGGGCGCCGCGGCCGCCGCAGCCGCGGCGACCGGCCCCACCCTGGGCGGAGCCCTGGTCGAGCTCTCCGATTGGCGGCTCGTCTTCCTCGTCAACCTCCCGCTCGGCGCCGCGATCGTCTGGGCGGGCAGCCGCCGCCTCGCCGAGCGGCCGATCCGCGATCACCGCCTCCCCGACCTGCCCGGGGCGCTGATGCTGGCGCTATCCCTCGCCCTGATCACGCTCGGCATCGTCGAGGGCAACGACTGGGGCTGGGCCGCGCCGGCAACCCTCGGCTGCTTCGCCGCCGGGGCGGTGCTGCTCGGCGGAATGATCGCCCGCAGTCGCACCCACCCGCGGCCGATCGTCGACCCCGATCTCTTCGCTCACCGCTCCTTCCGCAGCGGCAACCTCGGCACGCTGCTCTTCTCCGCCGCCTTCTTCTCGATCGTGCTCGGCAACGTCGTCTTCCTCACCTCGATCTGGGGCTACACCGTCCTGCAGGCCGGCCTCGCGACCCTGCCCGGACCGGCCTGGACGACGATCGTCTCCGGCCCGGCCGGCAAGCTCGCCGACCGCTTCGGCCAGCGCGCCATCGTCGTCCCCGGCACGCTGATCTTCGCCGGCGGGGTGATGGTCCTACGCTCGGCCGGCGCCGAGCCCGACTGGCTCGGTCTCTGGCTGCCCGGCGCGACGCTGACCGGCATCGGCATCGGCCTCGCCTTCCCGACCCTCGGCTCCGCCGCCGTGCGCGACATCCCCGTCGACCGCTTTGCCACCGCCAGCGCGGTCAACGCCGCCTTCCGCCAGATCGGCGCCGTGCTCGGCACCGCGATCCTCGTCGCCATCGTCGGCGACCCCGCCAGCCTCGCCGACGCGCTTACGGTCTCCGACAGCGCCTACCTCTTCGCCGTGATCGCTGCCCTGCTCTCCGGCGCGGTCACGCTTACGCTGCGGCCGGCTCCGACCGCCGCCGAGTCAGGCTCTCGCCGCTCTCCGGATCGAAGAGATGCAGCTTCGACGTATCCGCCCATAGCGTCGCCCGCTCGCGACGTTTGATCTTGCTCGCC
This sequence comes from uncultured Solirubrobacterales bacterium, assembly GCA_963807885.1. GTDB lineage: Bacteria > Actinomycetota > Thermoleophilia > Solirubrobacterales > 70-9 > VRUE01. Next base: position 357,137 of record CAWEDL010000001.1, read on the forward strand.
GGATCCAGCCGCGCCACGATCTGCTCCTCGCCCTCGCGCAGGCTGGCGGCGCCGGTTTCGCCGATGCTCTCCTCGGCCAGGTCGGCCAACTGATCGGACTCGACCCCTTCGGACTCGACGTGGAAATAGGCGTAGAGGTCTGAGCCGAGCGACTCGACCAGGTCGATCTCGGCCTCGATCGTCACCCCGCGCCCGCGTTTCAGGTCGTCGTCGATCATCGCGGCGTCCTCGAAGCTCTCCGGGCGCAGCCCGGCGATCACCTTGCCGTCCTCGCGTCCGCGTGCCTCCTCGGGCACGTCGGCATCGCCGATCGGCAGCACCACCCGCCCGGAAGAAATTTCGGCCGGCATGAAGTTCATCGCCGGCGAGCCGATGAAGCCGGCGACGAAGAGGTTCTTGGGGTCGTCGTAGAGCTCGGCCGGCGGGCCGACCTGTTGCAGGACACCGGCCCGCATCACCGCGACCCGGTCGCCGAGCGTCATCGCCTCGACCTGGTCGTGGGTGACGTAGACCGTCGTCGTCTCCAGCCGCGACTGCAGTTTCGCCACCTCGGTGCGCATCTGCACGCGCAGCTTCGCGTCGAGGTTGGAGAGCGGCTCGTCCATCAGGAAGGCTTTCGGGTCGCGCACGATCGCCCGCCCCATCGCCACCCGCTGTCGCTGCCCGCCGGAGAGATTGGCGGGCCGCCGGTCGAGGTGCTGGGTCAGGTCTAGCGTCTCCGCCGCCTCCTCCACCTGGCGGTTGATCTCCTCCTTCTCGACCCCGGCCAGCTTCAGCGCGAAGCCCATGTTCTCCCGCACGGTCATGTGCGGGTAGAGGGCGTAGTTCTGGAAGACCATCGCGATGTCACGGTCCTTGGGGGCGCGGTCGTTGACGACCTCGCCGCCGATCTTCACCTCGCCGCCCGAGATGTCCTCCAGCCCGGCGATCATCCGCAGCGCGGTCGACTTGCCGCAGCCCGAGGGCCCGACGAGGATCATGAACTCGCCGTCGCCGATCTCCAGGTCCATCTCCTTGACGGCTTCGGTGCCGTCGTCGAAGACCTTGCTGATTCCATCGAGGGTTATCTCTGCCATGAGCGGGCTCCTTATCCCTTCACCGCCCCGGCGGTGAGGCCGGAGACGATTCGGCGCTGGAAGAACAGGACGAAGACGATGATCGGCACGGTCACCACGACCGCCGCCGCGGCGATGCTGCCGGTCGGCTGGGTGAACGACGACTCGCCGGTGAAGAAGGCAAGGGCGGCCGGCACCGTCCGCGAGGCGTCCGAGGAGGTCAGCGAGATCGCGAAGAGGAAGTCGTTCCAGGCGAAGATGAAGACGAGGATCGCCGCCGTGAACATGCCGGGCGCGGCCAGCGGCACGATCACCTTGGTGAAGGCTTGGAACGGCGTCGCGCCGTCGACCTGTGCCGCCTGCTCCAACTCCCAGGGGATCTCGCGGAAGAAGGCGACGAGCACGTAGATCGCCAGCGGCAGCGAGAAGGTCAGGTAGGGAATGATCAGGCCGGGATAGGTGTCGTAGAGACCGAGCGCCCGCCACATGTCGAACAGCGGCCCGACGGTGGAGATCGGCGGGAACATCGCGATCGCCAGCGCCCCGGCGAGGATCAGCCGCTTGCCGGGGAATTCGAGTCGGGCGATCGCGTAGGCGGCGAAGGAGGCGAAGACGATCGCGATCACCGTCGTCGAGAGCGCGATCAGGATCGAGTTGATCAGCGGCTTGATGAAGGGGCTGTCGTCGATGCCTCCTTCGAACAGGCTCTTGTAGTTGTCGAAGGAGATTTCACTGGGCAGGAAGCGCCCGTCGGTGACGGCTTCGGTCGGCTTCAGCGAGATCGAGATCAGCCAGATCACCGGGATCAGGGCGACCAGCAGCACCGCCAGGATGGCAATGCTCCAGAGCGCGTACTCACGGCCTCCGCGTCGCATCAGTTACCAGGCCTCCCTTCCTCGACCCGGGTGCCGAGCCCCTTCACGAAGAGGAAGGCGATCGCCAGCACGCAGAGGAAGATCAGCACCGAGACGGCCGAGCCGAGCCCCAGGTTGAGGCGCGAGATCAGCTGGTTGAAGCCGAGGATCGAGACCGATTCGGTGTCCTGCGCACCGCGGGTCATGATGAAGATCGTGTCGAAGACGCGGAAGGCGTCGAGGGTGCGGAACAGCAGCGCGACGAGGATCGCCGGCCTCATCAGCGGCAGGGTGATGCGGGTGAAGCGCTGCCAGGCCGTCGCCCCGTCGACCTTGGCCGCCTCGTAGAGCTGGCCGTCGATCGTCACCAATCCGGCCAGCAGCAGCAGCGCCATGAAGGGCGTCGTCTTCCAGACCTCGGCCATGATGATCACGGCGAAGGAGCTGAAACGGCCGCCGAACCAGTCCATGTCTTCGGCGATCAGCGGCAGGTTGTTGACGAAGCCGGAGTCGGGCGCGAAGGCGAACTGCCAGGCGAAGGCGGCGACCACGGTGATGATCCCGTAGGGGATCAGGACCGCCGTGCGGACCACGCCGCGGCCGAAGATCGCCCGGTGCATCACCAGCGCGATCGCCATGCCGAGGACGAGCTCGATCGCGACCGAGGTGACCATCACGAAGACGGTGTTGAAGAGGTCGGTCCACCACAGTTCGGAGCTGAGCACCGAGATGTAGTTGTCGAGGCCGACGAAGCCGCTCTCGTCGGGGAAGCGGAGGTCGATCTGCTGCAGGGAGAGGACGATCGCGTAGCCGATCGGGTAGGCCGTCACCGCCAGCATCGCGATCACCGCCGGGGCGCAGAGCAGCCACGCCAGCCGGTGCTCGGAGCGGGTGCGCTGGCTACCGGCCGGCTGTGCCTGCACGCTCGCCTCCATCAGAACAGCCCTTCGTGCTTGACCGCATCTTCGAGGTTCGACTTCAGTTCCCCATAGACGGAGGTGGTGTCCTCGGGGTCGATCTTGTCGGGGGGATGGAGGGTGCGCTGCAGGGCCAGCGAGACGTCCTGGTAGGCGGGGGTCGTCGGGCGCGGGCCTGATTCCTCGATCGACTTTTTGACCAACTGCGCGAAACCGGGGTAGGCCTCGGTCACCACTTTGTCGGTGTACAGGTCGGAGCGCGAGGGCGGCAGTCCGTCGAGTTCCGTCGCGGTCATCTGACTTTTGCTGTTGGCCAGGCAGGCGGCGGCGTCGAAGGCGACGTCCTTGTGCTTCGAGAAGGAGCTGACCGCGAGGTTGAAGCCGCCCAGCGGGGGTTTGCTGGGCCGGTTGGCGTCGACGCGGGGGAAGCGGGCGAAGCCCATCTGCTTGCCGATTTCCGGCGCTTCGGCTTGGGCGCTGGCGTAGGCGAAGGTGTAGTTGGTCATGAACGCCGATTCACCCGCCTCGAAGGCCAGCCGGGTGGTGTCCTCGTCGGAGGTCGAGAGGTTCGGCGGGGCGGCGGAGGAGTTCGCCAGCCTGCCCATCACCTCGAGCGCCTTTTCGGTCGGGCCCTCCTTCAGGTCGACCGTTTCCGGTCCGGAGAGGATCGGCGTGCCGGCGCTCTCGATCAGCGCGTTGGCCCAGACCATGAAGCCCTCGTAGCGGTTGGCCTGCACCTGGATCGTGCCGGCGTTGTCACGGCCGAGCTTTTCCGCCTGGTCGATCATCTCGTCCCAGGTGCGTGGCGGCTTTGGCACCAGGTCTTTGCGGTACCAGAGCAGTTGCGTGTTGGTGTTGAACGGCGCCGCGTAGAGCTTGCCCTCGAAGGAAGCCGTCTCGATCACGTTGGAAAAGACCTTTTCGGTCACCTGTTTCTTCAGTGGCCCCTTCCACTCTTCGACCCAGCCGGCGTTGGCGAACTCGCCGGTCCAGATCACGTCCATGCCGACGATGTCGATCGAGGGGTCCTCCGCGCCGAGGCGGCGGACGAGCTGTTCGCGCTGCTGGCTCGCGTCGGTCGGCAGGAATTCCGGTTCGACCTCGTAGCGGCCCTTCGATTCCTCCGAGCAGCGTTTGGCCACTTCCTCGATCGTGCCGCCGGGCTGGATGGCGACGAACCAGTTGAGCGTGGGAGGCCCGGCTTCCGCCGAACCACCGCAGCCACTGAGTACCCCGATGACAACAACCACCACCGCGCCGGTAGCCAGGAACGCCACGGTCGCTGCCCGGAGTGTCACTCTCTTTCCTCCATCGCTGCACCACTCACCGTTTGGAGGGCTTAGGGGTGCAAAATGGAAATGCCCGGATCGGGAGTGTTTAAACGGTCCGGTGTGGGTATCGAGAGCGAGATGCGGTTGAGCGCCCGATGGCAGACGCCCGTAACTCTCCTCGCTCTGGTCGGGTTGCTGGCGGCGTTGCTCTACGCGCCGACGGCTGAGCCCGCACCGCCCGGAGGAGACACCGATGTGTCGAGCTGCCGCGGCGTTCCGACCACCCTCACCGGTACGCGCAAGGCGGACCGCTTGGTCGGCACCGCCGGCGCCGACGTGATCGCCGGCCTCGAGGGCAACGACTCGATCTTCGGCCTCGACGGGCGCGATCTGATCTGCACCGGGGCGGGCAACGACCGCGCCGGTGCCGGCTCAGCCTCCGATCGGGTCTTCGGCGGCGTCGGGGCCGACCGCCTCAACGGCGGCCGGGGTGGCGACCTGGTCGCCGGCAACCCGGGCGGGGACGTCCTCTTCGGCAACCATGGCAACGACCGCCTGCGCGGAGGCGCCGGCTCCGATCTCTGCTTCGGCAGCGCCGGCTCCGATCGCCTTCGCACCTGCGACCGCTGAGCTGCCCCCGGCGCCAGTTTCGCGCGCTCGGACGGGGGTAGATATGCGGTGGAACACCGTCTCACCCTGGGAAAGGAGAGTGCTCATGGGGATCATCGGTTGGATCGTGCTCGGCCTACTCGCGGGGACGATCGCCAAGCTGATCATGCCCGGCGAGGACCCGGGCGGCATCGTCGTCACGATGCTGATCGGCATCGCCGGTGCCATCGTTGGCGGGCTCATCGCAAGCGCTTTGGACATCGGCGACCTCGACGAGTTCTTCGACATCGGAACCTGGCTGATCGCAATCGGCGGTTCGTTGTTGCTTCTCTTCCTCTACAGGATGGTTGTCGATCGGGGTCACGGCGGCGCCTACCGCTGACCCTCTCCCCGGCTACGGCTGGGGGGAGTCGAGCAGTTCGGCCAGGGAGCGCCAGGCGCGCTCGGCGTCGCTGAGTGCGACGGTGACGCTACGGTCGCCGGCGGCGATCTCGATCTCGCCGCCTCCGACCGTGCCGAGATGGAGGACGCCGACCCCGTCGCCAGCCAGGCCCTCGAGCTCCGTCCGCTCACCGCTGATCAGGAAGCCGCCGGGCCCCTCGCCGAAGAGCGCCTCTTCGGGTGAGCAACCACGCTCGCGCAGGTGTTGGAGGTCGACCTGGCAGCCGCGGCCCGAGCCGATCGCCGCCTCGGCGAGGGCGCAGGCGAGGCCACCGTCGCTGACGTCGTGGGCAGAGGAGAGCTTGCCGGCGCGCACCGCCTCGCGCACCGCCCCGCAGGCGGCCGCGACGGCGGCGATGTCCGGCTGGGGAAGGCCGCTGTCGAGTTCGCCGCGCAGCTTGGCCAGCTCGGAGCCGGCAAGGGAGGGTTCGAAGGGGCCGAGCAGGGCGATCGCGTCGCCCTCCCTGGCGAAGTCGCTTGGCGCGGCCCGGTTCGGATCGGGCAGCTCGCCGACCATGCCGACCACCGGCGTGGGGTAGATCGGCCCTTCCGGTCCCTCGTTGTAGAGCGAGACGTTGCCGCCGACCACCGGCACGCCGAGCGCGTTGCAGGCGTCGGCCAGCGCCTGGACGGAGCGGTCGAGCTGCCAGGCAGCCATCGGCTTCTCGGGGTTGCCGAAGTTGAGGCAGTTGGTCAGGCCGAGCGGCTCGGCGCCGGCGCAGGCGAGGTTCTGGGCGCACTCGAGCACCGCCTCCACCGTGCCCGCGTAGGGGTCGCAGGCGACCCGCCGCCCGTTGCCGTCGATCGAAATCGCGATCCCCCTGTCGGCCTCGGGGATCGCCAGCACCGCCGCATCGGCGCTCTCGGGACGGCGCGCCGTACGCGAGCCGACGATCGAGTCGTACTGTTCGAAGGCCCAGCGCTTCGAGGCGACGCTGGGTGAGGCGAGCAGGGCGAGCAGCGTCTCCCCGGCGGAGGCGCCCGCCTCCAGTGTCGTCCGGTTGCCGTAGGCCCAAGCGGCTGGCTCGGACGGCTCCAAGCCATAGAGCGGGCAGCCGTCGACCAGGGCGTCGACCGGCATCTCGCCGACGACCTCGGTCCCGCGCAGCACCCGCACCAAGCCGTTGTCGGTGATCGCGCCGATCTGCGCCGAACCCGTTTGCCATTTCTCGCAGACGGCGATCACCTCGGCGACCCGGGCCGGCTCGACCACCGCCAGCATCCGCTCCTGGGACTCGGAGACCATGATCTCGAAGGGCTCCATGTCGGCCTCGCGCAGCGGCACCCGCGCCACGTCGATGTCGATCCCCACCCCGCCGGCCGAGGCCATCTCGCTCGCCGAGGAGGTGAGGCCGGCCGCGCCGAGATCCTGCAGCGAGATCAGCAGCCCCTTTTCGAGCAGCTCCAGGCAGCACTCCAGCAGCTTCGACTCCTCGAACGGGTCGCCGATCTGCACGGTCGGCCGCTTCGCCTCGTCTCCCTCGCCGAGCTCGGCCGAGGCCAGCACCGAGGCGCCGCCGATCCCGTCGCGCCCGGTCGAGGCACCCATCAGCACGACCGCGTTGCCGACACCGGCCGCCGCCGCGCGCACCATGTCGTCCTGTTTGGCGATGCCGACGCACATCGCGTTGACCAGGCAGTTGTGCTCGTAGGGAGCCTCGAAGTAGATCTCGCCGCCGACGTTGGGCACGCCGATCGAGTTGCCGTAGTGGCCGATCCCGCGCACAGCGCCGTCGAGCAGGTGGCGCGAGCGCAGCGAGTCGAGCTCGCCGAAGCGCAGCGAGTCGAGGATCGCGATCGGCCGCGCGCCGAGCGCGAAGACGTCGCGGAGGATCCCGCCGACCCCGGTCGCCGCCCCCTGGAAGGGTTCGACGGCGCTCGGGTGGTTGTGCGACTCGACCTTGAAGGCGATCGCGTAGCCGTTGCCGATGTCGACCGCGCCGGCGTTCTCCCCCGGCCCCATCACCACCCGCTCGCCCTCGGTTGGCAGTCGCCGCAGCAGCTTGCGCGAGTGCTTGTAGGCGCAGTGCTCGGACCAGAGCAGGCTGAACATCGCCAGCTCGACCCCGTTCGGCTCGCGCCCGAGCTTCTCGCAAATGAGGTCGAACTCGGAGTCGGTGAGGCCGAGCTCGCGGTGCGGCGAAGACATCAACCGCCGCCTCCTCTGTTCCCGCCGGGGCATGAAGAATCAGATATGGACATGCCCCGGCTCCCGCGTCCGGGGGCGGCGGACCTCACTTCATCGCCTCGAATACCTTGAGCCCATCCGTCGACCCGGTCATCGGGTCGACCGCGTGCTCGGGGTGGGGCATCAGGCCGAGCACGTTGCCCGCTTCGTTGCGCACCCCCGCGATGTCGCGCGCCGAGCCGTTCGGGTTCTGCTCGGGCGCGTAGCGAAACGCCACCTGCCCGTTCGCCTCCAGCGCATCGAGCATCTCCTCAGGCGCCCAATAGCGCCCTTCCCCGTGCTTGGCCGGAATCGACAACCGCCCCTCCGGCAAATTGAACGATTGTCCCCCCTCCTGTGGGGAAACCCCTGCAACTTGCAGGTCGACCTGGCGGCAGGTGAAGCGCATGTTCTCGTTGAGGAGCAGGGCACCGGGGAGCAGGTCCGCTTCGCAGAGGACCTGGAAGCCGTTGCAGATGCCCAGCACCGGCCCGCCCGCGGCGGCGAACTCGGCCACGGCCTCCATCGCCGGTGAGAAGCGCGCGATCGCGCCAGCCCGCAGGTAGTCGCCATAGGAGAAGCCGCCGGGGACGACGACCGCGTCAACCCCACCGAGGTCGCGCTCGTCGTGCCAGATCAGCCGCGCCTCGCCGCCTGCCAGCTCGCATGCGTGCAGGGCGTCCCGCTCATCGCAGGAGCCGGGGAACTGGACGACGCCCCAAAGCATCAGGCGCCGTCGATGCTCTCGATCTCGAAGTCCTCGATCAACGGGTTGGCGAGCAGCTTTTCGCAGAGCGCCGGCAGCTGCGCCGGGTCGTCAGCTTCGAGCTCAACCATTCGCCCCACCCGCACGTGCTCGACCCCCTCGAAGCCCAGCGCCGGCAGCGCCCGCTCGACCGCCTTGCCCTGCGGGTCGAGGATCCCCTCCTTTGGCCGGATCAGAACTCGCGCCTTCGCCACTAGAAGGAGCGCTCCGTGATCCGCTCGTAGGCCTCGACGTACTTGGCCCGCGTCTGCTCGATCACGTCGGCGGGCAGCTCGGGCGCCGGCGGCTTGTGGTCCCAGCCCTCGGCATCGGCCCAGTCGCGCACGAACTGCTTGTCGAAGGAAGGCTGCGTCTTGCCGGGCTCGTAGCGGTCGGCCGGCCAGAAGCGCGAGGAGTCCGGGGTCAGCACCTCGTCGCCGAGGACGATCTCGGCGCCGGCGTGGCTGCCGAACTCGAACTTGGTGTCGGCGAGGATGATCCCCCGCTCGGCAGCGTGCTCGGCGCCCCGCTGGTAGACCTCGATCGAGATCCGCCGCAGCTCTTCCATCAGCGCCCGGTCGCCGACGATCTCGGCCGCTCGGTCGAAGTCGACGTTCTCGTCGTGGTCGCCGATCTCCGCCTTGGTCGCCGGCGTGAAGATCGGCTCTGGCAGCTTGTCGGACTCGAGCAGGTTGGGGGGAAGCTCGATCCCGCAGACCGCGCCGCCCGTCTTGTATTCCTTCCAGCCCGAGCCGGAGAGGTAGCCGCGCACGACGCACTCGACCGGGTACATCTCCAGCCTGCGCACCCGCATCCCCCGTTCCATCGCCTCCTCCGGCACGTCGGCGGAGAGGAAGTGGTTGGGGACGATGTCGCCGGTCAGCTCGAACCAGAATTCGGAGATCCGGTTGAGCACCTTTCCCTTGTCGGGGATCGGCGTCGGCATCACCACGTCATAAATCGAGATTCGGTCCGAGGCGACCATCAGCAGGTCGTCATCCCACTCGTAGATCTCGCGGACCTTGCCCGAGGAGTGGAGCTTTAGATCGTTGATTGCGGGGGACACGAAGGCCGATGCTAGCTGGATGAGAGGCGGGAGGGGAGGGGTCGGGGTGTCCCTCCTGCTTGCTGGGTTTTTCGCCTCGGATTTTGCGGCCGTCCGAGGTTGTGGTTGGGGCGAAAAACGGACGCCGCTGCGCTGGAGGGACACCCCGACCCCTCCCACTCGGGCGTCTGCGATCCTTCCCCGTTGATGCTGCCGCCCGAACCGAAGTCTTCACCGCTGGTCCAGACGCTTCGTTGGAGCTTCCGGCCGTTGCCTTTCATGCAGGAGTGTCGGGAGAAGTACGGGGACAGCTTCAGCGTCAGATTCGTCAGCTTCGAGCGGCCTATGGTGATGATTTCCGACCCGGTTGCGATCAAGGCTCTCTATACGGAGCGCAGCCACGGACTGCCGCCGGGGCGGGAGGTTGTCCTTACGCCGGTCGTCGGCCCGCACTCGGTGCTCGTGATCGAGGGGGCCGATCACCTTGCCCACCGCAAAGTGATGCTGCCGCCATTCCATGGCGAGCGGATGCGGTCTTATGAGCCGGTGGTCACCGAGCTGGTCGATGCGGAGATCGACCGCTGGCCGCTGGGCGAGGAGTTCGCCATCCACCCGCGCATGCAGGCGATCACTCTCGAGGTGATCCTGCGGGTCGTCTTTGGCATCTCCGAGGGGCCGCGGCTGGAGCAACTGCGGGTCGTCCTGACCAAAGTGCTCGAGGAGACCGCGTCGCCGTTTGCCCAACTGATCGGCCTTGCCTCGCGGCGCTTCGGCGGCCGTGGTCCCTGGGCCAAATTCGAAACACAGCTACGCGCGGTCGACGAGCTGCTCTACGCCGAGATCGCCGACCACCGCAAGCGCGACGACCTGGAGGAGCGCGACGACATCCTCTCGCTGCTGATGCAGGCGCGCTTCGAGGATGGCTCGGAAATGAGCGACGAGGATCTGCGCGACCAGCTGATGACGCTGCTGCTGGCTGGCCATGAGACGACCGCGACCGCGCTCGCCTGGACTTTCGACCTGCTGCTCCGCCATCCTCGCGAGATGGGCCGGCTGCGCGATTCGGTCGAGGCGGGGGAGGACGACTACCTGCGGGCGACGATCAGCGAGTCGCTGCGCCTGCGCCCGGTCGTGCCGTTGGCCGGCCGTCGCCTCGCCAAGGACCTCGAGGCCGATGGCTTGACCCTGCCGGCGGGCACCGACGTCACCCCGGCGATCTGGCTCGCCCACACCCGCGCCGACGTCTACCCCGAGCCGTTCGCCTTCCGGCCCGAGCGCTTCCTCGACGAGGGTCCCGACACCTACGCCTGGATCCCCTTCGGCGGCGGCGTTCGCCGCTGCCTCGGCGCCGCCTTCGCCGAGTTCGAGATGCGGATCGTCCTGCGCGAGGTCCTGACCCGCTGCGAGCTGCACAAGGCCAACCCGCGACCGGAGAAGATCGGCCGCCGCAACATCACCCTCTCGCCGAAGGACGGCACCCCCGTCGTTCTGACCGCGCGCCACCCGGCCCGCGAGCGCGAGCTCGCCGCCGCCTGACCGCAAGGCTTAGCGGGCGGCCGGGTGCTCGCTGGCCCAGTCGGCGATCGTCCCCGAGCCGGAGATGACCTCTCCGTCGTCCAGCACCAGGATCGGCACCTCGTTGGTGCCGCTCAGCTTCTTGATCTCGGCGCGCTCTTCGTCGCGGCTGCCCCAGGTCCAGGGCATCAGTCGATAGCCGCCCACGGTACACAGCTCGTACGTGTAGCCGGCCGCATCAAGCGCCTTGGCCGCCTTCGCGCACGGATGCGCGAACCCCGGCCCCAGTTTCTTCTGCCCGCAGGTGTAGAGGATCATCAGCGCGAAATCCTACTCGGCTGGTGCCGTCGAACCGGGTGCTACGATCGTCGCACAATGGTGGAAGTCGCGACCAGAGAGTTGAGGAACGACACCGCCGGCGTGCTGCGTCGGGTTGAGGCCGGCGAGACGGTGGTCATCACTGTGCGGGGAAAACCCGTCGCGGACCTGATTCCGCACCGTCGCGACGAGCCACGGTGGATGCCGCGCGAGGAGCTCCTCGAGCTGCTGAAGACCCATTCCGCCGATCCCGGCCTGCGCGACGATCTGGAGCGCATCGCCGGCGATACGACGGACGACCTCGGTCCGATTCTGTGAAGGTGCCATCCGCCCTCCGCGGCTTGCTCGACACGTCGGTCTTCGTCGCGATTGAGGGTGGTAGAGAGCTGCGGTCGGAGGCGATGCCACTGACCGGGGCTGCCTCGGTGATCACGAAGGCAGAGCTTCGTGCGGGCATCTTCGCGGCAGATGACATCGAAACTCGCGAGCGGAGAATCAAGACCCTCGAACTCGTGACCCGAATTCCCCTTCTACCGGTCGATGACGAAGTCTCGAACGCCTGGGCTCAGATGCGGGCCTACCTGGCCGCCTCGGGCAGTCGCGTGAACGCCAACGACATATGGATTGCCGCCACCGCCGCGGCGCACGAAATTCCCGTCGTCACCCAGGACGCCGACTTCGATGCCCTCAACGGCATAGCGGGTCTGACCGTTATCCCGGTCTGACTACGGTGTCGCGCCGAAGGCCATTGCGAAGCCGTCAGCGGTCGCCTGCCCCGCCTCCGGCGCGGTGACCTTCAGCGTCAGATCGCAGCAGCCTTCGGTCAGCGTGAGATCGAGAAAGGCGCAGCACTCGCGCTCGGCCCTGATGATGCCTTCCAGCCGCTCACGGGTTTGCGGATCGGCGCGGAACCGCAGCAGATGCCGCCCGCCGACCTGTCGGCGATCGATCAGACTCTCGGCGCCGAGCTTCCCGATCGCCGTAAGCCGCTGTTCGAGGTCGCCGGCTCCGAGCGAGCAGACGACTGGAAGCTCCTTCGGCATGCTGCCAAGAGTATGGCCAGGACGCCCGTCCTGCTCGATTCAAGGTCCACCTCGGGCGTCGTTACGAAGGCCTCTGCTTGACCGTCGGCGAAGCCAGGTAGACCCCGCGTTGGAACAGGTCCGAGTTGGCGCGGTTCCAGCGCTCCAGCTGCTCGGGATCGCGCCAGGGCTTCGGCAGGTGCCTGCCGATGGCGCCCTCGAACAGGGCGCTGCCGAGGATCAGGACGATCGCCTGCAGGGCCGCCCAGCCGAGGTCCACATCCGGGCGAATCAGTCCCTCCTCCGAGAGCCGTCGCCATTGCTCCTGCGCGATCGCGAGGAACGCGTCGAACATCTCCAGCGCCGCCGGGTCCTCATCGGCGGTCAGCCGGGCGACGTAGAGGAGCGCCTCGGGATGCTCACGGGCCCAGGCCGTCACCCGGTCTCCCAGCTCCCGCTGGACATCCTCCGCGGAGCCGCTCGGCAGCTCGGCGAAGGTCTTCGCGGCACGTTCGACGACGTACTCGTTGACGGCTTCGCGCAGCTTGTCCTTCGTCGTGAAGTGGTGTTGGACGAGGCCGGGTGAGACACCGGCCGCCGCCGCCACATCCCTGATCGAGGTCGCCGCGACGCCGCTCTCGGCGAAGCCCAGGAGCGCCGCTTCGCAGATGCGTTCCCGGGTGGAGGGTGTCTCGACAGGCCAGGCCATACGTGTGTATTGTAGTTCCAATACGGTCGTATTGGCGAACGAGAGGCGCGAGCATGGGGCCCCAGATGGCAACGAAGCAGGACCGCTGGACTGAGGCGGGGACGGGACAGAGCCGCTTCCCGCAACCGCCGCCGCCGGACCTCGCCGGCATCCCGCCGGGACCGCGGTTGCCACGCCATCTGTTGGGCGCGCAATGGTTGCTGCGCGAGCACCGCCTGCTGGAGCGGTGCCGGCGGCGCTACGGGAACGTCTTCTCGTTGAAGATGTGGCCGCTCGGCCTGCTCGTCATCGTCAGCGAGCCGGACGAGATCAAACGTATCTTCACCGGCGACCCCGAGGTGGTGCAGGCCGGTGAGGGCAATGCCGTCACCGAGCCCGTCGCCGGCCCGGAGTCGATCCTGCTGCTCGACGGCAGGCGCCACCTGCACACGCGCAAGCTGATGCTGCCCGCCTTCCACGGCGAGCGCATCCGCGTCTACGGGGACCTGATCGGCGAGGTCGCCGAGGCGGAGATCGACAGCTGGCCGCTCGACACCCCGTTCCCGATCCACCCCTCGATGCAGTCGATCACCCTGCAGGTGATCATCCGCGCGGTCTTCGGGATCGAGGACATCGAGCGCCGGAGCGAGCTCGAACGGCTGATCCCGAAGTTGATCGGCTCGCCGGCCCTGCTCTGGCCGCCGCTGGCCTACGACCTCGGTCCCCGCAGCCCGTTGGGCCGCTTCCTCGCCCTGCGCGAGCGGGTCGACGCGATCCTCTTCGACGAGGTCGAGCGGCGGCGTCTCGATCCGACCCTGGAGGAGCGCGACGACGTCCTCTCGATGCTGCTGCTCGCCCGTGACGAGAACGGCGAGGGGATGAGCGAGGGCGAGTTGCGCGATCAGCTCGTCACCTTGCTGCTGGCCGGCCACGAGACGACCGCGACGGCGCTCGCCTGGGCCTTCGAGCGCCTGTTGCGAAATCCCGCTGTGCTCGAGCGGCTGCGCACCGCACTCGCCACGGGCGATGAGACCTACCTCGACTGGGCGGTCAAGGAGACCCTGCGCTCCCGTCCGATCATCCCCTACGCGATCCGCCGGCTGACCGCGCCGCTGGAGATCGGCGGCTACAGGGTGCCGGCCGGGAGCTTCGTCGGGTGCTCGACGATCCTCACCCACAGCCGCCCCGATCTCTACCCCGACCCGGATACTTTCCGCCCGGAGCGCTTCGAGGATGGCGCCGCCGACACCTACACCTGGATCCCCTTCGGCGGCGGCGTGCGCCGCTGCCTCGGCGCTTCGTTCGCCACCTTCGAGATGAAGGTGATCCTGCGACGCGTCCTGGCTCGCTGCGAGTTGACCGTGCCCCCCGACGGAAAGCCCGAGCGCCCCGTGCGCCGCTTCGTCACCTACCCACCCAAGCGAGGCGCTCGCGTCGTTCTCGATGCGCGCCACCCCCAAACCCCGACCCACCTTCCCTTCATGTCGGAGTCATTGCGATGAGCCACGAGCCTCGACTCGACAGCGGAGTAACACCCGAGGCCCACGCCGGCGACCCGCGCCCCGGGGTCCGCGCGCTGCGCCTCATTATCGCCTTCAACCTACTGTCGACCGCGGTGCACTACACCCACAACTTCGCGATGGCGGACATGTACCCGCCGGTGCCCGTGCTCTTCCCGACCGCGCTCTCCTACCAGATCGGAATCGCGATCTCCTGGCCGCTGCTGACTGCCCTGGGCCTATGGGGATACAAGCTCTACAGAGAAGGGAATACAAGGCGGGCGCGACCCCTGCTTGTGGCCTACGCGATGCTCGGCTTCACGACGCTCGGGCATTTCATGGGCGGCAACCCCGATATCCCACCGTTCTTCTACGTCACCCTGTTCACCGACTTTCTCGTCGGATCGGCGCTGCTCGTCTTCGTCGCCTGGACGTTCGAGCAGCCTGACGCCGGCGAGGGCCGTGGCGACCTGACGACGGACACGACCCGGGTCTAAACCTCGATGAACCGCAACTCCCTCCTCGAGATCAGGCTGCGGACGACCTGGAAGCGCTGTCCCGCCGCCGACTCGACCGGTCCCTTCCTGATCAGCTACACCGAGTTCACTCCTCGCTCGATACGAGATATGCCGGGGATCCATTTCGCGGCCGAGCGGCTCCGGCGCGAGTGCAGCCGGCTCGATGGCGCCGTCGGCGTCACCACCTACTGGCAGGTCTTCAAGCGCCGCGCCGGCTCGGTCTCGGCCTGGGAGGACGAGGCCGCGCTGCGGAGCTTCGTCTCGCTTCCGTTCCACGTCGAGATCATGCGCAGGTATCGCGGTCGCGGCTGCCTCAGGGCGTTCGACTGGGAGGCGGAGTCCTTCGATCTCGCTGCCGCATTCGTCGAGGGCCAGCGAGCCCTGGACGAAGGCAAGAGAAGGCAGCGCTAGGCATGGGGCGGCTCTACGACGCCACCGTCGGCCGCTCGTTCACCGCCTGGTACGGCCGGCTGATGCGCCGGATCGACGAGAGCGGCCTGCGCGAGACGCGGCGCGAGCTGCTTCGCGAGGCGCGCGGGCGGGTGCTCGACCTCGGCAGCGGCACCGGTTCGAACCTGCCGCTCTTCCCAACTGCGGTGGAGGAGCTGGTCCTCGCCGAGCCCAGCGCCCACATGCTGAGAGTGCTGCGCCGCAAGGTCGGCGAATCGGGTCGAGGTGCGGTCGAGCTCGTGCAGGCGCCGGCCGAAATCCTGCCCTTCGAGGACGCCAGCTTCGACTGCGTCACCTGCACCATGGTCATGTGCACGATGCCGGATCCGGCAGCCGGGCTCGAAGAGGTGGCGCGCGTGCTGAAGCCGGGCGGCAAGCTGCTCTTCCTCGAGCACGTTCGCTCCGAGGATCCCGGCTTCGCGCGGACCCAGGACCGCCTTGAACGGCCCTGGCGCTTCATCGCCGACGGGTGCCACTGCAACCGCGACAGCCTCGCAATCGTCGAAGCATCGACCCTCCAGGTGGAGCATTTCGAGCGGGGCCACATGCCGATGGCGCCCCTGTTCATGAAGCCACTGATCATCGGCAGCGCGGTGCGTTCGGGCTGACGACCTACGGGCAATAGGCTGCGGCCGGGATGCAGGGCGAGATCGCTCAGCAGCCGTTGTCACAAAACGGTCGAGCTCGGCAGCTGTTCGAGGCGGTCGGCCGACCTCGCTGGCTCGCGGTCACCGGCGCGGCGACGGTTCTGCTCTACCTGGCGATGATCCCTTCGTTCCATGGGATGTCGGGCCATGGCGCTTCCCTGGGCTCCTTCGAGGACGCTCGCAGCGTCGCAGAGAGCACGCGGATCGTCACCGAATGGGGCGACGCCGGCAAGGACGCGGCGCGCACGCAGTTGCTGATCGACTTGCCTTTCTTGGTCAGCTACGCCCTCTTCCTCGCCGGCGCCTGCATGTTCGTCGCGGCGCGGGCGCGGCGTGTGGGGCGCCCCCGGCTTGGCAGGGTTGCCGAAGTCCTGGCCTGGTGCGGGCCGATTGCCGCAGCATTGGATCTCGCCCAGAACGTCGCTCTCGCCCTGATCCTCGCCGGCCACCACACGCAACCCTGGCCGCTTGTCTCCGCCGACACCGCGATCGTCACCCGCGGCCTCGCCGCGGGCGTGCTCGTCTTCGCGATCGTCGCGGGGGCGTCGACCCTGATCGGCAAGCCCCGCCCCGCCGCGAGCTGACCCCCTGATCCCTTCCGGTGCGCTTTATGTCCGCATAGGACACATAAGGCGCACCGGAACGCTCAGCGCAGCGCTTCCAGGCGCTCGAAGATCTCGGGGACGTGGCCCAGGTAGGCGTCGTAGTCGAAGACGGCGTCTAGGTCGAGGTCGGGGGCGGCCTTGCCGAGCAGCTCGCGGAAGTGGGTGCCGGTGTCCCAGGCCTGCTGGGCGTTCTCCTGGACGACGCGGTAGGCGTCGTCGCGGGTGAGGCCGGACTCGACCAGGGCGGTGAGGGCGCGCTGGCTGAACAGGGCGCCGTGGGTCAGCTCGAGGTTCTCCTTCATACGTTCAGTGCGGATGGTCATCTGCGCCGCGACCTTGGCCGCCAGGTCCTGCATGTAGTCGAGGCCGATCGTCGCGTCGGGCAGGATCACCCGCTCGGCGCCGGAGTGGGAGATGTCACGCTCATGCCAGAGGGCGACGTTCTCCAGGCCGGTCTGGGCGTAGCCGCGCAGTACCCGGGCCAGGCCGGTGATCCGCTCGGTGCGGATCGGGTTGCGCTTGTGCGGCATCGCCGAGGAGCCCTTTTGGCCGGCGGCGAACGGCTCCTCCACCTCGCGCACCTCGGTGCGCTGCAGGTTCCGGACCTCCGTCGCGAAACGCTCCAGGCCGGCGCCGGCGATCGCGATGCGCGAGGTCAGCACTGCGTGGCGATCACGCGGCACGACCTGGGTGGCGACGTCCTCGCGCTGCAGCCCGAGCCGCTCCATCACCCGCGCCTCGACCGCGGGCGGTACCGAGGCGTAGGTGCCGACCGCGCCGGAGAGCTTGCCGAAGCAGAGCTGCTCGAAGGCATCGGTGAGCCGGCCGAGGTTCCGATCGGCCTCGAAGGCGAAGCCCGCCAGGCGCAGGCCGAAGGTGGTCGGCTCGGCGTGGACGCCGTGGGTGCGGCCGACGCAGAGCGTGTCGCGCTGCTCCAGCGCCCGCTCGATCAGGGCGTCGCGGTAGGCCCGCGCCGAAGCCAGCACGACCTCGCCCGCCTGGCGAAGCTGCAGCGCCAGCGCAGTGTCGAGCACATCCGAAGACGTGAGCCCATAGTGAATCCAGCGCCCGTGCTCGCCAACGGACTGGGCAACCACGTCGACGAAAGCGGCGACGTCATGGTCAGTCACCTTCTCCCGCTCATTGACCGCTTCAACCGTAAAGGCGGCGTTGGCCCGCGCGGTCTCCGCTGCCTCGGGGGGTACAGCTCCCTCCTCTGCCCAGGCTTCCGTGGCGGCCAGCTCGACCTCAAGCCAGCACTCGAACTTCCGCTGCTGGGACCAAACCCCCCCGATTTCGGGACGCGTATAGCGAGGGATCATTCGCCCTGGGCTAGCAGTTGATGATCCGGATCGCGAGCAGGCCGGCGTTTTTCGCCCCGTCGACCGCGACGCAGGCAACCGGCACCCCGGGCGGCATCTGCACCGCCGAGAGCAGCGCGTCGAGCCCGCCGAGGCTCTTGCCGAGGATCGGCACGCCGATCACCGGCAGGTCGGTGTGGGCGGCCGCGACGCCTGGCAGTGCCGCAGACATGCCGGCGCCGGCGATGATCACCTTGATGCCGCGCATGCGCGCGCTGTGGCAGTACTCGCGGACCTGCTCGGGGTCGCGGTGAGCGCTCATCACGCGCACCTCGTAGCGGATGCCGGCATCGTGCAGGGCGGTACCGGCCGGCTGCATCTTGGGCTTGTCGTTTTTCGAGCCCATGATGATTCCGACGTGGGGCGCGTCGACGTCGATCTCCTCGAACGCCTCCTCCACCGCCGGCATCGTCGTCAGCCCGGTCGGTTGCGGCTCCTCTGAGATCTCGCTCATCCCTTCCTCTCTACTGGTTGGTCGTCAACTGGGTACCCGCTCGGCCGCGCGGGCGGCGATGTCGGAGCGGATCTGCATTCCATCGAAGCTGATCCGGCTGGCGGCATCGTACGCACGATCGCGCGCCGCGGCGGGAGTCGGCCCCAGCGCGGTGACGCTGAGCACCCGCCCGCCCGCGGTGACGATCTCGCCGTCGCGCTGGGCGGTCCCCGCGTGGACCACCTCGGCCAGCTCGGCGGCCGCGTCGAGCCCGCTGATCACGTCGCCCTGCGAGGACGACTCGGGGTAGCCCGCCGAGGCGAGTACGAGCGTCACCGCCCAGTCCTCGCCGAACTCCGCCTCGACTCCGGCGAGGCCGCCCGGCTGGCGCGCCGCCAGGCAGAGGTCGAGCAGGTCGGAGCGCAGTCGCGGCAGCACCGCCTGCGTCTCGGGGTCGCCGAAGCGGGTGTTGAACTCGAGCACCTTCGGCCCCTCGGCCCCCATCATCAGACCCGCGTAGAGGACACCGTGGAAGGGCACCCCGCGGGCGGCCATCGCGGCGACGACCGGGCGGTGCACGGAGTCGACGATCGCATCGACCTCGTCGGGGCCGAAGCCCGGCACCGGCGAGTAGCTGCCCATCCCGCCGGTGTTCGGCCCCTCATCGCCATCGAAGATCCGCTTGTAGTCCTGCGCCGGCGCCAGCGGCACGACGTTCTCGCCGTCGCAGAGGGCGAGCAGCGAGAGCTCTTCGCCCTCGAGGAACTCCTCCAGCACGACGGTCGTCTCGCCGAAGCGCCGCTCGCCGAAGAAGACCTCGACGGCCTCGCGCGCCTCGGCCTCGGAGGCGCAGATGATCACGCCCTTCCCCGCGGCGAGGCCATCGGCCTTCAGCACCGCCGGGTAGGAGGCGTTCGCCAGGTGCTCGAGTGCTTCCTCGCGGCTGCGCAGCAGCAGGTGAGACGCAGTCGGCACCCCCGCCTCCGCCATCACCTGCTTGGCGAAAGCCTTGGATCCCTCCAGCTCGGCAGCCGCACCGCTCGGCCCAAATGCGGCGATCCCCGCCTTCTCCAAGACATCGACCAGGCCGGCGACGAGCGGCGCCTCCGGTCCGACCGCGACCAAATCGACATCCCGCTCGCGCGCTACGGCGACGATCGCCTCGACGTCTTCGGCGCCCACCTCCGGCAAGCACTCGGCATCGGCGGCGATCCCGGCATTGCCAGGCGCACAGAGCAGCTCGGGAGCGTGGCGTGAGCGGGCAAACGCCCGCACCATCGCGTGCTCGCGGCCGCCTCCCCCTACGACAAGTACACGCATATTCGTGCTCAAGCCGCCCCCGGACGCGGGAGCGAATCCCTGTCCATATCTGATTCTTCAGGCATTCGCGGGAGCAGAGGAGGCGGCGCTTTATTAGAGCGAGTCGGAAAGCTCGTCGGCGGGCATCGCCGCCAACGTCTGGCTGGTCATGGTCCCGCGCGACCCAAGCTCAACCGACACCTTCGCCATCGTCTTCTCGTCGGGAGCCTCGACGATGGTCACGAAGTCGTACTGCCCCAGCGTTGCGTACTGAGCCTGAACTTTGGCCCCGATCTGTTCGACCTCCTGGTTCACCTCAGCAACCCGCGCAGGGTTGTTCTTCAGCGTCCGAACACCCTCGGCGGTCAAGTTGGTCAGCATCACGTAAGTAGGCATCGTTTCTCCTCTCGAGCTGGGGGCTTCGAGCCTACGTTATGAGGCCGCGGAGTACTAGCCGTCGTAGCCGGCGTGCACGTGATCGCAGTGATCCGAGCGGGCAAATGCCGGCCCCGGACCGTCCACGTCGAAGCAGTAGATCAGCTCGGTCGGCATCGCCGGCGCGGGGAGCTGGGAGAGCGTCGTCGCGAGCTGGGCGCACGGCGAGGTGGGGGCGGTGTCGGTGCAGGAAACCCCGTCCACGGCGGCGATGTCCATCGCCTGCCCGTAGTAATGGTTGGAGACCCCACCGTCGACCGTGTACTGGGAGTGGTCGGAGCGCAGCGCCGAGATCGTGATCTGGTGCGACTGCGTGATCGCGCCGAGCAGGCCGACGATGCGGGGGTCGAGCGCGCCGTTGTCGAGATCCTGCTGCTCCAGTTCGTTGGAGAGCGTCAGGTTGCTCCACTTGATCGGCGCGAGCACCGCGTTGGGAAGCGCCAGCGCCCAGTCGACCGTGCTGACCTTGCACTCGCCTTCGATGCTGTCGGCCTCGCCGAGGATCGCGTCGACGTACCACTTGGCGTGGTTGTGCTCGAACAGGCCGGCATTGAGGCCGCCCTGCGACCAGATCAGCCGCGCCAGCGTCGCCGCCGAGTCGGCCGGGTCCTCGCGGCGGATGCGGCCATCGCCGTTGCCATCGACCGAGTAGTCCTTCCACTCATCGGCAACGAGGCCGAGTGCGCCGTGGCGGCGCAGTTCGGCTTTCGACATGCCGCGCCCGAAGTCGGACTCCAGACGCGCGACGGCGGCAAGCGCCCAGACGCCGCGGCGGCCGAGGTCATAGCGAGCGGCGGCCTGCTCGAAGGCGTCGAGGTAGGCGGCCGGCACCCGCTCGCGCCACGGCTTTGCCGTCACGCAGCTCAGCACCTTCAGCTTCGGCGTCAGTTCGAAGGCCCCGCCGATCGCGTTGCCGAGCTGGCTGTAGCACTGCGCGTTGGCCAGAACCTCGGCGACGTACCAGTCGGCGTGGTTGTAGGCGAAGACGGCGTTGTACCAGTCGGTTGGCGCGCCGGAGGCGAGCAGGTAGCTGGCGGCGGCGAAGATCGCGTCCTCGGGGTCGTATGGGTCTTTGACCCCGTCGCCGTTGGCGTCGACCCCGTAGCCGGCCCAGGTTTCCGGCATGAACTGCATCCAGCCGACCGCGCCGGCCGAGGAGATGTTGAGGTTGGTCCCGAACGCCGTCTCGATCCCGTTGATCGCGGCAAGCACGCTCGCGCCCTGCGGTCCGAGCCCATAGGCGGCGGCGGCCCGTTGGTAGATCGGGATCAGCACGGCCGGCACGCCGGAGGGCGCGCAACTCGAGCCGGGGAGGAGGGGAAGGGAGAAGGACGGTGGGACGGTGGTCGCGACGCCGCCGCCTTCCTCGGTTTCGGGGCCCTCCGCAGCCTGCGGTTCCGGTTCCGGCCCCGGCCCCGGCTTTGCGGTGACACCGCCGCTGCTTTTCGGTGGCTCCGGGGTGGGCGGGACGGCCAGGGTGTCGCCCTGCTGGATCGCCGGAGCGGGCGCTTCGGTTTGGCTCGCCGCGGGGCTGTCGGCCTGGCCGGTAGCCGTGCCTTCGCTACTCGCCACCGGCGGCACCGGTGCGATCGTGCCTTCGGCGAACGCCGCCGGCGCGCTGAGCGCGAGGGCCAGCGCAGCCCCGGTGAGGGTCGTAGCCAGTCGCTGCCTCATCCGCGCACGTCCGTTACGACCCATGCGCCATGCAGTCTGTTCAGCTCGAGCCGCAGCTCGGTGGTCAGGCCGACGCGCAGCATCGAGACGCTGACCGTGTAGGCCTTGCCGGCGCGGGGGCCGGGGACGAGGTTGAGGACGCGGGCCTTGGGTACCTCCGCGTTCGCCGGCTGCCGTGGCGGCCGTTCGCCGAGCGCCTCGGCCAGCTCGGGCGTCGCCGTTTCGCCGAAGACCGCCTTCGCCCGGGCCGGCCGCTTGCCGATCTCATAGAAGACAAAGGCCTCGGAGAAGCGGCGGGCGACTTTCATCGCCGCCGGACCGGCCGGGACCGGCTTCTTGCTCGAGGCGGTGGCTGCGGCTTCTTCGCCGGGCGTCCCCGCGGTGCTCGTGTCGGTTTCGTTGGCGGCGGGCGGCGAGCCAGTCGCCCCCGTGTCGTCACTTGAAGCGCTTGGAACGCCGACGCCCCCAGCCACGTCGAATTTGGGCGTTGCACCGCGCAACACCGGGCCTTGCGGCTCCTCGACAGGCTTGGTCGAATCCGGCGTCGCGATCGCGACCCTGGTCGGGGTCGCGACCTGCTCGGGGGCTTGGGCGCCACGCTCGGGAAGTAGCAGGACCCCGACGAGGACAGCGGCAACCGCGATCGCCGCCAGCGCTGCCGCCCCGGCTCGGTGGCCGGACGGGCTGCGTCCGGCGAAGCGCTCGCGCAGCGGCCACAGCACGCCCCGCTCGACCGACCAGGCGAGGCGCTCGAAGGGCCAGCGAACGACGTCGGCAGCGCCAACCAGGAAGCGCATGCTGCGCCCCTTCGGATCCCGGTTGATCTGACGTCGTCTCAACATCTGTTTGAAGCCCACGACAGCTTACGTCGGATTCTCTGCAGGATTCCTAAAGACTCGCCGCCTGGATTGCGCCTTTCAGCTAGGCGACGGCCACGGGCGCCGGGGCCTTCTCAAACACCAACACGCCGTCGGCGGCGTCGACGCGCACCGTGTCGCCCTCGCCGAACTCGCCCTCGAGGATCTTCAGCGCGAGCTTGTCGACGAGCTGCTTCTGGATCACCCGCTTCAGCGGTCGGGCGCCGTAGGTCGGGTCGTAGCCGAGGTTGCCGAGCAGCGTCCGCGCGTCGTCGCTCAAGCTCGACCTCGATGCCGCGCTCGCGCACCCGAGCCGACGAGCTGGTCCACCTGCAGCTCGACGATGCGGCCGATGTCGGCCTTGGAGAGGCGATGGAAGATCACCGTGTCGTCGATCCGGTTGAGGAACTCCGGCTTGAAGGTCGTCGCCAGCACCTCTTCGATCTGCTCGCGGATCTTCTCGTCGACCGACTCGGCCACGATCCGGTCGCTGCCCACGTTGGAGGTCATGATCAGCACCGTGTTGGTGAAGCTGACCGTGCGGCCCTGGCCGTCGGTCAGTCGACCGTCGTCCATGATCTGCAGCAGCGTGTTGAAGACGTCGGGGTGGGCCTTCTCGATCTCGTCGAGCAACACGACCGCGTAGGGCCGCCGCCGCACCGCCTCGGTCAGCTGGCCGCCCTCCTCGTAGCCGACGTAGCCGGGCGGCGCCCCGATCAGCCGCGCCACGGTGTGTTTCTCCATGTACTCGGACATGTCGAGGCGGACGATCGCCTGCTCGGAGTCGAACATCAGCTCGGTCAAGCTCTTCGCCAGCTCGGTCTTGCCGACCCCGGTCGGGCCGAGGAAGAGGAAGGACCCGATCGGCCGGTTGGGGTCGGAGAGCCCCGCGCGCGAGCGGCGCAGCGCGTTGGAGACCGCCTCGATCGCCTCGTCCTGGCCGATCACCCGCTCGTGCAGGCGCTCCTCCATCTGGATCAGCTTCTCGACCTCGCCCTCCATCAGCCGGCTGACCGGGATGCCGGTCCATTTGGCGACCACCTCGGCGACGTCCTCCTCGGTCACCTCGTCGGCCAGCATCGAGCCGCTCTCGGCGTGCAGCTCGGCCAGCCGCGCCTCCCCCTCGGCGATCTTCTTCTCCAGCTCCGGGATCTGCCCGTAGCGCAGCTTCGCCGCGGTCTCCAGATCGGCGTCGCGCTCGGCCCGCTCGGCTTCGCGACCCACCTCCTCCAGCTCGGCCTTGGCGGCTTTGATCGCCTCGATCGCCTCCTTCTCGTTCTGCCAGCGCGCTTTCATCTCGGCTGAGCTCTCGCGCAGCTCGGCCAGCTCCGCCTCGAGCGCATCCAGGCGCGCCTTCGAGGCCTCGTCGGTCTCTTTCTTCAGCGCCTCGCGCTCGATCTCGAGCTGTTGCACGCGCCGCTCGACCTCGTCGATCTCGGTCGGCATCGAGTCGATCTCGATCTTCAGCCGCGAGGCGGCCTCGTCGATCAGGTCGATCGCCTTGTCGGGCAGGAAGCGGTCGGCGATGTAGCGCTCCGAAAGGGTCGCCGCCGCGACTACGGCCGAGTCGGTGATCCGCACCCCGTGGTGGACTTCGTAGCGCTCCTTCAGGCCGCGCAGGATCGCGATCGTGTCGCCGATATCGGGCTCGCCGACGAGCACCGGCTGGAAGCGCCGCTCCAGCGCCGCGTCTTTCTCGATGTGCTTGCGGTACTCGTCGAGGGTGGTCGCGCCGACCGCGCGCAGCTCGCCCCGCGCCAGCATCGGCTTGAGGAGGTTGGCGGCGTCGACCGCGCCTTCGGCGGCGCCAGCGCCGACGATCGTGTGCAGCTCGTCGAGGAAGAGGACGATCTGGCCGGCCGCCTCCTGCACCTCGGCGAGCACCGCTTTCAGCCGCTCCTCGAACTCGCCGCGGTATTTCGCCCCGGCCAGCAGCGAGCCGATGTCGAGCGCGATCACGCGCCGGTCGCGCAGGCTCGCCGGCACGTCGCCGTTGACGATTCGCTGCGCCAGCCCCTCGGCGATTGCCGTCTTGCCGACGCCCGGGTCGCCGATCAGCACCGGGTTGTTCTTGGTGCGGCGCGAGAGGACCTGGATCACGCGGCGGATCTCCTCGTCGCGGCCGATCACCGGGTCGAGCTTGCCCGCCTCCGCCTCGGCGGTCAGGTCGCGGCCGAATTTCTCCAGCGCCTGCACGCTGTCCTCGGGGTTGGGCGAGGTCACCTTGTGCGGGCCGCGCACTTCGGCCACCGCCTTCTCCAGCGAGCCGCGGTCGGGAAGGACATCGGCGACGCCCGAGTTCCTGTCGGCGAGCGCGAGCAGGATGTGCTCGGTCGAGATGTACTCGTCGCCGAGCTTCGCCATCTCGCTCTCGGCTTGCTGGAGGGTCTTGATCAAGGCGGAGGAGGGACGGACCTCGGTGGCCTCGGCCAGCTTCGGCAACGCCTCGACCGCCTGTACGGCCCGGGCGGCGACGGCATCGACGTCGGCGCTCAGCTTCTGCAGGATCGGCACGACGAGGCCCTCGTCCTGGCGCACCAGCGACACCAGCAGGTGCGCCGGGGTGATCTCGGAGTTGCGCCGCTCCGCGGCGAGTGCCTGCGCCGCGGCAACCGCTTCCTGGGACTTGACGGTGAACCGATCGGGTTGCATCAGAGCCCTTCCCTCGAGATTCGACGTTCGAGCTCGGCGGCGTGGCGCCGCATCCGCTCCAGCTTGGCTCGCATCCTCGCGACCTCCGCTTCCATCTCCAGGACGATTTCGACTCCGGCCAGGTTGAGGCCGAGCTCGGAGGTGAGGCGTTGGATGTGCTTCAGCCGTTCGACGTCCCGCTGCGAGTAGAGGCGGGTGTTCTTCGCCGAGCGCTGTGGCTCGATCAGGCCACGCGCCTCGTACATGCGCAGCGTCTGCGGGTGCATGTGAGCGAGCTCGGCGGCGACCGAGATCATGAAGACGCCACGGTCGTCCTCGACCGAAATCTCGATCCGTTCGCGCCGCGTCGCGTTCATCGGGCGGCCCTCCGCAGCAGGTCGGCACGCGGGTCGGCGCCGTTGAGCGCTTCTGCGAGCTTGTCGACGGCCTCCCGCTGCTCCTCGCTCAGCTCTTTCGGCATCTCGATCTCCAGCCGGTAGCGGATGTCGCCGCGGCCCTTTCCACGCGCCCTCGGCGCGCCCTCGCCGCGCAGCCGCTGGATCGTGCCGTGCTTGGTCCCGGCCGGCACCTTGATCTTCTTCGTCCCCTCCAGGGTCGGCACCTCGATCGTCGCCCCGCGCAGCGCCTCGGCGATCGTGATCGGCACCCTCACCTCGAGGTTGCCGTCGTCGAGCCGCTTGAAGACGGGGGAAGGCATGACCCGGGTGACCACATAGAGGTCGCCGGGGGGACCCCCGGCCGGGCTCGGCTCGCCTTTCCCGGCGAGGCGGATGCGGGCGCCGTTCTTGACTCCGGCCGGGACGTTGGCCTTGTAGCGCTTGCCCCCCGCTCCGGGGACGGTCACCTGCGTGCCGTCGATCGCCTGCCTGAAGCTCAGCGGCACTTCCGTCTCGAGGTCGCGTCCAGGCTGCTGCGGGAAGCCGCGCGGTCCGCCACTGCCTTCGCCCCGGAACATCGAGGAGAACAGGTCGCCGAGATCGCCGAGATCGACGAAGCCGCCCTGTCCGGCAGGCCCGGCGGTGAAGGGGCCGCGACCGCCGCCGAACCCTTCGAAGGTCGGCCCGCCCGAGTCGTACACCTGGCGCTTCTCGGGGTCGGAGAGCGTGTCGTAAGCGCCCTGGACCTCCTTGAACTTCTCCTCCGCCGCGGCGTCGTCTGGGTTGCGGTCAGGGTGATATTTCCGCGCCAGCTTGCGGTACGCCTTCTTGATCTCGTCGCCGGAGGCCTTTTTCGAGACCCCGAGGACCTTGTAGAGATCGTCAGCCAAGCCGGCCCCCTACTCCGCCACCACCACACGAGCAGGCCGAATCAACTGCTCACCCAGCATGTAGCCCTTCTGCATCGTCTCGACAACCGTGCCGGACTCGGCCCCCTCGGCGGCCTGAGTGGAGAGCGCCTCATGCACCTGTGGATCGAACTTCTCCCCAGTCGGATCAACAGCCTCGATCCCGTGTTTGCCCAGGGACTCCCGCAAGCTGCGGAAGACCAAGATCACGCCGTGCGCCAGCGCATCCTCGGAGTCTCCCTCGGGGTCCAATCCGGCCGCCTGCAAAGCCCTCTCCAAGTCATCGAGCACCGGCAACACGTCCCGAAGCACTTCAGCTTTCCCACGCCCCGCGGCGGCCAGAACCTCGGCACTCATCCGCTTACGAAAGTTCTCGAAGTCAGCTTTGGTCCGCTTGGCGAGATCCAGGTACTCGTCCCGCTCCCGCTGGGTGTCAGCCAGCAGGTCATCCAGGTCTTTTTCAACCGCATCATCCTTTGCCCCAGACGCCTCTCCCGCGGGTGGCGGGGTAGGGGGGACCGCCCCTGAGGACGCTTTAGCGACCGGAGGGGGCGGTGGGTCCCCTGCCCCGACAGGACCCGCGGGCCGGGACTCCTCAGTCCCTTGGCCGTCCCGTTCCTCCGCCCTCACTTGTCCTCGCCCTCATCAACCACCTCAGCATCGACCACTTCCTCCTCATCATCAGAGGAAGAGCCGTCGCCAGCCCCGTCCTCGGACGCCGCCTGCGCCTGCTCCTGCGCCGCCGCATAAATCTGCTCCGACACTTTGGTCATCGCCGCGGTAAGCGCCTCGGTCTTCGAGTTGATCTCCTCGACGCTGTCGGAGTCGAGCGCCTCGCGCAGCTCTTTGACCGCGCCCTCGATCTCCTCTTTGTTCGCCGCCTCGATTTTGTCGCCCAGCTCCTCGATCTGTTTCTCGGACTGGTAGGCGAGGCTCTCGCCCATGTTGCGGGCTTCCGCCAGCTCACGTTGCTTCTTGTCCTCATCGGCGTGGGACTCGGCATCGGAGACCATGCTCTGGATTTCCTCCTCGGAGAGGCCGGAGCCGGATTTGATCTCGATTTTCTGCTCTTTGCCGGTGCCCAGGTCTTTGGCGGTCACGTGCAGGATGCCGTTGGCGTCGATGTCGAAGGTGACCTCGATCTGCGGCAGGCCGCGTGGTGCCGGCGGGATCCCGGTGAGCTGGAACTTGCCGAGGCTCTTGTTGCCGCCGGCCATCTCGCGCTCGCCCTGCAGGACGTGGATCTCGACCGAGGGCTGGTTGTCGTCGGCGGTCGAGAAGACCTCCGACTTCTTCGTCGGGATCGTCGTGTTGCGCTCGATCAGCTTCGTCATCACGCCGCCTTTGGTCTCGATGCCGAGGGTCAGCGGGGTGACGTCGAGCAGCAGCACGTCCTTGACGTCGCCGGCCAGTACGCCCGCCTGGATCGCCGCGCCGACGGCGACGACCTCATCGGGGTTGACCCCCTGGTGGGGGTCCTTGCCGGTCAGCTCTTTGACCTTCTCGCGCACCGCCGGCATGCGGGTCATGCCGCCGACCAGGACCACGTGGTCGATCGTCGCGTCGGCGTCGCCGAGCGCCTGTTTGACCGGGCCGACGATGCGGTTCAGCAGCTCGGCGGTCAGCTCGTTCAACTTCGAGCGGCTGAGCTTCATGTCGAGGTGCTTCGGCTGGCCCTCGACCGCGGTGATGAAGGGCAGGTTGATCTGCGTCTCCTGCGCCGAGGAGAGCTCGATCTTGGCTTTCTCCGCCGCCTCGTAGAGGCGTTGCAGCGAGTTCTTGTCAGCGCCGAGGTCGACGCCCTGGTCTTTTTTGAACTCCGCGACCAGCCACTCGACGATCGCTTTGTCCCAGTTGTCGCCGCCGAGGTGGTTGTCGCCGGCGGTCGCCTTTACCTCGAAGACGCCGTCGCCGATTTCCAGCACCGAGACGTCGAACGTGCCGCCGCCGAGGTCGAAGACGAGAATCGTGTGGTCGGCCTCCTCTTTGTCGAGGCCGTAGGCGAGCGAGGCGGCGGTCGGCTCGTTGATGATCCGCTTGACGTCGAGCCCGGCGATCTTGCCGGCGTCCTTGGTCGCCTGCCGCTGGTCGTCGTTGAAGTAGGCGGGGACGGTGATCACCGCGCTGTCGACCGCTTCACCGAGCTTCGCTTCGGCGTCGGTGCGCAGCTTCTGCAGGATCATCGCGCTGATCTCGGGCGGGCTGTACTGCTTGCCGCGCACGTCGACCCGCACGTCGCCGTTCGGCCCGGCCTCGACCTTGTAGGGGACGATCGTCTCCTCCTCTTTGACTTCGGCCTCCTTGCGGCCCATGAAGCGCTTGATCGAGAAGATCGTGTTCTCGGGGTTCATCACCGCCTGGCGTTTGGCGACCGTGCCGACCAGGCGATCGTCGGAGTCGGTGAAGGCGACGACCGAGGGGGTCGTGCGCCCACCCTCGGCGTTCTCCAGAACGGTCGGCTCGCCGCCCTCCATCACGGCGACACAGGAGTTGGTCGTGCCCAGGTCGATGCCGATCGTCTTGCCCACTTCTTCCGTACCTCCAGGAGTTTCGTAGTGACTGAGAGAGAGCCGCCGTGCGGACTCTAAAAATCTAAGTGGCAGTATGGCAGATCTTCGGCGAAATTCAAATCCCTTGCGTATATTGGTTTCGAGCGCGGTGACGTAGGGGACAGGAGAGGCGCCTCGACCAATCCACGGATTTAGGAGGAAAGCCTTGAGCTACGTCCACCGAGCGACCCGCCTGTCTGTGATGGCGCTGATCGCGGCAGTATTCGCCTTCGCCCTGTTACCCGCTTTGGCAAGCGGGGGAGCGCAAGGGCACACAATCTCGGTCTCACGCCACAGCAAAGCGGCCCAACCTGGCCAGGGTCACGGCCACCACGGCCAAGCCAAGCGCGACCTGACGGTGATGACCCGGAACCTCTATCTGGGCTCCAGCCTCGGGCCGGCGCTCGAAGCGAAAACCCCGGAAGAATTCGTCGAAGCCGTTGCGCGGATCTACGCGACGGTGCAGTACACGAACTTCCCGCAGCGCGCCGAAGCGATCGCCGACGAGATCCAGGCAGAGGAGCCGGACCTGATCGGCCTGCAGGAGGTGACGAAATGGACGACCGGCGGTGTGAACCCGCCCCCCGGCTACGACTTCCTCACGATTCTGGAAGACGAGCTCGAAGCCCGGGACCTGGACTACTCGGTGGCGGCGATCGCGAATAACGCGAACATCGGGCCGGCGCCGCTGGTGTCGGAAACCTGCCCTGTCGTTTCGGGCCAATTCACCTGCTCGGTGCAGCTCGAAGATCGCGACGTGATCCTCGTCAACGACGACACGCCGGGACTGACCTGGAGCAACCCGCAAAGCGGGCACTACACCGCTCAGCAGGTGATCGAATCGCCGGTCGGCCCGCTGTCGTTCGACCGCGGCTGGGCCAGCATCGACGCGAGGCTGAGGGGCCTGCCGTTCCGGTTCGTGAACACCCACCTCGAAACCGAGGAATCGCCGCTCGTGCAGGAAGCGCAGGCGGCCGAGTTCCTCGCGGGCCCGGGCAAAGGCGGGACGATCGTCGCCACCGGCGACTTCAACTCCGCATCGGACGGCTCGACGACCGGCTCCTACGCGTTGCTCACCGCGCCCGGCAAATTCCGCGACGCTTGGGACGAGGAACAGCTCGGCCCCGGTGCCACGTGCTGCCAGGAATCGAACACCCCGCCGCTCGCGCCGGGGGCGCTGAACAACCCGGTTTCGACGCTGCGGACCCGGATCGACCTGATCCTCAGCCGCGGCGCCGCCCGCTCGAATGGGGACGAGGCCGAGTTGGTCGGGGACACGCCGTTCCAGGCGACCCCGCCGTTCTGGCCCTCAGACCACGCGGGGTGGTAAGCGTCCTGCACTTCGGCCACTGACCCGATCCATCCGGCCTGCCGGCGGGGGCGATCAGCCCTCGCCGGCGGTGTTGGCTACGAAGGCGGCCACTTCTTTGGCCTGCTCTTCGTTGAGGATGCCGCCCGGCATGCGGCCGGGGGTGGTGCTGCTGTCGACGCCGACTTCGACCGCGTTGAGGACGCGGCCTTCGGTTGCTTTGATCGCGTCTGCCGCGGTCGGGCCTTCCGGCGGGCCGGACGGGGCCAGCAGTTCGTCGAGGTTGGGGCCGTAGTTGCCGTCGGTGCCCGCTGCGTAGAGAGCGTGGCAGGTGCCGCAGTTGGTCTCGAAGAGGCTCTGGCCCGCCTTCAGGTTGCTCGGCAACGGGTTTGGCGTTGGGCCGCGTCGCCGTCGGCGCGGAAGGCAAGCCAGGGGATCACTGCCGCCAGGACCAGGACCAGGAGGCCGAAGACGATGAAGGTCTTCTTGCTCATCTTTTAGGACGCTCCAAGCTCATTTGCGCCCGGCACGGTACCAGGGGCACATCCGGCGTAGCTCGCACTCCCCGCAGCGCGGTTTCGGACGGCAGATCTCGCGCCCGTGGCGGATCAGGTTCATGTGCAGCTCGTAGGCGTCCTCGGGTGGAACGATCGCCAGCATTTCATCGTGCGCGCGCTCGAACGAGGCCTTGGCCGGGAAGAGGCCGAGGCGGCCGCCGACGCGGTGGACGTGGACGTCGACCGGGATCTCCGGAATGCCCCAGGTGAAGATCAGCACGCAGGCGGCCGTTTTGCGACCCGACGCCGGGCAGCGAGAGGAGGAAGCTCAGCGACTCCTCGCGCGGCGTGGCGGCGCGGTCCAGTCGAGGTCGGGATGGTCGCCGAGCTGCTCGAGGATCGCCTGGATGCGCGGCGCCTTCTGCTTGCCGAGTCCGCCCGGGCGGATCGCCTCCTCCAGCTCGTCGACCGGCGCGTCGCGCACCTCCTCCCAGGTTGGGTAGCGCTCCGCAGTGCGGCGAAGGAGCGGTCGCGGTTGCGGTCGTTGGTGTGCTGGGAGAGGACCGTCTTGATCAGCTCGGCGATCGGGTGCCCGTGCGGCTCGTTGACCGGCTGCCCGTACATCTCGCGCAGCCGGTCGCGGATCGCCCGCACGCGCCGCTTGTCTGGGCGTTTCCAGCATCGGCGCGCGACGCTATCGGGGTGCCTTCGCGTGGCGAGGGATTGCCCCGTATGGTTCGACCGATGCCGGGTGCGATCGAAGAGCGGGAGCTGATTTTGGATGGCGTCAAGGTCTTCTACCGGCGCGTGGCCGGGGAGGGGACTCCGACGGTCTACTTCCATGGCAACCCGACCCACGGGGAGGACTGGCTGCCCTTCATGGAGCGCGGCGGGCCGTCGATCGCGATCGACATGCCGGGGTGGGGAAGGTCGGACCGGCCAGATCCGGCGCGCTTCGACTACTCGATGTACGGGCTCTCGGCGTTTCTCGAACGGTGCCTCGACGAGCTGGGGATCGGGCAGCGCAAGCTGGTCGTCCACGATTGGGGGAGCCTGGCGTTGATCGGCGCGCAGCGCCGCCCCGAGCAGGTCGAGAAGCTCGTGATCGATCAACGTGGTTCCGTTGCTGCCGGGCTACCGCTGGCACTGGGTGGCCCGCGTCTGGCGCAGCCGACCGACTGGGCGAGCTGGCCAACGCGACGACCACCAGAGCCTCGATGGCGCTGATCGATGCGCCAGGCGCAGGGCGATCGCAGCTCGATGCCACCCGAGCTGGTCGACATGGTTTGGCGCCACTGGGACAAGGGCACCCAGGCCGCGATCCTCGCCCTCTACCGTCACGCCAATCCCGACCGCCTGGCGCGCAGCCGGCAAGGACCAGAGCCAGCTCACCTGCCCCGCCCTGGTCCTCTGGGGCGACCGCGATCCCTACCTGCCGGCCAAGTTCGCCCAGGCCTACGCAGATGCCCTCCCCAACGCCAGCTTCGAAGCGATCGAGGGCGCGGGCCACTGGCCCTGGATCGACGATGCAGCGGGTCATCGACCGAATACTCGCCTTCCTGCCGTTAACGCCCCGATTACAATTACCCGATGTCTCGTGCGTTTGCGGCGCTGACCGCCAAGCTGCCCCAAGGCTGGGGCGACCTGGGTAAGCCAGATCGGCCTGGTCGTCCTCGTCGACCTCGCCTACGAGACCGTGCGCGGCATGGCGGACGGCCAGCGCGCCGTGGCCTTCGCCAACGGCCAGCAGGTCATCGACGTCGAGCGCTCGACCCATACGCTCTTCGAGCCCAGCCTGCAGTCGTTCTTCACCCAGGCGCAGCTGGCTGGTCGACTTCGCCAACCAGATCTACATGAACAGCCAGTTCGCGGTCGTCCTCGCCTTCTTCTTCTGGGTCTACTTCTTCCGCAACGACGCCTACTACTTCGTCCGCAACATGTTCATGGTCTCGATGGGCCTGGCCCTGGTCGGCTACACGTTCTACGCGACCGCGCCGCCGCGGCTCTACCCCCAGTACGGCTTCATCGACACGATCAACGACTTCTCCAGCGTCAACCACGACTCGGGCTTGGCCAAAGCTCTTCATCAACCCCTACGCGGCGGTGCCGAGCATGCACTGCGCCTTCTCCGCGATGGTCGGCCTCAGCGCCTTCCGCCTGGCCAAGTACCGCCCGGTGAAAGTCTTCTGGGCCTGTCTGGCCACTGATCGTCGCCTGGGTCGTGATCGTCACCGGCAACCACTACTGGGTCGACGCCGTCCTCGGCTGGGGGGTCGCCGCCACCTCAGCTCTGGTGGCCAGCCGCCTGCTCGCCCGCGCCCGCCCCCACGCCTGGTCCTGGCGAGCCCGCTCGCCGCAAGAGGCCGAGGCGTAGGCCCGCGCCTCGGTTTCCAGGCTGCGGATCGTCTAGCCTCACTGCAATGGATTCGTCGGCGCCCACGCGCGCCCCGAGCAGCCGCCGCAACGGGCGCCAAGCCGCGCAACGGCCAGGAGCTTCGCGCCTACGCGCGCGACCGCCTGATCGAGTCCCGCCTGACGCCGAACGCGATCTCGATCGCCGGCCTGATCGGCAACCTGATCGCGGCCGGGCTGGTCACCCAGCGTCTCTTCTTCCTCGCCGGCGTCGCCTTCATCGCTCGGCTCGGTGATGGACACGCTCGACGGCCGCTACTCGCGGATGTCGGGCAAGGGGACGCTCTTCGGCGCCTTCCTCGACTCGACCCTGGACCGGATCGAGGAGGGGATCGTGCTCGCCGCGGTCGCCGGCTACTTCGCCGCCACCGGCGACGATTTCGCCGCCGCGATGTGCGTCGTCGCCGTGCTCGGCTCGCTGATGGTCTCCTACACGCGCGCCCGCGCCGAGGCACTCGGCGTCGAGTGCAAGGTCGGGTTGGCGACGCGGCCGGTGCGGGTAGTCATACTCTCCATCGGCTTGGTCTTCGCCAAGGGCGCCGGGATCGGTGATTTCGAGCTCCTCGCGCCCGCGGTCTACCTGATCGCGGCGTTGACCATCGTCACGACGATCCAGCGCGTATGGCACGTCCGAAACGAGCTTTCAAGCGAGGCCCCGCCGCCGCCCGAGCTGTAACCAGGCGGCGCCGCAGGTGTGCATTGCCATCAGCCAGACAGGAAGGAATCCAGAGCTTTCATGAGTGAGACCAACGGAGCAAGCAACGGAGCCGCCCGCACGGACGAGAAGGTCCGCGTCGCGATTGTCGGCGTCGGCAACTGCGCCAACTCCTTCATCCAGGGAGTCCAGTACTACAAGGACGCCGACCCCGCGGACGAAGTCCCGGGCCTGATGCACGTCGACCTCGGCGGCTACCACGTGCGCGACGTCGAGTTCGTCGCCGCCTTCGACATCGACTCCGAGAAGGTCGGCAAGGACCTCTCCGAGGCGATCTGGTCGGGCCAGAACGACACGATCAAGTTCGCCGAGGTGCCGCAGCTCGGCGTCAAGGTCGAGCGGGGCATGACCCACGACGGCCTCGGCAAGTACCTCAAAGAGAAGATCACCAAAGCGCCGGGCGAAACCGCGGACGTCGTCGGCATCCTCAAGGAGAGCAAGGCCGACGTGCTGGTCTGTTACTTGCCGGTCGGCTCCGAGGAGGCGACCAAGTGGTACGTCGAGCAGGCGCTCGACGCTGGCGTCGGCTTCGTCAACTGCCTACCGGTCTTCATCGCCCGCGAGGACTACTGGGACAAGCGCTTCCGGGAGGCCGGGCTGCCGATCATCGGCGACGACATCAAGTCCCAGGTCGGGGCGACGATCGTCCACCGCCAGCTCGCCCGCCTCTTCCACGACCGGGGCGTGCGCGTCGAGCGCACCTCGCAGCTCAACGTCGGCGGCAACATGGACTTCTACAACATGCTCGAGCGCGAGCGGCTCGACTCGAAGAAGATCTCGAAGACCAACGCGGTCACCTCGATCATGGGTCACGAGCTGCCCGACAAAGACGTCCACGTCGGGCCCTCCGACTACGTCCCCTGGCTGACCGACCGCAAGTGGGCGCACATCCGGGTCGAGGGCAAAGCCTTCGGCGACGTGCCGCTCACCGTCGAGCTGAAGCTCGAGGTCTGGGACTCGCCCAACTCGGCCGGCGTCGTGATCGACGCGGTGAGACTCATAAAGCTGGCGCTGAACAACGGCATCGCCGGCCAGCTCGACGGGCCGTCCAGCTACCTGATGAAGTCGCCGCACAGCCAACGGCCGGACGACGAAGCGCGCGAGCAGACCGAGGAGTTCATCGCCGAGAACGCGCGGGGCAAGAGCGCTGTGCCGGGCGAGGCGAAGGTCTCGGCCTAAGCCGAGCTTGTGCCCGGCAAGCCGCTCTCGATAGCCCAGGTCTCGCCCCACCGGCGGAGCACCCGCAACCCGATCAACGAGTTCGTCGGGCGAGTGTCCGAGGAGCTCGAGCGGCGCGGGCACGAGGTGCTGAGGATCTTCGCCGGCGATTCGGCGAAACGGCTGCTCGGCTCCAACGCGCTCGACATCGTCCACGTCCACGAGCCGTTTGCGCCCAGCGTCTCCTCGGCGGCCCTGCGCCACTCCTTCTCGCTCAACGTCGCGACCTTCCACGCACCGCAGGAGCGGGTGCTCTCGACCCAGGTGGCGCGGCCCCTGGTCGAGGTCTTCTTCGGCCGCCTCGACGCGCGCACCGTGACGTCGTCGGCGACCGGCGAGCTGCTGGAGCGCTACTTCCCCGGGCCGTACGAGCTGGTCGAGCCGGCGGAGGGCGAACGCGATTGGGGTGCGGTTGCCGACCGAGTTCGAAGCGATCTACCGTCGCCTGCTCGACCGCCGCCACGATCCGGCGGGGGATCCACAGGTGCGTGAGCGGATCGCTGAGCGGCCGCTGATCGAGGTCGACCTGCACATGCACACCGACCACTCGCCCGACTGCGCGACCCCGGTCGAGGTGCTGCTGGAGACCGCCCGCGACCGCGGCCTCGGCGCGATCGCGATCACCGACCACAACGAGGTCTCCGGCGCGCTGGAGGCGCAGCGGATCGCCGCCGAGATGGGCGACATCAAGGTGATCGTCGCCGAGGAGGTGAAGACCGCCGAGCAGGGCGAGGTGATCGGCCTCTTCCTCGAGGAGAAGATCCCGCGCGGGATGACGATGGCGGAGACGATCGCCGAGATTCGCCGCCAGGGCGGGCTGGTCTACGTCCCGCATCCCTTCGACCGCTTCCACTCGGTGCCCGACTACGAGCACCTGCTCGACATCGTCGAGGAGATCGACATCCTCGAGGTCTTCAACCCGCGCGTCGCGCTGACCGCCTTCAACGAAGAGGCCGAGCGCTTTGCCCGCAAGTACCGGATCGTCCCCGGGGCGGGCTCCGACAGCCACGTCGCCCAGGGGCTGGGCAGCGTGCGGGTGCGGATCCACGACTTCGAGGGGCCGGCGGAGTTCCTCGAGGCGATGCGCGACGCCGACATCACCCGCAAGCACAAGAACCTCGTCTACGTGCAGGCGTTGAAGTTGCTGCAGACGGCGGGGCGGCCGAAGGCGCCGAAGCGCAGCGTCCCCGATGCCAAGCCGGTTCGGGGCGGGCGGCCGCGCAAGAAACGGCGCTCGGTCGGCGGGCGCGCCGGCGGCAAGAGCTGATGCAGAAGGGCCGCGCGAAAGGAAGCGCGGCCGAGCCGTCAAAGAGATCGCCGAGCGTGCCGGCGACCGACGACGAGATAAGGAGAAGTACCTGGAGCGCGCGATCCGCGAGCTCAACCAGCTGACCCACGAGCTGCAGGAGTGTCCGCACTGCCCGCGCGGCAAGCTGATGCCCGTGCTCGGCTCGGGCCACCCGCAGGCCGACGTCTTCATGGTCAAGCACGCCCCCGGCGTCGCCGAGATCGAAGAGGGGGTCGCCTTCTACGGTCGCCCCGGCAACGCGCTGATGAAAAGCTTCAAGCGGCTGGGGATCGACCCCCTGGTCGTCTACGGCACGCTCTGCGTCAAGTGCCCGATCGCCGAGCCCGACCTCGCCGCGGAAGAGTGCGTACGCCGCCTGGTCGAAGAGCTGGCGATCGTCCAGCCGAAAATCGTCGTCGTCATGGGCGAACCCGCCCTGCGTGTCCTCAACGGCCTCGAAGTTCCCCTCTCGCGCAAGATCGAGCCGCGCGAGGGTGAGATCCAAGCCTTCACCCCAACCGTCGACGCCCTCTACACCCCCGACATCGACGAATCCCTCGACGAGGAGGGCGCCAAGCAGCGCTTCTGGCGCTCCTTCCGCACCCTCGGGGACTGGTACGAGGACCTGCCGCCTTACTGAACGGCGCGATGACCGCGGCTGAGTACGCGCTGGGGGTTGCCTGGCTGGCGGTCCTGGCTGTCGTGCTGGGGTTCGGGGCGCGTGCGATAACCAGGCGTCTCTGCCCGGGGTGGTCGGGTCCCCCCGCTTGGCTCGCCCAGATCGTCTGCGCGATCGCGATCCTCGTGATGGCAGCCGAGCTGGCCGGTCAGCTCGGCGGGTTCACCCGGCTGGGCTTGATCGTGGCCGTCGCGGTGCTCTGCGGCGCGGTCGCCCTCGCCACGCGGCGGATCTCGTTCCCCCGGCTCGCGCCACCACCGTTTCCAGCCCAGGCGACTTGGTTGGTGGCACTGGCTCTGGCGGCCGCGGTCATCACCACGGCCATCTGGGCGGCGCCGACGCTGCAGAGCCTCGACGTCGGCATGTACCGCCAGGACAGCACCTGGTACCACCTGACCTTCGCGGCCGACTTCGCCCAGAGCGGCCACGTGGGCGGGGTCCACTTCACCGACCCGATGCGCCTGACGGTGTGGTTCTACCCACAGAACTCCGAGCTCCTGCACGGGGTGGGAATGGTCGCCTTCGGCTCCGACTTCCTCTCGCCGCTGCTCAACCTCGGCTGGATGCTGCTGACGCTCTTCGCTGCCTGGTGCGTGGGCCGCCCCTTTGCCGCCGGGCCGCTGGCCGTGATCGGGGTCGCAATCGCGCTTGCCTCCAACATGATGCAGTCGCAGGCGGGGAACGCGCCGAGCGACATTCCCGCCCTCTTCTTCCTGGTCGCGACGATCGCCCTGCTGGTCAACGCGCAGGCGGCGCTCGCCCGTCACGCCGGGGACGACCGCCGCAGCCTCGCCCGCCACGCTCCCGGGGCGCTGCTGTTTGCCGGCTTCGCCGCCGGCTTGGCGATCGGAACGAAGATCACCCTGCTGCCGGCGGTCGCGACCCTGACCGTGGCGCTGGTCGTGCTGAGCCCGGCGGCGGACCGCCTGCGGACCGCGGCGATCTGGGTCGGGGGAGCGCTGGCGACGGGCGGCTACTGGTACCTGCGCAACCTCGTGCACGCCGGCAACCCGCTGCCCTGGATCGACCTGGGCTTCCTCTCGGTCCCCGACCAGATTCCGCTCTACCCGCGGCCGCCGCATTCGGTGGCCGACTACGCCCTGGACTTCGACGCTTGGGGTCACTGGTTCATCCCCGGCCTGCACTCGACGCTCGGTCCCGCCTGGCCGCTGGTGATCGTCGCCTTCGCCGCCGGCCTGCTGCTCTCCCCCTATTCGCGAGGGCACTCGGTGCGGCGGGTCCTGGGCATCGTCGGGATCGTCTCCGCTCTTGCCTACGCCTTCATCCCGATCACCGCCCCGGGGCCCGACGGCATGCCCTACGGCTTCGGCTCCAACCTGCGCTACCTGGCCCCGGCGATGGTCCTCGGGCTGCTCTCGCTGGCGCTCGTCGTCGCCCCCGGTCGAGAGGGCGGAGGCGGCCTATGGACCAAGCTGGTGGCGGCCGGCCTGAGTCTGACCTTCCTCGTCGTCGCCTTCGCCTCCGACTCCTGGCGGCTCGATGCCGCCTCGGGGTCGGTCCTGCTCGGGCTGGTGCTGGTCCTCGTCCCGGCCGCGATCGTCGCCCTTCACCTGCGCGGTAGGCCACGGGCGCCGCTCGCCGCCGCCGCATGTGGCGTGCTCCTCTGCCTGGCGATCGCCGGCTACGCCCAGGAGCGGACCTATGCCCGGGATCGCTACCGGGCGGCCCTGGCGCCGCCGGCCGACAATCCCGGCTTCAGGTCGAGCCTACAGTGGCAGCCTCTGCAGGAATGGGCGCGGCGGCAGCGGGGTCAGCGGATCGGCATCGTCGGCCCGCCGGGAGCCTTCGGGCAGTTCATCTTCTACGGGGACGATCTCTCCAACCGCGTCCAGTACGTCGGCCGTTCGGGGCCCTACGGGGAGTTCCGCCCGATAGCCAACTGCTTCGAGTGGCGCCGAGCCGTCAATGCCGAGCACCTCACCCACCTGGTGATCACGCCGGCGCTCCCGCTCGGCCCGACGGCCGAACCCCAGGAGACCCTTTGGACCCAGGCCGATCCGGCGGTGGAGCTGGTGCTCAGCGCTCCCCCCGCGTCGGTTTTCGAGATCGACCGCCCGCTCGACCCGCGCGGCTGCGCGAGCCAGCCCCAGCTCCCCGTCCTATCGGTGCCATGGGGAGGAGTCACCGCGCCCAGGGTCGCCCCGGGCCCGATCTTCCCGCCAGTCCCCTGGCCGCCCTAGGGGGAGGCGGACTCGGCGACCGCGCCCATCGCCTCGACCTTGGCGCTGGCCAGGCCCCGGACGACGATCGTGTCGAGGGCGGTGTAAGCGGCCAGCTTCTTGCAGGCTGTGTCGCTGTTGGCGGCGGCTACGCCGACGGTGCCCTCGGGCTCGGCCAGGCGGTCGAAGTGGTTGCGGTAGCCGGCATGCAGGTCGCGGTAGAAGGACTCCTCCTTGGCGAGGCGCTCGGTGGCGTCGGGGCCGACGGCGGTGCGGACGTAGCCGAAGACCGGCGGGCACTCGCGACCCGCCTCCTCGGCGCCGGATTCGACCTGCCTGCGGGCGCGGGCGGCGAACTCCGGGGTCATCCAGTTGAAGAAGGCGCCGTCGAACTCGGCGCCCGCCAGGGCGCACATCTTCGGGCCCATCGCGGCGAGGACGAGGCGCACGCCGGGGAGCTGCTCGCGCAGCTCGGGCAGGGACTCGCGCATCCGCGTCAGCGGCTTCTCGGAGAAGCCGGCGCCGACCCCGAGCCAGAGCTGCGCCTTGTCGAGGCCGAGGCGCTCGACGTCGGCGGCGATCTCCTGGGGCGGGGTGCGGTCGAGGGCGATCACCGCGACGCCCAGGTCGACCTCGGGCGCCGCCGCGGCGAACTCAGCCAGCGTCTCCAGGCCCTTGGCGCCGGGGTGGTCGTTGGACCAGAGCGAGTCGTAGTCGAGCTCGGCGCAGCGCGCCGCCAGCGGTCGCGCCACGTCTGGGTCGAGCCCCGCCGCGACGCCGAAGCCGCGAGCCATCAGTCCCCGGCCCCTGCGTCGGCGCGTGCGGGGCCAGCCTTGTCGAAGACCGCCACGCACTCGATGTGCGGGGTCTGGGGGAACATGTCAACTGGCCTCACGCGGCGCAGCGTATAGCCCGCCTCGACGAGTTGTGCGGCGTTCGGGGCCAGCGTCGTCGGGTTGCAGGAGACGTAGACGATCCGCTTCGCCCCGCACTCGAGCACGCGGCGGACGATCTTCTGCGAAAGGCCGGGGCGGGGCGGGTCGAGCAGCACGATGTCGGGCTTGCCGGCTTCCTCGACCAGCGGGCGCACGCCGGTGCGGGCGCTGCCCGCCATGAACCGGGCGTTCTCGATGCCGTTGATCTCGGCGTTGCGCTCGGCGTCGACGATCGCCTCGGGGACGATCTCCAGTCCCCAGATCTCGCCCGCTCGCCCGGCCATCGTCAGGCCGATCGTGCCGATCCCGCAGTAGAGGTCGAAGACGCGCTCCCCGCCGCTCAGGCCGGCGTACTCGCCGGCGACCGCGTAGAGCCGTTCGGCCATCTCGGTGTTGGTCTGGAAGAAGGCATTGGGGGACATCTCGAAGTCGAGCCCGCAGAGCCGCTCGCGCAAGCGTTCCTCGCCGAGCACGCCTGTCGGGCCGTTGCTGCTGCCCGAGCCGGGCTCGACCACGGTGTGCAGGTCGACCGGTGGCTTGGGAAATGGTTTGGGTGTGGTCACCAGGCGGGTCTGGATCTGGTCGTAGCGACGGCCCTCGCGGACGACGAGGTTGCAGAGCACACCGGTGCCGGCCGGCCGGTCGTAGGGCGCGACCGATTCCTCGCGGGCCCATTCGCGCACCGCGTTACGGGCGGCGTTGCCCCGCGCCGAGGCAAGCAGGCAGTCCTCGACGCCGATCACCAGGTCCCAGCGCCCGCTGGCGTGGAAGCCGAGCACGGTCTCGCCTTCGCGAGCGCCCCACGAGTATTCGAGCTTGTTGCGGTAGCGCCACTGTTCCCCCGCCGGCTCGATCTCCTCCAGCTCGAAGCCGTCGAGCCCGCCGATCCGGCGCAGCGCCTCATCGACCTGCTGGCGCTTCTCGACGAGCTGCTGCTCGTAATCGAGGCCTTGCCAGGGAGCGCCGGGGCAGGGCTCACCTTCGTGCAGGCAGCGGTTTTCGACCCGGTCGGCGCCGGGACGCAGCAGCTCCACCGCGCGCGCCTCGGCGAAGCGCTTCTTCGGTTTGGTGACCTCGGCCCGCACCCGGTCGCCGGGCAGTCCGCCGGAGACGAAGACGACGTAGCCGCCGACCCGCGCCACCCCGCGCCCGCCGAAGGCGAGCGAGTCGATCTCGACCTCGAGTTGCTCGCCGCGCCGCGGCCGCGTCGCTTTTGCTTGGCTCGGCGCCTGCGTCACTAACTGAGTTTCTTGCGCGCGCGCCGCGCCGCCTGCGTCGCCTGTTTGCGCACCGGCGCGGTTCGGCCGCCAACCTCTTTGCGCGCTTGTTTGACCAGCCGCTCGAGCTCTTTGAGCAGCCCGTCTGCCTCTCGCCGGCCGCGCTTGAGCAGTTCGGAGACCATCTTCTCGGCGTCGCCGCGGGTCATCCGGCCGCGCTTGACCGCGTCGTCGACGACCTCCTGCAGGCGGTCGCGGCTCAGGGTGACGCTGTGTTCGAGGCTCTCGCGGAAGTGCTCGACGCTCTTGTCGAGTCCGGTCACGTTGTTTCGGCCGGACGCTTTTTTGGCCGCTTTCGGTTTCGCTTTGGCTTTGCTTTTGGCTTTCGATTTCGACGCCGGTTTGCGAGCGGACGCTTTTTTGGCGCGCGTCCCGGCTTTCGATTTTTTCGTCGCTTTGCCGGACTCTTTTTTCGCGGCCATTCTCAGTTGCCTCCTGATCTCGCAGTGGACGGTGACGTGACGCCGAGTATGCACTTCCCGCCATATAGGCGGGAAGCAACAAGTTCGATCGGGACTGACTATCTCATTACCTGGCATCCCGAGTCGAGAAACACGCCGCAACCGGCGCGTGATCGGAGAGTCGCAGAGTGTGCGCGCCGTCCTTCAGCTCGCGTCGGCC
Source organism: uncultured Solirubrobacterales bacterium (assembly GCA_963807885.1). Taxonomy (GTDB): domain Bacteria; phylum Actinomycetota; class Thermoleophilia; order Solirubrobacterales; family 70-9; genus VRUE01. The sequence continues at coordinate 399,179 of CAWEDL010000001.1, forward strand.
TGGTGGCCACGGGGCTGGAGGCGCGACGATCTCGAGCCCGCGGACGAGCAGGTGATCGATCGCGCTTGGGCTCGTCGGCGCGGCGAGACCAAAGCGCTCGCGCAGCTCCTCGAACATGGTTGGACTCTCCGCAGGTCGAAGGTTGAGGTCACCGCCGAAGAGGAGGGGTGAGTCGTCGGCCCACTCCGTGGCGGCTTCCGCGGCGCGCAGCACGTCCTCGGTGGCCATGTCGGGCCGGTCGTTGGTCGCGTGCAGATTGGCGATGCAGACGCCCGGCTCGATGCGGGTGAACGCCATCGCCCGCCGCTCGGGGTGCCCGAGGTGGATCGTCAGCTCCCGCCGCTCGACGATGTCCCCTCGGACCAGCGTGAGGTTGGAGCCGCCCTCGCCGGCGGCGATCAGGTCGGGGTTGAGCCGGGCGGCGAGCCGGCGCAGAGGTGCGAGCGAGTTGCGCGAGGTCAGAGCGCCATGCGCCTCTGCGTCGCAGGCCTCCGCCAGCGGCTCCCACCAGCGCGGCGGGCACTCCTGCAGCAACGCCACGTCCCACTCTGCCTCGGCGAGCACGCGACGGAACTCCTTGCTCAGGTCCCGATTCACCTGTGCGTGGGTCTCATTGCGCTCGGTCACCCGCAACAGCCGTGAGCGCCAGGTGAACAGTCCCGGGTCGGGCGGGAAGTCGCGCCCGTGGAAGAGGTTCCAGGAGATGGCTTTGAGCTGCACGGACGTAGTATCCGGTGCTTGAAGCAGGACTTCCTCACTGGTGAAGAGCTGGGCGCCTTCGAGCTCTCCCAGCTGCTCGACCTCGCCGCCGAGATGAAAGCGGCCCGGGGAGTTCGCGGTTTGTCGGGCCCAGGTCGACAAATGGCGAACACGGGCGACCTGGCCGGGCGCAGCATCGGCCTCGTCTTCGAAAAGCCCTCGACCCGGACCCGCATTTCCTTCGAGGTCGGCGTGGCCGAGCTCGGTGCGACGCCGATCGTCCTCCGCGGTGACGAGCTGCAGCTCTCCCGCGGCGAGTCGATCGGCGACACCGGCCGTGTCCTCTCCCGCTACCTCGACGCGATCGTGATCCGCTCCGGCTCCCACGAGGCCGTCGCCGAGCTGGCGGCCTCGGCTGAGGTGCCGGTCGTCAACGCGCTCACCCCGCTCCACCATCCCTGTCAGGCGCTCGCCGACCTGCTCACCCTGCGCGAGCGCCGCGGCGGCGACCTGCACGGGCTGCGCCTCGCCTACGTCGGCGACGGCAACAACGTCGCTCGTTCGCTGGCGATCGCCTGCGAGCTCGCCGACGTCGAGCTGACCGTTGCCGCGCCCGACGGCTACCAGCTCGAGGAGGGCCACGGGGTGAAGCTGACCGACGACCCCCGCTTCGCCGTCTCCGGCGCCGACGCGATCTACACCGACGTCTGGGTCAGCATGGGGGACGAGGAGGAGGCCGAGCGCCGCCGCGCCGACCTGAACCCGTACCGGATCGATGCCGATCTGCTCGGCGCCGCCAAGGACGGCGCCGTCGTCCTGCACTGCCTGCCGGCTCACCCCGGCGAGGAGATCAGCGCCGAGATCCTCTACGGGCCGCGGTCCGCCGTCTGGGACCAGGCCGAGAACCGCCTGCACACCCAGAAGGCGCTGCTGCGTACGCTGCTCGGCGAGTAGGCATGTACCCGGAGATTCACCTCGGCCCGCTGACCCTGCAGACCTTCGGCCTGATGTTCGCCCTCGCCTTCCTCGCCGCGGGGGCGCTGATCTGGAAGCGCCTGGGTGAGATCGGCAAACCGGTCGACTGGGCGTATGAGATGGGCTTCTCCGCGCTGATCGGCGGCGTCGTCGGCTCGCGCCTCTACTTCGTCGTGCAGAACTACGACAGCGTCAAGGACGACCTGCTGGGCAACCTCTTCGGTGGGTCGGGCCTGGTCTGGTACGGCGGCGCGATCGGCGGCGCGATCGCGGTCCTCCTCTGGGCCTGGTACCGCGGCTTTCTCGGCCTCGCCCTGCTCGACCTCTGCGCGCCGGCGCTGGCGCTCGGCTACGCCGTCGGGCGCGTCGGCTGCCAGCTCTCCGGCGACGGCGACTACGGCAAGGCTTGGGACGGGCCCTGGGCGATGTCCTACCCCGACGGCACCGTGCCGACCACCGAAGAGGTCCACCCGACCCCGGTATACGAGGCCCTGGTGATGGGCTTCGGCGCCTGGCTGCTCTGGCGCATGCGCGACCGTTTTCGCGCCGGGGTGCTGTTCGCGATCTACCTCGTCTATGCCGGCGCCGAGCGCTTCCTGGTCGAGTTCCTGCGGCGCAACAGCGACGCCGCGCTTGGTCTCACCGGCGCACAGCTGGAGAGCCTTGCAATGATTGTCGCCGGTGTTACCTGGCTGTGTGTGGTGTGGCGGCGATCCGGGGCCCTGTCCCGGCAGCCCACTGGTAAAGTTGCGCAAAATCTTTTGAGCTAAACGAGGGAGGCGAGTCGAGTGGACGCAGTTGAGACCGGCAGCGGGGGTGTTTCAGACGCCGCGACGGTCGGCGAGCTGCTCGATTCCGCGACGGAGACGATTTCGGCGGCAGGTTGTGAGGAGCCGCGCAGCGATGCGGAATCGCTGATCGCCAACGCGCTCGGGATCAGCGTCGAGGCGCTGTCGCGGGACGGCGCCGGGGAGCCCACGCCGCAGGTCGTGGCGGCGATCGAAGCCGCTGTGGCGCGCCGCGCCGACCACGAGCCGCTGGCCTACGTGCTCGAACGCGCTCCCTTCCGCAACCTCGAGATCCACGTCGACCCGCGCGTGCTCTGGCCGCGCCGCGAGACCGAGCTGCTGGTCGAGGTCGGCACCAAGCTGCCCGAGGGCGCGCGCGTGCACGAGGTCGGCACCGGTTCGGGGGCGATTTCCCTGGCGCTGATCTCCGAGCGACCCGACCTGCGCATCACCGCTTCGGACCTCTCACCGGAAGCGGTCGAAGCTGCCCGCGAGAACGCCGAGCGGCTCGGCATCGAGCTCGAGGTCAGCGTCGCCGAAGGCCTGCCGGAGGCGGTCACAGCGGAAGAGGTCGACATGGTGATCGCCAACCTCCCCTACGTAACCGACGAGACGATCGACGAGCGCTCGCCGGAGATCAAGCGCGAGCCGCGGATCGCCGTCACCGGCGCTTGCGGCGAGGACGGGCTGGGTGTGATCCGCGGCCTGATCGAGGAAACGCCGAGTGGCTGGCAGCTGGCGATGGAGCACGACACCCACCACGGGCCGGCGATGCGCGAGATGCTGCGCGACGCAACTACTATGCGCGACTACATGGGTGGTGAGCGGGTAACCGTCGGCGTCGCGCCGTGAGCAGTTGAGCGCGGAGGAGCGCCTAGCGAAGGTAGAGCGGCTGCGATCCGAAGGGATCGATCCCTACCCCTTCTCCTTTCCGGACCGCGACGCGATCGCCGAGATCCTCGCTGCCCACGACCCCACCGAGCTGGGGGAGGGGGAGCAGCGCGACTTCTCCTACCGGATCGCCGGCCGGGTGACCGGGCAGCGCGGCCACGGCAAGACGACCTTCTTCGACGTCCGCGATATCTCCGGGACGATCCAGGCCTACGCTCGCGTCGACGCGCTCGGCCAGGAGGCGTTCGACCGGATCGAAGACCTCGACATCGGCGACCTGGTCGGGGTCGAGGGCGACCTCTACGTGACCAAACGGGGCCAGCTCGCGCTCGAGGTGCACGAGTGCACACTGCTGGCCAAGGCGCTGCGCGACCCGCCCGACCTCTTCCACGGCATCTCCGACCCGGAGGTGCGTTACCGCCAGCGCGAGCTCGACCTGATGGCCAACGAGCGCTCGCGGGAGATCTTCGCGATGCGGGCCAAGGTCGTGAAGGCGATCCGCGACCACCTCGACGAACGCGGCTACGTCGAGATGGAAACGCCTGTCCTGCAGCGGATGACCGGCGGCGCCGCGGCGCGTCCCTTCAAAACGCACCACAACGCGCTCGACCGCCACCTTTTCTTGCGGATCGCCACCGAGCTCTACCTGAAGCGGGCGATCGTCGGCGGCTTCGAGCACGTCTACGAGCTCGGCAAGTTCTTCCGCAACGAGGGGATGTCCCCCCAGCACAACCCCGAGTTCACGATGCTCGAGTGGTTCGTCAGCGGCGCCGACTACCACGGCGTGATGGACGTCGCCGAGGGGATCGTCGCCGGCGTCGCCGAACGGGTGCTCGGCACGACCAAGGTCGAGCGCGACGGCGAGACGATCGACTTGGCGCCGCCCTGGCCGCGCCTCCGCCTGCAGGACCTGATCAAGGAAGAGACCGGCGTCGACATCACCAAGGCCAGCCGCGACGAGCTGGCCGAGATCGCCGGCGAGGACGCCGAGCCCGACGACGACTGGGCGGCGCTGGTCGACACGCTGCAGGGCAAGCTGGTCGAGCCGAAGCTGATCCAGCCGACCTTCATCATCGACCTGCCGCTGGCGATCTGGCCGCTGGTCAAGCCCGTGCCCGAGCACCCGCAGCTGCTCGCCGCGGCCTTCGACGGGATCGTCGCCGGGATGGAGATCACCGGCGGCGGCACCGACGTCAACGACCCGATCGAACAGCGGCGCCACTTCGTCGAACAGCGCGAACGGCAGGAGTCGGGCGCGGAGGAGACGCCGCACGAGCACGACGAGGAGTTCGTGCGGGCGCTCGAATACGGGATGCTGACGGCGAGCGGCTCCGGCCTCGGCGTCGACCGCCTGATGATGGTCCTCAGCGGCGCCAAGACCCTGCGCGACGTGATCCTCTTCCCCTCGATGCGCGAGGCGCCCGGCGAGGGCTCGGGCTAGTTCTCGATCTGGACGAGCCGCTTGGGCTCGTGCTCGACCTGCAGGGTGGTGTGGTGGATGGCGAATTCGTGCTCGATCAGGTCGGCGAGCTCGAGCCTGGTGCGATGGCAGTCGGCGTCGGCCTCGACGGTGACGTGGGCGGAGAGGGCGGGGAACTCGGAGGTGACCTCCCAGACGTGCAGGTCGTGGACCTCGACCACACCCGGCTGCGCCGCCATCAGCCGGCCGATCCGGTCGGGGTCGATCCCCTTCGGCGAGGCCTCGAGGAAGACGCGCCCCGATTCGCGCAGCAGGCCGATCGCGGAGCGCAGCATCAGGGCGGCGACGAGCAGCGAGGCGATCGCGTCGGCCTGGTCGAAGCCGGTCAGCAGGATCACCGCGGCGGCGATCGCGGTGCCGATGAAGGCGTAGAGATCGGTGAGCAGATGCTGGAAGCTGCCCTCGACGTTGAGGCTCTGGCGGTTGGCGCGGGCGAGGACGGCGGTCGCGGCGAGGTTGACCACGACGCCGGCCAGGGCGACGACGAGCACCAGCGCACCGTCCACACCGGGTGGGTCGATCAGGCGGCGCACGCCCTCGATTGCGATGATCGCCGCCAGGACCAGCAGGGTGATCCCGTTGGCCTGGGCCGAGAGGATCTCGACCCGTTTGAGGCCGAAGGTCATCTGGCCTGCGGCGGGGCGCTTGGCGAGCCGGATCGCGACCAGGGAGAGCCCGATCGCGGCGGCGTCGGTGAGCATGTGGGCGGCGTCGGAGAGCAGCGCCAGCGAGTTGGCGACGATCCCGGTGACGACCTCGGCCGCCATGAAGCCGAGGATCAGGACGAGCGCGATCGTCAGCTTGCCGCGGTCGGCATCGGCCGAGGCGCCGTGGTTGTGGTGATGGGCCATCAAAAAGCAGAATGCAGCATGCCGCCATCGATCGGGATCACGGTCCCGGTGATGTAGGCGGCTCGCTCCGAGCAGAGGAAGGCGACCAGGTCTCCGTACTCCTCGGGTTGGCCGAGGCGGCCAGCGGGGACGTCTCGCTCGGCAGCCGCTTCCGCCGCCTCCATTGAGCCGAAGTTGGAGGCGAGCCGCTCGGTGGCGAAGCGGCCGGTGGCGACCGTGTTGACCGTGATCCCCTCGCCGGCGACCTCGCGCGAGAGCGTCTTCAGGAAGCCGACCGCCGCCATGCGGTGCGAGTTGGAGAGGTTGAGACCGGGGATCGGCTCGCGGGTCGAGGTGGAGCCGACGTTGACGACCCGTCCCCAACCGCGTTCCCGCATCCCGGGGATGACGGCGCCGGCCAGCACCCGCGGGGCGAGGACGAGCGAGCGGTAGGCCCGCTCCCAGTGGTCCAGCTCATGGTTGATCGCCCCGCCAAGCGGCGGCCCGCCGGTATTGGTGACGAGGACCTCGATCGGCCCCAGCGCCGCCTCGACCTCGCCCTGCAGCTCGGCCAGCCGATCGAGGTCGTCCGTGTCGGCGACGAACGGTGAGGCGCCCCCGTCGATAGCCGCGACCGCCCCTTCGGCCCGCTCCCGCGAGCGGCTGACGACGGCGACCCGCGCCCCCTCCCGCGCAAGCGCCGCAGCGATCCCCAACCCGATCCCGGAGCTGGACCCGATCACCAGCGCGACGCGTCCAGAGAGCCCTAGCTCCACGTCCCCCGCCAATCCCCGAATGGCTTCACGCCGATAAAGTAATGCAGCAGGGCGCCCGTAGCTCAGTGGTCAACGGTCCCTTCACGGGGACCAAAGAGCGTCGGTCTTTCAAGCCGAAGGTCGCGAGTTCGATTCTCGTCGGGCGCATGGAGGAGAGTGCCGGCCATTGCCGGCCTTTTCCTTGTGGAGCCAGATCCTCGGCTCGCGGGTTGAATTGCGTTCCGTGCCCTTCCAGTCGATTCCGAGGCGTCCGGGGCATCGTGGTCACATTCTGGTCGCATCATCGCCGGCCACGAAACTTGTCGGCGAGTTTGGCGAGGTCGCCCATCGACACGTCGAGGGCGGCAGCGATTCCTCTAACCGTGCCCCAGGTCGGGTTGGCTTCACCGCGCTCAATCAGGGAGAGCGTTTTAGGCGTGACGCCTGGGCACGTTCACCCGCAAACACGAAGCGCAGCGCGCGATTGATGAGGCATACGGGATCAGCGACCGCCCCGACACCCGGACCGAACGCCACCCACGCACGGAACGCACGAACGCCACGTACGACCATCGAATCAGCCGAGTCCTAATTCACCCGGTGGCGCTTCTTTGCCGAACTTGAGAACGGCACCTATCTTTCGATGGCTGGTCTCGCGCAAACCACCGAAGACGGCGCCCAGCATTTGATTCATTGCGAAAGTACGTAGTCGCGCGGGGGGATCGAACCTGTCGAGCCCTCATATCTATCACCAAGGGTCGCGCTTCCGGTCGGGCGAAGTCGCCGAACTCTGGGGCTACAGACTCAAGAATCGACGACAACTCGGTGCTGCATGCGACTGGTGAGCGTCTCGACGAAGGCGAAAACACTGCGGCGGGCGCTCAACTGCTCTTCTAGCCTCTGGAGCTCTTTTCGTAACTCTTCGGTCCGCTCGTTTGCTATTTGAAACCGCTGGTAAGTGCAAAAGCGGAGACTCGCGCCAAACTCGCAACCGCTGTCTGATGCAAGGAACACGATTAAGGCAGCGCCCAGTATGCGATTCGCATTGCTCGCTTGCGGGCTTAGCTCATCGGCCCGCGCTTCAAGGCCGTCGACGAGCGCCTCGACGTCATTGACCTCATCTAGAAGACCTACATCGGCGCGCTCTATGCCGCATCCGGTCGCCTCGCTTGTTTCATCGGAGAAGCGGAGAGTGCCCATACAAGGAGCGGTTATAGCGAGCGGTTCGGACAGGCCAGTGGCCGAGAAGTTTCAGCTTCTCAGGACCTCAACCAGCGTCTCGATGGCCTCGACAGGCGCATAGAGCGCTGGCTCAAGCTGATGGGGAGAACCGAGCTGTTCGAGCTCAGGGTGATCGCGGGCGAGGGTTGCCTCGCCGGGACTATCCCCGGCCTCTCCGACAAGGAAGACCGCGTTGGAGTCGTTCTTGCTAAGCGTCTCGAACCCGCGTTGATCGAAGACAAGGTAATAGGCACCATCTTCTACGCCGCAGCGTTCGGTCACGAGTTCCTCGAGCGGCGCCCGGCCTCGGCGGCCGGTGAAGTCTTGGATCGCCTTGGACTCGATCGGGACCGACTTGAAAAGGTCGCGCGAGACGATCCTCTTAGCCAGATCGGCGGCAATTTTGTCGTCGGATCGCTCGGCGATCTCCATAATGAGGACCCATAAGGAGTAATCGTCGAGTTGAAGGATCTCCTCGACGCTAATCGGATTGCCTGAAAGTGCGGCCCGATAGACATCGAATCCGCCGTCGTTGCCTAGCACCCATTTTCCCTTCCTGAGGAGATCTCCAACCCTCTGCAGTAGAAGGCCGACCATGCCCTCTGCGCAACGGGCCGTGCGATGCCAGAACACGGTGTCATAGAGGGCACGCCTGGCGACCAAGAACTGCTCAATGATTCTCGGTGCCTTCCGTTTGTCGTAGCCGACGACGAGTTGTCCGTTCCTCGACCCGATCGTAGAAATCGAGATCAGCCAATCGAGGTCGTAGCGTCCATATTGCACGCCCGCAGCATTGGCATCCCGCAGTACATAATCGCACCGGTCGACATCAACATCGCCGGAGAGGAGGGCGGGGATGTACTCCAAGTGGTACTCGCCGCGTAGCATCGCGGCGATCCGCATTGGTAGATCGTCTTCTTGTCCTTTGAGGCTGCGGTGGATGTCAGTCTCCGGGTTCAGCAATATTCCTTGGCCGACCAGCTCGTGCCACTTGCTCTCACCCCAGTTCAACTCCGTTGGAAGCCCCAGTCGCTCGACCCAGGCAGGTACGTCGAAATTGCGAACTACCTCTTGCTCCCAAACGTGAGAGAGAGGTCCGTGACCGAGATCGTGGCAGAGGGCGGCCAAGGCCAGGTCTCTACGCGTCTCTTCGTCGGGACGAAGCGGAAAAGCGAGGAAGTCTTGGCTTACATGCTCTAGGCGTCGAGCAAAACGTAAGGCCACGTGTGCGGCGCCTAGTGAGTGAACCAGGCGGCTGTGCTCGGCGGATGGAAACACCAAGTGCACGAGTCCCAACTGTCTGATGCGTCGCAGCCGCTGCAGCTCCTTGGCACTCAGCACCTCCATCAGGCTGGCCTCCAAGCCCCTGAACTCCATCAGTCCATGGACCGCATCCTGAACGCGCTGCACGGAGCCACGGACCGCCACCTAGCCCTCGCTTCCTTCGACTCGGCGTTCGAGGTCGGCCAGTAAAGCTTGCTCTCGTTCGCCTTCCAGTTCGCTGGCGCGGAATCCCTGAAGAGCACTGCGTAGGGCAATCAACCTTCGCCTGGGGAGGGCGGCCCTGAGGTCGCCTTGGGGAAGGTATGCTTCCAACTGTCCAAGCTGCTCCTCGATCGAGATGCTCTCGTGCTTGCCAACAGTGCGGATAAAGGCGACGAGATCGGAGTGTGCCCTCGAAACGACTGCGTTGGCATCGGGCCGATCATTCGGGTCAGCGGCGAGCATCTGGTGCAGCAGCTTGCGCATCCCTTCATGCTCGACCCCAGCCTGCAGACGTTCCGTCACATAGTGCTCGTACTCCTCGCTTGCCCGAGTGCGTATTAGGGCTTCTTTCTCCCTGCGGTCCTCTGGTGCGGAGACACGGGGAATCGCCTCACTGGGGTCTAGGAACGGGAAAGCGCCGATCAAACTGTTTAGGACGACGGCGCCGAGAGCGAAGACATCGGATGCGAAACCATGGCCGGTCGAGCCGGCCAGCAACTCCGGTGCGCGGGTCCTGAGACTTCCGGTGGCGGTTGCCCCAACCTCAAACTGAGCCTGCTTGCGGCAAACCCCGAAGTCCAGTAGGACGTAGCGTTGCTCGTCGAAGCCAAGATTGTCGGGCTTTATGTCTCCGTGCACTAGGTCGCGCCCGTGCAGATACTGCAGTGCCAACGCAATGTCGAACAGGAGGTTCGATCCCTCCGCAACTCCCCCAGCGCGCCACTCATCCTCAAGAACATCGGGGAGCTTTTTCTCGACGAGGAACTTTTCGCCGTCTGCGTTACGAAACACGTGGGTCTCAATGATGTGGGGGTGCGTCATGCGGAGCGGATGAGGTTGCAGCTCTCGCTCCAGTAGGTGCCCCTGGGCTTGCACGCTTTGCTCAATGAACTGCTTTAGGACTACGGGACGCCCGTTTTTCCAGCGGGCGTCATAGACGACCTTCTGACTGCCGATCTGAGACATCCGGCTGAGCACTTCAAACTCCTCTGGAGCCTTTAGCTCGATAAGTTCGAGAAGCGTGCCAGGTTCATCGCCATGCGCTTTCAGCAAGGAGGCGAGCTCCTCTTCGCTCATGGCACGTTTTTCGCCCTCGAGCCGATGCTCTAGCGCGGCCTCTACCTCCGACTGCTTCTCAGGTGGCCAAGTCTCCATTTTGGCCGCGATCTCTTTTATTAACGACTCATCGAATGTCATGTGATGGTGAGTGTATTTCCACTTTCGTCAGGGTGCCGGCATAGTGCTGAGCGATTCTTAGATCCCAAGCCCAGGAAGCGACCTCATCCCTTGGTGGATCAAAACTTCCCAGACCTTGACATTCAAGAGACCCAATGTTGCGAGAGGTGCGCGATGACTGCTATCCGATTCCGTCCGTCAGGTCGAGAAGACTGACGGGGAGACGAACCCCTTTCGTCGCGACCTTGAAACTGCCCCATTGTGTCTAACCAGGCTTGAGGCGACGAGCATCGTTTCGTTGCGGGGGCCAGTGAGGACACCGACGGAGTCGTCATTGCTCATCGCTTTGATCGCCCCCGAGACATGGCCTTCTCAAGCGCGAGGCTCTCAAGGTCCGCATGCCTTTTCTTATCGATATCGAGGCCTGGCGCCTTCCCTTTCTCAGGAACAGCGAAGACCGTTCCTTTGGCTCGGACGTGGATACCGCTATCGCGAGGTCTGTCCCCCTGCCGCTTAGTCCCGAGTTCCTGCTCGATAGAGGCCGATCTGAACCGCTGGTACGGACTGCTGCCGTGGCTCAAAGCGGCGCCGAGACCATCTTCGCTCCTGACTTCAAGTTTCTGACGATCGATGATCCGGCATTTCAGGTCAATCGTGCCTGCCTGCGGCAGCTGCGGGAACTCGCCCCGCGGGCGAGCCTCGGCGCTTGGATTCACGTCAGCCTGGACACGATGCTTTCGGGGATCCTTCCGGTAGTGGCCGAGATCTACAGGCGCGACCTTCCAGCTGGGACGATTTTGGCGCTCACGGTGAGCGATATCCAACCAACTTTGTCACCTGAGGCCCTTGCTACTTACTTCGCCGCCTTAGACGCTTTTGAGTCGGTCGGCTTCAGGGTTATCGTGGACCGCGCCAGTGAGGTGTCGGTCCCTGCCGTGGCGGCATTCGCCTCGGGCTGCATTCTCGGCAACCGTATTTATCGAAGCGCTCCGGTGAGCCCAATCTTTACGAACAGCTACAACCCAAAAATACGGCTGAAGTACTTCGATGGCGAGAGGGTGCGGATGGTGCCCCGTGAGTTAGCGCGGAAGCGACACGAGCGGGGGGTGCTCGACTGCAAGCGATCCAAATGTGATGCGGCAAAGGCGACCAGTCGCGACCGCCTCTACGAGTTGCGTTTCCATGCCGCTCACGGCTTGCGCGACGCTGTTCGCGATGCTCGTGAGGTAGGAGCGAGCGGGCTTCGGCAGAGATGGAGAGACGCCAAGCAAAAACACCTTCGCGGCCTTGCTCAGGCGCTTGAGATTGCGGAAGCGCGCAGGAAAGAAGCGTAGGCCCACTCGCCTAAAGACTTGCAGCTTCGCGCAGCCGCGATCTCCCAATGGACGCAATCTGGAGGAGCGGTGGCAAGTCGACCAGCGACCCATTGCTCGTAGCTGAGACGCTGCCGTGCTGCGGCTCTGGACCATGCGCCGTTCATCTCCTCGGGGAGGCGCACCGCGAGTTCCGGATTCAGCTGGCCGCAGGGGTGTGTCTGTCGAAGTTCTTCGGCATACCGCGCGAGCGCGAGCGCTGCAAGGTTCTCAGTTGGCCCGTCCACATCGCTGGTCGCACGACTCAAGAGAGAGGATGCTTCGGCCTCCGTCTGCCCCGACAGCTCGGCGATCTCACCTACCAACCTTGATGCCTCTACCGCGATCCGGACCCATAGCTCGATAGGGATTCCAGCGGCGTCGGCAGGCCATCGACAGGGACCCGATCGACCCGGATCAGCGCTGGTCCTCCTGGATCTGTTTCGGGAACGCTAGCCGGGTCCTTCGGGTTGGTCGGGAGTCGGCGGCGGACCGGACCCCTCAGCCGATCTTTTCCGCCAGCTCGATGATGATTCCCTCGGGGCCGCGGACGTAGCAGAGCCGGTAGCTGTTCTCGTAGCGCACCAGCTCGCCGACGAGCTCGGTGCCGCGGGCTTGTAGGCCGGCGACTACAGCGTCGATGTCCTCGACGAGGAAGGAGAGGTGGCGGAGGCCTGGGGTGTTCGAGGGTGCGTGCGGGTCGCCGCCCTGGGTCGGCGGCGAGTGGAACTTCACTAGCTCGATTTCTACGTCGCCGTCCGGGGTTCGCAGCATCGCTAGCTCAGCCTTGGTCCCTTCGAGCGCGATGATGCGATCTACCAACTCACCCTCGACCTGGCCCGTGCCTCCCGGCTCTAGTCCCAGCTCGACGAAGAACTCGATTGCGTCCGCTAGATCGTCGACCACGATCCCGACGTGTTCCATCTTTTTGATCGCCATGTGCTCGATGGTAGGGGACACCTGCCTGACGGTCGCATTACGGTCGTATCGACGCCGTCACTTCCCGCACCGGGGAATACATCGGCTACAAGCCGAAGCGCAAGAGAAGCCTCCGCGCCGCAAGGCTGTTTAGGATCGGAACATGAAGTGCCCTCACTGCGGTGACTCGTTCACCCCTCAATGGACCGAGCATCAGCTGGGCCCAGCCTCAGACGCTCAAGGTAGCTGGTGGGTCCATTGGACCATGTGTCCGTCGTGTGGACGGCTGGTCGCAGAGATCTTCGACTACTTCGGGGGAACCACTGCGGACTCGGTGCACCGCGCCTATCCTGCGATCCCAACTCGTGTTGTTCCGAAAGAGGTTGACGAGCCGTTCGCTCAGGAATACCGCGAGGCGTCAGCGACTCTCGGAATCAGCCCGAAGGCGAGTGCTGCGCTGAGCCGTCGCTTACTCCAGCATCTTCTGCGGGAGAAGGGCGGGGTGAAGCCATCCAACCTCGTGGCTGAGATTGAGCAGATGAGGGGAAAGAACATCCTGCCAGCCACTCTCTCGGATGACCTCGATTCAGTTCGACACGTGGGGAACTTCGCCGCTCATCCCGTCAAGAACAAAGAGACTGAGGCTGTTGCAGATGTTGAGGAGGGTGAGGCGGAGTGGTTGTTGGATCTTCTGGAAGATCTCCTCAATGCGTTTTTCGTCGCACCGACCAGAAGGAAAGTCCGACGTCACCTGCTAAATGAGAAACTCAAAGCCGCAGGCAAGGATCCGCTGGACGGAGACGAGGACCAAGCTGAGGAGAGCCAAAGCTAGCTCTCGAAGTCGCGCCTATCAGTCTTACTCGGATGCCATGTGCGCGATGTCGCATTCCGGTCGCATCGACGCCTCGATTCCGCGCCCCGCGCGGACGACGCGCGTCCTTTCAAATCCGATCGCATTGGCTGTCTAGAGCGATTCGGAGGTGGGCTAATCGCCGCGCGATTGATGAAGGCGTCGGCGCCCATAGGTGACGATCCCGGCGAGAATTCCAACTCCCAGAGAATCGAGGCCCAGATACCTACTGCGCCTCCCAGAAAGCCCGCGACAAAGACCGGCGCTAGGAGGGCGGCATAGGCTCCAAATAGAAGAAGGGCTCGCCGTAGAAGGCTGCCACGATCAGCTCGCGAGGAATTCAGCCGGTGAGAAGACCGGGATCTCCTCGGCGAGTTCCAGCAGGTCGCTGTCGCCAGAGACAAGGGCGGCATTCTGGCTGTGGGCTAAGGCGATGAGGTAGTCGTCATCGGGATCCGTGCAGCGGATAGGCGGTGGGGTTTCAGGGTTATCCGCCATCTGGGCATCGCGGCGCAGAAGGTCCAGATAGGCGGTGACGCCGTCGAGGTCGACGTAGGGCCGAGAGGGCCAGGTCGAAGCCGCCGGCGCGCGCGGAGAGCAGCAGCTCCGCCGGCAAGCTGGAAACCCTCGTCTTCGGAAGCGGGCGTGACCTTGGCCCAGATCTCGGCTAGATCATCGATCCCCAGGTCTCGCCGCAGCGATTCCTCGATCACCTGGGAATCGCGTTGGCCCGTTCGCGCAGCCTTGATCTTGACGGCGCGGAAGACATCTTCATCGAGGGTGACGGTCGTGCGGGCCTTCGGCATAACCGCATTGCATCATGATGCGCTGAAGTCGATTGATTCGGAGCACGGCGACCGCCTTCGGTCGCATAAGCGTTGCAAGCCGCTAGTCGGCACGCCCCGCCTTCTTCAAGGCCCCTTGCGCGGGGAGTCGGACAGTCGTCCTCAGGTCGGTTGCCTCCCCGGTCAGCGGCTGGAAGCGCAGCCACATTTGTAGGCGCAGCCAGCGGGTTGCGAGGCGGCGGCGCACCTCGGCTGAGAGTCGGCAGGTGATTATGAGAGTGCCGGGGACTTGTGCGCGTTGGCTCGTCGCGCAGGCGGTGAGCCGTCCGCTGTAGGTGACGAGCTCGGCTTGTTGGGTCAGCTTGCCCGGGCCGGAGACGGAAGCGCGTACTGTCAGCAGGCCGCGATCGAGCTGGGAGCGGTCGATTGAGAGGCGCCTGGATAGTTTCGGGGCGGCGGCCGGGTTTGGGATCGGCGCGGGCTTGGCGTCGCTCTCCTCCTCTCCTCCTCCCGTAGGTACCGCCGGCTCGCCTTCGGGCTCGCTTGGCTCCTCCGGTTCCTCGTCGCCCCTGAGCCACTCGGCCAGGTCTCCAGGCCGCTGGTCCAGGAAGAAAATGATGTCATCGACCGAGCGTCCAATCTGGCTGGCTCGGAAGGGCGCGCGCTCGGAGTTGGCTATTTCGTAGGACTGCCAGGGGATCAGCAGAGCGGCGAGCTGTTTGGTGCGTGCCGACAGGTCAAGCGTCTCGACCAATTCGTCGGTCGCGACGAGCTCTTCGACGTACTTGGCGAAGCATGCTGCCTCGGCCAGGCACTGCTCGAATAGCGTTCCTCCACCTTCTTCCTCTCCTTCTCCTCCGCCAAACGGATGCCAGTAGCGATAGAAGGTTTGGTCGGTCCCCCAGGGCAGCACCTGGAAGACACCGTTCGGGTCGCTGTATAGAAAGTGGTTACTGACGGTGTAACCCGAGTAGCCGTCCCAGTGGGCTATGTACCGCTCGACCGCCCACGTCCGCGTCATCTGCTCGAGGTCGGCGACAGGAGCCATCCGCTCCGAGAACCCGGGTGAGGTCGCGTTGGCGGCCGCGATCAGCGCTTCGAGGTCGGAGAGCTCACCCTCGTCTCCCTCATCCACCTCGTATAAGCCGGCGCTTCCCGGCGCAAGGTCGACTTCAGCCGGACCCTCATAGAGGTGCTGGGGATCGTTGAAATCCCCGAAGGCGCGCTTCAGGGCGACGTCGTCCATCGTCTCGACGTTGAGGTGGAGGCCGTAGTCGATGCCGTTCAGCCACACATAGGCATAACCGGTGCGGGGAGCTACGACATCGGAGGCGCGGAAGGTTTCATAGGCGAGTACCTCGCGGGTCATCGCCATGTCCTGAATCATGCTGTTGAGGGTGAGGCTCTTCAGCCCAAGGAATTTCTGGCCTTTGACGAACTCGGCGAACTTGACTTTGAAGGCTGCCTTGCCGTCGAGCCCCTGGAAGGAACCGGAGCCCTTGAGCCGGACGCCAACCGTGATCGGCGTCGAGTACGTGCCGATCGTGTCGGGAGTGCCACCACTCTCGGCCACGGCAAAGGTGCCTTCGACGTACTCGTCGGGTTCGTCTTCCAGCGCTTCCACCGAGGCCTGGGGGAGCTGCAGATCGACCGCCACGAACGTGGTCGGTTCGTAGAGCGAGTCGGCGGTAAGCGCCGCGCGCGCGGGCGCCGCCCCTCCCCCCATCGCGAGCAGAAGCGCCGCCGCGAGGATGGCAAACCTGAGACGACTCACTGGCAACTCACCATAGCCGCGGCAAGATACTTGACTGCGAGCGTGCGTCAAATGAATCAGATTTATCTGATACGGTGAATACGATGACTCGCTTGAGCGCAACCGAGGTGGCCAGAGAATTTTCAGCTGTTGTCAACCGGATCGGAGCCGGTGAGGAGATCGAGGTCGTGCGCAACGGCGTGCCGGTCGCGCAGATGCGGCCGCCGAGCTCAGGGCATCTGGTTTCTGCGTCCAGGTGGCGAGAGCTGATGGACTCCGCGCCTGCGCCCGATGAGGACTTTGCGGCCGATGTCGAAGCTGGGCGGAAGACCATTGGCCCGCCGAGCGGTGCATGGCCGTCCTGATCGACACCACCGTTCTGATCGACGCCGAGCGGCGGGGCAAAGCGCTCGACGACGTGATCGGCGACCAGGAGCGCGGAATCAGCGCGATCACTGCCAGTGAGCTTCTGCACGGGGTGCACCGCGCCGAGACGGGTGCCATCCGGATTCGCCGCTCGGCGTTCGTCGAGCACGTGATCTCCGCGATGGAGCCCTTACCGATTACGACCGCGATCGCCCGCGCGCACGCGGAAATCTGGGCGGAGCTCGAGAACGACGGCGACCTGATCGGAGCCCACGACCTCTGGATCGCCGCCACGGCCCTGAGTCACGGCATGGAAGTCGCGACTGCAAACACTCGGGACTTCGGGCGAGTGCCTGGCCTCAACGTGGTGCCTGTCTGAGCGCCGGTCGCATTTCAAGCCGATGCTTCTCCACGCGACATCAGCCGGGGATCACACGGTCTCGCCGTACTCGTCGTGCAGGTTCCACCATTGGTAGGGCGGGGACTGGGGGTAGCCCTCGGGGGAATCCTCCCACTCCTCCTGGCGTCCGAGTGCCGTCAGGTCGAGGTAGCTCCAGGTGCTTCCCATCGATTCGTCGCCGCGGTTGTTGACGAAGTAGGTGCGGAAGATTCGGTCGCCGTCGCGAAAGAAGGCATTGGTGCCGTGCCATTCGTCGACCCCGAAGTCGGTGTCGAAGTCGTCGACGAGCGTGTACCAGGGGATCTCCCAGCCCATGCGGGCCTTCCAGCGCTCGATGTCAGGCTGCGGCGCGCGCGAGACGAACGCCAGGGTGGTATCGCGGGCGTTGAGGTGGGCGAGGTGGGCGACCTGATCGGCGAGGAAGGAGCAGCCGCCGCAGCCCCGCTCGGGCCAGCCGCGCACACCGGGCTCGAAGAAGAAGCGATAGAGGACCAGCTGGCGGCGGCCATCGAACATGTCGAGCAGGCCGACCGAACCGCTCGAGCCCTCGAAGCGGTATTCCTTCTCAACCTCCATCCTCGGCATGCCTCGGCGTTCGGCGGCCAGCGCGTCCCGCGCGCGGGTCAACTCCTTCTCCTTCACCAGCAGCTCTTGGCGAGCGGCCTCCCACTCCGTTGGGGATACGACCGGTGGCATCTTCACGGCGAGTCCTCCTTCAGCATGAATTGACGGCGTCTCGTGCTCTGAGTCATGGCAAGATTGTCCCGGTTCGAGCCAGTCCTCCCTGTCACGCTGGAGCCATGAGGCATGCATGCACTCGAGCCGGTTGGTTGCGGGGACTGGTCGCGCTTGTATCCGTGCTGTCGAGCCTCGTGGTCGTCGTAGCGCCTGCCGCCGCTTCCTGGCCGGGGCGGGAGGGGCCGGTCGTCTATGCCGGCCTCGACCCACAGCAACAGACGGATCCGACTCGCAAACTCGCTCCTTTCGTCGCCACGGGCCTGCGCAGCTTCAGGCCGGGGGTTCCCGGCTCGGTGCGGCAGGTGACTGCCGACCCCACCGACCTCGATCCGCAGGTTTCGCCCGATGGCCGTCTCGTCGTCTTCAGGCGTGCGATCGACCAGATCCCGGGTGAGTCCACATACGGCCTCTTCGTCGCCAACATCGATGGGAGCGAAGTGCGGCAGCTCACCGACGGTGGTCCAGGTGGCGGCAGCGATATCGAACCCACCTTCTATCCCTCCGGCAAGCGGGTCGCCTTCGTCCGGCTGGGTGGCAGCGAAGACCCCGCAGGGCGTGGAGACATCTACTCGATCGGGGTCGACGGCAACGAACCTCGCCGGGTCACCGCCAGCGCCGCCCAGGAGCGCGCGCCGGCGGTCTCGCCGACGGGCCGCCAGATCGCCTTCCAGTGCGGGCTCATGCCGCAGCTCGAATCCAACGACCGGCACATCTGCTCGGTCCGCCCCGACGGATCCCGCCGCCGCGACCTGACGCCCGGCTTCGAGCACCGCCAGGAAACCTTCGACCCCGACTTCAGCCCCTCGGGCCGGATCATCGCCTTCACGCTCGGCCCCGGCACCGCGGCCGACATCGCGACGATGCGCGCCAACGGCACGCATGTCCGGGCGCTGACCAACCGCGGGCCCCACGGGGGCCGCACGTTCCCGCGCCAGGCGGGCTACGACGAACCGGCCTTCTCGCCCAGCGGGGACTCGGTCGTCGCGGTCGCGCGAGTCGGCTCGGGCTCGCGCTTCGTACGCGTCCGCTTCGACGACCCGGCGCATCCCCGCCCGCTCGGAGAGGGCTTCGGCCGCGCGCCCGCGTGGGCACCGATGCGCTGACCGAGGAACCTCGGGTTGCTGCGCCTCGTTTCGCCATCGGATTACATCTGAGTACCCAAGCTTCCATTGGCTCTGAATAGCGGTTTCCCGTGTGATCCTCGGCGTTTCCGGCGATCTGGAAACGCGACCTTTTTCTTGACGCCTTAAACATCACCTGTTTCAATCACGCCTACTTCATGTACGAAGTAATTCAGTAGCAGGTTGGTCTCAAAGACGGCGGGGTCCGATCGGAGGCCAAGGGAAAAACAGGGAAATCGAGCCACAGAGGCCGCCTAGGGAGGCGGCCGGCAGGGGCTCAAGGGACAAGGAGAGAGTTTGTG
Organism: uncultured Solirubrobacterales bacterium; assembly: GCA_963807885.1. Taxonomy (GTDB): domain Bacteria; phylum Actinomycetota; class Thermoleophilia; order Solirubrobacterales; family 70-9; genus VRUE01. The sequence goes on from CAWEDL010000001.1 coordinate 418,064, forward strand.
AGACGCCACGCGAAGGCATTGGTTGCGGCACTGACCCTGCTCGTCATCGTCGGAGTGGCCCAGGCCATCGCCGACACCGCACCGACGCCGACGATCCAAGCGGCCTCCGAAATCTCCTATACCTCGGCCCAGCTCAAAGGCAAAGTCAACCCCAACGGCGGCCCTTCAACGACCTCTTGGCAGTTCCAGTACTCAAGCGAAGGCCCCGAAGGTCCTTGGACCCCCGGTCCCGAAGGCAATTTCGAAGGAACCGAAGCAGAAGAAAACACGCCGCTCTCGGTAGAAGGCGATCTCAGCGGCCTGAAACCCAACACCACCTACTATACCCGCCTCGTCGCGACCAACGAAGGCGGCCAGTCGAGCGTCTCGGCTCCCTCCTTCACGACCCTGGAAGTGGCCGCCCCCTCGGCCACGATCGAAGCGGTTTCCGCTCCCACCTCTTCAACTGCTCAACTTTCAGGCCACATCAACCCCAACGCGCCAGAAGCGGCTCCAACCTCTGCAGCTGTCGAAGCGGGCTTCAGCGTCTCCTGGCATTTCCAGTGCACGCCGAGCTGTGGAGCGCCCTCGGGAGAAGTCGTCGCAGCCGACAACACTGAACACGAAGTAAGCGCCGAAGCAACCGGCCTACTCCCCGGGACCAAATACAAAGTCAGCCTCGTCGCTGAAAACGCCGGCACTAACGCAAGTGCTGGGCCCGAGGAGTTCACTACCGATGCAAGCGCACCCCTGATCAACTCGGTCTCTTTCTCTGACATAACTGCTGCCAGCGTCACGCTGAAGGCAACGATCAACCCGGGAGGAACCGCTACCTCCTACCGCTTCGAGTACACCGACGACGCCGACTTCGAAGCCAACGGGTTCACGAACGCAACCAAAGTGCCGGCTCCTGACGCGAGTGTCGGCTCGGGCTCGGGCTCGGTGGCAGTCGGTCAGGCCATCATCGGTCTAGATCCCGACACCAAATATGCCTTCCGCGTCCTCGCGAGCAACACGATCGACAGCGCCGAAAGCGAAACCAAGGCCTTCACGACCTTCTCGGCCTCGAGCGAAGGCTCGCAGGGTCAGTTCCCCGGTCGGGGCTTACTCCCCGACAACCGCGCCTGGGAGATGGTCTCGCCTCCCGACAAGCACGGAGGGAGCGTCGCCACCATGTCTCAGCGGACCCACGCCGCCGCCGACGGTAATGCCGCCGCCTTTACCTCGGCGATCGGCTTCGGCGACGTCCGCGGCAGCGACACGGCGGTCGAATACATCAGCGAGCGCGACGCCCAGCCGGGGACCAACGGTTGGAGCACCCATGCGACTACTCCACGCCTGGGCTCGCTCCTCCTTCAGAACGCCGCCGTAGGAAACGAATCGCACTACGTGGGGAACTTCTCCGCCGATCTCACCCATGGCGTCTTTCGCTCCGTCCGCCCGCTCGCCAGCGCACCCAACGCCACGGAACTCTCCAACCTCTACATGCGCGACGACCTGCGCAGCCCAGGCGCCGGCAACTATCAGCTACTGAGCGATCCGGTCGCTCCACCGCTGCCGGGACTGTCGCCACTCGCCCTGGCCGTCCTTTCACAACCGTGGTTGGTTGGCGCCTCTGCGGACTTCAGCCACGTTTTCTTCGAATCTCAATTCGGGCTTACTGAGAAAACCCCAATTCCGACCGACAAAACCCCGAACCCGCCCTTTGAAGAATTCATTCTTCCGGGCGAATACAAGTTCTATGAGAACGCCGAAGGCACCCTGCGTCTCGTCGGCCGCGTCCCCAAAGAACCCGATGAAACCTTCTGTGACGATGACGGCGCCCCCTCGGTGCAATGCGTAAATGCTTCGTCTTCGCGGGCTGGAATCCCTGCGGTGAATCGGGAAAATTACTCCTCGCGCATGATCTCCGCCGACGGCTTGCGCACCTACTTCTCCGCCAACGGCAAGATCTATCTGCGCGAAGACGGCACCAGGACCTTCCAGCTGAACGCGTCTGAGAAGGAGCCGCCGCTGCCCTCCGGAGGTGTGGCCCAAATCTGGGACGCTTCCCGCGACGGCTCGCGCATCTTCTTCACCACCGCGGAAAGCCTGGTCGAGGAAGACGAAGACGGTGGCAGGGACCTCTACATGTATGAGGTAGAGGAGCCCGAGGGTGAACGTCTGACGCTCCTCTCAATCGACAATGACCCACCGGACTCCAGCGGAGTCAACGGGGTGATTGGGGCCAGCGACGACGGCCACTACATCTACTTCACCGCTCAAGGTCAGTTGGTCGCGGGCGAACCGCCGGCAGATAATTGGGTCTTTACCTCTGGCACGATGGCCAGACCTCCTACGTCGGCTTTTTGTCGACTCCGGTGTAACAGAATTGAACACGCCCCTTGGATCTTTGTGGAGCCCGAGCGGCAAGACGAAACGATCGCGCGTATCCCCCGACGGCCGCCACCTGCTCTTCATGACCGAGTCCGATGAAGGCTTCAAGGGCCGCGGCGGCTTCTACGGCTATGACCACGCCGGCCGCGAGGAGTTCTACGTCTATAGCGCCGACAGCGGCCAGTTGCGCTGCGCCAGCTGCATCCCCTCCGGTGCGCCGGCGACGACGGATCCCAGGCTGGAGATCCTAGTGGAAAACCAACCGATCCAGAAGAGCTCACACCTGAGCCACGCTCTCTCTGATGATGGCCGCTACGTCTTCTTCTCGACCGCAGAACGTCTCGTCCCCTCCGACACCAACGGCACCTGGGACGCCTACGTCTTTGACACCACCACAGAAGAGCACCGTCTGCTCTCCAGCGGTGAGGACCAGAGCCCCTCGTACCTCATGGACGCCTCAGCGGATGGAAGCGATGCATTCATCGCCACCGCAGAGCCGCTCAGCCGCTGGGACAACGACACGGGCTATGACCTTTATGACGCTCGCGTGGACGGTGGTCTGCCAGAGCCGGTACCGGCACCGCCCTCATGCCAGGGCGATGCCTGTCAGCCGACCCCGCGTCAGCTGAACGACCCGCCCCGCCTCCTCCAGCTTCCAGGGCGCACGCAACTCGACCAACTCACGCTGCCCACAGGGCAAGCGCAAGGTCAAAGCAAAGGGCGGCAAGAGCCGCTGTGTCAAAAAACGCAAGCAGCACAAGCGAGCAGCCAAGAACAACCGGAGGGCAGGCCGATGAGCATCGTCAAGACAGCGGAACTTCAAGCGCGGAGGCTTGCTCGAGCCCTGCTTGCGACCTGCCTTTTGATCTTCGGTGTCGCAAACGCATCGGCCGCTGTCAGATGGCAGCTCTGGCCTCCACCGTTTGGCCACGATGCTGCCGGACCATGATCCGCTGCGTGCCATCCGTGCCCTCGTCGATGTCCGTGATCGCCTGGGCGGACTGATGACCATCCAGATCGCCGTTCTCGCGCTGCCGATCACGCCGGTGGCCGACCTCGAAGCGGCACTCGACGCCGGCGCCGACCTCGTCGGTGGCGCACCGCACATCGCCGATGATCCGCTCGCCGAACTGACGAAGCTCTCGACCTCGCCGAGAAGCGCGGCGTCGGAGCCGATCTGCACATCGATGAATTCCTCGACGGCGACCACCTGACCATCGAGGCGTATGCCGACTGCGTCGCCGACTGGCCTGCCGACCGCATGAGAAGGGCGGGGCACTGCAGCCGGTTGTCCACCCTGCCGCTCGACCACCTGGACCTGGTTGCCGCGGCGCTGGCCCGCGCATCGGTGTCCGTCATCGCCCTACCGATCACCAACCTTTATCTGCAGGGCCGCAAAGGCCTCTCCGCCGGCCGTCGCGGGATCACCACCATCGACGTGCTGCGCGATGCGGGCGTAACTTGTGATCGTTGCCGTGCC
>CAWEDL010000002.1:0-349815 GCA_963807885.1 uncultured Solirubrobacterales bacterium
ATCGGCAATCTGCTCGCGGGCGGCGGAGACGTCGACCCCGTCGGCCAGCATGCGCGCGCGCCTCGGCGAGATCTTCGGAGCGGCCGACGCTGAGCGCGCCGGCCACTTGGCCGTCCTGCAGGTACTGACGGAGAACTCGCCCTGTCGCGGTCGCCGCGCCAGATCTCCTCGTCCCACTCGTCCGCCGGGCCGACGTACTCGAGGCGGCCCAGTCGGCGAGATCGCTGAAGAAGTAGGGGACGACGTCGTAGTCGCGCTCCTCGCCGAGCATGTTGCCGGCGGCGTGCATCCCCTGCTGCATCGCCACGTCCCAGTGCTCGACCCGGATCCGGCGGCCGTGGACGACGCTGTCGTAGGAGCAGCAGTCGCCGGCCGCGTAGATCCCCTCGGCCGAGGTTGCGAGCTTCGAGTCGCAGACGATCCCGTCGTCGACCTCGAGCCCGGCGCGCTGGGCGAGCATCGCGTCCGGCCGCACGCCGGCGCCGACGACGACCGTGTCGCACTCGATCGCCATGCCGCTCTTGGTCAGCACCGCCTTGACCCGGCCGTCGCCCTCGAAGGCCTCCAGCTCCTCGCCGCCGTGGACGGTCGACGCCCTGCGACTCGAGCTGCTCCTGGAACCAGCGGCCGGCGTCCTCGCCGAAGGTCCGTGAGAGAGCCACGTCCTCCATCATCACGATCGTGCACTTGACGCCCTTGGCGGTCAGCGAGGCGGCGACCTCGGTGCCGATGTAGCTGCCACCGATCAGCACCACGTGCTCGGCCGCCTCGGCGTCGGCGCGGATCGCGTCGGAGTTGCCGAAGGCGCGCAGGTAGTGGATTCCCTCGTTCTCGGCGCCCTCGACCCGGAGGATGTTGACCATCGCCCCGGTGGCGAGCAGGGCCTTGCCGAAGGCGACCTCTTCCCCACCCTGCAGCTTGGCCGTGCGCGCCGCCGGGTCCAGCGACATCACGTTGACGCCGGTCAGCAGCTCGACGTCGTTCTCCTCGTACCAGCCGGGCGGGTTGACGTAGGCGTCCTCGCGGCTCGCCTCGCCACGCATGTACTCCTTGGAGAGCGGCGGGCGTTCGTAGGGCGGCTCCGGCTCGCGCCCGGCCAGCAGGATCGAGCCGTCGGCACCGCGCTTGCGCAGCTCCGCCGCGCATTGCGCCGAGGCCAGGCCGCCGCCGATCAGGAGGAAGTCGACCTCGCGGTCGGCCATGCTCAGCCGGTCCCGTTGCCGCCGCAGCCGGGCCGAAGAGCGCCTTGATGTCCTCCTCGCGCCCCGGGTCGAGCACGGCGAGCACCTCGTCACCCACTTCCAGCACGGTGTCGGCATTGGGCACGAACCCCTTGCCTTCGCGCAGCACCGAGATCAAGAGACTGCCTTCGGGCATCGAGAGATCGCCGACACGACGACCGGTTACCCCGGAATCCTTGCCGAGCAACATCTCGATGATCTCCAGCTGCTCCTCCTGCAGGTCGAGCAGGTGGACGAGCCCGTACTCCGGAATGTCGTGCTCGAGCAGGCGCAGGATCAGGTCGGTGGCCGAGACCGACGGCTTCACCCCGAGCAGGTCGAAGTGCGGTCGGTTGCGCGGGTTGTTGACCCGGGCGATGATCCTCTCGACCTCGTACTTCTCGCGCGCGACCTGGCAGATCAGCATGTTGTCCTCGTCATCGCCGGTCACGGCGATCACCATGTCGGCGCGCTGAATCCCGGCCCGCTCGAGCACCCAGAGCTCGGATGCGTCGCCGTAGGTGACGTTGTGCTCGAGCTCCTGCTCGACCGTCAGGTAGCGGCGCCGGTTGCTCTCGATCACCGTCACCTCGTGGTTCTTTTCGAGCAGCTCGCGGGCGAGGTTCCAGCCCACCTTCCCCGCTCCGACGACGATGATGTACATCTCAGACCGCCTCGCGCTGGGCGCCCTCGCGCACCGCGCTCTCGAGCATGTCGATTGCGACCCGGGTCGGGCAGATCGTGTTCATCCCCTGCTGGCGGTACCACTCGGCGCGCAGCGGGTCGAGGATTCGCGCGATCACATTCGGAACCTCGTAGCGCCGCTGGGCGATCTGCGAGATGACGATGTTGGTGTTGTCGCCGTTGGTGGCGGCGATGAAGGCGTCGGCTTTCTCGATCCCGGCGGCGAGCAAGGCGTCGGTCTCGAGACCGGTGCCCACCGTGAAGCGGCCGCCGAGGTCCTCCCAGCCCTTGTCGAGCCCGACCTCGAGCCTGGTGTGGGACTCGGGGTCCTCGTCGAGGCAGGAGACTTCATGCCCCTCGCTCAACATCGAGCGGGCGACCGAGGAGCCGACTCGGCCGCAGCCGACGATCAGGATGAACACGTCTTCACCACGGCTGGAGTCTAGTCCGCGGCGGCCGGAACGGGCGCCGGCTCAGCGGGAGTTTCCGGGGGGGCAGTGAGCAATACCTGGCAAGGCGCCTTCATCAGAACGTACTCGGTCGCGGCGCCGATCTCGGCCGGCCTGGCACCGCCGATCCCGCCCAGCCTGGCGCCGCCGCGAATCTTCGTCGGGGGCTCGCCGCCGATCACGATCGCCTCGGCTTCGCTGCACCTCGCCGCCTCGACGATCCCCGCCCCACCTTGCGGGCGCGAATCGCCTCGGTACTGACCTCGACATCCTCGTACTCCTCAGCCACTTCGCGGGCTCGCTCGAGGGCGCGCGGGCCTCCTCCTCCCGCTCCGGGGGCAGATCGGCCTCCAGCGGCACCGCCAGTGGCACTTCGACGACGTAGACGAGCGCCAGGCGAGAGCCCTCCTCCCTGCCGTCCGCGTCCTCCTGCTCGGCGGCAGCCAGGCGCCCGGCGGTGGCGACGATGTCATCGTCCAGCTCGCTGCCGAAGACCGGCACGAGCAGGCTGCGGTAGGAGATCTCGGGCACCTGCTTGGTCAGCGCCCGCTCGGTCACCGAGACCCGCCGCGTCAGCGAGGTCCCCTCGACAGACCTGCGATAGATGACGTAACAGACGAGGCCGAAGAGCATCCAGCCACCGCCAACCCAGCGCGCCCGGTCGTGAAAGGCCAGCACGCTGAGAAAGGCGAGTCCGCTGAGCAGGGCGGCGAAGATGGTCGGCACGGGAAGCTGGGCCCCGCGCCAGCGGACGTTCCAGGGAACGCGGAAGGGCCGGGACTGCTCGGGCTTGGTCACCCGCAGTCGCAGGATCGAGAGGTGGGCGATCGTGATCGCCAGCATCGCCCCGAAGGCGTAGAGCCCGGCGAGCAGCTTGACGTCGGTCGGCACCACCAGACCAATCGCGATCAGGCCCGAGAGCACGATCGCCACGTGCGGGGTCGCGTAGCGGCCGTTGAGCTTGCCGAGCCAGCTGGGGATCTGGCGGTTGATCGCCAGCGTGTAGATGTGACGGGAGACGCCGAGCATCGCCGTCGTCGAAGCCCAGAAGAGGACCGGCGCGGCGACCAGCGCCACCACCCAGCGCATCGAGTCGGCAACCCAGGACGGGTGGTAGGCCGAGACGACGCCCAGCACCGGCGCCTCGACGAATTCGTTGCCAAGCGCGGTCTCCGGCCCCTGCGGCCCGGCGACGACCGGCACGGCCATCAGGGCGATCGCCGCCATCCCCGCGTAGACCAGCGGCACCGCCACCGCCCCCAACGAAACGATCCGCTTCAGGTCGCGCGGGTGTACGTCGATGTCCGGCGCCAGGTCGGAGGCGGCCTCGATTCCGGCGTAGGCGAGCATCGCGATGACCGAGGCGTAGACAATGTCCGTGACGCTGGGGTCGGTGAAGAGGTGGACCTGGTCTATGAGCCGATCGGGGTGCAGGACGGCAAGCACGCCGACCGCGATCACCACAAGCTGCAGGGCGATGTCGGCAAGGGCGAGGACGCTGAGCGCTCGCTCGCGTCCCCTCCCGGTCACGCCTGCGACGTTGAGCGCGCTGGCGACGACGATCACCAGTCCGGCCACACCGATCTCCCAGCCCGGCCGAGCGAGATCGGCGGAGATCGGCTCCAGGTAGTGGGGGACCGAGATCGCCGCCAGCGCGGCGACGATCAGGTAATCGATCAGGATCGCCCAGCCGGCGATGAAGGCGATCAGCTCGTTGAAGGCGTGGCGGGCGAAGCTGGAGGAGCCGCCGCGTTCGCGGATCATCGCCCCACCCTCGACGTAGCTGAGCGTGGTCAACACGAACATCAACCCCGCGGCGAGGAAGATCAGCGGGGTCAGGCCGAGGCCGCGATCGGCGACCACCCCGAGGGAAAAATAGATCGAGAAGCCGACCGCGGAGTAGACGGCGACGAAAAGCCCGGGAACGCCGACGCCGCGTCGCAGCAAGGGCTCCAGCCGCGCCCGCGGCCGCTCGCCCTCGCTCACCGGCCCATCCGCTCCGAGAGCCAGAGCCGGCCCGCGCCGACGGCGAGGAAGGCGATCCCCATCAGGACGCCGACCGAAGCGGGGCCGCCGCCCCGAGCCAGGGTGCTGACGAGCAGCACGCCACCAAGGGCGAGGAAGGCGATTGAGAGGAGTCGCACCGAACGCCTGTACATGCAGGCGATTCTAGGCCGGACCCTAGGCGAGCGACGGAGCCACCTCGGCGGCGCCGCGGGCGCCTTTCTCGGAGACGACGAGCACCCGGCAGGGCCGCTCGCTGAGCACGGTCTGCAGGGTCTTGTCGTAGAGGGGCTTTCCGTCGCGGTAGCGCAACCAGACGACGACCGCGGCGGCGTTGATCAGCTTCGCCTCATCTGAGATCGAGTAGCCCGCCTGGCCCGGTCGCACGCGCTCGACGTGGCCGGTGACGCGCTGCCCGCCGATCAGCTTCGCCTGCTCGATCTTGCTCTGCGCCTCCGCTTCGGGATCGCGCAGCTCGGCGTCGAGCGGCAGGTTGGTCGGCACGGTCAGCATCGCGTGGACGTGGATGCCGCGGCGTCGCTTGGAGGCGAGCTTGACCGCGGTCGCGACCATCTCCTCGGAGAAGGGCTCGTCGTCCTCGAAAGCGACCATGACGCTGCGGTACTCGATCTCCTCCACGCCCAACGGCTCGGGGGTGACGACTTTGACCGTCTCGGTCAGCGGCAGCTTCTGGTTGCGCCGGTAGAGGACGTAGACGGCGATACCGAAAGCCATCCAGCCGAGCCCGACGAAGAGGGTGCGCGGGTTGAGCGCCATCACGACAATCCAGGCGCCGAAGGTGCCGAGGCCGCCGAGCACCGCGGTCAACGGCACGAGCGTGCCGAAAGCGCGGAAGTTGAGTGGCGGCTTCCAGGGCCGCTCCTCGCCCGATTTACGCCGCCGCAGCTGGATCACCGAGACGTGCGCGATCGTGAAGGAGAGCATCGCGCCGAACGAGTACATCGTCGCCAGGAAGTCGGTCTGGCCGGGGACGAGGGTGATCATCGCGATCCCGGCGAAGACCATGATCGCGATGTAGGGCGTGCGGTAGCGGGGGTGGACCTGGCGCAGGATCTCGGGAAGCTGGCGGTGCTGGCCCATCGAGTAGGTGAGACGGGAGACGCCGATCAGGCCGGCGTTGGTGGCGATCAGGAGGATCACCGCGGCGAGGATGCCGACGTAGAAGCGCAGCGCTTCGGTCATGCCGGAGCCGAGGCCGAGGTTCTCGACGATGCCGAGGATCGGGTCGTTGGCGAACTCCGAGCCGAGCGCCGTCGCGTAGTTGCCGGCGGCGTCCTGGGTCACCGGCATCGCCGAGAGCGCGACGACCGGGATCAATAGGTAGAGGCCGAGCACCGCTGCGACCGTGAAGCCGACGCTGCGTGGGATCGTCCGCGCCGCGTCTTTGGCCTCCTCGGCCATGTTGGAGATCGTCTCGATGCCGGTGTAGGCGATCATTCCGACGGCGATACCGAGGGCGAAGTCGCTCCAGGTCGGGGCGACGCCGAGATGGACGTTGTCGACCAGGACCTCCGGGCTGAGCACCAGCACGACGCCGATCCCGACCAGCACGACCTGGGTGGCGAGGTCGGCGACGGCGAGGATCAAGTTGAGTTTTGCCGACTCCTGCGAGCCGCGGATGTTGAGCAGGGCAAGCGCCGCGATCAGGACGGCGCCGCCGATTATGTCGCCCGGACCGTGGCCGAGCGGCTCCCAGAAGACCGCCAGGTAGTGGGGCACGAAGTAGGCCGAGATCGCGACCGTGATCGTGTAGTTGAGCATCTGACCCCAGGCCGCGACGAAGCTGACCAGCTCGTTGAAGGCGTGGCGGGCGAAGCTGGAGGAGCCGCCCGCCTCCGGGTACATCACCGTCGCCTCGGCGTAGGTCGCCGCGGTCGCGGCGAAGATCAGGCCGGAGATGACAAAGGCGATCGGGGTGAGGCCGAGGGCGAACGCCGCGGTGACCCCGAGGGCGTAGTAGATCGAGGAGCCGACGTTGCCGTAGGCAGCCGAAAACAGCGCACCGACGCCGTGGACGCGGCTCAGCGATTCGTCTCTGGGGATTCGCTGCGCCATCGATCAGTCAGCGGGACGGGTCACTCAAACCGAATATACGGACGCCGCCGGTGCCCTCTGCACGTGGGAGCGCTTCAGCTCGGCAGGCGATCCGCAACCACAGAGCGCAAGCGCCAGTTCCAGCTCCTCGCGCAGCAGCTCCAGCACCCGCCGGGCGCCCCCCTCGCCGCCGACCGCCAGGCCCCACAGAGCTGGGCGGCCGACCAGAACGGCGTCGGCGCCGAGAGCCAGCGCGATCGCCGCGTCGACGCCGCGACGAATGCCGCCGTCGACCAGCAGCGCGGCGCGTCCTTCGACCGCATCGGCGACCTCCGGCAGGGCATCGGCCGTCGCCAGGCAGCGGTCGAGCTGGCGGCCACCGTGGTTGGAGACCACCACGCCGGCAGCCCCGTGCTCGACCGCCAAGCTGGCATCCTCGGCGGTGAGCACGCCCTTGACCAGCACGGGCACGCGGCAATCGGAGGCGAGCTCCGCCAGATAGTCCCAAGTAAGCGCCGGCTCCATCAGCTCGAACGTTTCCTCGATCGTGATCGCCCGATCCGAGCCGAGCGCCGCTTCCACGTTCGGTACCCCGAGCTCCGCCGGGATCTTGAAGCCGGTTCGCCGGTCGCGCTCTCGGTTGCCCCCACGGGGCGCATCCACGGTCACGACAATCGCCTCATACCCACACTCACAGGCCTCCTCAACCAGCGCCCGCGTGACCGCCTCGTCCTGAAAGCAGTAGAGCTGGAACCAGCGCCGACCCCCCGGCGCAGCTTCGGCAACCGGCCGCGGCCGCATCGTCGCCAGGGTCGAGAGGCACATTACCGTGCCGGTCGCAGCCGCCGCCCGAGCCATCGCCGCCTCCCCCTTGGGGTCGACCAACCCCTGGTATGCAACCGGCGCGACCAGCACCGGCATGGAGACATCGCCACCAAGCAGTTCCGCCCCAGTCGACCACTGACTCAATCCGGCCAACACCTGCGGCCGCAACCGCCACCCCTGCCAAGCAGCCACGTTCTCCCGCAGCGTCAGCTCGTCCCCAGCCCCGCCGAAGAAATACCCAGCGACCCCGGGCTCGAGCTTTTCCTCAGCGGCCCGCTCGAAGTCCGCGACGTTGATCAGGTCGTTGAGCACGACGCGACCCTAGCCGAGGCGGTGGTGGGGTGTCCCTCCTGCTTGCTGGGTTTTTCGCCTTTGACGTTACGGCCGTCCGAGAGTTCTGGGTGGGGCGAAAAACAGGACGCCGCTGCGCTGGAGGGACACCCCACCACCGCCTACCGAGACCTGTCAATCGCGTCTGGTTCGCTGTGCCGCAAGCTTTTGTCTGCGTTAGGCTGCCCGATATGCGTGCGAGCTACGACCCAGAGGTCGATATTGCTCTGCTCTCCTTCGAGCGAGGTCGGGCAGTGAGCGAGGAGTACCAGTGGGGCCTGATTGATCGTGACCCGAGAGATGGACACCTGATGGGCTTTGAGATTTGGGAGGCTCGCCGGAATCTCCCACCAGAGCTAGTAGATGCGCTACCGACCTCAAGCTCCACCAGCAGCGGTGCGTAGGCCGTCGTGCTCTGCAAAAGGTAGATCTGACATGGCCTAGAACGGACGGATCGAGAAGTACGACTCACATGACGGCACATTCTCTTTGACGAGCGGCAGCAGCGTTCTGCCCCAAAATGCAGGGAAATCCCTCTAGGTTGCAGCGAAAACGCTGCTTTCTGCCACTGGTACGTCTACCGTTTAAAGAAGCGAAGCCCGGCCCCCCTTCTCGTAATAGGGAACCGGGCTCCGTCAGGAGGGGCCGCGGGGATCCACGCGGCCCCTCTCCCTTTGTGGCAACAGTATTGCCGGTTCTCGCGCTTGCGTGAAGGGGGTGCGGCTAGTCGTTTTCTGCAAGTTGCGGACACGAACGCGGCTTGGCGCTCTTCGACCCAATTCAGATTCTTCTTACGACGCCAGCGTCCAGCTCTTCAGTAGGCGCTTGAAGTCAGCGAGTTGATCAGATGTCCAACACGATGCGAACCTAGCCGCTGACGAAGGAGGCACAGGGTGCCCCTCCAGCGCAGCGGCGTCCGTTTTTCGCCCCGACAACTCATGCGGACAGCCGCGACGTCATGGGCGAAAAACCCAGCAAGCAGGAGGGGCACCCTGTGCCTCCCCCTGCTGCCGAGTCGCCGGAGGGGTGGTCCCTCCGGCGTTACGTCTGTCTAGAAGTGAACGATCGGGATGATCAGGATCGCGACGATGTTCGCCACCTTGATCATCGGGTTGATAGCCGGCCCAGCCGTGTCCTTGTAGGGATCGCCAACCGTGTCGCCGGTCACCGAGGCGGCGTGCGCCTCGGACCCTTTGCCGCCGTGGGCGCCGTCCTCGATCAGCTTCTTGGCGTTGTCCCAGGCGCCGCCGCCGGCGGTCATCGAGACCGCTGCGAAGAGGCCGACGACGATGACGCCGATCAACAGGCCGCCGAGCGCGTTGACGCTGAGCAGGCCGACCACGACCGGAACGGCGATCGGGATCAGTGCTGGCAGGATCATCTCTTTCTGCGCCGCCAGGGTGACGATGCTGACCGTTTTCCCATAGTCGGGTTTTTCGGTCCCCTCCATGATCCCCGGGTGCTCGCGGAACTGCTCGCGAACCTGTTCGACGACCTGACCGCCGGCGCGGCCGACCGCCTCGATCGCGAATGCGGCGAACAGGTAAACCATCATGCCGCCGATGATCAGCCCGATCAGCACGTCAGGGCTACTCAGGTTGAAGAGGGCGTTGAGGTCGAATCCGGTCGGGGCCTCCTCAGCCAATTCGCTCTTGAAGGCCGCGAACAACACCAGCGCGGCAAGCGCGGCAGAGCCGATCGCGTAACCCTTGGTTACGGCCTTGGTCGTGTTGCCGACCGCGTCGAGCGGATCGGTCACGGCGCGCACCTCCTCGGGCAGGTCCGCCATCTCGGCGATACCACCGGCGTTATCGGTGATCGGCCCGAAGGCGTCGAGCGCGACGATCAGACCGCAGAGCGAGAGCTGAGCCATCACGGCGATGCCGATGCCGTAGATGCCCGCCAGCTCGTTGGCGCCGAGGATCGCCAGGGCAATGACCAGTGCCGGTGCGGCAGTCGATTGGAAGCCCTGCGACAGCCCCTGGATGATGTTGGTCGCGTGCCCGGTCTCCGATGCTTTGGCGATCGACTTGACCGGGCGGAAGCGGGTTGCCGTATAAAATTCGGTGATGACAAAAAGTAGCGCCGTCACGGCGACGCCAATCACCGCACAAAGCCAGAGGTCGGTGACGCTGACCGCGTCGGCGGCGGTGCTGAGGCCGAGCCGCACCGGATCGCTCATCATCCAATCGGTGATCGGGTAGAAGGCCGCGATCGAGAGGATTCCGGCGGCGATCACCCCGGTGTAGAGCGCTCCCTCGACCCGGTCCGATTTGGTCCGCACCAGGAGAGCGCCGATGATCGAGGCGATGATCGCCACCCCGCCGATCACCAGCGGGAAGATCGCCACCTCGCGAGCGAAGTCGCCACCCGAGCCGGTAAAGGTGAGTACGCCGAGCAGCATCACCGCCACCGTGGTGACCGCGTAGGTCTCGAAGAGATCCGCGGCCATGCCGGCGCAGTCGCCGACGTTGTCGCCGACGTTGTCGGCGATCACCGCCGGGTTTCGCGGATCGTCCTCGGGGATCCCGGCCTCGACCTTGCCGACCAGGTCGGCGCCGACGTCGGCGGCCTTGGTGAAGATGCCGCCGCCGAGGCGGGCGAAGACAGAAATCAGCGAGCCGCCGAAGCCGAGCCCGACCAGGGCATCGACTGCCTCCTTGTCGCTGGCGCCAGTGGCGACGAGGATGCCGAAGTAGCCGGCCACGCCGAGCAGCGCCAGGCCGACGACGAGCAGACCGGTAACCGAGCCCCCCTTGAAGGCGACATCGAGTGCCGGCGGCACGCCACCGCGGGCCGCCTCGGCGACACGGGCGTTGGCTCGCACCGAGAGGTTCATCCCGATGAACCCGGTGGCACCCGAGAGGACGCCGCCGATCACAAAGCCAATTGCGGTCTGGTAGTCCTGCAGAAGCCAGAGCACAACCGCGATCGGCACCGCGACGGCGGCGATGATCGTGTACTGGCGGTTGAGGTACGCCTTGGCGCCCTCCTGGACGGCGCCCGAGATTTCCTGCATGCGATCGTTGCCCGGCGACTTGGCGAGCAAGCGCTGGGTGATGATCAGTCCGTAGACAACTGCCGCCCCTGCGCAGACGAGCGCGACGACGACTCCGTAATCGGTCAAGAAGCTGGTCAAGTTCGATTCCTCCGGTGGATTGAGCGGCGCGGGAGTCTATAAGGGGCTGCGGATACCGCGTTCTGACGCTCTATGCGGCCTGTTTGGCCGCCGTGTAAGTGCGGTGGGTCTCGCGCACCGCTTCGCGGTAGATGTCCTCGATCGAGACGCCGTCATCGAGTGCCTCGCGGGCCCGCTGGGCCCCGTTGCGCTCGGGCAGATTCGGCTCGATTCCCAGCGCTGAGCGAGCCGGAGCGGTCCACTCGAGCAGACCCTCCAGCACCGCCCTTGCCTCGATCTCCTCACCGCGGCGGAAGTCGATCAGCTTGCCGCTCATCCCATGGCGGATTGCCCGCCAGAGGTTCTCCTCGATCTCACGATCGAGCAGCGGCGCCCCCACGCCTTCGTAGCCGTGCTCGTCATAGTCGAGCGCCGTCTGCGCGATGCAGGCAGCGATCAGCGCGGCCATCCCGAACGACTCCTCGCCGCGCGTCTGGGCGTCGCAGATCCGCACCTCGACCGTGCCGAACTCGTGATGAGGCCGAACGCTCCACCACAGCTGGGTCGACTCGACCACGCCGCCCGTGCGTTGCAGTGTGTCGACGAACTCGGCGTAGGTGCGCCAATCGACAAAGGGGCTGGGCACCCCGCAGCGGGGGAAGGTGCGGGTGAAGATCTCGGTTCGCACGGTGTGCAGACCGGTGTCGCGGCGGTCGAGAAAGGGGGAATTGGCCGACGCGGCGAGCAGAATGGGCAGGAGCTCGCGCAGCCAGTCGCAGACCGCGATCGCCCGGTCGGCCCCCCGCACGCCCATGTGAACGTGCAGGCTCCAGGTGTTGTTGCGCTGCGCGACCCAGCCCAGTTCCTGCCGCAGCCGGTTGTAGTGCGGGGTGTCGATGATCCGCTGGTCGAGGTAGTTGGCCCACGGATGGGTACCCATCGCCGCCAGCGCCAGGCCCATCCCGTCGGCGAGCTCGAAGAGTCGGCTGCGGCGCTCGCGCTGGGCGCTCATCGCCGCGGCGAAGGTCTCGGACCGACCCGAGCGGATCTCGATCTCCGAGGCGATCAGCTCGCCCGCCGCGGACTCGGCCAGCACCTCGTCCTTCTGGCAGGCCGCGTAGAGGTCCTCGAAGCGATGCTCCAGCTCCAGCGTGGCCGGGTCGAGGATCGCAAACTCCTCCTCAAGGCCGATCGTGAAGTCAGTGGAAGACTCGAATCTCTCCCGAGCCAGGTCGAGGTCCAGGGGCAAGGATCCGGTCCTCAGGTCAGATAGAAGTACAGGGCGTAGAGCAGATCGACAGCCGGGCTTGACGTGTGCACCGTCACCTCCGGCGGAACCTGCAGCAGCTGCTCGGAGTAGTTGAAGATGATTTTGACGCCAGCCTCGACGAGGCGATCGGCGACGGCCTGCGCGGAGTCGGCCGGAACCGCAAGCACCCCGACGACGATCTCCTGCTCGGAGACGACAGCCTCGAGCTCACCGAAATCCCGCACTGTGAGATCGCCCACCGGTGTGCCGACGACCGCCGGGTTGATGTCGAACATGGCGACGACCTCGAAGCCGTGGTCGGCGAAGATGTCGGAGCTCGCAATCGCCTGACCGAGATTGCCGGCGCCGAAGAGGGCGATGTTGTGCTGGCCGGAGGTGCGGAGGATCTTGCGGATCTCCGCCACCAGCGACTCGACGTTGTAGCCGACGCCCCGCTTGCCGAACTTGCCAAAGCCGGAGAGGTCGCGGCGGATCTGGGTCGGGTTGATGTGGGTGTAGTCGGAGAGTTCCTGCGAGGAGATCGTCTCGCGGCCCATCTTGCGGGCCTGGGTCAACACCTGTAGGTAGCGGGAGAGCCGCGCCGCGACGCCGAGCGAGAGCCGCTCGCCGTCGCCTATCAGCCCACCTTGCACCTCGAGCTCCTCCACGGCCTGGTCAATCATCGGCCCTCACAGTATCGAGCCGAGCACGAACGGAGGTTTGGTCAAGAGTAAGTTCGGAGACGATCTCTCCGTTCAACTCGAGCACCGGAATGCGCTCGAGCATGCTGCGCAGCAGCGTCTCGTCGCTCTCGATATCGACCTCGCGCAGCTCGAAGCGGTACCCCTCTCCGTGCAGCGCGACCAACTCTTCCAATGCCTCATCGCAGAGGTGGCAGCCGGGCCGCGAGTAGAGAATCAGCTCGGCGCTCACGAGACGGACAGCGGCGGTCGAGCGCTCGGAAAGGCGTCGTAGGAGAGGTAGTCCGGATAGGAAAGCGAGGGCGCGTAGCGGGCGGCCGAGGCGATCATCGCCGCATTGTCCGTGCAGAGGGCCAACGGGACCAGCTTCAACCGCAGGCCCTGTTCCTCGCACAGTGCCGCCACCGCCTCCCGCAGCGGTCCGTTTGCCGCGACCCCGCCCCCCAGGGCGACCGCCTCCCACTCACCGCGCTTCAGTGCCCGCTTGAGTTTCGCGGTGAGCTGGCCGACCGCGGCCGCCTGGAAGCTCGCCGCCAGGTCGGCGCGGCGCTCGTCCACCCCCTCGGGGCCGAGGTCGCGGCAGAGGTAGACCAGCGCCGTCTTCAGCCCGCTGAAACTGAAATCGAGGCCGGGATCGCGCGCCATCGCAACCGGCAGGTCGAACGCCTGTGGATCCCCCTCCTCAGCCAGCCGCTGCAAGGCCGGGCCGCCGGGGAAGCCGAGACCGAGCAGGCGGGCGACCTTGTCGAAGGCCTCCCCCGCCGCGTCGTCGAGCGTCTGCCCGAGCACCTCATGACCGCTGTGGTCGTGCACGCCCGCGAGCAGCGTGTGGCCACCGCTCGCCACCAGGCAAAGGAAGGGCGGCTCGAGCGGTTCGGGGGCGAGGAAGTTGGCCGCGACGTGACCCTGCAGGTGGTCGACTGGGATCAGCGGCAGCCTGCGCGGCGCTGCGATCGCCTTGGCGGTGCTGAGACCGACGAGCAGCGCCCCGATCAGGCCCGGCCCTGCCGTCACCGCGACGGCGTCGATCTGGTCGAGCGAGACGTCGGCCTCGGCCAGGGCGGCCTCGGCCACCGGCACAGCCAGCTCCAGATGGTGCCGGGAGGCGACCTCGGGGACGATCCCACCGAACTTGGCGTGCGCCTCGTCCTGCGAGGAGATCAGGTTGGAGAGGATGTCGGCGCCGTCGACGACGGCGGCGCAGGTGTCGTCGCAGGAGGTCTCGATCGCCAGGATCACGCGGCGATCAGTCCAGCCACATGATCAGGGCGTCCTCGCCGTTGTCCTGGTAATAGCGAGGTCGCACCCCGGCCGAGCGGAAACCGAGCTTCTCGTACATCGCGATCGCGTCGCGGTTGGACACCCGCACCTCGAGCGTGAACGGCAATTCCTCGCCTGCCTCGGCGAGCAACCGCGTGATCAGGCTGCTGGCCACTCCCCGCCGCCGGCGCTCCGGCGCCACGGCGACGTTCATCACATGCCAGACGCGGTCATAGCGCGAGCAGACCAAGTAGCCCAGCAGCTCGTCGCCGGCCGTGGCGGCGAGGCAGATCCCCGACGGCTTGGAGAGCTCGAGCACGAACATCGCCAGCGACCAGGGCGCCGGGAAGGAGCGCCGCTCGATTGAGATCACCGACGGCAGGTCGCTGTAGGCAAGCCGCCGCACCGGCGGATCGCCGCTCAGCTCACTCGGCTGCTTTGAGAGGGTCTCGCTCACGCCACCGTTCTGCATCGGGGGGCCTCAGATATATGGGGGCGACGGAAGCGGACTCCTCCTTACCCGGCATGACCGCCGCCAAGGCGCAGATGTGCCGTGCGGCGACGTGGTGCACAGGATCGGCGTCGTCCGGGATCTCGACCGCCCGGCTCGTCAACTGCTGACGAAATCGTACCGCGCCCGATCCGCCGCACAGCGCAGGCAGCGGCAGCGCCGGGATCTCTGCAACGAGCTCCTCCGGGGCGCCGAGCCAGGGCCCCCAGAGTTGCTTTCCCTCCGCCGAGTAGGCCGCCGCCGCGACCTCGCCGCGACGGGCGTCGAGGACGGCGAGACAAGATCGCCCGCCCGCCACCTCGCCGAGACCGCGACCGAGCGCATCAAGGGTTCCGACGCCACCCAGCGGCAAGCCACGACTCAGACCCAGTGCCTTCGCCGTGGCGATGCCGATGCGAAGGCCGGTGAAGGAACCGGGGCCGATCCCAACCGCAAGCCGGTCGATCGAGCCCCAGCCACCGGCCGCCGCTGCCGCTCGCTCGATCTCGGCCAGCAACGCGGTGGTGTGCTGGGGCCCGCCCTTCTCGGAGAGACCGACCAGGGCCTCGTAGAGCACGTCGTCGTCGGACACCGCGGCGACGGCGGTGTCACCCGTCGCCGTGTCGAAGCCGACCGACGTCAGCGTCCGCTACCCAGGGATCCTGAAGGCGAAGGAGCCCACGCGCTTGCCTTCCACGAACCAACTCACCCGGTGCTTACCGGGGATGTTCGAGGTGATCTTGTTGACGTAGAGCGTCCCCTGTTTGGCTTCCTGTTTAGGCGCACAGAGGTTTTTTTTCGTCGGGAATTTGACGCAGACGGTGTAGAAGACGTCGCCGTTGTTACTGCGGAAGAAGGCACCCTTTTTGCGGCCTTTCTGGCAGAGGTGCGCGGGTTTCGCGTTTTGGGAGAGACCGCAGGCGACGTAGTGCTTGAACGCGGCGCCCTGGGCGGAGGCCGGAGAGGCGCTCGCCAACAGCGCTATTCCCAGTCCGATCGCCGCCAGCGTTTTCAGTCCCTTCATCAAAGCGCTTCCTTCCTTCGGTTTGCGTGCGCGAGCGATGCTACAGGGCAGCATCCCCCTTCGAAACACGCTTATTTGCTGGGCGATGCGCTGCCTACCTCGATCTGGCGCCTGTCGCCGCCGAGGTGAGCCAAACGGACCGCCAGGACACTGCGCCCGCCGAGCTCGGGCTCAGCCACCGCCGGCCACTCGACGAAAGCGACGGAATCAATGTCGAGGTAATCGTCGAGCAGCGCCGGGTCCTCGTCCGCCAGTCCGCCGAGCCGGTAGAGGTCGAGGTGGGAGATCGGCAGCCGACCGCTGTAGCGTTGGCCGATCGTGAAGGTGGGTGAGGTCACCGGGCCCTTGACACCGAGGGCCCGACAGGCGCCGCGGATCAGCGTCGTCTTACCGGCACCGAGGTCGCCGCTGATGACGACGATGTCGCCGGCGCGCAGGCGCTCGGCGAGCCTGGCCCCGACGGCTTCGGTCTCGGCCGCCGAGGCGCTCTCGAACCTCTCCGCCGCGTTGCTCAACCGAAGAAGTCGAGCTGGTCGGCCGGTGGCTGGGGTGAGTCTGGAGGCAGCGGCTCCTCGATCTCCTCTTCTTCACGGGGCGCCCCGCCCGGGGGCGGACCGGCGAGAAGCTGCGGCAACAGCTCGAGGTCGGACCGCAGGGTCTCCTTCACAGCCGGAGTGCGGAGCGCGGCCGCCGGATGGAAGAGCGGCAGCAGGAAGACCGTTCGCCCGCCCAGCTCGTGCACCTGTGGCGTCCCCCGCACGCGGGTGATCCCGGTCGGGTTGCCGCTCAGCAGCTTGGTGGCGAAGTTGCCCAGGGTGCAGACGACGCGTGGCTCGATCAACCGCACCTGCTCGAACAGGTAGGGGCGGCAGGCCTCGATCTCGAGCGGTTGAGGGTCGCGATTGCCCGGCGGCCGGCTCTTCAGCACGTTGGCGATGAAAACGTCCTCCCTCGAGAGGCCGATGCCTTCCAGCAACTGGTTGAGGAGCTGGCCCGCGCGACCGACGAAAGGCAAGCCCTGGCGGTCCTCTTCGGCCCCCGGCGCCTCGCCGACGAACATCACCTCGGCGTCAGCGTCCCCGGCTCCGAACACCGCCTTGCCGCGCGTCTCGTGCAATGGGCACTTCGTGCACCCCTGCACCTCTTCGTAGAGGCTGACCAGCTCAGCCCGCCGCTGCTCGGCCGTAGGGCTCATCGCCGTGGATGCTATGCCTCAGGGCAGCGGCTCCCAGGCCCAGGACGCGCTCGAGCCCAGGCCGTCCTTCTGTTCGAGGTAGTGCTGGAACTCGGCCAGCTCGGCCGGCTCGACGCTGTAGACGTGGTCCGGCTCGGGGAAGTGGCGTGAGCGGACGTCGGCGGTGTAGCGGCTGACACCCTCGACCATCGCCTGGTGGATCTCGGCGTAGCGCTTGACGAATTTGGGTGAGCGGCCGGTGCTGATCCCAAGCAGGTCGTGGTAGACGAGCACTTGGCCGGCGGTCGCGGGGCCGGCGCCGATGCCGATCGCGGGGATGTCGAGCTTTGCGACGATCGCCTCGGCAATCGCCGCCGGGACGGCCTCGAAGACGATCGAGAAGCAACCGACCGACTGCAGCGCGAGCGCGTCCTCGAGAAGCTGAATTGCACCCTGCGCGGTCTTGCCCTGCGTCTTGTAGCCACCGAGGGCGGTTGCCGTCTGCGGGGTGAGGCCGACGTGACCCATCACCGGGATACCGGCGCGGACGATTGCCCTGGCGCGCTCGACCGACGTCCCCCCCGCCTCCAGCTTGACCACCTGGCAGCCGGTCTCCTTGACCAGGCGCTGGGCGTTCTGCACGGCCAGCTCGTTGCTGGCCTCGTAGCTGCCCATCGGCATGTCACCGACCACCAGCGGGGTCTTCACGCCACGGCGGACGGCTTTGCCGAGCATGATCATCTCCTCCATCGAGACCGGCTCGGTGCCCGGATAGCCGAGCACGACCATCGCGGCGGTATCGCCGACCAGGACGAGGTCGACGCCGGCCTCCTCGGCGACGCGGGCCGACGGGTAGTCGTAGGCGGTGACCATCACGATCGGCTCACCGGCCTCCTTCATCTCGGCCAGGCGCGGCAGGGTGACGGGCTGTCGATCGCTCATGAGAGAACCTCCTGGGAGAGCAGCACCTCCGGATGGCTGTCGACGGCGACGGAGACGTTGTCGTCATCGACGTGGACGACGACCGGCGAGTAGGTCTCCAGATCACGCTCGTCGTAGGCGCCGAAGGAGGCGACGATGATCTTGTGGCCGGGACGGGTCAGGTGGGCGGCGGCGCCGTTGACCTGCATCGTGCCCGAACCGGGCTCGCCGTCGATCACGTAGGTGACGAAGCGGGCGCCGTTGTCGATGTCCCAGACATGGACCTGCTCGTTGGTGATCAGATCCGCGGACGCCATCAGCTCGGTGTCGACCGTGATGCTGCCGATGTAATCGACGTCGCAATCGGTCACCGTCGCTCGGTGAATCTTGGACTTGAGCATCTGCCTTTGCATCAGCTGCCTTCCTCTCTCCCGCCGTCGCCGGCGATTGTCAAGTTGTCGATCAACCGCGCCCGGCCAACGGGGGCCGCAATCGCGATCAAAACCGGCCGGCCATTCAAGTCGGCTGCCGGCTGCAAGTTCTCGGCGTCGCGCGCCTCCAGGTACTCGGGCTCGATTCCGGCCCTGGCCAGCTCGGCTCGGCCGGCTTCGAGAGCCGCCTGCAGTCGACCGCCCGCTCGCACCTGTTCCTCGATGGTCCGCAGCGCCCGCGAAAGCGCCGTCGCCTGCTCTCGCTCGGCCGGGCTCAAGTAGGCGTTGCGCGAGCTCAGCGCCAAGCCGTCCGGCTCGCGCACGATCGGCAGTGCCTCGATCTGGACGGGGATGTCGAGGTCGCGGACCATGCGGCGGATCACCGCCACCTGCTGGGCGTCCTTCTGGCCGAAGTAGGCAACGTCTGGTTGGACGGTGTTGAAGAGCTTGGCGACGACGGTGGTGACGCCGCGGAAATGCTCGGGGCCGCGCCGGGCCGGATCGCCGCAGAGCACCTCGGTCAGCCCCTTGACCTCGACGAAGGTCGAGAACCCGTCCGGGTAGACCTGCTCGACGGGCGGCGCGTAGATCAGGTCGACGCCGGCCTCGCCGGCGAGCTCCGCATCGCGCTCCTCGTCGCGCGGATAGCGATCGAGGTCCTCGTCGGGGCCGAACTGAGTCGGGTTGACGAAGAGGCTCATCACGACGACGTCGCACTCGACCCGGGCGGCGCGCAGGAGCGAGAGGTGGCCCTCGTGCAGATAGCCCATCGTCGGCACCAGGCCGATCGACCGGCCTTCACGACGGGGCTCTGCGAGCAGCCTTCGCAGATCGTCCTTAGCGCGGACGAGCTTCACGCCTGCTCTTGCATGCGAAGGCTCAGTCAGTAGAAGGCTCATTGGTCCATGCCCGGTTGGGGTCACGGCCGAAAGATCAGTATAGGCACTCAGTGGCGGAAATCTATGGGCTTGATCACACGCCCAGGCGCGCCCGCGGCGATCGAGCCAGAGGGCACGTCCTTGGTAATTACGGAATTTGCGCCAATTACGCAGCGATCGCCGATCGTCACGCCGCTGGTCACGGCGACGTTGACGCCAAACCAGCAGTTGGAGCCGATCTTGACCGGGCCCTTGCTGGTGAAGCCCTGCCAAGTGATCGGCGTCTCGGGATCGTCGAAGCGGTGCTCGCCGTCGCCGACGAAACAGCCGTTGGCGAACATCGTGTGCTCGCCGATCTCAATCCGCTCGTACGCCGCCAGCATCGTGTTGCGGTTGAGGAAGCAGCCCTCGCCGATCTCGATCCGCGCGTTGTCGGCCAGGGTCAACCAGCAACCTGGCTCGAGCAGCGTCCCCGCTCCGATCCGCAGCCGCCCCTCGTCGAGCGCCTCGAGCACCTCCCCCTCAACCGGCTGGCGAATATAGAAACCACCGCGCGCGGCGTGACGGGCGAGTCGAATGCGTCGCGAGATGCGCCGGTTGCGCTCATACCAGCGCCGCTTCTGCCACCAAAGTCGCCAGCCACGGTCCATTCGGCGACATAGACTGACGATCGTGAGCGATCTGCGCGGCGGCATCGACCTCGGCGGGACGAAGATCCAGACGGTGGTCGTCGAGGCCGACGGTTCGGTGAGCGGGGAAGCGCGGCAGCCGACTCCGACCGAGGGAGGGCCGGAGGACGTGGCGCGAGCGATGGAGGGTGCGCTGCGCGAAGCGGCATCTGCTGCCGGCATTCAGCCCGAGGACCTCGCCGGCGTCGGGGTCGGCTCACCGGGAGACGCCGATGGCGACACGGGCGTCGTATCCACGGCCCGCAACCTGCCCAATTGGGAAGGCAGCTTCCCGCTCGGCGAAACGCTCTCCCAGGCGTTGGGAACCCCTGTCCGGATCGGCAATGACGTACAGGTCGCGACCGAAGCCGAGTTCCAACTCGGCGCCGGGCGCGAGTTCCAGAGCCTGATCGGCGTCTTCTGGGGCACCGGGGTCGGCGGCGGTCTCGTCCTCGACGGCAAGCCATGGCTCGGCCGCGGTGCGGCCGGTGAGATCGGCCACATGGTTGTGAAGCGTGGCGGCGCCAGGTGCCCCTGTGGGCGCAAGGGCTGCATGGAGGCCTACGCGGGCCGGGCCGCGATGGAAGCCGAGGCGCGACGCGAGCACGAGGAGGGCCACAAGACCGACCTCTTCAAGCTGATGGAGAAGCACGGCAAACCTCGCCTGACCAGCGGCATCTGGGAGCGCGCGATCGACCATGGCGATCACCTCGCCGAAAAGCTGATCGACCGGGCGATCGAGGCGCTGGGGACCGGGGTCGCCTCGGCGATAAACCTGCTCGACGTCGAAGCGGTGATCTTCGGCGGCGGCCTCGGCGTCCGCTTCGGCGATCGCTATATGGAGGCGCTCACCGCGGAGATGGGCAAGCACCTCTTCGTCAGCGAGCGCCCGCCCGTGGTCCACGTCGCCTCGCTGGGCGACCTGGGCGGAGCGATCGGCGCCTCGCTGCTGATCGACAGTTAGACGCGGCCCGCTGCCTGGCGCTGCTGGCGGGCGATTGCGTCTACCAGGACGGCGAGCAGGAGGACGCCGCCGGTGACCATGAACTTGACCGCCGAGGAGAGGGCGAGCAGGTCCATGCCGTTGGAGATCGAGCCGATCACCAGGGCACCGAGCAGCGCGGTCCAGACCGAGCCGCGGCCACCGAAGAGGCTGGTCCCGGCGATCACCGGCCCCGCGATCGCCAGCAGCAGCAGTTCGCTGCCCCCCGAGCCCTGGTTGACGGCCAACAGGCGCGAGGCGGCCATGATGCCGCCGATCGCCGCCATCGAGCCGGAGATGGCGAAGACCGCCACCCGCACGCCGTTGACCCGCACGCCGGCACGGCGAGTCGCCTCGGCGTTGCCGCCGACGGCGTAGACATGGCGCCCGAAGCGAGTTCGCTTGACCACGTACTCCATGCCGACGACGAAGGCGAGCAGGATCAGCAGCGCCAGGGGCACGCCGCGATCGGAATTGAGGATCGCCACGGCAACGATTGAGATCGCCGCGACCAAGCCCACCCGGAAGGCAAGCGTCGGAACGCTCTCACCTGCCAGCCCCGCCGCCACACGGCGCCTGTGGCCGACGAAGACGACGCCGGCAAAGGCGGCGATCACGATCGCGCAGAAGACCCAGCCCACGGCGTCGGAGTAGAAGGTGTTGGCAAGGCCGGTGATCTTCGGGTCGGTGAGGTTGATCGTCCCGGTCGAGCCGAGCACCTGCAATAGCGCGCCCTGCCAGGCCAGTAAGCCCGCGAGCGTGACGACGAACGAGGGAATGACGAAGCGGCTGAAGAGCGAGCCCTGGAGCAGCCCGATCACGGTGCCGACCAGGACCGCCGCGACGATCGCCAGGTAGGGGCTCCAACCGTGATTGACGTTGAGCACCGCCATCACCCCGGCGGCGAGGCCGCTGACCGCACCCACCGAGAGGTCTATCTCACCCAGCAGCAATACGTAGACGATGCCAACCGAGATCAGACCGATCGCCGTGATCTGCAGCATCAGGTTGGTCAGGTTCTCGGCGGAGAGAAAGCGGTCGTTCTGGGACTGGAAGATGATCCAGATCAGCGCCAGGCCGAGGACGACGCGGACAGACGCCAGATCGCCCTGGACGAGGCGCCGCAGGGACTCTCGGCTGAGCAGGCTCGAACCGCCAGGCTGCTCGGCCGCCGGCGCCGGTGCGGTCGCACTCTCGCCCCTCATCTCTCCTCCTCTCGCTCGTCCCCCGCGTCTCGGCCGTTGCCGCCCTCGCCGATGCCGGTGATCGCCGAGACGACGTGCTCCTCGGTCGTCGCTTCCGCCTTGAAGTCCCCGGCGGTTCGGCCGAGGCGCAGGACGACGATCCGATCCGCCACCTCGAAGACATTGGCGAGGTTGTGACTGATCACGACCACTCCCAACCCCCGCTCTTTCAGACGCCCGATCAGCTCCAGCACCTGCTTGGTCTGCGGCACCCCAAGCGCCGCCGTGGGCTCGTCCAGCAGGACGACGCGGGGCTCGCCGAGGAGGGAGCGCGCGACCGCAACCTGCTGGCGCTGTCCGCCGGAGAGGGTGCCGACCTCCGTTCGAACGCTGGGGATCGTCACAGCGAGACTGGAGAGCAGCTCACCCGCGCGGTGCTCCATCTTCGCCTCGTCGAGCTGGCGCGAAACCTCCCCGGGGCCCTGCGCGACCTCCTCCTGGCCGAGGAAGATGTTGGCGACGACATCGAGGTTGTCGCAGAGGGCGAGATCCTGGTAGACGGTCGCGATCCCGAGCCGGGTTGCGTCCTGCGGCCGCGAGACCTTTATCTCGCTGCCGTCGAAACGCATCGTCCCCTCGTCGGCGGTGTGGATGCCGGCGATCGTCTTCACCAGCGTCGACTTGCCGGCGCCGTTGTCCCCGACCAGGCCGACGACCTCCCCGGCCTGGACGGCGAAGTCGACCCGGTCCAGAGCCTGGACCGGGCCGAATCGCTTGCTCACCTCGTCGAGCTCGAGGAGCGCACCGTTTGAGCTCATCGCCCGTTCTCCCGCGCCTTAGGAGATCCCCGCTTCTTTGCAGGCTTTCGCATAGGCGCCGGTGCAGAGTTCGTCGGCGGTGATGAATTCGTCTTTGACGACGGTGTCGTTGACGTTGTCTTTCGTCACCGCGACCGGTTCGAGCAGAACCGACGGCACTTTGGTTTTTCCGTTGTCGACTTCTTCGGTGATCTTGCCCTGCGGGAATTCTTCGCCTTCGGCGAGCGCGACGGCGATTTCAGCCGCCACTTTCGTCTGCTTGTCGGTGGCCTTGTAGACGGTCATGT
This sequence comes from uncultured Solirubrobacterales bacterium, assembly GCA_963807885.1. GTDB lineage: Bacteria > Actinomycetota > Thermoleophilia > Solirubrobacterales > 70-9 > VRUE01. Next base: position 22,753 of record CAWEDL010000002.1, read on the forward strand.
ACTGCTGCCCGGCGATGATTCGCTGCACGCCGGCAACGGTGGCGTCCTGGCCGGTGCTCGGCCTTTCTTCCGGATTGATGCCGGCCGATTTCATCGCGGCGATCGAGCCGGCGGCCATTTCGTCATTGGCTCCGTAGACGCCTTCGAACCCGTTATTGCCGAGCGCCGTGATTGCCTGCTGCATCTCGTTCTGGGCGTTCGTCGCCGACCATTCGGGCGTGTCGTATTCCTTGGCGACTTTGACCCCGGCGGCTTCGAACCCTTTGTTCGAGCCTTCCTTGAAGAGCGCGGCGTTGCTGTCGGCGGGGTCGCCGTTGACCTTCACGATCGGGCCTTGGGGGCTGCCGTCTTCTTTCAGTTTTTCCGCAAGCGATTCCGCCTGCAGTTCACCGACCTCGACGTTGTCGAAGGAGACGTAGTAGTCGACTTCGGCGTTTTCGATCAGCCTGTCGTAGGAGAGCACCGGAACGTCCTGGGCTTTCGCCTTTTCGACCATCGCCGCGGCCGATTTGGCGTCGACCGGATCGAGCACCATCACTTCGGCGCCCTGGGTCAGCGCCGCTTCGGCCTGACTCTGCTGTTTGGACGCGTCGCCGGTCGCGTTGCTGTAGAGGATTTCGCAGTCTTCGCATTCCGCTTCGACGTTCTCTTCGAATTCGGGGCGGTCGTGCGCTTCGTAGCGCGGCGTTTCGTTCTCGGGAAGCAGTAGGGCGATCTTGGTGCCACCGCCGTCACTGCCGCCACAGCCAGCGACGAGCGAGGCGAACACCAACAGCGCTCCGAACAAGATCGAGAATCGTTTCCAAGCCGATCGGGGCATGAGCTCCTCCTTTTCAGCCCTGCCCTTACCCGCTTGCCGCGAACTTCACTCCAAAATGTAGCGCTACGCGGCGACCGGCTCGCGGCGTTTGCGGGTTCGTTTTGGTCGGGCCGGCTCGACCAGCTCGGCGAGGAAGCGACCGGTGTGTGAAGCCTGGACCGCAGCGACCTCCTCGGGGGTGCCGGTCGCGACGACTTCCCCGCCCGCGTCGCCACCTTCCGGCCCGAGGTCGATCGAGCCGGTCGGCGGTCTTGATCACGTCGAGGTTGTGCTCGATCACGACCACGGTGTTGCCGGCGTCGACCAAGCGGCCGAGCACGTCGAGCAGCCGCTGCACGTCGGCGAAGTGCAACCCGGTGGTCGGCTCGTCGAGGATGTAGAGGGTGTCGCCGGTGGCGACTTTGGAGAGCTCGGTCGCCAGCTTGACCCGCTGCGCCTCGCCGCCGGAGAGCGTCGTCGCGGCCTGGCCGAGGCGGATGTAGTCGAGGCCGACGTCGTGCAGGGTGCGCAGGCGGCGGGCGATCTTCGGCACGTTCTCGAAGAAGGTGACCGCCTCCTCGACCGACATCTCGAGCACGTCGGCGATGCTCTTGCCTTTGAAGCGGACCTCGAGCGTCTCGCGGTTGTAGCGGCTTGCCGTGGCACTGCTCGCAGGGGACGTAGACGTCGGGCAGGAAGTGCATCTCGATCTTGATCTGGCCGTCGCCGCGGCAGACCTCGCAGCGGCCGCCTTTGACGTTGAAGCTGAAGCGGCCCGGCTTGTAGCCGCGCGCCCGCGCCTCCTGGGTCTGGGTGAAGAGCTGGCGGATGTGGTCGAAGACGCCGGTGTAGGTGGCCGGGTTGGAGCGCGGCGTGCGGCCGATCGGCGACTGGTCGATGTTGATGATCTTGTCGATCTGGCTGAGCCCGTCGATGCCGTCGTGCGCGCCAGGGCGCAGCTTCGCCTGATGCAGGCGGTTGGCGACCGCGTGGTGCAGGGTCTCGTTGACCAGGGTCGACTTGCCCGAGCCGGAGACGCCGGTGACGCAGCAGAAGACGCCGAGCGGGATCGCCACGTCGATCTCCTTGAGGTTGTGTTCGCGGGCGCCGCGGACGAGCAGCGCGCCGCGCGGCTCGCGGCGCTCGGCCGGCACCTCGATCTCTCGCTTGCCGGAGAGGTACTGGCCGGTCAGCGAGGCCGGGTCCTTGGCGACCTCGGCGGGCGTGCCGGCGGCGATCACGTGGCCGCCGTGTTCGCCGGCACCGGGCCCGAGGTCGACCAGGTGGTCGGCGGCGAGCATCGTGCCCTCGTCGTGCTCGACCACGATCACCGTGTTGCCGAGGTCGCGCAGGCGGTCGAGCGTCGCGATCAGCTTCTCGTTGTCGCGCTGGTGCAGGCCGATCGAGGGCTCGTCGAGCACGTACATCACCCCGACCAGGCTGGAGCCGATCTGGGTCGCGAGGCGGATCCGCTGCGCCTCGCCGCCGGAGAGCGAGCGGGCCGAGCGGGCCAGCGAGAGGTAGCCGATGCCGACGTTCTCGAGGAAGGCGAGCCGTTCGGAGATCTCGCGCACGATCAGCCGCGCGATCGCCCGCTCGGTCTCGGTCAGCTCCAGCGCCTGGATCCACTCACTGCGCCGCCCGCGCCGAGAGCTCGGTGTACTCGGCGATGCTGAGCCCGCCGACCTTGACCGCGAGGCTCTCCGGCCGCAGGCGCGCGCCCTTGCAGTCGGGACAGGGCTGCTCGGCCATGTAGCCCTCGATCCGCTCGCGGTTGGTCTCCGAGTCGGTCTCCTCGTAGCGGCGCTCGAGGTTGTTGACGATCCCCTCGAAGCGGACCTTGTAGGAGCGGCGGCGGCCGAAGCGGTTGGTGTAGGTGACCTGGTGGCGCTCGCCGCCGGTGCCGTAGAGGAAGATCTCTTTCTCGGTCTTCTTCAGCTTCGACCAGGGCTTGTCGAGGTCGACGCCGTACTCCTCGGCGACGGCCGCGATCAGCCGCTTCCAGTAGGCGGTGATGCCGCGGTTCCAGGGCTGCAGGGCGCCCTCGCCGAGCGAGAGGGTCGGGTCGGGGACGACCAGCTCGGGGTCGATCACGCGCTGGAAGCCGAGCCCGTGGCAGCGCTCGCAGGCGCCGTGCGGTGAGTTGAAGGAGAAGATCCGCGGCTCCAGCTCGGGGATCGAGGTGCCGCAGTTGAGGCAGGCGAACTGCTCGGAGAAGAGCAGCGTCTCGGCCTTGTCATCGACCATCTCGACTTCGACCAGGCCGGCGGCGAGGCCCGCGGCGGCCTCGACCGACTCGGAGAGGCGGCGGCGCAGGTCGGTCTTCATCACCAGCCGGTCGACGACGACGGAGACGTCGTGTTTGTACTTCTTGTCGAGGACGATCTCCTCGTCGAGGCGGCGCAGCTCGCCGTTGATCTTGACCCGCGAGTAGCCCTCCAGCCGCATCTGGTCGAGCAACTTGCCGTACTCGCCTTTGCGCCCGCGCACGACCGGCGCCATCACCATGAATTTCGTCCCCTCCTCGAGGGTCATCAGCCGGTCGACGATCTGCTCCTGGGTCTGGCCGGTGATCTCCTCGCCGCACGTCGGGACAGTGCGGCACGCCGATCCGCGCCCAGAGCAGGCGCAGGTAGTCGTAGATCTCGGTCACGGTGCCGACGGTCGAGCGCGGGTTGCGCGAGGTCGTCTTCTGGTCGATCGAGATCGCCGGCGAGAGCCCCTCGATCGAGTCGACGTCGGGCTTCTCCATCAGGCCGAGGAACTGGCGCGCGTAGGCCGAGAGCGACTCGACGTAGCGCCGCTGTCCCTCGGCGTAGATCGTGTCGAAGGCGAGGCTCGACTTGCCGGAGCCCGAGAGCCCGGTGATCACGATCAGCGCGTCGCGGGGCAGCTCGACGTCGATGTCCTTCAGGTTGTGCTCACGCGCACCCGAGATGACGATTCGCTCAGAGGCAGCCACTCAGCCCATTCTAGGCAGGCGAACAGATGTTCCCCTGAGCTTCGTTCGGCTTTCGCCCTCTATGCGAACGAAATCAGCGGCCGATCGACTGCTGGTACAGCGTGAAGCCGATGCCGGAGCAGACGGCGGCGATGATCCAGAAGCGCAGCATGATCTTCGTCTCCGACCAGGCCATCATCTCGAAGTGGTGGTGAAGGGGGGCCATGAGGAGGACGCGGCGGCGGAAGGTCTTGAAGGAGAAGACCTGGATCGCGACCGAGAGCGCCTCGATCACGAAGATGCCGCCGATGATGACCAGCAGCACCTCGGTCTGGGTCATCACCGCGAGGGCGCCGATCGCCCCGCCGAGGCCGAGCGAGCCGGTGTCCCCCATGAATATCGACGCCGGGAAGGCGTTGAACCAGAGGAAGCCGACGCAGGCGCCGACCAGGCAGGCGGAGAGCAGTGCCAGATTCTGCTGCTCGTTGGTGACGAAGCAGATCGCCGTGTAGGCGAGCAGGACGATCGCGCAGGACCCGGCGGCGAGTCCGTCGAGGCCGTCGGTGAGGTTGACGCCGTTGGAGGTGCCGGCGATGACGAGGAAGACGAGGACGAAGTAGAGCACCGGGCCGAGGTCGAGGCTGGCGTCGCCGATGCGGAAGAAGAGCGTCGGCTCGAGGCCGACCGAGTGACGGGCAACCCACCACAGGACCAGCGCCAAGCCCAGCTGTCCAACCAGCTTCCAGCGCGCGGAGAGGCCGAGCGAGCGCCGTTTGACGATCTTGGTGAAATCGTCGGCGAAGCCGAGCGCGGCGCAGCCGATGGCGACTCCGAAGACGGCGAGGCTCTGCGCGTCGCGGTCGGAGAGGACCAGGTAGGGGACGCAGATGGCGGCGAAGACGATCAGGCCGCCCATCGTCGGCGTGCCGGCCTTAGCGTGGTGCTCCTGCGGCCCGTCCTCGCGGATGTGCTGGCCGAACTCCTTGACCCGCAGGTACTCGATGAACTTGGGGCCGAGGAAGATGCAGATCAGCATCGCCGCCATGCCGGCGATCAACACCTCACCCATCAGCGCAGCTCCGCCAGGGTCTCGGCGACGGCCTCGAGCCCGGCCGAGCGCGAACCCTTGACCAGGATCGTGTCACCCGGCTCGAGCTGCGCGGCGAGCAGCTCGGCCGCCTCGGCGGGGTCCCCGACCAGCTCGTCGGGGTCGTAATCACGCGCCGGCTCGCCGACGCCGATCAACAGGTCGACCCCCGCAGCGCGAGCGTGCGCGCCGACTTCGCGGTGGTAGGTCGGGGCCCCGTCGCCGAGCTCTGCCATCTCGCCGAGCACAGCAATGCGTCGCGCCCCCTCGATTGAGCCGAGGTGGTCCAGCGCAGCGCGCATCGACACTGGGTTGGCGTTGTAGCAGTCGTTCACCAGGACGATCCCGTCACCTAGCTCGAGGCGCTCGCCCCGGAAGCGGGAGAAGCCTATGTTCGCAGCGCGGTCGGCCATCTCCCCGAGCGGCGCGCCGAGCGCGACACCCGCCCCGATCGCGGCGAGAGCGTTGGTCAGATTATGCGCCTCGGCAAAAGGGAAATGGAAACGCGCCTCGCCGATGGGGGTCGAGATCAGCGCCTCGGTGACGCCATCCTCGACCCGATTCTCGACGGCCTCGATATCACCGCCGGGTCCAAAGCGCAGCAGGTTCGGAGCCTCAGGCAGATGGGGCTCGAGCTCGCCCGCCTCGACGGGTACCACGGCGGTGCCGTCGGAGGGGAGCGCCGCAAGGATCTCCGCCTTGGCCGCTGCGACCGCCTCGATCGAGCCAAGCAGCTCGACGTGGACCGGGCCGACGTTGGTGATCACGCCGACCAGCGGCTCCGCGATCGCGGCCAATTCGGCGATCTGGCCGGGGCCGCGCATCGCCATCTCCAGGACGAGCAGCTCGGTGTCCGCGGGCGCTTCGAGCACGGTCAGCGGCAGCCCGATCTCGGTGTTGAGGTTCTCGCGGTTGGCGTGGACCCCGCCGGGCAGCAGCGCCCGGGCGATGTCCTTGACCGAGGTCTTGCCGACCGAGCCGGTGATGCCAACGACGGGGGCGCCGAGCTCGCGACGCCAGGCGGTGGCGAGCGCCTGCAGCGCCTTCAGTGGGTCGTCCACCGCGAAAACCCAGCCATCAGGCGACTTGCGTTCGCCTTTTGTCGCCTCTGAGCCGACAAATAACGAACGCACCGGGGCCGCTTTCGCAACGACTCCCCAAGCCCCCGCCTCGAGAGCGGCGGGGGCGAATTCTCCGCCGTCGACCCGCTCTCCTCGAAGGCCAAAAAATAGATCCCCCTCCCCAGCCTCCGCAGAGTCAATGACCGCCCGCCGCGGCCCGCTCTCATCGCCGCGCACGATGATCTCGGCTTCCATCGCCGCGGCGATCTGCTCGGCGGTGAGGTTCATCGAGGCGACGCCGCTGACAGTCGGCCCTCGTCCGACAATCGACGCAGCTCCTCACGCGCCACGTCGCGGTCGTCAAAGGGGATCTTGCGCCCGTTCTCGAACTCCTGCCCCTGCTCGTGGCCCTTGCCGGCGATAACGACGGTGTCCCCGGGCCGAGCCTCGGTGAGAGCCCGTGCGATCGCGGCCCGCCGATCGACCTCGAGCTCCACCCCACCCTCACCGCCAACTCCTGCGGCGACTTCGGCGACGATCGCCTCCGGGTCCTCGGAGCGCGGGTTGTCGGAGGTGACGATCGCCAGATCGGAAAGCTCAGCGCCCGCCCGGCCCATCAACGGCCGCTTGCCGCGGTCACGGTCCCCACCGGCGCCAAAGACCGAGATCACCCGACCCCCACCCAACCGACGCGCCGCCCGCAGCACGTTCTCCAGCGAGTCAGGCGTGTGCGCGTAGTCGACGAGGACCGAGAAAGCCTGCCCCTCGTCGATCGGCTCGAAGCGCCCGGGCGGCGGGGCGGCTTGTGCGAGGCCAGCGGCGGCGGCATCGGGCGCGACGCCGAGAGCCACCGCGGCAGCAAACGCCCCAAGCGCATTGGAAACGTTGAAATGGCCAGGAAGCAGCGTCCGTATGACGCCAGCCGGAGGCCTGAAACGGGCTCCGAGTGAGGTCTTGAGCCCGCCGAGCGGCTGAGTCACGGTGAACTCCGCCCCGGCGAGACTCAGTGAGACGTCGCTGGCAACGATGTGGGCCTCGTTGCCTTCCGCGGAGAAGGTGAGGCACTCGGAGAGTCCGGCGAGGTTTTCAAGTTCCCCGGCGAGCCGGCGTCCGTAGGGGCCGTCGACGTTGACGATCGCTGTACGCGGCCCCATCTCGAACAAGAGCCGCTTGGATGCGAAGTACTCCTCCATGTCGGCATGAAAGTCGAGGTGGTCCTGAGTGAGGTTGGTAAAGAGAGCGACGTCGAACTGAATCGCATCGCAGCGATGCAGTTTCAGCGCATGCGAGGACACCTCCATGGCGCACGCTCGATCGTCACCTTCAAGCATGCGGCGAAAGGTCCCCTGCAGATCGATCGCCTCGGGAGTGGTCCGCTCGACCTCCTCCTCCACCCCACCGACAACCTGCTTCACGGTCCCCAACAGTCCGCACTGCATCCCACCCTCACGCGCCTCGGCGGCTTCCAGAATCTCCCGCAACAAGAAGGCCGTGGTCGTCTTCCCGTTGGTCCCGGTGATCCCGGCGACCCTCAGCTTCTCGGTGGGGTCGCCGTAGAAGCGGGCGGCAACGGGCGCCATAGCCGCTCGCGCGTCCGGCACCACCACCTGAGGTACGTCCGGCTTCTGTCGCTCCTCGACGACCAGAGCACTAGCCCCTGCCTCCACGGCCGCATCGGCAAACGCATGCCCATCGACCTTATCTCCAGGCACGCAAAAGAAAAGCGCCCCCGGCCCAACTTTCCTGCTGTCATAGGCAAGCTCACCGACCTCCACAGTGCCGTCGCCCACAACTCGGGCTCCACCAGCCTCGTTCGCAAGCTCTTTCAGTCTCACGCAGGCGATTCTAGGTCGGGGGTCGGGTGTCCCTCCAGCGCAGCGGCGTCCGTTTTTCGCCCCAGAACCCTCCTCGGGCGGCCGCAAGCTCCAAGGCGAAAAACCCAGCAAGCAGGAGGGACGCCCGACCCCCGACCTCGACGACCGTCAGGGCGATGACCGCCGCAACGTTTTGTAACCTGACAAAAGGTGGCGTGGATTGTCTGGAGGTCCCACCCTCCGGTCTCTCGCAGCGGGCATCCTCCCCGGTTTGTCCCCGAGAGAAAGGAGGTCAAATGGAGATCGATCCAGCGATCCAGCTGCTACTGGTCTGGATGATCGTCCAGACCATGCGGCAGTAGGCCACCGGTTCCGGCGTCACCCTGCGAGCGTCGGAGCCCCCTCAATGCGAAAGACCCGCCGAGGGCGGGCCTTTCTGAGATCAATCCAGAATCCAGCTGCTCCGGTCATTGTTGCAGGAATAGCAGCGTAAAGGTTTCCGGCATACGCGCCGCCGATGTGTGGAACGGCCTCGTGTCTATTCCTGTGGCACACCCAGATAGGGAAGCGCGAAGCCGGCGATCTTGCCAAACGCCGGCGCCGCCACCGACCCACCGTAGATTTCCCCCTGCGGCTGGTCAACGATCACCGCAACGAGCAGCCGCGGGTCCTGCGCCGGCGCAAACCCGATGAACGAAGCCACGTATTTCGTCTCCGAATAAGTCCCGTTTTCAGCCACCTCCGCGGTACCGGTCTTCCCGGCCAGCGTGTAACCGGGAACACTCACCTCCGAAGCGGTTCCGCCCGCGGCAAGGACACCTTCGAGCATGGTCCGCACCTCGCTGGCGACGTCGGCGGAGATCACGCGGCGGCCGCGCGGCTCGTGCACCGCTTCGTCACCAACCTGTTCGACGAGCTGCGGCGGACGGAGGTAGCCGCCGTTGGCGATCGCCGCGTAGCCGGCAATCATCTGCATCGGCGTCACACCCAGGCCCTGGCCGATCGGCAGGTTGCCCATCGTCGAGCCCGAGTATTCGTCGAGCGGCAGCACGAGGCCCTGTTCCTCGGCCGGCAACTGGACGCCGGTGGGGCGGCCGAAGCCGAAGCGGTTGATCCAGCGGGAGAATTTCTCAGCGCCGAGCCGCAGGCCGATCGTCGCCGCGCCGACGTTCGAGGAGTGGGCGAGGATTTCGGCGACGCTCAGCGTCACCGTCGGCCGCGCCTCGGCGTCTTCGATGATCCGGTCGGCGACATGGAGCTGCGGCGGCAGAGTGAACGTCGACTCCGGCGTCACCAGCTTTTCTTCCAGGGCCGCCGAGACCGTGAACGCCTTGAAGGTCGAGCCTGGCTCATAGGTGAACCCGGTCGCGCGGTTGAGCAGGTCGTCGGGATCGGCGTGTTCGAGGTCTTCCGGGTCCACCGGTGGCCAGTTGGCGACTGCGAGGAGCTGCGAGTTGCGCGGGTTCATCACGATCGCCGTGGCGCCTTTCGGCGAATAGGCTTCGCCGACTTCGGCAAGCGCCTGCTCGGCGTATTTCTGGATCGCCGGGTCGAGCGTCAAGCGCAGGTCTTCGCCGTCATCGGCCTCGTTCACGGTTTCCAGACGGATCGGTTCGCCCAGGGCGTCGTTGACAATCCGCCGTTCGCCGTCGCTTCCGGCGAGAACCGAGTCGTCGCCTTGCTCGAGCCCGGTCAGGCCCTGGTTTTCGTCGCCGACGGCGCCGATCGTCTGTGCGGCGAGGGTGCCCTGCGGATAGGTCCGCCGGCTGTCGGGCAGCTCACCGATCCCGGGCAGCTCCAACCGTGCGACCCGCGCGGCGCTGGGTAGGTCGACCTTGCGGGCCACGTAGGCGAAACCGGAGTCTTCGCTGAGGCTTTCCAGCACTTCATCCTCTTCCAGGTCGAGGATCGAGGCGAGTTTCTCGGCCGTCTGGCGCGGTCGCTTCACCTGGTAGGGCGTCGCGTAGATCGTCTTCGCGTCTTCGGAGACGGCGAGCGGATTGCCGAAGCGGTCGAGGATGCTGCCGCGCAGACCGGGCACGGTTACCACGTCGGTCTGTTGGTAAGCCGCCTCCGAGGCTAGCTTCGAGCCCTGCACCCCCTGCAGCCAGAAAGCCCGCCCGGCGATGACGAGGAAGCAGAGCAGGAAGCCGGCGAAGAGGAGACCGATCCTGCGCTCAATCGTGCGCATCGCGCCTCAGTAGGCCGTTTCGGCGGCGGCCAGGCGCCGCGCCGCGGTCTCGATATCCCCCGAAGTCGCCCGTACCGAGCCGACCTGATCAACCGCGGCAGCGCTGAGGCCGAGTTCGGCCGCGTCGTGACGAATCCGATCGGCGCCGGACCTCTGCGCGTCGAGGCCGCGCAGGAACGAGTTCTCTTCGTCAAGCGCCTGGATGTTCTGGTCGACGTGGCCCGATCCGGCGGCGAGGCTGAGCGTCATCACGTTGAGGGCGACGATCCCGACGAGCAGAAAGCCGAGCACCGCGATCCAGGCCCGCCCACGGGTCATCCGCACCATCAGACTCGAGTCGGGAAGGTTGCGGACGGCGGTGGCGGTGCCGACCGCGATCGGGATCAGCTGCCCGCCCGGGCGGCGGACCGGGACCGGGCGACGTGCTGGGGCCGCCCGGCGTGCCGTTGCGGCGGCGGCCATCAGGCGGCACTCCCGGCGAGCTGCGCCTCGGCGATCTTCACCGCGGCACGCAGATGGGCGGATTTCGAGCGTGGGTTGGTGGCCATCTCGGTCGCCTCGGGCGCCACCGCGCGGCGGGTGAGCAGCTCCGCTTCGGGCTCGCGCCCGCAGGCGCAGACCGGCAGCTCGGGAGGGCAGACGCAGCCGCGTGCTCGCGCGGCGAGGAACTGCTTGACCCGGCGGTCCTCCAGGGAATGGAAGGAGATCGCAGCCAGGCGCCCGCCGACCGGCAGCATCGACCAGGCCGTCGGCAGGGCGTCGTCGAGCGAGTCGAGCTCGCCGTTGACGGCGATCCGGATCGCCTGGAAGGTCCGCTTGGCCGGGTGACCGCCGCCGAAGCGGGCCGAGGCCGGCATCCCGGCCTTGACCGCGTCGACCAGCTCGGAAGTGGTCCGGATTGGACGGCGCCGCGCGATCTCACGCGCTATCCCGCCCGCGTAGCGCTCCTCGCCGAAGCGGCGCAGCGCCTGAGCAATGCGGGACTCGGGCCACTCGTTGACGAGGTCGGCGGCGCTGAACTCCTGCCGCGTGTCCATCCGCATGTCGAGCGGCGCGTCGTAGGAATAGGAGAAGCCCCGCTCGCGGGCATCGACCTGCATTGAGGACATTCCGAGGTCCATGAAGACCATGTCTGGGCGGATGCCTTCGCCACGCAGGGTGCGAAGACCTGCCGAGTAGTCGCAAGCGAGGAATTTGGCTTGGCACGGAGACTCAGCGGCGAAGCGCTCGAAGCGCGGCTCGGCCGCCGGGTCGCGGTCGATCCCGATCAGCGTTCCCGTCGGCCCGATCTGCGCCGCGATCCGGCGCGCGTGACCGCCACCGCCGAAGGTGCAGTCGACCGCGACTTGGCCCGGCTTGGGCGCCAGCAGCTCGGTCAGCTCCGTGGCTAGGACTGGCTCGTGCTCGGCGGGCATATAGATAAGGGTTGCGCTCTGCACGGCGGAGGTTGGCAATCGTTCGGCCTGGGCTCGCATCTCACGCAGCCGCCCCACTCGAGGCCAGGCCCTCGGCGAGCTCCGGAGCGGAGGCATCCAGCTCCTCCTCCTGCTTGGCCCAGGCCTCGGCATTCCAGATCTCCAGGTACTCGCCGGCGCCGATCACCACGCACGGGCCGGAGAGGTCGGCGTGCTCGATCAGCGGCTTGGGGACACGGATGCGGCCGGCCGAGTCGAGCTTCTCGTCGAAGGAGCCGCCGTGGAAGCGCCGGCGCAGGCTGCGAGCGTCTTTGCCGAAGGGGCTGTGGGGCGAGAGGAAGCGATCGGAGAGCTGCTCGAACTCCGTGGTCGTATGCACCCAGACGCAGGGGTCGAAGCCCTTGGACAGAACTATCCCGTCCGAGAGCGCTGCCCGGAAACGGGAGGGAACCGTGAGGCGATCCTTGGAGTCGAGACTGTGCTCGTAGAGACCCCGAAATGCCATAACCCCGTGGGTTCCTTTCTGCGGGCTGAAAAAGAGTTAGGACCGGAGTGATGAGGTGGGAGGAGCCTCACCACCCCGGTCCTTGGGCTTCAACTCGAGCGCCACAATAACCCACTTCTCCCCACTTTGCAACACAACCCCGACTTAGCGTCCCCTGCGCAACCACAGTTGCAGCGGCTAGGGTGCGCGCGATGAGCACTCCCGAGACCGCGAACGGCCTGCCCGACGACGCCGACGACCTGCGCGGCTTCTACTTCCGCGCCCTGCTCGGTAAGACGGTTGCCCGGGTTCTGCTCGGTCTCACCGTGATCGCCGCTGGGGTTGCGGGGGCCACCTTTGCGGGTCCCGTAATCGGCGCGGCTGCTGCCGCCGGCGCGCTCCTGCTCGGCCTTATTGGCGTCCTCGTTGTCGCCGACTCGCATTCGGAGGACGCCTTCTTCCAGGTATATGGACAGGAGCGGGGGCTAACGGTCTACGGCCGCAGCCAACTGCCTGAGGCGACCCCGCTACTGCGCAAGGGGGACGATCGCTATGCCGAGCGTTCGCTTGAAGGATCGCTCGCCGACGGCGTCGACGGCCTGCTCGCTCTCTATACCTATGAGGAGGAGAGCATCGACAGCAAGGGCAACCGGCAGACGAACTACTACCGCTACACCGTCGGCCTCACCGAGATCCGCGAGTGCGCCGCCTTCGTCCCCGAGCTCTACTGCCAGCGCAAGTTCGGCCTGCGTGCCCTGGAGAAGTTCGAGGACGTCTTTCGAGGCTCCAAAGAGCGGGTCAAGCTGGAGAGCGAGGCGCTCGACGAGCGCTACGAGATCTTCGCCGGCCCGGCCCAGGACTCCAACAGGCTGCGCCAGCTCTTCTCCCCAACCTTCATCGTCTGGCTGACCGACTCGGCTCCCGAGAAGTTCGCCTTCGAGCTGGTCGACGGCACCCTCTGCTGCTACGTCAGCGGCCACAAGAAAAAGGCGGACGAGCTGGACACGATCCGCGCCGCATCAGCGGCTGTCGCCGCGCGTCTGCGCGAGGAGGCCTTGGAGTACTAGAAGCCGCTGAGCAGGATGTCCGCGTTGGCGATCAGGCCGGCGGCGATCATCAGCAGGACCGAGGGGACGAGGATCAGGGCGACGACGAGCTGGATCTTGGGGGCGGCGCGAGCGGCGTGCTCCTCGAGGGTGCGACGTTGATCGCGGCGCAGGGCACTCGCCTGGCGGCGGAGCTGATCGGCGAGGGGTGAGCCGAGGCGGCGCGAGCGCTCGATCGAGGCGCAGAGGGTGGCGACCTCGCCGCCCGGGACACGCTGGCGCAGCGCAGCGAGCGCCTCCCCCAGAGGCTGGCCGCAGTCGAGCTCGGCGACGATGACACGCAGCTCATCGGCGAGCGGGCCGCTGCCGCTGCCCGCTATCTCGGCGAAGCCGGCGGCGGGGCTGCGGCCGGCGGAGGAACCGATCGCGAGCAGGTCGAGTGCGTCCGGAAGCGAGGCCAGCAGGCGGCGGTGACGGCGGCGTGCCTCCCGCTCCAGCAGCGCATCGGGCAGGACGAAGGCCGCGGCGGGCAAGGCGAGAGCGACCAGGAGCGACAGACGACCGGGTGCCGCGGGGGCGGCCGCGAATGCCGCGAGGCCACCGGCAAACGCCGAGAGCAGCTTGGCCGCGATCACCGCCTGCAGGGGAAACCGCGACTCGACGCCGGCACGGCGCAAGCGGCCGGGCAGATCCAGGCGCCGCGCCGCAAGCCAGAGCGGGCGGCTCATTCCACCACCCGCGAGAGCCGTCGAATCGCGACGAAGCCGACGAACTGCAGGGCCGCGGCGAGCGCCAGGAGGACCGCCGAGGCGGGTGCGGCGAGAACCTCGAGCAGGAACCCGGGCTGGATCAGCTCGGCGAACAGGGCACCGCCAGTCGGCATCGCGACGACGAGCAGGCCGGTGAAACGGGCCTGCGCGGTTGCCGAGCGGGCGTCGTCGGCGGCCCGGTCGCGCTCTGCCGCGCCGTCGGCGAAGCGGCGCAGCAACCCGGCCAGGTCACCGCCGGCCCGTCGCTGGCTGAGCAGGGCAGCGGCGAAAGCGTCGACCCGGGCCGAGCGCATCCGCCAGCGCCAAGCCTCGATCGTCGCAACCGTCGGCGCGCCGAGGTCGAAGTCCGCCCCCAGACAGGCCAGCTCAACCGCGGCCGGACCGGCGACCGAGGACGCCGCGGCGGGCAGCGAGGCCCGCAGCGAACGCCCCGCCGCGAGCGAGTCGGCAATCGCGGCCGCGACCTCGGGCAGGGCCCGCTCCACCGCGCGGCGGTAGCGACGGCGGCGACTCGACACCGCCCAGCCGGCGAGGCCCGGACCGGCGATCGCCAACGGCACGGCGGCGGTGGCACCGGCGAGGAACCAGCCGGCGAGCAGCGCCGCGACGGCCCCGACCGCGGCCAGCCGGCGGCGCTCCCGGGTCGAGGGCATGTAGCCCTCCTCCCCCGCCCGGCGCAGCGGCTCGACCGCAAGCTGCAGCCACTGCGCTATCGCCGGCGTCGCCAGGACGGCTTCGCGGGCCGCGAGCGCCGCAAGGCCGCCGGCAGCAGCGCCGACCAGCGGCAGAAGCAACCCCGCCGCGTCGTTCACCGCGCCACCGCGGCGATCTCGGTCACACGGCGCGCCCCGCCGGCGAGGCGTTCGAGGTGGACGACGAGGTCGATCCCGCGACGAACCTGGGCGGCGATCGCCTCGTGCGGCAGGCCCAGCCCCGCCATCAGCGCCAGCGTCTCGAGGCGGGCGAGCGCATCGCTCGGCGAGTTGGCGTGCACGGTGGACAGGGCGCCGCGATGTCCGGTGTTGAGCGCGGTGAGGAGGTCGAGCGCCTCGGCGCCGCGAACCTCGCCGATCACGATGCGGTCGGGACGCATCCGCAATGCGTTGCGGAGCAGGTCGCGAATCGTCACCTCGCCCCTCCCCTCGACTCCCGCCGGCCGGCTCTCCATGCGGACCACGTGCCGGCCCTGCAGCCGCAGCTCGGCCGCGTCCTCGATCGTGACCAGGCGCTCGTCCGGGGCGATGAACCCGGAGAGAGCGTTGAGCAGAGTCGTCTTGCCCGAGCCGGTTCCGCCGCTGACCAGGATGCTGCGCTTCTCGGCAACCGCGCCCTCGAGCTGCGCGAGCTGGGACTCGCTGAGCGTGCCCAGCTCGACCAGCTCTCGCGGGCCCGGCCGCTGGGCGCCGAAGCGACGGATCGAGAGGGTCGGCCCGTCGATCGCGAGGGGTGGGATCACCGCGTTAACCCGCGACCCATCGGGGAGGCGAGCGTCCACCATCGGGCTGAGCTCGTCGACGCGGCGGCCGAGCGGGGCGAGGATCCGCTCGATCGCGTTGCGCAACTCCTCCTCGTCGGCGAAAGCAGCCTCGACCGGCTCGATCCGCCCACCCCTCTCTATATAGACCTGGCCTGGCCCGTTGACCATCACCTCTTCGACCGCCGGGTCGGCGAGCAGATCCTCCAGCGGCCCGAGCCCCACGGTGTCGCGCAGCACCCGCGCGATCAGCGCCTCGCGATCCTCGGCGCCGAGCAGCGCGGCTTCCCGCCCGACGAGCCGCCGCACCTGCTCGTCCAAGCCCCCTTTTGGCAGCGCGCCGGCGGCGGCAGTTTCGCGGCGCGCCTCGATCAGGCGGGCCCGTAGCGACTCGGCAACTTCCTCCAGGTGCCGCTGGCGCGCCTCCACCTCAAGCTCCCGGCAGCAGCGTCACCTTGCGGGCGAAGCTCTCGGCGGCAATCAGCTGCAGCGCCTGCCGCTTGGTCAACCCGAGTGTCGCCGCGGCGGTCGCGCCGGGCCCAGGGCCTTCGGCGCCGGGCCGGAGCGCCAGCAAGGGAACGCCTGCCGCAGCGACGTAGGTGCGTCCGGGACCGGTGCCGGTCGGTTCGTTCGTCACCACGACGTCGACCCTCGATCCATTTGCCGGCCCGGCCGAGAGCAGCGCGTCGGCGCCGCTGACCGCGATCTCGACCGGCCGCCGGTCGCCGCCGAGGCGCGGCTTCCCGCCATGTCCTCTTCGACCGAGACCGAGTTGGGCCCCGAGCAGATAGGAGCCGGCGGGCAGCGGCGCCCGCGTGACAAGGCCAAGCGCTTCCCCGGGCGCGGCCAGGGCGCCCGGGGGGGCGAACCGCTCCGGCACGCGGCGCATTTCGAAGTCCGTGTGGACCTGATTCGGGCCGATCCGCTGGCC
Source organism: uncultured Solirubrobacterales bacterium (assembly GCA_963807885.1). GTDB lineage: Bacteria > Actinomycetota > Thermoleophilia > Solirubrobacterales > 70-9 > VRUE01. The sequence goes on from CAWEDL010000002.1 coordinate 38,766, forward strand.
GGGGCCGACGTCCGCGGCGAGGACGACAACCGGCCGCAAGGGGCCGTAGCCGCGCACCGCGTTCGCGCCGTAACCGGCGGCGATCGCCGCCGCCCCGGCCGCCGCCAGCAGCGCCAGCGACAGGAATGCGAGCGCCCGCCTGCGCCGGCTCATGCGCTCAGCGAGCTGCGCTTCTTGGTCGTGGGCAGCTCCACCAAGGCGAGCGATCCGCGCACCGAGCGCCGCAGGGCAAAGCGCCCTCCGTGCGCCGTTACGACCTCTCGCACGACGCTCAAGCCATGGCCGCGGCGCGGGCCGGAGAGCCGTGCGATCACCTCCGCCGGTGCATCCCGCCGAGCCGGGGGGCGGGAAGCGCTGCCGGAATCGGCGATCACGATCCGCACCCGTCCTTTGTGCGGCCGTGCGTCGACGACGATCCTCGGCCCGCCGTGCTCGATCGCGTTGACGAGCAGGTTGTCGAGCGCCTGGGCGAGATCGACCCTGTCGCCGACGACGAACACCCGACCGGCGCGCCAGCGCTGCTGCAACGTGCCGCCGCCAAGGCTCGCCCGTGCCTGCCAGCGACGTACCGCCGCCTCGACGAGCGGCCGCAGCTCCAGCGTTTCCCTCGGCCGCTGCAGCGTGCCGCCGTTGACCTCGCAGTCGAGCCGCTCCAGCGCAGCGGCAGCCAGCCGCACCGAGCTCTCCAGCACGGGCGGAGACGTCGCCGGGCCGCCACCGGCCAGGGCAATCGCCTGCAAGGGCCGGCGCAGCTCGTGCATCGCCTCGTTGAGGGCGCTGCGCCGCCGACCGGCACGCAGCCCCTGGGCCGCCGCGACCGCGGCCATGGTCGCCGCCAATGGCCAGCCGGCGACGATTGCGGCCAGCTCGATCATCCCTCCAGCAACCTGTAGCCGACGCCCCAGCAATTGACCACGAAGCGCGCCTTCTCCGGATCGAGTTTGCGGCGCAGCCGGCTCGCGTGCGAGTCCAGGGTCCGCGTCTTGGTCGGCGTCCGGTATCCCCAGACCTCGCCCAGCAGCTCCCGCTTCGAGAAGACCCGGTGCGGATCGGTGGCGAGCACGCGCAGCAGCGAGAACTCTTTTTTGGAGAGCTGCACACTGCGGCCGTTCACCCAGGTTCGCCGTCGCCCCGGGTCGACGACGATGTCGCCCACCCGCAGCGGCCCGGTGCGCCGCTCCTCGACCCGGCGCAAGACTGCGGTGATCCGCGCCCGCAGCTCGCCGTAGTGGAACGGCTTGACCAAGTAGTCGTCGGCGCCGAATTCCAGTCCGCGCACGCGGTCTTCCTCCGAGCCGCGGCCGCTGAGCACGATCACCGGCAGGCGCGGGTCGAAGCGGGAGACGACCCCATCGGCTTCGCGGATCTCGCGCAGCACCTCCAGCCCCGACGCGTCGGGAAGGGACAGATCGAGCAGCATCAGGTCTGGGTGCTTGTAACGACAGAGGCGCAGCGCGTCGGAAGCGTTGGGCGCGGGCAGCACCCCGAAGCAATCCGCCACGAGGTTGTCGCAGAGCAACTCCAAGGTGGGGGTGTCGTCCTCGCAAACGACAACGCTGGCGATTTCTCGTCTCTGGGGCAGCATCGGCCTTCCTCAAAGGGCCGGGCGGCCTGGTCTCTCCCCCCTCACGGCCCGCTCAGGCCGCAAAGCGCGCGGTTTTCACTGCCTGACAGTCGTCTCAGAGGGCTGTGCCGGCAACTCGAGAACGGCGCTCGCCCGGCGGTCCCAGGCCAGACGGCGCGGTGGAACCGCCCGCCTCACCGAGCAGGGCCGACCGTCGCGGTCGAAGAAGACGAGGTCGAGCGCGAAGCGCATGCCGAAGGTGTGGATGCTGGAACAGCGCGGAATCAGCAGGCCCGTCCCGGCCAGCGTGCGATCCAGATGGGCCAGGCCAAGCAGGCGAGCCCGAGCGGTGCTCGCGCAGGGGACCTCGCGGCCGAGAACCTCGAGGGTCGGCAGCCGCCTCAGTCGCCGGGCAAGATCGATCACATAGACCCAAGGCTCCAGCTGGGGCGATTCTCCCCCCGGCGCGCAAAAGCTCGTTCAGTGGGGGTCGCCTGGAGGCACGGGGCTACGATGACAGGCATGATCCAGCACCTGCCGTCGCTGGGCTGCGAAGGCAGATGGGCTTCAACTCAATGAACAAGAAGACGACCCGCAGAGGAAATTACGAGTCGGGCTCCGACTACGTGCTCGAGTACGGCGAGCTCCGCTTCGCATTCAACGAAGAGGACTTCGGCCAGCGCGTCGAGCAGGCCGCGGTCAAACTCGGCTTCGTCCAGCAGGGATTGAGCCGCGAGGAGCTCGACGACCTGCTCGACCTTGCCGTCAACGGCGAGATCTCCGAGCCCGCCTCCAGTCTCGGCGAGCACATCAACGACAACTGGGAAGACCTGGTCGGCCCCTCGAACCGCAGCCTCGTCCACTGGCTGCGCCGCCTCGTCTTCCGCGGCGCCTGGCTCGACCAGCGGGTCAAGGAGGGCGAGCTCGACGTCGTCTTCGACGACAACACCCAGACTTTCGGCTACGTCCAACCCGATCGCAGCAACGAGCTGATCGAGCTCTCCAAAGAGCCATCCTGGCGCCGCATCGCCTACCGCAGGTAGCGCTTAGTTCGGGCGCTCCACCGCGGCGACCACGGTGAGTGTGCCGCCGGCCGCACCCAGGCCGGCGTCGAAGAGCTCGCGGGCCTCGTCCGCTCCGGCGAACTCCTCGGCGAAGCGGCTGAGGGAATCGATCAGGACGATCACCGCCTCGCCGCCCTCGGCGCGGGCGCGAGCCTGGGCGAGGGCGTCGTCGGCGTGTTTCGCTTTGCCGGCGGAGACGATCTCGGCGTGGGGCGCCTCGCGCTTCCAGTCGGCCAGCTCCTCGGGGGTGGGATCGACCAACAGGGCGATCGGGTCGGGCCCTTTGGAGGCCTCCGACAGCTCGGCGGCCACCTCGCGCAGCAGGGTGGTGCAGCCCGCGCGGCTCTCGGCGTAGACGATCGCCTGGCGGCCGGCGCTCCCCGGCAGCAGCAGGTCGTGGATGCGGATGCCCTTGGGCCGGCGACCCCAACGGCGGCGGCGGCGTTTGCGTTTGGGCCGTGAAGCGGCGGGTGAAGCGGCGGGCGGTGGGGTCGTCGCCGGGGCGATCGACGGCTCGGGCTTGCGCTCGGTGCGCTCGGCTGGGGCCCCGTCGCGCGGTTTGCGCTGCTCACGCTGCTCGCGCGGTTTGCGGCTGCGCTCACGTGGTTTGCGGCGCCCGCCCTCGCCGCCGCGGGGCTCGCCTTTCGGTTTGGGCGCGCTTCCACCCCGTCCGCCGGACAGCTTCTCGATCAGCTCTCCGCGGGAGAGCATTCGGTAGCGCTCGATGCCGGCGTCGGCGGCGAGATCGTGCAGCTCGGCGATGTGCTTGGACTCCAGTTGTGACTTGTCCACGAGCGGCAGGCTATTCAACCGCGACGCTGGGAGCGCTGCCGGCCGCGGCGGCGGGGTCGTTGCCGGCCTCGGCACTCGCCGCCAACCAGGCCTCGGCCTCGCGCTTGACCTGGCGTCGCGACCAGCCGAGCTGCTCGCCGAGGACCTCGGCAACCGGCCGGACGGCGGCGGCGCTGCGCAGCTGCGGGGCGGCGAGCAAGCCCAGGCGGGTGCGGCGGAGGAGGACGTCGGCGACGCTGCGCGCCTGCTCCAGTCGTGCCGCGATCGCCACCTCGGCGAGCAGGTCGGGGCGGCCGGGGACGATCGGCGCCGCCAGCTTCGGCTTCTCCCGAGCGAGCTTGAGGACGTTGCGGGCCGCATAGCCGTAGCGGAAGGCAAGCTGCGCCACGGCCTCCCCCCCCACTCCCTCCGGCGCATCCAACTCCTCCGGCCGCGCCTCCCTTCCCAGCGGGATCTCGGCCGTGTGGCAGGGTGCCTCGCGGCCCTCGCGCTCGACCAGCCTGTCGACCGTCTGCTTCGCCATCCGCCGCCAGGTCGTGAGCTTGCCGCCGGTGATCGTCAGCATCCCCGACGAGGTCTCATACAGCTCGGCTTTGCGCGAGATGTCCACCGACTTCTTCGGGTCGCCGGTCGAGAGCAGCGGTCGGACGCCGGCGTAGGCGCCGACCAGGTTCGAGTCGCCGACCGAGACGCCGAAGAAAGCGTTGACGGCGTCGAGCAGGTACTCGATGTCGGCCTCGGCCGGCCGCGGGCGGTTGATGTCCCCGTCGTAGTCGTTGTCGGTGGTGCCGATCAGGGTCCGGCCGTACCAGGGCAGGGCGAAGATGTGGCGGCCCTCGCGGGCGGGGACGATGCAGGCGGCGCTGCCGGTCGAGAGGTCGTCGCGATCGACCAGCACGTGGGTGCCGCGGCTCGGCGAGATCCGCGGCACGTCCTCCTCCTCGGCCACCTCGGCGCCGATCCGGTCGGCCCAGACGCCGGTCGCGTTGACGACGCACTCGGCCCCAACCTCGAAGCGCTCTCCCGACTCGGCCTCGACCGCCGCGACCCCGACGGCGCGACCGTTGTGCGACAGCACCTCTGTCACCTCGACGCCGTTCAGCATCGTCGCGCCAAAGCGTTCGGCCTCGCCGAGGATCGTCAGCGTCAGGCGCACGTCGTCGGTCTGGCAGTCGTAGAAGAGATAGGCGTCGCCCGGGTCGCGCGACTCCAGCGCGGGGACCAGCTCCAGCACCTCGGCGCGGTCGATCGTGCGGTGGCGGTCCGGCGACCAGTAGAAGTCTTCGTCCTCCTCCTTGGAGGAGCGCATCTCACGACGGCTGCGACCGACCCGCGTCGTCGCCATCACGTCGTACATGTTGAGTCCCATGCCGAGTTTGCGGTCGCGGCGCTCCTCGGCGAAGGAGGGAACCAGGAACGGCGTCGGGTAGACCAGATGCGGAGCGAGCTGAACCATCAGCTGGCGCTCCAGCAGGGCCTCGCGGACGAGGCCGAGGTCGAGGTTCTGCAGGTAGCGGAGGCCGCCGTGGACCATCTTCGAGGAGCGGCTGGAGGTGCCCACCGCGTAATCGCCGCGCTCCAGCAGCGCCACCGAGTAGCCGCGCGAGGCGGCGTCGAGGGCAACCCCAGCGCCGGTGATGCCGCCGCCGATCACGACCACCTCGAAGCGCTTGCCGGCGATCTCCTCCAGGGCTGCGGCGCGGGTCAGCATCAGTCGAGGTAAGTGGTGGCTTGCTCGACGGGCGGGCGCTCCGGGGGGGCTTTCTCCTGGCGTGGCTGGCCGAGATGGAGCAGGCCGACGAAGCGCTCGCCGGCGGGCAGGCCGACCGCGGCGCGACCCTCCTCGGAGCGCAGCAGGTCCGGCGTGCGCCAGTAGCCGGCGAGGCCGCGAGCGTGGGCGGCGAGAAGGACGATGTAGGAGGCGACGCCCGTGGTGTGCAGGTCCTCCTCGCTTTGAATCGGGTCGTCGGCGATGACGCAGGAGACGACGATCAGCGTCGGCGCCCGGTCGAGCTTTGCGGCGCCCTCGGGGCCGGCGACCTCCTTGAGCCGCTCGAGCGCTCGTGGCCCGAGGACCCGGAAGCGCCACGGGGCGGTGAGGTGGTGATTGGGCGCCCAACGGGCCAGCTCCAGCAATTCGTCGATCTGCTCACGCGGCAACGGCTCCCGCCCGAAGGCCTTGTGGGTGCGACGCGTGCGGATCGCGGTCTCGACATCCATAGGGGCGAGCGTACCCCGGCTACCAGCTGAAGCGACGGCCCAGGAGGAGGACGCTGCCGAGGGCGATGCCACCGCTGGCGAGGCCGACTCCAATCGGAGCCCAGGGCTTGGGGCCGGGGTTCTCGCTTGCCTTGAAGATCGGCGCCGACTGTTGGGCGGGAGCCGTTTCGGCGCTATCCCCCTCGGGTGATGCTCCAGGGGCCGGGGCGGGAATCGCGCCGGTGCCGGCGCCGGGCGGCGCGCTCGGCAGGGCGCCTTCACCTACCGAGGGGGGAACGCCGGTGCCGCCCTGCCCGAACGATTCGGGCAGGGACGGGGCGGTTTCAGCCCCGGTTGCGGGGGGCGCGGTCGGCGTTTCGGCGGGGCCGATCGCCGTTTCCCCGGCGGGCTGCGGCGCGCGCGGCACAGGCGGCACCGGGAAGGCATCGCCGGAGACCGCCGCGAGGACCTGGCCCGTCACCCAGACCGGGGTCTGGTCGCTGGTGGGCGAATAGCGATAGTGGCCGTCGCCATCCTGGCGGTCGGCGAGATACTCGAGCGAGCTGTTGCCGCCCTCCTGGACCGAGCCCGGATCGGTCCCCACCGCCAGCATTCCCTGCACCGCCCAGGCGGTCGACTGCGAGTTGACCGCGCCGTTCCCACCGGTGGCGAAGCCACCGCTTGGCCGTTGCGCCTTGCGCAGGTAGCTGAGGCCGAGCAGGGCGGCGTCGGTATCGGGAAGCGCCTGCATCACCGCCGCGGTCCCGTCCGCGGTGCTGGGCGGCTGGGGGAGGTCTCCCCAGCCACCGTCGCCATTCTGCGACTTGGCCAGCCAGGAGATCGACTGGGCGATGCCGCCGGCGCCCGCCGTGCGCAGCGCGATGATCGCGAAGGCGGTCGACCCCGGCCAGCCTTCGTAGGAGCCGTTGTCGCGACGCCGCTTGGCCAGCGCGGTGACGAGATCGTGGTTGCCGAACGAGTGCGGATCGACACCGGCCCCTTCCAGGGCCAGGATCGTGCGGGCGAAGTCGCCGGGGCTGCCCAGCTCATTGACCCGGGCACGCAGGTAATCGACTGGGGTGTGGCCTTTGCGGGAGATGTCGAGCGGGTTGCGGCCGGCGGCCTCGAGGCCGAGCATCACCCAGGCGGTCGTGGCGGTGCTCGAATCGCTCTCGGGGGAGGTGCCCCAGCCACCGTCGGAGTTCTGCACCGAGACCAGCCAGTCCGCGGCGCGGCTGGCGTCGGAAGCCTGGGCCCGGGCCGGTAGGACGCTGGCCAGGGCGATCGCCAGCAGGAGCAGCGAGGCAACCGCGGGGGCGCGCCACTCGAAGCGTTGCCTAAAGCGGGCCAGCATGCGGATCATCGCCGGGCCGGCGATCAGGGCGAGGGTCGCGTTGCCGATCGCGTGGGCGGCGTCAAAGGGCACCGCGCGGGACTCCAGGGCGAGAAAACGCTCCCATGAAAGATCGCCTCCGTAGGTCGCCATAAGGGAGAAGTTCAGCAGAGCGCCGTACGCAACGCCAGCGAAGGCGCAAACGGCGGCCAAGGTGAAGCGGTCGACGCGGGGTCGGACGACGGCCAGACCCGCCCCGAGAATGCCGCACAGTCCCCAGCCCGCCATCTGCCACGGCGTCCACGGTCCCTGGCCGAACCAGAAGTTGGAGACGAGCGCGGTGAAGCCGCCGACCGCGAAGCCGGGCGCTGGGCCGAGCGCGTAGCCGGCGATGAGGACGATGTCGGTCGTCGGCTTGACGTTGGGAAAGGCGGCGAATGCGATCCGGCCGGCGATCGCCAACGCCGCCAGTGCCGCTACGAGCGCCACCACCTGCGAGGTCGGCCGCGAGCGCTCATACCAGGCGAAGCCGGCGAGCAGTGCGCCGGCGAGGATGAGGAAGCTGGCGAGCTCCCAGCTCACTGCGCCTGCCCTTCGGCGAGCAAGGCGGCGCCCTGCTCGGGGGTGATGACGCCAGGTAAGTCGAGGATGCGGGCCACCTCGGTGGCGAAGTACCAACCGCCGGAGAGGATCTCGGCGGCTTCGCCGTCGGCTATGACCACACCGTCGCCGAGCAGGACGACCCGTTGCGCGAAGGTCGCGGCGAACTCGACGTCGTGGGTGGCGACTACGACGCCGGCGCCGCGGCCGGCCAGGCCCTCGATCAGCTCCTCCAGGTTGTGCTTGCGGGCGCGGTCCATGCCGCGGGTCGGCTCGTCGAGGGCAACAAGCCCCGGCAGCTCGTCGCCTTCCATGCGGCCGGCTAGGGCTATGGCCAGGGCGAGGCGCTGGCGCTCGCCGCCCGAGAGGTCGCGGGGGTCGGCGTCGATCGCGTGCTCCAGGCCCACCGTGCGGAGCGCTGCGAGGCCTGCGTCTCCCGGAAGCTCGTCGCCTACTCGCTCGCGGACCAGGTAGTCGCCGGGGGTCTGGGTCAGCAGGGCGATTCCGTTTGGCGCGTCGGCTTTGCCGCGGACGGGGTCGATCAGGCCGGCCAGCGTGCGCAGCAGGGTGCTCTTGCCGGCGCCATTGCGGCCCATCAGGGCTACTCGTTCGCCGCCGACGATGCTCAGGTCGATGCCTCGCAGGACGTCCCGTGGGGACTCTTCGCCACTTAGCTCGACCCAGAGATTGCGGACGGTTGCGGCGGGCGGGTCCTGTCGGGCGGTTGTGGGGGTCCCCCAACCCCCCGACACCCGCCCGAGCTGCGGGTTGGTGGTGGCTAGGGTTTGGCGGGCTTGGCGGACTCCCGTGGGGAGCGGGTCCAGGCCGGCTAGGGAGAAGAGGCGGGCGGCGGGGGTCTCCAGGGCGGTGTCGGCTTGTTGGGCCCAGGCGAGGAAGTTGCTTGGGGTGCCGTCGAAAGTAACGGTGCCGGAGTCCATGGCTATTACTCGGTCGGCAGCAGCCAGGCAGCGCTCCAGGCGGTGTTCGGCCAGGAGGATGGTTACGCCCCACTCCTCGTTTAAGCGGCGTAGGAGCCAGATCAGCTCGTCGCCCGCCACTGGGTCCAGTTGGGAGGTTGGCTCGTCGAGAAGCACGAGTCGAGGACGAGTTACGAGAGCTGCGGCAAGGGCTACGCGCTGCAGCTCGCCGCCGGAGAGCGTGTCGGCGGTGCGGTCCAGTAGGTGGGGGATTGCCAGGACGAGGGCCACCTCCTCCACGGCGCGGGCGCGGGAGGCTGGCGGGTCGCCGCGCATCTCCAGCGGCAGCTCTATCTCCGCGGCGACCGTGGTTGAGACGACCTGGGTCTCGGGGTCCTGGGCGACGTAGCCGACTGCTGCCGCCAGGTCGCCCGGGCCGTTGGCGATCGCGTCTTGGCCGGCTACGTGGATGCTGCCCTCTATCTCTCCTCCATGGAAGTGAGGGACGAGGCCGCAGGCGGCACGCAGGAGCGTCGTCTTGCCGCTGGCCGAGCGGCCCGCCAGCAGCGCGAACTCCCCGGCGGGCAGCGTCAGAGAGATCCCACGGAGCGCGCAACCGACATCCACCCCGCTCAGGTGTGGTGAATGTCGGTTGCGCGCGTCGGCGGGATAGGCGTAGGTGAGACCCTCGATGGCCAGGGCCGGGGCGGCGCGGGACTTAGTTGCCAGCTCAGGCATGGCGCCTCCACGGAGCCAGGCCGGAGAGGGCGATCAGGGCCGCTAGGACGAGCGTTACCGGCTCCACCCCGACCTCGATCGTCGGATAGGCGCTGAACCCGTCGGTTCCTAGCAACTTGCCGGCGACTGCGGCGACCAAGACCGTCAGCCCCGTCGCATAGAAGCGAACGTCAAAACGAGACTTGAAGCGCATCCTGGCGCGCACCAGACCCCCCCGCGCAGCGTCTGGGGCCGCCAGGCTGTAGCCGCGGAGCTCAAGGGTTGCCGCCACGTCCACGGCGCGGTCCAGTGAGCCGGCGAGGAGGCGGCGGAGGAGGGCCGACCGGCTCAGTGGCGCCGCGGCTGGGCCGCGCAGGCGGCCGGCGTCGCGCAGGCGGCCGGCGTCGGCGGCCGTGATCGGGACGAGGCGGGAGACCAGGGTCGCGGTCAGGGCCGAGCGCCGGGCGAGTGGCCGCAGGGCTCGCAGCACCCGATCGGGGTCGACGCAGGCCGAGTAGACGGCGAAGGCGATCATCACGACGACGGCACGCAGGCCGAAGATGGCCCCGTCGGCCAGCGCCTCCGCGGTGACGTTCACCTGCCCGAACACCGGCCAGTCGCCGAGCCGCAACAAGACGGTCGCGCCGCGATCGACGACTAGCGCGTTGACGACGACAATCGGCAGGGCGATCAGCAGGCCCAGCCTGATCGCCGCCCAAACCGCCTTGCCCGCCCCCGCGAGCAGGCCGGCGAGCGCCGCCGCCACGCCGACCCCGGCCAGGACGATCGGGCTCGAGTAGAGGAAGGCGACCGCGACGAGGGCGCCGAGGTAGGTGACGGCCGCGCCGGCGGAGGCCGTCTGCAGCGGCGCTCGTCGGGGCACGTAGGCAAAGGGAGATCTCATCGGACCGGCAATGGCGTCTCCTCGCCGCCCTCGGTTGCAACCGCATAGTGATCGCGCAGATCCGCTTCGTCGAGCAGGCCCGCCGCAGCCTGTACGCCGTCCGCACTCACACCGGTGACCAGCCAAACCGGCGGCGCTTCGTAGCGGCGCGTTGCCGCGACGAGACCGACACCTGGGCCGAAGCCGCGCGTCGCACTGCCACGTTCGTCGAGCCCCTCCAGGCCGTACCCCTCGCCCTCTCGCACGAAGTCGGCGAACACCCCGCTTACCGCCGGTCCCCGCTCCAACTGCGCCGCAGCCGGGTCATCGCGCAACCGTGCCCAGGGCCCGACGAGAACCCTGATCGCGTCGTCCGAGCCAGCGGCGACAGCTTTGACCCCCACCTCTTCCAAGCTGCGCCGGACCTCGTCGCACGCAGCTCCCCCACCCTCACACTCAACCGCCACGGGGTGCCTCTCACCCTCATAGCCGCCCGTGAAAGGTTGGGGCCAGGCGCCGACCACAGCGGGCACGCGCGAGGCGGCCGCCCAGTCGCGGTAGTCCCACCAGATCGCCTCGCCGCCGTGCAGAGCGAAGTCGGCCGCGCCAACGGGTGACTCGACCCCGTTGACGTAGAAGAACCAGTCGTAGTGGTGGCCGCCCTCGGCCGTTTCGCTGAGGCCTTCGATCGACTGCACGAAGCCGCCGCCGTAGCGGGTGGAGATCTCCGCGTTGCGTTCGAGCAAGCGCATCACGGTGTCCGATTCCGTCGCCTCGTCGGTGGTTGACGGGCGCACCTGCTGGGAGCCGTAGTCACGGGTTGCGGTCAGCGAGACCTCGCCGACGTCGGCGCCGGGACCGATGCCGCAGCCGGCGGCCGCGAGCGCTCCCACGAGCGCGATCGCGACCGCCGTACTGCGGCGCATGCTCATGGAACCGGACAGGCCCCGCTCGCGTCGCACATGACAACCGTCTCGCTGTTCGATGGGATGTCCTTGCCGCGTCGCGCGGTCAGCGCCGTGCCTTCGCTCAGGGTCACGGTCGCGTGCCCGGCGGAGTCGGTCGGCCCCGACGCGCCGCTGACCGTCGCACCGGCCGCAGGCTTTTTCTTGCCTTTGTCGTCATAGGCAAAGACGCTGACCTGAAAGGGCTCACCGGGATGGGCGCTGAAAGGTGCCACCAGCGAGAGCTCCTTCGGATAGGGGTAAGCCGCCAGCGCCCAGAGGACTTCATCCCCGGCTTTCAGCTTCACCGTATCGCCGCCCAATTCCGGGTTCTCATGGTTGACCTTCAGGTACCAGGAGAGCTTGGAAGTGGCCTTGTAGCCGCCGACCCCGCAGATTCCAAGGCCGAAGTCGAAGGCGTCGGTGAGCAGCAGGGGCTGCAGCGTTTTGGTCGACTTCGCCGCCTGGCCGAGCAGGCCGAGCGCCGTCGCGCCTTTGATCGTCGCCGCCTTGCCGCTGCCGGCGTAGCCTTTGCCGAAGCAGGTTGCCTTCTTGCTGGTCGGCACCGAGATGGTGCCGGTTTTGAGCGTCTTTTCAGCGAGGACCTTGCCGCCGCCACCGACGACGCGGAGGCCGGCCGGAACCTTTGCGGCAGAGATAGCCGCGGTCGAAGCGAGAAGCACGAAAGCCAGCACGCACGCGGCGACCAGCCGGAATGGAACGAGTCTTGGCATTTAAGCCACCCTTTCCTCGAGGGTTGTCATGGCTGGCCGGGGACAGGTCTCCTGGCTCCCGGGAATCGGTCGGCCGCACCTTCCCGGGGGCTCAGTGTCACCCCCAGTGGCTGGCGCTCCACGCGCCCGCAGCTTCCTTCACCCCGGTCACAGTGGCGGGACCGCGCCGGCTTCTCACCGGACTTCCCTTGAACCACCGACCGTATTTACGCGATCGAGTCTATCCCTCGGGTCGACGGCCGGTTGGCACGGGACGCTCATTTGGTCACAACATTCGAAGTGAAAGTGGTGCTCAGCGTTCCTACACTGGCCCCCGATGGCAAGCCGGGGCAAGGATTCGAAGAAGCGCAAGGGCAGCGAGGAAACCCGAAAACGCAAGCCCCTGCTGAGTGAGGAGGCGCGGCGGGAACGGGCCGCCCGGCGTCGCGAAAGGTCCGAGAGTCGGCGGCGAGCGCACATGGTTATGGCCATCGCCCACCCCCTGCGGAGGCGCATGCTGAGGATGATCGTCAAGCACGGGGAACCGCTCAGCCCGGCCCAGATGGCCAAGGAATTTGGCTTGCCGGTGGGCACAATCACCTATCACGCAAAGATCCTCTGGCTCGTCGAAGCGGTGGAGCCGATCCGCGCACGGCAGGTGCATGGCGCGGCGGACCTGTACGAAGTGACAATCGAGAACGACCCCCCGCTGGAAACGCTGCTCGAGGAGACCCGCGAAGCCGACGACGGCGGGACCGACGGCGGGAAAGACGCATAGTCGAGCGGTTCTGAACGTTCGTCCAACTTGCTTGGGTGGTGCAGCGGGCTCGCCGTAGGCTCGCTCGCGCATCTGGGAACTCGAACGTTTACGGGGGAGAACATGAGGCAGGGGATTTGGCGGGGCTCGCCGGCTCTGGTTGTTTCCATGATCGCGCTCTTCGTCGCCCTTGGCGGCAGCGTCTACGCAGCGAAGAAGGCGAGGATCGACGGCAAGGCGATCAAGGCGAAGTCGATCCCGGGCAACCGGTTGATGCCCCGCTCGGTCGGCGCCAACCGCTTGAAGCCGGGCGTCCTGCGCGCCGCCACCATCCCCACCCCACTGACCGGCACCGACATCAACGAGCTGACCCTCGGCCAGGTGCCGAGCGCGGCCCACGCCGACTCAGCCGACACGGCATTGAGCGCGATCGACGCCCAGACCGCGCTCAATGCTGTCAACGCCGTCGACGCGAAAACCGTCAACGGCCACAGCGTCGGCTGCCTGCCGGGGACGCTGGAATTCGCCGGCGCCTGCTGGGAGAGCTCGGCGAGCAGCGCGGTGAACGCGCCGACCGCGGCACGCAAATGCGTCGCGCGGGGCGGGACTTTGCCGGATGCGCTGGACCTGGCTGCTTTCGCGGACGAACCGGGAGTGAACCTTGATCCGGGGGATGAGTGGTCGAGTGACATCACGAACGTGTCTGGCCTTGACGTCTACGGGGTGGTCACCGTCTCTGCATCCAGCGGTGTTAGTTCCAAGATCTCAACCGAAACCCGTGCCTTCCGCTGCGTGATTCCACTCGTTAGCTAAAACCTCCCGTAGCGGCGGGGCTCTATCCTCAACCTGATGCGAATGGGCCCGCACAGCGCTTGGCCTCGTGCTGCGGGCACGTTCATCGCGCTTGCCCTGCTTGCCGCGTCGCTGGCCACCACCGCCGGCGCCGCCGCTTCGCCCCGCCTGCATCCCGCCGCTAGCAACCAGGGGGAGATCGCGCGCACCGACAGCTACTGGACGGCCGCGCGGATGCGCTCCACCCCCCCGCTCGACGGAGGCGGCAGCAGCCTCGAAGCGCTTGCCAGCTTCGCGCCAGTCACCGAACCCACCGTCGCCCCCAACACGGTCAACGGCCGCCTCTTCGTCCGCCAGGGCGGCCAGCAGGGCTTCTGCTCGGCGACGGCGATCAACACGCCGAGCCGGCGGCTGATCCTGACCGCCGGGCACTGCGTCAACTCGGGGCCCGTCGGCCGGCGCGGTGGCAGCTTCTGGTCCAACTACCTCGAGTTCGTGCCCTCCTACACCAACGGCACGGCGCCGTTCGGCGCCTTCATCGCCCACCGCAGGTCGGTCTTCGCGCTCCGGCAGTGGGTCAAGTTCGGCAATCCCAACTTCGACGTCGGCGCGGTCGTCGTCACCCCCAACGCCGAAGGGGTGAATGTCGCCGACGCGGTCGGCGGCGGCGTCGAAATCGCCACCGACCTCAGCCGCCGTCAGCTCTTCCGGACCTTCGGCTACCCGGGCGAATCGCGGGTGATGCAGGGTTGCCAGTCCCCCTACGTCGGCGACGACGTCCTCACCTACCGGATCCCCGGCCCGCCGACGCTGACGATCCGCTGCCACTGGGCGCCCGGCGCCAGCGGCGGTGGCTGGTTGATCAACGAAGGCACGATGATCAACGGGCTGACCAGCTACGGCAAAGAAACCGACCGCAGGCATACCTTCGGCCCCTACTTCAGCGGCAGCAACGTCGGCCGCCTCGTCGCCGGGCTCTAACTAAGCGGAGGCGCTGCCGAGCAGCTCGCGGTAGAAGCGGTAATCGCGCCGGTCGGGACGCAGATTGGCGGCGAGGGCGAGGTGGTGGCGGGCGCGCTCGGTCTCGCCGGTCTTGGCCAGCGCCCGGCCGAGGCAGAAGTGAGCGAAGTCGTTGACCTGGTGGGTGTCGACGACCGCTTGGAACTCGGCCACCGCGGCGGAGAAGCGCCCGCAGCGGAAGTAGGCGCGGCCGAGGGCCTCGCGCACCGAGGACTTCTCCGGCGCCCGCCGCGCCGCCGCCTCCAGCGGCTCCGTCGCCTGCTCAAAATCAGCCTCAGCCAACAGCTCCAACCCACGCCTATACAGCGTGAAGGTCGAATCTGGCTCCTCCGAGCTCATGCCACCGAGTGTAGGGACCCCTCTACTTGGCTCGGACGGCGGCAATCGTTTCGCGCAGCGTCCCGCGGGCGTCGTGGTGGGGCATCCAGTGCAGCTTGCGGCGCGCCCGCGTGGCGTCCATCAGGACAGGCCGGCGCAAGGTCTCGATCCAGGCCGCCTCAGCCGGCAGGAAGGGCAGGAACGGCGCCACGGCCTCGGCCGCCACGCCGACCGCGAGCTGCGGCGCCGGCACCGCGTGCCAGCCGAGCTCATGGGCCAAGTCGGAGACGGTCAGCTCGCCGGGCCCGGCGAGGTTGTAGATGCCGGGCTCGCCGTGACCGAGCACCGCGGCGCAGAGAGCCGCGGCGACGTCGTCGTGGTGGACGAGCTGGAAGGGGACGCCGGGATCGGGCAGCACCGGCCGCAGCGAAGGCGCCCTGCCGAGCGCCCAGCGCACCGGGCCGGGCAGCTTCTGCCCCACGCTCAGCAGCGGCACGAGCTCGAGCAGCAACGGTGCCTGCGGCCCGGCGACTATGCAGGGGCGGAAGATGTAGGGGTCGGTGGCGGAACCGGCGAGGGCCTTGTGCAGCTCCGCCTCGGCCTCGGCCTTGTCGGCGGAGTAAGGGTGGCGGGCGGTGCCGCGGACCGGTTCGTCCTCGCTGATCAGCTCGGGCAGGCTGCGGTGAAAGCCGTAGGCGGCGACCGAGGAGGTGTAGACGAGCCGCTTGGCGCCGGCGGCGGCCGCGGCCTCGAAGACGTTGCGCGAGCCGGTCAGGTTGATCTCACGGCTCTCCCCCCGCCCAGCGACGATCACGAAGGCGAGGTGGACGACGACGTCGGCGTCCTCGACCAGGGCGTCGACGGCAGCGCGGTCGAGGATGTCGCCGCGCCGGTATTCGGTCTTCTCCCAACCCTGCGTTCCAAGGTCGAAGGGACGTCGCGCCATGCCGATGATCCGCCCCACCTCGGGAGCACGCTCCAGGGCGCCGATGAAGGCCTTACCGATCTCGCCGGTTGGGCCGGTGACTGCAATCGTCAGCATCGATCAATTCTCCCGAAAGTGCGGGGTCAACCGCCGCCAGAGTGCGGCTAAGTACTGCTTTGACCTGCAAAGTTGGCCCGATTAAGCAAAGATGCCCGATCGAGCAGTTCAGTCAACACATTCAGTATTCAGAGGAGAACTCGTGCCAACCCAAGAGATGAGAGCGCTGTTCCACCCGACCCGCGCGCGGATTCTCGAGCTCCTCAAGGCCGGCCCCTCCCCCCGGTCCAACCTCGCCGAAGACGCCGGCGCGCCGTTCGCCGAGGTCGCCTACCACTGCCGGGCCCTGACCCGCTCCGGCTGCATTCGCTTCGCGCCATCCTCCAGCGCGGACTCCGAAGACCCCGTCTTCGAAGTCGCCTGAGAGCGGACATCGGAGTGCCCGCCGCCGACGCCGCGGCGGTTTTGCCTGCACCTGAACGTCTTCCATCTTTAGGTGGACAGGATTCGCATTCCGTTGTTACACTCCAAAATTATTGAATAGTTTCTTTGCTATTCGATAAAAAAATACGCACCAGTACCTCAATCGGTTAGAGGATCGGGTTTGTAAGCCGAGGATCCGGGTTCGAGCCCCGGCTGGTGCATCGGCGCTGGGTTGCGTCGAGAGCTATGGAAATCAATCTCTTCGACTACTTCGACGAAGCGGGAGACGGGGGCGGAACCCAGTCGCACTGGACGCTGCGTGCGCCCTACCGGCCGCACGAGCGCTTCGACCTGATGGTCGTTCCGCGGGTCGAGGGCTGGCGGGAGGACAGCGGCTCGCTCGCCGCCCTGAATGAGATCGAGAAGCAGCCCTGGGTCGCCGCCGTCGAGCGCGGCGAGCGGCAGATCTGGCTGTGCCTCGAGGACGACTGGGTGGCCGAGCGCGGCGCCGAGCTGGAGCAGGGCGAAGAGGCGGTCGCCGGCTGCGGGGACGTCGCCGCGGGGCGCCGCTTCGCGCTCAACTTCTGGGACGCCAACTCGACCAAGGCGCTGCACATCGGCCACCTGCGCAACCTCGCCCTCGGCAACGCGCTCGGCAACGCCCTGGCCGAGGCCGGCGGTGAGATCGAGCGTCGCAGCATCATCTGCGACATCGGCCGCAGCATGGGCGAGGCGATGGCCGGCGTCGTGCGCAGCGGCAAGTACCCGCAGGGCTCCGGCGAGTCGAACGGCGTCAAGAGCGACCACTTCGTCGGCTACTGCTATGCCGACTACGTCAAAAACGGCGCCAACGGCGCCGCCCTCGGCCTCGCCCAGGACCACCCCGCCGACTCGCTGACGCGCGAGGTCGACGTCCAGGACGACAGCGCCGACGAGCTGCTGCAGCGAGTGCTCAACGGCGACCAGACGGCGCTCGAGCTGTGGTCGCAGACCCGCGCCTGGGTGATATCCGGCCAGCGCAAGACCCTGGCCCGGCTGGGCATCCACTTCGACCGGGTGTTCTTCGAGTCCGACTTCCTGCCCGAGGTCGCCGAACTGGCCGAGCTCGGCCTGCGCGAGGGAACGCTGGAGAAACGCGTCGACGGCACGGTGATCTACATGACCGACCGCGAGGAGCTGGAGGAAATGCCGCTGGTCCGCTCCGACGGCGTGCCGACCCAGCACATGCGCGCGCTCGCCTACTGGCTCGCCGACACCGGGCTCGACGGCACCACCTCGGTCCAGGTCTGCGGCCAGGAGTGGTACGCCCACGTGACATGCCGCCGGCAGCTGATGGCGGAGCTGGTTCACACCGACAGCGGCAACGGCTTCCATCCCTACCACGACATCTTCCACGGCATGGTCGCTCGCGAACGCGAGAAGATCGCCTCCTCGAAGAAAGACGCGCTCCTGATCGACCACCTGGTCGAGTGGATCGACGAGCAGCTCGAGGCCGACCCCGCGCGGGAAGCCGTGCGGCAGGGCAACCCCAATCCCGACCGGGTCGCCTCGCAGATCGCTCTGGGCTTCTTCCTCCTGCACGGCGCGACCAAGCGGGTCGACTTCGAGCCCGAGAAGCTGCTCAGCGACGACAAGGCGCTCGGCTGGGACCTGGCGCGGGCACGGGCGCGCGAGGAGTCTGGCGTTGGCGACGCACAAACGCGGAACGGTGCAAGGGAGGCGGCGCTCGACCCCGACTACCGCTTCGCGGTCCTGCAGGCGGAGACCTTCGGGCGATTGCTCGGGCGGGTGGCCGGCAACCTCGACGTCTCGCCGCTGGCCCGCTACGCCTCCCACCTGGCGCGCTGGCAGAACGAAGCGCAGCGGGCCCCGCACGTCTCGCGGGTCGTCCGCTCGACCCTCGACCGCACCGCTCGCGGTCTCGGACTGGAGGCCCAGGCATGAGGACGCTGCTGGTCGACAACCACGACTCCTACACCTACAACGTCTTCCACCTCTTGGCCGGCGTCTCCGGCGAAGAGCCGATCGTGGTCGACAACGACGCGGTCTCCTGGCGGGCGCTCTCGCGCTGGGACTTCGACGCGATCGTCCTCTCCCCCGGTCCCGGCAGCCCGCAGCGCTGGCACGACTTCTGCGTCTGCAACGACATCCTCCGCTACAGCGAGATCCCGGTGCTCGGCATCTGCCTAGGCCACCAGGGGCTCGGCCAGCTGCTGAACGGCAAGGTGAGCAGCGCCCCGGAGGCGATGCACGGGCGGCTCAGCCGCATCCATCACGAGAACAACGGCCTCTTCGCCGGCATCCCGCAGGACTTCCCGGTCGTCCGCTACCACTCCCTGGCGATCACCGACATGGGCCCGGACGGCCACGTCACCGCCTGGGCGGACGACGGCGTGGTGATGGGGATCGAACACCGCCAGCGGCCCCTCTGGGGTGTCCAGTTCCACCCCGAGTCGGTGGCGACCGAGCACGGCGTGCGGCTGGTCGAAAACTTCTACTCGCTGGCCCGCAAGCAGCGCTCGCCACGCTGGCGCGGCGCCAAGCAGCCGCTGAAGGCCCCGCAGCGCGCCCAGCGCCGCCGTGCCCGCGGCAAAGGCGAGAGCGAGCTGCGCTTGCGCACGATCCCCGGCGAGCCCTCGACCGAGGCGCTCTTCGAACGCCTCTTCGGCGATGCCGAACACGCCTTCTGGCTCGACAGCGCCGACGCCCCGACGCGGCTCGCGCAGCGCTCCTTCCTCGGCACCAGCGCCGGCGCCACCCGCTGCGTCCTCGAGTACGACGTCGAGTCCGGCACGGCGATTCGCCACGGCGCCGCGGCTGCGACCAGCGAGCGCGCCTCGATCTTCGACTTGCTCGATCGCGAACTTGCCAAGCACGCGATCGAGCCACCCCCCGCCGACCTGCCACCCGGCCTCATGGGTGGCTTCGTCGGCTATCTCGGCTATGAGCTGAAGGCGGACTGCGGCTCGCCGAATGTGCATCGGTCAGACATGCCCGATGCCGTGATGATGCTCGCCAACCGCCTCGTCGCTGTCGACCACGTGGGTAGACGGACGCACCTGGTCGTGCTCTGCCATGGCGACGAGGCGGTGGCTGAGCAGTGGCTCGACGAAGCCGAGGACGCGGTGCGCGACGTGCTCGCCAACCCGCCCGAGCCGGTCACCCCGCTCGCCATCGGCGAGGGGCCGCTCGACTCGCACGTGGAGTTCAACTGTGGCCGCGGTCGCGAGCAATACCTCGCCGACATCGCCCGCAGCCAGGCCGAACTGGCGGCCGGCGAGTCCTATGAGGTCTGCCTGACCGATCAAATCTCCACCGACGCAGAGCCCGACCCCTTCGATCTCTACCGGCTGCTGCGGCGGCGCAACCCCGCCCCCTTCGCCGCCTACCTGAAGCTCGGCGAGATGGCGGTGGTCAGCTCCTCGCCGGAGCGCTTCCTCTCGGTCGACCGCGAGCGCCGGGTCGAGGCGCGCCCGATCAAGGGGACGACCTCGCGTTCGGAGGACCTCGAGCGCGACGAGGCGCTGCGGGCCGAGCTGACCGAAGACGAGAAGACCTACGCCGAGCACCTGATGATCGTCGACCTGCTGCGCAACGACCTCGGTCGCGTCTGCGAGGTCGGCAGCGTCGGCGTGCCCGAGCTGATGATCGTCGAGGACTACGCGACCGTCCACCAACTGATCTCGACCGTCAGCGGCGTGCTCGACGGCCGCCGCAGCGCGGCGGAATGCGCGCGCGCCTGCTTCCCGGGCGGCTCGATGACCGGTGCGCCGAAGGAGCGCACGATGGAGATCATCGACGACCTCGAGGACGAGGCGCGCGGCGTCTACTCGGGCGCGATCGGCTGGTTCGGCGTCGACGGCGCGATGGACCTCAGCATCGTGATCCGCACGATCGTGATGCGGCCGGGCCGGACGACGATCGGAGCCGGCGGCGCGATCGTCATGCAGTCCGACCCGGTCGACGAGTTCGACGAGATCCTGCTCAAGGCGCGGGCGCCGATGGCGACGATCGCCGAGGCGGTGACGGGCTCGAGCGCGCCCGACGCCTGGTCGGTCGAGCTGGAGCCGCAGCGGGAGGCCGCCGGGGCACTATGACCGACGGGAGTTCGACCGTGCCCGAGACGCCACCCCGCTCGGGGTCGGCGACGAACGCCCGCATTCGGCCGGCGACGGGCGATGACGCGGCGGCGGTTGCGGCGGCGATCGAAGCGCTCCTGATCGAGCTGGGCGGCGAGCGGCCGTCGGCGACGGCCGTCGCCGACGGAGCGCGGACCCTGGCCGGGGACCCGGCGCTGGGCGCCCTGCTGGTCGCCGAGCACGAGGGCGAGATCGTCGGCATCCTCGCCGCGAGCTGGCAGTACGCGATCCACGTGCCGGGGCGCTACGGCACGATCCAGGACCTCTGGGTCGACCCCGAGTGGCGCAGCCGGGCGCTCGGCCGCGAGCTGATCCTGGCCCTGGTGCGCCTGGCGAGCGAGCTCGGCGTGCCGCGGCTCGAGGTTGGCCTGCCGCAGGAGAGCTTCCCCCAGCTCGCCGCGACCGAACGCTTCTACCGCGAGAACGGCTTCACCCCGCTCGGCCCACGGATGCGGCGGCTGCTCCGATGAGCGGTGAGCTGCTGATGATCGAGCAGCGCGGCGGCCACCGCGAGGGCACCCCCTGGATCCTCGAAGGCGGGCGCAAGCTGCCGGGGATGGACGACCGGCGGCGGATCGCCGAGCTGCGCAACGGCCTGGTCTGCCACGCGCGGGTGCGAGCGGAGGCAGCCGACGCCGGCACCGCGGAGGTCGAGCAGACCCTGGGCGAGCTGCACGAGCCGGGCTACCTGGAGACGCTCAAGGACGTCCGTTCCGAAGAGCCGGTCGTGATGCCCGAGCTCGCCGCCCCCGGCCTGCCGCCCGACATCCCGGTCAGCGCCAGCCTCGTCGCCGCCGCCCACGAGGGTGTGCGCACGGCGATCAGCGCGGCGACGCGCCTGGTCGACGGCGCCCGCTTCTCCTACGCCCTCTGCCGGCCGCCGGGCCACCACGCCGGCCCCGACTGGTTCGCCGGCTACTGCTACCTCAACTCGGCCGCGGCGGCGGCGCTGACCCTGCGCGAGGGAGGGTTGAAGCCGGTCGGCATCCTCGATCTCGACCTGCATTACCCCAACGGCACCGCGGCGATCGTCGCCAGGATGAGCGACGCCAGCCTGCACTCGCTGCACGCCTGGCCGGTGACCAACGTCGCCGCCCAGACGGTGACGCCGAGCAACGAACGCGAGCGGGTTGTCGAGTTCACCGGCAGCCCCGACGCGGCCACCTACCTCGACGCCGTCGCCCGCTCGATCGAGTCGCTCGCCCACACCTCCGAGGCGCTCGTCGTCTCGCTCGGCTACGACACCGTGAAAGGCGACCCACACGGCAACTGGGGCTTCTCGCCGACGATCTTCGCCCAGATCGGCCGTCTGCTCGCCGCTGCGGGCCGGCCCGTCTGCGTCGTCCAGGAGGGCGGCTACGCGCTCCACACCCTGGCCGCCTGCAGCTACGCCTTCGCCGCCGGGCTGCTCGAGGAGGCGGCGCCGGTATGAGCAGGGGACTCGAGCCCTACCGCCGTCACCTCGACGGCCTGGACGACCAGATCGCCCGCCTGCTCGGCGAGCGCTTCGAGGTCTGCCGCGAGATCGCCCGCTACAAGGAGGCGCACGACATCCCGATGATGCAGCCCGATCGGGTCGCGATCGTCCGCGAGCGCTACCTGGCACGGGGCGAAGAGGCCAACCTGCCAGCCGATTTTGCCGCCGATCTCTTCGAGCTGTTGATCGCCGCCACCTGTAAGGAGGAGGACGAGCTGATGGCGGCGCTCGACGCCTCGGTTGAAGGGATCAGGCGCAATGGGTGAGGAGAGGGAGACGCCGGGGGCCGGGAGGAAGGCCGGATTGCCTCCCGGCCCGCGGATGCCGGGAGCCCTGCAGGCACTCGGCTGGGCGAAGCGCCCCTACCCGTTCATGAAGCGCTGCCAAGAGCGCTACGGCGACGTCTTCACCCTGCGCATCCTGCACTCCGGCACGTGGGTATTCCTCTGCGACCCCGAGGACGTGAAAAAGGTCTTCACCGCGCCGGCGGGCACGCTGGGGGTCGCCCTCGCCAACCCGCTGCTGTTGCCGGTCCTCGGGCCGCGCTCGGTGATGCTGATGGAAGAGCCGGCGCACATGACCCGCCGGCGCCTGATGCTGCCGCCGTTCCACGGCAAGCGGATGGGCGGCGACACCGAGATGATGGCCGCAGTGGCGCGCAGCGAGGTGCGCAGCTGGCCGGTCGGCGAGCCGTTCGAGCTCTGGCCGCACATGCAGGCGGTCACCCAGGAGGTGATCATGCGCTCGGTCTTCGGCCCCGACGACGACGGTCGCCTCGAGCACCTGCGCCGGCTCCTGCACCAGCTGACCGCGGCGCTGAACGACCCCACCCGGCTGAGCAGGGCGGCGGCGCTGGGGCCGGGCTGGCTCTCCCGTAACCACGGCTTCCGCCAGGCGATGGCGCCAGTTGAAGCGGCGCTGCTGGAAGAGGTCGACCGGCGGCGGCGCGAAGGCGAGAACGGGCGCAAGGACATCGTCTCGATCCTGATCGACGCCCGCTACGAGGACGGCTCGCCGCTGAGCGAGCGCGACCTGCGCGATGAACTGATCACGCTGCTCACCGACGGGCCGACGTCCTCTTCGCTGGCCTGGGTTTTCGAGCGCCTCTTGCGCCATCCGGAGAAGCTGAGGCGGCTGCAGGAGGAGGCCCTCACCGGCGAGGACGACACTTATATGGACGCGGTGGTGACCGAGACCCTGCGCCTCTGCCCACCGGTCCCGGTGGTCGTCCGCCGCCTGCTGAAGCCACTCGAGCTGGGCGGCTACAGGCTGCCCGCCGGCACGACGGTCGCGCCCTGCGTCTACCTGATCCACCACAACGAGGCGATCTATCCCAACCCGCGCCAGTTCCGCCCCGAGCGGTTCCTCGAGCAGCCGCCCGGCACCTACACCTGGATCCCGTTCGGGGGCGGCACCCGCCGCTGCCTCGCCGCCAGCTACGCCGAAATGGAGATGAAGCGGGTGCTGCGCACGGTGCTCAGCGAGGTCGAGCTGCGACCGGTCGACTCCGATTCCGAGCGGGCGCGGCGCAGCGCGATCTCCTTCAGCCCGGACAAGCGCGCCCGCGTCGTCGCCGAACCCCGCACCCCGACCCCCGCGCCCGCCGCCGAGTCATGGCAGCCGAGTCCGATCTACTCGTAGTCGGAGCAGGCGCCAAGGCCGCGGGCATCGCGACCAAGGTGCACGCGCTCAACCTGCTCGGCCTCGGGCCGATCTCGCTGACGATCGTCGAGAGCACCGAGGTCGCCGCATCGTGGAAGGGCCGCAACGGGATGACCTCGGGCGAGGAGCCGCTGGCGGTGACGCCGATCAAGGACGTCGGCTTCCCGTACCAGAGCTTCCGAGAGTTCGGCGAGGCGGGCGAGGCGATCGACGAGCAGCTGATCCAGTTCTCCTGGCAGCGCTACATGGTCGCCAGGCGACGCTACGCGCGCTGGATCGACGCCGGCTCGCCGTCGGTGCGCCACCGCGACTACGGCGAGTACCTCACCTGGGTGCTCTCCCGCGCCAGCGAGGGGATCGAGCACGTCGAGGGCAAGGTGACCCGCGTCTCGCTGGAGGATGGTGAGCGCTGGGCGGTCGAGGTCGAGGGAACGGCGGGAGCCTCGCGGCTCGTCGCGAGGGGACTGGTGCTCACCGGGCCCGGCGTCCACCGCGACTTCCCCCACGAGCCGGCGATCGCCTCGCGAGTCTTCCACTGCGACAGCCGCCGTGAGTCCTTCGCGCAGCTCCCGGAGGAGAGCGCCTGCGACGTCGCCATCGTCGGCGGTGGCGAGAGCGCGCTGAGCTGCATGATGTTCCTGCGCGGCTTCCGCCCCCAGTCCCGCTTCACGGTCTACACGCCGATGCTGCCGATGAGCCGCGGCGAGAGCTTCCTCGAGAACCGCGTCTTCTCAAACCCGGACGAGGTCGAATGGACGGCGCTCGACCAGACCACCCGGCGCGACTTCGTCAAGCACTCCGACCGCGGTGTCTTCGACCCACCCAGCCTGGCCGCGATCGCCTACGACGACCGCTGCCGGTTCGTGACCGGACGGGTCACCGGCGTCTCGGCGGCAGGAAGCGGCCCCGGCGTGCGCCTCCGCCACGAGTCGCCCGAAGGCGTGATGGCCCCCGAGCACGACTACGTGGTCAACTGCACCGGCTTCGACCTGCTGGCGCAGCTCCGCACTCTCTTCCCCAGCGAGACCCGGAACGCGATCGAGGACCGGGTCGGCAAGCTCTGGGACACCCCGCCGGGGACCGAGGTGCCGATCGGTCGCCACCTGGAGCTGCGGGAGATGCAGCCGCGGATTCAGATCCCCGGCCTGGCCGGCTTGAGCCAGGGCCCCGGCTTCGCCAACCTCGGCGCCCTTGGCCTGCTCGCCAACCGGGTGCTGCAGCCGCTGTTCGAAGCACGCGCGCCGGCCCCGCCAACCGATCGCATCTCCGTAAATACTTGACAGAATTTTTTCTATCTATTAGGGTCGCGCGATGATGGTAGGTACCGGCGGGCGGGGGTACGTTGGGGTTGTCGCAGCGCTCGTCGCTGTGCTCGTGGCGGCAATGCTGGCGACGGGCTGCGGCAGCTCCGAATCCGGCGAGGCGGCAAGCTTCGACGGGACCGGCTACCCGAACGTCGATCTGGCCAATACCCGCAACGTCAGTGGCCCGATCAAAGCGTCGACGGTGGAAGAACTCGAGATCGCCTGGACGCTGCCGGTCAACGCCGAAAGCGCCTTCGGCAGCCATGCCTCCCCGCCGATCGTCAGCAACGGCGTCGTCTACTCGCAGGATCTTGCCTCGAATGTTCAGGCGATCGATGCGGGCAGCGGCGACGTCCTCTGGCAGAAAAAATACGAACTGCCCGACCACGGGCCGAACGGCGTGGTCGTTCAGGACGGGCTGGTGCTCGGCGCGACCCCCAACGCCGCCTTCGCGCTCGATCAGGAAACCGGCAAGCAGCTCTGGTCGACGCAGCTGATCAGCAAAGAAGTCGAAGGCATCGACATGGCGCCCGGCTACCACGACGGCGTCGCCTACGTCTCGACCGTACCGGTCAACGTGAGCGAATTCTACGGCGGGGGCGGCGTCGGAACGCTCTGGGCCCTGGACGCGAAAACCGGCAAGAAACTGTGGCACTGGGACACCGTGCCGAAAGACCTCTGGGGCAATCCCGGCGTCAACTCCGGCGGCGGGCTCTGGTACCCGCCGGCTTTCGACGGCAAGGGCTCGCTGTACGTCGGGGTCGGCAACCCGGGGCCGTTCCCGGGAACCGAAGAAGAAGCGTGGGGATCGAGCCGCCCCGGCCCGAACCTCTACAGCGACTCGCTGGTCAAGCTCGACGAAAAAACCGGCAAGGTCGAGTGGTACCACCAGGTGACGCCGCACGCGCTCTATGACTGGGACTTCCAGAACCCGCCGATCCTGGTCAACGCCGGCGGCAAGGAACTGGTTCTCGGCGCGGGCAAGTCCGGCATCGTCCTCGCCCTCGACGCAAAGAGCGGCAAGGTCGTCTGGGAGAAAGCGGTCGGCAAACACAACGGCCACGACGACGATGGCCTGCTGGCGATGCGCGGCGAAACGTCGAAGCTGAAGCTGCCGATGCTCGTCTACCCGGGCTCGCTGGGCGGCGTGATCGCGCCGATGGCCACCGACGGAAAAACGGTTTTCGTGCCGGTGATCAACGGGCCGCTCGAAGTGACCAGCCAGACCGAACGGCAGGAACCGGGCCCGCTCAACGGCGAACTCGTCGCCCTGGACGTGAAGACCGGCAAGGAGAAATGGAAGCACGAATTCCCCAGCGCCCCACCGTTCGGCTTCACGACTGTGGCCAACGACCTCGTCTTCGCGACCACTTCGGACGGCAACGTGCAGGCTTTCGAGACCGACTCGGGTCGGCTCGCCTGGCAGGAAATCCTGCCCTCGGGCACCAACGCCGGCGTGACGGTCGCCGACGACATGGTCATCGCGCCAGCCGGCCTTGCCTCCTCCGAAGGCCAGACGCCACAGATCGTCGCCTTCAAGCTCGGCGGCTAGCAGCGTCAGCGACGCCTGCGCGCCGGTCACCTCTCTAAACCTGTCGGCAACCCCTGGAGACGTTCGGACGCGTCCCGTAGTCTCCTCCCCATGCCCGCGACGGAGCAATCGAACGAGGCCGGCGCCATAGCCCGCGCCTACTTCGAAGCGGTCGCGGCCCGGGACCTGGATGCGATGACGGGGTTCTACGAGCCGGGAGGGACCGGCGAGATCCACGGCCTGGTCGAGCTGGTCGCCCCGCACAGCTACCGCGCCTGGTTCGGCAACCTCTTCGCCGCCTTTCCCGACTTTCACTTCGAGATCCTCGACGTCGTCGCCGAGGGCGAAAAGGCCGCAGTGCGCTGGCGCGCGACCGGCACCTTCAATGGCAAGACGCAATTCGAAGGCATTGACCCGACCGGTGCCCGAGTCGACCTCAGCGGCTGCGACATGCTGACGATTCGCAACGGCAGGATCCAGCGCAACGACGCCTACATGAACGGCGCCCAGATGGCCCAGCAGCTAGGCGCACTACCCCCGCCCGGCTCGATCGCCGAGAGAGCAACGCTCGCCGCGCTCAACCTGAAGACGCGACTGGCGCGAGCGCTGCGCCGCGGCTGAGGCCCCGCCCTAGTCTTCGCCCCGAATGTCGACCTCCGCGGAGCGTCTCCCACATATCGACGAGCACGCCGTAGAGATCGCCGCCAGCCCAGCAGCGGTCTGGCCGGCCCTCTCGAGAGTCGCCGCAGGTTCGTTCGGCTCGCCCGCAACCAGCCGGGTCGCGCGGCTGCTCGGCTGTGCCGACGTCGAGTCGTCAGGCCCTCGCCCCCTAGAGACCGGGTCCACCTTCCCCGGCTTCCACGTAGAGGCGGGCGAGCCGAGCGAGATCCTCGCGCTAGCCGGCAGCCATCGCTTCTCCGACTACGCCCTGATCTTCCGACTCGATGAGATCGGCAACCAACGCACCCGCCTCCGAGCCGAGACCAGGGCAACTTTCCCCGGCCTCAAGGGCGGCGTCTACCGCGCCCTGGTAATCCGAACCCGCGGCCACGTCCTGGTAACCCGCCGCCTGCTCGGAGCCGTGAAGCAACGGGCGGAGCGAAGCTAGCTCGGCGATGACCTTGTAATCGCCGCAGGTGATCACCAACGCCACCGGCGACTCGCAATGGAACTCAGTGAATCGGCGGCCCTTGCCGAGAACGAGAGTCCATTTACCTACTCCGTGCACGTCCACGACCCCGCATGGCTCCAAGGCCGCCACAAGATCGAGTCGTTTTCATCGGCGAGGTTGACCGCAACAAGATCGTCCTCGCCGGAGGCGCGTTTGAAGGAGCCCTATTGCAAGATCGTGAAGCTCAGCGACTTGGGGGCGGAGCGCGCTCCCGCAGGGTCGCTGGCGGTGATGACGAGCGTGTAGCGCCCGGGCTTGAGCTTCTTCTTGGGCGAGATGCGACCCTGGAAGGCCACCTTGTTGGTGCCATCGTGGCCCGCAAAGGTGAGCTTGCCCGCCGTCACGGTGCGGCCACTGACGCGCCGGGTGAAGCTGAAGGTCACGGTTGCCTGGTCGTTGAGCGAAAAGGTGAAGGTCGTTCCGATCGGCCTCTTCGCGCGACTGACTGTGGCGAGGCGATTGCCCAGACGCCATCTCGTCGTCGACTGGCGGACGTTCTGCACAAGCAGGACGCGGGGAGGCTTCTCCGGGTCGGGACCGCAACAGGGAGGTTTGGGGGGTTCGGGAGGTTCGGGAGGTTCGGGAGGTTTGGGGGGCTCGCCGTGGGCGTCGGTCGTAAACGTCTGATCGTTGCCGTAGACCACTCCAGCTGAGTTTTCGGCGACGAGCCGGAAGTGGTAGGTCGTGCCCGGCGCAAGCCCGCCAATGGCGGCCGCGAGCGGACTCGGGCTGCCCGAGGCGCCAACGCCCTGGACGGAAGTCGAGGTCCCGTAGGTTGCGGTCGTCCCGTACTGGAAGTACGCCTTACCCGAGCCCCCAGCGAGGGTCCCGTTGAGGGTGGCACTGGTCTCGCCGATGTTCGTCGCCGTGGCCGTCGTCGCTTCGTACGGGTTCACGAAAGCCCACGCCGCACCCGTGCCGCTGTTGTCGCGCCAGGCGCCGATCAGTGCCGTGGCGCCGTCGGCGGAAAGCGCGACGTTCGTGCCGAATTCGCTTTCGCCGGCCCAGTCGCTGGGGATGAGCTTCGGCCCCCGCTGGGTCCAGGTGGAGCCCGAGCGGGTGAACAGCCATGCCGCGCCCCTGGTGCTGTCGTCGGCCAGGCCGCCGACCAGGGCCGTATCGCCGTCGGCGGAGAGGGCGACGGCGACGCCGAACCTGCCTTCCCCGGTCTCGCCGCCGCCGGCGAGCTTCGGGCCCTGCTGCGTCCAGGTCGATCCAGAGCGGGTGAAAACCCAGGCCGCGCCCTTGCTGTGGTCGTCGTTCCAGCCGCCGATCAGCGCGGTGTCGCCATTGGCGGAGAGAGCCACGATCGTGCCGAACTTGCCGTTGCCCGTCTCGTCATCGGGCGTGAGCTTGGGGCCCTGCTGGGTCCAGGTGGAGCCCGAGCGGGTGAAGACCCAGGCCGCGCCCTTGCCGCTGTAGTCCAGGTGGCCGCCGAATTCGCTGTCGTCGTTCCAGCCGCCGATCAGGGCGGTGTTGCCGTCGGCGGAGAGGGTGACGTTCGTGCCGAACATTCCTTCACCGTCCTCGTCGTTGGCGGTGAGCTTTGCGCCCTGCTGGGTCCAGGTGGAGCCCGAGCGGGTGAAGACCCAGGCCGCGCCCTTCCAGCTGTCGTCGAGCCAGCCGCCGATCAGCGCCGTGTTGCCGTCCCCCGACAGCGCCACGGTGTAGCCGAACCAGGGGCTCCCGATCTCGCCCGTGGCGGTGAGCTTGCCGCCCTGCTGGGTCCAGGTGGAGCCCGAGCGGGTGAAGACCCAGGCCGCACCGTTGCGGAAATCGTTGCCGGGCGCTCCGATCAGCGCGGTGTTGCCGTCGGCGGAGAGCGCCACGCTCGTGCCGAATCCGTCTCCCTCGCTCACGCCGCTGCCGACCAGTTTCGGCCCCTGCTGGCTCCACACCCCGCCCGAGCGCGTGAACACCCACGCCGCGCCCTTCCGGCCATCGTCGTTCCATCCGCCGACCAGCGCCGTGTTGCCATCGGCGGAGAGGGCGACGAGGACACCGAACTCGCTGTTGTCCTCTTCGCCGCCGGTGAGCTTCGATCCCTGCTGACTCCACACTCCGCCCGAGCGCGTCAATATCCACGTCCCGCCCTTTGCAGCGTCGTCCTCTGGCACGCCGATCAGGGCGGTGTTGCCGTCGGCCGAAAGCGCGACGCTGGAGCCGAATTCGCCGGCTCCGGTCTCGCCGCTGCTGACGAGCTTTCCACCCTGCTGGCTCCAGGTAGAGCCCGAGCGCGTGAAAGCCCAGGCGGCGCCGACGTCGCTGTTGTCGCGGGGCCCGCCGACCAGGGCCGTGTTGCCATCGGCCGACAAGGCGACGCTGACGCCGAACCTGCCTTTCCCGGTCTCCCCCGTGCCGGTGAGCTTCGGACCCTGCTTGGCCCAGGCGCCGCCCGAGCGGATGAAGGCCCAGGCCGCGCCGATGTCTTCGTTGTCGCGGGGCTCGCCGACCAGCGCGGTATCGCCATTGGCGGAGAGCGCCACGCTCGTTCCGAATCCGCCTTCTCCACCGGCGCCGGTGAGCTTTTCGCCCTGCTGGGCCCAGTTCGACCCCGAACGCGTGAATGCCCAAGCGGCGCCCTCGTTGCCGTTGTCGCTCCAACCACCGATCAGCGCCGTGTCGCCGTCGGCTGAGAGCGCGACGCTTCTGCCGAATGCGCCTTGCCCGGCCTCGCCCGTCCCGGTGAGCTTTTCACCCTGCTGGGTCCAGGTGGAACCCGAGCGGCTGAACACCCAGGCCGCACCGATGTTGCTGTTGTCGCGGGTCCCTCCGATCAGCGCGGTGTCGCCGTCGCCTGAGAGCGCCACGCTGGTGCCGAATCTTCCTTTTCCGGTCTCCCCAGTGCCGGTGAGCTTTTCACCCTGCTGGGCCCAGGTGGAACCCGAGCGGGTGAAGACCCAAGCGGCACCGACGTCTTCGTTGTCGGCCGGCCCGCCGATCAGCGCCGTGTCGCCGTCGCCCGAGAGCGCCACGCTCGTGCCGAATTCGCCTTCTCCGACGTGGGCGAATTCGCCTTCTCCGACATGGCCCGTGCCGACGAGCTTGCCGCCCTGCTGGGCCCAGGTGCCGCCCGAGCGGGTGAAAACCCAGGCCGCGCCGGCGCCGATGTTGAAGTAGTTCCCGCCGATCAGCGCCGTGTTGCCATCTGCGGACAGCGCCACGGTGTAGCCGAACCGGCCGGTGCCGATCGCACCGGTGCCCGTGAGCTTTTTGCCCTGCTGGATCATCGGGTCGATTCGAAGCGGATAGGTCGCACCACGATCCGCGACGCGAATCAGGACGTGTCCTTTCACCAGCTCCAACCAGGAAGGCAGCACGTGTCCGTGCGCGTCCGTTGCGATCAAGCCCCCGTAGCGAAGCGCGGCGCCCTCACCCGTGAACAGCACCGAGCCGCTCCGCAGCCGCGCAGCGAGGTTGCCGGAGAGAGCCAGGGAGAGGGTCAGCGGCCCGGCGGCGGAACCAGGGCGAGCTGCGACGTCGAAGCCCTGCTCGATTCCGAGCGGGCCGTTCGCATACCACTCCGTCAGCGCTCCGTGCGCGTAGCGGACACGGTTGGCGCTCGCGCGTGGCACAGCGGGCCCGACCGGCCGAAGCGTGCTCCCATGCCCGAAGGCGGAGAGCGCCATGCCAAGCTGCGCGGCGCCAGAGGCAACCATGACGCCGCGGCGCGAGAAGCGGGTGTGAAGGTGCTGTGCAGGGTTGGCAGCCCGCAGGCCCTCGAGGCGATAGGCCGGCGCGTCTTGCCCGAGCGATGCCGAGACCGGGCCCTGCGCGGCCAGCGGCAGACTTTCCAAGCCATGACCGGTTGAGCCACGGCTAGTCGTCGCGATGGGACCGGAGGTCTCACCGGGCAGCGTTCGGAGCACCGCCACGCATCCGACCGCCACCATCACGCCCACGAGAAAGACCGCAATCCGGGGGCGCAGCCAATCGCTTCGTGCCGCGACGCCATGCCCACGCACAGGAAACCGGTGCACTGCAACTCCTGATCGCATCACCCGCCCCTCTCCGTTTCCCCACCGGCGCGCTCTGGACTGTCCATTTTGCGTAGCCGTAGGCCGGCTGTCAAACGTTTTGATCAGATTCGAACGAAAAGCCGAACCCAGGCGGCGAGCGGCGTTTCGCAATCAAGGCAACCGACCGGCTTCGAGGAATCAGGCTGGACGGGCGCAAGCCAAGGCCTCGGCAGACGGCAAAACAAAACCCGCATTTTTAGGGGGCTTCGTGGAGTACCGCTACGGGGATTCGAACCCCGGTTTCCGGACTGAGAATTGCCTCTAGTAAGCCGTTTGCGATTGACTCTGTTTCTCTCAGTCCAAGGAGTTCGGCTGAGAGATCCCTGGCGCGATGAGCCAGGGCCGCACCCGCGAAGAGGCGCGCGAGAACGTCCTCGATGCGCTGCGAACGGTCCTTACGCCCGACGAGGAGCTTGCCGGCGAGACGGCTGAGTCGGATCGCGAGCATCTGCGGTTTACTGCCGCTGCGTGAAGCGCAGGGATCTTGAACGTCATCTGAAGTCTCATGGCTGCCGCGAGATTGGTGGCCCGAAGCACGCGAAGTGGATGCACGAGAGGAAGAGCAGACAGCCCAAGCACCTGTCGACATCGCTCTCAGGTCGCCCAACGGCACCCGAGCCAATAGGAGCGACCACCGGTGAGGGGAAGCTGATCCCCGACTCTGGGCGCATCGTGATTGAGCCAGGCCGGATTTCACGGACTCCAAAACCAGGATCTTGTCCTGGGGAGCGGAGATTCTCCGCAGCTAGCCACGACACAGGAAGTACCGCTTGATTGCTGTCGTTCTGCTATCTAGGGGGAGAAGTTGTCTGGTGGCTTCATGACCGTGTCCTGCAACGTAAACACCCCTTCAGAAGCTGGAACAACTGCCGTAGCATCCTCAGTGTGGACCCGGATCTCGTTAGTCGTGTCCGGGGCAATACCCACGATCGTGCGTTGACCGGTAGAGACGCCTGGCATTGCCGCCCTATCTTCACGGAGAAGGACTGCGGCAACTCCGTGGTCAACAGCGTGGCGCGTCTTCGCGCAGTTAGCGCTGGCTGAACCGAGGTCTTCTTGCGCAACGATGCAAACCACCCCTCTTCCTGGCACGGCCCAGAAATCTGCATCAGCTGGGCTATAAATCCGCTGGGCGAGGCCCCAGTTGAGTCCATGCGTTGGCGTATGAAGCGCTTCGGTAACTCGACTTGGCAGGCCCTCAGGAGGGGTCCGAAAGAGCGAGAAGCTCCATCGCTGAAGTTGACTGATGTTCTTGATAACCGGAGTGGAGCTGCCAGGCGCCGATTGACTTCGTGGCGCCCGAGGAATGGCTATCGTCACGGGATATCCGTCGCTTTCGGCCTTGAGCGTCTGCCAAAGCACTAATCCTGCGGTGAGCAAGAGAATCGATAGGGCAGCGCCTAGGCGCTGCCCTATCGACATATTTAGCCGCGTCATCGTGTAACCGACCCGATTAGAGATCGCCTACCACCACATTTCGCCGTAAAGGACATTGTTCGATGCCGTGTTGTTCTTCACCGTTCCGACCAAGTATCGGGCGCCATTGAAGCCGATAAATGCCCATTCATTAGTCCCACTGCAGACCCAGGAGTGGATGAGCGTCCCACCTTCGTAGGCATTTACGCAGCCGCTGTGCTGCCCTCCCTTGCCGAATACGCCGGTTAGGTATTGCCCCCAACTCGCGGTGCACTGCCCCCAAGCGCCGACGGCCACCCCCCAACAAAATTGCCCCGTCGAAGTGATGCTCGCTGGGGCCTCACCTTCGGGCGCTAGCGCTTCGCTTTCCGGCGCCGCCGTCGTGTCGCATTCCGGTGCTTCCGCCGGGTTGCTTTCTGGAGCTTCAGTCGTTTCGCCATCCACGGTTTCCGCCGGTTCGCATGCCGGTGCTTCCGCCATCGGACTGGTCACCGCTTCCGGGGCCGCCTTGGCCTCTGGTGGATTGGCTGACAACCAAGCTGCAGCCATCAGCGCGATAGCTAAGGCTATAAGCGCGACAAAGTGCCGCGCTCG
The DNA here is from genome assembly GCA_963807885.1 of uncultured Solirubrobacterales bacterium. Lineage (GTDB taxonomy): Bacteria > Actinomycetota > Thermoleophilia > Solirubrobacterales > 70-9 > VRUE01. Next base: position 72,097 of record CAWEDL010000002.1, read on the forward strand.
ATTGTCTTCTAGTTGTTTATTGATTGAGGTCAATTTTTCGCCTCCCTTATTTGTGATGATAGTTACTACTACGTGTTTTGGAATGTCGTAAATAATCGACATTTCCAAAGTAACTAATCACCACAGACCCGGCGGGCAAATTTTTCGAATCGCGGACGAATTGCGTAGAATGTGCCCACCGTTTGCCCGGCTCATTTGCCGCGCGTCAGTCGCCCCGGGAAAACGTTCTGATTTTCCCCTTGCGCCCTCGGGTCGGGGCGGGCGGTCCTTGGCCGGCAAGGAATATGCCGCTTGCTCGACGCTCGGCAGCTTGCCGTTGTGCCGGCTGTCGCTGGTCCGCCAGGCAAAAACCGAATCGAAGACCGAGTGGAGTACGCGGCGTCGATTCTCGAGGCTCAGGTCTTCCCATACCTGCTCAATGTCGGCCTCGATCTGAGCTGGCTCACGTTTCTGGTCTCGCTCAGCGCGCTTTTCGAGTAGCACGTCGACCCGCGCCTGGCAGGTTTCGATCGTGCGCAGGTACACATCGGATTCCGAGCCGCCCAGCGCTTTGGCAAGACGCTCATCGAGGGCGGCGTCCCGCTCGCGCTGGTGGTCCGGCTCTCGCCGTTGAGGCCATACCGCTACGGGGATTCGAACCCCGGTTTCCGGACTGAGAAAAGCCTGAATGCGTTGCGGCCGTTTGCGGCTGTTTGGCGATTTCGCAGTCCGATCGGGAAAAGCGGCGAGAAGAAGGCGACAGGGCAACAATCCTTTGCGGCTATTTGCGGCTGTCAGGGGACGTTCTGTTGCTTTTTTGTTGCCGAGCGGCGGCATGCTGTTACCGAGGGGTGGCGCTGGATCCAGCTCGTCCGTGTGAGGAGCAAGAGACCACACGCGAGGGCAACGCCCTGCGCGAAAGGAGAGACGATGACCCAGCTAGCGAGGACCTCCTCCCCCGGCATCTACCGCGCCCACGGAACGAAATGCAATGGCACCGGCCGATGCGACTGCCCCTACGTGATCATGTGGCGCCACCGCGGCCGTCAGCACAAGGAAACCTGCCGCACCTTCAACGAAGCGCGCGAGAAGAAGTCACTCCGCGACTCGGTCGACAGCAAACCGGTCGAGCGGACCCGCTTCGGGGATTACTTCCCGGAATGGATCGAGACCTACGCCGGACGCACCCAGCGCGGCTTCTCGGAGACCACTCGCCCGGAGTACCGGCGCACGATCGAGAACTTCGCGCTGCCGCGCTGGAAGACGTTGAAGCTCAGCACGATCGAGCCCAGAGACGTCCGCGAGCTCTTCATGGCGATGCGAAACGAAGGCAAGAGCACCTCGATGATCAGGAAAACGAGGGCGTCGCTCTCAACGCTCTTCGCCACCGCGCTCGAGGACGGCTTGATCAGCTCGAATCCGATCCGCGGCGTCCGCATCCCCGCACCGTTGGTCGAGGAGGTGCCGGACGAGGATCGAGCCAAGGCGCTGACCAGGGCCGAGCTGGCGACCCTGCTCTCAGCGATCCCCGAGGACTGGCACCTCTTCTTCGAGTTCCTCGTCCATACCGGCTTGCGGATCTCCGAGATGATCGGCCTGACCTGGGAGCACATGGAGCTGGAGACCAACCCTCATGTGAAGGTCCGCGAGCAGTTCTACCGCTGCCAGCGCCGGCGGCTGAAGAGTGGTGCCGGACGACGCGACATTCCGCTGGCGCCGCGGATGACGGCAAGGCTGATCGCGCATCGGGAGGCGAACTACTCCGGCCCAGCGGAGCCCGTCTTCACCTCCGACGTAGGCACCGAGCTGATCCGCGGCAAGGTCGCCGATCGCGTGCTCAACCCGGCCCGCGTGCTGGTCGGAATGCCATGGGTGAGCTTCCACACCTTCCGCCACACCTGTGCCTCGCTGCTATTCGCAAACGGCAAGGACATCAAGCAGATCCAGACTTGGCTCGGCCACGCCGATGCCGCATTCACGCTGCGCACCTATGTCCACCTGTTGGAAGAGGGCGTCGGCTCCGCCGACTTCCTCGACGATGCGATCGAAGTCAGTCCCAGGCCATGGTCGGAATCCGGATGAAGCCTGAAACGGCCGCAAGGGTCCGGGATCCTCTCGAGCCTGAGGACCCGAGTCTTTAGCCGAAGCTGAGCTGCTGCGAGCCGAAGGTAAGGACATCGGGCTCCTGTAAGCCGCTGGGCGCCCTCTGGGTGGGGGTGGTGCGGTTGCGGTCGATCTTGACTCGGTCCTGCTTCTCCAGTGCGAGGATTGCTTTGCGGTAGTGGCCCTCGACCCAGAGGCTTTCCGGGTAGTCCTCGTTCATCAACTCGACGAAAGTCAGTGTTCGCCCGCTGAAGCGCTCCTCAAGGTGGCGCTGCAATCCGGGGTAGGGCTCTTCCTCGGCGACGTCCAGCGCGATCTGGTTCGGATCGCGACGGGTGACCGGCCAGAAGGTCATGTCCTCAGACTGCTTGACCATCGCCTCCTTCATCTTCCTCATCCCCAATGGGCTGTTGGTGAGGTGGATCAGGTAGTAGAGGGTCTGCGTACGATCATCCTCGAAGACACGAAATGGAGTCGCGTAATCGGCGACGCTTTCGCGTATGACCTTGGAGTAGGTGAGGAGGAGCTTTTGCTCGCGGTCCTCACCGGGGCCGAGCTGCAGGCAATCGCGCCAAGCATTGCCGCCGAAGAATTCGTCAAGCGGCACCTGAAAGTTGTCCTGGGCCAAGAAACGACGCATGTCGCGGACCATGAAGGTGATCATCACCTCCCAGCGCTCAGTGGCCATCAGCTTGCGGACGACCGTGAGGGGGACACCCCTGAAGCCGAACGGATCGGCGGTCCAAAAGACGGGAGGAGTCCAATCGCGCGCGGCCAGATCGTCGGCCTTCCTACTTGCCTCGTCGGCGAAATAACCCTGGCGAGCCGCGATCGACACCCCAGAGTGGCTGAGCTCGGCGATCTCGCTGCTCAACTGCGCAAAGTTCTCCTGGTCGAGCTCGACACACTCGATCTCGACCTCTTTGGGCCGTTCGGCCTCGACGGCTTCCACCGCCCGCTGCCAGAAGAGCAGTGGAGAGCCCAGCTCACCGCCGGTGTAACGGCCGCGCCCAGCGAAGCCGTCGAACAACACCAGCGGGGACATCCTGTACCCGAGGATCGCCAACCAGGCGCCGAGGTAGCGGTGCTGGATCTCGTGCTTTACCCGGGCGTGCTCGGTGTATTTCCACTTCTCGGGATCGTGATCGGCGAACTCACCCGACAAGCTCGGTCCTCCTCAGCGGCATCTGTGACCACTCCTCCCCATCAAGTTGACGTCCTCCCGACTTCGACCGAAGGCCTCCCCACTGCTTGAAGAAAAACGGTACCTCCGCCGCCAGACAGCGGTCGCGTAGATCACGTGCCCACTCGGCCTTCATCGGACGGTGCTTGGGCCCTGACTCACCCCCCACTATGACCCAGTCGAGTTCATCGAGCACCAAATCGTCAAGGGGGCCGAGCAGAGGCTCGGCCGACACGAAGCGAACTGCGGCCGGAACTTGGCGGAGGTAGTCAGCGCGGTGAACAAACTTACGGTTCTCAACGCTCACCCCCATCCAGACGTTTTGCGGCCACTCAAGCCGTTCTGCGATCTCGGCGAGTCGCTCCTCGCGCTTGGTGAGGACCTGGAAGACGTGCCAGTCTGCCTCCGCCATCACCGCGAAGACAGCTTCGATGAATTTGTCGGGGATCGCCTCGTGAAAGAGGTCGCTCATCGAGTTGACGAAGATCACGCGTGGGGTGCGCCAGTGCAAGGGCGTATCGATCGCGGTCGGGTGCAGCGTGACGCCGAACCCAGGGCCGCTCGATCTCGGGGAGCCGTCGAGTTGGTACTTGGGCTGCCCCATCCGTTTCAATCTGGCGGCGAGATCGAGGGCGTAGCAGTGTGCACAGCCAGGAGAAACCCGATCACAGCCGGTGACGGGATTCCACGTCGCCTCGGTCCACTCAATTGCGCTGTTGCTGGCCATCGGAGTCATTTTCGCGCCCCTCCCCACGCATTCCTTTGCTGATCGAACATATGTTCGCCAACGGGTCGGACAGAGGGGCGCCAAACAACCGGAATCTCGCTATAAGCGAAGTCGCTGCATCGTCTTTAGGTACGGCGACAGTCGTGAATTGCGGATTCGGTTTAGGGTGGCGGGTCGGTGATGAGCGTCGAGACGATGAAGAAAACGCCCCCGGGCGTGCCTCCGACCGGAAAGGGTCGCTGGGACCTGCTCGCGCAGAAGGTGCGAGCATTCCAGCCGAGCGTGGTCGTCCTGATCGCCCGGAAGGCCCCCCGTATCGCGCAGGCCTTGGAACTCGACTTCGGCCCCTCCGCCTTGGTGATCTCCGATCTCGCGATCCCCTTTTGCCGCGCGGAGCTAAAGGGCGCACGCGTGGCGATCGTCGATGACATCGTCAACGTCGGGAGCACGCTCCTTCGCGCCAGGGAGGCCGTGGTCGACGCCGGAGCGGCGCAGGCACATGCCTTCGCGATCGCCGACAAAGGTAGCGAGGCCCGCCTCGAGGGACTCGCAGACTTGACCCTTGCAGACCCCGTCGTGCTCGACGATCTGACGCGAGATGTCCTGACTGCCGAGATACCCGATCGTCTACAGCGATTGGGTCTTCCCTACGACCTCGACTTCCCTGTCCTCGCCTGCCGTGTACCTCGTGCCGAAAGCAGCTTCGACTACCTCCGCGACGCTCTCGTTGAGCGCTATGGAGGCGGACAGCTCTACGACCTCACCACCCCTGCTGGCGCAGAGGCCGACGTGCAGAGAATGACGGTGGATCTCTCCGAGCCGTTCTCGGTTCCCACGAAGGTCCGGATCTACCTGAACGGACATACGCAGCGGTGTGCGTTGGCGCCGATCAAGCTCCCAACCCCGATCGCCACGCAACCGCCCGAGAATAAGTGGGCGAGCCGGTATTGGCACGCGCTCGGCGCGAACGAGATCGACGAGGAAGCGAGGGGGCGGTTGAGGCTCTTCCTCGACTCCTTGGTCGTTGGTCTGTCCTTCGTCTCGCGAAACTCCGACTTATTCAGTTGCGACATCGAGGCTCCATTTGTGGCCAGCCAGACGGAGCTCATCTTCGGCCCGCGCGCGAAGAGTGCGGCGCGCACGCTCGCCGGATGGCCTTCAGTCTCCTGGGTCGTCGATAACGACAAAGAGGTCGAGACCGCCGGTTCCAAGGGCCGGGCGAGTTGTTCGCCGTTTCTCGCAGCAGCCCGCGAGACCGGCCTAATCGACGCGATTGGCGATCGCATCGAGGGCGACGCCGATGAGCTCTCCGTCTTCATCGCATTCTTCAACATCCTGGCCGAATGGGTCGGGGCCGACGACCCCTCGAAATTCCGACTCGAGAAGCCGGTGTCGCCCTCAGAGGTTGAGGCGGTGCCATACCGACGACTGCGTATCGGGCCGACGTTTGTCGATCTGGCGACGATCATCGACGAGTTCGTCCCTCGACTTTCGTCAAGAGAGGCGTGGATGATCGTGTCTCGTCTCCTTGACCGTTTCGTCGACGACGGCGGTGTCGTCCCCACGACGGCGGCCTACGGCGATCACCTTTATCGCATCTACCGGAAGGGTGAGCGTGATCCGCGTGACCGTGCCTCCCTCCGCACGAGACGGGCGTGGGACGCGAGCAAAAAGGCGCTGTCACTGACCCGAGCCTCAAAGCTTCTGACCATCCTTGCCTTCAGCGAGGACACGGCAGCTACCGACGTGCAGGTCAAGACGGTGGAGCGCGGGAACGTCTTCTGTCACGCGGGGACCGTCCTTCATGATGAGGCCGAGATCGCCCACCGTCTGCGCCGGACGGGTCAGCTCGAAGAAGCGCGGGACGCGAAATAACAGGTGGCCGGCGAGCGCACGCTATATCGGCCGAAGCCGGTCGAAGGGGACATCCCTGCGGAGGAGATCGAGTACGTCGAGCTCTTCGTCGCCCTGGAGCGGCTGACCGAGAAGACCGGGAACGCGGAGCGGGTCGTTCTCCTGCTGTCGACCTGCCGCAACATCTGGATGACCATCAACGCGGTCTTCGTTGACATCAAGGAGACTCTCGGCTACCACCATAGGTACGACAGGTTCTCGGAGCTGCTCTTCGAGCTGGGGCGCGGTCAGGAGAGGAAAGCCACCGAGATTCGACGGGAAATCAGCGCAGCGCTTGGTGAGGCCGGAGAGAAGGTCGAAGTCTGGGAGATGCGCTCGGAATTGATGGCGGCCCTCGAGACCGGGATCGAGGAGGAGCCAGCGGTCTCACGCAGTCGCCTTCATCAGATGATGGGGCGCCAGCGACAGCGCCGGCCGATGCCAAACGGAGCACATGGTCAGTTCCTGGTCCTCGACATCGACACGGCCCCGGCCAGGGCACAGGAGCTGCTCGGAACATTGGTCGCGTCACGGAAGAGGCTGCTGGCAATCTCCGATGTCGCGTCGCGCCTCGCGCCGATAGCTGCGGCCCTCAGCCCGCTGCTCGAGGGAGACCAGGATCTCGAGGGGACGATCTTCGCCACCGAACCAGAGGCGCTGGGACCCGATATCCGCGAGCGGGTAGCCGATGCATGGCCAGAGCTCGCGGCGGCCGTGGCGAAATCTGCAGAAGAACTTCCGCAGCTGGCCGGCGTGGTCGACATGACAGCTGTCCTCAAGGTCGACCATCTTGATCTGGAAGAGCTACAGGAGAAGTTCTCAGGTGTCCTCGCCGCACTCGCGGAGTCCGTACGCTCCGAGCAGGATCTGCTGGACAAGGAGTTTCAAGGGAACATCGCGTCGGCGCCGATGCCGGCCCCGTTCAAGATAGACCTGACGCGCGCCGCGGTCGATGGCTCGGGACGAGGGCGGGGCTTCGAGGTGGTCACCGTCAACGCCGACGCCTTCCAGGAGCGCGACACGGCGCGAATTGCGCTTCTGTCCTGCGGACTTCCAGAGTCCGCCTACAGCCACGTCGACCCCACGGACTATTCCTACGATGAGCAATCTGCGATGCGGGATCAGGTGATCGAGGCGGCAAAGGCGGCGATCTCGGCCGCAGCAGGGGCCGATTGTGTGCTTCTGGCGATGCCGGAGGTCTTCCTGCCACGCACCCACATCGGGGAGATGGCGGACCTGGCGGCGGACGCGGGGATCTCCCTCGTAACTGGTGTCGAGTATCGGCGAGGCCGCGACCACATGAAGGCAGTTAACGAGGTCTTGGTCGCCCTGCCGGGTGTGAGCGGGCGCGAATGGCCGCGAAAGCAGCGCCCGTCGGTCTACGAGGTCAGGCGCGGGGATTTCGAAGAGGATGGGATCCTCCGCCTCTTCAGGCACACGGTTGTGGGCAACCTCGGGGTGATCGTCTGTAGCGACTACCTGGAGTTCGACATTCTTACCACGCTGGCCGATGTCCCCGAGCGCCTGGACACGCTGATCGTCGTCGCGCGCAACCCGGTGCCGACGGTGTTCGAGATCTTGGCAAGAGCCGATGCGGCGCGTCTCTATGCATCAGTGGTGGTCGTGAACGCGCGCCCCGACAAGGGAACGGGCGAGGAGCGCAAACTCTCGAGCGGGATCGGGACCGTAGTCGCGGTCCCGACGAAGGATGGGCTCCTCACGCCGACCGGGGATGGTGTCGCCCTCCCGACGCCGTGGGACGGTGATGAGGGTCCCACCCTCAAGCTGTTCGATCTCCCCCTTGCCGCGGTCCGCTCACGTGACCGCGGCAAACCTGCCGACGGCTTCTTGCCGCCTCCGTTCTACGCACGTAGGGTCCGCAAGTAGTTCGACCGCGGCGCTGGCGAACGGGTGAGTTATTCAGGCAGTTTCTGCCTGATCAGCGGCAGATTTAAGGGCCGGTTTAGACGAGCCCACCTGACCCAAAATATCTATTTGCAGAGCGCTGAGAAGGGGTGAACGACCGGATTCGAACCCGGCGATCGCCTGAACCACAAGCAGGCGGCACATCTACGCCTTGATGGTTGACGAGGTTGACGCTATCCTCGGCAGTCAATGGCGGCGAATCCAGCACTCCTAGATCGCACGGTCGAAGAGTTTCGACGCACGCTCACCGAGATTGGTGGGCAGCCGAGTTCTGCTGATGATGCCGAGGTTCTTGGCCGGCAGGCAGCGATGGTCGTACTTGCCGGCGGCGCCTGGGAGCGGGCGCTTGGGGAGCTGCTGACCAGCGCTGAGGCGCGCATCCTGCTTGGCGGAATCAGTCGCGAGGCTCTGCGAAAGCGGGTTCTCAGTGGCTCAGTGCTCGCTCTGCGCGATGACGCTGATCTGATCCGCTATCCGCGCTGGCAGTTCGATGCTGCGAACAGCGCGCCCTTTGGGGCAATCAAGAAGCTCAACGAGATCTTCAGCGATGCGGGACTCGATCCGTGGACGCTCGCCGCGTTTGCCACCGCGCCCCAGCCGGAGCTCGATGACCGGGCTCCGGTCGATGCCTTCGGCGATACGGATCTCGAGCCGCTGCTTCTCTCGGCTCACCGCGCTGTGGCCGAGTTGAAGCGTTGACGCCGCGCGGTCTTCCCGCTCCGCCAGACGAACTCCCCGAACTTCCCAGCGCGAAGCTCGGGACGAAATCCCTGTGGCGAATCCATGCCGCTGACGCCGCCCCGTGGTTCTTCGATATCGGTCCAGATGGCAGGTTCAACCTTGCTGAGTCGGGCACTTGCTACCTCGCCGAGGAGCCCATTGGTGCTTTTGTCGAGAAGTTCGGGCGCCTGCTGCGGCCAGGCGGGGTGATCCCGGAGCCACTGGTCGACGCGCAACGTCTTTCCAAGCTGCGCCCACCAAAAGCAGAAGTCGTTGACCTGACCAACCCAATGGTCCTCGGACTCATCGGCCTCACCGCCGGGATCCACTCGACGACCGACTACAACCTGACCCAGGGATGGGCACTTGCCCTCCAGGAGGCCGGCTATGACGGCATCCGATACAAGGCCCGTCACGACCCGCGCGGTGGGTTGGTTTCCATTGCCCTCTTCGGGTCAGGCAAATCACCCCGGAGCGCTGCCAAGACGACGACCATCCCCGTCGACCTCATCCACGAGGCCTCCGCCACCTTCGCGATCACGGTCCTCCCCCGTCGCCACTCGCGGCGCCGCTAGGCAACAGAACGGCAGATCATCAGCTGTTGCCTCAAGCCGTGCCCCTGTTGCCGCGCGGCAACAGCGAAACCGCTCCAGCACGGGAATAAACGCACTCACAGAGGTCGCGCCCTGCACCGCGGCAACACCTCTGTTGCCGAGCTGTTGCCGCCACTGAACGAGAAAAACCCCGGCAAACCGGGGCTTTTGGCTTCCTAGAGCGCTTTGCGTGGAGTACCGCTACGGGGATTCGAACCCCGGTTTCCGGACTGAGAATCCGGCGTCCTAGTCCCCTAGACGATAGCGGCGCGGAGGCGACATTCTAGCGAGAGCTTGGGCAGGACCGGGGTGCGGCTCAGCCGTCCGGGGAAAGGCTCCAGGCGTTAGATTGCCTGGTCCCGCGGCTGTGGCGGAACTGGTAGACGCGCACGGTTCAGATCCGTGTGGAGGAAACTCCGTGGAGGTTCGACTCCTCTCAGCCGCATTGCGTCGCCCCGGCGACGGCGCTCAGGCGGGCTGGCGAGAGCGGCTTTGCTCGCCCGCCCGGCCGGCGACAGCCGCAATCTCCTCGACGAAATCGGGCCATAGCTCAGGCGGCAGGTCATGGCCCATGCCTTTGAAGATGCGCAGGTGGGAGTCGCGGATCGCCTTCGCCGTAGCGCGGCCCGCGGCGGGGCGGATCAGGGGGTCGCTGTCGCCGTGGAGGACAGTTGCCGGCAGGCGCAGCCGTTCCAGCTTGGCCGTGCGGTCGCCCGAGGCGGTGATCGCGTGCAGCTGGCGGGCTATGCCGGCGCGGCTGTGTGAGCGGTCGTAGGAGGCCCTGGCCAGCGCGCGGAAGCGGGGCTCGTCCATCGGATAGGCGGGCGAGCCGATCGCCCTGAAGGTCCTCACGGTGCTCTCGATCGCCGCCTCCCGCCCCACGCCGGGTCGAGCGAACAGCGTCCCGAAGGCCTTCCAGGTGGGCACCCCGAGCCAGCGGTTGCCGGTAGAGGACATCATCGAGACCAGCGAACGCACCCGCTGTGGATGCTCGATCGCCACAGTCTGGGCGATCATCCCGCCCATCGAGGCGCCGACCAGGTGCGCCGACTCGATCCCCAGATGGTCCATCAACCCGGTCGTGTCCGCCGCCATGTCGGTCAGCAGGTACGGCACTGAGCCCCGCCGCCCCAGCAACATGTCCATCCGGTTCGGCACGCCGGCCGAGTCGATCTTGGTCGAACCACCGATGTCGCGATTGTCGAAGCGGACCACGCGAAAGCCCCGCTCGCCCAGCATCGTGCAGAGCTCCTCGTCCCAGGCCAGCATCTGGGTCGCCAGGCCCATGATCAGCAGCAGCGGCTCGCCATCGGTATCGCCGAGCTCCTGGTAGGCGATCTCGATCCCGTTGACGGGAGCAAGCCGCTCCTCGCTGAGGCCGTGCATCCGATCAGCTTAGCCTCGCCAGCTAAGTTGCCTGGGGTGCGGACCGCGATCGTCTCCGACCTCCACCTCGGCAGCGGCTTTGGCGAGGACCTCCTGCGCGACGCCGAGATCCGCGGCCTGCTGCTCGACAGGCTCGCCGGCGCCGACCGGCTGGTGCTGCTCGGCGACGCGCTGGAGCTGCGTGAACTGCCCCTCGCCACGGCGCTCAACAGCTCCCGGGCCTTCTTCGAGGAGGTTGGCGAGGCGATGGCAGGCCGTCCGGTCGTGCTGGTCCCCGGCAACCACGACCACCGGCTGGCCGAGCCGCTGCTGGAGCAGCTGGCGCTGGCCGGGGAACCGCTCGGCCTCGAACACCGTGCCCGGCCGGCCGGCGAGGTGGCAGAGCGAATCGCCACCTGGCTCGGTCCCGCCGAGCTCGAGTTCGCCTACCCCGGCATCTGGCTGCGCGAGGACGTCTACGCCACGCACGGCCATTACATGGACTGCCACATGACCCTGCCGCGGCTGGAGTGCATCGCCGCCGCAGCAACGATGCGAACGCTGCGGCCCCTGCCCGAGCATCCCGAGCCGGCTGATTACGAGCGCATCCTGCGACCGGTCTACGGGCTCACCTACGGCCTCGCCCAGGGCGGAGTGGCGCGGCGGGCGGCGCGACCCTCCGAGCGAATCTGGCGCAGCGTCGCAAGCGCCAACGGCAGCGCCGGCCCGATCCGGCGGGCCGCCATCCGGGCGGCGATCCCCGCCGGCACCTGGGGGATCAACCGCCTCCTCCGGGCAGACTTCGACCCCAGCCTCAGCACCAGCTCGATCTCCAACAGCTGCATCGCCGCGGCCACGGATCTGGCCGACCGGCTAGAGGTGGGAGCGACGCACACGATCACCGGCCACACCCATCGCGGTGGGCCACACGACACCGAGGCGGAGTGGCTACTGCCCGGCGGCGGTTGCCTGCACAACACCGGCAGCTGGGTGTTCGCCTCCGCCTTTCACCATCCCGGCACTCCGCCGGGCCCTTACTGGCCGGGAATGGTCACCTGGCTCGACGACGACGGCCCGCCTCGCCGCGAACGCCTGCTGATGGAGCGAAGCCGCGAGGAGCTGCTCGACAAGATCGCCCGCATCACGGCCTCCGGCAGCTAAGGGACAGCCTCCAAGCCGTCAGGCCGAGAGCCACTCGGCGACAACCCGGCCGATCTCCTCACCGGCGTCCTCCTGGAGGAAGTGACCGGCGTTCTCGATCGCCCGCGGCGGCGGGAAGTCGAGCTCCGAGGAGACCCTCTCGCCGACCGAGAAGGGCAGAATCGGATCGGAATCGGCCCAGAGGACCAGGGCCGGGCGCTCGTCGACCCGCAGCGCGTCCGCAACCTTTTTGCCCTCGGCGGCGCCGGGGGCGTCGGGCTCGGTCGGCAGGATCAAAGGAAAGGCGCGGGCACCGGCCTTCGACTCCGGACTCGGGTAAGGCGCCTCGTAGGCGGCAATCACGTCGTCGCCCGGATCGTTCTTGCAGCCGCCCCGCACCAGCATGCCGACCGGGATATCGGTGTTGTCCCGAACGAAGTCGCGGAATTTGAGCCACGTCTCACTCATCCGCTGGTGGCCGGTGAACGGGCCCGTCTCCATGATCACCAGGCGGGAGAACCGGTCGGGGTGCTCGACCGCGAGCCGCAGGCCGATCGGACCACCCCAGTCGTGGACGACGGCGGTTGCGTCGCGCACCTCGAGCTCCTCCAACAGCGCCGCCATCAACTCGACGTGGCGGTCGTAGGTGTACCACTCGAGGTCGCTGGGCTTGTCGGAGCGGCCAAAGCCGGCGTAGTCGGGTGCGATGCAGCGGTAACCGGCGTCGCGCACCGGTGGGATCACCTTGCGCCAGAGGAACGACCAGGTCGGCTCACCGTGGAAGAAGACGACCGGGCTCCCCTCCCCCTCGTCCAGGTAAGCGAGTCGCAACCCGTCCACATCGTGGTACCGCGACTCGAAGGGAAAGTCGGGCAAGCCCTGAAGACTCTCCTCCGGCGTTCTCACCACGTTGACGGCTCCCATCGCCCGGCAATAGTGCCAGATGTCCGACCAAGGCGGGCCAGGTCCGCCGTTACGTCACTCCTTAGTTGCAGGAAACACTTAGCTCAGGTAGAAGCGACTCCTGTCCTGTCCCCTCGTCCCATACTCAGCGAAAGGGTTACTTATGAACGACGACACCTTGATCAGTGGCTGGTGGGTGTTTGCCGGTGTGCTGCTGCTCGTCGCCGGCATCCTGAACATCGTCTACGGGATCGCCGCGATCGGCGACTCGAAGTTCTTCACCGAGGACGCCACCTACATCCTCAGCGGGCTTCACACCTGGGGCTGGATCCTCTTGATCCTCGGCGTGCTCGAGCTCGTGGCGGCCTTCTCGCTCTTCTCGGGCGGCGAATTCGGCCGCTGGTTCGGGATCTTCATCGCCTCGCTCAACGCGATCGGCGCGCTGCTCTCGATCCCCGCCTACCCGTTCTGGTCGCTGGCGATCTTCGCCCTGGCGATCATCATCATCTACAAGCTCTCCGAGGGCCCGGAAGGGAATCCCGTCCCCTAACGCTGAGACCTCGCCGCGTAGCGGCGTCCTTATACCTGATGCGGTCGAAGGCCCCGGGCTCCCGGGGCCTTCGTCGTCTCGGCCTGCTCGGCGAGCGGCTCGGGCACATCGAGGCGCGACCACGGCGCGGCGGCAATCTCACGGCTCTCATATAGGACGTCGACGCCAGCGAGGCGATCCTGCCAGCCGCGGCGGCGTTCGTCGAAGAGGATGCCGAGGAAGCCCAGGCCGAAGGGGATTGCGGCGAGGAACATGCCGACCAGCCGTCGCAACGATTTTCGTGGCGGCAGGCCCCGCCCAACGGTGGCGAGCCGCAGGCCGAAGAAACGCATCCCGGGCGTCTGCCCGGCGAGCGACCAGAAGGTGACCAGGTAGAGCGCGGCGAGGCCGATCCAGGTGGCGCTGCCGAGCGCCAGCGCCGGTCCAGACAGGCCGTTGCCGGTGCCGGAGAAGAAGGAGCCGATCAGGGCCACGATCGCGGCCAGGCCCGAGAAGGCGAGGTTGACGATCAACAGATCGAGACCCAAGGCGAGCATGCGGGTAAGCGCCCCGGCGCGTTCGGTCGGCTCGCCGCGGCGCTTGCGGAAGGTGACCCGGCGCGCCGCCCCCTCGACTACGTCGTCGAGACGGCGGGTCGTATCGCCGATCGTGTGGCCGATGTCCTCGATGAAGCCGACGCTCTGGGCGCTGATCGCGGCGCGGATCTCCGGCGCCTCGGCGATCCGCTCGACCAGGCGCTGAGCCTCGTCGCTGGCCAACAAATGCCGCCAAACCTCGTCCACCGTCTCGCTGTCGAGCGCGTCTATCAGGGCACGTTTGACCGAGTCGCTCTCCAGCGCTCCGTTAACGGCCTCCTCGACGACCGGCCCCTGCAGGACGCGACGGAGGGCGCGTTCCACGGCCTCGCTTTCGACCGCGGCGACCATCGCCTCCTCGGCGGCCGTCTCAACAGCCCGATCGATCCCGGCGGCCTTGCTGACCGAGCGCGCCCCGCGCACGCCGGCGCCAAGCAACCTCACCGAGAGCGGCTGCGGCCTCCCCGCTGGACCCTCGCTCTCGGGGCCAGCCTGCGGGTCGAGATCGTCGGCCATTGCGAGCGAGTATAAGGCTGGATTCGAGGTGATTTCTAGCCGGCGTCGGCGCCCAGCGCCTCGATCAGGCGATCGACGAGCTCCGCCTGTGCCGGCAGGATCCTGCGCCGCGCCTCGGCCGGCTCGAACCACTCGGCCCGGTCGACCTCGGGGAACTCGCGCCGCGCGCCGGAGCGCGGCGGCCATTCCATCTCGAAGCGGTTGCTGTCGAGCGCCGCCGGGTCGAACTCCCCCTCGACCGCCCAGGTGTGGACGACTTTGCCGGCCTTCTGGCGGATCGAGCCGAGCTCGATCAGCTCGACGGGGTCGATCGACGGCGCTGCCGGGCCGAGCTCCTCGGCCAGCTCGCGCAGCGCGCACTGCCGCGGGTCCTCCCCGTCCCCCGGGCCGCCCTTCGGGATCGACCAGGCGCCAAGGTCTTTCTTCGCCCAGAACGGGCCGCCGGGGTGGACGAGAAGCACTTCGAGCGCGGCGCGATCGCGGAAGAGGAGGATCCCGGCGCTTTCCTTGGCCGCCGCCACGGGCCTCAGGCGACGGCGCGCAGGCGGCGCTTGGCCTGCTGCGCGATCACCGCGGCCCATTCGGAGTCGTCGATGTGCACTGGAGCGGTCGTGGCGAGGAAGTCGCCCAGCACCGCGGCCAGGCCGTCGGCGTCTTCGAGGTGCGGGAAGTGCGCGGCGCGCGGCAGCGTCTCGAAGCGGCAGTGCGGGATCGCCTCGTAGGCGGCACGGCCGTGCTCGATCGGGATCGTGCGATCGCGCTCGCCCCAGACGATCAGGGTCGCCATGTCGCCGAGCAGATAGAGCCGGTCGGCGGCGCTGACGTGCTGGCCGTGGACGTCGATCACCGAACGCAGCGTCTGCAGGAAAGCCCGTCGCGAGCCCGGCTCCTGCAGGGGTCGCAGGGCGCGAGCCACCGCCTCCAGGTAGACGCCTTTCGAGCTGCCCCGGGTGCGCAGACGGGCCCCGGCGGCGTCGATCGCGTCGACCAGGCGGGGCTGGGCGGCGAGCCGCAGCAGGGGCGACACGCCCGGCAGCGCGGCTCCGCGCAGGAGCGGGCTGACCTCCCGCCCCAGGCCGCCGCTCGAGATCAGCACCAGTCGCTCGGTGCGCTGGGGGAATTGGTAGAAGAACTGCATCGCCACGCCGCCGCCGAGCGAGTGGCCGACGATCGTCGCCCGCTCCACCCCGATCGTCGTCAGCAGGTCGCGAATGCTGGCGGCATGGGCGCCCAGCGAGTAGTCGCCCCGCGGCGTCGCCGAGTCGCCATGTCCGATCAGGTCCGGCGCGACAATCCGGTAGGAGCCGGCAAGCTTCTCCGCCACCGGCTGCCAGTGACGCGAGGAGTTGATCATGCCGTGGATCAAGACCACCGTCGGCCCGCTGCCGGCAACCCGATAGACCGCGCGGTGACCGTGCAGGTCGACCTCGTGCGCCTCGAAGCTGCTCGCGGCTTCCACGCCAGGGACACTAGCGCCGCGCCTGGACTCGTGGCCCAGCACAGCCCGCCAAGGCGGTCGGTCAGGCCGGCGGACGCTGAGCGGCGCGCTCGCGCGCTTCCGCCTTCTGGTCCAGCGTCATCGCGCCCGGATGGCCGTCGCCCGGCCAGGGCGTGAGGATCAGGAGCAGGCGGGCCTCGGACCTCGCGGCGATCGTATGGCGCTCCGCGGGGTCGAACTCGAAGAGGTGGCCGGGACCGGCCGATACCGCCTCGCCGTTGGGAGTCGTCACATCGACCTCGCCGTCCACGACGACGATCCTGGCCCGCTCGTGCACCTCGTGCTCCTGCAACTCCTCCCCCGTGGGTAGTCGGAGCACGATCGTGCGCGCATCGTCGGCCGAGGCGAGGATCTCCGGCTGATGCGGCGTCGCCTCGATCGATCTGAGATTCCAGCTTTGCACCGCACTGTTGTACCAGGGACGGCGTCCGTGAATCAACCGGCGGCCATCATCCGACCGCTGGGAGTGAGAGGGTCGGCCAATGCAAACCAAGACTCGCCTCGCGACCGCGTTCATCCTCGTCAGCCTCGCCCTGATCGCGGCGGGCTGTGGAGACTCCAGCTCCGACGACACCGACTCGAGCACGTTCCGGGTCGGCCTCGAGGCGCCGCTCTCCGGCGAACAGTCGGTCCTCGGCGAGGGAATGCTGAAGGGAGCGCAGCTTGCCGCGGCGCAGCTCAACGCCGCCGACGGGATCCTCGGCAAGCAGGTCGAGGTCGTGCCGATCGACGATGCCGCCGACCCAGCCACGGGAGTGAAGGCCGCAAAGGCTGCGATCGCCGACGGCCTCAACGGCATCGTCGGCCCTTACAACTCCGGTGTCGGCATCGAAACCCTGCCCCTCTATGTCAAGGCCGGCCTGGTGCCGATCAGGCTCACCTCGGACACGGCGACCAACGGCCTCGGCTTCACCCTGCAGCCGATGACGTACCAGATAGCACCGGTTGCCTCGCAGGCGCTGACCGAGTGGCTCGACGCCAAGACGGTCGCGATCGCCTACGACCCCACGCAGAACTACACGGTCTCCGTGTCGAAAGCGCTGAAGGAATCGCTTGAAGAGGCCGGCGTGACGGTGACCGCTTTCGAAAAGGTGCAGCCCGGGAAGAAGAGCTACACCGATGTGGTCGACAAGCTTGCCGCGGCGAAGCCGGACGTCATCTACGCCGCCGTCTACTTCCCCGAGGGCGGCCTGATCGCCAAGGAGATGCACGAGGGCAAAGTCGATTCGCAGTGCATCGCCGACTACGGCTCTTACGACACGGGCTTCGTCGAAACCGCCGGCGTGCCAGCCGCGCGCGCCTGCCCGGTGGTGGGGGTCCCAGCGCCCGAGGACTTCACCGGCGCAGCCGCCAACGTGACCGACTACCGCGACGAATTCGACCAGGCCCCCGGCACCTGGAGCCCCTACACCTACGACTCACTGAACTTCCTCGCCGAAGGCGTGGACAAGGCCGGGAGCACCAAGGCAAAGGGCCTCACCAACGCCCTCAACGGGGTCAAGGGCTGGAAGGGCTGGACTGGATCGGTGTCAATCGACGCCAAGAACGGCAACCGCCAGCCCGCCACCGTGGTGATCGTCGACACCGACGCAAACGGCCAGCTCCACGTCGATGAGGACTGGGCAAAGGCCGTCGGCGCTCCGTACACGGGATCTTAGTAAACAGCTACGCGGCGTTGGCCCGCTGCAACGGCTGGCCGCTTGACTCCGAGGCCCCAGGCAGCTGCCCCAGCTCGGCCCGGAGCAGAGCCGCCTCCCATTCGGCGTCCTGTTCACGCCACAGCGATTCGAGTCCCTTGCGGCGGCGGTAACGCTTGAGGCGGACACCTGCGAAACCGAGGATGAGGCCGAGCACGATGAGGGCCAGCAGCGACAGGGCAAAGGAGTTCGTGGACGAGCTATCGCCCGAGTCCGCGAGCGACGCAACAGGCGCCACCGGGGGCGCGCTGATGCCGTCGCCCTGAGGGGAGGCGGGTTGCCCCAGCGAAGTTGCGGCGCCGACCGCCACATCGACGGGCTTGCTTGCCTTGACCGGCGCCGTAGTCACCTGCGGCTGCACCGAACGGGGCTCGCTTCCGCTTTCCGCTCGCGGCGTGCTCGCAGGCTCGGCGACGGTCGCCGGAATCGATGGCTCCGGTTCGTAGGACCCACTCGAGCTGGGGGTCTCGGGCGTGCTCGAGGGCTCCTCGCTGTCAGACCCCGCCTTGCCCGTGACCGCGCCGCTACCCACCGAGCTTCCGTGCTCCAGTGGCGGCGACCCGCCGCCGGACGCTTCCCCTTCGCCGCCCTGTGGGGTCCATTCCGACCCAGCTGGCGCGGCAGGTTGCGTCGAGCCGCCCGGGGGCTCAGCGGCCGCTTCCCCCGACGACGAGCCGTTCCCGCCTTGTTCGGCGGCAAACGCACCTGCCGGTGCGACGACGAGCAGGGCTAGTGCTGCAGCGATCGTCGAAATCGCAAGATAACCACGGCGGTTCAGTCTGCTCATCTCCCCGGCTCGCTCCCTGATAGTGGAGTGGATGGACAAATAGTCTAAGTTGGGAGCGAATTTTGTGGAGAAAAAGACGCTGAGAGCGAGAAAAACCTAGGTTTATGGAGCCACGAGCGGTTGAGTTCTTGATCGGGACGGTGCAATGAAAATGTGGGTGTCTCACCGGCCCGCGCTTGCAGCGTTGACTGGCGTCGGCGTCGCGATGGCCCTCGGCTTGCTGCTTGCGGTCACGTCCTCAGCCGCTCCGCCGAACCTGAGCATCGTGGCTACCGACGCGGTAATCGGGCAGACGATTCAAGCAACCGCACAGCTCTCGGAAAGCCCAGACGCAGAAGGAGAAATCTCCTTCGAAGTCTTCGGCCCCGGAGATCCCACTTGCTCCGGACCCGCGCTGAGTCCCGCTCCGACTTCGGCCTCTGTGAACGGCGAAGGCGAGTACGCCTCCGGGGAATTCACCCCGTCCGCAGCGGGCGTCTATCACTGGAGCGCCCACTACTCGGGCGACCTCGAGAACCCCGCTGCCGAATCAATTTGCTCCGCGACCTCAACCGTAAGCAAGGCAAGTCCTGGCCTGACGGGCACCGCAAGCGCGGGCGTCGTCAATACCGCGATACACGACGAAGCGACCGTCACCGGAGGCTTTTCCCCTACCGGTGAAGTGACCTTCAGGGTCTATGGGCCGGCGGACACCACCTGCCTGACGCCACTGGAAACGGATGCTGTGTCGCTCGAGGACGGCGACGCCATCTCCGCGGACTTTCTTCCCCAGCAGGCCGGAGAATTCCGCTGGACCGCCTCCTACGAGGGCGATGCCAACAACGAAGCCGTCAGTCTGCCCTGCGGGTCGGCGAACCAGGTCTCGACGGTCAGCAAGGCCTCGCCTACGCTCGTGGGGACGGCGACCTCCGCTGTGATGGTCGGCTCCCCGATCGCCGACGAAGTGACCGTAGCGAGTGGGTTCGATGCCGGCGGCCAGCTTGTCTTCCGTGCTTATGGGCCAGGCGACCAGACCTGCTCGGGGGCTGTCAAATACGAAGCGACGGTCGTGGTCGACGGCAACGGCTCCTATTCGCCGTCGGGCTTCTCACCGGAGGCCGGGCCATATCGCTGGACGGTCGCATACTCGGGTGACGCCAATAACGAAGTGGCCGGCCTTCCCTGCGGGTCGGCGAATCAGTCCTCGACGGTCAGCAAGGCCTCGCCAACGCTCCTGGGGGTGGCCACTTCCGCGGTAGTCGGCTCCCCGATCACCGATGGCGTCACCCTGGCGAGTGGGTTCGATGCCGGCGGCCAGCTCGTCTTCCGCGCCTACGGTCCGGGCGATCAGGCGTGTGTGGGCGCTGTCGAATACGAAGCATCGGTCGCGGTCAACGGCAACGGCTCCTATTCGCCGTCGGGCTTCTCACCGGCGCCGGGCCTCTATCGGTGGACTGTCGAATACGAAGGCGATGAGAACAACGAGCCGGTCGAACTACCCTGCGGATCCTCGAATCAGTCTTCGACGGTCAGCAAGGCCTCGCCGACGCTTGCAGGAGTGGCCACCTCCGCTGTGGTCGGCTCCCCGATCACCGACGGGGTGACCCTGGCGAGTGGGTTCGAGGGTGGTAACCAGCTGGTCTTCCGGGCCTATGGGCCGGGGGATCAGACGTGTGCGGGCGCTGTCAAATACGAAGCGACCGTCGCTGTTGACGGCAATGGCACCTACTCCCCATCGGGCTTCTCGCCGGAGGCGGGCCTGTATCGGTGGACCGTCGAATACTCGGGCGACGCCAACAACGAACCGGTCAGCCTGCCTTGCGGTTCCGCCAACCAGGTCTCAACGGTCAGCAAGGCCTCTCCGACGCTTATGGGGACGGCGACCTCTGCCGTGGTGGTCGGCTCCCCGATCACCGATGGCGTAACCCTGGCAAATGGCTTCGATGTAGGCGGTCAGCTCGTCTTCCGCGCCTACGGGCCGGCCGACCAGACGTGCTCGACCACGCCCAGGTACGAAGCGTCGGTCGTCGTCAACGGCAACGGCTCCTATTCGCCGGCCGGCTTCTCACCGGAGGCGGGCCTGTATCGGTGGACGGTCGAGTACTCGGGTGATGCCAACAACGAAGCGACCAGCCTGCCTTGCAATTCCGCCAACCAGGCCTCGGCCGTGGGCGTAATCGACGTGACCTTGGCGACCAGTGCCACCGGCGGCACGATCGGGAACCCGGTGACGGCCACGGCGTCGATCCAGGAAGGGGCAATCCCCACCGGGCAGATCACGTTCAAGGCGTTCTGGCCCGACGACGGGAATTGCTCCGGCGCCGCAGCCTTCAGCTCGACGGTCAACGTCTCGGGGAACGGCTCGTACCGCTCGGCGGCATTCGTACCCTCGCGGGTCGGCACGTTCCGCTGGACCGTCAGCTACTCGGGCGACCCGAACCACGCCCCGACGAACGCGGGTTGCGGCAAAGCAACGTCCAATGTCTCTCCGGCGAGCCCCTCAATCGCCAACGACGTGACGCAACGACTCACGGTTGGAACCTCCTTCAGGGTCACGGCGACGCTGCAAGGGGGCTATGCGCCCGCCGGCACGGTCACCTTTGAGATCTACCGCCTGGTCGCGGGAGGCTGCGCCAAGCCGGTGGTTGTCGGCACCGCTCCGGTTGCCGGCAACGGCACGATCGAGTCGGGCCCCCTCGTTGCCCGACAAGCCGGTACCTACAGCTTCGGAGCCAGCTACTCAGGCGACGCCGCGAATCATGGCGCGACCGATCCGTGTGATCCGTCTGGCCCAGCGGTCCAGGTGCTTCGGCGAACGCCCAAGGTGAAGCCGCGTGCACGCCTGAACGACGGTAACCAGATCTCGATTCGCGCCCGCCTCTCCGGCGCCGCCTCACCCTCCGGCACGATCAACTTCCGGCTCTACCGCCCGGGCGACAAGAGGTGCAAACGCAAACCGGCATTCAGCGGCGGCGTCAGCGTAAAGTCAAATGGCAGCTACCTGCTGGCCCAGTACTTCGCGACCAAACGGGGCGTCTACCGCCTCAGCGTCGGCTACTCCGGCGACCAGCGCAACCGCCAATACAAACCCCTCTGCCGCAGCGCCCAGCAGATCCGAATCGGCTGACTACCGGAGTCATCCGGCGCCTGCGCGATGCGCGCTTGCCGACTTGGAATACCCTGGGAGGCGGTTAGGTGTCGATAGGACGGGAGAGACGATGACGCGATCGTTTGTGGCGAGCTTTGAGCGGATGTGGGTGTCGACGTTGTTCCTGGCCTGGGCGGCGGTGTTCCTGCTGGCCGCCGGTCACGCCGTCGCCGACGAACCGGAAGTGGATACCACTCCGCCCGCGATCAACGGCGCGATCAGCCCCAGCTCCCTCTCCCATGAAGGCGGCAACGTGCAGCTGAGCGCTGAGGTCGTCGACGAGAGTGGCGTGCAGATGGTCTACGCGGATATCTACGGCTCCGACGGGTCCTTCCAGGCGATCCAGCTGTACGAGGGGTATCTGAACAACTACTTCGGCACTCTCGAAGTCCCCACGAACTACTCCGACTCGCCGATGAGCTACGGCGTCGAAATTCAGGCCTACGACACCAACAACAACTTCTCCGCCACCTCGATCGGCGAGGTTCAGGTGGAAGGGCAGCCTCAATTCGACGAAGCGCCCTACCTCTCCGAAGCGACGGTGTGGCCGCAGTTCCTGCCCTCGTCGGGAGGCACCGTGACGATCAGCGCCGACGCCAGCGACAACCGCTCGATCTCATCCGTCTTCGCGACGATCGCGGTGCCGGGGGGCAGCACCACCGAAGTCCCGCTCAATCCGGTCAGCTCCAGTCACTTCGAAGGGACGTTCGAAGCTCCGGCGAACTCCGCCGCGCTCCCCGCCGAATACCCGGTCGAAGTCGTCGCCGAAGACGACATCGGGCAACAGACCCGCGCCATCGCCGGCACCATCACCGTCGAACCGCCGCCGCGAATCCCGAGCGCCGGGCTGCTCGAAGTCTGGCCCGGCGAACGCTGGTTCGGCAACGTAAAGGCTGGCAAGGAGGCTCAGCGGCGCGTCTTCGTACGCAACCTCCCTCGCCACGGGGAGCCGGTAGAAGCGACGGCGATGATCGTCGGGGCCTCGGCGTTCTCGCTCGCCGGCGCACCTCCGGAGGGCATCCACTTCCTGCTCCGCCCCGGCGAGAAGCGATCCTTCCTCGTCACGTTCCGACCGACGAGCGCCGGACCGCAGGCAGGCTCCATCCAGATCGTGCGAGACGACGGCGCTCAGCCAGGGCTCGCCGCGTCCCTCTCCGGACAGGGCGCCGGCCGCTAGCCGGCACTGTCTGCATCGGGGAGACAGGATTTGAACCTGCGACCGCTCGGCCCCCAGCCGAGTGCGCTACCAGACTGCGCCACTCCCCGTGGCTGCTTCGCATTCTGACGGATTCCGGCAAACTGTCGAGGCGCCGCGGGTCGCATGCAGGAGGCGGCTCGCGCCACGCGGCGGTAGCTCAACGGTAGAGCCTCAGCCTTCCAAGCTGATGACGCGGGTTCGATTCCCGTCCGCCGCTTTAGCCGGGACTGAGCGAGCGAACCGCCAGCGCTACATCGACTCCGCCCGGCGTCGTAGCCGGCGAAGCGCTGAGCGCGCCCGCAGCCGGATCTCACATCCGTCCCCGCAAACCCGTTGTATGGGGAAGGTGGAGCGAGAAGACATCAACTTCGACGTCGACGGCGAGGCCTGCGCGGCCTGGCTCTATCCAGCCGCGGGCGGCGACGCCCGCGCCCCGGCGATCGTCATGGCGCACGGCCTCTCCGGAACCCGCAGGGACCGGCTCGGGCCCTTCGCCGAGCGCTTCGCCGCCGCCGGTGTTGCCGCGCTCCTCTTCGACCATCGCGGCTTCGGCGACAGCGCGGGCGAGCCCGACCTCTTCCATCCCGGGCGCCAGCTAGACGACTGGCGGGGCGCGATCGCCTGCGCCCGCTCGCTTCCTGGAATCGACGCCGAGCGGATCGCCACCTTCGGCTCCTCGATGGGCGGCGGCAATGCGCTCGCCGCAGCGGCTGACGATTCGCGCGTCGCCGCCGCAGTGAGTCAGGTGCCTTTTCTCGATGTCCTGCGCCAGGCCCATCGCTCACCGCCCGGAGCGACCGTGCAAGCCCTGCTCGCCGCGGCCCGCGGGCAATATCTGCCCGCTGTCGGCCAACCCGACGAGGCGGCGCTGATCAACGCGCCCGGCGCGGAGGCCGGCTGGCGCCACGTCGTCGCGACCGGCGAGGACTCACGCTGGCGCAACCGCGTCTCGGCGCGCTGGCTGCTCGGCCGCCCCTACCGCCCCGCCCGCCATGCGGCGAAGCTGCACTGCCCCTGGCTCGTCTGTGTCGGCGAGGCGGATCGCGTCGCCCGACCCGGGCCGGCGATCGCGGCGGCACGGCGCGCCCCGTTCGGCGAGCTGCGCACCTACCCGGGGGTCGATCACTTCGACATCTACGACGGGCCGCAACACGAGGCGGTCGTCGCCGACGAGATCGCCTTCCTGCAGCGGCACCTGCTGGAAGAGCGGCCGGCATGATGGAGCTTTGTAGCCCATATGGAGGCCACAAAACTCCTACCAGGCGTCGATGAAGCGACGACCGTGCGCTGGCTTGGCACCCGACGTTGCCGCGGCAAGCGTCAAGGCGATCAAGCCGCGCGTCTGCGCCGGGTCGACGACGTCGTCGAGCTCGAAGAGGGTGGCGGCGTTGAGCGCCTTCGCGTTGCGCTCGGCCGCGGCGGTGAGGTCGCGGACCCGCTGCTCGCGCTCTCCCTCGTCCTCGATCGAGTCGAGCTCCTTGCGCAGCGCCAGCCTCACCGCCCCCTCCAACCCCATCGGCCCGAGGTGGGCACTGGGCCAGGCGACCGTCAGCAACGGCTCGTGCAAGCTGCCCCCGGTCATCGCCTGGGCGCCGAGGCCGTAGCCGCGCCGCAGGATCACCGCGATCAACGGCACGCGCAGGGCGGCGCCCGCGATCAGCAGCCGCGAGGCGTGGCGGACCAACCCGGTCGCCTCGGCGTCCGGCCCGACCATCATCCCCGGCGTATCGACCAGCGAGACGACCGGCAGCCCGAACGAGTCGCAGAGCTGCAGGAAGCGCGCCGCCTTGTCTGCCGCATCGCTGGTGATCGCACCGGCCATGTGGCGGGTGTCATTGGCGATGAAACCAAGTGGACGACCCTCGATCCGGCCCAGCGCCGTAACCATCTCCGGCGCGAAGCGCTCGCGCAGGACGGTGACCGAGCCGGTGTCGGCCAGCGTCTCGACCACCGGCACGACCGGGTAGGCGCGGCGCTCGCGCTCGGGCACGACCTCGCGCAGTCCGGCCTGGTCGGCTTCCGGACCGGGCGGAGTCGCGCCCTGGAAGTAGGCGAGCAGCCGCTTGGTCGCAGCGACCGCCTCCGGCTCGTCGGCTACCGCCAAATCGACCACGCCGTTGCGCTCCTGCATCCTCAGCGGACCAACCTCGTCAGGATCGATCTTGCCCAGGCCGCCGCCCTCGATCATCGCCGGTCCGCCCATGCCGAGTGAGATGTTCTCCGTGGCGACAATCAGGTCCGAGCAGCCGGCGAGCACGGCGTTGCCGGCGAAACAGCGGCCGGCGACGACGGCAATCCGCGGCACCAGCCCGGACAGGCGAGCCCAGAGCGCGAAAGCACGGGTATCGAGCGCCGAGACGACCGGGTAGTCGGTGTCTCCCGGACGACCGCCGCCGCCCTCCGCGAAGAGCACCGCCGGCAGCCGCATCCGCTCGATCAACTCGAAAAGACGGTCCTTCTTGCGGTGGCCGAGCGCACCCTGCGTGCCGGCGAGCACCGTGTAGTCATAGGAGAGCACTGCGCAGGCGCCGTGCTCTCCAAACAGCTCGCCGTTGATCCGCGCCGTCCCGCCAATCAACCCATCGGCAGGGGTCCGCTCGATCAAGTCCTCGAGCTCGCGCCGCCCCCGCTGGGCGGCGATCGCAAAGCGTCCGTACTCGACGAAGGAACCAGCGTCGACGAGGTCAGCGATGTTCTCGCGCGCCGTGTGGCCACCCGCCTCGTGGCGCCGCCGCACCGCCTCCGTCCTCGCGGCGTCCTCGGTCAGCGCCGCACGTCGGCGCAACTCGGCGAGATCCTTCCGCTCGGCTCCTTCCCCCTTCCCTCCCTCTGGCACGGATCGGATGTTCCCAGATGCCGCAAGACGAGATAGGGGACAGCCACCACCTCTTCGTTTTCCTACAGAACTCGTACTAGAGCTAATAGTTGACTTTTTCGTTTTCAAACGTTTGACTGGCGCCGATGGCGGTCGTCGAGAGCATCCAGTCGGAGTTGGCCGCGCGGCAGGCGGAGAAAGCAGCGGCGCGGATCGAGGAGCGCGCCGAGGAGCGCGCGGCCAATATCAAGTTGCTGGAAGAGCCCGGCGGCATCGCCCGCGCGAACAGCCCCGAGCGCATAGCCGCCCGTATAGACCGGCTCAGCAAGCATTGGGCACGGGCGCCCCGCCCGACCGAACCCGGTGAGCTTCCCTTGGACGATCCCGCTCAGGCGATGGCCACCGCCCTCGCGCGGGGCGCCGCCTGGGACGAGGGGCCGGAGGGCGACCCGCTGCAAAAGGCCGGCGACGCCCTGGAGCTGATCATCGGCACGCCCGACTTCGTCGGCATCAACTACCTGGAGACCGGCGTGGCGGCTTCGCGCGCGGTCGGCCGCGTCAACGTCATCGAGAGCAGCGGCAGGCCCCTCGGCTTCGGCACCGGCTCGCTCGTCGCTCCGGGGGTGCTGCTGACCAACCACCACGTTCTTCCCGACGCCGAGATGGCTCGCAAGAGCACAATCGAGTTCGACTTCGAAGACGGCCCCGACGGCCAGGCGCGGCAGTCCAATCGTGTCCCACTGGCACCCGAGAAGCTCTTCGTCGCCGACGAAGAGCTCGACTTCGCCCTGGTCGCTGTCGACGCCGGCCCGGAGACCCTGGCGAAATACGGCTACAACCCGCTGATCGGCGCCGAGGGCAAGGCGGTGATCGGCGAGTTCGTGACGATCATTCAGCACCCTCGCGGTGAACGCAAGCAGGTCGCGCTGCGCGAAAACCGCATCGTCGACGTCGCCGACTACGTCATCTACTACGACGCCGACACCGAGCACGGCTCGTCCGGCTCGCTCGTCTTCAACGACCAGTGGGAGACCGTCGCCCTTCACCACAAGAGCGCCAAGGTCTCCGAGGAGGTGAAGAAAGGCGGGGTTGTCAACGAGGGGATCCGCATCAGCCGGATCGTCGGCCACCTCGAGGAGCTCTCCTTCGAGGGCGAGGCAAAGGCCCTGATTGAGCCCGTTCTGAACCCCGTCACGGACAGGCCGACGGCGCCGATCGGCGGGGGCCCCGAGGCGATGCCGGTTGCCGGGGCAGGGAGCCTGGAGGAGGTTTCGATCGACCCCGACTACTCAAACCGGGAGGGCTACGACGAAGGCTTCCTCGGCGGCGGCTCGCTGAGCGTGCCGCTCCCCGTACTGGGCGATGAGCTCGCCGCCCAGGCGGCGACGATGGCCGACACCGCGAAAAGCGACGGCAAGCCCGCCCACGTCCTCCCTTACCACCACTTCAGCGTCGTGATCAGCAAGGAGCGCAAGCTCGCCTTCTTCACCGCGGTCAACATCGACGGCGCCACCGAGCGCCGGCTCAAGCGCGACACGGACAGTTGGTCCCTGGACCCGCGCATCCCCGCTGACGTGCAGACCGGCGAGGCCGTCTACAAAGACAATCAGCTCGACCGGGGCCATCTGGTGCGCAGGCTCGACCCCTGCTGGGGAGACTCCGTAGCGGTCGCCAAAGGGGGCAATGACGACAGCTTCCACTTCACCAACTGCGCGCCCCAGCACGAGAAATTCAATCGCAACGCGACCACCTGGGCTGGGATGGAGAATCACATCCTCGACCACGCCGACAACGAGAACTTCAGGGTGAACGTCTTCACCGGCCCAGTGCTCGCCGATGACGACAAGATGTATCGCGGGGTCAAGATGCCGCGCCAGTTCTGGAAGGTCGTGACGATGGCGAAGAACCCAGGTGGGCTCTCGGCGACCGCCTACCTGCTCAGCCAGAAGGAGCTGGTCGACGACCTCAAAGAGGTCGCGACCGTCGCCGAGGGCGAGGAGGATTTCGCCTTCGGCGCCTTCAAGACCTTCCAGGTGCCGGTGAGCGAGATCGAAAAACTGACCGGCCTCTCCTTCGGATCGCTCTCGGACCACGACCCCCTGGCCAGCCGCGACGAGGCCGCTCTGGTCCCGCGTGAGCTGGTCCACGAGTCCGGCGCGATCCTCTAGGCCAGCACCTCAACCTCGCAGCGAACCCCTGAAGCTCGACCCAGCGGCCCGTCAGCCGTCAGAAGCGAGACGTTGAGTGCCTCGGCCAGGGCCACATAGGCCGCGTCATAGGCGGTGAGGTTGTCGCGCAACTCCCAAATGCGAGCCAGGAGAGGTAAGTGCGGAACCCGCCGAAGGGGCAGCGCGCCGAGATCGGTCAACGCCTGACCTGAACGCCGGTCATCGAGCCGCCCAGCGCGGGCCGCGCGTCGAAGAGTCGAGACGACCTCGAGATCAACCAACTCAGGAGCGGTCAACTGCTCTCCGCGCAGCCGCTCGCGGACACGGTCACCGTCGTCGCCGTCGTCAGCGAGAGCCGGCGCGAGTACCGAAGCGTCAACGACAATCACGCCGCGCGCTGGCGCTCATCGCGCAACGTCTCCGCGGCAAAGGACAGGCTCAGGGAGCCGCCAGCGCGTCCGCCGGCACGATCGAGAACCTCGTCCAGGCTCTCTTCCTGCGCCTGCTGCCTGAGCCGGGCAAGTAGGTATTCCTGCATGGACTGACCAGCCGCTGCGGCACGTCGCCGCAACACGCGGTGTACGTCGGGCGGCACGTTCTTGATCTGAACGCTCGGCATAGGCCCCATTCTAGCGCCAAAGTAGCGCCATCACAAGCGATTTGGCGTATACCGAATTCCAAAGAAGCGAACGGGGCAGCCAGGACTCGAACCTGGAATCGCCGGTTTTGGAGACCGGTGCCTTAGCCAGTTGGGCCACTGCCCCCGAGGAAGCGAATTCTATGCGGGCGGAGGGACTTGAACCCCCACGGGCCGAAGCCCACCAGGACCTAAACCTGGCGCGTATACCAATTCCGCCACGCCCGCACGCTGCTTAACGAGCGGCCAATGCCGCTGCGTCGCTCATAGATTCTATGATCGTCGGCGTGGCGGTAGGAGAGGTAACGCCGGGGTACGAGCTCTGGCACCCGAATCGGGAAAAGGCCGATGTGATCACGACCAAGTTCGTGATCGCTTTCCTGATGCTCGCAACGGCCGTTATTGCCGGCCTGGTGACCATCGGCGGCTTCTCGTTGCTCAGCGGCGGCGGCGCGATGGGCATCGTCTGCATCATCTTCACCCTGCTCTACGGGCTCTTCGCCTTCCTCGTCTCCCGCTGGAGCCGCGGCATCCTTCCGGTCGCTGCCTCGCTCTCGATGATCCTGGCGATCTTCTGCGCCGTTGGCGCCAACAGCTGGTTCGCCCGCGACAAGTCGGGCTTCGAGGATGCACTGCTGCCGGTCTCCATGATCGGCCTGCTGGTCGTGATCCTCGCCCTGATCCAGATCGTCCTCATCGTCGCCTGCTTCTACGGCTTCAGCCAGGACTGGCACGTCGAGGAGGAGCGGCCGATCGGCTCCGGCGAGGACTACGGCGCCGGCTCCCCGCCGAGCCCGGACGCACCGCAGCCCGCCTGAGCGCCCGCGCTACCTGTGATGCCGGAGGTGGGATTCGAACCCACAAGCCCGCAAGGGCAATCGATTTTGAGTCGATCGCGTATGCCAATTCCGCCACTCCGGCTCGGGGCCGAACGATAAACGGCACTGCGTTCGCCCTTTGTCCGGGATAGTGCAACAAAGGACGAACGCGCTCGCTGTCGCACTAGACTCCGCCGCGGCATGAGGGTTCACCACCTCAACTGCGGCTCGCTCTGCCCTCACGGGAGGCGGTTGCTGAACGGCGACGGTGGACTTCTGGAGAAGGGCCACATCGTCTGCCATTGCCTGGCGATCGAGACCGATGATGGATTGGTCGTGGTCGACACCGGCTTCGGCATGGAGGACGCGCGCAACCCGCGCCAGCTCGGCTCGATCTTCGGACTGATGAACGCCGAGCCGAAGATCGAGACGACCGCGCTGGAACAGCTCAAGGTGCTTGGCTTCACCGCCGGTGACGTGCGCCGAATCGTCGCCACCCACCTCGACCCCGATCACTCGGGCGGGCTGCCGGACTTCCCCGACGCCGAGGTCCACGTGCTCTCGACCGAGCTCGACGCGGCCCTGCACCCGGGGCTCAAGGACAAGCTGCGCTATCCGGAAGCTCACTGGAAACACGGGCCGAACTGGGTCAGGCACGATTCCGACGGAGACGACTGGTTCGGCTTCGAAAGCGTCCGCATCCTGCCCGGCCTCGACGCCGAGGTTCTGCTCATCCCCCTTTTCGGACACTCGCGCGGCCACACCGGCGTGGCACTGAGGACGGGTGACGGCTGGCTGCTGCACTGCGGGGATGCCTACTTCAACCACGGCGAGATCGAGACGCCGCCGAGCTGCCCACCCGGGCTGCGCTTCTTCCAGAACCTCAACGCCGCTGACAACAAGGCCCGCAAGGCGAACCAGGAGCGACTGCGCGAGCTCGCCGGCCGGCATGGCGACGAGATCACCCTGTTCTGCTCCCACGACCCGCACGAGCTGGAGCGCGAGCAGGCAAGGGCGGGCGCCGCAGCCGCCACCGGGTGACCGCGGGGATGCCCGAGAAGCTCTGGGAGCCACCGGCAGAGCTGGTCGAGCGGGCGCGGATGACTGAATACATGCGCTGGCTGGCCAGCGAGCGCGGTCTGGACTTCGCCGGCTACGACGACCTCTGGCGCTGGTCGGTCGAGGATCTGGAGGGATTCTGGTCCTCGATCTGGGACTTCTTCGAGGTGCAGGCGGACGGTGGCTACGACCGGGTGCTCGGCAGCCACGAGATGCCCGGCGCCGAGTGGTTCGCCGGGACCGAGCTGAACTACGCCGAGCACGTCTTCGCAGACAAGGACGACGCCGAGCCGGCGATCCTGCACGCCTCGGAGCTGCGCGAGCTCGACGAACTGTCCTGGGGCGAGCTGCGTGCGCAGGTCGCCGCGGTGGCCGCCGGCCTGCGCGAGCTCGGCGTCGAGCGCGGCGACCGTGTCGTCGCCTACCTGCCGAACATCCCCGAGGCGATCGTCGCCTTCCTCGCCAGCGCCTCGATCGGCGCGGTCTGGTCGAGCTGCTCGCCCGACTTCGGACCGGCCAGCGTGATCGACCGCTTCGCCCAGATCGAGCCCAAGATCCTCTTTGCGGTGGACGGCTACCGCTACGGCGGCAAGGACTTCGACCGCCGCGACGTCATCGCCGAGCTGCAGGAGGCGATGCCGAGCCTGCAACGCACTGTCGTCGTCCCCTACCTCGACCCGGACCCCGACCTCTCCCCCCTGCGCGATACCGCCCGCTGGGATGCGCTACTCGACGCCGGCGCGGGAGCCGAGCTGGCCTTCGAGCGCGTCCCCTTCGACCATCCCATCTGGGTCCTCTACTCCTCGGGCACGACCGGGCTGCCGAAGGCGATCGTCCAGGGCCAGGGCGGCATCCTGCTCGAGCACCTGAAGAAGCTCCATCTCCACGTAGACGCCCACCCCGGCGACCGCCTCTTCTGGTTCACGACGACCGGCTGGATGATGTGGAACTTCCTCGTCTCCGGGCTGCTGACCCGGGCGGCGATTGTCCTCTACGACGGCAGCCCCGGCCACCCGGATATGAGCGTCCTCTGGGACCTCGCCGCGCGGGCGCGGGTGACGATGTTCGGCACCAGCGCCTCCTACATCGCCGCCTGCATGAAGGCCGAGATCACCCCCGGGGAGGGCCGCGACCTCAGCCGGCTGAAGGCGGTCGGCTCGACCGGCTCCCCCCTCTCCCCCGAGGGCTTCGACTGGATCTACGCCCAGCTCGGCGCCGACACCTGGCTCTTCTCGACCAGCGGCGGCACCGACCTCTGCACCGCCTTCGTCGGCGGCACGCCGCTGCTGCCGGTCTACCGCGGCGAGCTGCAGGCGCGGGCGCTCGGCGCCGCGGTCGAGGCCTGGGACGACGACGGCAACTCGGTGATCGACGAAGTCGGTGAGCTGGTCGTCACCGAGCCGATGCCCTCGATGCCGATCTACTTCTGGGGCGACCCCGACGGAGCCCGCTACCGGGCGAGCTACTTCGAGCAGTATCCGGGCGCCTGGCGTCACGGCGACTGGATCGAAATCACCTCCCGCGGCACGGCGGTGATCTACGGCCGCTCGGACTCGACCATCAACCGCTCCGGCATCCGCATGGGCACGAGCGAGATCTACCGCGCGGTGCTCAGCATCGACGCGATCGTCGACGCCTTGGTGGTCGACGTCCCCCGCCCCGGCACCGAGGGCTGGATGCCGCTCTTCGTCGTCCTCCGCGAGGGGACCGCGCTGGACGACGACCTGCGCCGCGAGATCGCCAGGCGGGTGCGCGAGCACTGCTCGCCGCGCCACGTCCCCGACGAGGTCTTCGCGATCGCGGAGGTCCCCCGTACCCTCAGCGGCAAGGTGCTCGAGGTGCCTGTGAAGCGAATCCTGATGGGGACGCCGGCCGAGAAGGCGGCCAGCCGCGACTCCCTCGCCAACCCGGCGGCGCTCGACTACTTCACCGCGATGGCAGCGGCGTCTGCGGACTGACGCCGACCTCCCGCGGGCGGCGAGGCGCAATCGCCCGCATCGCGGCGAGCACGGCGAACCCCCAGCAGGCAACGACCAGGTAGGCGCCGAGCACGTCGCTCGGGTAGTGCCAGCCGATCACCACGACTGAGGCCCCGACCGCAAGGGCGAAAGCCACCCCAAGGGTCAGCGTCAAATCTCGCAACGCCGCCGGTAAGACAAAGGCATAGGCGACCGCAATCGAGGCCGCCGCAGTGGTGTGGCCGCTGGGAAAGGTGTTCGGTTCGAAGGGATCGCCGCTGATCGCGAGCTTGATGCGGGGATGGGCGAGGAGGACCTTCAGCAGCTGGGTGGTGAGGTTGGCGCCGACGACCACGAGCACTGCGGCGAGGGCACTGCGAGGGCGGCCGCGCAGCAGGCCGATCAGGCAGGCGACGGTGAGCAGGACGAGCATCGGCAGCGGATCGCCGAGAGCGGCGATCGCGTCGGCCACGGTGTCGCCGCTTGGCTCGTCTTCCGCCAGCCTCAGAAAGAGGCGCACGTCGACGTGCCTTCCCGAGGCGAGACCCAGGGCCAGAAGGGTCAGAAAGCCGAGCGCGACCGCACAGGCCAGGCAGGCGGCAAGGGGCGCTTTGACGTTTCGGGCCACCGCGAAACGGTAGCGAGACGGGTTAAGCGCCTTCTTTAGGCGGGCGAAACCGGGTTGCGGCGCACGGCGAAGGAGCGATCCTTGCTCGCCGCCATGGCGAAGCGCCGGATCACCTCCGTCCGCAGATCCTCGGGCTGCACCACGGCGTCGACGACCATCTCGGAGGCGAGGTGGAGGATGTCGATGTCCGCTGCGTACTCCTCGCGTTTGCGGACGACGAACTCGGCCCGCTCCGCCTCGTCGTCGATCGCCTGGATCTGGTTGTAGAAGACGGCGTTGATCGCCGCCTCGGGCCCCATCACCGCGATCGAGGCGCTGGGCAGGGCGATGCAGCAATCGGGCTCGAAGGCCGGCCCGGCCATCGCGTAGAGCCCGGCGCCGTAGGCCTTGCGGATCACGACGGAGAGCTTCGGCACGGTCGCTTCGGAAACGGCGCTGATCATCTTCGCGCCGTGGCGGATGATCCCCTGGCGCTCGACCGCGGTGCCGATCATGAAGCCCGGCACGTCGGCGAGGAAGAGCAGTGGCACATTGAAGGCGTTGCAGGCCTGGATGAAGCGCGCCGCCTTGTCAGCCGAGTCGACGAAGAGCACGCCGCCCTTCTGGCGCGGCTGGTTGGCGACGACGCCGACGACGCGGCCGTCGAGCCTCCCGTAGCCGACGATCAGCTCTTTCGCCCAGCGCTTGTGGACTTCGAGGAAGCTGTCGGCGTCGAGCAGAACGTCAAGCACCTCGCGCATGTCGAAGGGCTGGTTCTCGTCGGCGGGAACGATCTCGGCGATCGGGGTCTCCGAGGCGGGTGCGGCTGGATCGACAACCGGGGGCTCCTCCTGCCAGCTCCCCGGCATGTAGGAGAGGTACTGCTTGGCGAGGTCGATTGCCTCCTCGTCGCTCTTGACCAGGAAGTGGCCACAGCCGGAGACGCCGGTGTGCATCTTCGCCCCGCCCATCTCCTCCAAGGTCACCGTCTCGCCGATCACCATCTCGGCCATCCGCGGCGAGCCCAGGTACATCGAGGCGTTGCCCTCGCGCATGATCACGACGTCGCAGAAGGCGGGAATGTAGGCGCCGCCCGCGGCGCTCGGGCCGAACAGCAGGCAGACCTGCGGGACCTGGCCGGAGAGGCGCACCTCGTTGTGGAAGATCCGCCCGGCGCCGCGCCGGCCAGGGAACATCTGCACCTGGTCGGTGATCCGCGCCCCGGCCGAGTCGACCAGGTAGACCATCGGCACCTGCAGGACCAACGCCCGCTCCTGGATGCGGAGGATCTTCTCGACCGTCTTCGGGCCCCACGAGCCGGCCTTGACGGTGGGGTCGTTGGCCATCAGCGCCACCCGGCGGCCGCCGATCGTGGCCAGCCCGGTGACGACGCCGTCGGCGCCGAGCCCCTCCTCGTTCCAGTTGGCCAGCAGCGCTTCCTCGGCGAACGATCCGGCGTCGACCAGGCGCTCGACCCGCTCGCGCACGGGCAGCTTGCCCTGCTCCTCGGTCTTCTCGTGGTGGCGCTGCGGCCCACCGGCCAGCGCCGCCTCCAGTGCCTTGCCAAAGTCCGTCACGGGTGGGGAGCCTATTCGGCTGCCTGGCCACCGAGCCAGTCGACCGGGCCGGCGGTCAGGACGTGCGCCCCGAGCTGGCGCCCGAGTACCTCCTGAGCGGCGCGCGAGGCCTCGATCAGGCGGGGCAACTCGATCCCGGTCTCGACCCCCATCTCGTGCAGCATCGAGACCAGGTCCTCGCTCGAGATGTTGCCGGTAGCGCCGGGAGGGACCGGGCAGCCGCCCAGCTCGCCGAAACTCGACTCGAAGGACTCGATCCCCTGCTCCAGCGCTGCCAGCACGTTGGCCAGGCCCTGGCCGCGGGTGTTGTGGAAGTGGGCGGTCAACTCGACCCCGCCGAGGCGCTCGCCCGCGGCGACGAAGAACTCGCCGACCTGGCGCGGGTTCGCCATCCCGGTCGTGTCGCCAAAGCCGACCTCCTCACAACCGGCGGCAGCGAGCCGCTCGGCGATCGCAAAGACCCGCTCGGGCGGTACCTCGCCCTCATAGGGGCAGCCGAAGGAGGTCGAAATCACCCCCTCGCAGCGCAAACCCGCCTCGCGGGCCGTCGCCAGCGTCCGCTCCAACCCCGCCAGCGACTCCTCGATCGAGCGGTTGACGTTCTTGCGGTTGTGGGTCTCCGAGGCCGAGACGAAGACGTTGATCTCGTCGAAGCGGTCGCGCAGGCCCAGCGCCCGCTCCAGTCCACGCTCGTTCGGGATCAGCACCGAGAAGGCGACGCCCTCGCGCCGCTCGACCGCGCCCAGCACATCCTCGGCGTCGGAGAGTTGCGGGATCACGTCGGGCCGCACGAACGAGGTCACCTCCAGCCGCGTCAGCCCGCTGCCCGACAGCATGTCGATCAGCCGCACCTTCTCCGCGGTAGGAATCGTCTCCGGCTCGTTCTGAAAGCCATCGCGAGGACCGACCTCGCGGATCCGCACCTTGCTCGGGAGTCCCGTCACGACCCAAGCTTAGGCATCGAGCGCGGCGGCGAGCCGCCTCAGGCGATTGACGACCGCAACCACCGTGAAGCGCACGTAGCCCGCCTCGAATCGAATCTGCGCGTGGTGAAGCGAAGGGGCGTGAAGCCCGCGGCGAGATGCGCCTGGTCGCGCAGGCGGTCCTTCGTCTGTTGACCCGCGGTGCGGTGATAGCGCAGTCCGTCGGTCTCGACGACGAGCTTCAGATCGGGCCAGACGAAATCGACCCTGAAGCCGTTGAGGCGCTGCCGGGTGAGCGGAGTCGGTAAGCCGGCCTCGGACACCAGGCGCAGGAACCGCCGCTCCAGCTCCGAGTCGGTCAGGCGGAAGGCGCGGTCGCTCAGCAGCTCGCGCAGTCGCCCGACGCCCCCGCTTGCCCGGGAGCAGCGTGAGGGCGTCGAGCAGGGCCTCGGGGTCGATCAGGCCGAGTCGGTCGGCGTCGTTCACCGCGCGCTCGAGATCCTCCCGGTCGAGCTGCGGCGCGATGTCGACGAGGGTGCGGACCAGCGAGGTCACCGGGATGCCATTCCGCACCGCGACTTCGGTACTCCGCAAGTTAGGGCGCCGATAGACGAGCACCTGGCCATGCCGACGCAATGTGGAAACCGGAACCGATACCTCGATCGCGCCCCGGCGCTCCCTCTCGATCCCCCAGAAGGCAACAGCGCTTCCGTAGCTGAGCGCTGCTCCGGAGCCGCAGCCAAGGACCGCCGCCATCCAGCGGCCATTGCGGCTGAGCTCCGGGCGGCCCACGGCGTAGACCCCGCGCTGGCGCCGAGCGACAACCCCATGCTGCGCGGTCGCCAGTCCCCAAACCTCTCGCCCCAACTTCTGTCGCTTCGATGACCCCATAGGGTCATAAAGGCGACAGATCTTCGATTTCTCCCCCGTCAGGCGGTCGGTGGGCCGCTGCGACCGTCGATTATGCGGCGCTCGTGGGTACCGACGCCGATCGTCCGCTCGCCTTCGGTCACTTCCACGTCGAAGCGGAGCTTGCGGCCGTCCACCACCTCGCGCAGGGTGACACGGGTGTGGCAGGTCGCGCCCTCGGCGGCCGCCGCGACGTGCTTGATGCAGACCTCGAAGCCGACGGTCGCCTGGCCCTCCGGCAGGTGCTCGTAAGCGAGCATCGAGGCGCTGCCCTCCATCATCCCGATCATCCCCGGAGTCGAGAGGACCCCCGAGCCGATCGTGCCGCCGACGTCGGTGACCAGTGGGGGCGCGACCGTGAACTCGTCGCTGCGCTCGATCCCGGGCTCGAGGCCCAGTGCCGGCTCAGCCATCAGACCATCCCCAGGCCGCCGCTTACGCCGATCGTCTCGCCGGTCACGTAGGTGGCGTCGTCGGAGGCGAGGAAGGCGACGGCCGCGGCCACCTCGTCGGGCTGGCCGAGGCGCTTCATCTGAGTGCTCGATTTCATCGTCTCGATCACCTTCTCGCCGATCTCGCCGAACTCCTTGGCGCCCATCAGGAGGGGCGTCTCGATCGGCCCGGGGGCGATCGAGTTGGCGGTGATCCCGTAGCGGGCGTCCTCGCGGGCGATCGCCTTCATGAAGGCCACGATGCCGCCCTTGGCGGCCGAGTAGACCGCCGAGCCCTTGGAGCCAACCCGGCCCGCCTCGGAGGAGATGCTGACGATGCGCCCGTAGCCCGCCTGCTGCATTCCCGGCAGCGCCGCGTGGGTGCAGTTGAGGACGCCGCCCAGATTGACGGCGAGGACTCGCTGCCACTGCTCGGGCGTGGTGTAGGTGAAGAAGCCGAACTCATCGGTGCCGGCATTGTTGACGAGGATGTCGAGCGTGCCGGTCTCCTCGACCGCCGCCCTTGCCGACTCGATATCGGTGACGTCGAGCTGCAGCGCATGGCCATTGACCTCGCCGGCAACCCGCTCGGCGCCCTCGTTGTCGATATCGCCGACCCAGACCTCGGCTCCCTCGGCGGCGAGCCGCGACGCGATCGCCGCGCCGATCCCGTTGGCGCCACCGGTGACCAACGCCTTTCTTCCCTCCAGTCGCATCGAGCGGGAGCATAGACTGGCCGACCTTGGCGGAGCACGAACCGATTCCGATCGTCGGCGGCACCGGCGCCCTTGGCGCCGGCTTGGCGCTGCGCTGGGCCAGGGCCGGCCGGGCCGTAGCGATCGGCTCGCGCTCGGCGGAGCGCGCCGAGGAGGCGGCGGAGAAGCTGCGCGGCGAGGTCCCCGACGCGCAGGTCGAGGGCCTGCTCAACGAGGAGGCCGCCAAGCGGGCCGAGGTCGTCTTCCTCACCGTCCCCTTCCGCGCCCAATCGGAGAACCTCAACAACCTGCGCGACGCGCTGCAACCGGGACAGATCCTGGTCGATTGCACGGTCCCGCTCGCGGCCGCGGTGAGCGGCAAGGCGACCCGCTCGCTGGGCGTCTGGCAGGGATCGGCGGCCCAGCAGGCGCAGGAGATGGTCCCCGACGGCGTCACCGTCGTCGCCGCCCTGCACACCGTCGGCGCGCCCAGCCTCGCCAACCCCGACACCGAGCTGGACGAGGACGTGCTGGTCTGCGGCGACCGCAAGGCGGACAAGGCCCGCGTCGCCGGCCTGATCGAGTTGATCCCCGGCCTGCGCGCGGTCAACGCCGGCCCGCTGGAGACGGCGCGGATCGTCGAGCAGCTGACGCCACTGCTGATCTCGGTCAACATCCGCTACAAGACCCACGCCGGGATCAAGCTCACCGGGCTGCCCGACGGGGACCACTGGGCGTGAGGCCGGCCCTGCCGCGATGAGGGTTGCCCTGCTGGCCGGCGGCACCGGGGGGGCCAAACTCGCCGCCGGGATGCAGGAGGAGATCGGCGCCGACCTGGCGGTGATCGCCAACACCGCCGACGACATCGAGGTCCTCGGCGTCCACGTCTCCCCCGACCCCGACCTGATCACCTACTGGCTGAGCGGCGAAATCGACGCCGAGCGCGGCTGGGGGATCCGCGACGACACCTTCACCGTCTTCGAGCGGCTGGCGCGACTGGGGGCGCCGGACTGGTTCAGCCTCTCCGACCGCGACCTGGCCGCCTGCCTCTACCGGCGAGAGTTCCTCGACGAGGGCGGCCGACAGACCGACGCGCAGGCCCAGATCGCCCGCGGACTTGGTGTCGAGGCGAGCGTCCTGCCGATGAGCGAGGCCCGTGTGCGGACCAAGGTGTTGACCCCGGCGGGGAGGCGCGAGCTGCAGGAGTACTTGATCATCGACGGCGGCGCGGCCGAGGTGCAGGATGTCGAGCTGGAGGGAATCGCCGAGGCGGAGCCGACGCGCGAGGTGCTCACCGCGCTGCGGAGCGCCGATGCGATCGTGATCGGTCCCTCGAACCCGGTGATCAGCATCGGCCCGATCCTCGCCGTACCCGGCCTTCGCGAGGCGATCGCCGACTCGAGCGCCCCGGTGATCGCCGTCAGCCCCTACGTCGCCGGCGAGGTCGTCAAGGGGCCCGACCGAGCGCTTCATGGCCGCCGTCGGCCGACCCTCTACCGCGGCTGGGGTCGCATCCCTCTACGCCGGCCTGCTCGACGGGATGGTCGTCGACGAGGACGATCCCGACCCGCCACCGGACGAGATCCCGACCCTGGCGGCGCCGACCCTGATGGACAGCGCAGCCACCCGTGTCCGGCTGGCTCGGATCGTCCTCGACCACGCAGCTACCCTCGCCGAAGAGTGAAGGCAACCGCGGTACTGCCCGTAAAGCGCTTCGCCGGGGCGAAGCAGCGCCTCGCCACCGGAGTCGATGACGAGCGCCGGGAGGCGCTTGTCGCGGCGATGCTGGAGGACACGCTGGAAGCGATCGCCGCGGCGCGCACGATCGAGCGGACCATCGTCGTCACCGGCGATCCGCGGGCCCAGGAGATCGTCGCCTCGAGCAGCGCCGAGGTACTGCCCGACCCGGCCGACGAGGGTCATGTCAGGGCGGCCCTGGCGGGGATAGCCCGGGCCGAGGTGGACGGAGCGGACTGCGTCGTCCTCCTCCCCGGCGATTGCCCGCTGCTCGACCCCAAGGAGCTCGACCGGCTGCTGACCGGCGTGCCGGCGAGCTTCGTCGCGGTCGTCCCCGACCGCCACGGGACCGGTACCAACGCCCTCGTCCTCGCGCCGCCGGCAGCGATCCGGCCGGCCTTCGGCGAGGGCAGCCGCGCCCGCCACGTCGATGCCGCCCGCGAAGCCGAAGTTCCCTTTGCGGTCGAGGAGCTGCCCTCGCTGGCGCTCGACCTCGACACCCCGGCCGACGTCATCGCCCTGACCCGCGCCCTGGCGAGCGGGACCAAGCGCGCCCGCCGCACCGCCAAGGTGCTCGGCATATGAGCCACCGATGAGCGAGCTTCGCGTAATTGGCGTGGACGGGTTGCCCGAGGTAGTCGAGGGCATGGCTGTGGGGACCGAGATCGCCGCGCGCGCCGAGTTATTCAACGGGGACGTAGTCGTAGTCTCGCAGAAGATCGTCTCCAAGGCAGAGGGGCGAGTTCGCCGCCTCTCCTCGGCGATTCCCGGCAGCGAGGCTCGCCGCCTCGGGGCGCTACTGGGCAAAGAGCCGGCTCTGGTCGAGCTGATCCTCGCCGAGAGCCGCGAGGTGCTGCGGGCCGAGCGCG
Organism: uncultured Solirubrobacterales bacterium; assembly: GCA_963807885.1. GTDB lineage: Bacteria > Actinomycetota > Thermoleophilia > Solirubrobacterales > 70-9 > VRUE01. Next base: position 111,780 of record CAWEDL010000002.1, read on the forward strand.
GCGTCCTGATCACTGAGACGCAGCACGGCTTCGTCTGCGCCAATGCTGGCATCGACAGCTCCAACCTGCCGGAGGACGGCACCGTCTGCCTTCTCCCCGTGGATCCCGATGCGTCCGCCAGGCGTATCCGCGCCGAGGTAGTCGCAGGCGCCAGGGAGGCTGGGGTGGGTCTCTCCGGACAAAAGCGGGGAGTGTCCGGAGAGACCCACCCCAGCCTCCCTCTCACCATCGGAGTAGTCATCGCCGACAGCTTTGGACGGGCGTGGCGGTTGGGGCAGAGCGAGGTCGCGATCGGCTGCGCCGGCATCGTCCCGCTCGATGACTGGCGAGACCGCACCGACGCGGATGGGCGCAAGCTGGAGGCGACCATGATCGCCGTCGCCGACCAGGCTGCGGCAGCCGCCGATCTCGTCCGCGGCAAGGACAGCCGCGTCCCCGCCGTCGTCGTCCGTGGCCTCAACCGTTTCGTCACCCCAGACGATGGCCCCGGCGCCACCGTACTCTGCCGTCCCCGCAACGAGGACCTGTTCCGTTAGACGGTGAGCACGGCGGCGCCACAAAGGCTGCCGCTGCGGATCGAGTCGATCGCCTCGTTGGCCTCCTCCAGCGGGTGGACGGTGACCTCGGTCCTCACCGGCACCTGCGGCGCGAGCTCGAGGAACTCCTCCCCGTCGCGGCGCGTCAGGTTGGCCACCGAGCCGAGCGTTCGCTCACCCCAGAGCTCTTCGTAGGGGAAGGAGGGAATGTCGCTCATGTGGATACCGGCGCTGACGATCCGCGCCCCCTTGGCGCTGACCCGCAGCGCCGCCGTCATCAGCGACCCGACCGGGGCGAAGACGATCGCACCGTCGAGCTCCTCGGGCGGGGTGTCATCCGAGGAGCCAGCCCACTCGGCGCCGAGGTCGCGAGCAAAGCGCTGGCCCTCCTCATCGCCCTCGCGGGTGAAGACGAACACCCTTCGCCCCTGGTGCACGGCGAGCTGGCAGAGGATGTGGGCGGAGGCGCCGAAGCCGTAGAAGCCGAGCCGCTCCGCGTCGCCGACCAGGCGCATCGCGCGATAGCCGATCAAGCCGGCGCAGAGCAGCGGCGCGGCGCCTTCGTTGGACATGCTCGCAGGGATCGGGAAGCAGAAGCGCTCGTCGGCCACCGCAAGCTCGGCGTAGCCGCCGTCGATGTCGTAGCCGGTGAAGCGGGCGCGATCGCAGAGGTTCTCGCGACCACTGGTGCAGTAACGGCACTCGCCGCAGGTCCAGCCCAGCCAGGGCACCCCGACCCGATCGCCAACGGCAAAGCGATCCGCCCCTTCGCCCAGGCCGCTCACGGTGCCGACGATCTGGTGGCCGAGAACGAGCGGCAGCTTCGGCTTGCGCAGCTCGCCGTCGACGATGTGCAGATCGGTGCGACAGACGCCGCAGGCCGCTACGGAGAGGAGGACCTGCCCGCGCCCCGGCTCGGGATCCGGCAGCTCGACGAGACGCAACGGCTTGCGCTGTCTCTCCAGAACCATCGCCCGCATGGGCTCAGGGTGCGAAGGTCTCGATCAGGGCGTAGCTGCTGCCGGGGTCGATCAGGCTGACCCAGGCGCGAGCGTCGATGGGCAGCCCGTCGACCGTCAGCAGGTAGAAGCCGTCGTCTTCGCTCGAGGCGTGGAGGTAAAGGGTCGCCTGGTGCTCGACGCCCTCCGCAAGCGGGGCAAGGAAGCGTTCGCCGTCCATCGCGTCGCCACTGGCCCAGAGGCCGCGCTGGCCGGCTCCGTCGTCCCAGAGCTGCAAGCCGAAGCTGGCGTTCTCGCTTTCCTCGCTGCGAATCTGCACGATCGGCATCTCTTCGCCCGGCAGCCGGAAAGCCGTCGGCTCGACGTAGAAGGAGAAGGAGTATTCGAGCTCGTCGCCAGCTTGGATTTCGACGCTGTCGGTGGGGCTGGGAGCTTCTTCTTCCGGATCCACTCCGCCGGGGATTGGCCCTGGCGGCTGACTGCCAGGTGCGAGTGGCACGCGCCCCGGGGGCGCAGCTGCAGGCGCCGGGGCTGGCGCCGAAACCGGCGCGGCAACCGGCACGGCCGCAGGGGCGGAAGCAGGCTGAGATGGGGTCGGCTCCGGAGCCGGCTTGGACGGACGACTTGGCGCACCGCCCTGACCGCCGCTGGCAACCACCTTGGCGGAAGCAATGCCGGTTTGTATCCGGACCGGGTCGCTCGCCGCCGCCAACTCGCCGCCGGCAAGACTCACCCCGCCACTCCCGGCAGGCTGGGCGGGGGCGACCGCAAGCGACTGACCGGGCGCGACCGCGATGGCATCCCCCACTGCGCCCTCGAGCCCCGGGGGGGCAAGACTGACGTTGGGAGCGAGCGTGCTCTTGCCCCACGGCTGCACGCTGACCAGCACGACGACTGCGAGCGCGACAAGCAGGGCGATCAACGAGACGATCGCCAACCCTGGGAACCCATTCCCTGCCGCTACGGAACGCGAAGCGATGCCCGCAACTGTAGCGCTAGATCAAACGTCCAGCCAGTCGCACTCTGCGCGTTCCTCAATAGGTCTCGACGACCTCGTAGAGAGTCGTGCGCTGGGCGGGAGCGCGACCGGCCGCGCGGGCCGCCGCGATCAGCTGCTCGGGCTCCAGGCGGACCCCGTGCTGGGAGCCCGCCATGCGCGAGATGTTCTCCTCCATCAGCGTCCCGCCTAGATCGTTGACTCCCCAGCGCAGCGCCTCGGTGGCGGCGTCGAGGCCCATCTTCACCCAGCTCGCCTGCAGGTTGGGGATCGTCCTCCCCAGCGCCAAGCGGAAGGCGGCGGTGTGCTTGAGGTTCTCGCTCGCCGAGATCTCCTCGATGCCGTGGGTGCGGCCGAGCATCGTGTTGAAGGGGATGAAGCTGAGCGGCACGAACTCGGTGATTCCCCCAGTCCGCTCCTGCAGCGCCCGTACCACGCGCATGTGGCGGGCCAGCTCGCGCGGCTCCTCGATGTGGCCGAACATCACGGTCGAGGTCGAGCGCAGCCCGGCGCGGTGGGACGCTTCGATGATCTCGACCCAGCGATCGACCGGCAGCTTGTTGGGCGAGATCCGCTGGCGCACGCCGTCGTCGAGCACCTCGGCCGCGGTGCCGGGGGTCGACCCGAGCCCGCACTCGAGCAGGTACTCGAAGACCTCCTCGGGCCCTTTCCCCGAGCGCTCGCACATGTAGTGGACCTCCATCGGCGAGTAGGCGTGCAGGTGCAGCTTGGGCGCCACCTGCTTCGCCAAGCGCAACCACCTGCCGTACTCCTCCAGGGTCAAGTCCGGATGGATCCCCCCCTGCATGCAGAGCTCCGTGGCCCCGAACTCGACCGCTTCCTGGATCCGCGCGGCGAAGTCCTCCTCGCTGACCTCATAGGCGTCGGGGGAGCGACGCCCCTGGCCAAAGCCGCAGAAGGCGCAGCCGACAACGCAGATGTTGGTGAAGTTGATGTTGCGGTTGACCACGAACGTGACCCGGTCCCCAGCCAGCTCAGCCCGCAGCTCATCAGCAGCGCTCCGCATCTCCTCGATCACCTCGGGCCGCGTCTCCGCAAACAGCGCAGTCAGCTCACCCTCCGTCAGCTCAACCCCGTCGCGGCCCTTGGAAATGGCCTTCTCGGCTAGCCCAGAATCGATCTGCTCCTCCTGCCTCCGGCCGGACCCCCTACGAGGAATGAAGCTCCAGTACTTCAGCTTGATGACATCGAGGACCCCCTGCTCCATCCACTCGGAGTCCATGTACTGGGGGTAAACGCAAAGTCTCTCGGTTAGCGCGTAACCCTTGGGCGCCAACCCCTTCCGCACCTCGTGCGGGCTGGGAAACGCATGCTCTGGCGAGATGTGGTCCCCGTTAGCCGAAAGCCCACCCAGATCGGTCGCCCCAACCTCAACCAGCTCAGCCCAGGCATCCGACAAATTAGGCGGCACCTGGACGCCCACATCCGGCATCAACCGCTTGCACTCCCGAATCAGCCGCTTGATGTCGTCTACGGACACCTCTGAGGCCCAGGCGGGGCGGGGCGACGGGGGGCCATCTGCCGGGGCTCCGCGCCGCTCAGTCTTTAAAGGGCTTCCACTTTTGCTGCTACGCGAGTTCCCGTCAGACGGCCCCCCGTCACCCCGCTCAGGGTCACCTACGGGGGAGCCGGACGGGGAGTCTGGGGACCCCCCCGGCGGAGCCTCCACGGTTGTTGTTCCGACGGGGGGGTCCCCGCGGTCCCTCCACCTTTCGAGCGAAGCCTGATCGGCGATATCGGCAACCTCGCGTCCGTAGTACCGAGGATGCGGAACGAAGTTCTGCAGGATGACCTCCTGCAAGTGCCCATACTCGGCGTGAAGCTCGGCAAGAGCTTCAAGCGATTCGACCTGCTCATCTTGAGTCTCGCCAATCCCAACCAGAATGCCGCTGGTAAAGGGAATCTTCAAGGCGCCAGCTGCCTCGATCGTGGCCAGGCGCTGAGCGGGATGCTTGGTCGGTGAGCCCGCGTGAACCGTCTCCATCAGCCGCTCGGAGACGGACTCGAGCATCAACCCTTGCGAAGCGGTCACCTCGCGCAGTCGGCCTAGATCCTCCGAGCTGAGCACGCCGACGTTCGTGTGCGGCAGGATGCCCCGCTCCAGAGCTCGTTCACAGCTCCAGACGACGTAGGAGGTGAAGTCGTCGTGGCCCCACTCGCCAAGCTTGGCGGCTACCTCGGGGTTGACCTCCGGCCGCTCGCCGGTGAGCACCAGTAGCTCCTTGGCGTTGCGTTTCTGCGCCTCGTCAAGGCGAGCTTCAACCTCATCCGGCGCGTAGATATGCGCCTTGCGGGTCGCGAACGCGCAGTACTTGCAGTAGCACTGACAGGTGCGGGAGAGGGAGAGCGTGTAGTTCCGCGAGAAGGTGACCCGGCGCACGATTCCAAGCTACTGCAAGCATGCCGCCGCCGGACCTGAGCGGCCCGGCGGCGTGCGAGGACCAGAGGAAGGCGCTAAGCGGTCGTGCCGGCGCCGGGCTTGGGCGCAGCAGGCGCCTTGACTCTCTCGGGCGGTTCGGTCGGCGCGACAGCGCCCCGCTCGATCACGAACTTGAAGACGACGGCGGCGAGCAGCGAGCCGACGATCGGGCCGAGCAAGTACGGCCAGACGCCCCCCCAGTCGTTGGCGACGAGGGCGGGGCCGAACCAACGGGCCGGGTTGAAGGAGCCACCGGTCAGCGGGCCGCCGACCATGACGATGAAACCGAGCGTGGTGCCGATCGCCAGCGGCGCCCAGTCCTTGACGCTCTTCTTCGAGTAGACCGCGGCGAGGATGACGAGGACGAGGCAGAAGGTTCCCATCGCCTCGACGATCATGCCGGGGAAGTTGCCACTGAGCAGACCGCTGACTTCGGCTGCCGCGTAGTTCGTGGCGCGCCCCTCGTCGAGCAGCAGGCTCTTGGCGAGCAGCGCGCCAAGCACGCCGCCGGAGAGCTGGGCGAGCATGTAGACCACCGCGTCGACCGGAGCGATCCGTTTGATCGCCGCGGCGGCCAGGGTGACGGCGGGGTTGAAGTGACCGCCGCTTGCCACGCCGAACATCACGATCAGTCCGAACAGCAGGAAGGCGTGCACGAGGCCGACGACCGCGAAGTCCGTGCCGAACTGGGGGTTGTTGCCGGTCGCCACGAACAGCACGACCACGCTGACGATGAAGAACACCAGCAAGAAAGTGCCGATCAGCTCTGCGAGATATGCCGCGAGTCCTCGTTGCTGCACTGGTTACGCCTCCTCTAGTCCCGTAAATCCCTCGGTTTCGGGGCGGGAGTGTATCCGGAACGGGGATTGAATAGTTTTCCCTGTCGAATGAGACGGGCTGTCGCGCTGCTGGCGGCCGTCCTGCTGCTCGCCGGTCTTGCCGGCTGCGGCGAGGACGGCGCGGAACCGGGCGCGCCGAAAGGCGTGACGCTCGTGCTCGATTTCGTGCCCAACGCCGTCCACTCCGGCATCTACGCGGCCCAGCGCGAAGGCCTCTACGGGGACGAGGGAATCGACCTGACGATCCGCCAGCCGGGCGAATCGACCGATGCGCCGAAACTGCTCGCCGCGGGCCGGGCCGACTTCGCCGTCCTCGACATCCACGACCTCGGGATCGCCCGCGAGCGCGGCCTCGACCTGGTCGGGGCGATGCCGATCGTGCGGCGACCGCTGGCCTCAGTCATCGCCCGCGCCGACGGCCCGGTGCGACGCCCCCGCGACCTCGAGGGCCACACCGTCGGCGTCACCGGCCTGCCCTCCGACGAAGCGGTGGTCGATTCCGAGGTGAGTGCGGACGGTGGCGATCCCGCCCAGGTCGACCGGGTGACGATCGGCTTCAACGCGGTCTCCTCGCTGGCCGCCGGAAGAGTCGACGCGGCGACGGGGTTCTGGAACGCCGAGGGAGTGGCCCTGCAGCGAGAGGGGGTCCCGGTACGGATCTTCAAGGTGAACCGCTACGGCGCTCCCCCCTACCCCGAGCTGGTCCTGACCGCATCGCGGCAAACGATCGAGGACGAACCCGACCTGGTCGACTCGGTGATCGCGGCGACCAGCCAAGGCTACGAGCTCGCCTACGAGCACCCAGCCCAGGCGCTCGACGACCTGCTGGCCGAAGTGCCCAGCCTCGACCGGGCCGACCAGGCGGCGCAGCTACGCGCGCTACGCCCCGATCTCCACCCGGCGCGCTTCGATACCAAGGTGCTGCGCGAATGGGCAGCCTGGGACCTCGAGCACGGGTTGCTGGAACGACCGCTAGACATCAACACCGCGTTCTACGAGCCCGCCCTCCCCAGCGCTTAGTCAAATCCACTCGCAAGCGGGACGCCGGGGAGGTCGGCAAAGCCACTTCGGTCGAGACTCACGACCTGCCGCTCCCGGGCTCGCGCCGTGGCAGCGATGATGAGGTCGTGGGCACCGCGAGGGGTGCCCCCTCGCCGGACGTGCGCCAACAGGACAGCGTGGGCCTCGGCTACCTCGAGGTCATAGGGCTCAATCGAAACGGCGTCGAGAACCGTCGCGACGAAGCGCTCGCGTTTGTCCCGCCGGCGCCCTTTCGCCAGCTGAACGCCAACCCTCAACTCCGCCACGGTGATCGCGGCAACAGCAACATCGTCACTGTCGCCGATCGCCTCGTCTAGTGCATCGCCCCCGCGCTCGGCGTCAACCAAGACGGTCGTATCGAGGATCAGTCGCGCCAGGGGTCCGTCACATGCTCCATGCCCTCGCGAAGCTCCCGTAGCTCCCCCGCCCAGGCATCGTCGGGCCGATTAGCACGAAGCACCTCCTTGAGCGCTTTCCCGGTTCCACCGCGCGCCGGACCAATGGTCGCCACCGCGCGACCGTGACGGACCACGACGTAGGACTCCCCCTCGCGCTCCACGTCATCCAAGACCTCCGAGAATCGGCGAGACGCATCAGTCGCACTCAGCTGCTTCACGAAATCAGATTATCAGATTCTTGTTTTTATCGCCTGTGACCTTCGGATTATGAGCCCGAACCTGGGGGTCCCGCTGGACTACGTGGAGCACGGTTTCAAGCGGTTTTGCGAGATTGAGATCGGCTGGAGTCTGGGGGGCTTCTTGCCCCAGCGACCTGCGAATCCCGACATCGCAGACGCGCTCCGCGCTCCAGCCCACTCGCCAACTAGCGGTGCGCTTTTCTCGGTTTCGGCCTGAGCGTGAGGTTGACCTTGCCGCCGCGGGTCGCGCCCCCGCCGCGGGGTTCGACGACTTGACGACAAGGACCCGCCGTTTTTCCTTTCGGACGCTTCGCCTTTCGGACCTGGCCGAGCTTGCAGCCAGCCGCGGTCAGGACCGCTTTGCCCGTGCCAGCGTCTTGCCGACTAGCTTCGGGACGATGCACGTAGGAGGGGCTGGGGAGGGTCGCAGGCGCATACGGGAGGGGGAAGGCGCGTGTACGAAATCGGTGTCGACGGTCAGACCCGGCGAGCCGATTTCGGCTGCGCTGCCAGTGGCGACCGGCACGCCCGCGCAGTCAGGGCCAGGATAAACCGTCACCGTCGACCCGGCCTCGGCGATTCCGAGTCCGCGGGGAGCCACTCGAGGCCAGCGAGGCGAGTCAGTGATGGTGCCCTTTGGTCGATAGCGGTTGCCGGGCTGAACGAGTCTCCGGTGGACAGGGTGACCGGCGAGCTCCACTTGCCGCCGACGGTGCGACGCTCGCGTCGCACGATGTTGTGGAGCGCGGACCAACCCTCCCAGTGCTCAACTCGCCCGACGAGACGAACTCGGCGCCGTCCCGAGCCGAGGTAATCAGAGGATAGGCGGCTGCGCACGGGCTCCTCAGCCTCTCTCGCCGCTGCACCTGGCCATCGCCAAGCCCCGCAGCCGCCCGGTCGTAGGCGAGCCAGGCATCGGACGGGAGGCTAGGCCTGAAAGGATCGCCGTCCCCCGCCGCTGCGGCAGGATCGCCGTCGCAGCGGCGCTCCATCCCTCGAACGATGCCGCGCAGATTCCCTCACGGCCGAACGACAGGTCCAGCGATCTTCCCCGCGGGCCCAGGCGAAAGCCGATCAGGCTCCGAAGCGGGAATGCCCGCAGGCGGGCGTTTGCGGCGACGAGGATGCGGCCGTGTTCATCGATCGCGAGGTCGCCGAGGCGGGCGGATGCGGCGGCGAACGGCACCGGCACGATGAACCGGCCCCGACGGCCGAAGGCCGGGTCGAGGTGCCCGTCCGGAAGCAGGCGAGCGAACCCTAAACCGCGACCGTTGGTCCCACCGAGGACGATGCGGCCGCGCCGATCGATCGCCATCGCGGCGGCCCTGGTCCCGAGGCGACCGACGGTGACCCGAACGATCCCGCCGTTCCCGAAGGCAGGGTCGAAGGACCCGTCGCGGAGGATGCGGACGAGCTCGAAGCGCTTGCGCTGGAAAGGGCCTTCGGCATCTCCGAAGACGGTGGCGAGGAGCGTCAGTTGCTGGGTGGACGGGTCCACATGGAAGCCCACGAGGCTGAACGGTGTGGAATGCTCGACTTTCGCGGTCAGGAGGCCCCCGGTCCCGAAGCTTGGGTCCAGCCTGCCGTCGGCCCTGAGGCGGGCGGCGAGGAAGCCGGTACCGCGGCGGAAGGAGGTTCGCGCCGCCTTCAGACGGCCGACGATGACGCGGTCGAGCCGATCGACCGAGAGCACCGTCGCCTGGTCGCCGTCCATCCGCCCCACATAACCGGGAATGGCGACCGAGGCGACCCCGTCTTCGCCGAAGGCCCTATCCGGCTTTCCGCCGGGAAGGAAGCGGGCGACGACCAGGCTCTGCTCGAGGCCGATGCTGACGACGACGCGGTCCCGCGAGTCCACCGCCACCGCCCGCGCCCCCGGCCGCTCCACCACTGCGGATCCCGGTTCGAGGCTCCCGTCGGAGCGGATCCGAACGAGGCGCTGGCGTCCGATCCTCTCGGCGGGCAGAGCCGCGACGATCTCGCCGCCCGCGCTCGCGGCAACAGCCTCCGTGCCGGGTTCCCACGATCGACTCTGAGGGAAAAAGAGGGTGCCGCGGTTGCCAAATCCAGGCACCAGGCCAGCGCGGGCAGAGGACGCGGCGGCGGCCGGGCTGCAGTGCGACGACGCGAGGAGAACCGAAAGAAGTCCGATCAGCAACAGGGCCGAGCGACCGCGCAACCTCCCAGACGAAACGCGGACGGAGGGCAGGGGGGGCACCCCCTCAATTATGAACCAAGACGCCGGCCCGAACCGGGCCACCACCATCTCGTGCAGGTAGTCGCGCCAGGCTTGCTCGATTTTCGCGGAAGCAGGCGTTGAAGGCGTCTTCGAGCTGGACCTCGGGGCCGGCGTCCTCGGTTGCTCAAGGACTCGGTCTCGACCCATGGCGCATGGGCGCCTGCCTTCTTCCCGCAGATTCAGCCTCCAGGCGGGGCGGAGATCTTTGACCCTGCCGTTCTGGGCGTCGACTAGGGCCGTCGCCCACCACATCCACTCGACGAGGTCGCAGTTTGACCTCCAGCGCTGAGACCAGCTTGTGGATCACGTCGAGACGAGGCAGCCCGTGCCCGCGCTCGATCCTGCTGAGGATCGTACGGTTCATCCCGATCCGGTCCGCAAGCTCCCATGCGACAACCCGGCTCGCCGCCGGAACCAGACCACGTTCGCGCCGAACCGCTCGCCCACGGTCCACTCTTTCAGGACCCATTTGTCCTCCCGGCGTTTGCGGGGCTTTCGTGAAATAGCGGGGGTGTGATTCAAAACCCCACCTTGGGGGTCATCCGCCCGACAGCAGCTGATCGACCAGCTGTGGGAGTTCGCGGGCCATGCGGGAGCGTGGGACTGCCAGGTCGATGCCGGCTGCGTCGGCGGCTTGCTTGGTCTCGACGTTGACGTGGGAGTAGTAGCCGAGGACCGGGAGGCCTAGGCCCACCAAGGCCTCGGGGTTCTCGGTGTCGAGGTCGGCGACGATCAGGTCGGCTTCGTCGAGGGGGGCTCCGGTCAAGGCGGGCGAGAGGGTCACCTCGTGGCCGGCAGCGCTCAGCATCGCCTCCACCTTGCTGCCGAGCAGGAGATCGGGTGCTACGGCAACTACACGCGCCACTAGATCGCGCGGCGCTGGCGGAACTCTTCGCGCACGCTCTCGGGCCGGCCCCACATCTGCACGACCTCGGACCGCCCCTCGCGCACCTCGCGAACCTGCATCTCCCCCGCCACGCCTTCCGCATCCAGCTTCTCCAAGACCCCGGCAACGGACTCCGCGGCAGCCGCATGTCCGAAACTCTGAGCCACCAGCAACCGCCAGTGCCAATCAGCTTCCGAATAAGGCTGTGCGTTGACCTGGCTCAACGCCACCGCCGTGTCGATGTACTGCCCTTCGTCATCGATCCGCAGATCGACCTCAAGGTCCGTCCAGTCGGGCGGCAGAGAATCGAGCACCTGGCGAAAGTCGCTAGCGAGACCCATACGCGCAGCGTATCTCCTACCCCTCAGGAGGTCGAAGGTCCGGGCCAGGAATAGGAGTCCCGTGCGGATCGTGGCTGGGCTCGCCCAGCTTGGCCGCGATCAGCTCCTCGAGCTCCTCGGAGATGTGGTGCTCGAGCACCTCGGCCTCCGCGTGGACGAGGTCGTCCGGCATGCCGAGCGCCTCGGATAGGTAGGCCTCGATCAGCCGGTGGTGGCGGATCACCTCCAGCGCGACCCTTTCACCGGCCTGAGTGAGCGTGACCCCCTTGTAGGGCACTAACTCCACCAGGCCCATCTCATCGAGCCGTTTCAGCATCGCCGTCGCAGTCCCCGGCGCAACCCCAAGCCGCTCGGCGATCTCACCGTTCAGCACCGGCCCGTGCGATCGCGCGAGAGGGCGTAGATCGCCTTCGCGTAGTCCTCGATCGCCTCGGTATTGGACGAGCGTCGCAAGCTGCCGCCTTCAGTCGCCGCCATCAGACCGTCACCAACAAGCCGGTTATGTAGAGCGCCGCGATGCCGGCGATCATGCCGGCCACCGAGACGGGGTGCAGGAAGCGGCCGTCGCCGTCGCGCATCGAGGGCGCGATCTGGACGATCACCCTGGCGATCGCGCCAACCCCGACGCCTAACAGCAGCGCCGCGAGGCTGGGGTTGAAGGCAGCGGCGCCGATCCAGGCACCCAGCACCGCCGGGGCACCGGCCAGCAGGCCGAGGCCAAGCAGCCGGCCCAAGCCAGGCCGAGCGCTCGCCTCCCCCCGCCGCGCATCGGCGCGACGATCGCCAGCCCCTCGGTCGTGTTGTGGATCGCGAAGCCGACGACCAGAAAGGCGCCGAGCGCCAGGGCGCCGGTCGTATAGGCGGAGCCGATCGCCAGCCCCTCACCGAGGTTGTGCAGGCCAATGCCGAGTGCGACCAGCAGCGCCAGGTAGAGCCCGCTGTTGGCCTCGACCGCGGCCTCGCTGCGCCGCCGCAGGTGGACGTCGACCGCGGCCAGCAGCAGGTAGGCGATGAGCGCGCCAGCGAAGACGAGGGCGCTGCCGCCGAAGGCGGCCGGGGCTTCGGCGGCGATGTCGAGGCCCTCCAGCGCCGCGTCGATCGCCAGGAAGGCGAGCAGGCCGACCGTGAAGGCCATCAGGCCGACGATCCAGCCAGGTCCAACCCGCCGCACGAAGGGCAGCCAGAGCATCCCCAAGCCAACCGGGATGACGCCGACGTAGATGCCCAGCAGGGCCATCAGGCCGTAGAAGTCGAGGTCGGCGGCGGGCGTCTCCGTCGCCACCGGGATTTCGGCAGCGACCGTCGCCCCGGAAGAGGTGAGGACGCTGACCTCGTAGGCCTCGCCCTCGATCCAGGGATAGACGACATGCAGCGTCGTCGAGCCAAGCCGCTCGATCCGTCGACTCCCGTCGGCGCTGAACGGGGCGAACGCGTCGTTGACCGCCACCTGGGCGACTTCGACCGGGTCGGGCCCGTCGTTGCGCAGGGTCAGCTCGATCGTCCCCGGCCGCAGCACCGTTCGTTCCACGCTCACTTCCTCCACCGGCGGCCCACTCCGCTCGCCCAGCCCCGGACCACCGAGCAGCGCGAAGCCCCCGATCAGCGCGCCGATCAGCGCCAGCGGCAGCAGCCCCAGCGCCCAAGCCGGCAGGCCGCCGCGCGGGCGCTCGGCGTGTGCGGTGGCCTCCACTAGGCCGGCCCTCCGGTGCCGCCCCAAGGCAGCTTGCAGTAAGCGGCGGCCGCGGCCGCACCGCTCAGCAGCGAGGGATCGCCGACGCGGAAGAAACCGGTCCAGCCGAGCTCGGCGAACTCGCTGACGTGGGCGTGGAACATGTAGTCGCCGTCGAAGGGAAACTTCAACTCGAGGATCGAACGCTGCCCCTGGCCCTGAACGATCGTGTCGGTGTACTCGCTCGGCTCCAGCGAAGTTCCGGTGGGGTAGTGCTGGAAGAAGTTGGCGTGGACGTGGAATGAGTTGAGCGGGTCGTACTCGAGCACGTTGACCAGGTAGACGCGGACCAGCTCGTCGCGCGGCACCCGGATCGGCTCGTTGACGTAGTGGAAGCCGACCGTGTTGGCCGCGTAGACCTCGTTGGAGAGGTCGAAGTTGGTGTCGAAGCCGTTCATCACCATCACCATCTCGTCGGCTTCGGGGCGGCCCCGCTTGGGATCGACGATGAAGGCGCCGTAGAGGCCTCGGGCGATGTGGGTTGCCAGCGGCGCCACGTGGCAGTGGTAGAGATGGAGGCCGAAGGGCTCGGCGTCGAATTCATAGGAGAAGCTCTTGCCCGGCTCGATCTGACCGGCCCCCTGCCGTTCACCGATCCCCGGCATGCCATCCATCAGCGCCGGGTGGATGCCGTGGAAGTGCATCGTGTGGGGATGTTCGGAGGAGTTGACGAAGCGGATTCGCAGCCTCTCGCCCTCGCGGGCCCGCAGGGTCGGGCCGGGAACGCGGCCGTTGTAGGTCCAGGCTTCGTACTTCACCCCTGGCGCCACTTCGATCTCCTTGTCCTGGGCGACGATCGTCCATTCGCGCAGCAGGCGCCCGCTGGCCAGGCGGCGGGTCGTGCCGTAATCGAAGTCGCGCAGCAGCTCGGTCGGGTTGAAGCCGTTGGCGCGATGGTCGACGGCCCGGCCTGGCGCGAAGCTGGCGTGGGCGAAGTGATCGTGGCCGGCGTGACCGGCCATGCCGACACTCGACTCGGCAAGGGCGGGCTCGCCGCCGAGTCCACCGCCGGAAACAAGGCTGTGCAGGCCCGCGGCGGCGGGAACCGTGGCGGCGGCGCCGAGCAGGGCGCGGCGGCTGAGGCGGCGGTCGCTCACTACAAGGAGCTGCCCATGAGGAGATTTTGACCCATCTAAATTAGATTTTGGCATATCAAAATCAGCTGGGCAAGCGGCGCTCCTAGAATCAGTCGCGATGGCCAACCCCGTCGCAGTCGAGCTTGACGCCCAGTACCGGCAGGTACGCGAGGAGTGCGGCTTGCTCGATCGCTCTGCGCGCGGCAAGCTGATCATCAGCGGCAGCGAGGCGGCCGAGTACCTGCAGGGTCAGCTGACCAACGACGTCGAGGCCCTCCAGCCCGGCGAAGGCCAGTACGCCGCCCTGCTCGACCGCAAGGGCCACATGCAGGCCGACATGCGGGTGCTGCGCATCTCGCCCGACGAGATCTGGATCGATACCGAGGAGGTAGCTCTCGCCGCAGCGCAGCGCCACCTCGAGATGTACAAGATCGGCCGCGACGTGGCGATCGCCGACCTTACGGGCGAACGCACGATTCTCTCCCTGATCGGGCCGCGCAGCGTCGAGATCGCCGGCACCGCGGCCCTGCCGGAACATGCCAGCGAAGCGGCAAAGGCCGGCGGGGTCGAGTGCCTCGCCGTGGGCACCGGCGACGGGATCGACCTGATCGCCAAGGCCGGCGACGCCGCGGACCTGCGCGAGGCGCTCACCGATGCCGGCGCCGTCGAGGTCGGCTCCGAGGCTGCCGAGGTGGTGCGCATCGAGTCCGGGATCCCTCGCTTCGGCGCCGAGATGAGCGCCGAGACGATGCCCGCCGAGGCCGGCATCGTCGAGCGCGCGGTCAGCTTCACCAAGGGCTGTTACATCGGCCAGGAGCCGGTCGCCCGCCTGCACTACAAGGGCCGCCCGAACCGCCACCTGCGCGGGCTCGAGCTGAGCGCACCCGTACCCTCCGGCGCAAGCCTGCGACTCGGCGAGAAGGAGGTCGGCAGGGTCAGCAGCGCCTGCCTCTCCCCCGCCCGCGGCCCGATCGCGCTGGCGATAGTCCGCCGCGAGGCTGAGCCCGGCGCCGAGCTGGCGGTAGGTGAAGATGGCGTTACGGCTCGCGTGATCGACCTGCCGTTCGGCTAGATTCCGCTGCAATGGGTGGTCGGGAAGGCAGGCGACTGTTTGTGCCGCGAAGCTCCGCGGTCGCGGTAACCGGTGCGCTCGTCGCAGCGGCGCTGCTCGGTGGCGGCTGCGGCGCCGAGGAACACGTCAACGACCCGCGGCCCCAACCCTCGACCCGGGTCAGCGTCGCGATCAGCGAGGAGGCGATCAGCGTGCAGCCGGGCCGCGTCGCGATCGGGCCCGAACCGACCCAGCAGATCCCCCAGAACCAGCACGCCAAGCAGCCGACGGTTCGCTCCAACGCGCCGCTCAACGTGATCCTCGTCGCCGCCAACCTGACCGACACCGACTCCGTGCTCGAGGTGCGCGGCCAGGGCAAGGACCTCAGCTCCAAGCCGCTCTACGCGAATGCCAACAGCAGCCTGCAGGCGATCCTCCCCACCGGCGTCTACACGGTCAGCGCCGCCGATATCCCCGGCGCCAAGCCGGCGAAGCTCGTAGTCGGCCCCAGCCGGACGTCGTCTGAGAACGACCTGCTTCTCCCCTAGCCCGGTATTCTGCGAGGCTCGCAGCCCGTGGTCTGACCGTCTGGACCCTTCGTCACCATCGGGTGCAATGACCGTCGTGCTCGCAATAGCCGTCGTCCTGCTCGCCGCGGGACTGCTCTACACCCTGTTCTCGCGCTCGCGGGAAGAGCCCCCCGAGGCCCCTGACCTCGGCCCCGCGATCCAGGCCGCGACCTCGAAGGCGGTCGCCGACAACTACAGCGGATGAACGAGGAGTCACGCAAGGTCGATGCCCAGGCCGCCGAGGCGACGCTCGACAAGCGCCAGGCGGAGATCAAGGCGCTTGCCGAGCGGATCTCCAAGGGCCAGGAGAAGATCGAGAAGGAGGTGCAGCGGCGCGGCGAGACCGACCTGCAAACCCGCACCCTGCTCGAGCAGATGGGACAGACGGTCGGCAACCTCAACTCCGAGACGGCAGGGCTGAAGAAGGCCCTGCGCCAACCGCAGACGCGCGGCCA
This sequence comes from uncultured Solirubrobacterales bacterium, assembly GCA_963807885.1. Lineage (GTDB taxonomy): Bacteria > Actinomycetota > Thermoleophilia > Solirubrobacterales > 70-9 > VRUE01. The sequence goes on from CAWEDL010000002.1 coordinate 127,575, forward strand.
GTGGGGCGAGCTGCAGCTACGCCGCTGCGTCGAGATCGCCGGGATGACCGAGCACGTCGACTTCGAGCTGCAGGAGACGATCCACACCGACGAGGGCAGGCTGCGGCCAGACGCCCGCTTCCTGCTGCCCGAGGGACGCGCTTTTGTCGCCGACTCGAAGGTCCCACTCGACGCCTTCCTCGACGCCCAGGAGGCTGAGGTCGAAGCCGAGCGCCTCGTCCAGCTCGATCGCCACGCGCGCCAGGCTCGCGAGCACATCCGCGCGCTCAGCTCCAAGGACTACCAGGGCCAGTTCAAGGCCGGCGAGACGCCCGACCTGGTGATCTGCTTCATCCCCAACGAGCCTGCGATGCACGCCGCCTTCGCCGCCGACCCGACGCTCTTCGACTACGCCCTGGAGCGCAACGTCCTCGTCGTCAGCCCGACCTCGCTGATCGGTCTGCTGCGCACGATGGAGCTCGGCTGGCGCCAGGAGCGGATGGTCGCCGAGGCGGCGGAGATCGCCGAGGCGGCGGGCACCATGCACGCCCGCTTCACCAAGTTCCTGACCGATTTCAACACGGTCGGCAAACGACTGGGCTCGGCCACCGGCGCCTACAACTCCGCGGTCGCCTCGATGGAGGGCAGGCTGCTGCCGCAGCTGCGCAAGGTCGAGGAGCTCGGCATCGCCCCAGGCAAGGAGATCGAGCCGCCCGAACCGACCGAGATCACCGTGCGGGAGATAACGGCCCCGGAGCTGCGCGAGGCCGACACCCCCGTGCTTGACTAGGATTGCCTCCGCCTGCAAACGAGCTACGGAGGATCTGTTTTGGCCGTCGACACGAGCGCAGTTGCGAAGTTGGATGTGGAGCCCGGAACGCTGCCGGAGACGATGGCCGCGTGGGTGATCCGCCAGGAGCGCGAGGGCGAGCCCAACGACGCCTTTCAGCTCGAGCAGATCGAGGTGCCGGAGCCCGGCGCCTTCGAGGTGGTCGTGCGGGTGATGGCCGCGGGAGTCAACTTCAACAACGTCTGGGCGGCGCTCGGCAAACCGGTCTCGGTCTTCGGCTACGGCGACCACCCCGAGTACGGCCACCACATCGGCGGCTCCGACGCCTCGGGGATCGTCTGGAAGGTCGGCGAGGGAGTGACCCGCTGGAAGCCCGGTGACGAGGTCGTCGTCCACTGCAACCAGGCCTCTTATGAGGACGTCGAGGTGCACGGGCTCGACCCGCTCGCCGCGCCGAGCCAGAGAATCTGGGGCTACGAGACCACCTGGGGCTCTTTCGCCCAGTTCACCAAGGTGCAGGCCCAGCAGCTCCTCCCCCGCCCCCAGAACCTCTCCTGGGTCGACTCCTCCTCGTACGGGCTCACCTACTTCACCGCCTACCGGATGCTGATCGACCAGTGCAAGCTGCAGCCCGGCCACAACGTGCTGATCTGGGGCGCCGCCGGCGGCCTCGGCGTTTTCGCCGTGCAGCTCTGCAAGGCGGCCGGCGCCAATGCGGTAGGCGTCGTCTCCTCCGACGAGAAGGGCGAGCTGGTCAAGCAGCTCGGCGCGGTCGACTACATCAACCGGGCCGAGTTCGGCGAGATGATGCGAACGCCCGAGAACCTCGCCGACAAGGCCGCGGACAAGGAGCGCTTCAAGGCCTCGCGCGGTTTTGCCAAGCGGGTCAAAGAGATCCTCGGCGACGCGCCCGACATCGTCTTCGAGCACGTTGGCCAGGCGACCTTCCCGACCTCGGTCTTCGTCGTCAAGCCATTCGGCAAAGTCGTCATCTGCGGCGCCACCTCGGGCTTCCAACTCGACTTCGACGTGCGCTACCTGTGGATGCGCCAGAAGCAGATCATCGGCTCGCACTTCGCCAACGCATACGAGTGCATGCGCGCCAACCAGCTGATGGCCGAGGGCAAGGTGAGGCCGGTGATCTGGCAGACGATGCCCTTCGACGGAGTCGCCGAGGCGCACCAGCTGCTGCACGAAAACAAGCACCTCGGCAAGATCGCGATCCTGGTTGGGGCCGAGTCCGAGGACGAGGGCAAGAACGAGGCCGGCGCCGGTGCGATCCGGGCCGAGGTAGGAGCATAGAAATGGCTGAGGTCTGCACGCTCGATTGGCACATCGCCCCCTTTCGAGCCGACCGGTGGCTCGATCTCTGGGAACCGGCGGCAGCGCGAATGCCCGCCTTCGGCGCCAAGAGCTGGTCGCTGACCCGCTCGATCGACGACCCACTCGCCTTCCAGCAGACCTCGATCTGGGAGAGTCGCGCCGACTTCGAGCGCTACTGGTTCTCAGAGGAGATCGAGACGGCGCGGGCGGCGATCATCGACCTGCACGACCTGCCGATCCTGCCGGCCTGGCACACCCTCGTCGCGGCTGAATAGACGCACCGCGGGCCCGAGCTGCAAGTTTCGATGCGCCCCCGGCGTTGAGAAGTTGCATGGTCAATGGGTCCTCTCGCTCCCGCGCCATCCCTGGCCGGAAGACGCTGGGCGTAGTTCGCCGTGGAACGGCACACGCGCTGAGGCGGGCCAATGCCTCGCGTCGCCAGCTTCCAGCCTTCCTGATCATCGGCACGCAGAAGGGCGGCACCACCTCGCTCCACGAGTACCTCGCCGAGCACCCGATGGTCTCCCCCTCCACGACCAAGGAGGTCCATTACTTCGACCACTCCCACCACCGCGGCATTGGCTGGTATCGGGCGCATTTCAGGCCCCATAGCCATCCAGGCGAGATCGCCGGCGAGTCGACCCCCTACTACCTCTTCCATCCCCTGGTTCCCGAGCTGGTCGCCCGCGACCTGCCGGACAGCAAGCTGATCGTCATCCTCCGCAACCCGATCGACCGCGCCTTCTCCCATCACAACCACGAGCGGGCCCTCGGCTTCGAGGATCTCCCGTTCGAGGACGCGATCGCCCGCGAACCCGAACGGCTGCGGGGAGAGGAGGAGCGGATCCTCGCCGACCCGCGCTACAGGTCCTTCTCCCATCAGCACCATTCCTACCTGGCGCGAAGCCGCTACGCGGAGCAGCTGGAGCGCTGGCTTCGACACGCCGAGCGGGACCGATTCCTGATCCTGAGCTCGGAGGACCTGTTCGGCGACCCACGCGCCGTACTGGCGGAGACGCAGCGATTTCTCGGCCTCGAGCCGGATGCCCCGGATGACCTCACCGCTCGCAACGCACGCTCCTACGCGCCAATCCAAGCGGACCTCAGGGAGCGGCTCCGCGCTGAGCTCGAGCCGCACAACCGGCGACTGTACGAGCTCGTCGGCCGGGATTTCGGCTGGGATTGAGCTGTCGCTAGCCCGGCGAGGGGCGGAACCGGCCTTCCAGCTCGGAAAGATCGAAGTCGGGCTCCTGTCCGAACGACTGCAGCATCCTTTGACGCAGCACCGAGTAGCGCCGGAAGGCCTCGCTACGTCGGCCTCGCCGGATGCAAAGGTCGAGGATCGTCCGCTGCACATCCATGTCGAAGGGCTCCATATCGGCGAGGCGGCGGGCGCAGTCCGCGGCGGCGTCGAGATGGCCCAGGTGGGTCCGGATGCGAACCAGGGCCCGCAGAGCGCGCCCGGCCAACTCGTGCAACCGCTCGCGCTCCTCGAGCGCCCACTCCTCGTAAGGGTTCTCAGCGAGAAACGGATCCTGATAGAGGCGCAGCGCGTTGTCGAGCTGCTCGGCGGCGGGCTCGGATAGGCCCTGCACGAAGGCGGCCAGCCCAGCCCGCGCCTGGCGCTCGAACTCGTCGGCATCGACCCGCACATGGCTGGTGTTCAGGTGGTATCCGCCGCGGCGGGCAACGACGATGCGAGAGGGGGAACGCGTGGGGCGGTCGGGTTCGAGCCTCTCGCGCAGGGCGTGCACGTAGTGGCGCGCCCGGTTGCCCGCTTCGCTCGGGCCCGCCTGCGGCCATAGAGCCTCGGCGATCATGTCGGTTGTCACCATCCGACGCCGCTCGCAGACGAGGTACTTGAGCAGCTGGCCCGGGCGCTGCTCCAGCCACTCGCCACCGAGCGACCCCGCGGCGCCCTCGACCCGAAACCTCCCCAGGGTCGAGACGGACAACTCCGGAGTTGCTGCCGGGGCCGGCCCGAGCCAGTCCGAGCAACTCTGGCGCCGGCGATCGTCCTGCCTGCCGGGGCGCAGATGGAAAAGGAGCTGGGTGCCCTCAGTGTCGAGCTTCGAAACCGTGACCCAGGCCGCGCCTTGGGAGTGCTGACCGTCGAGGTCCATGCGGACCTCCGGCAGAAGGCCCTCGGAGACCGCCGCACGCTCCGCCAGGCAGCCCCCCTCGAGCAGCGGGCCAAGACGAGCGCAGATCAGGTCGCAACACGTCCAGCCAGCCCCGTTGCGCCCGCGACCGGTCGGGACCAGCAGCTCCCTGGCCTTCCTGTTCATGTAGAGGACGCCGCCAACCCGGTCAACTAGCGCCAGCCCGTAGAGGAAGCGCTCAAAGAGCTGCGGCGACTCTGCCAGCCGCTGCAGCGACCAGAGCGTGCCGTCGATTTGACTGGTATCCCTCAAAAGATGCCTCGCACCCCCACTTGCCGTGGCGGAATTAGCGACTGATTGCGGCCCGGAGTTCCCAACTCCGCACCGCTTTTCTCCCTTACCTCGTTACAACTGATGCGAAAACTTACGCGTTTACCATGGAAACAGCAACCCCCAAATCGGAGAAAGAGAACAATTCGTGCCGAAAACCACCCCGAAACTCGTTCCTAACCGAAATCAAACATCCGGCCAAACCGGGGCCAAGCAACCGGGCCTTAGCGTCGCGCCGAGCTATCCGGCAAGGGCTAGGGACGGGAGGCAGGGATGCGGGTCAACGGGGAGACGAATCTGTCGAGGGGTTGCTTTCGGCTGAAAGCCGATCTGGACGCGGGAGGAGAGGTCGAGCTCCGGCAGGCGATACAGCGGGCGAAGGTGGGAAACATGGATGGACATCGGTACCTGTATGCCCGCTATGCCGACAACGTCTTCAGCTACGTGAGGAAGATCGTCCGCGACGAGCACGATGCCGAGGACGTCACCCAGCAGGTGTTCGCGAAGCTGTTCAGGACGATCGGCCGCTACGAGGAACGAGCCGTGCCGTTCGCGGCATGGATCCTGCGGGTCGCCCGCAACGCCGCGATCGACTACATGCGCAGCGACCGGCTCGTTCCCTGCGAGGAGGTGCGCGGCGCCGATCAGCAGTCCGATGAGTCGCGCCACGAGTGCCGGCGTTCGCTGACCGACGCACTCGGCTCGCTGCCCAGCGAGCAACGCGAAGTGATCGTGATGCGCCACCTCGTCGGGCTCACTCCACGCGAGATCGCCGGCAGGCTCGGCAAATCCGAGAGCGCGATCCACGGCCTTCACCATCGTGGCCGGCGCAGCATGCAGCGCGAGCTTTCCCGCAGCGGCGCCGCTCCAGCGCTCGCTCCCGCCTAAGCCCGCCGCGGCCCTTGCCACCCCTCCAAACGCGGGGCCGGCAAGCCAGACGTAAGAAACTTCCGCCCAGTGGCGTTGATCTCGCGTGCGCGCGCTCCAGTCACCTGCCGCATTGAAAGAGGTCCCGTTCATGGACCTGGAACGCGACCACCGGCCGATCTCCGCGGAGCTTCACGCCGCCTTCGAACGAGTCCTCGACGACAGCGGCTTCGTGCTGGGAAACGAGGTGAAGCAGTTCGAGGCGGAGTTCGCGGAGTTCTGCGGCGTCCGGCACTGCGTCGGCGTCAACTCGGGAACCGCCGCATTGACGCTCGCACTCCTGGCCGCCGGGATCGGAGCGGGCGACGAGGTGATCGTTCCCGCCCATACCTACATCGCCAGCGCGCTGGCGATCGTGCACGCCGGGGGCGTACCGGTCTTCTGCGACGTCGAGGAGGACACCGGCCTGATCGACGTCGACGCAGCGACGGGCCTGATCGGGCCGCGGACCGCCGCCATCCTCGCTGTTCACCTCTACGGCCAACCGTGCGACATGGCAGAGATTGGAGCGCTGGCGGCTCGCCACGGCCTGCTGGTACTCGAGGATGCCGCCCAGGCCCATGGGGCCCGCTACCGGGGTCGCCGGGCAGGGAGCCTCGGTGACGTCGCCGCCTTCAGCTTCTATCCGAGCAAGAACCTTGGGGCGCTCGGTGACGGCGGCGCGATCTGCACCGACGACGACGAGATTGCCGCGGCCGCACGAAGGCTGCGAGACCTCGGCCAACGAGCCAAGGGGGAGCATGTCGAGGCCGGCTTCAACGAGCGGCTGGACGGCATCCAAGCGGCGATGCTTCGAGTCAAGCTGAAGGGGCTCGAGCAGGGGAACTCGAACCGGCGCCAAGTCGCCTCCCGATACCAGGAGCAGCTGCCGGGGACCTGTCGACCGCTCGCCGAGAAGCCCGAACGGGAATGCGTCTACCACCTCTTCCCGATCCGCCTCGACAACCGCGATGCCGCCCGGCGGGCGCTCTCCGAGCGCGGCATCGCTACCGGGATCCACTACTGGCCCGCCGTGCACCGGCAGCCGCCGATGTCTTCTCCAGCCCCTTCCAGGACGAAGCTCGACTCGGCGGTGCGCTGGAGCGAGACGGAGATCTCGTTGCCGATCTTCCCCGCGCTGACCGAGCGCGAGCTCGATGCGGTGGTCACAGCGGTCGACGAGGTCGTGCGGGAAATGGAGGCGTGAGCATGGGCATGGGTGAGGGTGATCGCCAGTTGACCTTCGGCATGGTCGGCCTGGGCTACTGGGGGCCCAACCTTCTCCGGGTCCTGACGGAGATGCCTGGCGTCGAGATCAAATGGATCTGCGACCTCGATCCGCAGCGACTCGAGCGGTTTGGTCGCCGCTATCCCTCCTGCGCCCGCACGAGCGACGCCGACCTCCTCTTCGAGGATCCGGAGCTGGACGCGATGATCATCGCGACGCCCGTCTTCACCCACTTCGACCTCGCTTCGCGGGCGCTCAGCGCCGGCAAGCACACCTTCGTCGAGAAGCCGCTGGCCTCCTCCGCGTCGATGGCCGACCAGCTCCTCGATCTCTCCGAGGAGAAGGAACTGACCCTGATGTGCGGCCACACGTTCGTCTACAGCCCACCCGTGCGCGCGATCAAGAGGCGAATCGACGACGGCGAGATCGGCGACGTGTTCTTCATCTCCTCCAATCGCGTCAACCTCGGCCTCCACCAGCCAGACGTGAGCGTGATCTGGGATCTCGGGCCCACACGATTTCTCGATCCTCCTCTACTGGCTCGGCGAGATGCCGCAGACGGTGCGGGCCGTGGGGCGGGACTCGATCGTCCCCGGCATCCCGGATGTCGCTTTCGTGAGCCTGGCCTATGAGTCGGGAATCGTCGCCAACGTCGAGCTGAGCTGGCTTGCCCCCAGCAAACTGCGGCGGACCGTCGTCGTCGGCAGCGAGAAAATGATCATCTATGACGACGGTACGCCGGAGCCGGTCCGGATCTTCGACCACGGAGTCGTCTACAAGGACCCCGAGACCTACGGCGAGTACCACCTCTCCTACCGGACCGGCGACATCCTCTCACCCAAGGTCGACAGCTCTGAGCCGCTGAGCGAGGAGATGGCCGACTTCGTCGGCGCGATCCGCACCGGTCGGGAGACGGTCGCCAGCGCGCAGCTCGCCCGCAGCGTCGTCCGCCTCACCGAGGCGGCAGACAAATCGCTGCGACTGGGCGGAGCGGAGGTCCATCTCGAGGAGACCGCAGAGACTCCAGGGCCTCCAAACGAGCCCGTCACGGTCGGGTGAGCCCGCTGGCCACCGAGACGACCCGGCAGCGCCAGATGGACGTCGTCGAGGCCACATCCGCTGGGGAGCTGGCCCTGGGCACCAGCCCGGTTGGGACCCGTTATGGGACCCGGACCGACCGGACGGTCACCGGCAGGCATGCGCGACGCGACTCGGGCGTCCGGCGCCTGCTGGCCGCCGCCGACCTGATCGGCGTCTCCGTCGCGATGGGCGTGGCGACGCTCGCAGTGGCCGGCAACCCCCGCGAGCTGCTCTGGGCGCTTCCCTTCCTGCCGGTCTGGATCGTCATCTTCAAGGCCTACGGCCTCTATGACCGCGACGTCAAGCGAATCGGCCACGGCAGCATCGACGACCTGCCCTGGATCGCCCACGGGGTGTTGCTCGGCTCCCTGCTGATGCTCGCCTACTTCCAGCTGACCCTGATGGGCGGGTTCGACCTCAGCGACCTCGCCATCTTCGCGATGCTCGCCGTTCTCGACGTGGCGATCCTGCGAGCAATCGCGCGCCGGATCGGCGTCTCGTTGCTGGGGCCCGAACGAGTGATCCTCGTCGGCGACGGTGAGCAGATCGCCGTCCTGGCACGCAAAATGCGGTCCCATCCGGAGTACGGAGTCGAGGTGATCGGCTTGATCAGCCACTCTGCGGGGCAGATCGAGCACGCGAACCTGCCCACACTTGGCAGCGTCTGCGAGCTGGACCTCGAGCGCCTGGTCGCGGATCACGGCGTCGAGCGCCTGGTCGTCGCTCATCAGGACTTCGAAGAGGGCGTGCTCTTCGAACTGCTCTGCAACGCCCGCAAGCTCCTGGTCAAGGTCAGCATCCTCCCCCAGCTCTTCGACGCGCTCGGCCCGTCGGTCGAGCTGGACGACGTCGAGGGGATCACGGTGCTGGGCGTCAGCCCGGCCGTCCTGTCACGCTCGTCGCGACTGCTCAAGCGAGTCATCGACCTGGCCGGTGCGGTGACGTTGCTGGTACTTACCGCCCCCCTGCTGGCGGTGATCGCGATTGCGGTCAAGCTCGACTCGCGGGGACCGGCGCTCTTCCTGCAGACGCGCATCGGCCGGCGCGGACAGCGCTTTCGGCTGGTCAAGTTCCGGACGATGGCGGTGGACGCCGAACAGCGCCGCGAGGAGTTGCTCGCAGAGAGCAAAGACCCCGGCTGGCTCCACCTCGACCACGACCCCCGGGTGACCCGGATCGGCCGTTTGCTGCGCACCTACAGCCTCGACGAGCTGCCGCAGCTGTGGAACGTGCTGAAGGGCGAGATGAGCCTCGTCGGCCCGCGGCCGATCGTCGAGGACGAGGACCGGCAGCTGGAGGGCTGGCGACGCACGAGGATCGACCTGACGCCAGGCGTGACCGGCCTCTGGCAGGTGCTGGGACGAACCAACATTCCCTTCGAGGAGATGGTCAAGCTCGACTACCTCTACGTGACGAATTGGTCTCTCTGGAGCGACCTCCGCCTGGTCCTGCGAACCCTCCCGGTCGTGCTGCAGAAGCGCGGAGCCAATTGAGCATGTCCCGCGCCTGCCTTCTGTACGCGATCGGCACCCACTTCGATGCGGTGACCATGGCCGCGGTGATCGCGCGCCTTCGCGAGCGCCTGCCCGCCGCTCGTCACGTGATCGTCGACACGAGCAGCATCACGACGGTGCCCGGCCTGCGCAACGAGCTGGGCCTGCCGGAGTGCGACTACCTGCTTGACACGCGCTCGGGAAGCCCGGTCACGGAGACGACGAAGGTCATGGAGCGGATCGAGCGGGTGATCGAGGTCGAGCAGCCCAGCATGGTCGTCGTCTCCGGCGACTCGGGCGCGGCGCTGGCCTCAGCGTTGACCGCGTTGAAACTCAAGACCCCCAGCGCTCACATCGATTCAGGGCTGCGCACCCACGACCGCAACGTGCCCGAGGAGATGAACAGGGTCATCGTCGACTCCTTCGCCGATCTGCTCTTCGTCAGCGGCAAGAAGGGCCTCAGGAACCTCAGATCGGAAGGGATCGAAGTCGATCGCGTCCACGTCGTCGGCAGCACGGCCGCCGACACGCTGCGCTCTGTGACGGCGATCTCGAAGCTGGCCGGGACGGCGGCACGCTTCGGCCTTCAGAAAGGGGCCTATCTGGTGGTCTCGCTGCAGGAGGCGGGGCTGCGCAATCTCTCCCGCCTGCGGGCGATCCTCGACCGGCTGATGGAGTTGAGCCGGATGCTGCCGGTGATCTTTCCGGTCGGAGAGGAGGTTCAGCACACCGTCGCTCGGTATGCCGACGGCTCCCGGTTACGGCTCACGGATCCGCTCGGCTACCTCGACTTCCTCTCCCTCCAGCTCGACGCCGCGGCCGTTTTGACCGATCGCGGCGGCATTCAGGACGAGGCCACCTACCTGGGCGTGCCCTGCTTCACCGCGGCGAACACGACGGAGCGGGCTGCGACCGTGCTGCACGGGACCAACCGGCTGATCGGGAGCGACCCCAGCGGCATCGATGCGATCCTGCCAAGTCTCGATGAGTGGCGACAGCCGGCGGAGCCACCACCGCTCTGGGACGGCCGAGCGAGCGAGCGAGTGGCCGACGTGCTGGCCGAGGCCATGCAGCGGCAGACGACGGGATTGTCGATCGCGGGCGGGGTGAGCGCATTGTGAGGATTTGGATCGACCTCTCGAACTCGCCCCATGCACCCCTCTTCGCGCCGATCTCGAGGCGCCTTCAAGACGCTGGCCACGAAGTTCTGGTGACCGCTCGCGACAACGCGCAAACGGTCGAACTCGCGCGGCAGAGCTGGGAGACGGTGGCGGTAGTCGGCGGCAGGAGCCTAAACGGCCGGCTGGCGAAGGGACGGGGCATGCTCCAGCGCATCGGCGACCTGGCCGACTGGGCGCGGCAAACCCGTCCCGACGTCGCCCTCTCGCACAACTCCTACGGGCAGATCGTCGCCGCGCGCCGCCTCGGGATCAGGGCCGTTACGGCGATGGACTACGAGCACCAGCCGGCCAACCACCTCGCTTTCAGACTGGCCGACTCAATCCTGCTCCCGGCCGCGCTGAGAGACGCCCAACTCCGGCGCCAGGGCGCAACGCCGAGAAAGGTCCGTTTCTACGAGGGCTTGAAGGAGGAGATCTACCTCGGCGACTTCGAGCCCTCGCCGCAGATCCTTGCTGACATCGGCATCGAACACCGGGAGGGCGACGTCCTGGTCGTTGCCCGCACCCCGCCCGCGGGGGCCCTCTATCACCGTTCCGACAATCCCCTCTTCGGGCAGATCCTGGAGAAGGTATGTGGACGGCCCGGGGTCCATTGCGTGACGCTCTGCCGCCACCCCGAGCAGCGTCAGACGCTGGCCAAGCTGGAGCTCGAGAACCTGACCCTGCCCGAGCGGGCGGTCGACGCGCGCTCGCTGATCCACGCGGCCGATCTGGTCGTGGGGGCCGGCGGCACGATGACTCGCGAGGCAGCTCTGCTGGGGGTCCCAACGGTGAGCGTCTTCGCCGGGCGCACGCCCGCGGCCGACCGCTGGCTGGAGCAGCGCGGCGCGCTGCAGCGCCTGCACGACATCGCGGATCTGCCACCACTGCAGCCCCGTCCGAAGCCGCCCCGGGACCCCTCGGAGCTGTGGGCTCGCGGTGAGCTGCTGGCCGATGAGTTCGTCGACGCGGTCGCCGGCACTCCCGCCCGAAAGCTGGCACGGCGCCTCGATGCCTGGGGCTCGGAGCGGGGCTGGCAGGGCTCGGACCCCTATGAGGGGCTGAACGCGCGCCGTGGCGCCGTCGCGCCGCTGAAGCGGTTCCCCCTGGGGAGGCGCCTGCTGATCCAGACCGTCAAGCGCTCCCCCCTCGACCTGCGTCGCCCCCTTGGCATTCCGCAATCGGCGAGCGCGGCCTCCGTCGCCTGGGCGATCTCGGCCTACGCACGCAACGGCTTCCTCGGGGAAGAGGAGGCGAGGCGGCGGCTGGACGACTGCCTGGCGCTGCTGCGCTCCCTCCGCCTGCCGGGCTTCGGAGGGTCGTGCTGGGGATACCACTTCGACGTCCAGAGCCGGGTCTTCTTCTACCCCAGCACGACTCCCAATACGATCGCCACCGCGTTCGCCGGGCTGGCGCTGCTGGACGCTTACGCCGCACTGGGCGACCCGGCCCTGCTGGCCGAGGCGACCGAGGCGGGTCAGTTCTTCCTTCGCCACGTCCCCCAGACCGACGACGCTCCAGGTGCCTTCTTCGGCTACCTCCCCGGCGACCGCTCGCCGATCCACAACTCCAACCTCCTCGTCGCCTCGCTGCTCGCTCGCATCGCCCAGGAGGGTGCCGGCAACGAGGGCTTCGCCGAGGCGGCAGAGGCGGCGGTGACCTACACGACCGCTCGTCAGCACCCCGACGGCTCCTGGCCCTACGGCGAGCGCCCCGGCCTCGAGTGGGTGGACAACTTCCACACGGGCTACGTCCTCGATGCTCTGCGCACCTGCGCCGACGCCGGCGTCGCCGCCGAGCAAGCCGAAACCGCCTGGCGTCGCGGCATCACCTATTACCGGAGGCGGCTTTTCCTCCCCGACGGCACCCCTCGCTACTACGCCGACAAGACGCTCCCGATCGACGCCCAGTGCGTCGCGCAGGGAATCCAGACGCTTGCGATCGCCGCGCCGCATGAGCCCGCAACCGCGCCACAGGCATGGGCCGTGCTGGACTTTGCCCTGCGCCGGATGGTTCGCCGCGACGGGCTGCCGATCTTCCAGCGTCGCCGCTTCTGGGCCAATCGCGCCGTGCACGTGCGTTGGGTGGCAGCCCCGATGCTGCTCGCGCTGTCGCATCTGCTGCAGACCAGCGGCGACGAGTCCTCCCCCGCCGGCGTGTCGCTCGCTGCGCGGGCGCTGGCCTGATGTGCGGGATCTGCGGACAGGTCCGTTGGGACGGGCGGGCAGCGGAGCGAGCACTGATCGAGAGCATGTGCTCGGCTCAGGAGCACCGGGGACCGGATTCCCGCGGTGTCCACCTCGACGGCGCCTGCGGCCTGGGGATCCAGCGCCTCAGGGTGATCGACCTGGCCACCGGCGACCAGCCGATCCGCAACGAGGACGGCTCCGTGGTGGTCGTCCTCAACGGCGAGATCTACAACTTCCGCGAGCTGCGTGCGCGGCTCGAGCGGGCCGGCCACCGGTTTTCGACCGCGAGCGACACCGAGGTCATCGTCCATCTCTACGAGGAGGAAGGCAGTCGGTGCGTTCGCTCGCTCCACGGCATGTTCGGCCTGGCGATCTGGGACACCCGGCGCCGCCGGCTCGTGCTCGCCCGCGACAGGGTCGGCAAGAAGCCCCTCTTCTACTCGCTGCGCGACGGCGCGCTGAGCTTCGCTTCGGAGCTGAGGGCGCTGCTGCAGGACGCCGAGATCCCCCGCGAGCTCGACTTCGAGGCGCTCGACGCCTACCTCGCCCTGCGCTGGATCCCGGCGCCGATGAGCGCTTTCGAGGCGGTGAGGAAGCTTCCCCCGGCGAGCATCCTGACGCTCGAGGACGGCCGGGCGGAGATCGAGACCTACTGGGAGCTGGACTACGGTCGCGCGCCGCAGGGAGATGAGCGGGAGCTGGTCGGGGAGCTTCGCGAGCGGGTGCGCGCCGCGGTGCGCCGGCGCATGGTCTCCGACGTGCCGCTCGGCGCCTTCCTCTCCGGGGGGATCGACTCCTCGGCGGTGGTGGCGACCATGGCGGAGCAGTCGGACCGGCCCGTGCGCACCTTCTCGATTGGCTTCACCAGCAGCCGCTACGACGAGCTTGCCCAAGCCAGGCTGATCGCAGAGCGGTTCGGGACCGACCACGAGGAGCTGGTGGTCACCCCCGACGCGGTCGAGATCCTCCCCCGGATCGTCCGCCACTACGGCGAGCCGTTCGCCGATTCCTCCGCGATCCCGAGCTTCTACCTGGCCGAGCTCGCCCGCCGGCGAGTCACCGTTGCCCTCAACGGCGACGGTGGGGACGAGAGCTTCGCCGGCTACAGCCGCTACGTCGCCAACTTGGCGCTCGAGCGTGCCGCCAGGCTGCCGGCGCCGCTGCGCCGTTCTCTGGCGAGGATGGCGGGGGTCCTGCCGGCCGGCGGCCAAATCCAATCGACCGCGAACCGCCTGCGCAGGCTCGCCATGGCGACGGCGCTCGACGCGCCCCAGCGCCACACCTCCTACCTCACCCAGCTCAACCGGGCCGAGCGCCTTCGCCTCTACTCGGCCCAGATGCGGGAGAAGGTCGGGGCCGCCTCCGCCGGGGAGGACGCGATCGGGCGGCGCTGGCGAGCGTCCACCGCCCCCGACGCTCTCGGGCGCATGCTCTCCACCGACGTCGGCCTGTTCCTGCCGGACGACCTGCTGACGAAGATCGACATCGCCACCATGGCTCACTCCCTCGAGGCCCGCTCACCGCTCCTCGACCACGAGCTGATGGAGTTCGCCGCCGCCCTGCCGTCCCGCCTGAAGGTCCGCGGCGGCGAGAAGAAGATCGCCCTGCGGGACGCCTTCCGCGGCACGCTTCCCGACGAGATCCTCGACGCCCCGAAGCAGGGCTTTGTCGTGCCGATGGCCGAGTGGCTGCGTGGCGACCTGAAGGAGCTCTCCTACGACGTCCTGCTCGACTCGACCGCACGGGGACGGGGCTACTTCGAGGCAGATTCGGTTCGCACCCTGCTCGATCGGCACACGTCGGGCGCCGAGGATCGGTCTGGGGCAATCTGGGCGCTGCTCGTGCTCGAGCTCTGGCACCGGGAGATCGGCGCGGCGCCAGCTGCGACGACCACGCGGACGCCGCAATTCGAGGCCGCGTAAGAGCGACGCACGATCCAGCGTTAGTGGATCAGGAAGAGCACCTCCATGACCCCAGAGACCGCACCGCTGCCGAGCGACACCAGACGCCCCAGCCTGGGGGACGACCACCAGCCCCTGGAGCAGGTCGGCGTGCTCGAGGCGATGCGGTGGCACTGGCAACTGGTCCTGATCCCCGTCGTCCTGCTGTTCGGCGTCGGCGTGGCGCTGGGCCTGCTGCGAGCCCCCACCTACACTGCCACGGCCAACCTCAGCGTCGACTTCGGCGCCCAGAGCCCGAGCTCGCTGCCGGGCTCTGTGACGGCGGCGCAGGCACTCGCCGACTCCTACGCACGGGCGGTCGACGCGACGCCGGTCGTGCTCGGAACCGCACGCAAAACGGGCATCCCGGCGAGCGAGGTGGCCGACCACACGGCCGCCAGCCCGATCCCGGACAGCACCGTGGTCAGGGTCAGCGCGACCAGCGACTCGGAGGATGGGGCGATCGACCTCTCCAACGCCGCAGCCAAGGCGCTCACCGTCTACATCGGCACCCTCAATGGCGCCCGCCAGGGTTCCAGCCCGGTCCTGGCCCAGTTCCGCCAGGCGGAGAGCGTCTATCAGGATCGCCTCGACCAGCAGGTGGTGCTGGCCGAAGAGGTGGAGGCCGCGCCAACCGACGAAGCCGCCAGGCAGGAGTTGAAGCGGGCGCGGGTGAGGACCCAGGTGGCGCTGCTGAAGAAGAACTCGGTGGGGGAACTCTACGGCGCCAGCCAGCAGGCCTACGTGGCACCGCTGAGCTTCCTCAGCGAAGCCTCTTCGGCCGATAGCGACAAGCTCGCGCGGCTGCAGCTTCTCGGCTTCATCGGTCTCGTCGCCGGGCTGGCGATCGGAGCCGCCCTCGCCACCGTCAGGGCAAACCGCTGACGCTCGACTCCGCCTGGATCGCCGTCGCCGGGCTGGCAATTGTCATCTCGCTCGGCTACCTCGCCTGGCAGGTCAACCCCGCCTACATCTTCGCCGCCGCGGTGGTCCTTTCGCCCCTTGCCGGGAACTGGCAGGCGCTCGGCATTCCGGGGGCACTCGGGCTGGATCGACTGCTGCTGGTCGCCGCCGTCTCGGTCGCCCTGCTGCGCGAGCTGCTCGCCGAGCGGCAGAGCCGGCTGCGCATGGAGCCGGTCCACTGGGTGCTCGCGGCGGCGATCGTCTACGCGGGGGGATCGGCCCTGGCGGCGGATGCGCTCGGCGACAACGACTCCTTCTTCCGGCTGCTGCAGATCTACGGACTCCTGCCCTTCCTCGCCTTCCTCACCGCACCGCTCGTATTCCGCCATCGCCGCGACCGCGAGATCCTCCTGGTCGCCTTCGTCTGCCTCGGTGGCTATCTCGGCCTGACGGCGCTGTTCGAGTCGGTCGGCCTCAACGCACTCGTCTTCCCGAAGTACATCCTCAACCCCGACTACGGCACCCACTTCGGCCGCGCCCGTGGCCCCTTTGTCGAGGCGGTGACGAACGGCACCGGCCTCTACGTCTGCGCGGTGGCCTCGGCGATCGCCTTCGCGACCTGGCAGCAGCGGGGCAAACGAAGGATGGCCGCCGCGATTTGCGGGCTTTGCCTGCTGGGGACCTTCCTGACCCTGCAGCGATCGGTCTGGCTGGCGACCCTGCTAGCCACGATCGTCGCGATGCTCTCGATCCGAGATCTGCGGCGCCTGATGGTTCCCGCGCTGGCGGTTGGGGCGGTCGCCGTCCTCGTCGCGCTCGCCTTCATCCCCGGTCTCGCCGACCACACTCAGGAACGGCTCGGCGACCAGCGCACCGTCCAGGATCGCGAGAACGCGAACCGGGCCGCGATCAACATGGTCGAGGAGCGCCCCCTGGAGGGCTTTGGCTGGGGCGAGTTCAACGAGAGGAGCGTCGACTACTTCCAGCTCAATCCCGACTACCCCCTGAGCAGGACGGTCGTCCACAACCTCTTCCTCGGCCTCGCCGCGGAGCTGGGACTGATCGGCCTTACGCTGTGGGTCGTCGGGTTCCTGCTCGGGGTTGGCACGGCGATGGCCTCGCGGGCGCCACCCGACCTGCTGCCCTGGCGGGTCGGCCTGGTCGCGATCGCCGTCTTCTACGTCGTCGTCTCCAACTTCGTCCCGCCGGTTGTCTTCCCGAACCTGATCGTCTGGCTCTGGGCGGGGATCGTCTGGGTCGGAAGGCAGCCCGACCCGAGGGCCGTGGAGAGCGTCGCGATGCAACCGCTCGGCGTCGTTCAGGCTCGCCCGTAGGCCTCGAATAGGCGGGCGAGTCGCTCTGCCGAGCGGGCGGCGTCGAACTCCGCCTCCACCTTGCCGCGGCCCGCGCCGGCGAGCCGGCTGCGCAGGCCGGGGTCGCGGGCGAGCCTCTCGACCGCCGCCGCAAGCAGGTCCGCGCGGCCGGGCGGCACGAGAAGCCCACTCTCCCCGTCGTCGACCAGCTCCGCGACACCGGCGATGCGAGTCGCGACCACAGGCGTCTTGGTCAGCATCGCCTCCATCAGCACGGTTGGGACCCCCTCCGCGAAGCTCGGCAGGCAGAAGACGTCCGCCTCGGCGTAGTAGTGGGAGATCTCGTCCTGACCCACGGCGCCGGTCCACTCGACCCTGTCCGCGAGACCGAGCTGCTCGCCGCGCGCGATCAGCTCTTCTCGCCTCGGGCCATCGCCAACGACGGTGAGACGAACATCGAGGCCACGGGCGAGAAGCTCGGCCATCGCCTCGAGCAGGATCGCCTGGCCCTTCAGGGAGATGAGGCGCCCGACGCACAGCAACCTCACCGTACGGCGCTCGGGCGCCTCCTCGGCTGGGGCGGCCGAGCCATTGCCGCGGGCGCCGAACCCGGCGACGTCGAGTCCGCAGTGAACGACCTCGAGCTTGTCCCAGTGGGTCTCGTCGAGCTGCGTCATCACCTGGCTGCGGGCGAAGTCGCTGATGCAGACGACCCCGACCGCGTCGGCCAGCTTCGTCCCCAGGCGGCGATCGAGGAACTCGACCGGGCCATGGACGGTGGCGCTCCAGGAACGCGGCCCCCCAACACCCCGCGAGCGGCGCGCAAAGCGCGTGGCCAGCGCGGCGATCGCCGGCGGCGCCCCGGCGAAATGCACGTGGACGTGCTCGACCCCCGCCTCCCTACAGCGCTGCCAGAGGACGATCGCCTGCATGGCCCAGAGCAGCGGCAGGCCGCGCCCGCGCAATCCCGGCTCGGCGAACTTCGCGCTTGCCAACAGGTTGCGGAGGTACTGCCAGGGGGAGGCGCGCAGAGCATCGCGATGAGCGCGCAGGTAGTCGCGCCGGCGCGGAGGCAGGAGCGCGTAGGTTGAGTCGAAGGCCCTGTGATCAGCCTCCGCGAGCAGGTCGCTCCGCTTGGTCTCCCAGACGGAGAAGGTCTCGACTTCGAGCCCAAGCGAGCGCAGCCCGGCGACCTCCCTGAGGATGAAGGTGTGGGAGATGCTCGGGTAGCGGGTCGTCAAGTAGGCGATTCGCACTATGCCCTCGCCTTCGCCGTGCCCGCGACCCGGCGGGACGGCGGTGATCGCAGCAGGCCCCAGTTGCTCATCCCGCGGGTTCCCAGGACTGCCATCCCGATCGCCTCCCGGACCATTGCCCGGGTCAGGTCGCCGGCGTCCCGCGCGACGCCGGAGCCGCCGTTGGGGCTCTCGCGCAGATCGGCGAGCAAGCGGTCGAGGTCGTACCCCATCGTCCGCAGTAGGTCGGGACCGAGCCAGCGCAGGTACCGCTCGCACCAGAGCCTGCGGACCGGGGTGCGAACGCTGCGGCGCCACTTGTCCAGCGGCTCCTGGCTCACCGCCGAGTAGAGGTCGACGCCGGTCGGGTCACCATGCCTGCCGTTGAGGCGAACCTGCGGGAACTGCGCAAGGGAGTCGGGTGAGAAGTCCAGCTCGAGGTAAGCCGCTAGCTGTTCCCACGGCTCGAGGCTCCCCCCGATCAGATCCTCGTAGCGAACGCCGATCGCCCGCTCCCGATGACGTTCGTAGGAGGCAACCAGATTGCGGGGAGCCTCGAAGAGGGTGCCGCGATATCCGTCCGGCCGCCAGCGCCCGTCGCAGAAGGTCTCGATGACCGAGGCGACGACGCTGAGCGGGTTGCGCCAGAGGAAGACGAACTTGGCATCGGGAAAGACCTTGAACAGCTGATCGACGATCCAGTGGTACGGGGGGGTCTTGTCGAGGAAGTAGCGGGCCTCCTCGTCGGCCGCATCGGCGTAGAGCCGCTCGGCGAATGGGCGCAGGCGCTCCAGGTAGTCCTGCTCCGCGCCGGGAAGCTCGGCGAGAAAGTCACGAAAGGCCTCGTTGACGGTTCCCTGCCAGCCGGTGGTGAGGGGCATCTCCGGCTCGAGCGGGGTCAGGAACGGCAAGAGCAGCCACGGCTCCGAGGTCGTCGCGACCTCGGGGTAGGTCGACAGGACCCGCTGCACCAGGGTGGACCCGCTGCGCGGAAGCGAGAGGAGGAAGATCGGCTGGATGCTCATGCCAGGCTCCGCTCGAGCTGCTCTTCGACAGAGGCAGGCGGTCCCCCACGGCCATCGCGAGGGGTTCGCCTGAAGCGGCCTACCGCCTGCCGGAGGCGGAGACGGTCCCGCTCGAGGACCCCCCCGACGAGGAACAGGCACGCGCAATAGGCAAGCGACCCGGCCACCAGGGCAAGGCCGAGACCGGGGACGCCGGGCAGTGACGAGTCGATCGCGTGCGAGACAGCGAAGCCACCGCCGTAGGCCACGACGACCGCCGCCATCGACCGTTTCGGCCAGAAACGCGCAACCGGACCGTCGAGGAAGCGCCTCAGGTAGAGCATCTGGGCGAGAAACTGAACGGCGCAGCCGGCGAGGACCCCCAACGCCGGCCCGGTGACCCCGAGGGCAATCGTGGCCGGGATGCTGACGCCGATGGTCAGCCCCATGCGGGCCAGCGAGAACCACGACGAGAGCAGCGGGCGGTCGACGGATAGCAGGGCCTGGGTCTCGAGAACCACCATCACCGTCAGCGGCGTCGCCAGCAGGGTCAGCGCCAGCGCGGTGCTGGCTCGCGAGAAGCCGGGGCCGAAGAGCTCCATCAAACCGACGGAGGCGCCACCCGCAGCCGCAGCCGGCAGGAGCAGGGTCATCGAGATGTAGCGCAACGAGTCGAGGAAGGCGCGGTCGAAGCCGACTCGATCGCCGCCGAGGTCCCGCTCGACCAGCGTCGGCAACAGCATCTCGCTCATCCGGTAGTTGAGGTCGACCAGCCGCTTGCCCAGCATCCAGGCGCGATTCCAGGCTCCGACGCTCGCCACCGAGCCGAAGATGCCCAGGATCCAGGTGCCCGCCTCGGTGCTGAGCCCAGTCGCCAGCGAGCCGGGGGTCACCTTTATCCCGAACCAGAGGATCTCCGGCAACGTGCGGAACCCATCGCGGATCGCGACGAGCGGTGCCGTCAGCGTCATCCAGCTCCGCACGGCGACCAGGCGGTAGACGAGTGAGATCACGTAGGAGACAGAGAGCGCGACGGTCAAGCCCCAGACGCTGGGCTCGGCGACGAGCGCCGCCACCACCGCCCCGAGCAGATAGGTGAGCGCCTGCAGGGTGCGGATCCAGAAAAGCTGCCTGCCCGCGAGGAACGCCGAGAAGACGCCATCGAGGTTCCAGCAGGTATTGACCAGCAGCAGGTAGACGCCCAGGTTGACGAGGGCCGGCAGGAAGAGATCGGGCTGTCCAATCGGGCCCTCGAAGAGCAGGTAGGCGGCCACGGCGACGATCGCGGCGACGATCGCGGTCAGGGCGACGGAGAAGCTGAAGACGGCCACAAAGAGGCCCGTGACCCGGGGGTCGCGCCGAGGCAGTTTTGCGAGTTCGCGGATCAGCGCTGGACGCTCCCGCACGGTCGAGAGGAACCAGGCAATTCCGGTCGGCGCCGAGGCGAGGGCGAAGCCGCCGATCACGTCGATCCCGTAGAGACGCGCGATCGCGATGCTCGAGCCGACGCCGAGAACGGCTCCGGAAGCGAAGCTCAGCGCCCCGAACCCGAAGGCCTCCGAGAAGGAGGCCCGGCCGCCCCGATTGGGCTCGGCGGTCATTGTTGCAAGCACGGGGTCTCGACGCAGAGCGTCATCTTGAGGACTTCCAGGCGGTCCCAGGGAAATTTGGCCAGGAGCAGGTCCGGAGGAGTCCCGGCGAAGAAGCCGGCCTTCCCGTCATAGGGGTTGCTTCCCAGCGGTCGCGGGTCCTCGGCGAAGAAGCTGACCCCGTTGCCGGGCCCGGTCTGGTCGCGGACGATCGCACCGTACTTGCGTACCGCACGCGCGATGATCAGGGTCGTCGTCGGCAGGTTCAACGCGGTCAGATTGAGGTCATGGGGAAGGCGCAGGCGGGCACCCTCGGGAAGCGTGGTGGATCCGCCAACTCCGTCGGAGCGCTGGGCGGGCCAGGAAAAGAGTCCGGCCCGAGCCATCGGCAGATTCAGCGCCAGGGCATGGTCGACGCGTTCTTCCTGCAGTTCCTGCAGCAAGATAATGCCACCGAGGACCGGCAGGCTGGTCGCCGTGGCGCCCCAGTTCGGCGCCGAGAGCCCCGGCCAAGACTCGGAGGTGTAATAGCCCGAGCTGCTCGAGACATGGTCGATCGCTCCCCCCCAGTCGGCCCACCAACCACTCTCCGGATCCCGGCGCAGGTGGAAGAACTCCCAGAGCCGGTCGGTCGAAGGCTGCCAGACGGTCAGGTGACGGTCGACGCAGTCAGCCGGCCGAGCGTCGTCGGGCAACGGCACCCGTTCGAACGCCTTGGCCAGCGAGCGACGCCAGAAGACATCGGGCTGGGTGAGGCGCACCGTCAGCTTCGGTTGGTTCGCAGCCGCGACGTAGAGCGGAGTGCTGCACTTTCGGGTCGCGATCCAGGGGCCGACGTCGTTCGCCAGCTCGCGGTCGACCTCCCGATCGAGCGCTGCCACCAGAGTTTCGGAGCGCGGATCGATCGGGGCTTCGCGCGGAAGCGGCGCGTTCCAGACGCTGGTTGGCCCGAACAGAGTAGGCAGGGGCTCGTGGTAGTCCGCTTCAACCGCGCTGACGGCCGCCGCAGAGGAAGATCCCCCCTCGCCGTTCGAGCTCCAGACGAGCGCGTAGAGCAGGCCCGCCACGGCCACGGCGGCCGAGAGGGCGAGAAGGGTTAGGTAGCGCGGCAAGGGTTCTTTTCAGCAGAGTCGCGGGTGCTCGACAGCGCCGAACACCCGAATAACGCGATGGGAGTGCCGTTCCTCGCGCTCGCAGCGGGCGAAAGGCCGACCCCCTCCCCATCGTTCTTCCTGCGGAACGTGAATCGTGCCTCAACCTTGATCGAGTCGACTGAGCAGAGACCGGACCCCGCTCTGCGGTCAAATGGCGCCCGCAGCGAGGGTGAGGCGAATTCCGCCCCGCCCGGGGCCGGACTGGTGGTCAGCAACGTCAGCAAGAGCTGGGGAGAGCGCCGTGTGCTGCGCTCGGCAAGCTTCAGCGTGCCCCCCGGGACGACCGCATGGCTTGGCGGCAAGAACGGTGTCGGCAAGACGACGCTGCTGCGAATCGTGGCGGGGCTGGTCCTCGCCGAAGAGGGCGACGTCAAGCTCGACCGGCTCGACCCGCGACTCGACCGGCGCGAGTACCAGCGCCGGATCGGCTTTCTCTCCGCCGGCGACCGCGGTCTCTACGCGCGGCTCTCGGTGAGGCAAAACCTGGACCTCTGGGCCCGCCTCGCTTTTCTCCGAGGGAAGTCGGCGCGGGAGGCGATAGCCACCATGATCGAGCGCTTCGCACTCGAGGAACTGGCCGAGTCAAGGGTGGACCGGCTCTCGCTCGGGCAGCGGCAGCGCGTCCGCCTCTCGATGACCTGCCTCCACCAGCCGCGGCTGATCATGCTGGACGAGCCGGCCAACAGCCTCGACGAAGACGGCATCGCGCTGCTCGCCTCTGTGCTCGCCGACCAGGGAAGGAGCGGCGGAGCGGCGATTTGGTGCTCTCCTTCGCCACCGGACCTGGCCGAGGTTACGCGCCTGTATGAGCTTCGCGATGGAAACCTGGAGGAGCGGCGATGAGAGAGGCAGCCGCCTCGTACGCGGGCGCGGCCGCAGCGATCGTGCGGCGCGATTTTCTGCTGATGACGAGCTACCGCTTCCGCTTCTTCACCCAGCTTCTCACCGCGTTCTTCAGCCTCACGCTCTTCTATTACATCTCTCGCCTCGTCAACGTCGGCCACGGAATCTCCTCCGACGAGTACTACGCCTTCGCGGTCACCGGCCTGATGACCCTCCAGGTGATCAACTCGACGCTCGCGACCCCCTCCCTCACCCTGCGGCAGGAGTTGGTCGCCGGAACCTTCGAGAAGGTGGCGCTCTCCCCCTTCGGCCCGGTCGCGGGAATCGTCTCGATGATGGTCTTCCCGCTCCTCTACACGCTGCTGGTCGTGCTGATGATGCTGGTCTTCGCCGCGCTCGTCTTCGGCCTCGCTCTGCAGTGGTCGACCGCTGCTCTCAGTCTGCCGATCGGGCTTTTGGGAGCGCTTGCGTTTGCACCGTTCGGGGTGTTGATGATCGCCGGCGTCCTGCTTGCGAAACAGGCGATGTCGGGTACCAACTGGGTGGTGGCCGGGATCTCGCTGGTCGGCGGCCTCTACTTTCCGGTCGCGCTGCTGCCGAGCTGGATCCAGTGGGCCTCGCACGTGCAGCCGTTCACGCCCGCGGTCAATCTGATGCGCAGCGTGCTCCTTGGCCTGCCGATGACCGAACCCGCCTGGCTCGCGGTGACCAAGCTGGTCCTCTTCGCGGGAATCCTCTTCCCGGTGTCCATCTGGGCGCTGAACCGAGCGGTGCAGATCAGCACCCGTCGCGGAACGATGATCGAGTACTGACGATTGACCAACCCCTCGAGGATGAGAGAAACACGTGGAGAACAACGGCACAAAGAACGCTGAGAAAACCGCAACGACGGTCCAGGTGCCCGACCACGTGGTTTTCAGGCCATTTCCCGGTGAGACGGTCGCGCTGAACCTGCAGACCGGCAAGTACCACGGCCTCAACCCGGTGGCGGGTCGGATGGTCGAGCTACTGGCCCAGAACGGAGACCTCGAGACGACGGCGAGCCTGCTCGCCGAGGAGTACGACCAGCCATATGAGACCGTCGCCGCCGACGTTCGCAGCCTCTGCGAGGACCTCTCGAGTCGCGGCCTGATCGAAGTGCACGCAGAGCGTGTCGGCTGAGACCGCAGACCCGAGCCGCCTGTTGCGGTCTCGCGCGTTCGGCCTCGACCTGACCAGCGAGGTCGAGTTGGTCGGCCTGCCGGCGACGGAAGCGCCTTCGCCGCCGGAGACGACCACGAGGATCGAGGTCGTGGCGCCAGACCGGCCCGATCCGGGACGCGACCCCGGCGGAGAGCTGGTGCGGAGCGTGCACCGGCCCGACGGCGAGATGTCGCTCTCCGTGCACTTCCACGACGACGATGGCTACCTGCTCACCCTGCCGGGAGTCGGCAGCTACCGCGTATCGCCCACCGGGCTGCGCGTCACCTGCTTCCCGGAGGCGGGGGTATCCGACTGGTGGTGGCAGCGGGCCCTGGTCAACCAAGTGCTGCCGCTCGCGGCGACGGTACGGGGCTTCGAGATGCTCCACGCCGGCGCGGTGGCAATCGACGGCAGAGCCATCGCCCTGGTTGGCCACCCAGGAGCCGGCAAGTCCTCCACCACCCTCAACCTGATCCTGCAGGGAGCGACCTTCTTCACTGACGACGCGCTGGCGATCGAGCAGAGTCCCGGTGGCATCCTCGTCCACCCGGGCGCCGGCGTCTCGAACTTCCCCCGCACCGAGCGGGAGCTGATGAAGGAGGAGGCCGGGAGCCTCGGCGAGATCGTCGGTGGCGAGGACGCGTTCAAGGCGCTGCTTGCGATCGACCCCGAGCCCGGCCCCCTGCCCCTAGCGGCTCTCTACTTCCTGCGCCGGGGCCAGCCGGGCACCGAGGCGAGAATCGAGCCGGTGCTGGAGCCCGACCCGGTGCTGCTGCTGGGCAGCACCTACGTACTCAGCGTCAGGTCTCCCGAGAGGCTCGCCAACCAGCTCGCCCTCTGCTCCGCCCTCGCGTCCAGCGTGCCGATCTTCGATCTTCTCATCCCCCCGACCGTTCCTGCGCGTGACTCCGCATCGGTCGTCCGCGAGCACGCGGCGGGGGCACCCGTCGAGGTGCTGGCGTGAGGCTGGCGCTACAGCCGGCCGACGTCTACAAGCCCTACTCGCGCACCGGCAAGCTCGTGCTCGGGGCAGAGGTGCTGCTCACCTACATCGAGGTCCGCTGGCTGCTGTGGCGGCGAGACCTGCCCACGGTGGTCGCCGCCACCGGGGCGGAGGACCCGGCGCGAGCCCCGCAAGCCGAGGGAGTCGCAGCGGTGAAGCTCGGGGCGCGCCTCGCCCGCGTCACCTCGCGCTGTCTCACCCCCCTTCCCGCCGACTCACGCTGCCTGGCCCAGTCGCTGGTCCTGATGGCGCTGATGGCGAGGCGAGGCATCGCCTCGGCGTTGGTGATCGGCGTCCGCCCCGGCTCGGACTTCGGGGCTCACGCCTGGGTCGAGCGCGAGGGAATGCCGCTGCTGCCCTCGGGCGGGGACACCTACGCGCGGCTGCTCTCGCTGGGAGAGCGGAGCCAGGCCTCATTGCCATGAACGGGCTCCACGCTGGGCTGGCCGAGCGTTCCGCAGGAGCGCTCTCCGTCGCAATCGAGCCCGGCGGCGGGCCGGAGGCTCCGGGCGGCCAAACCCGCTGCCTGCTCGAAGGCACCCTCTTTGACCAGGATCGACTCTCCGCCCTGCTCGGCGTCGACGAGCCCGCGCCGGAGCGCCTGCTCGCCGTCGCCTACGAGCACTGGGGGGAAGAGATGATCGGCAGGTTGCGAGGCAACTTCGCCCTCCTGGTCCACGACCGCAGCCGGCAGAGGCTTCTTCTCGCCTGTGATCAACTGGGGGCGCGATCGCTGTTCTTCCACTGCGATGGCTCGAGGCTGCGCTTCGCCGGCGAGCTCGTCGACCTGCTCGAGCGCCTGCCGACCCGCCCGCCGCCCGATGAGGCCGCTGTCGTCCGTTGGCTGGCGGATACCGGCACGCCTGAGGGTCGGACTCTTTACAAGGGAGTCAGCCGCCTCGGCGCGGGCCGGCTCTTGACCTTCGACCGGCACGGCCTCGACGTTCGTCGCTACTGGGCCCCCAGCTTCCAGGGCTGCGCCAAGTTCTCGCCCGCCGAGGCGACCGAAGCGGCGCGCGGAGCGCTCGCCGGAGCGGTCCGGCGACAGGTTCCCGACGGGAGCTCCTCCGGCGTGCTGCTCAGCGGCGGCCTCGACTCCTCCTCGGTCGCCGCCCTCGCCCGCCAGCAAGCACCAGCACGCCCTCCACGCGCCTACTCCGCCGTCTTCCCCGAGCACCCCTCGATAGACGAGTCGAGCCTCATCGACGAGGCAACGGCGAGCCTCGGCCTCGACAGCTCGCGGGTCGAGGTCAGGGGAGGGAGCATGGTCAAGGGAGCGCTCGAGTACATGCAGCGGTGGGAGGTCCCCCTGCCGGCGCCCAACCACTTCCTCTGGCAACCCCTGCTGGAGCGGGCGGCCAGTGACGGGAAGGAGCTGATCCTCGACGGCGAGGGAGGTGACGAGCTCTGGAGGTTCAGCCCGTACCTGCTGGCCGACCGCCTCAGGTCGGGTCGGCTCCTCTCCACCAAGCGCCTGGGGCGCGGGATGCTCGGCGACCACTACAGGTGGAGCTCGCTGAAGCCGTACCTTCGCCTCTACGGGGTGAAGGGCGCGATCCCGCCGGGAGCGCACGCCCGGCTGCGCGGGCTTCACCCGGCGCAGCGCTACGCCCCGGCCTGGTTCACCGAGCGCAGCGCCGACGTCCTGCTCGCCGATTGGGACCCCTGGGCATGGAAGCGTCTCGACGGGCCCCGCTGGTGGTCGTTCATGGCCGACCTGCTGACCGAAACCCGGGAGAGACTCGGGGTCGGCGACTACCTGCGCCGCCGGGCGGCGATGGCGGGGGTCCGGAACCGGCATCCGTTAATCGACGTCGACCTGATCGAGTTCGCCCTTCGCCTTCCCCCCACCCTCGCCGTCGACCCCGTTCTCGAGCGCCCAATCCTGCGCAAAGCGACCGAGGGACTGATCCCCGACTCGATTCGCCTCAGGCCCCAGAAGAGCTACTTCACGGCGCTCTTCCAAGACTGCCTGGAAGGCCGGGATCTAGAGCTGATCCGCAAGCTCTTCTCGGGACGACCTGAGGTGGCCGCTTACGTTCGCCCGGAGACGGTGCAGCGGGAGCTGCTCGCCAACCCCCCAGCGAGCGGAAGGCGTGACCGCTCCTGGCCCTGGTCGGTCTGGCGCCTGGTCACCGCGGAGTGCTGGCTTCGTTCCCAGGGCGACAACGGCTTCACCGCGGAGATGCTCGAGGCGTGCGATGCGCGCCGCGGCGACCTGGCCCTGGCCTAACCCGCGCTCTCGACTCCGCGCGCCACCTCGAGCGCCGCCAGCGTCACCTCCATAGTCTCCAGCGGATCCGGGCCGTTAACGTCGGCTTCGTCCGGCGCGGCCAGCCTCGTGCGCAGGTCGACGAACTGGGCGGCGTGCCCCTTGTCCTGGCGACGCCCGCCAACCTTCTGCCTTGACCGGCCGTCGTAGAGCTCGAGGCTGCGAAAATCGTCGAGCAGGCCCGAACGCCCACCGGCGTGGGCCTCGACCATCTCCTTCGGCAAACCCGCGGCGCCCTGATCCGTATAGAGGATCGTCGCCAGCGAGCCATCGCCGAAGCCAAGCGTGACCGCGAACCTGCCCGCGGCCGGGATCGCCTCCCCCTTCAGCGGCTTGACCGTGGCCTGCACCGCGGTGGGGATACTGCCAGCCAGCCAGCAGGCGAGATCGACGAAGTGGCAGCCCTCGCCGAGCAGCCGGCCGCCGCCGTCGTCCGGATCGTTGAGCCAATGATCCTCAGGCAGAGGACCGGCGTTGACGCGGATCGCGATCTGCAGCGGATGACCGCTCGCGCCCACATGCTCCCGCAGCCGAATCGCCAGCGGAGCGTGGCGACGGTTGAATCCGACCGCCAAAGGGCGATCGCTCTCAGACCGGGCGGTGTGCAGCCGACCGAGCTGCGTTCGCGTCAGACAGGGTGGCTTCTCGACGAAGACCGCCTTGCCGGCGAGCAAAGCGGCCTCGGCGAGCTCGGCGTGACTCGAATGGCGAGTGGCCACGACCACCAGCCCTGCACGCGATCCCAGTGCCTCGTCAGGAGTGCCGACCTTCCCTTCCCCCTCCCTCGACACCAATCCCTGCGCCGAGACCCCGCTGGCGCTGGCGACCGTGTCCAGCGAGAAGCCCGCCGCCCGCAAGCCCGGCACGATCACCCGCTGGGCGAAGCTGCCGGCACCGATCAGGCTGGCCCGTCCCGGATCGCCCTTGACCGGTGCAGCTTTAAGGGGCTCAACTGCCACCGACTCCGGACGCGGCGATGCTTCGTAGCCGATCACGATGCCGAGTGGGGATCCACCTTCGGAGGCGAGGCGCTCGTAGGCCTCGGGGGCCTCGTCCACCGAGAGGCGCGTCGTGATCAGGCTCGCGACCGGCAGGCGCCCGCCGGCGATCAGGTCGACGATCGCCGCCATGTTGCGGCCCTCGGTCCAACGCACATAGCCGATCGGATAGTCGTGCCCGTTCTCCTCATAGGCGCGGTCGTACCTGCCGGGCCCGTAGGAGCGCGACAGGCGCAGGTCTATCTCCCTGTCGTAGAACGGAGCCCTGGAGAGGGACAGACCGACATCCCCGACGACCACGACCCGCCCCCGGTCCCGGCAGAGCCGCGGCGCGAGCTCGATCGGGTCATTCGAAGCGCTCGCCGCGGTGACGATCACCGCATCGCATCCGGCGGCGGCAGGCGGCGGAACGTCGCCGATCTCCTCCCTGACGAGGCCGAGGTCGACCCCGCCGATCTCGCGGCCTCTCTGGACCAGCCCGGGGTCGAGGTCGATCCCGATGACGGTGCAACCGGCCGCCCGCAACAGCAACGCCGAGAGCTGCCCGACCAGGCCGAGGCCGATCACCGCCACCCGCTCGCCCACCGAGATGCCCGCCTGGCGCACGCCGTGGAGGGCGATCGAGCCCACGCACGCGAAGCACCCCTCCTCGAAGGACACGTTGTCCGCCAACGGCACGCAGAGGTTGGCGGGGACCCGATCGACCTCGGCATGCACCGCGTAGTCCCCACCGCCGATCGCCACTCGATCGCCGGGGGCGACACCCTTCGCCCCCTCCCCCACCGCGAGCACCACCCCAGAGGCGGAATAGCCAAGCGCCGAGGGCTGATCGAGCCGCGCCCGCACCGTCCGGACCGTCTCCCGCAGCCCGTCGTTGCGCGCCTTCTCGATCACCTGCGCGACCTGGTCCGGTCGCTGGCGAGCCTTCCCCACCAGGCTCTTCTGGCCGGTCTTCACCTTGGTGCGCTCGGTACCCGCGCTGAGCAGGCTGGCCCTCACGTCGACGAGGACCGTGCCCGGCGAGACAACCGGCTGGGGCGCCTCGAGCACCTCGATCCGGCCGTCGCGCAATCTCTGGACGATCTGCTTCATCGGGCCGCCGACGGCTTCCAGGCGCTGGACGGCACGGGCATCCAAGAGCGGCCGCGACGCACCTTCCAGAGGGCGATCAGATAGCGGACCAGCAGCTTCGGACCATGAGCGAACCTCCAGAAAGCCCTCCTCCAGACCGCCGAGGGAGCGAGCCCGTACATGGCTGAGAGCTGCGCCGTTGGCGGGATCAGCACTCGCCTGACGAAGGACCAGCCGCCGCCCCGAGGGGCCAACAGCCAGTCGACCAGAGTGAGGTTGGCGCCGATCTGGTCAAGGTCCCCGGTCACGGTCCAGTTGGTCATGCGGATCGCGGTGCGGGAGCGCCAGCGCGCCGGCGGCGAGGAGACGATCGCCTTCGCCCTGATCCCGACCAGGCGCTCGAGCCCGTCCGCGGCCGCCGACAGCGCGTCACCCAGATTCGGGGCTTCAACACAGATCTGGTCGAGCATGGGCTCTTCGACAGAGCCCCCGTAGCGGTCCCACCACGTCGCCACGTCGGTGGCGAGTCGCAGGCCGACGAGGCCGTCGCGCGAGAAGAACAGCAGGAGGGCGGCAAGCTCGTCCGCCGGGCGAGCCCGCCTTCCCTCGGGGGCGGGTTCGCTGCGTTCGAGCATCGCCCGGGAGAAGGCGTCCTCATACCAGTGGATCCGCCAGTGCACCTCCACCGGCGGCAGCCCACCGCCCTCGTGCAGGAGCCCGAGGTGCAAGCGCCCCGGATTGTCGTAGGGGCTGTCGCTGGGGCGAAAGCCTCGACGACCGAGCGCCTCCACCGCCCGATCCAGATCGCCGGCGCCAACCAGGAGATCGATGTCCTGGCCGATCCGCAAACCAGGATCGCCGTAGAGGTTTCGCGCCAGCGCGGTCCCCTTGAGGGGAAGGGCCCGGATCCCCGCGCCTTCGAGGTCGGCCTGGAGCTGCAGGGCAAGCAGCTCGACCTGCGCGCCGCGCCTCCTGGCGAGGTCGAGCGCCGCCTCCAGGCGTCTGCCGAGCACCGGCTCGGCTTGCTCGGGGGCGGCTTCGACGAGCCTCGTCCCCAACAACGGGAAGAGAAGCTGCCTGGCCATCAATGCGGCGAGCAGGTTGAGGTCGGCTTTCCCGGCGAGAGCGACGATCCGCTCATTCGTCCGGCGCCTCCGCTCCGCAGTCCCGCAGAGCAGGAGGAGCAGCTCCTCCTCAGCGGTGGCCGTGCGTCGCAACTTCGGACTCGGCTTCGGAGATCGAGAGAATGCCGGTACCCAAGCCGCTCTCGGGGTCGAGGATCGTCGCCACCGCCTCATCCCTGGAGCTGACGCCCAGCTTGCGGAAGCCCGAATAGAGGTGGCACTTGATCGTGTGCTCGGAGAGGTGGAGCTTGGCGGCGATCTCGCCGTTGCTCAGGCCGAGCACGACGAGGCCGAGCACCTGCTTCTGGCGACGGGAGAGAACCGGCCTTGCGATCTGCAGCCCGAGCTCCAAGGGAACGACGAGCTGCCCGCCCCATACCGCCCGCACGGTCGCCCCGAGACTGAGGCCGATCTCAGACTCGCGCACCAAGCCCGCAGCCCCCGTTCTCAAGGTTGCCTTCATCTCCTTCGTCGGCGCAGTCGAGGGAGCCACCAGCACCACCGGCCCGGGCACTTGCGCGACCAAGTCCTCCAGCACCCTGAGAGAACCGCTGCCGGAGAAACCATGGAGGACGTAGACGTCGGCGTCGATGGCCTCCAGATCGGCAATTGCGACGCTGCTGACGTCGAGATCGGCCTCGCTCTCTTCGAGCGCGGCTTCGATCTCGCCCGACCCTGACCCTGTGACGGCGACGACCGCTACGGAGACGAGGTCATCGGATCGCCGAGCGAGCTGCGGCTCCAGGGCTTGGCCGACGTGCACGGACATGCACGAAGAACGCGCCCGGGCGGCCCATGCTTACGGTGCGGCTCCGATCCGCGAACCGCCCCCCAGCCCGACCCGATGATCGGGCCATCCGGCCGGGAGGCTCGGTCGCGAAGATATCGCTACGGATTGTTCGTGAAAGTGATGTCTCCGCGAGGCGTACCGGGCGGAAAGGCGGCATCCGTGAAGGCACCGTCTGACGCAGCCGCGGTCAACTCGACGAGATCACCGTAATCGACAATCTGTGGCGCTCCATACTCTTTGGCGTCCAACGCGATCTCCATTCGTTGCGTTGAGTACTACTGACTGGTCGTCAGCGTATGGACAGCGACCCCGGGGGTCAAGACGAAAAAAGGACTAGTCCGGGACGCACGGGCCGCGCTGACAAAGCTGCATCTGGACCACTTCCAGCTCCGCCCAGGGAAATTCACGAACCGCCCGAGAGACGTTTTTGCCGAGCTGCGCCTCGTAGAAGTTGGCCTGCCCGTCGCGGACGGCGGGTGAAGGGTCCTCGGCGTAGACGACCGTGCTCCGCGAGCCGTCCTGGACGATCATGCCGTAGCGCTGAGCCGCCTCGGCGAGCATGCGGGCAAATGGCGAAAGCGGCAGGGAGGCGATGTCCAGCGAGGGATCGAGGCGTAGCCGCGCGCCCTCGGGAATCGAATTCGGATCGTCGGATCTCCCGTCCGAGCGCTGGGCCGGGCTGGCGAAGCTGCCAGCGCGGATGATCGACGATCCGCTGCGGTTGGAGAGCCCGATCGCCAAGGCGTGATCGATGCTGCCCCGGTCGACGTCCTCTCTGGTGATCAGACCGGCGGCCAACGGCAGGCCGGTCGCTGCCGCCCCCCAGTTCGCCTGCTCTTGGACAGCCCCGTTGGAATCGAGGAGGTTTCTGTAGTAGCCCGGGCTGGCCGAGGCTTCCTGGACTATGCCGCCGTAGGCGGCATGCCACTCGCCCGGGGTCGTGGCGGTGTTGGCCGAGGGCGGGAGGGCCCCGGTGGGCGCTTCCAGGCCTTCGTCGACAAAGGAGGTCTGCGCGGCCGCAACCGTCGCGAGATAGGACGCCGCCGAGCCGTCGAGGCCGCGATAGACCCGGTATCCCGCGGCGCCGTGAACCGGGCCCCACTGGATCGTGACGCAGGAGCCGTCGGCCACACTCGCAGCGGTCCGGCCACCTTCGACCGGGGTCTCGCCGTTCTCGTTGAAGGCCGTCACTTCATACGAGTAGCTGCCCTCCTGGAGGGCGCAGCCTGCGGAGACCTTGGCGGAGCGGGCGAACTGCGGGCCGTGCAGGGCCTGCTGCATCTTGAAGAACTCCCAGTAGGTGTCGGCTGGCGCCTGCCACACGGCCATCGCTCGATCGGTCCCCGCGACGGGCTCCGCACCAGGCGGGATCGGCACCCCCGCGGCAAGCTTCTCAGCAAGGCGGTAGCCCCAGGGGCCGGTGTCGAGGAAGACCGGGATCCGAGGCTGATCGGCACCGACCCTGTACAGCGGCGTTCGTGAATCGGCGCCCAGCCGCGGGCCGGTGCCGGCCGCCCTCTCTTCGCTCAGCTTGCTCATCAAGGTCTCGATCAGCTGGGGGGATTGGGGGTCGGCCGTCGCGCTCGACGGCAACGGCTCAGCCCAGACCCCACTCGAGGCGAAGGGTGCGCCCTGCGGCCCCGTCCAGGGCCCTTCCCGTTCGGTCGTCGGTGGTCCTTCCTCCCTCAGCGACTCGGCCACACCCACCCCCGCCTCCACCGCAACTGATTTCGCGGCTCCGGCGTTGCCCGGGGTCGGTCCAACGAGCGTCGAGGCAACCTTGAAATCGACCGTCGCCGGCGTCAGGTCGGCAAGCCCGTCGGGTCCAACTGCCCGGACCGAGAAGCGGTGGAAGCCCGGGCGCCGCAGGTGGTAGCGGCTCGGGCTCCTGCACGGTCTCCATGCTCGCTTGGCGGACCTGCACTGGAAGCGCGAGCCGGCCCGGGTCGAGGAGAACCTGAGGGAGACCGTCGAGCCGACCGGAACCTCCGTTGCCGCGCCGGCGGATATCGCCGTATCTGGCCTGAGCCGGCAGCGCTCAGCCACCTGGGGCGCCGAGGCCGGTCGCATGGCGCAGCCGGCGGCGCGATGCGGAGAGCCCACCGCATAGCTCGACCACCCCGACGCGGCGATGGCGAGCATCGCCAACGCGGCTGGCAAGCGGAGCTTTGAGCCTTGGAGGAGTCCGGTCGTCGTCATCGATGCCGCCAATCGCTGTTGCGCGCCTCCCGCAGGGGGCGCGCGCAGAATCGGGCTCGGGACGGGACCGCTTGAGAGCGATGGACGAAAGTTCGACGACTATTGTCAGCATCGGTTCAGGGTTTGCAAGACGGCACTGTGAAAGGAGTCGGCCATCGAGGCCACGGTCAGGCTCTCGCGTGACTCGAGCGCCCCGGCCGCCAGCGCCGCCTGCAGTCGCGGGGAGTTGACGAGCTCGGCGACGGCGGCGACGAAAGCATCGAGATCGCCATCGACGACGACGCTGTTCCGGCCCGGCTCGAGATACTCGAACTCGGGCGCATGCAGGCGGCTGGCACGGGTAACGACCGGCACCCCATGGGCGAAGGCGTGGTTGACCGTGAGCCCGACCTTGCCCGGCATGGCGACCGCTGAAGCGACCCGCAGGTACTGCCCGACGTGCTCTCGGTCGCGGATCTCCCCGGCGAAGTGGATCCCCTCGACGCCGGCGGCCTCCTCCTTGACCCGGAGCAGATCGGGCCCCTCGCCGATGATCACCCCCTCTACCGGATGCTGAATGAGCCGTCGATCGCGCAGCGCCCGCAGCGTCGCGACGAGCTCGGAGACCTTCTTCTCCGAGTAGACCCGACCGATGAAAAGAAGGACGATGGAGTCCTGCTTCAGTCCCAGCTCGCCGCGAAGCCGAGCAACCGACTCGCCCGACAGCCGGGCGTGCGACTCAATCTCGGCCTCTACGTCCAAGGTATTCCTGACCACGAAGACCTTGCTGGGATCGGCGCCTGCCGCGACGAGGTGATCGCGGCCGCCGCGGGTGTAGGCGATGTATCCATCCGCGTGACGCGCCGCCGCCTCCTTCAGGGCTCCCCCGACCCTGCCGAGCGCCTCCATCACGCCTCCCCGGTCATCGCTCTTCTCACCTCCCTGACCCCACAAGAGCACCGGCTTCCCGCTCAGCTTCAGCAGGGGAAACAGCGCTACATGGGCAAGCAGCTTCAGCTCAGCGCCGAGCACCGCCCCGTCGAATGCCGGACCGGCCACCTCGCGGACCGCCGGCTGGTAGAGAAGCGCCCTGCCGCCGAGCCGGAGCTCTCGATTCGCGACCTTCCTCGCCGGAAAGGAGAATGGTCCCTCCGCCGCCCGGTGGCCGCTGCCTCGCGGGGCGCCACCGTGGAAGATCACGTACTCGACCCCTTCCATCCGCCCGAGGCGCGCGAAGAGCTCCGCACGGTACTCGGCGACGAAACCGTCCTTCAGGACGGCTATTCGCGGTCGTCTACGCGGCGTCGGGCGCATCGGCCGGAGTCTCCCGTAAGAATGCCTGCTGATGAGTAACCCGCGGGACCGGCACGCCGCAAGCCTGATGCCCCGACCCGACCTCGCCCCCGGCCTGATCCTCGGCGAGGGGGTGGTGGTTCCTGCCGATGCTTCGATCGGGGCCAACGTGGTGATACACGCCGGCACCCAGATCGGCAATGGAGTCGTGATCCAGGATTGCGCGGTGATTGGCAAGAGCCCGGTTCTTGGCCCTCGCTCGAGCGCCCCGCGTGGCGAATCGACCCGCACCCGCCTCGGCGATGGCGCCGCAGTGCTGACCGGGGCCGTGATCTTTGCCGGTGCCGACCTCGGGGCCGGAGCGATCGCGGGGGATCAATCTCATATTCGCGAGCGAGCCGCGATTGGCGAGGAAAGTGTGGTCGGACGCGGCTCGGCGATAGACAGCGATGTCGTCCTCGGAAAAGGCGTCCGCATACAGACCAACTGCTACATCACCGGCCACACCGTCGTCGAGGACTATGTCTTTGTCGGCCCCGGGACGACGACCACGAACGACAACACGATGGCCCGCCAACCCGTCGACGCGCCCCTGCTCGCGCCGCGGCTCGAGCGGGCGTGCCGAGTGGGGGGAGGGGTGGTGCTCTGCCCCGGGGTGCGGGTCGGGGCAGAGGCTTTTGTCGCCGCCGGCTCCGTCGTCGCCAGCGACGTCCCCGGCGGTGCAGTTGTGAGGGGAGTCCCCGCCCGCGAGGTGGGGAAAGTGCCCGAGAGCGACCAGATCGAACACTGGCTGTGAGTCAGACGGGCAGCCCTAGTGCACAGATCCGCGGCTGACGACGAGCTTGACTGGCGAGCCCGCCGCCCGTTCGGTCCGCGGTCTTGGCCGCTGCCGGATCACCCGCTGGCTCTTTTTCTTCGAATGCCTCTTGACTATCCGACCGACCCGGCAGTGCGCCCGCCTGATGGCGCGCTTGGCCGCTTTCAGCTTCTTGCCGCGCAGCTTGGGGACGATGCACTTGGTCTCTTCCGGATCTAGCGATTGCAAAGAGGCCTGAAAGGTCACTTTTCCCGTGTCGCAGCGATAACCGCTGAGCAAACCTGCATTGGCAAAGAATTCCCAAGGGAATCTGAAATTGCCGGTCACCTGATGCTCAGATGAGAAGGTCCCGTTCACTCTCCCCTTGCCGTGACCGATCACTTCCTGGCCGTTGCGAAACACGAACCCACCACCGAAGGTGAACTCGCCGTCGCGAACTTTCATGCTCGGCGTCGGCGTGAGGGCGACGTCGACACTCTGGCTCGCGGCGCCCTTCGTGCAGGTGGCCGACATTTCGGCCTTGAAGTCATCAACGGAGCTGCCGCCGCTGGGGACCGTGAAGCTCACGCTGCTTCCGGGCTGCGACGTCCTTCCGGCATAGGAGCCCCCCTGAGCACCCATGGCGAGAGCGGCGCATGCCCACGCCAGGCCAATCGTGACAACTGACAATGCAACGGCGTACTGCGCGGTTCTCATTCGCGGGAAGCCTCCTCGGGGTTTCCAAGACAACGTTCGGAGGAGTCCCGGTCTTACGCACGCTCCAGGGGCGCCAGGGTCAACCCGGACTCGTTGAGCTGCTCCCAGTAGTGCTCGGCCGGCTCGCGCGGGCCCGACCAGACGATTGCCTGGCCGCTGCTGTGGATCGTCTCGGCGATCTCGTGCCCGCGGGTGACAGTTACACCGGGGATCACACGTGCCAGGGTCTCGGCGACATG
The DNA here is from genome assembly GCA_963807885.1 of uncultured Solirubrobacterales bacterium. Classification (GTDB taxonomy): domain Bacteria; phylum Actinomycetota; class Thermoleophilia; order Solirubrobacterales; family 70-9; genus VRUE01. The sequence continues at coordinate 163,799 of CAWEDL010000002.1, forward strand.
GTCGAAAGTGTTGTGGCTGTCGTTGCAGACGATCACCCGCCACTCTCCCCCCAGTCCGGAATCCGGCCCAGCCGTACGCGGTTGCTCGATCGTCGTCGACATCGCCCGCATTATGAGGAAAGACCGCTAGGCGGGGCTGGGGACCCGCACCACGACATCGTCAAAGCTGCCCACCGTGCCCTTGGCGTTGCCGATCGCGCCCAGCGAGAAGCCCGAGGCGCGGCCTTCGAGTTCACCCGCGGCCGAATCGGTCACGTCGGCGACGAGCTGATTGCCGACGTAGGCAAGGATGCGGCAACTGCCCCGCTGCGGCCCGGTGGAGATGTTGATCGCGCGCAGGCGCAGTTCGTTGGCCTGGTTCAGGCCCTTCGTCCGCACCCCCTTCTCGATGTGCAGGTACTCGACCTGGCCGCTGCTGAGGACCTTGCGGAGCTGGGCCTTGCCCTGCATCGGGAAGACCGCGAGCTGGTAACCGGCACCAGCGCCGCCGGTGCGCAGGTCGACGGCGAGGAAGGCCTTGCGTTGAAGTGGCTGCGGCGTGTTGCTCAGCAGGCGACCGATCGCGGCGAGCTCGAGGTCGCGCCCAATCACCGGCGTCCGGTATGCGCAGCGGCTGGTTTCTTTGCCGACCATGATCCGAATCGCGTGGTCGGAGCCGCCGCGCCCACATCGATCGCCGGAGAGCTTGACGACCTGGCCGCGCTGCGCGTCTGACTCCATGCCATTGCGGTAGATCCCGACCATGGCCGCCCCGGCAATGCCGACAAAGGCAAGCGCGGTGATTCCAGCAAGCGACACGGCTGCAATTCGAAGTCTCATCGTCCCGCAGCCTAAACACGGCCTCGGCGAAAAGATGCGCTCGGCCGTGAAGCGTCTTGAGCGCTGTCGAGTTTCTCAATGTGACCCAGAACCTCGGACAAGCTATCATTGACGGAATGCCCGAGCACCGACTGCCCGAACGCGATCGCCCCTGGGTGATGCGTACCTATGCCGGTCATTCCGACGCGCGGCGCTCCAACGAGCTCTACCGCAAGAACCTCGAAAAGGGCCAGACCGGCCTCTCGATCGCCTTCGACCTGCCGACTCAGACCGGCTACGACCCGGACCACGTGCTGGCCCGCGGCGAGGTCGGCAAGGTCGGCGTCTCGGTCGCCCACAAGGGCGACATGCACCAGCTCCTCGACGGGATCCCGCTCGATGAGATGAACACTTCGATGACGATCAACGCGACCGCCGCCTGGCTGCTCGGCCTCTACGTCACCGTCGCCGAGGAGAACGGGGTCGAGCGGGCCAAGCTCAAGGGCACGACCCAGAACGACATCATCAAGGAGTACCTCTCACGCGGCACCTACGCCTTCCCGCCGGAACCCTCGATGCGGCTGATCGCCGACATGGTCGCCTTCTCTGTCAACGAGGTGCCGAGCTGGAACCCGACCAACATTTGCAGCTACCACCTGCAGGAGGCCGGCGCGACCCCGGTCCAGGAGATCGCCTACGCGCTATCCACCGGAATCGCCGTGCTCGACGAAGTCAAGGCCCGCGGTCAGGTCGCCGAGGCCGACTTCGCCAAGGTCTTCGGCCGCATCTCCTTCTTCGTCAACGCCGGCATCCGCCTGATCGAGGAGATCGCCAAGCTGCGCAGCATGGGTCGGATCTGGAACGAGATCGGCCGCGATCGCTACGGCGTCACCGACGAGAAAATGCTGCGCTTCCGCTACGGCGTGCAGGTGAACAGCCTCGGCCTGACCGAGGCCCAGCCGGAGAACAACATCCAGCGGATCGTGCTCGAGGCGCTGGCGGTAACGCTGAGTCGCGACGCCCGCGCCCGCGCACTCCAGCTTCCGGCCTGGAACGAGGCGATGGGCCTGCCCCGTCCCTGGGACCAGCAGTGGAGCCTGCGCATCCAGCAGGTCCTCGCCAACGAGACCGACCTGCTCGAGTACCCCGACATCTTCGAGGGTTCGAAAGTGATGGACGGGCTGGTCGACGAGCTGACCGAGGGCGCCCGCGCCGAGATGGCGGTGGTCGAGGAGCACGGCGGCGCGGTTGCCGCCGTCCCCTATATGAAGGCGCGCCTGGTCGAGTCGCACCGTGAGCGCGTCGCCCGCATCGAGAGCGGCGAGCAGAAGGTGATCGGCCAGAACAGCTTTACCGAGAGTGAGGACTCCCCCCTCACCGCCGGCGCCGACGGCGGCATCCTCACCCCCGATCCGGAGGTGGAGCGCGAGCGGATCGAGGCGCTGGAGCAATGGAAGGCGGAGCGGGACGAGGAGGCCGTGCGAGCGGCGCTGGAGGAGCTCGGTCGCATCGCGGCAGACGAGAGCGCGAACGTGATGCCGGCGACGATCGCCGCATCCAAAGCCGGTGCGACGACCGGCGAGTGGGCAGAAGTCCTGCGCGAGGCGTTCGGCGCCTACCGGGCGCCAACCGGCGTCGACGGCGCCGCGCCCCCCGGCAACCGCGCCGAGCTGGTGGCGATCCGCGGCCAGGTCGACGAGGTCTCCGAGCGAATCGGCCACCGGATCAAGATCCTCGTCGGCAAGCCCGGCCTCGACGGGCACTCCAACGGCTCCGAGCAGATCGCCCTGCGCGCCCGCGACGCCGGCATGGAGGTGATCTACCAGGGCATCCGCCTTACCCCGGAGGAGATCGCCGAGTCCGCCCTGCAGGAGGACGTCGACGTGGTCGGCCTCTCGATCCTTTCCGGGTCTCACCGCGAGCTCGTTCCCGAGGTCGTGCGACGGCTGCGCGCCGAGGGCGTCGAGGTCCCGGTCGTCGCCGGCGGCATCATCCCGCCCGCCGACGCCGAGTACCTGCGCGAGGCTGGCGTCGACGGCGTCTACACGCCGAAGGATTTCGACCTCAACAAGATCATCGGTGAGATCGTCACCTTGGTCGAGCGGCGCTCAGTCGCCGGCGCCACCGCCTGAGCGCCGTCGCCCCGCGCCGAACACCGAGTCGCGCCACAATGGTGCGATGAGCGAGCTGAACGGGGACCGCTCGGCTTGGCTGCGCTGCTACCGCTGCTGGTCCCAGAACCTCGAGATCCAGATGCACTACGACGCGATTCGCCGCGTCGATCCCGATACCGGCATCCCCGCGGAAGGGATCGACGAAGTGCAGGAATCGGTCGTGCAGTGCCTCGACTGCATGCACGACCAGCCCCACCTCACCTTCCAGGACGACCGCGTCGTCCCGATCGAGGATCGCTGGGAACGGATGGTCGCCGGCACTCCCTGGGTCGCCTCCTGCACGGTCACCGTCGACCAGGATCGGGTCGAGAGCTGCGCCGGGCCGGAAGCCGCCGAGCTGCTCGCCTACGGAGCCCTCGGCGAGGCGGGCGTGCGCGAGTTCTTCGCCCACGTCCGCTTCCACAAGCACGACGAGGAGCGCATCGTCGTCCACATGCTGGTCGAGCTCTACGCCCGCTCGGCCGAGGAGGCAACCGAGGTGCTCGAAGCCGCCGCCCACGGGCTGCTCGAGATCACCTCGCTGGCGGAGGAGTCGCGGCCGCCCGCGCACGCCTCCGACGAGGCGCACTGACGCCTACCGACCGCTCTCTTCTCTCATACATACGTCCAGATCGGCTTGACATCCGTCAGCTGAGCGGCCCCGCGGGCCGACCCTTCGGGGGTGAACGCATCCGCCCCCCGCCTGATCGCTCTCCTGACCGCAGCCCTGCTGGCCGTTTGTCTGCTCGGCGCCACGTCGGCGCCTGCCGCGCCACAAGCGAAGGCCTCGGGTGCCAAGAAGCCCGGGCTCAGCTCAGCCCGGGTCGCGCAGCGCGGCAAGTGGCAGCGAGCGAGCCATACCCAGCGCCGCCGCCAAGCCGCAAAGGCAGCGGCGGCCCCCAAAGCCCCGCCGGCCGAGAACCCCGGGATCCTCTTTCGCGGCGACTTCGACTCGGGCTTCGAGGGCTGGCACGTCCAGTCACTCTCCTACCGCGCGACCCTGCTCTCGAGCGGCGCCTTCCAGGGCTCGCAGGCCGCTCGCTTCCAGGTCGACCCGGGTGACGTCGAGCCAGAGACCGGCTCGCAGCGCTCCGAGGTCTCCGGCCCGACCTTCAACGAGGGCCAGGATCTCTACATCCGCGACGCATTCCGGGTACCGAGCGGCAACTCCTACAACGGACCGTGGCAGATCATCCAGCAGCTCCACGAGACGGACTGGAACGGCTCGCCCGGCGTCGCCGTCTTCCTCGACCAAGATCGCAGGCTGACCCTCGGCCCGGGCGACAGCTCGCGGACCTTCTGGGACAGCGCGCCGCTGCAGAGCGACCGTTGGTATGACCTGGTCTACCGAGTGAACCTCTCCCAGGACGCCAACACCGGCTTCGTCGAAGTCTGGCTCGACGGCGTCCAGCAGGGCCTCGACAACGGCCAGACCCGGATCTACGGGCAGACCCTGCAGACCGGCGGGACCTATCTCAAGGCCGGCATCTACCGCTCAAGGTCGAGCAGCGGCACCAGCATCGTCGAACACGATGCGATCCTGGTCGGCAGCAGCTACGCCGCCGTCGCCGCCGGCTGAGCCGGCAGGCTAGACGGATATACGAAAATGCGCTTAAACTGCGCATTCGTGCTGCGTTGTCTAGAAGCTCCCCAGTCGGGTACTGGACCTCCAGGGAACTGATGCATCGTCTAACCACCGCAAGAGAATCCGACCGCTTTCTCTTCCGCCTGACGGTGGTGGCCCTCCTCCTCGTGCTGATCGGCTCGCTCGCGATCGCCAAGGCCGTTTCCCCGACGCACCGGCAAAACGGCGAACTGAGCAGCGGCGAGACGATCAGCCCGCTTCGCTTCGCTGCTCCGCAGCACCGCACGGGGCTTGCGGCGCGCCGCAATACGCACCGCAACTTGAACGTCGCGTACAGGATTCCCGCAGCGGGGTCCCACCCGGCCCCGGTGGCCCCGGACAGCATCGCCCCGCCTGGCGTGGAAGGGCCAGTTCCTTCCTTGACCGCGATCCCGGTTCCGATCCAGGGCGCGCCGTCGCTGCCGGGACCCGGCTCGGAGCCCACCCCGCCGCCGACCCCCAAACCACCGCCAGACCCGGAACCCACCCCGCCGCCGCCGAGTCCGGAACCGGAACCGCCCCCCCCGCCCCCACCACCACCGCCTCCCCCACCACCCCCGCCTCCGCCACCTCCGGAGCCCGAACCACCGGCGCAGCCCGCCGGCGAGGTTCTCTTCAAAGCGACCTTCGACGCCGGTTTCGGCGGTTGGTACGTCCAGTCCCTGCAGGGCCGGGCGACGACTCCGACCTCCGACCCCTTCGAAGGCCCCCGCGCGGCCCGCTTCGAAGTTCGCCCGGGTGACGTCGAGCCCGATACCGGCTCGCAGCGCTCGGAGGTATCGGGGCCGACCTTCAACGAGGGCGAAGACCTCTACATCCGCGATGCGATCTCGGTCCCCGCCGGCGGCACCTTCGAAGGGCCCTGGCAGATCATCCAGCAGCTGCACGAGGAGGACTGGAACGGCTCACCCGGCATGGCGGTCTTCCTTGACTCCAAACCCTCCCTGAGGATCGGCGCGGGCGACGGCTCCCCCACCTACTGGACGAGCTCGACGCTCGAGAACGACCGCTGGTATGACCTGATCTACCGGGTCAAGCTCTCCCAGGACCCCAATGTCGGCTTTGTCGAAGTCTGGCTCGACGGCGTCCAGCAGACCCTCGATAACGGCCAGACCCGCGCCTACGGCGAAACCATCCAGACGCCCCAGACCTACATCAAGGCTGGCATCTACCGCTCCAAATCGAGCACCGGCACGAGCATCGTCGAGCACGACAGCATCGTGGTCGGCACCAGCTACGACGCCGTCGCCGCCGGCTGAGCAAACTTCTCGCCCGGCCGCCAGACATGCGTCCAGATGAGTCACGGAGTGCTCCGGTAACGCACGCGACCAGACGAACAGGTTCGCGTGAGAAACCTAATCCATGCCGCCGCACTCGCCCTCGTCCTCGCTCTAACCCTGAGCATGACCGCCGCTCCGGCACAGGCCAAGCCTGTCGGGGTAAGCGCGCTGGAGCGGTCCTACGATCACGGCAACCGCGCCAGGAAGGGCACCACGGTCGCGCAGCGCTCGACCCGGACCAAGTCTCGCTGGCGCCGCAAGCCGCGCGCGCCCGAAGCGGCCCCCGCCCCGGCTCCAGCTCCCGCCCCTGAGCCAACCCCCACCCCGGCCCCTGAACCTCCCGCACCGACCCCGACCCCGGAGCCAACCCCAACTCCCGAGCCCGCCCCCGAACCGGCTCCGACTCCAGCCCCGGCCCCAGCGCCAGCACCCGCTGGAACGATGCTCTTCAACGGCGACTTCGACGCCGGCTTCAAGGACTGGTATGTGCAGTCGCTCAGCTCGCGCGCGACGCTCTTCTCCTCGGGCGCCTTCGAGGGCAACCAGGCGGCCCACTTCGAAGTCCGCCAGGGCGACGTCGAGCCCGACACCGGCTCGCAACGCTCCGAGGTCTCCGGGCCGACCTTCAAGGAGGGCCAGGACCTCTACTTCCGCGATGCGATCCGCGTCCCCGCCGCCAACACCTACTCGGCGCCGTGGCAGATCGTCCAGCAGCTCCACGAGGAGGACTGGAACGGCTCGCCGGGCGTTGCCGTCTTCCTCGAAAACAACCGCGCCCTGCGAATCGGCGCCGGCGACGGCTCGCCGAAGTTCTGGCAGGGCCCCGCGCTGCAGAGCGACCGCTGGTATGACCTCGTCTACCGGGTCAAGCTCTCCCAGGATCCCAGCGTCGGCTTCATCGAAGTCTGGCTCGACGGCGTCCAGCAGAAATTGGTCAACGGGCAGACGCGGATCTACGGGCAAACCACCCAGATGCCCGAGACCTATCTGAAGGCCGGCATCTACCGCTCCAAGACCAGCACCGGAACAAGTATTGTGGAACACGATGCCATTACGGTCGGCACCTCGCCCGCTTCCGTCTCGATTGGCTGAGCAACACCGCGTCGATTTCGCCGCGCCCGTGTCTTAACTAAGGATCAAACATTCGTCCGCGGTGACACGGGGGAGTGGCGATTGCAAGCCTAATTGCTGACATCGTGAAAGCTCGCCCGTTGCCGAAGTGTTGTCTGTCATGGAGATTCCCTCGATTCCTCTCTATTTTCTAAGTGAAAAGTTTGGCCGCTCGCGGCTTGCCAGCAAGAACTCATCCCCACTCATCCGCTCTGACTTCGCCTGAACCCATCATGGAGAGTTCAACCGTCAGCCAATCCACCGCCGAGAGGCCGCTCGAGGTCTCGACGACGAAGGCTCGGGATCCGCGCAGTCGGGCGAGGGAACGAGGAGCGGTCCTGGCGAGGATGCTGGTCGCGGGCGACACCCTCGCCGCCCTGATCGCGGCGGCGATCGCGGTACTCATCATCGGCCCCTCTGTCGACCTTCGCTCCAGCCTCATCTACATCCTCATCGCCGGCCTGACCTGGCCGCTGATCGCGTTCAGCATCGGCCTTTATCGCGGCGACCAGCTGACCGCGTGGGCCTCGGCCATCTCAGAGGTGCCGCGGGCCATGGTCGCGGTGATGCTGATCACCTGGCCGCTCTACGGCCTGGCGGCCATCCTCGGCGCCGACGGGCGCATCGGGCTCACCTTCTTCACCGTCGCCGCGACGGCGACTTTCGCCGGGGTCTCGAGGGCGATCGTGCGCACCGGCCTACACCGGTCCCCCGAGCTGCGCCAGCGCACCCTGATCCTCGGCTCCGGCGTCGTCGCCGGGCAGGTCGTCAAGAAGCTGCAGGACAACGGGCAGTTCGGGCTCGTGCCGGTTGGCATGGTTGACGACGAGGTACACGACGTCGGCACGGCGGACCTTCCCTGGCTGGGCCGCTTCAGCGATCTCGACACGATCATCGAGACCCAGCAGATCGACCGCGTGATCATCGCCTTCTCCCGCGCCAGTCACGAGCAGCTGCTCGAGTCGATTCGCGCCTGCCGCGACGCTGGCGTCGCGATCGACGTGGTGCCGCGCCTCTTCGAGTTCCTCGATGGCGTCCAGGCACTCGACCAGGTCGGCGGGCTGCCGGTGCTCTCGATCGGCGCGGCCCACCTGAGCTCGATCTCGATGCTCGCGAAGCGGGGCCTGGACCTGGTCGGGTCACTCTGCATCCTCACGGTTTTCTCGCCGCTGATGATCGCGATCGCGATCGCGATCAAGCTCGAGTCGCGCGGTCCGATCTTCTTCCGGCAGCCCCGCGCCGGCCGCCGCCGGTCCAGCTTCCACCTGATCAAGTTCCGCTCGATGTACATCGACGCGGAGCAGCGCAAGCAGGAGTTCGAGACGCTCAACGAAGCTGGCGACGGGGTGATGTTCAAGATCCGCGACGACCCGCGCGTGACCCGCATCGGTCGTTTCATCCGCCGCTTCTCGCTCGACGAGCTGCCCCAGCTCTTCAACGTCGTCAAAGGCGAGATGAGCCTGGTCGGGCCGCGCCCGCTGATCTTCCCCGAGACCGATGCGCTCGAGGAGCACTGGCACCTGCGGCGCTTGGAGCTGCGACCAGGGCTGACCGGGCCGTGGCAGATCTACGGCCGCTCGCAGAGCCCCTTCCAGGAGATGGTCCGCTTCGACTACCAGTACGTGGCGGGCTGGTCGCTCGCCCGCGACATCGAGATCCTGCTGGCCACCCTGCCGGCGGTTGTCTCCGGTCGCGGCGCCTACTGAGCTATCGCACGCGGTGGCGGATCGCGGCGACCGCGGGCGAGAGGATGATCCGCTTGCCCGCCGCCGAGAGCTTCGCCTCGAAGCGGCGCTCGCTGTCCCGGTAGTCGACGTTGATGCGGGGAATCGAGTGAGCAGTCGCGCGTCGCTGCCCGGTCTTGGTCGGCAGGCTGAACGCGTAGCGGTAGCCGCAGTCCGCCGCGGCCGCCTCGACCCGCTCCGACCACTCGCCAAAGGGGTAGGCGAGCGTGTCGCAGACACCCAGCCGCTGCTTGATGCGGGCGCGCGACTCCCAGAGCTCCTCGCGCAGGGCGCCATCGTCGAGCGCGGGGAGATGCGGATGGGTGAGCGTGTGGCTGCCGACCTCGAAGCCGCCCTCCCTCATCTCTTCGAGCATCGCCCAGCTGACCGACCGCATCGTCGCCGGGTAACGGCGCTGATCGGCGGCCACCTCGGGCCACGCGAGCGCCCCGCCGGAGTCGACCAGCGGCGGCAGGACGAACACGAAGGCAACGAATCCGTACCCGCGCAGCAGCGGCAGCGCGGCCTCGAAGTTGTCGAGGAACCCGTCGTCGAAGGTCAGGAAGGCGGTCCGGCGGTCAAGCCGACCCTCGGCAGCCTCGCCAAGCGAGCGCAGATCGCCGCAGCGAATGCCGCGGCGCCTCAGGCAGGCGAGCTGGCGCTCGAACAGGTCCGCCGAGATGGTCAGGTAGCGGGGGCCCTCGTCGGCAATCGAGTGGTAGCAGAGAAAGGACGCCCGGTTGGAGCGGTTGCGCAGGAGACGGTCGCCCACGGGCGGCAGTCTATGGCGGCCGCTGAGATGACTACGCTCCGCGATCGATGAGAGTCCTACTCGTCTGTTCGCCCGGCGGCCACCTTCAGCAGATGCTCGCCCTGGAGCCGGCCTGGCGCGGGATGGATCGAACCTGGGTGACCCTCAGCGGGGCTGACGTCGGCTACCTGCTCGCCGACGAGCAGGTGACGCTGGGCAATGGCCCGACCAATCGCAGCCTCAGGGCGCTGGTCTCGAACATCGGGCTCGCCTGGCGGCTGTTGCGCGGTAACCGCCCCGACGCGATCCTCTCGACCGGCGCGGGCCTCGCCGTCCCCTTCTTCATCGTCGGCAAGCTGCTGCGGATCAGGCTGGTCTACGTCGAGAGCGTCACCCGCACCGAGACCATCTCACTCAGCGGCAAGCTCGTCTACCGCCTGGCCGACCGCTTCTTCGTGCAGTGGCCGCAGGTCGCCGAAGGCCGGCGCCGCGCCGCCTACGCGGGGAGCGTGCTGTGATCTTCGTGACGGTGGGCACGCACCACCAGTCATTCAAGCGGCTACTGGGCGCCCTCGACACCCTCCCCGCCGACGAGTTGGTGGTCCAGTATGGCCCTGGGGAGCCGCCGGCCGCACAGCACGCCGAGGCGTTCATGCCCTTCGACGCGATGCTGGAACGCTTCCGCGAAGCGGACACCGTGATCACCCACGCCGGGGTCGGCAGCATCATCTGTGCCAGCCGCGAGGGCCATGTACCGCTCGTCGTCCCCAGGCGCCACGAGCTCGGCGAGCACGTCGACGATCACCAGGTCGAGCTGACCCGCGCCCTCGCCCAGCGGGGCAGCGTCGTCTCGGTCTGGGACGTGGAGGCGCTGGCCGAGACCGTGTCCTCCGCGCCCCCCCGGCAACCGAAGTCGACGGGCGCCGAACCGGCCCTCTGCCCGAGCGTGCGCAGCGCCCTGCTCAACCAGTGAGCTCGGTGTAGATCGCGTCGAGGCGACCGTACACGTCGTCATCGGCGAGCCGCCTGGCCCGCGCGGTCGCCGCTTCGCCCAGCTCGCGGCGGCGCTGCGGGTCTTCGACCAGATCACCCAGTCGGCTCGCCAGCGCAGTTGGATCTCCCGACTCGATTAGCACCGCGTCGACCCCGTCGGTGGCGATCTCAGGCACACCGCCGACCCGACTGGCCACGATCGGCAGGCCGCGAGCCATCGCTTCCAGCAAGGCGACCGGGAGGCCCTCCGAGAGCGAAGGCATCGCGAACAGATCGGCGTCCTTGAAGGCGCGATCCTTCGCCGCCTCGTCGAGCCAGCCGCCCCAGCGCGCCCGCTCGGGCAGGCTGCTCGGGCTCTCCCCGGGCCCGGCGAGGAGCACCCGCGCCCGCGGACAGCGCTGCAGCAACGCCGGCAGCGCTTCCACCAGCACCGCCCCACCCTTGACCGGATTGTCAAACCCACCCAGGAAGAGGATCTCGACCTCCTCCCGCCCGGGCCGCGGGGGGTTGGGGACGACCTCCGGAGGGGCGTTGGGCACGACGATGATCTCGGCGTCGGTCAGGCGCGCCCGCAGGGTCGCGGCGCTGCTGGCCGAGACGCTCAGCACCCGATCGGAAGCCGCAAACGTCGCACGCAGGATCCCACGGCGCAGCGGACCGAGGCGGTCAACGAAAGCGTCGATGTCGCCTGAGCCCGCGTGCACATGCAGGACGACCGGGCGTCGCATCGCCTTCGCCACGGCGACGACGAGCGTCTTGCGGTACATGCTCCCCCTCGCCGCCATGTGGACGTGCGCGATCCGCGGCCCGGGGCGCGCGCACCAGGCAACCAGGGAGATCAGCGAGCGGCCGAAGAGCAGCAGCCTTCTGAGCGGGTTTCGATCGTGGTAGGTCGGGATCGTTTCGAGCTGGTATCGCTCGGCCAGCGGGGACCGCAACAGAGTGCGAACCACGGCCGGTATGCCCCCTGGCCCGTCCGGACCTGGTCCCAGGTGGGCCACCCGAACCCTCTGCGGACCTTGTTCTCGCGAACCTGCCAAACGGCGGCAAGCCTACCGGCGGCAGGCGGCGGTCGGGGCGCCGCGGCGAAGCGCTAACGATCTGCAAGCGCCGTTGCGAAATTGCCCTTCACGGCGCAACTGGCCGATTGTCGGACCGGGAGATAAGTGCCGCATTTGGCGCATATGACCCCGCTATGATGAATCGCTCCATTCCCACCGATATGCGGACCAGCTCGAACGGGCACGGCCTCCGCAATAGTCAGTCTTCCCGGCGCTCCGGCCCCTTGTCCAGCACTCGACCATCCAAGCCACCCGCCCTGCTTCGGTCTCGCGGCCGTGAGTACATGACTCCGCTCGAGCGGGGCCTGCTGATCGCGCGCCGCAACTGGGTCCTACTGCTCGTCTGCTTCCTGGTGGTCCCCGGAGCGGCGCTTGCCTACTCGCTCGCGCAGACGCCCGAATACACCGCTTCCGCCTCGCTGCTGTTTACCGAAAAAGACACCTCGCAATTCGACCCCGAACGCGCGGCGGCGACCAACCTGCAACTCGTCTCGCTCGACCAGGTCGCGGCGCGCACCGCCGACGCCCTGCCCGAGGCCGGCCTCACCGCCCCGGAAATCAGCGGCAAGGTCGAAGTAAGCCCGGCCGGCGAATCGGACCTGGTCGAGGTCGAAGTCACCGACCCGGACCCGGAGCTCGCGGCGACGATCGCCAACGAGTTCGCCAGGCAGTTCATCGCCTTCCGCCGCGACGCGAACCGGGACAAGGTCCTCAAAGCACAGGGCCTGATCGAAGCCAAGCTCAACGAACTGACCCCGGGGCAGCTCGCCGGACCGGAAGGCCAGGCGCTCGAAGAGCGCAATCGTGACCTCACCGTCAAAGCCACCCTGCAGACCGGCGAAGCGCAGCTCGTCCAGCCGGCCACGGTGCCGAGCTCGCCCTCCTCGCCGAAAAAGACGCGCAACGTCGCCCTTGGCATCCTGCTCGGGCTGATCCTCGGAATCAGCCTCGCCCTCCTGCGCGACCAGTTCGACCGGCGGCTGAAGACCGTGGAGGAGGCGGAAAGCGCCTTCGGGCTATCGATCCTCGCGACCGTTCCCCGCAGCCATCAGATCGATGACGAGGCCGGCATCGAGGCCGGGCTCAGGGGTGAGGAGGCGGAGGCATTCCGAATGCTGCGGGCAAACCTCCAGTACTTCGGCATCGACCAGGAGCTGAAATCGATCCTGATCACCTCTTCCGCCTCCGAAGACGGCAAGACGATGGTCGCCTGGAACCTCGCCCTGGCGGAGGCCCACGCAGCCAAGCGGATCCTCCTCATCGAGGCCGACCTGCGGCGACCGACTCTCGCCAAACGCCTCCACCTTTCCGACGAAAAAGGCCTCGGCCTGGTGCTTGCCGGCAGCGTCGAGGCCAAAGCCGCGATCCAGAAGGTGCGGGGCGTCGACGTCCTGCCCGCCGGCGCACTGCCGCCCAACCCCGCCGAGCTGATCGACTCCCAGCGGATGGAGAGCCTGCTCGCCTGGGCCGAGGGCGAGTACGACCGCGTCATCGTCGACACGCCTCCCGCGGCAATCGTCGCCGATGCCGTGCCGCTGATCAAACAGGTGGACCGGGTGCTGGTCGTCGTCCGGCTGCGTCGCACCGCTCGCGACGCCGCCGAGCACCTGCGGGAGCAGCTGACGATCATCGAGGCGCCGGTGATCGGACTCGTCGTCAACGGGGCGCCCGCTCAGTCCGACGACAGCTACTACCGCTCGCCCGCAATCAGCGACTCCTTCGCCAAGATGCACGAAAAGCTCGCCGCGTCCGATGCCGCTGAGGCAAAAGGGCCGCAAGCCGAGCCGCAGGCGGAGAAGGCCTCAAAAGGCGGGGCCACCAGCTAGCTCCTCGGGGCTTCCGCCCTAGTGAGCGGGCTCCTCCTCCGGGGGCGCCCGGCAGGCGGCGGAGAACACCAGGCCCAGGGTCAGCGGCGCCACGTACAGCATCGAGCCGTTGACCACCGCGTAGACGATCAGCGGCACCAGCACGATCCCCTCGAGCGGCGATCTCAGCAGGGCGACCCAGAGCAACCACCAGGCGAGGATGCCGACCAGACCCAACGTGACTCCCACCTCGATCAGGTCCGAGTGGCCGAAGAACGGCGTGCCGAGCTCGCGGATCTCCGCCTCTTCGACCGCACCCAAGCCCATCCCGAACAACCACTGTGGCGGCCCCGCATTCCACCAGGGCGTAACGGCCACCGTCCAGATCGCGCCGCGCTCCGAGCCGGCGGTGGCCAGCGAGGTTTCCGATTTGGACTCTTTGTTGAAGCGCTCAAGCGCCACCTGGGCGCCGCCACTGGCGAAGGCGACCGCCACCAGGACGACGACGATCGTGATCGCACGCCGGTCGAATCGCGTGCGGATGGCGTAGATCAGGATGACGACGAACAGCGCCAGCAGGGCCGACCGCACGCCGGTCAGCATGGCGGGAATGGCGCCGAGGGCGAAAAACGCAAGCTGGACCGGCACCCGCTTGCTCGACACGAGGCCCGCTGCGGCAACGACGACAAAGGTGAGCGTCATCTCGTGGACGATCCCGCGCCCGAAGCCAAGCTTCTCACCGATTTCGTACTTGGTCCCGGTCTGCCCCAACCCGGCGGCGATGATGCCGAGGTGGACCGTCAGCGCCGCCAGGCTGCTGCCGAGAATGAGGTTCCGCGCGCGCGGAAGCATTTCCTGACCGCGCTCGCTCAGCACCGCCAGGGCCACGGCGGGGAAGATCATGTACTTGGCGACCTGCTGTAGCTGCTCGCCGTCGGTCGCGAAGATCCCATGGGCGAGGACCGAGGCCACGAACAACCCGGCAGCCACCGGTGCCAGGATGCCGCGAACACGCACCGGCGCTACGAGGCCCAACAGTGCGATTGCCGCGGCGGTCGCGACAAAGGTCTTCAAGAGGCCGGGCAGCAGGCCATCGAAGACCACGAGCCAGGGCAACGCACCGACAAGCAGCTCGACCGCGCCGAGCCGGCTCAAGCGGGATGCCGTGGCACCAAGCCCAACCGCGGCGACGAGCGCGGCACCGGCCGCAGGCGATTTGACGAGAAGAGCGCCGGTGGCCACGGCCAGACACACAGCAAGGCCGTATACGGCGACGGAGAGGACACCTGGCGCCAAGCCAGTGCCAAGCGCAGACCCTCCGCCAGCCAGGCGAGGATTGGGGGGGAAAGGCGGGAGGTCACCCGCTCCCCCCCGCCAGAGACGCCTGGGCGGCGGCGGGCGCCGGATCCTCGCCGCCAACACAAGCCTCGATGAAGGCAGCCACCTGCACCGCCACGTTGGGCCACGACTCAGCCTCGGGGGGCGCCAGCTCGGCCGCCGACCGGTCGCGCGCCAGGTGCTCCCAGACCCGCTCGCCGACGTCCACCTCACCCTCGGGCGCGACCATCCAGCCCGCATGCGCTTCGGCGTATTCGGCGAGAGCGTCGTCCGGCTCGCCGTTCGTCACCGCGATCCTCGGGATCGGCAGGGTCAGATACTGAACCGCCTTGCTCGGCAGCAGGTATCCACGCTCGTTTCCCATCACTACCGCAGCATCGAAGTCCCCAGCCCGCGCGACGATCTCGGGCCACGGCTGGGAGGCATGGCGCTCGACGCGAACCCCCTTCGGCACGCTCTGCAGCTTGCCCGCGTAGTCGTCTCCGAACTGGACGAAGGTGATCGTGCGCCAGCGCCCGCTGCGCTGTAGGGCGGCGAGCAGGGGGGCGACGTCGACCCGAATCGGGGAGAGGGTTCCGAAGTGAGCCAGGGTCAGCGAATCGGCGGCGCGCCCCGAGGTCGGCTGGGCGACGGGTGAGGCCGGCGTCGGCACGTAGCCGTTCGGCCGGGCCAGAACCTGTAAATGGGGGAACATCTCCTTGAGACGATCGCCTTGCTGCCGGGTGGTTACGACCGCGCCGGCCGCGTTCCGCCAGATCGGCAGCTCGGCGTGTCGCGCGCGCCAAACGGAGATCGAGCGAGGAAGCCGTGCCGGCTCGGTCACGACCCAGGGGTCGCCCGCGTCGACCACGTAGGGAATTCCCTGCCGGGCGAGCTTGCGGGCGGCGCGGGTGACCGGCGACCACGGGTAGCCGACCAGCAGGGCGGCGTCGACGTCCGGGTGCCAGCGCCGGAGGCGTCGGGATGCCCACGGCTCCCATCGGTCGAGAGCGACCCAGCGCATCGCGGCGCCAAGCACCCGGCGCAGGGGCGGCTGGCGGGAGACCGGTGCATCGCGGCGGGCGAACGTCTCGGGCGGGAGCGCCACGACTTCCACGTCCCAGCGCTTGCCCAGCTCCTCGACCAGGTTCTGGGTGCGTTGCCCACGCGGCGCCATCGAGTTGTGCGCGAGACCGGAGACGACGGCAAGCCGGCCTCGCGAGCTGCTCTCCGTGGGGGCCGGGACCGTGCTCATCATCGCGACGTTAGCTGACGCCCAGGCGACGCAGCCGCTGTTTTGCCTTCGGGGAGAGTCTGTTCGCCGCCGCACGGCGCGCCTGGCGGGGCGCCAGCCGCAACCTGGCCAGCGGGTAGGAAGGCCCGCGAGGCACGACGAGGCTCGAGCGCAGGCAATCCTCGGAGCTGGAGAGCCGGTACTTGTAGCTCTGCCCGCCCGGGCCGAGGCTCATCGTGCGCTCTCCCCGCTCGGAAGCATCGGCCAGCGCGTAGACGAGGCACTGCATGATCGGTGAGAAGTCGCGGTAGGTCTCGTCGAAGCCGCTGTTCCAGGCGCTGACCTCGCTGCCGGCGGCGAGCAGCAGGTCGGCCGCGACCACCTCCCCGTCGAGATCCAGGCAAAGCAGCCTGAAGCGCTCGGAGGGCAGGAGGTCCCGGCCGACGGCGACGAGCATCCGCTCCACGCCCTCGCCCGCGGGAATGTTCGTGCCGCCGCGATCTGAGAGTCGCATCCTGTGCAGGCGCAGGAACTCCTTGACGTCGGAGTCGAGCGTCTGCTCGGTCGCGAATCGAAAGACCCCCCCGCCCTCGTCGAGCTTGCGGCGACTGCTGCGGATGTCGCGCCTGAAGCTCTTGCTCTTGCCGCTCATCCAGGCCTCGAAGCCGTCGCTGAAGTCCACCTCCGGCGCCGGCGCCTCCGCCTCCACCCATCGCCAGGCGCCGCGGCCGCCCGCCCAGACGTCGCTCAGCATCCCGGCCCAGTCCACGCCGCTTCCGTGCTGGCCGAGCTCGATGAGGCGGGCCCGTGGCTCGGCCGTCGCCAGCTGCTCGCTCGCCGCCTCGATCAACTGGCCCTCGAGCCCGGCCCTGGATACGGGTTCGACCGGCGCCAGCTCTGCGCCGATCGGCCGGTATGCGCCGCCGCTCGCGTACATCGGGACAACCCCGGCAAGCCCGTCGCCCGACTCGAGGACGAGCACGCGAAGCTGAGCGCCCTCGGGCCGCAGGTGCCTCCACCAGGACAGCGCCCAACCCGGCGCCGAGAAGGGCCGGCCCGCCGCGACCGCCAGCTCATCCCATTCCGCGCAAATGGGAGCCAGCCCGTCGAGGCTATCGACGAGGCGTGCGGCTGCCCCCACGTTGGTCACTCTGGACTACTCCGCGCTGAGCGCGTAGGCGTGGAGGAGCCAGCCGAGGTGATAGGGACGGCTCTCGTAGAGCACTTCCAGATCGGCCGGCTCGGCGTGGGTGTGATCGACGCTCGGGCGCAGCGAACGGGCAATCACACGCCTGAGGTTGGCGGCCGAGATGCCGAACATGGCGTCGGCGTCGCTGCCGACCCGCTGGATGTTGCGAAAGACGGCCGCCGGGTCGCGACGAACCAGCTCGGTGGTCGAGAGCTCGTTGGCGCCGAACAGCCAGTCGAGACCCAGTCCGAGCGGCTCACGGTAGGAGCCCTCACCAAGCGCTTCGACCGGCAGCAGCGCCATGAACGCCATCCCGTCCTGGTGGACCGAGTAGACCGGGTAACCCTCGAGGACCGCCCTGGTCTTGGTCGAGTAGAGCCACCACCACTGGCCGAGCGGGCCCTGCGCAGCGACGATCCGCTCGGCCACCCGGCGCAGGACCGGCGACGGCGCCTCGCCAGTGACGCGGTAGAAGGAGGCGAGGCCGTGCAGCGGGTAGACCTGGGCGGCGAAGCTCGTCAAGCGGTGGATCAGGGCGCTGCGCACCCCGGTCGGTCGCCGGAACGGCCCGAAGAGGTCAGCTTGGGAGCAGAACCGGCCAAGCAGCTCCGGAGCCCATCGCCGACAGGCCTCGATCGCCCGCCCACTCTGCTCGGGGTAGGCCTCGGCGGCAACCGCGAGGCCGTGGATGACGTGGCCCAGCGCGGCGCTCTCGCAGTTGAGCAGGTCGTCGCGCTCGGCGAGCTCCCCGGTCAGCGCCGCGCCGCGCTGATCTTCGGCCAATGCCAGAGCCCAGACGACGTTGGCAAGCACCTGCGGGGCGGCTCCCGCGGCGGCGATCCCGTGCAGCGTGTCGAGCGTCTTGCCGAGCGGGAAGACGCTCTCCGCAGGCTGGGTGGACTGGCGCAGGATCCCCACGGTCGACATCGCGCTGTAGAAGACGTTGCTGCCCCGATTCGAGAGGCGGTCTCCCTCGGCGACGGTCTTCTGGCAGAAGATCCCGGTCTCCTCGTCGAACATCTTCGGCAGGGCCTCGAGGCTCAGCTCGACAAGATCCCCGAAACGTCCCTGCAGGTCCACGACCGGCGATCCCCCCATGGCGCTATCCGGCCCGCTTGGGAACGAGGACGAGGCGCTTGAACTCGGCGACGAGGACACCGTCCTGGTTGAGCACTCGGGTGTGGACCTTGACCACGCCGCGATCGGGCTTCGATTTCGAGGGCTTCACGTCGAGCACCTCGGTCTCGCAGAAGAGCGTGTCGCCATGGAAGACCGGGTTGGGATGGCTGAGCTCTTCCGTCGCGAGGTTGGCGATCGCCTTCCCGGAGACGTCGGAGACGGACATGCCCAGCGCCAGCGAGTAGACGAGCGGCCCGACGACGACGTTGCGGCCCTGCTGCGACTCACCGGCGTAGATGTCGTTGATGTGCAGCGGGTGGTGATTCATCGTGATCAGGCAGAAGAGGTGATCGTCGGCCTCGGTCACGGTCTTTGCCGGCCAGTGCTTGTAGACGGCGCCGACCTCGAACTCCTCGAGGTAGCGGCCATAGCTGTGCGCGCCGGATGCCTCGCGCTCCGCCTGGTCGGTGGTCAGCTCGTACTTCTGGTCACTCATCGGTCGTCTTCGTCTCCTCTTAGGTTGGGCGCGGAATCCTAGTCACAGGCGGTGACAACGGGCTGACGACATTCAGGACGCGCCGCTTCCCGGACGATACTTAGCGCCGTGAAGCGCCTCTCGACGTTCAAACGGGGATACGTCTCGACTTTTGTCCTGGACGTGGCGGCCCGGGGCATGAGTGCCCTGACGCTGATCCTGCTGCTGCGCACGCTCGCAGTCGGCGATTTCGCCTTCGTCGTTCTCCTCCTCAACGTCGGCAACTTCCTCGGCAGCGCGGCCACCGGGGGCGTTCGCCTGCGCTATACGCGCCTCGAGGCGGAGCGCGTCTCACGCGGCCACGATGCCACCTCGGCCTTCCATGCGACGCTGCTCAGCGGCTCCGGGCTGATTCTCGCCGCCGGAGCCCTCGGCCTGCTCGGCGCCTCGGCTCTGGGTGTCGGTGACGCCGGCGAACGGCTCGCCTTCGTCACGATCGGGATCGCCTTCACGCTCGGCAGCGCCGCGATCGAAATGGCCGTCTTCCATTACCAGGCACAGCTCGCCTTCATGCGGGCGGGCCTGATCCAGGTCGTCCGCGGCGTCGTCTTGCTGGCGGTTGCCGGACTGGCAACAGCAGGGCTGCTCGAGTCAGGCGAGGCGATCGGGGTGTACTTCTCGGTGGCGGTGTGCCTGGTGGGCCTGGTGGTTGCCGGCCCGGTTGCCCTCGCAACCCGCGGGGCAGAGCACGGCGTCGAGGGCCGCTTCGGCTTCGGCCGCGAGACGGCGGCGCTGACGCTCTACTCGATGGCCTCGGCCGGCTGGGCCTACCTCGACCTGTTCCTGGTCGCCGCCCTGCTCAATGACGTCGCGGTCGCCGCTTACGGGGCGGCGCTGCGCTACGTCTCGATCGTGATGGGCCCGGTACCGGCAATGGTCTCGGTGCTGCGGGTGAGGACCGCGCAGAGCGACATGATCGACTCCGACGAGGCCCAGATCGCGATGATGAAACGCTGGGCGAAGCAGACGGCCCCACCGGCGGCGGCGATCCTCGGACTCGCCGCGATTGCGGCGATCTGGGCGATCCCGCTGATCGACGGCGGGCTTTATCCGGACTCGGTACCGATCTTCCAGATACTGCTGGTGACGGCGTTCGCCCAGTTCGTCACCCTGCCCAACTCGAGCCTGTTGATCGCCCAGGAGCGCTACACCTCGCTCGCCTGGATCAACGCGGGAGCGGTGATGCTGAACGTAATCGTCGCCACGCTCGCCGCCGAGCTGTTCGGCGTCATCGGCATCGCCGTTGCAGGGGCATTGGTCGCGGTCGGCCAGGTCTGCACCGTCACCTTCCTTGCCGCAAACCCCGAGAGAAAGCGCGATGAGCAAGCTACAGCGGCTGCGTGAAGTCGGCCCTACTGCCGCGCTGCGCGCCGTCGGTAGACGCCTCGGCAGGCGAGCCCGCGGGCTCGTCCTGGACCGGCTCCGCCGCCGCCGGCCGCTGACGGCGTCGCCCGACGAAGTGAGGGCGGCGCTCGGGGGGCTGAGCCTGGCGGAAGCCCTGCAGGGCCCGGCACGGGCGGCGTTGCCGACGGTGGCGGCGTTCGAGCGCTCCCTGGGCGAGCTCGACGACGATGCCCGCCGCCTCCTGCTCGAGAGGGCGGACAACGTCGTGGCGCACCGCTTCGACCTGCTCGGCTCTGGCCCAGTCGATCTCGGCGCCGAGATCGACTGGAGCCTCGACTTCAAGTCCGGGCGCCGCTGGCCGCCGCAGCACAACCTCCTGATCGAGGTGTTCTTCTTCGACGACTCCGACATCAAGGTTCCCTGGGAGCTCTCGCGCTGCCAGCAGCTGCCGCTGCTCGCCGCCGCGTTCAAGCTCAGCGGCGAGCGGCGCTACCTGGACGAGCTCGGCGCCCAGCTCGATAGCTGGATCGCCGCCAACCCGGTCGAAATGGGGCCGAACTGGATCTGCACGATGGACGTCGCGATCCGCGCCGCCAACTGGGTCGCGGCGCTGGTGATCTGCGCCGAGGAGGCGTCGAGCCAGCCCTGGGGGGAGCGGGCGGCGGAGAGCCTGCTCCTGCACGGACGCTTCATCCGCAGTCACCTCGAGATGGCCGAGGCGCGGACCAACCACTACCTCTCCGACGTCGCCGGCCTGATCATCGTGGCAGCGCTCTTCGCCCGCGGCGCGGAGGGAGCGGCCTGGGGGCGCTGGGCGGCGGAGGAGCTGATCGCGGAGATGGAGCACCAGGTGCGCGAGGACGGCTGCGGGCACGAGGCGTCGATCCCCTACCACCGGCTGGTCTCCGAACTGTTCCTCTGTGGCACGCAGGCCGGCGAGTCGTTGCACCCCGGCATATACCCGTCCTGGTACCGGGAGCGGCTCGGCAGGATGCTCGACTTCGTCACCGCCTACACCCGCCCCGACGGGCTGGCGCCGCAGATCGGCGACAACGACGACGGCCGCTTCCTGCCGCTCGGCGAGTACGGCCGGACCGACTTCCGCTCCCACCTGCACCTCTTCGAGCAGGCCTCGCGCAGCTATCGGCCGGCGACCCGCTCGCTGGACTTCCCGGCGGGCGGCTACTACACGATGCGCCACGACGATCTCTACGTGCTGGTGCGCTGCGGCGATACCGGCGTCTACGGGGTCGGCGGCCACGCCCACAACGACCAGCTCTCCTTTGAGCTGTGCTGCGGCTCGACGCCGCTGATCGTCGACCCTGGCACCGGCACCTATTACGAGGACGAAGGCGACCGCCTGCGGTTCCGCGCGACCGGCTTCCACGCGACCCTGAGCATCGACGGCGCCGAGCAGAACCCCCTACCACCCTGGCCGCGCTTCCCGCTCGGCGACCGCAGCCGTGCCGAGGCGATCGCCTGGGAGCCGGGCGCGGAGAGCACCGCTTTCGCCGGCCGCCACCAGGGCTTCGAGGCGCTACCCGATCCCGCCGTGCACGAGCGCCGGCTCGAGCTCGATTCCCGTCGCCGCGAGCTGATGATCGTCGACAGCGTGACCAGCTCCGGCGCGCATCGACTGAGTTGGACCTTCCCGCTCGGCGACTGCCGCGACGTCTCGATCCGCGAAGGGGTCGCGGTTGCCGAGTTCGGCTCCGTACGGCTCTCGATCGCCGTCGAGGGCGCCGAGCTGCAGCTTCAGGACGCCCTCTACTCCCCCGCCTACGGCGTCAAGGAACCGCGGCGCTTCGTCACCGCCCACGGCCGCAGCACACCCGGCCACCACTCGACGACGCTGCGGCTCCGCGTCGACTAGCGACCGCGCGGTCGCAGGCGGCGATAGTGCCGTTTGAGCAGGGGTCTCAGGTGCGCCCGATAGCCGTGCTTGATCGAACCGGCGGGGCCGCGCGAGAAGGCGCGTAGGTTGGTGTGGGACCGGGTCCCGGTCGCGACCTTTTCCTTCCAGTCGCTTGTCTCCCCCAGCAGCTCGTAGGCGTCGAGGCCGAGCTCGAAGCAGCGCTCGATGATCGAGAGTTGCATGACGAGCCCCGGGACCAGCTTCCGCCAGCTTTCGTCGTAGCCGACCTTCAACGAGTAGAGGCTGTTGCCCGACTGGATGCAGAAGCTGAAGGCAACGGGGGCGCCGTCGAGGGCGATGCGGCTCAGCCGCAGCTCGCCGCGCTCGTGAAAACGGCGGGCGATCTCGCGGTAGAAGAGCGCGGTCTCGGGAGCGGAGAGGATCGCGGTGCCGCTTTCGCCCTTCCAGCCGCTCTGCTCGAGCCTGAATCCCTCCTCCAACCAAGCCTCGATCTCATCGGGCGCGGCGACGATCTCGACCTCCGCCTCGTGGTCGCGCTCCATCTTGCGCCGGTAGCGAGCCAGGCGTTTCTTCCAGCTCGCGCTGCTTTCCTTGAGCCAGGCCTCGAGCTCGCCGCTCGTCTCCACGAACGGCGAGACGAAACCGGCTTCGGCGAAGGGACGCATTTGCGCCCGGCGAGCGGCGGCTTCAAGCAACGGAACGGTCGGATCGGCCGCCGGCAGAAGCTGCAGCTCCACCTCGCGCGCCTGACGGGAAAGGGCCGCAGCGAGGAGCGCCTCCATCGCCTCCTCGTCCCTTGCTAGCGGGCGGAACATGCCCGAGTGGCCGTTCACGAGCCCCCTCACTCGACGACCTTCGACCCGCAGCGGGAACACGCCGGCCAGCTCGCCGCCATCGCGGACTGCGCAGACCGCCAAGTCGCCGCCGTTCCCGAAGGCCTTCCACCAAACCTCGTACCAGTCGTGCGAGTCGAACGGATTCGAGTCTGCGGGCAGCAGGGCGTCCCACTCGGGACCCAGTGCCCCCAGCTCACCCGGATCGGATATCCACTCCGCTTTCAGCGCCACGCTCAGTGGGCTTTCTTCAACCGCGCCCGCTGCTCCTGCCGCTCGACCACCTGGACGATCAGCTTCTTAACATTGGAGTCGCCGGTGGCCTTGATGTGCCCCGTCTCGGCCGCCTTGCGGTAGCTCTTCAGGGTGCCTCGCTCGGCCAGCTCGTTGAACTGGGCGCGGTCGATCTCGACCAGGATGCGCTCGTCCTGCGCCAGGTCCTTGCTGATCTTCGGCCCCGGCACCTCGACCCGGTAGAGCTGGATGTCGCCGCGGCCGCGCAGCTCCAGGCCGAAGACGAGTTTGAGTTTCTGCAGGGCAGGGACTTCCGCCTGAAATCGCTCGACCGCGGTCCGGATCAGATCGGCAGTCGAGGCCATCCGACTAGATCTTGTGCCTCTGCAAGAGCTTCTTGCCGATCACCATGCGCTGGATCTCGGAGGTGCCCTCGCCGATCAGGAGCAGCGGCGCGTCTCGGTAGAGGCGCTCGATCTCGTACTCCTTCGAGTAGCCGTAGCCGCCGTGAATCCGGAAGCACTCCTCCACGCACTCCTTGCCAGTCTCCGAGGCGAGCAGCTTCGCCATCCCCGCCTCGAGGTCGGAGCGCACGCCGGCGTCCTTCATCTGGGCGGCTTTGCGGGTGACGAGGCGGGCCGCCTCGATCTTGGTCGCCATGTCGGCGAGCTTGAACTGGATCGCCTGGTGCTGGGCGATCGGCTTGCCGAAGGTCTTGCGCTCCTGGCTGTAACGCAGCGCCAGCTCGAGCGCCCGCTGGGCAATCCCGACCCCGCGGGCGGCGACGTTGACCCGGCCGACCTCGAGCGCGTCCATCATCTGCACGAAGCCCTGCCCCACGCCGGCCTCCTCGCCGCCCAGCACCCGCTCCGGCGGACAGCGGTAGCCGTCGTAGACGAGCTCGGTCGACTCGACGCCCTTGTAGCCCATCTTCTTGATCTTGGGCGGCACCGTCAGCCCCGCGAAGTCGCCCTCGTTGACTTCCTTCCAGGGCTCCTTCTCGGTGATGAAGCAAGTCATTCCCTTATATGGAGGGTCGGCCTTGGGGTCGGTCTTCATCAGGACGAAGACGACGCTCGAGCCGAGCCCGTTGGTGACCCACATCTTCTGGCCGTTCAGCTCCCACCTGCCGTCGTCGCCCTGCTTGGCCGTGGCCTTGATCCCCTGCACGTCGGAGCCGACCTCGGGCTCCGAGAGCGAGAAGGCGGCGCGGATCTCCCCGGTCGCCATCTTCGGCAGGAAGTGTTCCTTCTGCTCGTCGCTGCCGAACTTCATCAAGAGGTAGGAGCCGATGAAGTGGGTGTTTACGACCCCGGAGATCGAGATCCAGCCGCGCGAGAGCTCTTCGACGATCATCGCGTAGGTCGTCAGATCGAGCCCCATGCCGCCGTACTCCTCGGGGATCGTCACCCCGAACAGGCCCAGCTCTTTCATCTGCTCGACGATCGGCTCCGGGAAGGAGTCCTCGTGGTCGTACTTCTCGGCGTTGGGGATGATCTGCTCGTCGACGAATTGGCGCACCATCTCGGTGATGTCGCGCTGGATGTCGGTCTGCTCGGTGTAGGCGGCGGTCTCTACGGCCATGGCTCCTAGCTCGTCAGGTCGTGGGCGGGGCAGGTTACCCACGGCGCAGGCGTCGGGCGGCCGGGGAGGAGACGAAGAATATAAGGGCAGCGGCGCTGGACATTCGTTGTAGGGGCCGAGTACTGGACATTCGTTCGATGCAATAGATGGACATAGCACTGATAATCAGTGGGTGTCCTCAAGCCGGGTCAGCGCTGTCATCCCGACCCACAATCGCGCCAATCTTGTAACCCGAGCGATCCATTCGGCCCTGGCGGCGCTTTTGCCGGGCGATGAGATCGTCGTCGTCGACGACGGCTCGACCGACGGCACCGCCTCCGCGGTTGAAGCATTCGGCCCCCCGGTCCACCTGATGCGCCTTCCACACCGCGGCGCCGGAGCGGCCCGCAACGCCGGCCTCGACGCCGCCCGCGGGCCCTTCGTCGCCTTCCTCGACGACGACGACGAGTGGTTTCCGGACAAGGTAGCCCTGCAGCGTGCCTTCCTCGAACAACGACCGGACGTCCTCTTCACCTTCAGCGACTTCGGCGTGCGCTTCGAGGACGGCAGCGAGCAACACAGCTACCTGCCGCACTGGCTGCGCAAGGAACGGCCGCTCTCGGAGGTCTTCGGGCCGGGCATCCCCTACTCGTCGGTCGCGCCGCTCCCAGATGGCCGCGAGGACTTCGCCGTCCACGTCGGCTCCATGTACCTGGAGGAGATGCGCAACAACCTCGTGCCGACCTTCACGCTGATGGTCCGCAAGCACGAGGCCGGCGACGTGCTCCGCTTCGCCGACAACCTCCCCACCTGCGAGGAGTGGCCCGCCTTCGGCCGGCTCGCCCGCCGCGGCCCCGGCGCGTTCTTCGAGACCGAGACCGCCTGGCAGCACGGCCATTCCGGGCCTCGCCTGACCGGCTCCCCGGGGCACGTCTGGGCAGCCGCCTGGCTCGAGACCCTCGAGCAGGTCTGGGGAAACGACGCCGAGTTCCTCGCCAAGCACGGCGACGAGTTTCGCCGCACCGTCTCCAACGCTCACCTGATGCAGGCGGGCTCCCTCGCCCGCCATGGCAAGGTGCGCAAAGCGCGCCGGGAGCTGCGCCTCGCCGGTGGCGGCTCGATTGCGCTCCGCGCCCTCCTGCGCAGCATCTTCTGAGGGCGGGCTAGACTCCCGCCGATGAAAATCGGGATCATCGGGCTCGGCTACGTCGGGCTACCACTCGCCGTGTCCTTCGCCGAGGTCGGCCACGAGGTCGTCGGCCTCGATGCCGACGCCCGCAAGATCACGGCGCTGAACGAAGGGCGAAGCTACATCGAGGACATTCCCGACGCGGCGCTGGCGCCACTCTCAGGTCGCCTGCGCGCGACCGGCGACTACGCCGAGCTCGGCGCCTGCGATGCCGTGGTGATCTGCGTGCCGACGCCGTTGACCGGCTCGCGCGAACCGGACCTCACCTACATCACCGAAGCGGCGACGGGGCTCGCCGAGGTGCTGAGCGCCGGCCAGCTCGTCGTGCTGGAGTCGACCACCTACCCGGGGACGACGCGCGAGCGCCTGCTGCCAATTCTCGAGGAGTCCGGGCTGTCGGCGGGAAGCGAGTTCCACCTCGCCTTCTCCCCCGAGCGGATCGACCCGGGAAGGGTCGACCACACGGTCCGGACCACGCCAAAGCTGGTCGGCGGCCTGACGGCGGCCTGCTCGGAGCGCGCCGATGAGCTGTACAGCTCGATCTGCGACGAGGTTGTCGTCCTCTCCGGCCCCGAGGCGGCCGAGCTGGCGAAGCTGCTCGAGAACATCTTCCGCTCGGTCAACATCGCCCTTGTCAACGAGCTCTCGCAACTCTGCAACCGACTCGGGATCGACGTTTGGGAGGTGATCGACGCGGCCGCCACGAAGCCGTTCGGCTTCATGCGCTTCGAGCCGGGGCCCGGCATGGGTGGCCACTGCCTCCCGGTCGACCCCTTCTACCTGGCTTTCAAGGCCCGCGAGCACGACTTCTACCCGGAGTTCATCGAGCTCGCCGGCAAAATCAACCAGGCCCAGCCGGTCTACTGCGTGGAACGGATCGAGCGCGCCCTCAACGAGGCGGAAAAGCCGGTCAAGGGCTCGCGCATCCTCCTCCTCGGAGTCAGTTACAAGGCGGGGATCGGCGACGTCAGGGAGTCGCCCGCGCTGAAGATCGCCAAGCAACTCCAGCAACTGGGCGGCGAGGTCTCCTACCACGATCCCCACGTCGCCAAGCTGCCGGAACTGGATCTCGCCTCCGTCGACCTCGAGACCGGCTTGCCGGCGTGTGACGTGGTGGCGATCGTCACGGCGCACCCCGAGGTCGACTACGGCGACGTCGTCGCCAAGGCGCCCCTGGTGGTCGACTTCCGCGGCGTCAGCCGCGAGATCGACGCGCGCAACCTCGTGCAGCTCTAGCGACGCGGCGGGGGCTCAGCCTGGAAGCTCGGCAGCGGTGGCCAGCGCCGTGGAGGGGTCGACGCCGGGATCGATCGCCTGCATCGGGGCGCGCGCCTTCAGCAGCGTCTCCTGATACTCGTCCTCGGCGTCGGACTGCATGATGATCGCCCCGCCGACGCCCAGCGTTGTCGACTCACCGTCGATCACGAGGGTGCGGATCACGATGTTGAGGTCGCAGCCGCCGCTGAGGCCGAGGAAGCCGATCGCTCCGGAGTAGACCCCGCGCGCCTCCCCCTCCAGCTCGTCGATGATCTCCATCGTGCGCTTCTTCGGCGCGCCGGTCATCGATCCGCCCGGGAAACAGGCGCGGACGCAGTCCGGGGGCTCGACGTCCTCGCGCAGCAGGCCGCGCACGGTCGAGACGAGCTGGTGGACCGTCTCGTAGGTCTCGACGTGCATCAGGTAGGGGACGTGCACGGTGCCGACCTCGCAGACGACGCCGAGGTCGTTGCGCAGCAGGTCGGTGATCATCAGGTTCTCGGCGCGGTTCTTCTCGCCAAGGCGAAGCTCCTCGGCGAGGCGGATGTCTTCGGCGGGAGTCTCGCCGCGGCGGCTGGTCCCCTTGATCGGCTTCGCCTCGACCCAGCGATCGCGCCCCACCCGCAGGAAGCGCTCTGGCGAGGAGCTCAGCACCGCGGTCTTGCCAAAGCGAAGGAAGGCCGAGAAGGGGGCCGGGTTGACGCGGCGCAGCCGCCGGTAGAGCGGCAGCGGATCGGGGCTGACATCGGCGGTGATCTTGTTCGTCAGGCAGATCTCATAGCTCTCGCCTTCGAAGAGGCGCTGCTTGCACACGGCGATGTCGTCGAGGTACTGCTGATGGGAGCGGCTGAGGCGGAACTCGACCGAGCCGTGGCCTTCGCCGACCGGGTCCTCCTCCGGCTCGTCCAGCGGCGGCAACGAGGCGAGGCGCAGGCTCGTCGCCGAGATCCAGCGTTCTGCCTCCTCGAGCTTCCCCGGGTCGGCGAAGCAGACCACGTAGGTGCATTCCTCGACGTGATCGAAGGCGATCAAGCGGTCGGCGAAGACGAAGGCCGCGTCCGGCTGGGCGGAGCTGTGCGCGCTACTGCCACCACAATCCGCCTTCAGCTCGTAGCCGAAGTAACCGACGAAGCCGCAGTTGAAGTCGAAGGGAAGGTCGTCTGATATCTGCCTCAACCGCCTCATCTCGCGACTCAAGTAGTCGAAGATCGACCCGGGGCGGACATCGACCTCTCCCCCTCGCTCGACCCTGACCTCGCCGTCCGCGGCGTCGTAGGCGATCGTCGCGGCGAGCGGCCCGCTGGCGTCGCCCATGAACGAGAAGCGCGCTCGCTCGTCGACCCTGCTGCTGTCGAGCCAGAAGGCGCTCTCACTGTCGCCGTAGAGGTGGGTGAAGGCGCGCTCGGCGTCGAAGAGGGTGTCGAGCCGCTTCGACTTCAACAGGAAGCGGGTACGCCGCCAGCCGCCCTGGCCGATTGGACCGCGCACACCCGACCGGGGAGCGCCGTTGGGAGACCCAATGCGCTCGGCGGTCAGGTCACGGAAGTTGGCCAGCAGGCGACGGCCGTACTCGGTGCAGATCGACTCCGGGTGAAACTGGACGCCCCACTGCGGACGGTCGCGATGGGCGGTGGCCATCAGGACGCCGTCGCTCGTCCAGGCGATCGGCTCGAGCTCGTCGGGAAGCGGCTGCTCGACGCAGAGCGAGTGGTAGCGGACCGCCTGGAACTCACGCGGGATACCGGCGAAGAGCGGCGAGTCCTCGTGGAGGACGGCGCTGAGGCGGCCGTGCATCACCTCGGGGGCGTTGTCGACCTTCGCCCCGCTGGCCCAGCTGAGCCCCTGATGGCCGAGGCAGACGCCGAGCAGCGGCGCCTCGCAAAGACGGATCGCGTCCGCGCAGACCCCGAAGTCACCGGGGCGGTCAGGGCGACCCGGCCCTGGCGAGACAACGACGTTGTCGAACTCCAGGGCCGACAGCTCATCCCAGTTCGCCTCGTCGTTGCGGACCACGATCGGCTCGTCGCCATTCGCCTCGGCCAGCAACTGGAAGAGGTTGTAGGTGAAGGAGTCGTAGTTGTCGATCAGCAGCGTCTTCACACGAGGTACTTGCGTAGGACCTTTCCAAGCGGGCTCTTGGGTATCTCGTCGCGGAATTCGACCACCTGGGGAACCTTGAAGTTGGAGAGTCGCTCGCGACAGAAAGCGATCACCTCCCGCTCCTCGCAGTATTCGGCCGGCACCACCGCCGCCTTGACCAGCTCCTCGCCTTCGACCTGGCCGGGGATCCCGACGACGATCGCCTCGGCGACGCTCGGGTGCGCCTCGATCACGTCCTGCACCTCGATCGGATCGACCTTGTAGCCACCGATCTCGATCAAGAGCTTCTTGCGACCTTGCAGGTAGAGCAGTCCCTCCTCGTCGAGGCGTCCCAGGTCGCCGGTGAAGTACCAGCCGTCGCGAAACACCTGCTGGTTGAGCTCGTCCATCTCCGCGTAGCCGTTCGTCGCCGCAGGGCTCGAGACCGTCACCTCCCCCACCTCGCCGACCGGTAGCGCCGCTCCGTCGTCGTCGACGATCTGGACCCCGGCGTCGCCGAGCGGCGCCCCGACCGACTCGAAAGTCGCAACCGGGTCATCGCTCAGGTTGGCGCTGATGATCCCGGTCTCCGTGCTGCCATAGAGCTGCCGCACGAGCACTCCGAAACGCTCACCGAAGGCCTCGAAGCTCGCCCGGGGCAGCGCCGTTCCGGCCGAGAAGCAGAGGCGCAGCGAGGAAAGGTCCGCACCCGCCGGCGCCTCGGCCATGAGGCGGAAGTTGAACGGGACCCCGGGGAACACCGTCAGCTGCTCCGCCTCGATCAGCTCCAGCGCCTTATGGCGCTTGAGCAAGAAGGGGTGCGGGTCCTCGAGGATGACCACAGTGGCCCCGGCGATCGCACCACCGAAGATGCAGGCGCCCATCCCGTAGGTGTGAAAGAGCGGAACCGCGCTGAGGATCCGGTCCTCGGGCGTCATACCCAGCTCCGCGTAGAGCCCTGCCTCGGCGAGGCACTGGCGGTGCGTGCGGGGAACCAGCTTTGGCCGTCCGGTCGAACCGGAGGAGTACTGGTAGACGAGAACCTCGTCGGGATCGCGGTCGGCAAGCCGCTGCGCCGAGCCAGCTTCGACGAGCCCGGCGAGCGTCGGCGACTGATCGTGGGCGGTGCTGGCGGTAATTACCTCGGCCGGATGCTCGAAGCCGGCGACGATGCGCTCGCAGACGCCGGCGGTGCGCTCGTCGCCGATCACCGCTCGCACATTCGAGGCGCGGAAGCAGAATTCCAGCTCCGCTTGCTTGAAGGCCGGATTGACCGGAACCACCCTGCCGCCGAGCGCGGTGATCGCGTGGAAACAGGTCACGTACCAGGGGTCGTCGCGAAGTGCGACGGCAACCGCATCCCCGGGCTCGATGCCTCGCTCGGCGAGACTGGCGGCGAGGCGCTCGATCCTCTCCACCAGATCCGCGTAGGAGAGCCGCTCGTCCCCGTAGACGATCGCGGTGTGGTCGGGCCGGCTCGCGGCCTGCTCGTAGAGCAGTTGCATCAACATTCGTGTCGCCTAGCCTTTCGTACGCTCGACAAACGCGACGATCTCGTCGATCGTCTGGAAATTCTCCGGCATCAAGTCATCGTCGGACACTTGGATTCCGAATCGCGCCTCCAGGAAGGAGACCAGCTCGACGATGGCCATCGAGTCGAGGATGTCGCTGGCGAGAAGGTCCTCGTCCCGGGCAATCTTCTCACCGTCCAGCGTGATCTTCTCGAGGATGAATCCTTCGACCTCGCTACCCACGTCCATCCCTGCCTCCTTCGTCATACGGATATAACGGCCTCGCGCCGAAACCACAGGCGCCTCTTTCGCTCCAGGATCCACATCGACTCATATCCTCGCGCCCTGTAGGACCAGAGCGCCGCGCGGTTGCCGGCGTCCACGTAGCCCCAGAGCCTGCCGTAGCCGCGGTCGCGCAACGACTTCTCGATTTTGCAGAGAAAATCCGCCGCCCTTCCAGCCCCGCGGAACTCCTCCAGCAGGAAGAAGTCGGTGCCGTAGACGTCACCATCCTCCATCTCGATGCCCAGGCCGAGGTCACGCAGATCCGGGTGGAGGACCGGCGCCTTGCTGTCCACCCACCAGTAGTAGCCGACCAGGTCGTCGTCCAGCCAGGCGACGAAGCCGTTGAAGTGCGAGGCGACGCTGGCGGCGAAGCGCTTGTCGACCTGAGGCCGGCCCCGCCGGCGGTTCAGCTCCGAGAGGGCAGGCAGGTGACTCGCCTCGAGATCCTCGACGCGCAGGTCACCGGGGCGCCGCGACTCGACTATCGAGTCCAACTGCTTGAGCAGGACTATCAATCGCTCGTCGAAAGAGAGCAGCTTGCGGAACCGGCGCCCCACCGCTGCCAGCGCTTTGCGAACTCCGTGCGCTTCTATATAGAGACGAATCCTGCTCAACATTCGCGGCAGGATGACACAATGTGTCTGTGCCCCGGCCGATCCCGCCCGACCCCGCCCGAGGTGTCTTCGAGACGTTCCTGGTTGTCGATGGAACGCTGATCGAGCGCGACGCCCACTTCGCCCGGCTTGGAGCCAGCGTCGCGGTGCTGTTCAGCGGAGCGCTGACCGACGCCACGCGCGAGGAGGTGGAAGAGCGCGCTGGTGAGATGGTCCTGGGCCGCCTGCGGGTAACTCTCGCCCCGATCGGCGACGAGGGCGAGCTGACGCGAGATATCGTCACAGCCGACGTCGACCCGGCGCTGATCTTTCCCGGGCCCGAGCGTGCGGTCGCCACCCACAGCGCCCTGATCGAGGGCGGGCTGGGTCTGCACAAGTGGGCCGACCGCGATTTGATCGCGACAGCCGAAGCGGGATTGGGCGCTGGAGAGGTGCCGCTGATCGTCGATCGGGGCGGCGTCGTGCTGGAGGCATCGCGGGCGAACGTGTTTGCGATCCGCGGCGAAACACTCGTGACCCCACCCGCGGACGGCCGCCTTCTCCCCGGCATCGCCCGGCGCCGCGTGATGGAAGCCGCCGACGCCTGCGGACTACTGCCCGAGGAGACCGAGCTGACGATCGACGATCTGGTCGCGGCGGACGAGGTTCTGCTCGCCGGGTCGGTCCGTGGCATAGAGCCGGTGCGATCGGTCGATGGCGTCGAGCTGGGCCCCCAGAGCGGCACCGGCGCCCGCGTCGCGGCCGAACTGAGGCGCGGCTGGATGCCCAGCGGCGCCACCGTCTAGCGGCGGCCGCGGCACCGGCCGGGGTGGCTACCTGCCTACCCTTGTGCGGATGAGCGAGCACGCCAGCTGGGCATTCGAGGTAGGTGAGGAGGTTCGCCCGGGCCGGCAGGTGCTTAAGGCGATCGGCGGCGGCAACCGCTACGAGGTATGCCTCGTCTGGGATGAGTCGCTCTTCGCCCTGGGCGTAGCCAAGCTGATCCGCCCCGACCAGGTCGAGGACGAGAAGGCCCTGCGCGACCTCGAGCGCGAGGTCGAGGCGCTCGCGTCGCTGAACCACCCGACGCTCGTCCGCAGCTTCGACGCGGACCTGGACGGCCCCCGCCCGCACGTGCTGATCGAGCACCTCGAGGGCCCGTCGCTGCGACGGCTGATCAGGCGGGACGGGGCGATCGGGCTCGAACAGCTTCTGCCGCTGGCCGCCCACGTCGCGGGGGCGCTGCAGTACATGGCCAACTCCGGCTATGTGCACCTCGACGTCAAGCCGGACAACATCGTGATGGGGGTTCCGCCGCGGTTGATCGACCTCAGCATCGCCCGCACCCTGGAGCGTGCCGCAAGGACCTCGGGACCGCTTGGAACCGATCCCTACATGGCGCCGGAGCAGTGCGGCGAGGATGCGGGCGAGGTGGGTATCGGTCCCGCTACGGACGCCTGGGGCATGGGCGCGACGCTCTTCCACGCCGCTGCGGGCGAGAAGCCGTTCCCGCCCGGGACGGGGGATGCCGGCCCCGAGCGCTTCCCCCAGCTCACCGAGCCTGCCGGAGAACTTCCCGCCCGGCTCCCTGAGCCGCTTCGTCGTCTCATCCTCGAGTTGCTCGACCCTGACCCGCAGGCCCGGCCGAGTTGCGGCGAGGTTGTCGGGCGCCTCGAGCCGCTGCTGGCCGAGCTCCCCCGCAAGGTGAAGCTGACGCGGCGTGGCGGCATCGGCGTCTGAGCGTGATCTTTGCCTCCCGCTGGGGTTGTAAGGGGGTCGAGACCGGGTAACCGGTGCCCCATGTCTTCAAAGGAGGATTCAATGCCTACGCCATCCAACAGATCACGAGCAGTGCCGTCCGCCGCACGCGTGCTCGGAGCGCTCCAAGCAGACGACGCGCTGCTGCCCGGGCACGCCTCGACCGTACGCAGAGGGGGAGCGGTGCTCCTCGCCCTCATGGTCCTCGGCGCGGTGCCGTTCTTCCTCGCCGCGAACGCGGTGGGCTTGATCGGCGACGTGCCGGCGGCGGTGGCCAAGAGCGGCAGCAGCGGACCCGGCGATGACGATGACGACGGCGAGAGCGGCTCCGGGGGCGGCGGTGACGACGATGACGACACCGGCACCCATACCCGAACCGGGCAGGCAGGCAACGGCACGGACGACACCAGCCGCAACGGCCACTCGACCCGTGGGACGACCAACGACAACGACACCCATACCAGGCTCGGCACCGACGACACGAGTCGCAACGGTCATTCCACGCGGGGGACTACCAATGACAACGACACCCATACGGGCACGGGAACCCACACCCGCACCGGCGGGACGCAGACCCGGACCCAGGGTCAAACCCAGACCCGCACCGGCAGCAGTTGACGCTAGACGGAGAGGGACAGGCGCTGTAAGCGCTGCAGGCGTTCCGCGACGCGATCGGCACGGGCGCTGAAGTCACCCATGGGGCCATCGTCGGGAGCGGGCTGGGGCGGGGGCGCTCCACCCCTCCCGCCGAGGGCGTTGCTCGCCCGCACTGCCAGCTCCGCCGCCCGCTTGGCCTGCTCGGCGGCATCCAGCGCCGCCGCGCCCACGGTCATCACCGCTGCCTCCGAGGAGCGCGCGGTCGCCAGGGCCTCGTCTATCCGTTCGACCAGCTCGCTCAGCAGCGGCGGGCGAGAGCGCTCTGGCAGGGCCCAGCTCTCGGTTACGGCGCCGTTGCGATCGCTCATCCCTCAATTTACGGCGGCGAGCGGCAAATCCCTGCGGCCGCCGCGGCGCAAATCGAAGCGTTAGGGAACCGGCCGCACCGCCCCGCGGGCGGCGAGGCGCAGCGCTTCGCCGGGCACCGGGCTGTAGACCTCGATCTGGAGGTTCGCGCCCCGATAGGCCAGGTGCGCGTTGTTAGGCGAGGTGGGGTCGATCAGAAGCATGGCGCCGTCGTCGGTCTTGCCGAGTTTCGCCCCCGCCTCTTCGCGAGCCGCTTTGCGTAATTCCGCGACGCCATCGGCAGATGGGTAGGTGGCCACGGTGACGAAGTCGGCGCGTTCGTCTCCGGCGTCCGTGCCCTCCGGCAGGTAGCGGACATAGACCCGGCCCGACGAGGAGTCGGTCAACTCATAGTTATCGTCGCCGCGTTCTCCCAGCCAGTACACCGGCGTGCCCTGCTCAGCCGCGAAGTCGGAGAGCTCAGAGGTCGTGACAGCCGTCGGTTCGCCGGGAGCCGGCGAAGACGAGTCGTCGCGGGTAATCCAGACCACGACCGCCGCGATCAACGCGACGGAGAGGACGGCGAGCAGGATGGTCGGCCAGCGCTTCATCGATCGAGCGGAACGCTATCCCGCACCGCGGACTGAAATGCGTGGGCCGACCCCGTCGAGGACCGGCCGCCTGAGAAGGCGGCCGGTCCGGATGACGGGATCAGATGACGAGAACTCCCGATCAGTTGGCGTTGAACAACGCCGACCAGCGGATCGAGCCAGGAGCGGCGATATTCGAGCTTCCCCGCACGACCCTGAGTGAGATCAGGTCGCCGGCGGCGAAGGTCATCGACGTACCGACCGCACTGACGCAGGTCGTCTCGGTATCGCTCTCGGGGATCACGCAGGAGATCGACCCCGTCGCGGACGTCCCTTTCATAACCGTGAACGTCCATTCGCGGTTACCGCTTCCGCTACTCGGCGGCGTATTGATCCTCACCGCCAGATTCGACAGGGTCCCGGCAGATGGCATCGCCTGCTGGACGGTGGCCTGCGTTGACGTCGACGCACGGTCGACGAACATCCCCGCGTAGGTCGTATCGGCGTTGGGGCTGTTGTTCACCCCGCCGCCGATGATTGAAAGCGACGCTCCCGGTTTTCCTTCGGGGCCAGGGGCTCCGTCTTCGCCGTCCTCACCATCGACGCCGTCTTTACCGTTTTTACCGTCTTTGCCATCGACGCCGTCTTTACCGGGGGCGCCGTCTTTGCCATCGAGGCCGTTGGTGCCGTCTTTGCCGGCAGCACCATCTTTACCCGCAGCGCCGTCTTTACCGTCGAGGCCGTTGACGCCGTCTTTGCCGTCGGCTCCATTCTCACCGTCGGTTCCGTCTTTGCCCGCTTTGCCTTCCGGGCCGACCAGCGAAACAGCGGTGCTCCACACGCCGCCGGTCTTCGGGCCGTAGATGTCATACGTATCGGTGTCGACGTAGAAATCGCCCTTGGCGCCCTCTTCGGGATCGGGCGCACCCGATCCACTGAGGACCGTGCGGCCATCCGCACCGTCGGCGCCGTCTTTACCGTTGACGCCGTTACTTCCGTCTTTGCCGTCGAGGCCGTTCGTCCCATCTTTGCCATCTAGGCCGTTGGTACCGTCTTTGCCGTCGGCTCCGTCTTTTCCATTGAGCCCGGCCGGCCCCTGAACGCCAGGGGGACCCTGCTCTCCATCTTTTCCATCTTTGCCGTCAAGGCCGTTGGCGCCGTCTTTACCGTCGGCTCCATCTTTGCCGTTGACACCGTCTTTTCCATCTTTGCCGTCAAGGCCATTCGTGCCGTCTTTACCGTCAAGGCCATTGGTCCCGTCTTTCCCGGCAGCGCCGTCTTTTCCGTCGAGGCCGTTGACGCCGTCTTTGCCATCAAGACCGTCTTTTCCATTGGCGCCGTCTTTACCGTCGGCTCCGTCTTTACCGTCGAGGCCGTTGGTTCCATCTTTGCCGTCTTGGCCGTTGACACCGTCTTTTCCGTCTGCACCGTCTTTGCCGTCGAGGCCATTCGTGCCGTCTTTACCGTCAAGGCCGTTGGTGCCGTCTTTGCCGTCTAGGCCGTTAGCACCATCTTTCCCGTTGGCGCCGTCTTTACCGTCGAGACCATCGGTGCCGTCTTTTCCGGCAGCGCCGTCGTTTCCGTCAAGGCCGTTGGCGCCGTCTTTGCCGTTGACACCGTCTTTTCCATCTTTGCCGTCAAGGCCATTCGTGCCGTCTTTACCGTCAAGGCCATTGGTCCCGTCTTTCCCGGCAGCGCCGTCTTTTCCGTCGAGGCCGTTGACGCCGTCTTTGCCATCAAGACCGTCTTTTCCATTGGCGCCGTCTTTACCGTCGGCTCCGTCTTTACCGTCGAGGCCGTTGGTTCCATCTTTGCCGTCTTGGCCGTTGACACCGTCTTTTCCGTCTGCACCGTCTTTGCCGTCGAGGCCATTCGTGCCGTCTTTACCGTCAAGGCCGTTGGTGCCGTCTTTGCCGTCTAGGCCGTTAGCACCATCTTTCCCGTTGGCGCCGTCTTTACCGTCGAGACCATCGGTGCCGTCTTTTCCGGCAGCGCCGTCGTTTCCGTCAAGGCCGTTGGCGCCGTCTTTGCCGTTGACACCGTCTTTTCCATCTTTGCCGTCAAGGCCATTCGTGCCGTCTTTACCGTCAAGGCCATTGGTCCCGTCTTTCCCGGCAGCGCCGTCTTTTCCGTCGAGGCCGTTGACGCCGTCTTTGCCATCAAGACCGTCTTTTCCATTGGCGCCGTCTTTACCGTCGGCTCCGTCTTTACCGTCGAGGCCGTTGGTTCCATCTTTGCCGTCTTGGCCGTTGACACCGTCTTTTCCGTCTGCACCGTCTTTGCCGTCGAGGCCATTCGTGCCGTCTTTACCGTCAAGGCCGTTGGTGCCGTCTTTGCCGTCGGCGCCATCAGCGCCAGCTGGGCCCTGAACGCCCGGGGGTCCCTGGATTCCCTGAGGCCCTTGAGGGCCCTGAGGGCCGACATTCCCCTGGCTGCCCTGGTCACCTTTGTCGCCTTTTTGGCCTTTGTCGCCTTTGTCGCCTTTCGAACCCTGAGGACCGGCGGCGCCCTGCGGGCCGGTGGCACCGCTGCTGCCCTGGATCCCCAGCACTCCCTGTTGACCCGAGCCACTGACCACCTGGACGCGTTCCTCGCCGCCCTTGCATTTCGATTTGCCTTGGACGAAGCGAACATTGCCCTTGTCGGGCCCGCTCTTGGTGATGCAGAGGTTGATCGTGGTCAGCGAGCTCTCAGCCGCCTGCGCGGAGGAGGCGAGCAGGCCGATCGAGGCGAGGCATGCCACGAGTGCGATTGCCAGCCAACGAGCCTGGGGAAAAGCGAACCTTTGGGCAGTCATCGAGTGAGTCTCCTTACTGGTGTTTGAAGCCCTTGAGGCCCGCTGACAATTTGCTCCGCGGGCATTGATCAGGCGGCTCAAAGTACAGACCGACTCGACGTTTGACCAATCAATTCAGTCAAACATACGGCCAACCTAACTAGTTTTGCTCAAGCTCACTTCGAAAAGTGTGTTTTGCAGGCGCGGACAGGGGTGA
Organism: uncultured Solirubrobacterales bacterium; assembly: GCA_963807885.1. Lineage (GTDB taxonomy): Bacteria > Actinomycetota > Thermoleophilia > Solirubrobacterales > 70-9 > VRUE01. The sequence goes on from CAWEDL010000002.1 coordinate 201,539, forward strand.
AAGTCTTCGCCCAAAACTCAACCCCGCCCCATCCAACGGGGCCGCCAGAGGTGAAAGTCAGAGCTCACTCAGAGCTCACTCCCAACTTAGGACAGACATCTCATTTGGAGCTCACCCCAATATTCGATGACCGAACTAGTACGTATGTCTAGTAGATCTCGGGTAAGACGAGAAGTGCACTCAGCCTGGCGACAAGGGAGCTGTGGCACGCAAGCTCCTACTTCTCTTCCTCGCGGTCTCGCTAGCAGCCCTGGCGAGTACCGCTTCCTCTTCGGCCGCCGGCTTGATCGCCCCGACCGCTGCCTGCCCGGGCCAAAAAGCGCTCGATGCCCCCGCTGCCAGCCAGGAGTCGTCGATGGCCTGCATGGTCGACTACGCACGTGCCCAGGCTGGGCTGACCGGGTTTGCCGAGGTCGAAGCGCTGCAGCTCTCGGCGGACGACAAGGCGAACGACGTGCTGCGTTGCGACAGCTTCAGCCATTTCGCCTGCGGGCGCGACTTCGCCTACTGGATGCGGGAGACCGGCTATGTCTCTTCGCAGTGCTGGCGAGTGGGTGAGAACCTCGCCTGGGGAATCGGCGACTACGGCACGGTGCGCTCGATCTTCCGGGCGTGGATGAGCTCGCCGGAGCACCGCGAGAACATCCTCGACGACTTTTCCGAAACCGGCATCAGCCTGCGGGTCGGAACCCTGAGTGGGCAGGCCGGGACTCACATCTGGGCCGAGCATTTCGGCACGCACTGCTGACGTCGCCGGTTGGCTAGATTTCGCGCTCCTTCCACACCCCGACCTGAGGAGCAGCTTGAGAAACCCCAGAGACTTCTTCCAGCCCCTGGCGATCGGCGCCCCCGAGCCGCTGACGGAGATCCCCGTCAAGCCCTCGCGGATGATCCACTTCCTCGACTTCTCCAACGAGAAGATGGTCGAAAAGGCGGCCGGCATTGCCGAGAAGACCGACATCCTACTCGGCAACCTGGAGGACGCGATCCCTGTCGATCGCAAGGAGGCGGCTCGCGCGGGCCTGATCAAGGCCACGACCGAGTCGGACTTCGGCCAGACCTCCCTCTGGACCCGGGTCAATTCGCTGGAGAGCCCGTGGGTGCTCGACGACCTGACCACGCTGGTCGACGAGATCGGCGACAAGCTCGAGGTCGTGATGGTGCCCAAGGTCGAGGGCGCCTGGGATATCCACTACGTCGACCGGCTGCTCGCCCAGCTCGAGGCGAAGGCCGGGCTCGACCGTCCGATCCTGATCCACGCGATTCTCGAGACGGCGCAGGGCGTCGTCAACCTGGAGGAGATCGCCGCGGCCAGCCCGCGCATGCAGGGCATGAGCTTTGGCCCGGCCGACCTCGCCGCCTCACGCCGGATGAAGACGACCCGGGTCGGCGGCGGCCACCCCGGCTACCGCGTGATGGAGGACCCCGCCGATCCCGAGGGCCCCGAGGCCGACCGGGTCAGCGCCCAGCAGGATCTCTGGCACTACTCGATCGCCCGCATGGTCGACGCCTGCGCCTCGACCGGGATCCTGCCCTTCTACGGCCCCTTCGGCGACATCAAGGACACGGCCGGGTGCGAGACCCAGTTCCGCGCCGCCTTCCTGATGGGCTGCGTCGGCGCCTGGTCCCTTCACCCGGTGCAGATCGACATCGCCAAGAAGGTCTTCAGCCCGCCGCCCGACGAGGTCAAGTTCGCCAGGAAAGTCCTCGAGGCGATCCCCGACGGACGTGGCGTTCACATGATCGACGGCAAGATGCAGGACGACGCCACCTGGAAGCAGTGCAAGGTGATGGTCGAGCTGGCCGAGATGCTGGCCGCGAAGGACCCGGAGCTGGCCGAGTCCTACGGGATGTAGAACAGCGCCTCAGCCGAGGCGCTGTTCCAGGGCGGCAAGCTGCTCCGCCAGTTGCGCGGGGAGCTTGTCGCCAAACGTGGCGAGATGGGCCTTGATCTGTGGGAGTTGCTCCTTGACCAGGGCCTCGTCGACGGTGAACAGCTCCTTCATCGCCTCGGCGGAGATGTCCAGGCCCTCGGTGTCGATGCCGCCCTCCTCGGGAAGCAGGCCGATCGCGGTCTCGACCGCGCCGGCTTTGCCCTCGCAGCGGCGGAAGATCCACTCGAGCACGCGGCTGTTCTCACCGAAGCCGGGCCAGAGGAACTTGCCGTCGGCGTCTTTGCGGAACCAGTTGACGTAGAAGATCCGCGGCAACTGCGCGCCCTCGCGCCCGCCGACCTTCAGCCAGTGGGCGAAGTAGTCGCCCATGTTGTAGCCGCAGAAGGGCAGCATCGCCATCGGGTCGAAGCGCAGTTCGCCGACGTTGCCGGCGGCGGCGGCGGTCTTCTCCGAGGACATCGTCGCGCCGAGGAAGACGCCGTGCTCCCAGTCGAACGCCTCGTGGACCAGCGGCACGACGCTGCCGCGGCGGCCACCGAAGAGGAAGGCGTCGATCGGCACGCCGCTCGGGTCCTCCCACTCAGGAGCGATCGTCGGGCACTGCGCGGCCGGCGTCGTGAAGCGCGCGTTCGGGTGCGAGGATGGTGCCTCGGAGCCCGGGGTCCAGTCGTTGCCGTGCCAGTCGATCAGGTGCTCGGGCGGCTCGCTGGTCATTCCCTCCCACCAGACGTCGCCATCGTCGGTCTTGGCGCAGTTGGTGAAGATCGAGTTGCTCTCGATCGTCCGCATCGCGTTCGGATTGGTCGCCTCGCCGGTGCCCGGCGCGACACCGAAGAAACCGGCCTCGGGGTTGACCGCGTGGAGGCGTCCGTCCTCGCCGAATTTCATCCAGGCGATGTCGTCGCCGACGGTTTCGACCTGCCAGCCCGGAATCGTCGGAATCAGCATCGCCAGGTTGGTCTTGCCGCAGGCGGACGGGAAGGCGCCGCCGATGTACTTGACCTCGCCCTCGGGAGAGGTCAGCTTGAGGATCAGCATGTGCTCGGCGAGCCAGCCCTCGTCGCGGGCCATCGCCGAGGCGATCCGCAGCGCGAAGCACTTCTTGCCGAGCAGGGCGTTGCCGCCGTAGCCGGAGCCGTAGGACCAGATTTCGCGGCTCTCGGGGAAGTGGACGATCCACTTGTTGTCGGCGTCACAGGGCCAGGGGACGTCTTCCTCGCCGGCCGCCAAGGGGGCGCCAACCGAGTGCAGGCAGGGGACGAACTCGCCGTCGGCGCCGAGCACGTCGAGCGCGCCCTTGCCCATCCGGGTCATGATCCGCATGCTGACGGCGACGTAGGGTGAGTCGGTCAGCTGCACGCCCACGTGGGCGATCGGCGAGCCGAGCGGCCCCATCGAAAACGGCACCACGTACATCGTGCGGCCCTGCATCGAGCCCTCGAAGAGGCCGCGCAGCATCTCCTTCATCTCGCCCGGCTCACGCCAGTTGTTGGTCGGGCCGGCGTCCTGCTCGCGCTCGGAGCAGATGAAGGTGCGGTCCTCGACCCGGGCGACGTCGCCGGGGTCGGAAAGGGCGAGGTAGGAGTTCGGGCGCTTCGCGTCGGAGAGGCGCTCGAAGGTGCCGGCGTCGATCAGCGTCTGGGCCAGCTTGTCGTACTCCTCGGCGGACCCGTCGCACCAGTGGACGGCGTCGGGCTGGGTCAAATCTGCGATCTCCCCGACCCAGTCGAGGAGCTTTGTATGCGTGGTCGGCGCTTCGGCCGCGATGGTTTGGCTCATCCGGCGCACTCTACTTATCGGGCTGGAGGTCGGTGACTTCGACGTCAGCGTCGTCGTTGAGGATCTTCAGCGTGGCCGTCTCGCTCTTTCCACCGGCCAGCTCCACCGCGCAGTCGAAGCTCTTTCCGGCCTCCACCTCCACCCCGGAGGGGCAATCGACCGATGAGACCTTCTGGCCTATGGACTTCTGCAGATTGTCTTCGATTGCCGCCTCCGTCTTGGCGTCGTCGATGACGGTTTCCCCGCAACCTTGGGCGAGGAATGCAACGGCGAGCAGCGCGGCGAGCGCGCCGGATCGACCCAACCAGCTCATCTTTCTCCTTCCGAGGGGATCTTGGGGGAAGTATCCCAGGGCGCCGGGCAGTCGCGCGGCGCTACCGGCGCCGGAACAGTTCGGAAAACGGGTTGAGCGAGCGCGCCTTGCGGTAAGCGCGCACCGCGGCGGGAGCGTCGCCGAGCTCCGCCTCGATCCGGGAGAGGACCAGCCAGGTGCGCCAGTTGGTCGACTCCCGTTCGGTCGCGGCTTCCGCCGCCTCGGCCGCGGCGCCGAGGTAGCCCTGGGACTCGAGCAGGAGGGCCTGCTGCACGCGGGGACTGGCCGCATACGGCTGCACGTTCTGGGCGCTGCGAGCGGCCTCCAGCGCCGCGCTGGAATCACCGGCCCGGGCGTCCGCCTCGCTCTCGCGCAGCAGGCTCGTCGAGGCAAGCGGGATCGCGATCATGGCTATCGCGACCAGGGCCGTGACCACGACGCCAATCCGGGGCAGCGGAGGAAGACCTGGGCGCACGTCCTCCTCCGGGCGCTCGCCGGGCGAGACCAGGACGGCGGCGAGCAGCAGGAACGCGACCGCCAACACCGGGATCTGCCACATCCAGTCGAAGACCGCGGTCAGGCAGAAGGCCGCGCAACCCGCCAGCGCCGCGGCGAGCTCCGTGCGGCTCCGCTCGTACAGGACGTTGCGACCGCCCCAAACCAGCACGACAGCCAGGAACCCGGCGAGGACAAGAAGCCCGATGATGCCGAGCTCGCCGAGGGTCTGCATGTACAGCGAGTGGGTGTCGTGGACGACCTCGGGAACATCTCCGTTGCGGGTCCACCAGTACTCGAAGGTGCCGGAGCCGGTGCCGGTCAGGGGCTCGCTCGCGTTCTCGTCTGCCGCGGCGCTCCAGAACTGGTAGCGGCTCTGCCCCGCGGCGCTGCTAAAGCGTTCCGGACCCGTCCCGGGACCCCCTCCCTGTTTGAATTCGTCCCAGCCGTTCGAGGCGCGGCTGGGCACGTCCAGCGAAACGGCCGCGACCAGCACCACCACTGCCGCAACGGCGCTGACAGCCAGGGACCGATGGCGGGGGACCAGCGTCCAACTCGGTCGCCGACCGCCGAATAGAGCGCCCGACAGGCCCACCTGCACCAGGCCCACGACGAGACAGACGACCAGGGTGAGCACGAGCAGCTCGTTGCCCTGCTGGCGCGCCGTGTCGTTGTTGACGAAACCCTCCTGCAGAAGATCACGATGCGTGGCGGCAGCCACGAGGACCACCGACCCGATGGCGGCGACAAGAGCCGTGGCCAGCCTCGGCAGACGATCGGGAATGAGGACAAGGAAGATGGCGAGGGCAACGAAGGTCGCCGCTATGCCGCCGCGCGAGAGGGTGAAGAAGGCGGTGAGCGCGATCGCGGGGAGAGCAGCAGCGGTCAGCGCCCGGACGAGGATCGACCGCGCGGAGGTGGCGACGTAGAGCAGCAGCGGGGCGCCGATCGCGATCAGGCCGGCGAGGCCGTTCCAATAGTTCAGCGGATAGGAGAGGCGTTCACGGCCGGTGGAGAGAAACTGCCCCGTCTCGTGTGCGGTTGGAAACCAGGACGGGTGCAAACGCGACAGCAACGCGATCAGGGCAACAAGCGCGATCCCCGCCGCGACTCCCTCGACCAGCCTGCGGGGGTTTTGCGAGCTTGCGCAGAAGAGGGCAAGCGCGAAGGCGCCGAGGTAGCCGGCGATGCGCGCAACGTCCGCGGACGTCCGCTCGGCGCTCTCGGTCCAGCCCAGGCTGAGCGCCGTCCAGACGACGAAGGCGGCAAGCAGGGCCAGCGCGGTCCAGGCAAGAGTGGGCAGGCGACGGCGGGGCAGGGCGCCGACAGCCACCCCGACGAGCAGGACCCACCAGATCGCGATGCCGACCCGGTCGTGGACGAGTGGGTCGTAGCCACCGCCTTCGAGGCCGAGGTAGGTGACGAGGCCGAAACCGAGCAACCAGGTTGCTACCGCGCCCCAATCGACCCTGCGGAGGTATTCCTGCGCGGCGCTGGACCGCATCGTTGTCGAGTGCATGCGGTTCTATGCTACGAGCGGGCGCCGGACAGACCGCGCGCAGCTGAGTACCCACTGGAGCACAAAACCGGATGAAGCGACCCAGAACCCCCCTTGCGCTCTCGAGCGCGGCAATCGCCGCCTTCCTACTGATGCCGGCCAGCCTGGCTGCGGCCGAAGAAGAGGTCTTGCCACCGAGCAACTCGGCCGCCGCCCAATACACGGAGGCCTTCCCGACTTCCGGCGGCGACAAGAAGACCGATCAGGCGGCGCACCACCGCTCTCCGCTCGAGGTTCTCGGCTCGCAAAAGACGAAAAAGCTCGAAGATCAGGGGCCGGCAGGCAAGGCGGCAGCCGAGGTTGCCGCCTCCACGGCGCCGGACTCGATCGCAACCCCCTCAGACGAGGACACGCAGGCGTCCTCCGCGCCGAACGACGGCAGCGCAAGCACGGCGGGCGGAGGTGGCCAGGGCAAGTCCAGCGGCAGTGATGGGCCGAGCCCCTCACAACAACAGGCCAAGAACGCGAGCACCGGCTCCTCGCCGGTATCCGATCAAAGCCAAAGCGGATCGTCCGGCATCGGTTCGGCGCTCGGCCAAGCGACCGGCCTCTCCGCGGTTGGAGGCTCGAGCCCGTGGCTGCCGCTGATAATCATCGCCACCGTGCTCTGGTCGCTCTTCTATCTGCGGCGACAGAGGCAGCGGGTTGAGTAGCCCCAGTTCGGCCGCTACGGCGCCGGGCAATAGCGCCCGAGCGCTGCTACTACTGATCCTGATCTGCGCCGTCTTCGCTGCCCTCGCCGCCCCGGCAAGCGCCGCCGCGCCACAGCCATTTCAGACCGGGATCTCTTACGTCCTGCCCTACGAAGAACCCGAGGTCGAGCTCGAACATGTCAGGCAGGCCGGTGCTCAGCTTGCCCAGACGCCGGTGCGCTGGTCGGAAGTGGCCCCCCGTAAATTGCCGGCCTCCTGGCAGCCCGAAGACCCCGCCGACTCGCACTACTTCTGGGAGCTGACCGATCGCTGGGTCAGCGCAGCGGTCGCCAACGGCCTGACCCCGGTGCTCCAGATCCGCAGCGCCCCCGAGTGGGCCCAACGGTGCCCCGGGCGCGAGCTCAGCGGCGGCTCCCCATGCAATCCCGACCCAGCAGCCCTGGCCGCCTTCGCCACCGCGGCCGCGCGACGCTACAGCGGCCAGTTCGGCGGGCTGCCGCGGGTGCAGTACTGGCAGGGGCTGAACGAGCCCAACCTGAGCCTCTATTTCAACCCCCAGTACGAAGGCGACAAGCCGGTTTCGCCGACGCTCTACCGGGCGCTGATCAATTCCTTCTATACGGCGATCAAGGCGGTCGACTCATCCAACCTCGTGATCGCGGCGGGCCTCGGGCCGATCGCCGTTCCCCCGCTGACGATCGGGCCTTTGCAATTCACCAGGCTGCTGCTCTGCATGACCGGGGGCAAGAACCCCCGGCCGACCAAAGACGACTGTGAAGGCGGGGTTCATTTCGACATCTTCGACATGCACCCGTACACGAGCGGCGGGCCGACTCACAAAGGCAACCCCAACGAGGTCCAGCTCGGCGATCTTCCCAAGTTGACCAAGCTGCTCGCGGCCGCAGACCGAGCCGGGCGAATCCACGGGGCGTTTCCCAGCACGCCGCTCTGGATCACCGAGTTCTCCTGGGACTCGAACCCGCCCGACTCCGGTGGCCTGCCGATGAAGACCCTCTGCCGCTGGACCGCCGAGGCGATGCACGAGATATGGGCCGACGGCGTCGACACGTTCTTCTGGTACAGCCTGCGCGACGCGCCCAAAAACGGCTCGCAGTACGAACAGTCGCTGCAGTCCGGCCTCTACTTCCGCGGCCCGACCGTCCCCGAAGACCAACCGAAGGAAGTCCTCAACGTCTTCCGCTTCCCTTTCGTCGCCTACCCGACCGACAAGGGCCTGCATTTCTGGGGCCGCACCCCGAACAGCGGCCCCGGCAAGGTCGTGATCCAGGCGCTGCGGGGAGGGAAATGGCGCAGTGTCTTCGTCGCGCGCGCTGACGAGGTGGGCATCTTCCGCGGCCGGGCGCCAACCCGGTACGGGCGCAACAAGCAGGGCAAGATCCGGGCTCACTTCGGCAAGCGGAACTCGGTGCCCTTCGCGATGCGAGGCATCGCGGACTTCCCCTTGCCGCCCTTCGGCACCGAATAGCCGGGCGCCGCATTCCTCAGGTAGGGTTCCGCGCCGCAATGCGCTTCTACGAGTACGAGGCACGCAAGATCGTCGAGCTGGCGGGGATTCCCGTCACCAAGTACGGCTTCTGCAAAACCGCCGACGAGGCGCGTAAGGCCGCCGAGGAAATCGGCGGTCCGACGGTGATCAAGTCGCAGGTGCTGAGCGGCGGCCGGATGAAGGCCGGTGGGGTCAAGTTCGCCGACACGCCAGAGGAAGCCGCCGAGCACGCCGAGGCGATCCTGCAGCTCGAGATCAACGGCCACATGCCGCGTGGCGTCCTCGTCGATCCCAAAGCCGAGGTCAAGCAGGAGTACTACGCGAGCGTGGTCTGGGACGGCACCGCGAAGCGGCCGCTGATGCTGTTCAGCGACATGGGCGGGATCGACATCGAGGAGGTCGCCGAGACCCATCCCGACCACGTTGGCCGCGGCCACCTCTCCAACTTGCTGCCAATCGCCGACTTCGAGGCCAAGCAGGCCGTCGCGGCGACCGGCGTGACCGGCTCGCAGCTCAACCGCGCGACGCCGATCCTCGCTCGCCTCGCCCGCCTCTTCCGCGACAACGACATGACCCTGGCCGAGATCAACCCGCTGGCCGAGCTGACCGACGGCAGCTTCGTCGCCCTCGACGCCCACATGGAGATGGAGAACGAGGCGGTCGGGCGGCAGAAGGCGTTGCTCCGCAAGCATCTGGAGATCGCCGAGGAGGACACGCGCGAGACCTACGAGCCTTCCGACTTCGAGCGCAACGTCGCCGCGATCGACGCCGCCGATCACCGCGGCGTGATCCAGGGCAAGGACCACGGCTTCGAGGGCAATCTCGGCCTCGTGATCGGCGCCGGCGGCGGCTCGCTGACCTTGACCGACGCCGTTCGCAGCCAGGGCGGCAAGCCGGCCAACTACTCCGAGATCGGCGGCAACCCCTCGGTCGCCAAGGCCTGCGGCCTGGCCAAGGAGGTGCTCGAAAAGGACGGGGTCGAGAAGATCGCCGTGATGATGTCGATCGTCTCCAACACCCGCGTCGACATCGTCGCCCGCGGTGTGATCAAGGCCTGCCTCGAGCTCGGCAAGGACCCCGGTGAGACGATCGCGATCTTCCGCATTCCCGGCGCCTGGGAGGACGAGGGCTTCAAGATCCTCGATCGCTACGGGGTCGAGTACTGCGACCGCTCGGTCTCGATGTGGGAGGCGGCCGGACGCGCGGTCAGCAAGATCCAGGGAGCGGCCGCCTGATGTCGATCCTGCTGAACAAGGACACGACCTTCATCGTCCAGGGGATAACCGGCCGCGAGGCGGTCAACCTAACCCGGGAGTGCCTCGACTACGGCTCCAAGGTCGTCGGCGGCGTCACCCCCGGCCGCAAGGGCCGCGAGGTGCACGGCGTGCCGGTCTTCGACACGGTCGCCCAGGCGGTCGAGCACTACGGCGGCCCGATCGACGGCTCGGTCGTCACCGTCCCCCCCGCCTTCACCAAGGACGCCGTGCTGGAGGCGATCGAGAACGGCATCAAGCTGATCGTGATCGTCACCGAGCGCATCCCGCGCCGCGACGTAGCCCAGATGGTCGAGCTGGCGGACATGCGCGGGGCGCGGATCATCGGCCCCAACTGCCTCGGCCTGATCGTCCCAGAGGTCTGCAAGATGGGCGGCATCGGCGGCCCCGCCAAAGACGCCGCCAAGGCCTACGCCCCCGGGCCGGTCGGCGTGATGAGCCGCTCGGGCGGGATGACCACCGAGATCTCCTCCTCGCTGACCCAGGCCGGCCTCGGCGTCTCGACCGCCGTCTCGATCGGCGGCGACGCGATCATCGGCTCCACCTACGCCGAGCTGATGCCCTACTTCGAGGCCGACGAGCAGACCCAGGCGATCGTGATCTACACCGAGCCCGGTGGCCGCATGGAGGCGCAGCTCTCCGAGTGGGTCAAGGAGAACAACTCGCGCCTGCCGATCGTCGCCTTCATGGCCGGCAAGTTCATGGACGACGAGGAGATGAAGGGGATGAGCTTCGGCCACGCGGGCACGATCGTCGAGGGCAAAGAGGACACGGCGACCGAGAAGATCGCCCGCCTCGAAGCCGCCGGCATCCGCGTCGTCGAGCGGATCGACGAGATCCCCGACGCGGTCAAGGAGAAACTGGGGGTGGCTGCCTGATGGCCGAGACGCTGGACAAGGTCTTCATCGACGTCGAGGTCGACGCTTCCGTCGCTGGCGACGCCGAGCTGGCCAAGAAGCTGGAAGAAGTCTGCCCCGTCGACATCTTCGCCGCGACCGACTCCGGCGTCGAAATCGTCACCAAGAACCTCGACGAGTGCGTCCTCTGCCGGCTCTGCATCGAGGCCGCCCCCGCGGGCAGCGTGCACGTCAAGAAGCTCTACGACGACACCGAGCTCTCTTAGACCTGTTTAACGCCGCAGGGCAGCTTCGGCGAATTCGACCAGTTGCCTAGCTTGGCGCAGGGACTGCTTGAGTTGTGGGGCCGTCACGCTGATCAAGCCGTAATGCGCCGCATCCTTGAGCGTGATGAGTTTGCGTAGCTGACCTGCCGCCCGTTTGCCTCCGGGGGTTACGTCAGCAAGAAGCACCTCGGCATCGTGGTGATTGGCCGAACGGGATCGTCGGCCAAGCGCCTGACAGCACGCCGCATCCGCCGCAGCGATCCCAGCAAGAACGGCGACCGAAGCGGCCACGCTTCCGTACTCGAGATCAGGGTCATCTACGTCTGCAGTGAGCTCCGCAACCTCCAGGAAACTTCTCGCGTGCGCAAGACGCTGAAGCGCCTGAGCCGTACCGCAGTCTTGGGTTCTCGCCCGGCGCGGCGCCATCAGAGTGCTCCAAGCAAACTTCTCGCGGACACACCGCCAAGGTCGATCGCGTCCCGCCTGAGCTCGGCGATAACGGATGGTGGATCACCACGTAACTCGTCCAACTCATCCGCCGAGACTTCAACGATGCCGGCGTTGTTGCCGGTCCAAGCCCGAACCAATTCAGCCAGCCCGTCCACCTGCTCCGACCAGTTGGGATCGTCGGCATCGGCCTCCGCCGGCCTGACGATGAACAGGTCGATGTCGCTGCCGGTGTCACCGTCGCCGCGCGCCGCGCTGCCGAACAGCGATGCGTGAGCCGGTGGAGTCCGCCAGGAATCGACCGTCGCCCGAAGCCGTTGGATCAATTCCATACGAGCTTCAGCCATCCGTTCGACAACCGGGGCCAGCAGATGACTGCGGTTGAGCGTGTATAGGAAGGATCGGCCCGCCTCCAATCTATGCACCAGGCCATGCTCAACGAGGCGCTCGAGGGCATGCTGCACACCGGTAACGGATCTGCCGGCGCGCCGCGCGACCTCCCGCCCGCTGCGCGGGGTGGTCGAGCTCGACAGGGCAACGAGGACGTCGAGGTCAACCGCCGACGACAAAGCCTCAAAGGGCTTGGCTACGTTCATGACCTTATTATAAATCATATGATTTTATTTTCAGTCATATAACCTATTTATAGGTCAGAGCCGTAAGCTAGGTGACGAAGCTCACGGTTGGGCATTACCCCGCCGTAGATGCTCGAAGGCGCTGTGTCGCGGATCGCCGACCTGACCTGGAAGCACCCCAAGCTGGTCCTCGCGGCGGTCGGTGTCTTCACTCTCCTCGCCTTCACGCTCAGTAAAGACGTCCAGCAGCACCTGAAGGCGGCCGGCTTCAGCGATCCGGCCAGCGAGAGCGCTCGCTCGCAGGAGCTGCTGATCGAGAAGACCGGCAGCGACGTCATGCCCGGAATCGTCGTGCGGATCACGCCGCCGCCGGGAGAGAGCCGGCTGCACCTCCGCTCACCGGCGCTGCGCGAGGAAACCAGGCGCATCGCCGCCCAGCTCCTCTCGATCGAGGGGATCGCCCGTGTCGAAGACCCGCTCGCGGGCGGCTCACGACAGCTGATCGCTTCCGACCGGAGCTCGATGCTGCTCGACGCCTACTTCCTGGACAACGACGCGGAGGTCTTGACCGGAGCCGCAGAGGAAGCCTCGGAACGGGTCAGTTCGGCCCGGTTCGGGGTCATCGTCGGCGGCTTCGCCGCCGGCTTCAACGAGACCAATGACACGATCGAGAAGGACCTGGTCCGGGCCGAGCTGATCGCCTTTCCGCTGCTGGCGCTGCTGCTGTTGATCGTCTTCCGCGGTGTGATCGCGGCGTCGATCCCGCTGCTGGTGGGAATAGTCTCGATCGGCGGCACCTTCCTCGCCCTGCGGGTGATGTCTGAGTTCGTCGACACCTCCGTCTTCGCCCTCAACATCACCACCGCGATGGGGCTCGGCCTGGCGGTCGACTACGGCCTTCTGCTCGTCACCCGCTACCGCGAGGAGCTGGAGCGCGACGGGCCGAGTCAGGAGTCGCACCGCCGCCTGGTCGAGTCGGCCGGGCGCACGGTGATCTTCTCCGGCCTCACGGTTGCGGCGGCGATGGCGGCGCTGACCCTGCTCCCCCAACGCTTCCTCTACTCGCTCGGCGCCGGGGGCGCGTTCGTGTCGCTCTTCGCCGCGTTCGGGGCGCTGCTGGTCGTGCCCGCGCTGCTGGCGCTGCTCGGCGAGCGGGTCAACGCTCTCTCGCTGCGCCGCGGTCCCGCTGTCTCGGACGAGTCGGGGGGCTGGTACCGGCTGGCCCGCGGGGTAATGCGCCACCCGGTCGCGGTGGCGCTCTCGACCTCAGCGCTGCTGCTCCTCCTCGCCGTGCCGATGCTGGGGGTCAACCTGACCATTCCCGGTACCGACACGATGCCCAAAGGCAAACCGTCGCGCGATGTCGTGGTGACGATCAATCGCGACTACCCGACCGCACTCGGAACTCCGATTCCGGTCGTCGTCGACGGACCGGCGAGCAAGGCACAGCTCCGAAGCCTCTCGCGGCGAATTGGCGCAATCGAAGGGATCGCGTCGCCGGTGCCCTTCCGGCACGCCGCCCCTGACCTCGCCGTCGCCAGCTTCGGCCTGCGCGTGAACGCCGACGACTCGCTCAGCGAGGAGTCGCAGGAGACGGTGCGGGAAATCCGCGCCGTGCAGGGACCGGCGCCGCTGCTCGTCTCCGGCTACACCGCCGAATTCCTCGACCTGAAGACAAGCCTCGGCCAGAACCTCCCGCTGGTCATCGGCGTGATCGCGCTGACCACCCTGATCCTGCTGTTCATGCTGACCGGCTCGGTCGTGCTGCCGCTGAAGACGCTGCTGATGAACCTGCTCACCCTGGCGGGCACGCTCGGAGTGATCGTCGCCGCCTTCCAGTGGGGCCTGCTCGACGGGCCGCTCGGCTATGACGGTCCCGAAGGAATGGAGACCTCGACGCTGGTGCTGATGTTCGCGGTGATCTTCGGCCTCTCCACCGACTACGCGGTCCTGGTCCTGGCGCGAATCAAGGAGCTGCACGACTCCGGCCTGCCCAACGAAGAGGCGGTCGCGCGCGGCATCGCCCGCACCGGCCGGGTGATCTCCGCCGCGGGCCTCTGCCTGGCCGCCGTCTTCCTCGCCTTCACGACCAGCTCGATTTTCTTCATGAAGGAGGCGGGCCTCGGCTACGCCGCCGCGGTCCTGATCGACACGACCCTGGTCAGAGCGCTGCTGGTTCCAGCCCTGATGCGCCTCTTCGGCGACTGGAACTGGTGGGCGCCCAAGCCGCTGCAGCCGCTTTCAAGCGCGTTACGGCTTCTCCGAGGTCGCCTGAGCACCCCGAGGTTGTGTGGGACGCCTCACATAGACCTGGACATCGATCGATGTCTCGGTTACGTTTACATCGATCCATGTAGTGGGTAGTTCACGGCGGGAGGCTTTTGCGGCCCCTGCACGTCCTGTATCGCACTCCAAATCGAAAGGCATCGACGTTGACTGACAGTCCCCGTCGGGTCGCCATCGTCGGCGGCAACCGAATCCCTTTTGCGCGCTCCAACTCGGTCTACTCGCGCGCCTCCAACCAGGACATGCTCACCGCCGCGCTGGACGGGTTGGTCGAGCGCTTCTCGCTCGGTGGCGAGGCGCTGGGCGAGGTCGCCGGCGGCGCCGTGCTGAAGCACTCGCGCGACCGCGACCTGACCCGGGAGAGCGTGCTCGGCACGCGGCTCGCCCCCGAGACGCCCGCCTATGACGTTCAGCAGGCCTGCGGCACCGGCCTGGAGACGACGATCCTGGTCGCCAACAAGATCGCCCTCGGCCAGATCGACGCCGGCATCGCCTGCGGCGCCGACACCACCTCGGACGCCCCGATCGGGCTCAACGAGGACCTGCGTGAGGTGCTGCTCGACGTCAACCGCGAGAAGTCGACCGGCGGACGGCTCAAGCAGCTGACCCGACTGCGCCCCGGCCAGGTCGTCCCCTCGATCCCCCGCAACGAGGAGCCCCGCACCGGCCTCTCGATGGGCGAGCACTGCGCGCTGATGGCCGCGGAGTGGGAGGTCAGCCGCGAGGAGCAGGACGAGCTCGCGGTGCGCAGCCACCACAACCTCGCCGCCGCCTACGAGCGCGGCTTCATGGACGACCTCGTCAACCCCTACCTCGGGCTCGAGCGCGATCAGAACCTGCGCCCGGACTCCTCGACCGAGAAGCTGGCCAAGCTCAGGACCGGTCTTCGGTGGCGAGGACGGCACGATGACCGCGGCCAACTCGACCCCGCTCAGCGACGGCGCCTCGGCGGTGCTGCTGGCCAGCGAGGAGTGGGCGAAGCAACGCGGCCTGCCGATCCTCGCCTACTTCGTCGACGGGCAGACCGCGGCGATCGACCACGTCCACAAGCGCGAGGGCCTGCTGATGGCGCCGGCGTACGCGATGCCGCGCATGCTCGACCGCAATGGCCTCGAGCTGCAGGACTTCGACCTCTACGAGATCCACGAGGCCTTCGCGGCGCAGGTCCTCTGCACGCTGCGCGCCTGGGAGGACGAGCGCTTCTGCGGCGATCGCCTCGGCCGCGACAAGCCGCTTGGCGCTGTCGACCGCGATCGGCTCAACGTCAACGGCAGCTCGCTTGCCGCGGGCCACCCCTTCGCCGCCACCGGTGGGCGCATCGTCGCCTCGCTGGCCAAGGAGCTGCACGCGCGCGGCTCCGGCCGCGGCGTGATCAGCATCTGCGCCGCCGGCGGCCAAGGGGTCGTCGCGATCCTCGAGAGCCCCGGAAAGGATGGGAAATGAGCGACGTCTACGCACAGCTCGTCAACTCGCCGCCCGGCCGGCTGATCGCCCCCCGCGTCGGCCTCCCCCGCCCGACCGAGCTGAGGCGCCACTCGCCCGGCGATTCGGTCGCACCCGGCGCGGTCCTCAGCGGCGCGGCCCCGGGTGGGCGCCTCGAGCAGACGCTCGAGCGGTTGCTCGGCGAGATCGGCGCGCCCCGACCGGAGAAGTCCGACAGCCCGGTTCACGCCCTGGTCTTCGACGCAACCGGGATCACCGACTCGACCGAGCTGGTCGAGCTGCAGCGCTTCTTCCATCCAAGCGTCAAGCGCGTCGCGCGCTCCGGTCGGATCGTCGTGCTCGGCGCTCCACCGGCCGGCCTGCCGGCCCGCGCGGCGACCGCGCAGCGCGCCCTGGAGGGCTTCACCCGCTCGCTCGGCAAGGAGATCGGCCGCGGCGTCGCCGTGCAGCTCGTCTACGTCGCCGAGGGGGCCGAGGATCAGCTCGACTCCACCCTGCGCTTCCTGCTCTCCCCACGCTCGGCCTACGTGTCCGGCCAGGTGGTGCGGATCGGCAAGGGCGTGGCCAGGGCCCCGCAGGTCGAATGGGAGCAGCCTCTGGACGGCGTCAGGGCGCTGGTCACCGGCGCCTCGCGCGGCATCGGCGAGGCGATCGCCGAGACGCTGCACCGCGACGGCGCCGAGCTCGTCCTGCTCGACGTGCCGGCGCTCTCCGCTGAGCTTGCCGCGGTTGCCGAGCGACTCGAGGCGGAGACGATCGAGCTCGACATCACCGACGAGGACGCCCCGGGCACGATCGCCGAGCGCCTCTCCGACGGCGTCGACGTGGTCGTCCACAACGCCGGCGTGACCCGCGACCGCACCCTGGCCAAGATGCCGGAGGACCGCTGGAGCTCGCTGATGGAGATCAACCTTTCCAGCGAGGAGCGGATCGACGACGAGCTGCTCCACCGCGACCAGCTGCGCAAAAACGGCCGCATCGTCTGCGTCTCCTCGATGAGCGGCATCGCCGGCAACTCCGGCCAGACGAATTACGCGACCTCTAAGGCCGGCGTAATCGGCATGGTCGAAGCGCTGGCGCCGGAGCTGGCCAAGCGCGGCGCGACGATCAACGCCGTCGCCCCCGGCTTCATCGAGACGCAGATGACCGACGCGATGCCGATCACGATCCGCGAAGCCGGCCGCCGCATGAACAGCATGTCGCAGGGCGGCCTGCCGGTCGACGTCGCCGAGACGATCGCCTGGTTCGCCAGCCCGGCATCGACCGGCGTCAACGGCAACGTCGTGCGGGTCTGCGGCCAGAGCTTGCTGGGGGCCTGATGGCGACCCGCGCCCTCGACAGTTCGCCCGCCATCCTGCCGCTCTACGCGCGGGCCGCCGCCCCGCTGATCCCTGGCGCCTCGCTGCTGCCCTTCGTCCCCGGCAGGGGCAAGGACGTGCCCGACCTGGAGCTGACCCTCGAAGCGGTGCGACCGGACCCCGAGGCGGTCGCGGCCTACGCCAAGGTCTGCGGCTTCACCCTGCGCGACCAGCTTCCGCCCACCTATCCCCATGTGCTCGCCTTCCCCCTGCACATGGCGGTGATGGCCGACGGCAGCTTTCCCTTCGGTGCGGTCGGCCTCGTCCACGTCGAGAACCGGATCGTCCAGCACCGGCCGATCGGGCTCGGCGAGGAGCTCAAGCTGGTCGTGCGCCCGACCGCGCTCGAGCCACACCGCAGCGGCCGCACCTTCAGCCTCCTCACCGAGGCCTGGATCGCCGACGAAAAGGCCTGGGAGTCGACCAGCACCATGCTGCGCCGCGGAAAGCCCGCAAAGCAGCCCGCCGATGGGCCTAAAAGTCAACTCGGAGTCGACAAATCGGCCCATCGGCCGGAGGAGCCCGCGCTGACCCCTAGCGCCGAGTGGCGACTGGGGAGCGATTTGGGACGACGCTACGCGGCGGTCTCCGGCGATCGCAACCCGATCCACATGCACGCCTTGACCGCAAAACCGCTTGGCTTTCCCGGTGCGATCGCCCATGGCATGTGGACCAAGGCGCGTTGCCTGGCTGCGCTGGAGGGGCGCCTGCCCGATGCCTTCGCCGTCGAGGTCCGCTTTCGCAAGCCGATCCGCCTGCCGGGCAGGGTCGAGTTCCTCAGCGACGCGGATAGCGAGGAGATCCATTTCGCCGTGCGCGACGCCAAGCGACAGACCCCTCACCTCGACGGCGCCGTCGAGCCGATCGAGACGAAGAAGAGACCAACGGCCGCATCCAACAAGAACAGCGGGAGGAATTCCAAGTGAACGGCAACGGCAAAAGCAGCACGGGAGTGGCTGAGCGCAGCATGGGCTACGGCCTACGAGCGCTGAACTGGCTCGCCGGCTCGGACCTGCTCGATCGGATCCGGGTCCGCAAACAGGTAGAGCGGGCGCTCTTCCAGGGCACCAAGGGCGGCTTCCGCACCGCGACCGCCGCGGGGCGCACCTTCAAGGCGGCGCAAAAGCTGGGTAAACCGGCGCGCCAGGCGACGGGCAAGCCGCGCAGCCTCTTCGACATCACCCCCGACGACGAGCAGGAGATGTTCCAGGAGGCGGTGCGCGACTTCGCCGAGGCCAAGGTGCGGCCCGCCGCGCAGGCGGCCGACGACGAGCGGGCGATCCCGGCCGAGCTGCTCTCCCAGGTCAACGAGCTCGGCGTCAACATGCTCGGTATTCCCGAGGAGCTGGGCGGGGTGATGCACGAGCAGGCCGCGACGACCAGCGTCCTGGTCGGCGAGGCCCTCGCCCATGGCGACATGGGGATCGCCTACGCCGCACTCGCCCCCGGCGCTGTCGCCACCGCGATCGGTCACTGGGGCACAGCCGAGCAGGAGGCGACCTACCTGCCCGCCTTCAGCGGCGAGGAGATACCGGCGGCGGCCCTGGCCCTGCTGGAGCCGCGGCCGCTCTTCGATCCGCTCGAGCTGGAGACCACTGCTCGCCGCGACGGCGAGGACTGGGTGCTCGACGGCGCCAAGTCGCTCGTCGCCCGCGCCACCGATTGCGAGCTCTTTGTCGTCGCGGCGGAGGCGGAGGACCTTGGCCCGGCGCTCTTCGTGATCGAGTCCGGTGCTTCCGGCCTCTCCGTGCAGGACGAGCCAGCGATGGGCCTGCGGCCCGCCGCCACCGGCCGCCTTCTGCTCGAGGGCGTGCGCCTGCCGTCCACGGCCCTGCTCGGCGAGGGCAAGCGCGAGGACTACGTCGAGTGCGTGCAGCGGGCGCGGATCGCCTGGTGCTCGCTGGCGGTCGGCGCCGCGCAGGCCGTCCTCGACTACGTCATCCCCTACGTCAACGAGCGCACCGCCTTCGGCGAACCGATCTCCAACCGCCAGGCGGTCGCCTTCGGCGTATCCGACATCGGCATCGAGACGGGCGGCATGCGGCTCGCCACCTACCGCGCGGCCAGCCGGGCCGACCAGGGTCAGGAGTTCAGCCGCGAGGCGGCCCTGGCGCGCAAGCTCTGTGCCGCCAAGGGGATGGAGATCGGCTCCGAAGGAGTGCAGCTTCTCGGTGGGCATGGCTTCGTCAAGGAGCACCCGGTCGAGCGCTGGTACCGCGACCTCCGTGCAGCGGGCGTGATGGAGGGCGCCCTGCTCGTCTAGCGCGTCGCGCTCGACTCAAAGCGAAAGGCAACCATGATCAATCTCGAGATACCGAAGAAGTTCAAGCCACTGGCCAGCCAGGCCAACCAGGTCGCGACCGAGGTCTTCCGGCCGATCTCCCGCAAGTACGACGAGGCCGAGCACTCCTACCCCAAGGAGCTCGACATGCTCGCCTCGCTGATCGACGGGATGAACGAGGGCTCCGACATCGGCGGCGCCGGTGCGGCCGGCGTGCGCCGCGAGAAGAGCGACAACGGCGACACCGGCAACCGCAACGGCTCCAATCTCTCCACCGTGCTCGGCATCATCGAGCTCTGCTGGGGGGACGTCGGCCTGCTGCTCTCGATGCCGCGCCAGGGGCTCGGCAACTCGGCGATCGCCTCGGTGGCGACCGAGGAGCAGCTCGAGCGCTACGGCGGCAAGTGGGCGGCGATGGCGATCACCGAGCCGGAGGCCGGCTCGGACTCGGCGTCGATCCGCACCACGGCCAAGCTCGACGGCGATGAGTACGTGCTCAACGGCGAGAAGATCTTCGTCACCTCAGGCGACCGCGCCGACCTGATCGTCGTCTGGGCCTCGCTCGACCCCTCCAAGGGCCGGGCGGCGATCAAGTCGTTCATCGTCGAGCGCGACAACCCGGGCCTGAAGCTGGACCGGCTCGAGCACAAGCTCGGGATCCGCGCCTCGGACACCGCCAACTTCATCCTGCAGGACTGCCGGGTGCCGAAAGAGGCATTGCTGGGCAGCTCCGAGGTCGAGGACAAGCAGGGCTTCGGCGGGGCGATGCAGACCTTCGACAACACGCGGCCGCTGGTCGCGGCGATGGCGGTCGGCGTCGCTCGGGCCTCGTTGGAGCGGGCGCGCGAGTGCCTCGCCGAAGCGGGGGTCGAGATCGACTACGCCCTGCCGGCCCTCTCCCAGCCCGCCGCCGTCTCCCGCTACCTGGAGATGGAGGCCGACTTCGAGGCCGCCCGCCTGCTCACCCTGCAGGCGGCATGGATGGCCGACAACGGCAAGCCGAACTCGCTGCAGGCCTCGATGGCGAAGGCCAAGGCCGGCCGCACCTGCGTCGACGTGGCGCTCGGCTGCGTCGAGCTCTGCGGCGCGGTCGGTTACGGCGAGGACGAGCTGCTGGAGAAGTGGGCCCGCGACGCCAAGATCCTCGACATCTTCGAGGGCACCCAGCAGATCCAGCTGCTGATCGTCGCCCGCCAGCTGCTCGGCAAGAGCTCGGCCGAACTGCGTTAGGCGACGGCCGGCTCGGCCGTCGCGCCGGCTACGAGGGCGAGTGCGGCCTGGCGCAGCCGGTCGGGCAGGACGACCATCGCGCGCAGCTCCTCGAGGGCACCGCGATCGCCCTCGATCTCGATGCGGGGCTCGGCCGGCTCGCCGGCAACCAAGACGGCCAGGACGTCGGCGGGCTCGCCGCAGAGGGTCACGTCGGGATCGTCCGCCACGCCCCGCGAGGCGGCGATCCAGCCCTCCTCGATCCGCAGCCAGTAGGGCTGACCGCCGCTTTGCAGGCCGATCGTCAGCCGCGCGTCCCGTGGAGGCTGGGCGATCACACGGATCGCGTTGGGCAGCGAGGTCGGCGCCAGATCAACCACATCATCGACGCGCTCGAAGTGCAGGCCCCAGCGGCCCAGCTCGAGCATCGGCCGCTCCAGCGCCCAGCCGACGTCGGTCAGCTCGTAGGCGACCCCGGTGGCGGGAGGCGTGAGCTCGCGTCGGCGAACGATGCCGTGGCTCTCCAGGTCGCGCAGGCGCTTGGTGAGGACGTCGGTGGGCGCACCGCCGACGTTGCCGACGAGGTCGGAGAAGCGCAGCGGGCCGAGCGAGAGCTCGCGCACGATCAGCAGCGACCAGCGCTCACCGATCCGGTCGAGAGCGCAGGCAAGGCTGCAGGATTGGTCGTATTCGCGGCGCGACATGGCTTCGATAGTAGCGATGGTAACAGCGTTAATTTGTTTTTCAAAGTGGCAACTTGGGAATCTGGTACCGTTCCGCGCGATCTCGTTCTCACGTCTCGGTCCCCGCCCTCGTTAGGAGTCGCATGAACCGCATTGCCGACCTGACCTGGAAGCACCCGAAGCTGGTCCTTGCCCTCGTCGGGATCTTCGTAATCTTCGCCGCGGCGGCCGGCAAAGACGTCGAGAGCCACCTGAAGGCCGCCGGCTTCGCCGATTCCTCCTCCGAGAGCGAGCGGGCGACCACCCTCCTCCACGACTCGCTCGGCTACAACCCCAACCCGGCGATCGTCCTGGTCGCACGCGATCCGGGTGGGGGCAAGCTCGACCTGAGCAGCCCCGCCGTCCGTCGTGAGGTCGACCGGATCAGCCGCGGCATGGCGGGGGTCGAGTACGTCGGCCATGTGGTCAACCCGCTGCGCGAACCACGCGCCGGCGCCAAGTTGATCGCCCGCGACGGCGAATCGATCGCCGTCGCGGGCTACCTCTCGACCACGGATATCGAGGACGCTGGCGGCATCGCCGCGGAAGGCGTCGAACCGGTGATCGCCTCCAGCTCGCTGAACGTGGAGATGGGTGGCTTCGCCCCCGGCTTCAACGAGACCAACGACCAGACCCGCGAGGACCTCACCAAGGCCGAGCTGATCGCCTTCCCGATCCTCGCCCTCCTGCTGCTGTTCGTCTTCCGCGGCGTGGTCGCGGCGTCGATCCCGCTGTTGATCGGCGTCGTCTCGATCATCGGCACGCTGATGGTGCTGCGGATCATGTCGAGCTTCACCGATACCTCCCTCTTCGCCCTCAACATCGCAACCGGATTGAGTCTTGGCCTGGCGGTCGACTACGCGTTGCTGATGGTCTCGCGCTATCGCGAGGAGATAGGGCGTGGCGGCGGTGCGTCGCGGGAGGCGCACCGCCGCACCGTTCAGACGGCCGGGCGCACCGCGGTCTTCTCCGGCCTCACCGTCGCCGCCGCGCTGGCCGCCCTGATCGTCATGCCGCAGCGCTTCCTCTACTCGATGGCCGTCGCCGGCGCCTCGGTCGCGATCCTCTCCTCGGTGGTCGCGATCCTCGTCGTGCCCTCCTTGCTCGCCCTGCTGGGCACGCGCATCGACGCTCTCTCGATCCGCCGTGGGCCCGCGGTGTCCGACACCTCCGACGGCTGGTACCGCCTCGCCCGCGGCGTCATGCGCCGCCCGGTCGCCGTGGCGCTGGCCAGCTCGGCGTTGCTGCTGGCCGCGGCGTCGCCCTTGCTGTGGACGACGCTGACCGGCCCCAGCTCCGAAGCCGTACCCCCCGGCCAGCCCTCCTATGACGCCTACCGGTACCTCGAAGCGCACTATCCGCGCGACGTCACCGAAGCGATCACCGTGACCGTTGACGGCGGCGCCGGTCCAGCCCAGCTGGCGGGCTTCCGCAAGCAGATCGAATCTGTCGACGGCGTCACCGGCGGCTCGCCCTTCATCCCCACGCCGGGAGGGGTTGCCTACGCCAACTTCGCCCCCTCCGAACAGGCGCTCCAGGGCGGCACCCAGGACGCCGTGCACGCGATCCGCGATCTGTCGCCGCCGGGCGCGACGGCGGTGCTCGTCTCCGGCAACACGGCCGGCTTCATCGACCAGAAGCAGAGCCTGATCGAGCACGCGCCGCTGGTGGTCGGGATCATCGCCCTGACCACGCTGGTCCTGCTCTTCCTGCTGACCGGCTCGGTGCTGTTGCCGATCAAGACGCTGGTGATGAACTCGCTGACCCTGGGAGCGACGCTCGGCATCCTCGTTCTCGCCTTCCAGGAGGGCTGGCTGCAGAGCCCGCTCGACTACACCGGCCCGAACGCGATCGAGGTGACCAGCCTCGTCTTCCTCTTCGCGGTGATCTTCGGCCTCGCCACCGACTACGCCGTCCTGGTGATCGCGCGGATCAAGGAACGGCGGGACCTCGGCGACAGCAACGAGGAGGCCGTTGCCGTCGGCATCGCCCGCACCGGCCGGGTGATCACCGCCGCCGCGCTGGCGATCGCCGTCGTCTTCCTCGCCTTCAGCGTCAGCAGCGTCTTCTTCGTCAAACAGATCGCGATCGGCATGGCGGTCGGCGTGATGCTCGACGCTACCGTCGTCCGCGCCCTCCTCGTCCCCTCGCTGATGCGCCTCTTCGGCGAGTGGAACTGGTGGGCGCCGCGGCCGCTGCGCCGCCTGCAGGAACGCTTCGGCGTGTCCGAGTCCGAGCCGGCTCCTTCCGAATCCGCCGCCTGACCGGCACTTCGGCAGACTGCCGCGCGTGAACTTCGTCGAGGACGTGATGGAGCGCTCGCCGGCTTCGCGGCTGGGGATCGTCGCCGTCGACGCGGAGGGAAACCGGCGCGACTGGTACTTCGGCGAACTGATCGCCCGCTCGGCCGGGCTCTCGGGCGCCTTCGCGGCACGTGGCGTGCGCCGCGGCGACGTGGTGATGACCCTGGTCGGCAACCGGATCGAGTGGGCGCTGACCCTGCTCGCCTGCTGGCGGATGGGCGCCGTGGCCCTCCCCTGCAGCCCGCAGCTTCGCCGCCACGACCTCGAGCTGCGCGCGAGCGCCGCGGCGCCGGCACTCTGCGTCGCCGACGAGGACGCGCTCGGCGAGCTACCCGACGAGGTGCCGGCGATGACCCTGGACGAGGTCGCCGGCACTCTCGACGAGGACCGCCCCCAGGAGACGCCGGCGTCGATCGAGCGGATGGACGCGGAGGACCCGGCGCTGATCGTCTTCACCTCCGGCACGACCGGCGAGCCGCGCGGCGTCGTCCACGCCTACCGCTACCTGGCCGGACAACGTGCCCAGGCCGAGCACTGGCTCGGCTCGCGCCCGGGCGAGCTGGTCTGGTGCACGACCGCGCCGGGCTGGTCGAAGTCGGCCCGCAACGTCTTCCTCGCCCCCTGGCTGACCGGCGCCACGGCTGTGATCCACGACGGGCGTTTCGACCCGGCGGAGCGGCTCGACCTGGCCGAGGCGCTCGGCGTCAACGTGCTCTGCCAGGCGCCGACCGAGTACCGGATGCTCGCCAAGCGCACCGCGCTGCGCCCCCTCCCCACCCTGCGCCGCATGGTCTCCGCGGGCGAGGCACTCGAGGCGGAGACGGTCGCCGCCTTCCGCGAGGCGATGGGCTGTGAGCCCGCCGACGGCTATGGCCAGACCGAGACCGGCCACATCTCCGGCAACCTCGAAGGCGAACCGGTCCGGCCCGGCTCGATGGGGAAACCGCTGCCGGGCATCGAGGTCCGCGTCGTCGACGGCGAGCTCCAGCTCGAGGCATCCACCTCCCCCACCTTCTTCTCGCGCTATCTCGACGGCGAGCGCTTCGAGGGCCAGTGGTGGCCGACCGGCGACCTGGTCCGCCAGGAGGACGACGGCCACCTCTGGTTCGAGGGCCGCAACGACGACGTGATCGTCTCCTCCGGCTACCGGATCGGCCCGGTCGAGGTGGAGTCGGCGCTGCTCGCGCACCCCGCGGTCGCCGAGGCGGCGGCGGTCTCCCACCCGGACCCCGAGCGCGGCGCCGTCGTCCGCGCAATCGTCGTCCCCCGCGATCGCGAGCCGAGCGAGGAGCTGGCCCGTGAGCTGCAGGAACACTGCAAGCGCGAGACGGCCCCCTACAAGTTCCCCCGCATAGTCGAGTTCGCCAGCGAGCTGCCAAAGACGGCGAGCGGGAAGATCAAGCGCGCCGAGCTGCGCGGCAAGCGCTAAACAGTCTCGGCGAAGGCCTCGTCTAAGCCCACCGGGCGGCCGAGGTGGAAGCCCTGGGCCATGTCGACGCCGTAGTCGCGCAGCATCGTGGCGGTCTGATCGTCCTGGACGTACTCGGCGATCGTCGCCTTGCCGAGACCACGGGCGATCTGGACGATCGCCTGCACGGTCAACTGGTCGGCGTCTGAGCGCGGCATGTCGCGGATGAAGGAGCCGTCGATCTTGATCAGGTCGAAGGGGATCTGTTTCAGGTAGTGGAAGGGGCCGAAGCCGGCGCCGTAATCGTCGATCGCCACCTGGCAACCGAACTCGGTGAGGCGATCGGCGAAGCCGGTTGCCTGCTCATAGTCGTGGACGTTTGCCGTCGCGGTGATCTCGAAGGTGCAGCGCGAGGGATCGGCACTACCTTCGTCGAGGCGCCTTTCGATGAACTCGAGCACCGAAATGTCGGTCAGCGAAGCGCCGGAAAGATTCACGTGCACCGAAAGCGGCGCCCCCTGTCGCTCGCGCTCGGCGAGCAACTCGAGCGCTTGCGCGACCACCCAGCGGTCGAGCTCCTGGATCATCCCCGAGCGCTCCGCTGCCTGGATGAAGGAGGCCGCTGGGAGAAGCTCGCCCGAGTCGTTGGTCATGCGCAGCAGCAGCTCGTAGCGCTCGATTCCCCCCGAGGCGAGGCTGCGGATCGGCTGGGAATGCAGGCTGAGGCGATCCTCGGTCAGCGCGTCGCGGATCCGCGCCGCGGTCGTCTGTCGCCGCTCCGGCTCGCGGTGAGGCTCGTCAGGGTCACGAAAGAGGGCGATCTGATTACGCCCTCCCTCCTTGGCCTGGTACATCGCCTGGTCGGCGGCGACCAGCACGGCTTCGGAACCGGACCCCTTCTCACCACCGCCGAACATCGTGATGCCGACGCTGATCGTCGCCGCCTCGGCGTCGGAAGTCGGCCGGACGTTCTCGGCGACCTGGGTGCGCAGGTCTTCGCCGAGCTGCATCGCGCCCTCGACGCCGGTCTGGGGCATCAGGATCGCGAACTCGTCGCCGGAGAGGCGGGCGACGATGTCGGTGGCGCGAACGCGTTCGCGCATCACCTCGGCGACCTGGCGAATCAGGTTGTCGCCGGCGTGGTGACCGAGGGCGTCGTTCACGCCCTTGAGCCCGTCGATGTCGATGATCATCACCGCGCCGAGACCGCCGTAGCGGGCGCTGAAGGAGACGTACTGGTCGAGCTCGCCGCGGAAGCGGCGCCGATCGAGCAACCCGGTCAGCGAGTCGTGGTCGGCCAGGTAGCGCAGCTCGGCCTCGGTCCGCTCGGCCCGCTCGAGCGCCGCCAGGATGACCTGACGGTCATCGTCAGCGAGCTTTTGGAGCACGGCTTCGATGGCCGGCTCCCCATTCGCCGGGGTTCGTTCGTTAGCCACCCGCGAAAGGTAGATATTGCTGGAGATTAATTCTCTAAATACTGTCCTGTTTTCGCCATTGCGACCAAGTTTCGGCTAGCCCCCCACCCCAATAGTTGGCCTCGAGGGTCCGCGGGTAGTGTGGACCCATGGCGAACCGCTTGGCCCAGGAGACCAGCCCCTACCTGCTCCAGCATCGCGACAACCCGGTTGAGTGGTTCCCCTGGGGCGAGGAGGCCTTGGCACGAGCGCGAGAGCAGGATCGGCCGATCCTGCTCTCGGTCGGCTACTCCGCCTGCCACTGGTGCCACGTGATGGAGCGCGAGTCCTTCGAGGACGCCGCGACGGCCGCCTACATGAACGAGCACTTCGTCAGCGTCAAGGTCGACCGCGAGGAGCGACCCGACGTCGACGCCCTCTACATGGAGGCCGTGCAGGCGATCAGCGGCCACGGCGGCTGGCCGATGACCGTCTTCTGCGATCCCGACGGCGTGCCCTTCTACGGCGGCACCTACTTCCCGCCCGACGAGGGTCGCGGCATGCCGAGCTTCCGCATGGTCATGGAAGCGGTGATCGACGCCTTCGAGAACCGCCGCGACGAGCTGCGCGAGCGAGCGCCGGAGACGCGCACGCGCCTGGGGGCGATCGGCGCGATCGAACCTTCGGGCGAGGCGCCGGGCACGGAGCTGCTGGAGGCGGCCGTCGCCACCCTGACGGGCGCCGTGGACATGGAGCGCGGCGGCTTCGGCGGCGCGCCCAAGTTTCCCCCGGCCTCGGCCCTGGAGCTGCTGCTGGCGCGGGGGGTCACCAAACCGGTCGAGCGCACCCTCGATGCGATGATGGCCGGAGGCATCTACGACCAGCTCGGCGGCGGCTTCGCCCGCTACTCGGTCGACGCGAGCTGGCTCGTCCCCCACTTCGAGAAGATGCTCTACGACAACGCCCTGTTGGCTCGCGGCTACCTGCATGGCTGGCAGGCGCTCGGCCACGAGCGCTACCGCCGGGTCTGCGAGGAGACGCTCGACTGGGCGCTGCGCGAGATGCGCGGCCCCGAGGGCGGCTTCTACTCCGCACTCGATGCCGACTCCGAGGGTGAGGAGGGGCGCTTCTACGTCTGGACGCCGGACGAGCTGCGCTCGGTGCTGGGGGACGAGGCGGATGCCGTAGCAGGCTTCTACGGCGTCAGCGAGGCCGGGAACTTCGAGGGCAAGAACGTCCTTCGCCTCTCCGGCGGCGTCTCAGCGCCCGAACCAGAGGGCCTCGCCGAAGCCCGCCGAGTGCTCTATGACGCCAGGTCGGAGCGTGTACGGCCGGGACTGGACGACAAGCGCCTCACCGCCTGGAACGCGCTGATGCTGGCTGCCCTGGCCGAGGCAGGGGCGGTGCTGGGGCGGGAGGACTATCTCGACGCCGCCCGCGGCTGCGCCGAGTTCGTCCTGCGCGACCTGCGCGACGATTCCGGCCGGCTCCTGCGCACCTATAAGGACGGCGAAGGGCGGCTCAACGCCTACCTGGAGGACCACGCCTTTCTGCTGGAAGCGCTGCTGACGCTCTACGAAGCGACCTTCGAGCGGCACTGGTTCGACGAGGCACGGGCGCTTGCCGACACGACGATCGCCCGCTTCGGCGACCCCGAGCGCGGCGGCTTCTTCTCGACCTCGGACGACCACGAGGAGCTGATCACGCGGCGCAAGGAGATCGGCGATCACCCGATCCCCTCCGGCAACTCCGCCGCGGCCCTGGGCCTGCTCCGGCTGCAGGCGCTGAGCGGGGAGCGCACCTACGGCGAGTGGGCCGAGGGCATCCTGCGCCTCTTCGCCAAGGCCGCGCCGCGCCAGCCCGACGCCTTCGCCCACCTGCTGCGCGCGCTCGACTTCCAGCTCGCTCCAACCAAGGAGGTGGCGCTGATCGGCGGAGATCTCTCCGAGCTGGCAGCAGTTGTCCGCTCCGGTCATCGACCCCATCTCGTCCTCGCCGGGGGGCCGCAGGGAAGCGACATTCCTGCCCTGCTTGCCGATCGCCCTTCTGTCGAAGGCAAGCCCACCGCTTACGTCTGCGAGCACTTCGCCTGTCAGGCACCGGTAACCACTGTGGAACATCTGACCGACCTACTTTGAAAGGATGACGCCAGTGCGAGGCTCCCTGTTCACCTTCGCTGCCGGTCGCCGAACCAAGTGGATCGTCTTCGGGATCTGGTTTTTGGCGATCTTCGTCGCCTCCGGCCCCGCCAACCTGCCGGGCAAGTTCGAAGACGCCGAAAGCAACGAGGCGACCTCCTACCTGCCCGGGTCGGCCGAATCGACCGATGCGCTGGACGCGACCGAATCGCTGCAGGACGGCGAACTCGCGCCGGCCGTGATCGTCTACCGGCGCGAGGCCGGCCTCACCGCCGCCGACCGCAGCAAGATCGTCGAAGACGTCAAGGCGATGACCGAGGAGCGCTTCCCCGGTGTGGTCCCCGACGGCGAAACGGCTGCCGCCGGCGGCAAGGCAAGCGGCGCCAAAGCAGAAGCGCCGCCGCCCGGTGGACCGCCGGGGTGCGGCACGTCCACCAGCCCCGTCCCGGGTCAGCCGGCTGACTATGCCCCGTTCGTAGGCCCGGTCTGCTCGCAGGACGGCAAGGCGGCGATCGTCACCGCCTACATCGCCGGAAACGGCGAGGGCGACCGCATCCTCGACCCGGTCAAGGCCTGGCGCGACGAGATCTCCGATCCGGGCGGCGGCCTCGAGGTCAAGATCACCGGCGGCGCCGGCTTCTCGGCCGACGCGATCGAAGTCTTCGAAAGCATCGACGGCACCCTGCTGCTGGCGGCGCTCAGCCTGGTCATCTTCCTGCTGATCGTCATCTACCGCTCGCCGTTCTTCTTCCTCATCCCGCTGGCGGCGGTGGTCTTTGCCGAGACGCTCTCGCGCTCGATCGGCTACGGCGTCTCCGAGCTGGGCGTGACGATAAACGGCCAATCGAGCTCGATCATGTCGGTGCTCGTGCTCGGCGCGGGTACCGACTATGCGCTGCTGCTCGTCGCCCGCTATCGCGAGGAGCTGCACCACACCGTCGACAAGCACGAGGCGATGCGCACCGCGCTGGCCTCGGCCGGGCCGGCGATCTTCGCCTCGGCGGCGACCGTGATCGCGGCTCTGCTCTGCCTGATGCTGGCCAAGGTGAACGGCACCGCCGGCCTCGGGCCGATCGCCGCGATCGGCATCGCCTGCGCGGCGCTCTCGATGCTGACCCTGCTGCCGGCACTGCTGACGATCTTCGGCCGCCGCGCCTTCTGGCCCTTCGTCCCGCACACGCCGGAGACCGGGCCCACCGCGGACGACGTCTCCGAACGGGCGCGGGGGGCGATCGTCGAAGGCAGCTCGATAGGCGCGCTCGCCCGTGTCATCCTCGCCTCGCTCCTGGTGCTCGTCCTGTTGCCGCTGGTACTGCTCAACTGGCTCCTGCGCCGGCTCAGCGGCCGCCGCATCCCCTCGCTGATCGTCGGCCCTCTCGACAGAGCGATCTTCACCCCCTACGAGGTGCGGCGTCGCAAGCTCGAGCATGCAGCCGACGCCACCCACGGCTTCTGGAAACGGGTCGGCGACCGGATCGCCGCCGGACCGCAACGGGTCATGCTCGGGGCGGCCGCGGTGCTGCTGGTCTGCTGCGCCGGCTTCGCCTTCTTCTCCACCGAACTGACGGCCGAAGACAGCTATCGCACCGAAGTCGACTCGACCGAAGGCCAGCACCTGCTCGACAAGAGCTTCCCCTCGGGCACGACCGCCCTCACCGACGTGATCGTCGAACAACCCGCCGAAGTCGAAGCCGTGAGCAAAGCCGTAGCCCAGGTGGATGGGGTCGACGCGGTGTCGCAACCGGTCGCACAGGGCCCGCCGGGCGTCCTCATCCAGGCCACGCTCGAACCCAACCCCTACTCGACCGAGGCCTTCGACCTGGTCGAACCGATTCGCGACGCAGCGCACGAGGTCTCCCCCGGCACCCTGGTCGGCGGCCCGACCGCAATCGAATTCGACGTGCGCGACGCGGCCGCCCGGGATTCGATCGTGATTCCGCCGATCGTCCTCCTCGTCGTCTTCCTGATCCTGATCGGGCTGCTGCGCGCGGTGGTCGCGCCGCTGGTCCTGATCGGCACCGTGATCTTCAGCTTCCTCGCCGCGCTCGGCGTCGGCTACTTCGCCTTCGACGTGATCTTCGGTTTCCCCGGCTCGGACCCCTCGCTGCCGCTCTTCGCCTTCGTCTTCCTGGTCGCGCTGGGGGTCGACTACAACATCTTCCTGATCGCACGCGCGCGCGAGGAGACGATCCGGCACGGCTCCCGGGAGGGCATCCTGCGTGCCCTCGCCGTCACCGGCGCGGTCATCACCAGCGCCGGCATCGTCCTCGCCGGCACCTTCTCGGTGCTCGGCAGCCTGCCGCTGACCTTCCTCACCGAGATCGGCTTCGTGGTCGCCTTCGGCGTCCTGCTCGACACCTTCCTGGTGCGCAGCGTCCTAGTCCCCGCCATCGCCCTGACCATGGGCGACAAGTTCTGGGCGCCGTCCGAGCTTTCAAAGACCGGGCCCGGTACCGCGCCTCCTGTCGCGCCTGAGCAAGAACCGACGACCCCTCGCTAAATACCTCTCCAGCCGAGAGCGTTCAGAGGACCGGAAGGAAGTTTTCGATCTCGTATGGCGTCACTTGCACGCGGTAGTCGTCCCATTCCTGCCGCTTGATCTCGACGAAGCGGCGGAAGGTGTGCTCGCCCAGGGTGCGCAGCACCAGCTCGGAATCGGCGGCGATGTCGATCGCCTCGCCGAGCGTCTCGGGTAGCTGCTCGATCCCGCGTTGCGAACGCTCCTCGGGTGAGAGGTGGTAGAGGTTCTGCTCCATCGGCTCGGGCAGCTCGTAGCCCTTCTCGATCCCCTCCAGGCCGGCCTGCAGCATGCCGGCGAAGCAGAGGTAGGGGTTGCAGGCGGGGTCGGGGCAGCGCAGCTCGGCCCGCGTCGCGCCCTCCTTGCCGGGGTGGTAGAGCGGCACCCGGATCAGGGCGGAGCGGTTGCGGCGCGACCAGGCGAGGTAGACCGGCGCCTCGTAGCCCGGCACGAGGCGCTTGTAGGAGTTGACCCACTGGGCGAAGAGCGGTGAGATCTCGCGTGCGTGGCGAAGCTGGCCGGCGATGAAGGCCTTCGCCGTGGCGGAGAGGAAGTACTGGTCGTCGGCGTCGAAGAAGGCGTTCTTGCCGTCTTTGGTCAGCGACTGGTGGACGTGCATGCCCGAGCCGTTCTCGCCGAACAGCGGCTTCGGCATGAAGGTCGCGTGCCAGCCGTATTTCATCGCGTACTCCTTGACGACGATGCGGTAGGTCATGCAGTCGTCGGACATCTGCAGCGCGTCCTTGTAGCGCATGTCGACCTCGTGCTGGGAGGGGCCGACCTCGTGGTGGGTGTACTCGACGTGGATGCCCATCTTCTCCAAGGCGAGGACGGTGTCGCGGCGGACGTCGGAGCCGGCGTCGAGCGTGGTCAGGTCGAAGTAGCCGCCCTCGTCGAGCACCTCGGGTACGCCACCCTCCGGTTTGGCGGAGCGGAAGTAGAAGAACTCCAGCTCGGGGCCGATGTTGTAGGCGTCGAAGCCGAGGTCCTCGGCGCGTTTGAGCGCGCGGCGCATGATCCAGCGCGGGTCGCCCTCATAGGGATCGCCCCCGGGGACGCGCACGTCGCAGAACATGCGAGCGACGGCGTTCTCACCTTCGGGCCGCCAGGGGATCAGCGCGAAGGTCGAGGGGTCGGGCATCGCGATCATGTCCGACTCCTCGATCGGGTTGAAGCCGGTGATCGAGGAGCCGTCGAAGCCCATGCCTCCCTCCAGCGCGTCCTCGAGTTCGGAGGAGTTGATCGAGAAGCTCTTCAGCTGACCGAGGACGTCGGTGAACCAGAGCCGGATGAAGCGAACGTCGCGCTCCTTGACGATCTCGGCTACATCAGCGGCGCTCGTGGGTCGATCTGCCATTCCCGGTCTCCTTCGTGGCTGGTTCCGCGCGGTCGGGGGCAAAGATAGGCGAAGTGAACCGGCGAGGTGCAACGGGACGTAATACGGGTATGTGACGATCGCCGCACAAGGGTTGCGAGGGCGTCCGATTCTCGGTATAACTTACTTCGCGTAAGTTAATGGCTTAAAGTAAAGTAAAGGCCACGTAAAGGCTCTGTAAAG
This sequence comes from uncultured Solirubrobacterales bacterium, assembly GCA_963807885.1. Classification (GTDB taxonomy): domain Bacteria; phylum Actinomycetota; class Thermoleophilia; order Solirubrobacterales; family 70-9; genus VRUE01. Next base: position 233,776 of record CAWEDL010000002.1, read on the forward strand.
CGGAATCTCCGCAAGAGACGAGCCAAAGGGCGGGATGCAAGTGACGGTAAAAACCGCAGTAAGCAGATTCCAGATCCACGACGAGTTGACCGCTCCCGACGAGAGCGCTCCCCTGATCAAGAGCATCCAGGCGGGCGGCGGCGCGGTGACCAAGTTCGTCGGCGTCCTCGCCGGCGCGCCCGCTGTGCTGCGCGCTTACACCCGGATGCGCTCAGAGCTGCGCGGCGGCGTCCTGCCGCTGGCGACCCGCGAGCGGATCGCCCTGGCGGTCGCCGAGCACCGGCACGACTCCTACAGCATCGCCCAGCACGCGAAATCGGCGCGGCGCGCCGGCCTCGGGCTGGACGAGGTCTCACGGGCCCGTAGCTTCAGCTCCGGAGACAGCAAGGAGGCGGCACTGCTCGAGTACCTGAAAGCAACGCTCGAGGCCGACGGTGTTCCTCCCCACCACCTCCAGGAGGAGGCGCGGGAAATCGGCTGGAGCGACGAGGAGCTGCTCGAGGCGGTCGCGCATCTGGCGCTCAACGAGTTCCAGAGCTTGATCGCCAGCGCCGCGGCGCTGCCCAAAGACCAGGCAACGCCTTCGGTATTGCCATCAGCTGCTTGAACTGAGGAGGCGGCCGGGTGCATCCCGGCCTCCTCTCTCAATCCTCTACAACCGTAGCCGTGTAGAGGAGGCGCGCGGTCGAGTAGCGGCAGCCGTAGGTGGCTCGGGTGCCGACCTTCTCCTGCGGATTGCCCTGGCGGACGTCGGTGGTATTGGTGCATTTGCCTGGCTCGCGGCTGGCCCGCCAGGCGTTTTTCGCCGTGAGGCTCTGGGCGAAGGCCGGGGCCCAGGTGGGGATGGTCAGGCCGACGATGTCGCCCTTTTCGACCTTCAGATTGGCGCCGAACTTGACGGTCTGCCCCAGGTAGGGGCTGAGGACATGGACCGAGCCCTGCCTACGCAGGTTGTAGCGGGGCGGGTTGGTGCCGGGGACGCGGCGGAGGATCGCCAGGCGCGCCTCGGGTGGGGTGCCGAAGAAGCCGTTGAAGAAGGAGCGCTGTTTGCTGGTCGGCTCGGCCAGGGTCAGCGTCCATGCCTTCACCCTGCCGTCCCTGCGAACGCGGAAGGGCAGGCCGCCCTGGTCCGTGCTCACCTGGAAGCCGGTGACGCTGCCAACCGCCTGGCAGGGCAACTCCGGGCAAGAGGGATCGGGCGTGGTCGCCGTGGCGCCGAGCACGACGGTGGCCCGCGAGGACGTCGCGGCGCCCGCGCCGGCGACGAGGACCACGAGAGCAACGAGACACGCTGCCAGCCCGCCAGCGATCGCAAAGCGACTGCGACGACCAGCCTGCTCGGCGACGCCACCTATCCGGGAAGACCTCGACATGCCCGCTCCTCTCATAGAAAAGTCCTGCTCGGACGGGGAAGACTAGCCGCAGAGGCGGTTTCTAGTGACCGCTCTGGCTTCTGGCAGCCGAATTTCGTGCGTATTCGAGCGAGACGGCGTAGCCGACCTGATCGGCGCCGACCTTGTCGAAATGCAGCGCGCGCGCTGCGGCCAGGGTCAGGTCCCAGGAATTGCCGCGGCTGTAGGGGCCACGGTCGATCACCTGGGTGACGATCGCGCGACCGTGATAGACGAACTTCACGGTGGTCCCGCAGGGCAGGTCCTTGTGGGCGACGCCGACGATACTCGGCGTCAGACGCTGCCCACAGGCGGTGTTGTTGCCGTACAGCCCGGGCCCGTACCAGGTCGCGCCGGCCCAGCGCATCGGCGTAAACGCCAAGCCGCCGACCTCGCCTTCGTCGTCGGAGCCAGGCGAGGCGCCGCCGGTCCCCGCCTGGGCGGGCGCGGCGGCAAGGGCAAGCGTCACAGCCAATACGAGCAGGGCCGTGCCACGTCGATGATCTTTCCGCCCGGGGCGGTTTCTACCTGTCTTCATTGCTCTTTCCAAGCGCTTACGGGGTTAGCTGACGGGCTCGCGCTGAAAGAGCTGCGCTACGCGGCAGATGCCGGCGATTCGCCCCAACTTTTGGGTCCCCCGCTCTTCGCGATATGTGGCGAAGATTCAGCGGAAGTTGGCGGCAGGTTAGCAAACGCTAAGACAGGAAATTGTGAAGAGGTTGCAAAGAGAGGGCCCCCTCTGACGAGGGGGCCCTCTCGCAGCGGGCCTGTAAGCCGGATCCTGTCGGGAGCGACCATCTATCTCTGCGGGACCGAAGTCCCGAGGGGCCGCCGGAGCGGCCCTGCGGCCTACCTGGACCTCGCCGGGCAGGGTCGACGATCCTGTTTGGCCTTGCACCGGGCGGGGTTTGCCTGGCCGCCGCGTCACCGCGACGCCGGTGCGCTCTTACCGCACCATTTCACCTTTGCCTGTACGCAGCTCACGTGTGGCTGCGCCATCGGCCGTGTGTTTCTGTGGCACTTTCCCGCGGGTTTCCCCGGGTGGGCGTTACCCACCGCCCTCGCCCTTTGGTGTCCGGACTTTCCTCGAGGGGTTTTCTCTCCCCACGCGGTCGCTCAGCCCGCTCTGCAGATGGTATCGCGGGTGACGCCGGAGCTCGCAGACAATTGCATCGAATATCCTGCCCAACATGCCGGTAGCCGTCGTCACGGGAGCGGGCGGTGGGCTCGGGCGCGCGATCGCCCTCGACCTCGCCAGCCGCGGCTACCTGATCCAGGCAACCGACGTCGATGCCTCGGCGGCTGCGGTGACCGCCGCCGAGATCGGCGCCGGGGCGACGTCCTCCGAGCTCGACGTCACCGACGCCGAGGCTTGCCGGGCCACCGCGGACGTGGCGAGCCGAGCCGGCGCGCTCGATCTCTGGGTCAACAACGCCGGCGTGCTGGTGACCGGACAGTCCTGGGAGCAGGACGAGGCGATGCGCCGGCTGATGCTCGACGTCAACGCCCTTGGCACGATGAACGGCACGATCGCGGCCCTGGAGAAGATGGTCCCCGCCGGTCGCGGCCACGTGATCAACGTGATCTCACTGGCGGGCCTGGTCGCGGCGCCGGGGGAGGTCAACTACTCGGCCAGCAAGCACGCGGCGATGGCCTTCACCCTCGGCACCCTCTTCGACCTGCGCCGTTCGGGTGTCTCCGGGATAGAGATCTCCGCCGTCTGCCCCGACGGCATCTGGACCCCGATGCTGAAAGACAAACTCGACGACCCGGCCGCTGCCGGCTCCTTCTCGGGCGAGCTGCTCACCCCGGAGCGCGTCGCAACCGAGGTCGGCAAGCTGTCGGAACGCCCGCGGCCCCTGCTGGTCCTGCCCCGCTGGCGCGGTCCGTTGCTGCGCCTGTTCGACCTCTTCCCCCGCTTCGCCCTGCGGCTGCTGCCGCTGGTGATGCGCGACGCCCGCCGGCGACAGCGGCGCTACAAAAAGCTGATCGAGGCGGGCAAGTGGCCTGTAGTCAGACTTTGCGAACGACGCCGATCACGCGCCCGATCACGGAGACCTCGGCGCTGCGGATCGGCTCCATCGTCTCGTTCTCCGGCTGCAAGCGGATGTGGTCGCTCTCGCGGAAGAAGCGCTTGACCGTCGCCTCTTCGCCGAGCAGGGCGACGACGATCTCGCCGTCGGTCGCGTCCTCGGCGGGCCTGACGATCACGTAGTCGCCCTCGAAGATGCCGGCATCCTTCATGCTTTCGCCGCGCACGCAGAGGACGTAGTCGCCTTCCTCGCCGCCGATCACGTCGGGGATCTCGATGTATTCCTCGATGTTCTCTTCTGCCAGGATCGGCGCGCCCGCGGCTACGTGGCCAAGCAGGGGAAAGCCGGACTGCTCGGGCAGGATGGTTTTCTTCGCCTTGTCGAAGAGCAGCTCGATCGCCCGCGGCTTCGACGGGTCGCGGCGCAGCAAGCCGATCTTCTCCAGGTTGGCGAGGTGAGCGTGCACGGTGGAGGAGGAGTGCAGCCCGACCGCTTTGCCGATCTCTCGCACCGTCGGCGGGTAGCCGGTTTTGTCCGCGTAACGGCGGATGAAGTCGAAGATCTCCTTCTGCCTCTTGGTCAGGTCCAAGTCCACCTAGTGATCCTCCTCGTCAACGAGACGCAGACGTGCAAACGTTCGAACACTTGTTCGTAGAGTACCGGCCGACCCGGACACACGCAACCGGCAGAACCCAGCCGCAACCCCTCCCCCGCCCACCGCAGCCACGGCCAAGCATCTAGAATCGACCGCCCTCGAGCGGCTGTGGCGGAACTGGTAGACGCGCAAGGTTGAGGGCCTTGTGGGTGGAAACACCCGTGATGGTTCGACTCCATTCAGCCGCATCGAAAATAGCTGGAAATCATCGGTTTTACGGCCTGGCAACTTCTTAAGGCAGTTGCCAGGCCAGCTTACGAAATGGGCCAAATTGGCCCATTTCGCCTTTTTAGTCCGCAGGCAGGCATAGACAAGGCTTTAGGCCTTGTGGTTCTCTAGGCGAAGGGGGCGCTGAGGCCCCCTCATCCGTGCAAGATGCGTGACGAGGGAAGAGCTCGATTCGCACCCGCCGGCCTTGCGCCCAAATCCCGAACCGAGAGGACGGGGAGCGATGGCCAAAGCACGGCGAAGTTACGGAACGGGGTCGCTCTACATCCACACTGGAAAGACCGGCCGCAAGTCCTGGTACGGACGCTGGTATTCCGGCGGCAAACGAGTCCGCTACACGATCGGGCCGAAGCGGGAAGCAGGGTCTCGCGACGGCCTGACGCGCACCGAAGCTGAGGCAGAGCTGCGCCGCCTGATACACGACGCGTTGACAGCGCAGGACCGTGCTTCGCTCACGGTCGCGGCGGTCGGCGAACGGCTGCTGCATCACCTTGAGGTAGTCGGCAGGAAGCCGACGACCCTCGCCACCTATCGATCGACCCTCAAGACGCATCTCCTTCCAGTCTTCGGAGCCCTGCCCTTGGGTGAGGTTGACGCGGAGCACGTCGAAAACTTGATGGAAACGATGCAGGAGTCCGGCAAGGCAGCCAAGACCCGAGCCAATGCGCTCGTCCTGCTGCACCAGCTCTTCCGCTTCGCCGAGCGCAACGGCTGGTGCGCAGACAACCCCTGCACCAGAGTGGATCGGCCCCAGGTTGAACCGACCCTCGACATTCGTTTCCTCAATGAAGAGGAGTTCAAGGCGCTACTCGAGGCCGTCGACATCGCGCGCGAGCCGCTCGGGCACGTCGATCGAGCGATGTTCTTGACCGCAGTGATGACCGGCATGCGGCAGGGGGAGCTGCTCGCGCTCCGCTGGCGAGACGTCGACTGGCGAGCGGAGAGGATCCGCGTTCGCCGCAACTACGTCCGCGGGCACTGGGGCACACCGAAGTCCCGCCGGGGCTCCCGATCGGTGCCGCTCGGGACCCGAGTCGCAAGAGAACTCAAACAGCTACAGCAGCGCAGCGTCCATGACGCAGACGACGACCTCGTTTTCGCGCATCCCTGCACGGGAAAAGTGCTCGACCACTCGCAACTCACCCGACGCTTTAAGTCAGCGCTGAGAGCGGCTGGCCTGCGTAAGTTCCGCTTCAACGATCTTCGCCACACCTTCGGGACCAGGATGGCTGGCGCAGGAGCACCGATGCGGGATCTCCAAGAGTGGATGGGACACCGCAACCTCAGCACCACGGAAATCTATGCCGACTACGAACCGCAAAAGGGCGGGAGCGGCACCATCGACGACGCCTTCTCCTAACGTCAACCAAGCATGGGCTGTTGACAGCCTCCGCGAGCTCGCACTCGAAACGCCTTCTGACGACGCCGCTGAGTCGACCAGTACTCAGCAGAATGAGAAAGCTCGAATCAGAGCGCAAAATCCCGCAAATTGGGGAACTCTGAGCACACGAATACATCCGATCAGCACGAAAGGATTGCTGGGTTAGGGAGAGGGTGTACCTCGACCCAATTACACAAGACCCTAGTTTCTGGAAAGGACGGAAAAATGGCAGTGGCGAGCGTGCAGGATGCATTCGTCGAGTTCGAGCGAGAGAAGGTGAGGGTGCCTGCCTGGCAGAACGAGCAGGCCAAGGAAGTTCACCCAAAGATTCGCGAAGCGATTGAATCGGCTTTGGGAGATCTCTTCTCTCGCGCGTACCTGGCTGGTTCATACCGTCGCCGGGTACAGACGGTTCGTCTCAACGATGTCGACATCATCGTCGTGCTCAACGACCCTGACGGGGCGTTTGCGGCGTCGGCGACAAGAGCCCTGCAGACGTTGGAGTTGGCCGCTGGCACTAGCCCGCTTGTAATCGCCAGCAAGTTCGGCGTGCGCGCGGTGAAGCTTGAGATCGATGGGGTCGAGTTCAGCATCGACCTGGTCGCGGCGCGCGAGGATCCCGTAGGGGAGGTAGTTCTCGCACGCTGCATCCCGGAAGAGGGCCTCGATGACTGGACGACGGCGCGCCCACAGAGTCAGTCGAGGCTGCGGCAACTAAAAACGAGGAAACCGAGGGCCTGTTCATACCAGCAACGAGAGTCGTCAAGTTTTGGAACCAACGTCTCGGCGACGGCGAGCACAACCTGCTGCCCTCATACCTGGTCGAGTCGATCCTGTTTTGGGCACTGAACGAGCCGGGTGACTTCGCGACTGCTTGTGCTGCTTTCTTCAGGGCGGCGAAGACGCACCTCGCGCAAGCCGATCCGACGGTCCGCTGTCCTGGGGATCCTGAGAACTTCGTCGACGAGCGACTCGAGGATGAGCGACGCATCCGTGCGCTAGCCGCTGTCGAAGCCGCGCTCGTCCATGTCCAAGAGGCGGAGGCCGCAGCCGACGTCAGGACCGCACTCGATGCTTGGGCCGAGATCTTCGGCCCGGCCTTCCCGGCGCCGAGCACCGACCCAGGGAAGCTGGCGGCGGCTCTGCGGAGCGGAACCGCGGTGGCTACTGGGCAGGGAATGAGCGCCGAGCCTACCGCGGGGCGCCCAGTGATCCAGGGTCGGTCGTGGAGGCACTCCTAAATCCGGCGCGCAAACGAGCGCGCTGGTGGGTTGGGTGTTTCGATTTGCTTGACCGACTTGAGCGGCCGAGCATGGAACTGGACAAAACCATTTCCCGCCTCGCGCCCTGCGCCTTGCGGCGCAACCCCGACTTGGCGCGAGTAGTGAAGGAGTTGAACGTTCCTACCTGGGACCTGCTGAGCTACCAAGCGGTTGCGGAAGACATCTATGGGCGCGTGCGTGTAGCCGCCCTCTTCCCCTATTCGCCGTTCGAAGGGTCCGATCCCTGGGTCTATGCACTGGATGGTCCCCGGAACTCAATGCACCGAAATCCGCCCTTCGACGAAGGCAAGGAGGGGGTAAGCGCCAGTCTTTGCCTTTACTTCAGCGGCGATCCACAAGAGCGGCGCTGGGGCGCTGAATACGGGTTGATCGAGCTGTTTGACCTTGCCCGCCGCCACCTGGCAGCTGAGCACATCTGGCGAACGAGAGGGGAATGGCCGATTGAGCAGGCCCTGCATGGTGCGGCGGCGCGACCAGCACGACCGCAACCAGAACTTCGAATCGAGCCACTGCGGGAAGCAAGTTAACGATGCCAATCGGGCCTTTCCTAAGCCACAAGCGCGAGGACGCTCCCCAACTTGAGCACCTATGGGCCGAGCTGACGCTGCGGGGGCCGGCTGGCTGGCAAGACGTGCGCAACCTGCAGCTCGGCCACCGCTGGCGACGGGCTTTCCGCAAAGCGATCGGTCGGGATACCGACGGCTTCATCTGGTGGGGCACGAAGCGCAGCCTCGAATCGCGGACGATCACCCAGGAAGAGATTCCGCGAGCGCTCCGGCGGGCCCGGAGCCGTTGGCGACGACCGTACCCAGTGGTTCCCCTATTCGTTGATCTCTCCCCTGGCCGCGACCGCAAGCTGCTTGAGGAGGTATTCGGCAAGCGGCGAGCACGAACGCTGACCGCCCAACATGGAGCGATCAATGATCCAGAAGAGACGATTGAGGAGTTCGCGCAACGCGCCGCACGCCAGTACGTGAAAGATCTGATCCGCATCAAATCCCGCCGCGAGGTACTGCGGGTTGCCATTAGCGGGGGGCGACAACCGAATGCCGGCCCCGAGCTCTCGCTCGACTGGCGACCCTTGCTAGACGATGGGTACTTGGCCGACAAAGAGTCGCTTCCCGTACTGAGGGAGACGTTGGCCGACATCCGTGATGCAGCGCACGAGACCGCGACGTTGCCGCGGATCGAGGTGGAATTGCACATGAGACTGCCGCTAGCGGCTCTAGTCGGCTGGGAGTGGAACCGGGCACGACCAGTGTCACTGGAGATATGGCAAAGCTCACCAGCAGCCAGATTTCTGACCGGCGAGCGCTCAGAGGTACCTGTTGACCTGCCAACTCATGAGGTGACCGAACTGGACAGAGATGGCCCGGCGATCCTTGCTATTTCGACCGTCAAGTCACTGCGAGGGGCACTGCAGCGCTACGCCCAACAGCAGGGCGCGCGACGAATCGTGCACCTGCATCTACCCGGCGATACCCAGGAACTGATCAATCGCAGTGAGATTGCCTGCGCATCGGACTGGGCGGCTCGCGAACTCGCTGCGTTGAACGACGAGGGCCTAGACAAGCACATGATCCTGCTTACGCCCGTCAGCCTTGCGGCTTGGATCGGAGCCAAGGCGCATGGCACTGGAAAGACCTGGATCCCGTTCTGGGATGGAGAGGACGGCTATCGGTCGGGGGTCGAGATCGGATAGTGATTCGCCGCTCAGGCAGAAATAACCAGCTCGCGCTTCGGCGTCCGGCGAGACTTCGAGTCCGGCGCCTCGTCCTGAAAGCCGTAGACGAGATGCGTGTCAAGCGCCTTGGCGAGCTTACGCATGGTCGCGAAGCTGAAGCGGTGCTGTCCGCTCTCGAGGCGAGAGACCACGGAATGGCTCGTTCCCATTCTCTTGGCCAACTCCTCCTGGGTGAGGCCGAGCTGCATCCGCTTGTGGATCACCAGACGAGCGAACTGCTCGTAGGGCTTCTGCTCTTCGAGAGCAGCTTTGTACGCGGCGCTCTTACGAGCTCGCTTCTCCATGCCCTCCGCGTGGGAGGTTCCGATTGGCGAATGATTCTTACGAGCCATTTTCGTCCGATCTCGTTGACAGCCTCATCTCCACCTTAGCAAAACTGCTAAGACCGTCGGGCGGAATCAAGGCGCGTCCTGACCAGCGGCGCGAGGCGGTTTGCGAGGCCGGGCTTCCATCCGATCCTTGAAGTCCTGCCATCGCTGCTTGGCGATTTCGATCTCCGAGCGAGGAACAGCCTTGCTCCTCTTGCGGATCATGTGCAGCAGGACGAACAGATTCCCGGACCGTCGGTAGAGGATCCGGTAGTGGGCACGGCCGTAGTGGCAGCGAAGCTCACGCAGCGGGCCATCGATCTGCGAGGTGTGCGGAAAGGGCAGCGGAGGGTCGTCATTGGCCAGCCCGTTCAGGCGATCGATTTGGAGGTCAATTGTCATCCGCTTGGTTGCCGCTGCCTCCAGATCGCGCGCGCTCGGATTCTTCTTCCTCGGCTCGAGGGGAAATTCGCGGCCGAGGAAATCGGTGACGGGCTCAAAGCCATTGCGGGTGCGGTAGTAGACGGCCTGGGTCGGCATTTGATTGACCCTATCGACGGCGGCGGCGTCGACAAATCGTTGCGGCCGTCGCTAGAAGCGCCGATCTTGGGGGCCTATCTGGGGGCCCAATCCGAGAGCAACTGAGGTGACCTCAGGTAACCTGACGGCGCTCTACAAAGCCGCACAAACTTGAGGTGATCCCGCTGGCTTGGGTTGAGGGCCTTGTGTCCCTAACGGGACGTGATGGTTCGACTCCATTCAGCCGCATCGAAAACCCCCGTAAATCGGGGGTTTTCGCGTTCTATGGCATCAGAGCTGCTCGATGCTTCGTCACCTGATTGGCGGACCATTTCGGACCATTATGGGGCGGTAAAATGCCTCTACAGCGGGGTGGCGCCTTTGAGCCGGAGATCGTGTAAAGGCCATGAGGACTAAACCGCGACGCGCCCACGGGACTGGATCGCTATATCCGGTCGTCGGCTCCGGTGGCCGGGAAGTCTGGTACGGCCGCTGGTACGTCGGCAGGAAACGCGTGCATCGTCGCATCGGCCCAAGGCGCCGGCGAGATGACAAAGCGGGACTCACCAAGGCGGAAGCCGAGACAGAGCTGCGACGCATGCGGCTGGCCACCGAAGAGGCCCCCGCCCCCTGAGACGACAGTTACGGTCGACGAGGCAGCCGGCCACCTGATGCGCGACTTGGAGGCGATCGGCCGCAGGCCAACAACGCTCGCCACCTACAGGTCCCTCTATCGGACCCACCTACGATGGAGCGTGGAGGAAGTTGCCCTCGAGCGCATCACGAGGCGCGACGTCGAAGAGCTAGACCGGGTGATGCGGCGCAAGGAATTGGCGCCGAAGACGCGTCTCAATGCCCTCAAGCTGCTCTCAGAGATCTTTGCCTTCGCCAAGCGCCAGGGCTGGTGCCGGCGAAACCCGTGCGAGCGGGTCCGATTCCCGCAAGTCGAGCCGACCTCCGACATCAGGTTTCTCACCGAAGCCGAGCTGGTCGGTCTGCTTGAGGCAATCGACATTGATGAGGAGCCGCTCGGCCACACCGACTGGGCGATGTTCCTGACCGCCGCACTCACTGGCCTTCGGCAGAGCGAGCTGTTAGGGCTCCAGTGGCGCGACGTCGACTTTGCTGCCGAGAGAATTCGGGTGCGGCGGAGCTATGTGCGTGGGCACTGGGGTCGGCTGAAGTCGCCCTATAGCTCACGCTCAGTGCCGATGGCGCCGCAGGTCGGGGGCGCCTTCGCCGGCACCTGGACCGGTCTCAATACCGAGATCGCGAGGATCTCGTCTTCGGACATCCCCGCACCGGCAAAGTCCTTAGCTCCTCCGCAATCGACCAGCGGTTCAAGAAGGCGCTGCGAGCAGCCAACGTGCGTGAGGTGCGCTTCGAGGATCTGCGCCACACCTTCGGGACGAGGCTCGCGGCAAATGGGGTGCCGCCTCGAGATCTCCAGGAGTGGATGGGACACGAGGACATCAGGACGACGCAGATCTACGCCGCCTACGAATCGCGGAAGCACGAGGTCAAGGTGGCGAGCGAATCGTTTTCCGAAGTGGAGCTGGATCCCTGAAGCGTTCAGCCGCCGAGACCGGCAATACCCAGACCGACGTGCTCAGCCGCCTGCATGAGATCTCGATCCCAGGTGACAAGAACGACTTCCTCGTCACCAAGTTCGAGCGCAGTGGCGAGGTGGACCGCGTCATAGCCGCGCAGACCCAGGTGTTCCGCGTGCTCGCCTGCGCCGAGAGCGAGCTCTTGATCGACGCCGATCATGACCAGATCCGCGTACAGCTCCTCGAAGGCCGCGAGCGCCTTCTCATGAGCATCCTTCCAGAGCCAACCCACGCGCCGGGCAGCCGCCAAGGCGGCTCGTCCCTCTGGATAGGCGAGGATGCTTGACGCTGCGGGATAGGCACTGCCCCACAGCTTAGCCGCCAACTCGGAGCCGTCCTCGACGACAACGAGCTTGACCAGCGCCGAGGTGTCGAAGTAGAAGATCAGGCCCGCTGCTCGGAGACGAGGTCGGAAACCGAACCGGTGCCCTTCACCTGCGCCGACCGAGGAGAACGGGTCCCCTGCGGCATCCGGACCAGGCCGCGTCGCGCGAGAGAATCGAGCGGCCGCTCACCGAGCCCGCTGAGGCGAGCGACGGGTCGACCACGCCGGGTAACGACGATCTCGCCTCCCCCCTCCACTCGCTCCAGGTACTCACTGAGGCGATCATGCAGCTCACGGACTCCGACTTCGCTCTTTGACTGATGTAGCGTCATACGAATAGACTAGCAGCTACATGATTCTTCCAGCGCACATGTAACGCCGAATCCAGGAACCACTTGAGCTACAGCTTTTCCGGGTTTGAGCTTGGCCTGGTTTGGTCATGCCCAATTGCATTGACCCTGCCCAAAGCAAGATTCCGGCCGGGAGCATCGGTCTCGGCAGCTCAGCGGCTAAGCGAGGAGGCCCATCTCGGCGAGGAAGCGTGAGGGGTCCTTGCGATGGTTGCGGAAGTAACGCGAGTAGGAGAGGATTAGGCGATCTTCTGCTCGGCAGACGCCGACGAAGCAGGCACGGCGCTCGTCGGGGATGGTGCCCTCCCTATCGGCGAGATAGAAAGGGAGTTGGCCCTCCTCAAGGCCGACCATGTAAACGATCGGCCACTGCAGGCCCTTGGTCCCGTGTAGGGTCGCAATCTTGACGCCGCCGCCCTGGGTAGGCGGTCGGCCACCGCGTTTCAGGGCGAGCTCGGAGAGCAGCTTGTCGATGCTGAAGTCAGGGTCGAAGCGTTCGAAGTCCTTGACAGCCTCGAGAAGCTCGCGGGCGCCTTCCTCGGCTTTGGGGTCGGCCGCGCAAACGGTGGCGTGGGCACAGACGGCGAGCTCGCTGGGTCGACAACCCTCGAATGCCTTCCCGCGGAGGGCGAGGAGTTCTTGGGCGACGGGGCTCCCGGCGTGGGCCTCGAGGAAGGCGTGCGTATCTCGCTCCTCGATTAGCTCGACCCCGATCAGCTCTGAGAGGCGGGTAGCGTGGCGGCCGCGCAGGCTTGGGCGCATGCACATGAAGCAGGTGATCATCATCCGCCGCTCCTCGGTTTCATAGGCCGCGCCGCGTTGTTGGCGCACTCGACGATTGCCTCGCGGCAGCGGTAGTTGCAGGTCAGGGGGTAAGTCGTCGCCCCGAGTTGCTCGGTGAAGGAGTAGACATTGCGCGATTCGGCCCCGGCGAAGCGCATGATCGCCTGGTCGTCGTCGGCGAAGACGCTAATCGTCTGCACATGGTCGGCAAGGGCACGGACGATCGCGAACTGAATCGGGTTGGTGTCCTGGAACTCATCGATCAGAATGTGCTGATAGCGGGAGCCATAGGCTGCAGCAATCTCCGAGCGCTCAGTGAGGATCTCGGCGGTGTAAAGGACGAGGTCGTCGAAGTCGACCAGGCCCTCCTCCCGCTTGGCGGCCTCATAGGCCTCACCGTAGGCGGCGACGGCAGAGCCGGGCTCCTGGCGTCGAACGCGCGCTCGCGACCAGCCGTCGGCGTGGTTGGGGAGCCCGGTCGAGCGGGCCACCCCGGCGACGAACTCCTCCTGCTCGCGTTCGTCGAGGATGTCGAATTCGGCTTCGATCCCAACTAGATCGCCGTGACTCCGCAGGAAAATTGCGCCGAAGCCGTGGAAGGTGGTTGCCTCGAGGCGATCGGCGCCGATATCGCCGACGCCGAGGGCACGGCTCTTCATTTCGGCAGCAGCCTTGTTGGTGAAAGTAAGGAGCAGGGCCTGCGAGCCGGATCGGGTGAGCAGCAGGTGACGGGCGCGGTGGGCGAGGGTGCGGGTCTTGCCCGAGCCAGGGCCGGCTAGGACGCTGATCGCCTCCTCGCCGGCCTCGACTGCGGCAAGCTGCTCGTCATCTAGATGCTCATCATGGGTGTAGTCGCTCATAGCCCCTCGAGCAGGTCGCGGATCGGCTGCGGGATGTCTTCGACAGAGAGATCGGCGGCGAGGACAGGGGCCCAGCGAACACTTTGCTTATGGAGGAAGTCATGTTGCTGCTCGGCCAGCGAGAGTCTCGCGATGGCGCCTTGCTGAGTGAAGTTGGCGAAGGCCTGGTCGGCGTTCTCCTTTTCGATCAGCTCGGATACCCGCTGGGTGCCGAGGGCGCCGATCAGCTCCTCCTCGAGGTCGGCGTCGGCGACCTGGAAGCCGACGGCGTTCATCGCGGCGCGGTCGGTGACTTCAATGCCGGCGTCCTGCAGGCGGGTACGCCAGGTCTCCTCGTGATCTGCATCGCAGAGGCCGCGGAGCGTGAGGCCGAGGCCGGCAGGGCCAAAGAGCGAGAGGTAGTGGACGACCGAGCCCGCGCCATCAAGGGAGAGCAGCGAGATCCCGCGGGCGTCCAGGTCGACATCGAGGGCGCGGGCTAGGACGCGGATCGCGAGCAGATCGCTGTGGCCCTCGAGGAGGATCACCGTCTCGGCGAAGTAGGCCTCGGCGCTGAGCGAGGTCGAGTAGCGCGTGAGGGCCTCGGCCTCGCCTGAAGAAAGGCCGATGGCGCGGTGAAGCTCGGCGCCCGCGCCATCACCGCGGGAGATGCGGACTACCTCGCGCGGGTCGCGGCGATCGAGCACGGCGGCGGAATGGGTAGTGAGGAGGGCCTGGGCGGGACCGTCACGAAGCGCGGAGACCAACGCCCGCTGGGCCTGGGGGTGAAGGGCGTTCTCGGGCTCGTCGACCAGCACGATCGAGTCGGTGTCGCCGGCGATCCGGTGAAGCAGGAAGGCGAAGATCGAGGCTTGGCCGATGCCGGCACTTTGGTTACCGAGAGCCAGGCGGCTTGAGCCGAGAGCCAGCAGCAGGCGCAGTTGGCGCAGCACCTGGCGGGAGCCGCTCGCCTCGGGCCCAAGCTCGAAGGCGGTCTCCGCCACACCCGGTAGGAGGCCTGCGAGCTGATCTCGACCCTCACGGAGGAGCTCCTGCAGCTCGTCGGCGGCGGCGAGCTCCTCTCCTGCGGCGGCGATCGCCTCGACGGCCTGCTCGAGATCGTCGTGGAGGGGAAGCTCCTCGATCAGGCTGGCGAGAATGCTGCGGTTGCCGACCACGGCGAGCAGGCGGGTCGGGTCGCGCCAGCTCGGCAGCTCGATTAGCGGGATCGCCTCGCGGGCTGCGCGCGAGAGCCGCCGCCAGCCGTCGTCGGGGAAAGCGTGGGTCGAAGTCAGCTCTCGCTCCTCCTCATCCCAGAGCGCTTGCAGGCCGACCCGCAGGACCGGCGGAGTTTGGCTGAAATCGATCGCTTCGGCAAAGAGGCCGTGGCTAGAGGCGGGAATCTCGCTGAGGGTGGCGATCAGCTCGAGCGGCTCCTCGAGATCACGCAGGTCCTCGCGGCTCACCTCGCCGCCTCGGAGGGCAAGACGGACTGCGGCGAGGATGCTCGACTTGCCGGATCCGTTGGCGCCGACGAGGACCAGCGAGTTCCCGCCAAGCTCAAGGTTGAGCTCCTCGAAGCACCGGAAGTTCTTGATCACGAGCGAGTGGAGTTTCACGGGGTGAAGGGTTTGGAGGCCGCGCAACCGTCTCACATCATCGACGCCCTGCCAAACCACACCGTGTGCGAATCGAAACTCCTCGTCTTCACTATCGCTGTGACGGGGCCACTGCCGCCGGAACGGAGGCCACTGACCATACCTCCGCCGAGGAGTCCCGGTGCGTATTTACCCTTCGAGAGCCAACGCCCGATAACCCTGTCTTATGGAGAGCCAGGCACCTTCTGTCCACTGCCCTGCGTGGCCTGCTCCTTCTCGATCACATCCATGTGGTCCAAAATGCGGCCGACCAGAACCTCCCGGGATGTTCCGCGCACAATTGCGGTGTCAGCGAGGATCTCCCGTGCAAACCACCAAAGAGACACCCAAATCCACTGATCGAAGCCATCGACAGATAGCTTCTGGCCCCAAGCAGTCATCAGTTCAAAGTCCTCTCTGAGGCAGGCTGTGACCATCTTCAGGACAGTGATCAATATGGATGAGCGTGGCTCCTCGTCTAGCCGATCGGCGAGTACGGTCACCACACTCTTCTCGATCAGGCGCCCGTGAGCCCGAGCGTTATCCGCGAGAAGTCCCGCGACGACCTCGAGACCAGCGAGGTCGATCTTCGGGTCGAGACGATCGCGTGACTCGGCGATCTTCTCAATGCTGTCGAAGCAGAGCAACTCGACGAACGAACGGAGATTTTCCCGAGAGAGGTCGTGAACCACGGTCCGCCCTCGAAGCGAGAGGCGTGGCGCCTTGATCCCCAGGTCACACTCCAAGGAGGCGGCAGCCGAAGTGCAGCCAGACCAATCCGGCAGTTGCCCTTCGGCTAGGCGCTCCTCCACGCAGGCCTGCATCAACTCAGTCGCCTCCTCTTCCCACGCAGCGTCGAAAAGGTCGGCTTCTAGCTCGAAAACTGGTGAGTTCGCGAGACAAGGCGAGAGAATCGCCGTGGGGGCAAGCTGACGATCCTCGGTTACCAGGACTGGCTGCCGTTCTTCGAAGAAACCCGCGAGGAGAGGCGAGCGAATAAAGGAGAGCAGCTGAAGGTAGCCTAGGTCCCAGGCGGCAGACAAGCAGGAGAGTCTCAAATCGGCGCGCTGGAACTTGAAGAGCGTTTGCCGTAACTCTCTGCGCAAGCTGGGCTCGCCGAGAAACAGCAGGGCGGCCGCCATCCATGCCAAAAGCGGCACGTAATCGAGCTCACCGACGAGCCGTCGAAAGACGCTAGTGGCGGCTTCCAGGGGTTGTTGCCCACGTCGATCCGCTAGCGCAGCGGCGAGTGCAGTCACATAGCAGGGCAGGACGGTAATGGGAAGCAGGCCCTCGACAATGTCGATGACGTTGCCCGGATGAATCGCGTCCTCTGGCACACGGATCTCGGGCAATGGGTCTCCAGAGGCAACCCAATCTTCCCCATGGATGCGACCGTGTTCGATGACAGCCAATGAGCTAAACGCTCGTCGCATAACCGAGTGGCCGTCCAAGGCACCACGATGGAAGCCAGCCCCCTCAACGATTCCGAAGACATGGAAAACCGCGACCGAGGGGCGGTCGTGCAACCACGAGAGCAGGTGGGCAACGCGCCGATCGGTGGGCGAGTCGAGATCGAAGCCGCGTTGGGCGACGCTATGCAAGGCTGAGACGACATTCGTGTCGAGGACGAGCAAGCTCTCTTCGTCGGGCACCATCCCGGCGTGGGCCTGTCCCACAAACTGGAAGGTGTCCTCGACTGGCCTGGACGCAGGAGGAGGGCCGACTGGGCCGCCTTCACCTCGCTCCCAAGCTTGCCTAGTCGGCAAGGATCGCCTCCGCCCCACGCTGTACATCATGGGATCGAGTGCCACCAAAACACCTGATCATCACTGAACTGCCCGGCAGCTCGCCCGGGCGGCGCCTCGCGTCGGCCCAGCTTGGCCAGTAGCCATTTCGACGTCGAAAAGCGTGGCAGACCTCGGCAGCCTCGAGCGGCCGCCAGGCACTCCGCCTCCGCGGCGCTGTCTCCGGAACCATGCCCGCCGCAAGAACCGCATCGGCAAAACTTGCGAAATGCTTATAGATCGTCGTGGTGCTCGGCAGCCCGTTGAGGGCCTTGCACTCTGCGGACTTCGGAGGGCGGCCAAAGTAATCCCGGAATCGCTGCAGTGCGCCGATGATTTGCGATGGGTTCCATTCCTCTCCCTCGCCCGGCGGCCGCACGTACCTGGCCTCCGTATCGCCGGCATGAGAAGCGGGTACGCATGGACGCGCCGTAGCGAGCCGCGCGTCGCCGGCTAACTCGGCCAGCGCCTCAATTGACGCGACCTGACCTTGACCTGACTTAATGCCGATCAACCGATACCGCGCCGTCTCATAGAGGAGCCCCATCCAACTTTCTGGCTCTTCTCGAAAAAGATCGGCTCGCTTAACCAGCAGGTCGAGAAGAGCATCCTGTACCGCATCTTCGGCGTCGGCCGAGTGACAGCGATACCGCGACGAAAGCCTCCGGGCAATCCTGCCGAAGGGCTCAAAATCGACCCTTGCGAAGGCAGCGGCAACCTCCTCATCGACTGGAGTCGAGTCAGGCCGTTTCACCGTATAGCCAACGACGGCGTCGAACTCAGGTCCTTCAGCCTCGGCGATGGCCGTCGCAAGTGTTTGGGCCATCAGGCAGCCCGCTGACTGACGTAGACGGCCCTTCCATCGCGGCGAGCCATGCGAATCTTCTCCTCCCGAATCAGTGCTCCGCACTCTTTCTCGACCGCCTCGCGAGATGCCCGTACAGCCTGCGCCAATTCCTCCAAGGAGGCCGATCCACGGTCGTTGAGAGTGGCTAAGAGACGCCCCTGTATGGCTCCCTGCCCCTGGGCAAGAGGGAGCGCGGTAAGGCTCTCGGATCGCGCTTGATAGCGGGTGGCTGAACCGGTCCCAATGCGAACAACCGCACCCTCACCGATAAGCCCTCTGAGCACACTCCTGGTAGAGAACTCGGAAAGCCGTAGAGAACGATGAATCTCGGAGAATGCCGTCGGCCTCCCTTGCTCGACCAGGAAGCGATGCATCGCCTGACGACGGCTTTCAGCGATGGCGGCAGCGGTCGGGCCTCGTCGCTTCTTTGAGCGCCGCCTTTTTCTTTTCCCCGAAGCCGCCTTTGGCGCACCTTTGTCGTCCTCGAAGAGCACAGAAGCCGCCTGGTCCAAACGCCGAAGTCCGGAATCTCGCTGGTTTTCGATATCCCTGATCAGGCTGGTCGCCCAACTGCGAAGTTTGCGTCGCTCGGCGTCGAGGGCCTTACGAACCGCGGACTCAGTATCGGGAAGCGCAACCGCCAGCGCCGCAAAATCGCCCATCCTGCATCCTCCTCGTGTGCGTGGAGCCGCCGCACCTGGGACTAGCTTGGGTTACCTCCCACCGAGTTCCCAGCTTCGTCGACTCCCTCGATGACCATCGGCGCGATGCTAACCGCGGCTTTGCGCACCCGTGTGTGTATGGACTACGCATCTCGATGTCTTTGAGGAACGTCCGGGATCATTTCGCCTACCACTCCCCGCCAAAGGAGTCTGTGGACGTTTTTGCGGACCTCAAAATCAGTACCCTGCGTAACCTCAGAGCACCTCAGGTCACCTGAGAGAACTGATGGAACTGAAAACTCCCCCAACCCCTAGGTTGAGGGCCTTGTGGGTGGAAACACCCGTGATGGTTGGACTCCATTCAGCCGCATAAGGAGTTCCTGCAAAATCACGAGATTCAAGGTCTAGACCTCGGAGGAGCCCTCTCCCTCCGAGGTCCCTTGCGGACCTTCCTGGCCGTCAGGCCGGCTCGAGCGCTACCGGGAGGAGCTGGCGTCTCGCGATCGCCTCCGCGGCGACCCAGCGGCAGCCGAGGAATACATTCAGACCGTCGTCCACCACGATGCCTAGCCTGCTGCGTCGTGACCCGCCCCTTCGCTGCCCGCAGCGCGATCGCCTTGGCCCTGATCGTCGGCGTGGCGGTCGGCGCTCTCATCCCCACCGCCTTCGGCAAGTCCGAAGTCGCGCCGACGGCGGTCCGCAATGCGCTGGCGCAGACGAGTCGGGTCCAGGGAGCGCCGGGGCGAACGATGGTGCTCAGCCGGGTCATGGTCGAACCGGGTGCGAAGCTGGCCACGCACCACCATCTTGGGACGCAGATCGCGCGGGTCCAGGCCGGCGTGCTCACCTACACCGTCAGGCGTGGCTCGGCGGTCGTGCGCCGCGGCGAGTCCGACCAGAATCCGGCGCTCGTCCGCAAGATCAAGGCGGGACAGACCGCTCAGCTCAAGACCGGGGAGTGGATCGTCGAGCAGCCCTCGGACATCCACGAAGCCGCCAACAAAGGCTCCCAGCCGGTCGTCCTCTACCTGGCGACGCTGCTGAAGACCGGCGCGCCGCCTTCGACGCCGGTCTCGCTCACGCCCTAGCCAGGTTCCGAGGCCGCTTCGATGCGGCCCTCGTCGACCGCCCTGCGCAGCGACTCGTAGTCCCGTTCGCTCTGGTCGGCGTAGGCCTCGGCGAACTCGGCCATCGCCTGGTCGAAGACGTCTCCCCTGCCCAGGTAGGCGGCGATCGCGATGCGATCACCGCCGCGAGCGTGGGCGTGGGCCAGGGTCATGCCGCAGATCTCGGCGTAGGCGGCGAGACCGCGCGCATCCATCGACTCGATTCGGGCCGAAGCCTTCCAGTCCCATAGCTGGCGCACGTAGAAGTCGCGCTGCTCACCGTCGATCCCCTCCGCCCGCACCCAGCCGAGCATGACGTCGCTCGCCGCCTGCATCAGGCGCTGGCCGTGGACGACGCGCTCACCCTGATGGTCGAACTCGCTGGGCGCAGCGTAGGGCTCGAGCACAGAGCGCTGAGCTTGCTTGACCTGGAGGAAGAGCGGATCACCCTCGTCGCGACCAAGCATCAGGGCGATCCAGGCCCGCGTCCCGACGCTGCCCACGCCGACGACCTTGAAGGCCGCGTCGACGAGGCGGTAGCTGTCGAGCACTGCGCGCCGCTCGATGCTGAGCGAGTCACGGTAGTTGGAGAGGACTTTCAGCACCAGCGCTTCGACGTCGACCCCTCCGGCCTCCTCGGCGAGCTGCTCGAGCGGCATGATCAGGGGTGGGTTGCTGATGATGCGGAGCTTCCCGTCGACTTTTTCGACCAGCTTCGAGAACGCGCGGCTGCTGTCCTTGGCCTGCGCCTTGGCGACACCCTTCTCGAAGGCCCGCTGCTGCTTCTTTCCCGCCGCGGCCGCCCAGCGCTCGGCGATCGTCTCGGCGTCGAGCTGCTGGTACCACGATTCGAGGTTGCCCATATCGGCCAGTCGCCGCATCGTCTCCCGGTACTCCCGTGCCGCTGCCAGGACAATGCGGCGGCGCTGCCGGCGGTCGCAACCGCGGTCGCGGCCGGCCAGGGAAAAGCTCGCGACGAGCCGCTTCACGTCCCACTCCCAGGGGCCGGGCAGCGTCTCGTCGAAGTCGTTGAGGTCGAAGACGAGCCGCCGCTCGGGCGAAGCGAAGGCGCCGAAGTTGGAGAGGTGCGCGTCGCCGCAGAGCTGCGTCTCGAAGCCCGATTGCGGGCTCGCGGCGAGATCAGACGCCATCACCGCCGCGGCGCCGCGGTAGAACGTGAAGGGCGAGGCCAGCATGCGGCCGTAGCGCAGCGGCACGAGCTGGCCGACCCTTGAGGTGGCCTGCCGCTCCAGCAGGTCGACCGGGTCGGGACGGTCGGCAGCCGCCCGCCACTCGCCGTGGCTCGAGCGCGGCGCGATCGTGCGAGCGGCTTTGCCGGCCGCGGCACGCTCGGCGGGCGATCCCGGGTGGCGCTGAATCGAGTCGGTCATAGATCAGGCAGCCACCGGCTCCAGCGGTGGATCAAGACCCGCCTGCAACTCATCGAAGCGCTGGGTCGGCAAGCGTCGGGTGGTCCAGAACGAAGCGATGACGAAGAAGGCGGCGAAGAGGAGTGCCGTCTTCAGCGCCTTCAGCTGCGCGTCTTCGTAATTCTCGACCAGGGCATCGGTGCTCGCGGGGTCGATGCCCTCCGCCTTGGCCGCCGCACGCACTTCTTCGGAAGCGACGAAGCTGCCACCCGCGCTGAGCTGGACCTGGACCTGGTCTTCGACGTCGGCCGAGACCCGCGGATCGTCGGCTATGTTCGAGGTGAAGGCGAAAATCAGGCCGCTGATAACGATCGCGCCGAGCAGCGCGGTCCCCAGCGAGGAGCCGAGCTGCTGCGCCGTGTTCTGCAGGCCACCTGCCTCGCTGCGATCGTCGTCACCGACAGCCGACTGGACCACGTTGCCGAGCTGGGAGACGATCAGCCCCATGCCGATTCCGAGCACGCCGGTCGCGGCCAGGAACGCCCCGCTGTCGAGCTCGGGCTCGATCGTCCCCAGCAACATCACGATCGCCAGCAGGACGACCAGCAGGCCGACCCGCACAAGCAGCCGCGGCGCGAACCGTTTGGCCAGAGCCGAGCCTGCGATAGCGGCGAGGAAGAGGCCAGCCGAAGCGGGCAACATCTGCACCCCCGTTTCCAGGGCGTCGAGGCCCTGGACTATCTGCAGGTAGAGCGGGATGGTGAAGAAGATCCCCATCAGGATCAGGTTCTGGACGAGCAGCATCGAGACGCCGCCGCGCAGCGAGCGGATGCGCAACATCCCAAGGTGGACGAGGGGCGGCAGGCCGTGCTCCTCGCGTCGCCGCTCCCAGGAAACGAAGCCGCCGAGGACCAGAGCGCCGGCGGCGATCACGAACGGGGTCAGGGCGAAGCCGAAGGGCTCGACCGGCGAGGCGCGCGGCGCCAGCCAGCCCCAGTTGCTCGCCTGCAGGACACCGAAGACGATCAGGGCCAGACCCGAGGCGGAGAGCACGCTGCCGACCCAGTCGAGTCCGGCTGCTCCCTGCTCGCGCTCCGGCTCGCGGATCATCCGCGTGCCCAGGAGGATGCCGATCGCGACGACCACCTCGCCGACGAAGACCAGCCGCCAGGTGAAGTCGGTGGTCATCCAGCCGCCGAGGATCGGGCCGACGGCGATGCCGGCGCCCGCGACGCCGCCGAGCACGCCGTAGGCGATCGCCCGGTCGGCGCCCTTGTAGTTGCCGGCGACGAGCGCGACGAGGGCCGGCAGGACGAGCGCGGCGCCGATCCCCTCGAGGATCGACCAACCGAACATCAAGCTGGGCACGCTCCAGGAGGCCGCGGTAAGGCCGGAGCCGATGCCGTATATGACCATGCCAATCGCGAAAGCACGCCGCCGGCCCCAGATGTCGCCGAGCTTGCCGCCGGTCAGCATCAGGCCGGCCATCACCAGCGCGTAGAGGGCGATCACCATCTGGATCGTCGTAACCGTCGTGTCGAAGTCCTCGACGAGCTGCGAGATCGCGACGTTCATCACCGCCTGGTCGAGGACCATCAGGAACTGCGCAAACGCCAGGACGACGAGGACTCCCCACTTGGCCATGTCTGCAGACAATATGGCCGATCGACCGGTGTAGCTTGGACGGATGCGAAGGGGCAAGGGATGAGGGCGCTGGTACAGCGGGTCAGCCAGGCCGCGGTCGAGGTCGAGGGCGAGCGGGCGGCACAGATCGGGCCGGGCATGCTGGTCCTGCTCGGCGTCAATCGCGACGACGGCCCCGAGCAGGCAGACCGCTTGGCGACCAAGGTGCGGGCGCTGCGCATCTTCGACGACGCCGAGGGCCGCATGAGCGAGCCCCTGGGCGAGCGCGAGGTGCTCTGCGTCAGCCAGTTCACCCTCTACGGCGATACGCGCAAGGGCAACCGGCCCAGCTACATGGAGGCGGCGCCAGGCGAGCACGCCGAGCCGCTGTACGACCGCTTCTGCGAGCGACTCGGGGCGGCGAAGGGCGTGTTCGGCGCCTGCATGGGCGTCGCCCTGGTCAACGACGGGCCGGTGACGCTGCTGCTCGAGGTGTGAGGCGCTGGGATACTGCGCGCCGATGGAGGAAACGGTCGAACGCGACGGCATGATCGAGATCGACGGCCGCCGACTGGCATGGCGATCGGTCGGCGAAGGCCCGCCCCTGGTGCTGATCACCGGCTACTCGGGCGCCGCGGCGGGCTGGGACCCGCAGTTCCTCTCAGTCCTGGGGCGATCGTTCGAGGTGATCTGCCCCGACAATCGCGGCATGGGTGACTCGCAGCTCGGCGAGCTGCGCGAGCCGCTGACGATCGAGGCGATGGCGGCCGACGTCGAGGCGTTGCTCGACGCGCGCGGGATCGAACGGCTGCCGGTTGCCGGCTGGTCGATGGGCGGCTTCATCGCCCAGGCGCTCGCGATCCAGGCGCCAACGCGGGTTGAGGCGTTGGTGCTGCTCGCCACCAACCCCGGCGGGGCGGCCGCCGCACCGGGAGACCCGGATTCCTACGCGCGTCTGACCGACCACTCCGGCACGCCGCAGGAGCAGGCGACGCGGCTGATCGAGCTGCTCTTCCCCGCCGACGTTGCCGCTGAGATGGACCAGCGCGTCGGCGACGACGTCGCCGCGGCTCGCGCCGAGCTGTCGCCGGCGACGCTCGCCGCTCAGCAGGCGGCGATCAGCGCTTGGAGCGCCAATGGCCTAGCCCCTCCAGGCGCCGACTCACCACCCGTCCTCGCCATCTGTGGCAACGAGGATGCCGTGATCCGACCCGAGAACACCGACCGACTCGCCGTCCGCTGGCCGAACTGCAGAACCGAGCGCTTCGCGGGCGACGGACATGCCTTCATGGCCCAGGAGCCAGAGCGACTCGCCGCCCTGATCACGTCCTTCGTCAGGGAGCCTCGCCCAGAGCCTCGTCGATGAAGGGGCCGAGCAGCTCGCCGGCGCGGCTGGCCGTTTCCTCTGGTGAGTCAGCGGGGGCGGTTACGTAGCTGATCGCCAGGCGGACCAGGGACTCGGCGAGGAGGCGGGCCTTCGGGGGCGGGGCCTGCGGCCAGCCCTCTTCGATGGTCGTGGCGAGGCGAGCGGTCGCCCACTGGACCACCGGCGCGCCCTGCGTGGTGACGAAGGGAAGGAGGCCGCCGGTGCCGTCGTCGCTGAGCAGGATGCGGACCAGCGGGTCCTCGCCGGCAGTGCGTAGGAAGGTCTCCAGGGCGGCGTCGATTGCCGCGCGGGGGTCGTCCAGATGCTCGCGCACGGCTGTGTCGACCGCGTCGAGGAAGCGTTCGCCCTCGTGGATGACCAGCGCCTGGGCGAACTCGTCGCGGCTGCCGAACTCCTTGTAGAGGGTCTGGCGGCTGACCCCGGCCGCGGCGGCGATCTCGGCCATCGTGATCTCCGACCAGGGGCGCTGCTGCACCTCGTCGCGGCCGGCGGCGAAGAGGGTTTCTCTCAGCAGCTTCCGAGCAGCCTGCGGGTATGGGGTGCGCGCCTCCACGGCGTCCCCAATCGTCGCAGTAGGCGCGGTCACTCGGCTCCGTCGCCGACCGGCTCGAAATCGATCTTGTCGCGCACGCCGCAGTCGGGACAGTGCCAGTCGTCCGGCACCTCGCTCCACGGCGTGCCCGCCGGGAAGCCCTCGCGCGGGTGGCCCGCCTCCTCGTCGTACACGTAGCCGCAGCCGGGACAGCGAAAGGCGCTCACGCTCCCGCGCCTCCGTAGCGGGCCAGCACGCGCTGGCGCGCCCGCGGCTGGATGTTGGCCCGGCTGAGGTCACCCCCATAGTGGTCGAGCAGGCGACGATCCATCACCCGCCGCCATAGAGGCGGGAACCAGGCGAGCAGGATCATCCCGGCGTAGCCGGTTGGCAGCTGTGGCGCTTCATCGACGTGGCGCAGCGCCTGGTAGCGGCGGGTCGGGTTGGCGTGGTGGTCGCTGTGGCGTTGCAGGTGGTAGAGCAGGACGTTGGAGGCGACGTTGTTGCTGTTCCAGCTGTGCTCGGCCCGGCAGCGCTCATAGCGGCCGTCGTCTTTCTTCTGCCGCATCAGGCCGTAGTGCTCGAGGTAGTTGACGACCTCGAGCAGTGAGAAGCCGAGCACCGCCTGGAGGATCAGGTAGGGCAGGACGACCGGGCCGAAGACGATCGCCAGCACGGCGAAGAGGCCCACGGTCATCGCCCAGGCCTGCAGGATGTCGTTGTGGATCGACCAGGCCGAGTGGCCGAGGCGGTCGAGCCGGGCCCGCTCGATGCCCCAGGCCGAACTGAGGCTGCCGGACACGGTGCGCGGCAGGAAGGCCCAGAAGCTCTCCCCCAGCCGCGCGCTCGCCGGGTCCTCGGGGGTGGCGACGCGGACGTGGTGGCCGCGGTTGTGCTCGATGAAGAAGTGGCCGTAGCCGCTCTGGGCCAGAGCCACCTTGCTCAGCCACCTCTCCAGGCTCGCGCGCTTGTGGCCGAGCTCGTGGGCGGTGTTGATCGCGATCCCGCTGACCATCGCCATCGTCAGCGCCAAGCCGATGCTGTCGACGGTGGAGAGACCGCCGTCAGCCCAAAGCCAGCAGGCGAAGATCAAGCCGGCGTACTGGACCGGGATGAAGACGTAGGTGCACCAGCGGTAGTAGCGGTCCTGTTCGAGCCACTTGATGATGCTGTCCGGCGGGTTCTCGGCGTCGACGCCGACGACGATGTCGAGCACGGGGAAGATCACGTAGACGAGGAACGGGCCGAAGAACCAGAACGCGCCGAGACCGGTCAGCTCCACTGCCCCCCAAGCGATAAAGGGCAGCGAGGGAACGATCAACCCGAGCAGCCAGGCGTAGCGCTTCGGGTCGGTCCAGGTGGCGGGGTTCAGCTCGACCTCGGGGCCGTGGTGATGGTGGTGGTCGTGTGCGGCTGCCTCCATGGGCGCCTCCTCCTTGTCAGATCGCCAGAAGTCGTCTGCGTTGTTGACAGACTAGCTCAATTTGTCAACCAACGCAACACGAACACCGGTTCTGTCTAGTGACGACCGGACGGCGCTCCCGCTACCATGCGCCTCGTGTACACGTTCCTTGCCGTACTCCAGGTGATCATCGCCGGCATCGTGATCTTCCTCGTGCTCCTGCATTCGGGGAAAGACGCGGGCCTCTCGGGTGCCTTCGGCATCGGCGGTGGCGGCAGCGCCTTCGGCGGCGGCTCGATGGTCGAGCGCAACCTCGACCGGGCGACGGTCTTCTTCGCCGTCCTCTTCACCGTCAACACGCTTGTGCTGCTGAAGATCTAGGGCGATCCCTAGAAGCCCCGCACCAGCTGCGCCTCGAACGGCGGTCCGGCGAGCGGCAGGTGCGACTCGCCCAGGAAGGACACGGCCAGCGAGCCGGTCCAGCTCTTCGAGCTGCCGGAGCCGTGCTCGAAGGACGCCGTGCCGGTAAAGGGAACGGGTGGTGCGACAGTCGCCCTCGACAAAGTGTCATCCGAGGAAAAGGCCGCCTGCTTCGCCGTGGCGAGGGCGATTCGAGCGATTCCGATCGAGCCCTCGGTGCTCGCCTCGAAAGCCAGGAAGTGCGTCCGGCCCAACCCTCGCGTGCCGGCGGCAAAGATCGTCCGCGCGAGCGGCAGTTTGTAATCGGAAAACAGGATCGTGGGCTTGGGACGATCGCTGGGGTGGGTCTGCACCCCGGGGGTGCCGGACTTGGCGCCGAGGTGATCCGCGCCCATCCCGAACGGCCGCAGGTCGATTGGCAAGGTCGCCGATGGCAGCAACGCCGATCGACCAGAGGACCGACCACTCAGCAAGCAGCGAATCAAAGAGCGCAGATCGATCGAGCCACCGTGCACCCGGTGGGCCCGCGCGGAGGTGTAGCCATCCTCGCCGCGGAAGCGAAGCTCGCCGACGAAGAGGCCGATGCGGGCGATCGGCAAGCCGTGCGGACGCTTGCAGCCAGCCCTCCGGGTCGCGTGCAGCTCACGCCCGGAGGGGCGAAAGCGCAACGAGATCCGCCCCAGATCGCCAAAGCTCGCCTCGATCGAGGTCGGAGTCGCCTTGCCGTGGGCGAGATAGGTGGTGGTCAGGGCTTGACGGGGCCGGTGGTCACGGCCGAAGTCGCGGGCGACGCGCAGGGCGACCGTCTGACGCGAGGCGAGGACGGAGATCGTGTAGCCGTCATGGTTCTTGAACCTGATCAACGAAAAGGAGGGGCCGCGACGGGGGTCGGGTGACCTCGAGGGGCGGCCGAGCAGTTCGGAGACCTGGTTCAGCCCCGAGACCTGGGAGAAGAGCGCCGGCGCCGTGGCGGGTGAAGGCATCTCCGCCGCAGCCGCCGGAGCAGCGCAGAGCAGCATCGCGCCGGAGAGACCGACGATTGCGCCGCGGAGCCTCATTTCAGCTTCGCCGCCTGCTCGTAGAGAGCGCCGACGGCGTCGCCGAAGTAGGCGCCGAAATCGGTCGTCGGATCGTCGCTGTAGCCGTAGTTGGTGACGCTGTTCAGCACGTCGCCATGGATCGTCCAGCCCCCGCCCGAGGCGCCGCCGGTGACTTCACAGCTGACCGCCAGGTTGAGCGGCCCCTGCGCGAGGAACGAGGCCAGGTCGTGGCCAAGATATGGCGTGCTGGAGCAGAGCCGCTGGCTGGCGCCGTCGAAGGGTGGCGCGGCTGGGTAGCCGTGGACGTCGAAGACCTGCTTCGGCGAGAGGTTCCAGGCGATGTCGTAGCCGCCCACGGCGGCGCCCAGCCGCTGCCCGCGTTCATTGCGCGTAACCACAGCCGCGCCGACATCGCTGTTCTCGCTGCCTTCCGAGACCCAGCTTTCGGTCGAGCCCAGCCACTTGGCGGCGAAGACCCCAAAGGGCCGAACGCCGTCGTGATAGCCCGGGACGAAGATCCAGTTGCGGTCGAACCAGCGCCGTCCACCTTCGTTGACGCAGTGCCCGGCGGTGAAGACGACGCTGAGGTTCGGGGCGTTGACCGAGGTTCCCGAACAGCGGGCAGTGCCAAAGCCACCGGGCTGGGCGATGAAGATGGCGCCGTTCTGGCGGACGCCCGCCGCGGTTGGGTCGGCAACTTCGGCGAAGTCGGAGGCGGCCGCTTCCAGTCCCTCTCCGGCGGCCGGGACCCCGGAGGACTTCGCCCGCCCGCCTCCCTCCGGGGCCGGGGCCTCCAGCGGTCGTGCATGGCGCATCCGAGCGGGGGTCCAGAAGTCCAGGGCGTGGCGGGCCGACGCGGCGGGGGACCTGCTCCAGGCCGACGCCGCGGCAGCGACCGGCGTCATCGCGAGCGCGGCGAGGCCCACCAGGAACGAGGCGAAAAGAGACCTACGTAGGCGCCGTTGAGTATTCACGCGGGCTGCAGACTAAACGGGTTCAGTCGGTTTCTCCCGCTCGGCAGCGCTGCTGGAGCCGTTCGCGCCGTTGCGGTTGAGGATCCCGACCGCCTCCTCGCGCAGCTCGGCGTCGAGCAGGGCGAAGTCCTCGTCGGAGAGCTTGCCGGCGGCATGATCGAGCTCGGCGTCGCGAATCTCGCGGTACTTCGCTTCCTTCAGCGCCTCCAACTCGGTGTCGGCCATGGGCTGGCGACGCGCCCTGCGCGCCGGCCAGATCGCGATCAGCGCGCCGGTAAGGGCGATCAACCCGCCGATCCAGATCCAGGTGACGAGCGGATCGACGATCACGCGGAAGGTTGCCGGCGCGTCGTCGCTCAGATAGCTCTTCGCCAGGCGATCGGCGGTCGCCGCCTGGAGGCTGTCGATCTGGGCGAGGGCGACCGGGCGGAGGCTGGGGTTGGCCGCGGCCGCCCGCATCAGTCGCGAGACGGCGCGGCACTGCGGTGGCGTGCCGGGCGCCCCGGAGACGCAGGCGCGAAAACCCTCGTCTGCAGCTCGGATGCGCCGCCGCATCGCCGAGATGTCGGGCTGCACCGCGGTCCAGAAGTCGTTCCAGAAGCCCGCCTCCAGGCCGACCTCGCTGGTCGCCTCGCCGTCGAAGAAGCTGCCGATCGTGCCGGTCTCAACGCCCGTGGGACGGAAGAAGCGGCGGCTTGGGAACAGCACCGACCGCTTGCCGTCCCGCTCGACCGCGAGCACCGCTCCGACGGTGATGGCGTTGCGATCGACGCTGACCGTGGGTCGCTCGTAGGTGACGGTGCGACCGTCGACGACGGCGCTCTCCCCCGGCCGCAACCGCACGTCGCGGTTGGTCTGGAAGCTGGATGAGGCGGCGATGCCGATCAGCAGGACGGCGATACCCGCGTGGACGATGTAGCCGCCGTAGCGGCGGCGATTGCGCGAGACGACCGCCCCCAGGGCGGCCGGCATCGATCCGCCGCTGAGCGAACGCCGCGCCGCGGCGCCGCGCCAGAACTCCTGCGTCAGCCCGGTCAGCGCGAAGGCGGCGAAGACGAAAAGGGTGAGCGCCCAGAGCTGCTCGCCGGCATCGCTGAAGAGCAGCAGCGCGACGCCGGTGAGCGCGGCGACGATCGTCGGCACGAGGAAGACCCGCTTTGCCGAGGCCCAGCTGATCCGCCGCCAGGCCAGCAACGGCCCGATCCCGGTGAAGAGCACCAGCCCGATCGCCAGCGGGGTCGTGTAGCGGTCAAACCACGGCGCCGCCAGCGAGGCCTTCTCACCGGTGAACAGTTCGGAGATCAGCGGGAAGAAGGTCCCCCAGAAGATCATCACGGTCAGCGCCACGAGGAGCAGGTTGTTGACCAGGAAGACCGCCTCGCGCGAGGCGAGCGAGTCGATCCGCTTCTCGGAGCGCAGGTCGTCCAGCCGCGAGACGATCAGCGCGGTCGAGCCGATCAGGACGACGGCGATCAGGCCGAGGATGTAAGGGCCGACGGTGCTGTCGCCGAAGGCATGGATCGACTGCAGGACGCCGGAGCGGACGAGGAAGGTGCCGAGCAGCGCCAGTGAGAAGGTGGCGACGATCAGGCAGGCGTTCCAGACTTTCAGCATGCCGCGCTTCTCCTGGACCATGATCGAGTGCAGGAACGCGGTGCCCATCAGCCAGGGCATCAGGGCGGCGTTCTCGACCGGGTCCCAGGCCCAGTAACCGCCCCAGCCGAGCTCGGTGTAGGACCAGCGCGCGCCGAGCAGCAGGCCGAGGCCGAGGAAAGCCCAGGCGATCAGGGCAAAGCGGCGGGTCGAGCGGATCCAGGCGGCGTCGAGGCGCCGGGTGATCAGCGCGCCGATGGCGAAGGCGAACGGCACCGTAAAGGCGACGTAGCCCGAGTAGAGCATCGGCGGGTGGATCATCATGCTCGGGTGCTGGAGCAGCGGGTTGAGGCCGATCCCGTCGGCGGGTACCGGGCTCAGCGTCGCGAACGGGTTGACGCCGCCGGCGAAGAGCATCAGGCCGGTGAAGAAAGCGGCGATGCCGGCCATCACGGCGGTCGCGTAAGGGACGATCTCGCGCATCCTGTTCCGGGTCGCGTAGAGGGCCAGCGAGGAGGCGATCGAGAGCACCCAGGCCCAGAGCAGCAGCGATCCCTCCTGGCTCGACCACATCGCCGCCAGCTTGTAGAAGGTCGGCGTCTCGATCGAGGAGTGCTGCTGGACGATGTTGAAGGAGAAGTCGTCGCCGGCGAAGGCGATCTCGATCACGATTACGCAGAAGGTCAGCAGCGCGAGCAGGGCGTAAACGGCGCGGCGGGAGAGGTCGACCCAACGTCGCTCGCCGGCGCGGCCGACCAGCGCCGTCACCGCCGCGAAGATCGCGGTCAGGAAGGCGAGCCCCAGCGCGACGCTGCCGAGGCTAGCTGGCATTCGCGGTGGTGAACTTCGACGGGCACTTAGTGACCAAGGTGTCGCGCTCGCCGACGAAGACGCCCTGCTCGAGGGTGCCGGTGAGGACGATCTCGCGTCCCCCGCGGAAGGGATCGGGCACGGTGCCCGTATAGGTGACGGGAATGCTCTGGCTCGCGTCGTCGCGATCGGCGACGCGGAAGCCGAGGCCCTCGCCCTCGTGGCGCACGGAGCCCTTGACGACCCTGCCGGTCAACTCATAAGTCGAGCCGGAGACGGCGCCAATGAGCTGCGAGGGCTCCTTGGCCTCGGTTGAGGCGCTGAACGACGTGTAGACCAGCGCAACGGCGAGCAGGACGGCGACGCCGAGCGCGACCACAAGCCGGATCTTTCGCTTACGGCTGGGATCCACGGACTGGGGATTATCGCAAGGTGGGTGAGGGGAGCGAATGTGCGGGGGTCGGCGGACGCGCTTCGCGCTGAGTGTCCGGCGACCCCCACATTCGCTCCCGACAAGCCGAGCTGAGAGAATCGGCGGATGAGCGACGACCCAGTACTGCTCATCACCGGAGCTTCCAGCGGGATTGGGGCGGCGACGGCTAGAGCAGCTGCATCCGATTACCGGCTTGTGCTCGCTGCGCGCAGGCTGGAGCCGTTGGAGGAACTGGTCGAGGAGCTCGGCGGGCCCGAGCGGGCGATCGCGGTGCGCTGCGACGTCACCGAGTGGGACCAGGTCGAGGCGATGGCCTCGGCGGCGCTCGATGCGTTCGGCCGGATCGACGCCGTCTTCGCCAACGCCGGCTTCGGCGCAACCCGGGGCTTCCTCGAGGAGTCGCCCGAGCACTGGCGCTCGATGGTCCTCACCAACGTCTACGGCGTCGCGCTGACGATCCGCGCCACCCTCCCTCACCTGCTCGAACGCGGCGATGGCCACTTTCTCGTCACCAGCTCGGTTGCCGGCCGCCGCGCCCTGCCGGGCTCCCTCTACTCGGCGACCAAGTGGGCGGCGACGGCGATCGGCGAGGCGCTGCGCGCCGAGCTGCGCCAGATGCACGAGAACCACGCGATCAAGGTGACGCTGATCGAGCCGGGCATGGTCGACACCCCCTTCTTCGACAACCGCCCGGGCGAGTGGGCGCTGCAGGACGACGACATCGCCCGAGCGGTGATCTACGCCCTGGAGCAGCCGGGCAACGTCGACGTCAACGAGATCCTCATCCGGCCAACCTCGCAACCGACCTGACCAAGCGCCAATAAGCGCGCAGGAGGATGCGCGCTGGGCGGGAGCGGGCGATGCCGGGGATGAAGGGTGAGTCGAGGTCGGGGGTCAGCCAGGCGGCGAACTCGGCGGCGCTGACTGTCCGCGTCGCCTGGACCTCGCGCCGCTCGCGCAGCAGGCGGGGCAGCCAGCGGATCACTTCGCCGATGGCGGCGAGTTTTTGGCTCCCCCACCCGGCGGCGATCGAAGCCGGGATCAGCGCCAGCTCGGTGAGGAGCAGTGCCGGCGCCAGCAGGATCAACAGGCTGGTCGGGTAGACGCGGATCAGGAAGGCCCAGCGGTTGCGCTCCAGCCAGCGCCACTTGTGCTCGCGGGCGCCGAACTCGTAGTCGTGATCGACGATGGCTGAGGGCTCAATCCCGAGCGCGCCCCCGGCCAGGCGCAGCCGCAGCGAGACGTCGACGTCCTCGTGGTAGAGGAAGAAGCGCTCGGGGAACCCACCCAGGTCCTCCCAGGTCCTGCGCGGAATCGCCAGACAGGCGCCGGAGAGCGCGGCAACCTCTCCCGCCGGCGGGGCGGTCTCGATCGGCTGGCCGTGCCCCCCGGCCCAGACGATGCCGGTGAAGTGGACCGGGTTACCCGCCGAGTTGATCGTCGTCCCGTCGCCATCGGCGACCAGCGCCTGCCAGGCGGCCCAGCCGCGCTGCTTCAGCCAGGGACGCCGGATCGCCTCGCCAAAGCCGGGCCGTGGCGCGGCGTCGGGGTTGAGGATGACGAGCAGATCGCCTCGCGCCTGTGCCGCTCCCGCATTGCAGCCGGCGGCGAAACCGAGGTTGGCGGTGCTGCGGACGATCCGCCCCGCCGGAGCCAGTTCAGCCACAACCTCCGCGGTGCCATCGTCGGAGCAGTTGTCGACGACGATCAGCTCGTCCCCCTCCCCCAGCTCCGGCGCGAGCGCGGGCAGCGTCCGCGCGAACTCCTCGCGGCTGTTCCAGGCGATGATCAGTACGGAAAGCGTCGGGCGCACCGACGCGGGAGGCTAGTCCAGCCCGGCCCTATTTCCTGGTCTGCCGCTTCGCCTTGTGCTTGCCACAGGGCACGCGCAGCCGCGGCCGCAGGTTCTTTTTCTTGCCGTTCTGGCCTTTGAAGCGCACGATCACGCGCTTGCCCTTGCGGCGGCTTTTCCTGGCCTTGCTCGCTTGGGCGCCTTTGGCTTTCCCGGCGCTGCGTTTGCGTGGGCACTGGTTGCGCGAGTTGACCAACAGGCCTTTCGGGCCGCCGCGCAGGGTGAGGATGAACTTCGACACGGGCACGTCGGGGACGACGTCGAAGGTGTTGCGGATGCGGCCGCGGACGCTGTCGGTGCGGCTGGAGAGCTCGATGTCGACCTGGCCGTGCAGGGCGGCGACGAGGTCCGGCAGGGGATTGTCGGACGAGCGCAGGAAGAGCGGCCCTTCGAGCGGGTCGTCGAGCAAGGGGCTGAAGGCACGCGCGAACCCGTAAATCGAGTTCTTCGGACAGTCGTGCGCGGCGAACTGGACCCGAGTGCAGACCTTGGAAAGATTGCCCTGGTCGAGGATGAGCGAACGCGGCAGGATCGTCGCCGCGCGAGCGATATTGGCATCGCCTTTGTTGGGCACCAGCACCGCACGCAATCTTGGGTTCTTAGCGCGGCGGGTCGCGCCGAACAGGCGCAGGAACAGTTTCGGTTTGAAGTCGAGTTTCTCGCAACCGGCGGCTTTGAATGGGGCCGAGACGGCCACCGGCGCGAAGGCGGCCGGATCTACCGGGTTGGCGCCACCGCCGAGCAGCGAGCCACTGAAGCTGAACGGCGAGCAGTTGGTCGGGTTCAGCGAGAAGTTTTTACGATTGAGGCGCACGGCGACCGAGCGGACGTCGAGCAGCGCGCCCCCATAGACGTGCGGGATCGGATCCGAGACGGCGCGCACCTGCGCGGTACGCGGGTCGACGAACAGCGCTACCCGCACCACGACCGTGCCGAGATCGAACGGCCCGGCCGTGGCGGGGGTGAGCACCGCCAGGGAGAGCGGAGCGCCTTTGTAAGGCCCCGCGAGGAAGACCTTGCCGCCGATCTGGATCGGCGAGGGACCGCTTCCCGTGCGGATGTCGGCGACACCGATCGAGCTCGAGGCCGGGCAGCTCGAGGAGGCGGTCTCTGCGATACCGCTGTTCGAGGCGGCGGCGGCCAGCGCCGACTCGGGGCAGTATTTGACCCCGGCGAGCTTCGCGGTCAGGCCCGGCGGCAGCGTCACGTCGACGCCTTTCAGCTCCTGGTTGCCGTCCGAGCGAGTGAGATCCATGTGAACGGGGCTGAAGTCGCCGGCACCGGGTTTGTTGGTGCCAGCGTCAAAGCCCGGCCCGAACGGGCGCGCCGCGAGCGTTTTCGGGCAGTTGCCGCCGCCGGGCAGTGAAGTCAGCGAGAAGGCGCCGGAGGGGGTCGCGGGCGGGTCGCCGGACGGACCGCTTCCGTCGGAGGCGCCGACCGGCGCGATGCCCTGCGCCGAGGCCCACGGCACGAACAAGCCGGTCGTCGTGCTCGGCCCGCAGGTCGGCGGGCTGGTCAGCGCTGCTTTCGCGCCGCCGTTCAGTTTCAGCCGGAAGGTCTTGAAGGGAACCTGCGGCAGGCCCGCGGGGAGGTTGGCCCCGGTGATGCCATTGACGTCCTGCCCTTCGAAGACCGTCGTCAGGCGGCCGGTCACCGGGTCGGCCTTGACTTTGCCGAGCAGGCGGGCCGAGATGTCATACCTGCTCGACTCGGCAGCGACGAAGATCCGGTAGAGGTTGCCTGAACTTGGATCGGAGCTGAGCTGTTTGCCGACGAAGACCGGGCCGCTCAGCGAGCCGTCGGGCAGCGGCGGCGTGTCGACCTCGACCGTGCCGATCTGCGAACTGGCGGGACAACCGATCGGCCCGCGACTGCCCATGTTGAACTGCTCGTCGCTGCAGGCGACCAGGCCATTGGCGGCCGAGGGGTTGAGTCCCATCCCAGCCGGCATCGTCACCGCGGCCGAACGGACATGGGAGGTCCCCTGGCTGGTTTCCCCGTGGGTGGGGTTTTTGACCTCGGGCAGGGTGACGGTGACCGTGGCTCCCGAGGGGGAATCCGTCTGCGGGGTGTTCGGGTCAACGGCAATCCCCGGATCGAAGGGAATCGAGTCGCAGTCTTTCGGCGAGGTTTCGAATTCGCCGGGTTTACGCGGGATCTTCGACTCGACGAAGGGGGAGCCGTTGGGGAAGTTGGGATCCTGGTCTTCGTAGGACTCTGCGCGCAGCCAGGTCGAGTAGACGTGCTCGAAGGGCGAGCCGGGTGCCGCCGGGCCGAGGCAGGTCGTCGGCGTGGTGATGAAGGTGCCGTCGTCGCCGGCGAATTCGCCGTTGCCGTCGAAGACCAGACGGTTTTTGGCAATCCGCGCGAATTCGCCGAGCACGGGGAGGGTCGGCAGATCCAGTTTGGCGACGTGGATCGTGAAGTACTCGTGGTAGTCGCCCTCCCATTCGATGTCGGCCTCGAGGAAGACGTCGTTGCCGAGCAGGCTGAGGCCGAAGAGAGCCGGTTCGCCCTGTTTGGGGACGATGTTGTAGACGTCGGCTTTGGGCAAAGTGACGGCCGCGCCGGTGGCGGGATTGGCCGCCGTCACTTCGCTGGTGCCGACTTTCGACTGCGGCGCTTTGGCCGCGCATTCGGCCGGGCTTTCGCCCGGCGCCAGCTCGCACTGTTCGGGCGAGGACTGCGGGTTGACAGTCAGGCCGGTGGGCAGGTCGACCCGCACCGTGCGCAGATTTTCGGCCGGCACTTCTTCGAGCGGAACGAGTTCGGCCGGCTCAGTATTGACGATGAACTGAGTGAAGCCGACGGATGGGTGGCCCGCGGCGGCTTCGTAGAACTGCGCCGGCGTGGCGACGCTGCAGGGCCCGACGTCGGTTTTGCAGGTCCCTGCCTGCCAGGGGCTGTCGGGTTTCGGGTCATTCGGGTTTTGAGGGCCGATGACGTCGGCGTTTGCCACGGGCGCCCAAGCCGCCGCCAAAGCGAGAACCACGACCATCAAGCAACCAAGCAGACCCGCTTCGCGCCTCATCCGATCTCCTCCCGCTCGACCATTTGCCGAGCCATTTTACCCGATTTTGATGATCTAAGCTAGTATTTTTTGGTATTCCCCAGCCATCGAAAGTGAGGATGCTCGTGAATTGGGAACGCCTGGCTCGTGCCAATACCCACCCACTACGTGTCTCAATCCTGGAAGTGCTCGGCATCGACGGCGGTCGCACGCTGTCGCCAAAGGACCTCAGCCTCGAGCTGCAGGCACCGCTGAGCACGGTCAACTACCACGTGACCGAGCTGCGCCGTTCCAACCTGGTCGAAGTCGTCGACGAACAGCAGGTCCGCGGCGCGATCGAGCACTTCTACCGCCTGGTCGAGAGCCCCAAGAAAGCATCGCGCAGCAGGGGGCGCAAACCGAGCCGGACGAGGAGGACGCGCGTCTAGACGGCGACGGCAAGGAATGAAAGCGGACGACGGGTCTCGAACCCGCGACCTCGAGCTTGGGAAGCTCGCGCTCTACCAACTGAGCTACGTCCGCGTCAGGGGCTGATTCTAGGGCCAGCAGGAGAGGCGCGAGGGCTAGTGTTCCCCTCCCCGTGAGCACTCGCGCCTTTCTAGCTTTCCTCGCTGTCTGCGCCGTCATCGGCCTGCTCGGCTTCGGCCTGCTGAGCAAGGGAGAGGCGAAGATCGCCGTCGGCGACCCGGTGCCCGACAAGGCCCTGCCGGTCCTCACCGGCCCCGGCGAGGGCTCGATCGCCGACTACCGGGGCCGGTGGGTGCTCGTCAACCTCTGGGCTTCCTGGTGCGTGCCCTGCCGCCAGGAGGCACCCGAGCTGGACCGATTCGCGCGTCAGTACAAAGGGCAGAACGTCCGCGTGCTCGGGATCAACGTGCAGGACAACAGCGACGACGCGCTCGCCTTCCTGCGCGACCACGAAGTCGAGTACCCACAGCTTCGTTCGGTCGGCAACGAGCGCAGCGAGGCCTTCGGCTCGACCGGCGTCCCCGAGAACTTCCTGGTCGACCCGCGGGGTCGCCTGGCGCTGATCTGGCGCGGTCCGGTCGATGAAGAGTTCCTCGACCAGAACGTCGTGCCGATCGTGGAAGGACAGCGATGAAGCGGTTGCTCGCGATCACGCTTGCCTTGGCGCTGCTGCCGGCAACGGCCCTTGCCGCAACGCCGCAGACGAGCATCTCCGACGTCGAAGACGAGGTGATGTGCCCGATCTGCGGCACCCTCCTGGAGCTGGCCGAATCGCCGCAGGCCCAGCGCGAGCGGGTGCTGGTCAAACGCCTGATCGCCGAAGGCAAGTCCAAGGCGGAGATCAAGGATGCGCTCGTCGCCGAGTACGGGCGCGAGGTGCTGGCGCTCCCCAGCGGCTCCGGCTTCGACCTCTCCGCCTATCTGGTTCCGGCGATCGCCTTTCTCATAGCCGTGGTCGCGCTCGCCTTGGGCGTGCGCCGTTGGCATCGCGCAGCGCGGCCGCCTGGCGGCGGCAACGGCAGCGCCACCTCAGCACCTCGAGGAGAGGACGCCGAGCGGCTCGAGGCAGACATCGCTCGCTACGACCTGTAGGCGTCCTCAGCCCTGGACGAGGAGCCCATCGACCGGAGCCGGAAGGCTCGGCCGGGGCTCTGGCCGGGTCACCCAGGCAATCGTCGCGTCGGCCACGGCCATCGCGGCAAGCAACTCCGCCTCGCGCCCCGGCGGCGGGCCGTCGATGACCAGTAACTCGTAGGCGTCGCGCAAGCCCTGGGTGGCGTGGCGGAAGCACTCGGAGGCGAGCAATGCAGCGGCATCCTCTGCGGGTCGGCCGGCGACGATGCAGACGAGTGGATCGATCGCCCCGGCCGAGCCGGGGCCGCCGAGGGCAACCGGCTTCAAGATCGCCTCCGACTCGGCGACCCCCCGCAGGTACTCGTGCAAGCCGGGTGCGCTGGCAAGGCCCAGGGCCTCGGCGAGGCCCGGGTCGGCCAGGTCGCACTCCAAGAGCGCGGTGCGGACCCCGGCCGCGGCCGCCGCGGCGGCCAGCCCCGCGGATGCCCGCCGACGACCCGCCGCCTCGCCCGTGATCAGCACAGACCGGCGACCGTTC
Source organism: uncultured Solirubrobacterales bacterium (assembly GCA_963807885.1). GTDB lineage: Bacteria > Actinomycetota > Thermoleophilia > Solirubrobacterales > 70-9 > VRUE01. Next base: position 271,790 of record CAWEDL010000002.1, read on the forward strand.
AGCTCCTCTAGGAGGCCGCCAAACGCCTCCAGATCGCTGCGGCGCAGGGTCCCGGTGCGCAGGTCCGGTGACGAGGGGGGCGGGATTTCCGCCAGGACCTTCACATCTTCTCGGGGGCGGAGATCCCGAGCAGGCCGAGCGAAGCGGCGATCGTCCGCTGGGTGAGCTGACAGAGCCCGAGACGCGAGCGCTCGACCCCCTCCCCCTCGGCGCCAACGACCTGGCAGTCGCGATAGAAGGCGTGGAAGTCGGCGGCAACCGCGGTCGAGTAGGAGCAGATCTTGTGCGGGGCGCGCCGCGCCGCCGCCTCGTGGACCACCTCGGGGAATTCGAGCAGGCGCTTGACCAGGTCGCGCTCGGCCCGCTCCAGGGGCGTTCCGGGGGTGGGCGCGCCGGCCTCCCCCGCCTCGCCGCCCACTTTGCGCAGGATGCTGGCGATGCGGGCGTGCGCGTACTGCACGTAGTAGACGGGGTTGTCGCTGGACTCGCGCCGCGCCAGCTCCAGGTCGAGGTCGACCGTCGTGTCGTGGCTGCGCCAGAGCATGAACCAACGCGCCGCGTCGACGCCGATGTCGTCGACGAGTTCGTCGAGCGAGATGAAGTCGCCGCTGCGCTTTGACATCTGCGCCCGCTCTCCCAACTCGACGATGTGGACGAGCCGCATGATCAGCGCCTCGAGCACATCCGGGTCCTCGCCAAGGGCTGCGATCGCGGCTCGTACCCGCGGTGCATAGCCGTGGTGGTCGGCGCCCAAGACGTTGATCAGGTGCCCGTACCCGCGCCCCAGCTTGTCCTGGTGGTAGGCGACGTCGGCGGCGAGGTAGGTCGGCTCGCCGTCTGCCCTGACCAGGACCCGGTCCTTGTCGTCGCCGAACTCGGTGCTGCGCAACCACAGCGCCCCGTCGGTCTTGTAGGTGTGGCCGCGCCGCTCGAGCTGCGCCAACGCCTCGTCCACCTCGCCCTTGGCGTAGAGGCTGCGCTCCGAGAACCAGCCGTCGAAGTGGACCCCGAAGCGATCGAGGCTGGCACGCACACCGTCGAGGACCAGCTCGACCCCGCGCCGGCCAATCGTCTCGGTGTCAGCCGGCTCGACCCCCTCGGCTTGGAGGGTCGCCGCCAGCTCGGCGACGTACTCGCCTTCATAGCCGTCCTCGGGCGGCTCCCCGCCGCCCATCTCGGCGGCGATCGAGGCGGCGAAGCGCTGCATCTGGCCGCCGGTGTCGTTGACGTAGTACTCGCTGTCCACCTCGTGCCCGACGGCGTTCAGCAGGCGCACGAGGGCGTCGCCGTAAGCGGCGTGCCGGCCCCCGCCGACGTGAAGCGGGCCGGTGGGGTTGGCGGAGACATACTCGATCAGGATGCGCTGCGGAGAGGCGACCGGCGTGGGGCCGAGCTCCTCGCCGGCAGCTCCCAACCGCACCATCGCCCGTCTGTACCACTCGTCGGAGAGGAAGAGGTTGACGAAGCCGGGCCCGGCCACTTCGACCCGTTCGACCTGGCCTTCCGCGCCAAGCGCACGCTCCAGCTCGGCGCCGAGGCGTGTCGCCACGTCGCGGGGTGCTTCGCCAAGCGGGGCGGCCAGGAGCATCGCCGCGTTGGAGCTGTAGTCGCCCAGCTCGGGCTTCGGCGGACGGTCCAGGGTCGGCTCCGGGCCTGTCGGCTCGCCGTCGCGCAATGCCCGCGCCGCCTGCTGGACGGCGGCGCGCAGCTCGGCTATCGAGTCGGCTGAATTCACGGACCCATCGTATGGACCGCAACCCCGCCCGGGTACGCTGGCCGCCGTGCGCATCGCCGCGATCAGCGACATCCACGCAAACCTGCCCGCGCTCGAGGCCGTTCTGGCGGCGACGGACGAGGCAGCGGTCGACGAGATCTGGTGCCTCGGCGACGTGATCGGCTACGGGGCCGAGCCCGACCGGTGCGCCGACCTGATCCGCGAGCGCTGCGCTCTCTGCCTTGTCGGCAACCACGACCTCGCGGTCCTCGGCGTCCTTGACATCGCCGCTTTTTCAGAGGCCGCGGCGGCCGCGGTAGCCTGGACCCGCGAGAACGTCTCCGAGCCCACCCTGGCGATGCTGCGCGACCTGGAGCCGGCGGGCGAGCGAGAGGGCATCGCCCTCTTCCACGCCTCGCCGCGGGACGCGATCTGGGAGTACGTGCTCTCCGCCGAGCAGGCCGACGCCTGCCTCGACGTGCTGCCCGCGCGGATCGGCCTGATCGGCCACTCGCACGTCTCGCTCTACTTCGTGCGCCCCACGGCGGAGGAGCAGGGGGAGGAGATCCGCGGCGCTCAGTCGAGCGACGACACGCTGCTCGACCTGGGCGCCGGACAGTGGCTGATCAACCCCGGAAGCGTCGGCCAACCCCGCGACGGCGACCCCCGCGCAGCCTGGCTGGAGCTCGACACCGAGGAACAGACCGCTCGCTTTCACCGGGTCCCCTATGACGTCGAGCGAGCCGCGGCGTCAATCTCCTCGGCGGGCCTTCCGCGCCGGCTGGCCGACCGTCTCCACGTCGGGTCATGAGCACTCCACCCACGCTCAGATGCAGGGAAATTCTGCGCCGGGAGCCGTTCTCTAGACTCGCCCAAATGCCTCGCTTCTCCATCCGGGCGATCGTGGTCGGACTGACCCTCGCGACAACGCTGGGCCTCTCGGCCTGCGGCGGCGAGGACGCCAAACTGCTGCCCGGCGAGACGGCGCGGGAGATCACCGCCAATCTCGACACCGTCCAGCAGCTCTCCGACGAAGGCGACTGCATCGGGGCCGAAAGTGCCGCCGAACAGGTTGGCGAACAGATCGCAGCTCTCGAGGGTGTCGATCGCAAGCTGAAGGTGGCGCTCGAAGACGGTGCCGCGCGGCTCGAAGAAGTGATCGCCGAGTGCGAAGAATCGGAAACCGAAGCGATCGCGCCGGCGACGATCCCAACCGAACCCGAAGAAGAAGTGGAAAAGGAAAAGGAGAGCAAGGAAAAGAAGGAGAAGCCGAAGGACGAAGAGGCCGAAGCCGAAACCCCCTCGCTTCCACCGCAGGCCAAAGGCGAAGGCAAAGGACTGGAAAAAGGGCACGGCCCGCCGCCCAGCGAAGAAGCCCCGGAAGAACCGGCGGCCGAAAGCCCATCGGGCGGGGTCAGCCCGGGCGAACCCGCTGGTGAAGGGAAATGATGGAGGCCGGAACTCTTTCGGGACGCTACGACCTCGCTGACCGGCTCGGCTCGGGCGGTATGTCGAACGTCTATCGCGCCACCGACCTGACCCTCGAGCGCACCGTGGCGGTGAAGATCCTCGCCGAGCACCTCTCCGACGACGAGCGCTTCGTCGCCCGCTTCCGCCGCGAGGCGCTCGCGGTCGCCAAGCTGATCCACCCCAACATCGTCCAGGTCTACGACACCGGCATCGACGAGGGGCGGCACTACATCGTCATGGAGTACGTCGCGGGGCGCTCAGGGGCGCAGATCCTGCAGCGTCAGGGCCCACTCGACCCCGAGACCGCGGCGGAGGCCGGCGTCCAGGCCTGTGCCGGCCTGGACTACGCGCACCGCCGCGGGATCATCCACCGCGACGTCAAGCCCGGCAACCTGATGGTCGTCGGCGGCCCCGTCGGCGGCGGCCCGATGACGGTCAAGCTGACCGACTTCGGCATCGCCCGGGCGCTCGCCCAAACCCGGATCACGCAGGTCGGCTCGGTGGTCGGCACCGCCGCCTACCTGGCCCCCGAGCAGGTGCGGGGCGAGGAGGCGACCCCCGCAACCGACGTCTACGCGCTCGGCGTCGTCCTCTACCAGTTCCTCACCGGGCGGCTCCCCCACGAGGGCTCGACCCTCGCCGAGCTGGCGGTGCGTCAGCAGAACGAGCGCCCGCTGCCGCCCAGCACCTACAACGACGAAGTCCCGGAGACCCTGGGCGGAGCCGTCTTGAGGGCATTGGAGGGCGACCCTGCGCGACGCTACGCAAGCGCCGACGAGCTCGCCGGCGGGCTCCAGCTTGGCCTCCAGGGTGAGGACGTGACGCTTCCCTTTGACGACGACGGGACGGCGGCGACCAACGTCCTTGGCGGCGAGACCGCTACTCGCCGTCTCGACCAGACCGAGCGCACGGAGTGGCGCCCGGCGTCACCAAGCCGCCGCCCGGCTCCCCGGGCACCACAACAAGTACCGGTGCCACCAGCTCCTGCACCCCCGGCGCCGAAGAAGCGCGGTGCCTTCTCCCGTTTCGCTCGCTTCGTAATGGCTGCCGTGGCGCTCGTCCTGATCGCCGCGGCGGTTGCCGCCGGGGTGATCATTGCCACTGATAAGGCCACCGGGGTTAGAGCTACGGAAGTAGCGGGTGATTCGGTGGACAAGGTTGTCGAAGAGTTCAAGGAACTGGTCAAAAAGAACACTGAATAGGGCGTTCAGTGGAGCGCTTGCCAGGGTGCTTTGCCCTGGAGGACGGAAGCTGAGTAGGAGCTGAAGGTGCCGGCAGCAATGGCGCTCCGAGCGTGGGTAACAAGCTCGTTCAGGTAGGTGAGGTTGTGGAGGCATAGGAGGCGTACTGCCGTTAGCTCTTCTGCTCTCGATAGGTAGCTGAGGTAGTCGCGGTCGTGGTGTTGGCAGGCGGGGCAGGGGCAACCGTCGGCGATGGGATTGCGGTTGCCCTCCCAGCCGGCCTTGCGCAGGTCTAAGCGGAAGCGATTGTCTGGGTCGGGAACCAGGGCGGTGCCGTGGCGGGCTAGGCGGGTCGGGATCGCGCAGTCGAAGACGTCTAGGCCGAGAGCGATGCCAGCGAGCAGGTCGTCTATGTCGCCGATGCCAAGTAAGTGCTTCGGTGCTTGCTCAGGGAGCAAGGGTGCGGTCAGCTCGAGTACGCCGCGCATCTCATCCTTGTCGCGGCCCAGCGTGCCGCCGATTGCGATTCCGTCGACGCCGGCCTCGGAGATTGCCTGTGCCGAGGCGCGGCGCAGATCCTCGTGGACGCCGCCTTGGACGATGCCGAAGACGGCCTGCTGTGAAGGGCCGTGCTCGCCATGCCAGTCTAGGCAGCGGTCGAGCCAGCGGTGGGTGCGCTCCATCGAGCGGGCGGTGTAGTCGCGGTCAGCGTGGTACGGCGTGCACTCGTCGAAGACAAGGGCGATGTCCGACCCCAGCTTCGCCTGCACTTCCATCGAGACCTCGGGCGAGATGAACAGAGGTTTCCCGTCCTTGTAGGACTTGAAGCGCACACCCTCCTCGCCAATGGAAACCACCGACCCGTGGTCTCCACCCGGGCGCCCCTTCCCCTTCACCTCATCAGCAACCCCCCCATGCGCCAGCGAAAACACCTGGAAGCCGCCGGAGTCCGTGATCAGGGCTCCGCCCCACTCCATGAAGCCGTGCAAACCACCAGCCTGGGCGATCCTGTCAGGACCAGGGGAAACGAACAGGTGATACGTGTTGCCGAGGATCAACTCATAACCGATCTCAGCAACCTCGCGAGACTCCAAGCTACGCACGGTGCCTTTGGTAGCAAGCGGAATAAAAGCCGGCGTTCGAACCTCCCCGTGCGGCGTGTGCATCACCCCGGCCCGCGCGGCCCCGTCTCGAGCCGCGATCTCAAACCTCAACCGATCGGGATCGGCCCTCACGCGAGCAGCGACTTGCCGGTCATCGCGGCCGGCTGGGGAATGCCTAGAAGCTGGAGCACAGTCGGGGCGACGTCGGCGAGGATGCCCTGGTCCCTCAGTTGGAGTCCCTCGGCGGTGACGATCAAGGGGACCGGGTTGAGCGAGTGGGCGGTGTTGGGCGAGCCGTCGGGCTCGAGCATGTGGTCGCAGTTGCCGTGGTCGGCGGTGACGATGCAGGCCCCGCCCGTCGCTTCGACGGCGGCGACCACGTCGCCGAGGCAACCGTCCACCTCCTCGACCGCCTTCACCGCAGCCGGAATCACACCCGTGTGGCCGACCATGTCCGGGTTGGCGAAGTTGATGATGCCGAAGCGGTACTCACCGCTCGACCATTGAGTGGTGAAGGCGTCGGCAGCGGCGCGAGCGCTCATCTGCGGCTTGTGGTCGTAGGTGGGGACGTCGCGGGGCGAGTCGACCAGGCAGCGCTCCTCCCCTTCCCACTCCTCCTCGCGACCGCCGTTGAAGAAGTAGGTGACGTGGGCGTACTTCTCGGTCTCGGCGACGTGCAGCTGACGACCCCCGGCCTCTGAGATGACCTCGGCCAGGGTCGTCTGCGGGCGTGCCTCGGGGAAAGCGACCGGGTAGGGCCAGCCTTTACGGTACTTGGTCATCGTCGTCAACTCGAGCAACGGACCGCCCGTGCGGGAGAGCTCGTCGAACTCGGGGTCGGCCAGTGCCCGGGTCAGCTCGCGGGCGCGGTCCGGGCGGAAGTTGACGAAGATCGCCACGTCTCCCTCGGCCGCGCCGTCGTAGTCACCGATCACCGTCGGTACGACGAACTCATCTGTTTGACCGTTCGCATACGACGCCTCGATCGCCTCCGCGGAGCTCGCCGCATGCTGGCCGCGGGCGTGGACGATTGCGTCATATGCGAGCTTGATCCGCTCCCAGCGGTTGTCCCGGTCCATCGCGTAGTAGCGCCCGCTGACCGTGGCGACCCGACCGGCCTGGCGCAGCCAACGCTCCAGCTCGCCGAGGTAACCGCGGCCGCCATGGGGCAGCGTGTCGCGGCCGTCGGTGAAGGCGTGGAAGACGACGTCGGGGACGCCCTCCTGAGAGGCCAGCTCGATCGTCGCCTCGATGTGCTCCCAGCCCGAGTGAACACCCCCGTCGGAGACGAGCCCGAGCAGGTGCAGGCGCCCGCGCGGGCTGCGGCGGGCGCGGTCGCAGGCCGCCAGCAGAGCCTCGTTCTCGAAGAAGCTGCCGTCGGCGATCGCGTCGTCTATCCGCGCCAGGTCCTGCTTGACGACCGCCCCGGCGCCCAGGTTCAGATGACCGACCTCTGAGTTGCCCATCTGCCCCTCCGGCAGGCCGACGTCCGGCCCCTGGGCGGAGAGCTGGGTGTGCGGATAGGTTCCCCAGAGCCGGTCGAAGACCGGCGTCTCCGCCAGGGAGATCGCGTTCCCAGGCCCGGGCGGGGCCAACCCCCAGCCGTCGAGGATGACCAGCGCCAATGAGGGGACCGTCACCGCCAAACCTTCCGGTGCGCCTTTCCTACCTCTGGCGTGGGAAAGGCGCACCGGAACGTCATGCGGCCTCCACGATCGCGGCGAATTCGTCAGCATCGAGGCTTGCACCGCCGACCAGCGCGCCGTCGATGTCAGGCTTGGCCATCAGTTCGGCCGCGTTGGTGGGCTTGACCGAGCCGCCGTAGAGGATCCGCACCGCATCGGTGGCGGCGCCGCGCTCGCGCAGCACGTCGCGGATGAAGGCGCAGGCCTCCTGCGCCTGCTCTGGCGTCGCGGTGCGGCCGGTGCCGATCGCCCAGATCGGCTCGTAGGCGATCACGACGCTGGCCAGCTTCGCCGACTCCAGCTCGGCCAGGTCGGCCTGCAACTGCTGCTCCAGCACCCCCTTGGTCTGGTCCGCATCACGGGCTTCCTCGCTCTCGCCGACGCAGAGAATCGGCTCCAGGCCGGCCGCGAGCGCCGCGGGCACCTTGCGGGCCAGCGCCTCGTCGGTCTCGTTGAAGTGCTGGCGGCGCTCGGAGTGGCCGAGGACCACCGCCTCGACGTCGAGCTCGACCAGCATCGGCGCTGAGACCTCACCGGTGAAGGCACCCGCACCCTCCTCGTGCATGTTCTGCGCGGCGACCTTGACGGCGGTGCCGTAGCGGCGCTCGACCACCGCGGTAAGCGCGGTGAACGGCGGACAGATGACTACGTCGTTCTGGGTCGCCGCGATACGCGGCAACAGAGCGTCGACGAAGTTCGCCGCTTCGGCGACCGTCTTGTGCATCTTCCAGTTGGCGGCGATGTAGGGGGTGCGATCAGGCATTTCCCAGCGCCTCCACCCCTGGCAGCTTCCTTCCCTCCAGCAGCTCCAACGATGCCCCTCCTCCGGTCGAGACCCAATCCACCTTGTCAGCCAGTCCGAACTGGTGCAACGCCGCCACGGAGTCGCCCCCGCCGACCACGGTCGTGCCCGGCGCGGCCGCGACCGCTTCGGCAACCGCTCGCGTCCCTGCCGCGAACGGCTCCAGCTCGAAAGCGCCCATCGGCCCGTTCCAAAGCACCGTGCCGGCGACTTCGATCGCCTTCGCGTAGGCGGCGGCGGTCGCCGGCCCGATATCGAGCCCCATCCAGCCGTCCGGGACGACGATGCCCTCGGCGGGGCGCACCGCCGTGCCGGCGTCGAACTCCTCGCCGAGCACCAAGTCGGCCGGCAGCACGAGCTCGCACTCGGACTTCTCCGCCCGCTTCAGGGCATCGGCGGCCAGGGACACCCCGGCCTCCTCGACCAGCGAGCTCCCGGTCGGGACGTCCTGGGCGCGGAAGAAGCTGAAGCACATCGCGCCGCCGATCAGGATGCTGTCGGCGAGCTCGAGGAAGCGCTCGATCACACCGACCTTGTCGCTCACCTTGGCGCCGCCGAGAACGACGACTAGCGGCCGCTCGGGCGACTCGACCACTCGAGTCAGCTCGTTGACCTCGCTCTCGAGCAGCAGGCCGGCGTAGCCGGGCAGGCGATGGGCCACCCCCTCGGTGCTGGCGTGGGCGCGGTGGGCGGCGCCGAAGGCGTCGTTGACGTAGAGATCGACGAGCTTCGCCAGCCCCTCGGCCAGTGCCGGATCGTTCTCCGTCTCCCCCGGCTCGAAACGCACGTTCTCGAGGAGGAGAACCTCGCCCGGGCTCAGCCCGGCGGCCATCGTCTCGACCTCCTCGCCGACCACGGCCGGCGCCTGCTTGACCGGCGCATCGAGCAGCTCGCCCAGCCGCTCGCCCACCGCCCGCATCGAGAGCGCCGGGTCGACCTTGCCCTTGGGACGGCCCAGGTGGGAGACCAGGATCAGAGCGGCGCCGCGTTCGCGCAGCAGCTCGATCGTCGGCAGGGCGGCGCGGATGCGGGTGTCATCGGCAACCCGATCCCCATCGAGCGGGACGTTGAAGTCGACCCGGACCAAGACCCGCTTGCCGGCGACATCGGCGTCGCGGACGCTTTGCCTGGAGAAGCTCACAACGCCCTCCGGCCGCAGCTCAAAGGACCTTGCCGGCCAACTCCACGCAACGGTTGGAATAACCCCACTCGTTGTCGTACCACGACACGGCCTTGATCATCTTGCCGTCGCCGATCGCCATCGTCTGGCCGGCGTCGAAGATCGAGGAGTGCGGGTCGCCGACGATGTCGGTGGAGACGATCTCATCCTCGGTGTAGGAGAGGATCCCCTTCAGTGGTCCCTCAGCCGCCTCCTTGACCGCGGCGTTGACAGCGTCCGCGTCGGTCGGCTGCGAAGGAGTGAAGACCAGGTCGACAACCGAGCCGGTGGCGACCGGGGCCCGCATCGCGAAGCCGTTCAACTTGCCGTTCAGCTCGGGCAGCACCAGGCCGACGGCCTTGGCTGCGCCGGTCGTCGTCGGGATCAGGTTGAGCGCCGCGGCGCGCGCCCGGCGCAGGTCCTTGTGCGGCATGTCCTGCAGGCGCTGGTCGGCGGTATAGGCGTGGATCGTCGTCATCAGGCCCTGCTCGATGCCGAACTTCTCGTGCAGCACCTTGGCCAGCGGCGCCAGGCAGTTGGTCGTGCAGGAGGCGTTGGAGATGATCTGGTGGTTGTCACGGTCGTAGTCGCTCTCGAAGTTGACGCCGAGGGCGACGGTCACGTCCGGTTCCTTGGCGGGCGCCGAGATGATCACCTTCCTGGCGCCGGCCTGCAGATGCTTGGCGGCGTCCTCACGGCCGGTGAACAGCCCGGTCGACTCGATCACCACGTCGGCGCCGAGGTCGCCCCAGGGCAGCGCAGCCGGGTCGCGCTCGGAGAGGACCTTCAGCTCCTTGCCGTCGACCGTGATCGACCCCTCCCCCGCATCGACCTCACCCGGGAAGCGCCCCAGGATCGAGTCGTACTTGAGCAGGTGGGCCAGGGTGCCGGTATCGGTGATGTCGTTGACGGCGACGAAGTCGAGGTCCGCGCCCGCCGCGTGGGCGGCACGGAAGAGGTTGCGCCCGATGCGGCCGAAGCCGTTGATGCCGACCTTCACAGCCATGAAGTCATGTCCTCCTGGAATTGGTTCTTCGTTGGTCCGAGACTAGTCACTGCCGATCGTCACCTCGATTTCATACCCGTCCGGGTCCTGCAGGAACGCCGAGTAGGAGCCGGAGCCGTGCGAGCGCCGCTCGCCGGGCTCGCCGACGGGCTTGCCGCCGGCAGAGACCCCTTGTTCCCAGGCCGCCTTTACCGCGACGATTCCCAACCCGGAGAAGCTGAGCAGCCCGAAGCCCGGTTTGGCCGGGTGATGGGCGGCGATGAAGAAGACCGGCTTGGCGATGCCCCAGCCAATCGTCTTGTCCTCCTCGAAATGGCGCCGCCAGCCAAGGGGCGCGAGCAGCGCGTCGTAGAAGGCCGCGCTCCGCTCGAGGTCGGAGACCTCTAGGAGGACATGGTGCAACATCGGGCCAGGGAGGCTATATGGGCAACCCGGCGTCTGGTCGTCCGGTCAGCCGCCGCGCGGGGTCCAGCGGAAGAAGCGGATCGCGAGCAGCAGGCCCGCCACGCCCCAGATCGCGACCACCAGAAGGTGATCCCAGGCGACGGCCGGACCGGTGCCGGGAATGTAGGCGTCAAAGAGAGCCTGGAAGAAGGGGCGGATCGGGAAGTGGTTGGCGAAGTCGATTACCCCAGAGGGCAGCTCGTCATCGGGGATGAAGACGCCGGAGAGGAAATAGAGCGGTAGGAGCAAGGCGTTGATGATCGGCGCCGCGGCGTCCTGCGAGGGGATCGCCGCGGTGAGCGCGATGCCCAGGCAGCAGAACGAGGTCGCCCCCACGGCGAGCACGACGGCCAGCTCCGGCGCCCGCTCCCAGGGAATCGGCACCCCGTAGAGCAGCCTGCCGAGCAGCGACACCAAGGCGAGCATCAGCGTCGCGACGACGATCGAGTTGCCGACCCGGCCGGCGATGAAGACCCAGGCCGGCATCGGCGTGCCGCGGCCGCGCTTGAGCCGGCTTTCTTCGCGGGCGATCACCACCGACATCCCCAGCGTCTGCATCGTCGCCGAGACCACCGCCAACGTGATGATCGCCGGCACGTAGTAGGTGGTGATCTCGATCCCACCGGCGACGTCGATCTTCTGGTCGCCGAATACGGTGGCGAAGATCAGCAGCAGCACCACCGGGAAGAGGACGGTGAAGAAGACGGCCGCGGGGTTGCGCCAGAAGACCTTCTGGTCGTAGCGCAGCTGATGGAGCAAGAGAGTCATGGCGCTCGCGTCAGCTCCAGGTAGACGTCCTCGAGACTGGGGCGGCTGACCTCGAGCCCCTCCAGCTCGCGACCCTCGGCCAGAGCCCTGCCGGTCAGCTCGTTGAGCGTCTCGACCGGGCTCGTCGTCTCCAGGACGACCTCGCGGCCCGCCTCGCGGTAGCTGATCCGGGCCGGGCGGCTCTCACGGTCGCCGAGGTCCTCCGGGGTGCCGCGGGCGACGACCTCGCCGCGGGCGATGATCGCCACGCGATCGGCCAGGCGCTGCGCCTCGTCCATGTAGTGGGTGGTGAGGAAGACGGTCTTGCCCAGCTCCCGCAGGCCGGCGATCACCTCCCAGGCGCCGCGCCGCGCCTCGGGGTCGAAGCCGGTCGTCGGCTCGTCCAGGAAGAGCAGATCGGGGTCGCCGACGAGCGCCATGCCGACGTCGAGCCGGCGCTGCTGCCCACCGGAGAGGCGGCCGGCGCGCTCGTTCGCCTTATCGCCGAGGCCGATCGCCTCGATCACCTCCTCGACGGGGCGCGGTGAGCGGTAGTACCCCGCGTACAGCGACAACGACTCGACCACCGTCAGGTACGGCTCCAGCCTGCCGCTCTGCAGGACGATCCCGATCCGCTCGCGCCACTCGCGGCCGGCGCGCTCGGGGTCCTCGCCGAGGACGGTCACCTCGCCGCCGCTGCGCTTGCGGTAGCCCTCGAGGATCTCGACCGTGGTCGTCTTGCCGGCGCCATTGGGGCCGAGGAAAGCGAAGACCTCCCCCTGGCGAACATCGAGGTCGATGCCGCGCACCGCCTCGACCTCGCCATAGCTCTTGCGCAGGCCGCGGATGGAGATGACGGGATGGACGTCCTCAGACAAAGCCGCAGGAGTCTATGAGGCCTATGAATCGAGGTCGCGGTGCTTCATCCGCACTACTACCCCATTACGGCCCTCTAGCGCGCGGCGGATGCGGTCGGCGACGGTCACCGAGCGATGCCTGCCGCCGGTGCAGCCGACCGCAATCGTCAGATGGCTCTTGCCCTCGGCGACGTAGGCGGGAATGAGGAACTCGAGCAGCGGCAACAGGCGACCGTAGAACTCGCCCGCCTGGGTGCCCGACTCGACGTAGGCGCGGACCGGTTCGTCGAGCCCGGTCTGGGGCCTGAGCTCGTCGACGTAATGGGGATTGGGCAGGAAGCGGACGTCGAGGGTGAGGTCGGCGTCGCGCGGCGGGCCGTTCTTGAAGCCAAAGGTGAGCAGGGTGAGGGCGAGCTTGCCGTTGTCATGCCCGCCCAGCATCTCTTCGGCGATCCGGCGGCGGAGCTGACCGCCGGTCAAGCCGCTGCTGTCCATGACGACGTCGGCGCGCTCGCGCAGCGGCGCCAGCAGTTCGCGCTCGGCGCGGATCCCGTCGACGATCCTGCCTTCGGGCGCAAGCGGGTGCCGGCGGCGGGTCTCCTTGTAGCGGTCGAGCAGCGTCTCCTCGTCGGCCTCGAGGAAGAGGAGCGTCGGTTTCAGCCCGTCCGTCTGCAGTTCGTCGATGACCTGGACGAGGCCCTCGAAGTACTCGCCGCCGCGCACGTCGGAGACGACCGCGGCGCGCTCGACCCCGCTTCCCTCATGGCGAAACAGCTCACCGAGGCTGCCGATCATCCGCGGCGGCAGGTTGTCGACGCAGAAGTAGCCCCCGTCCTCGAAGGCGGCGATCGCCTCCGACTTGCCCGCTCCGGAGTGCCCCGTGATCAGGACCAGATCGACCTCGCTGGACACGCTCAGCTCCCGGTCCGGTGAAGTTGCTCGTGGATCTCGCGGGCCAGCTTGCCGGGCACCCCCGGCACCGCCTCGAGCTCCTCGCGACTGGCCGAGAGGAAGCGCTCCGGGGTGCCGAAATGCTGGAGGAAGGCGCGCTTGCGGGCCGGGCCGACGCCTTTCAAGCCGTCGAGCACGGAGCCGGTCATCGCCCGATCGCGGCGGCCGCGGTGGTGGTCGATCGCAAAGCGGTGGGCCTCGTCGCGCACCCGCTGCAGGAGCTTCGAAGCCTCGGACGCGGGCTCGAGATCGATCGGCACCGGCCGGCCGGGGACGAAGACCTCCTCCTCCCGCTTGGCCAGCGAGACGACGGTGACCCCGCGCTCCGCGAAGGGTCGCAGGGCGCGCATCGCCGCGCCGAGCTGGCCTTTGCCGCCGTCGATGACGACGAGCGAGGGCAGGGCCGCGAAGCTCTCGTCGCGTTTGCCGTCGTGGGGGGAGAGGTCGACCTGGTCCTCGTAGCGGTTGACGCGACGGCTCAGCACCTCCTCCATGGAAGCGAAGTCGTCGGACCCATTGGAACGCTCGCCGCGCACCCGGAAGCGACGGTAGTCGGCCTTCTTCGTAGCTCCTCCCTCGAATACGACCATCGAGGCGACCGTGTGCTCGCCGCCGAGGTTGGAGATGTCGAAGCCCTCGATGCGCACCGGCAGCTCCTCCATCCCCAGCGCCTCGCGCAGGTCGGCGAGCGAGTCGACCCGGCGCTGGCGGCGGTGCTCGCGCCGTAGCCGGTCCTGGTCGAGGGCGAGGCGCGCGTTGCGCTCGGCCAACTCGCGCAGGCGGCGCTTGTCGCCGCGCTCGGCGACGCGCACCTCAACCGGCGAGCCACGTCTCTCCCCCAGTGCCGCGGCCAACAGCTCGGCGCGCTCGCGCAGGTAGGGGCCGACGACGATCGTTCGCGGCATCGCCGGCGAAGCCGAGTAGTACTGGCCGATGAACTCCTCGGCGACCTCGGCCGGCTCGCGTTCGGCCTGGTTGTCGAGGTAGAAGCTCTGCCGCTCGGCAAGGATGCCGTCGCGGACCTGGAAGACCTGGGCGTTGGCGTCGGCGCCCTCGGTCGCGACCCCGATCAGGTCGGCGGTGCCGACCGAGCCACCGGCGATCCGCTGACGCTCGAACAGCGACTGGATCGCCTTCAGCCGGTCGCGGTGGACCGCCGCCCGCTCGAACTCCCGCGCCGCCGCGGCCTCCTCCATCTTCGCCTGCTCGTCGGCCTCCACCCGACGGTAACGGCCGGAGAGGAAATCGACAATGGCGTCGATGTTGCGCCGGTACTCCTCCTGACTGACGTAGCCCACGCAAGGGGCCCCGCAGCGCTTGATGTAGTAGTCGAGACAGGGACTGCCGGAGCGGCGGCCGGGCTCGGCGCCCTCACAGGTACGGAACTGGAACAGCTTGCCGAGCAGGTCGAGCGTCTCGCGCACCCGCTTGGCGCTGGAGAAGGGGCCGAAGTAAGCACGCCCGGAGCGGTGTTTCTCGCGGGTGAAATAAACGCGCGGATAGTCCTCGTCGAGGCTGACGCAGACGTAGGGGTAGGACTTGTCGTCGCGCAGGCGGATGTTGAAGCGCGGCCGGTGGCGCTTGATGAAGCTCTGCTCGGCCAGCAGCGCCTCCGCCTCGTTGGCGGTGACGAGGAAGTCGATGCGGTCGACCCGCGAGGTGAGCCGGGTCTCGCCGCCGGAGAAGTGCGAGCCGACGCGTTTGCGGATCGAGCGCGCCTTGCCGACGTAGAGCAGCTCGCCATCCCCACCGTGGAAGAGGTAGACACCGGGGGAGTCGGGCAGGTCGCGGCGCTGCCTGGCTATCCGCTCGGCGCGTGGGACGTCTCGGTCGCTTTCGCTCATCCAGGCAAAGGGTAGGCTCCTGGCCAGGCGGCCAAGTGAAACATCCGATACGGAGAGCGAGATGACCCCCCAGACCACCATTGATCCCCCCGAGCTGAGCACCCTGCGCATCGACATCGACGGCGAGGTCGGCACGCTCACCCTCGATCGGCCCGACGCGTTCAACGCGATGAGCCCCGAGATGATCGGCGAGCTGGGGACCGCCTTCGCCTGGCTCGCCGACCAGGCGCCGCTGCGCGCCCTGATCGTGACCGGCGCCGGCAAGGCCTTCTGCTCGGGCGGCGACATCAACTGGTTCAAAACTGGGGTCGAAGACGACTCGATCGACCTGCCGGCGCAGGTGCGCCGAGGCGCCGAGGCGCTGCACGTAGCGATCGTCGACCTGCGCCGGGTCCCCTACCCGGTGATCTGCGCGCTCAACGGGCCCGCCGCCGGGGCGGGCTTCTCGCTGGCCCTGGCCTGCGACTTCCGCATCGCCTCCGACCAGACCTTCCTCGCCCCCGCATACAGCAGGATCGGCGCCTCGCCCGACGGCGGCATGACCTACTTCCTGCCGCGCGTGGTCGGGCCGAGCCGGGCGCTGGAAATCCTCCTCGACGATCCGAACATGACCGCCGCCGAGGCGCTCGATGAGGGGCTGGTCTCCCAGGTCGTCAGCGGAGACGAGCTGATCGAGGCCGCCCAAGCGAAGGCGGCGGAGCTTGCCAAGAGAGCGCCCCACTACGTGAAGATGGCGAAGCTGCTCTGCGGCGTCAGCATCGAGAACAGCATCAACGACCACCTGCAACTGGAGCGGCACGGAATCGCCGACAGCATGGCGACGGAGGATCTGCGCGAAGGCGCGATCGCCTTCTTCAGCGGCGAGACGCCCGAGTTCAAGGGCCGCTGAACCAAGGGGCTCCCTCCGCCGTAACTCGAGCCAAGACCGTCTAGAGTCTCTTGAGCATTTCCCCCCACAGGAAAGGATCCAGCCCGATGAAGAAGCTTGCCACCCTGCTCGTACTCGGACTTGTCTCCGCCGCACTGGTCGCCTGCGGGGGGGATGACGACTCGACCACGACGACCGCGACCGAAAGCGGCGGCAACGCGAATGCCGGCACGGAAAGCGGTAAGGGAGCCGGCGGAGGTGGCGGCGCCACGCTCGCATTCGAAGCCGATCCAGGTGGAGACCTCGCCTACACCACCACCGAAGCCTCAACCGAAGCCGGCAAGGTGACGATCGACTTCAACAACCCGCAAAGCCTCACCCACGACGTGGCGATCGAAGACTCCGGAGGCGAAACCGTCGCCCAGACGGATCTGATCGGCAAAGAAGAAACCTCGACCACCGCCAACCTGAAACCAGGCGCCTACACCTTCTACTGCTCGGTCCCCGGCCACCGCGAAGCGGGCATGGAAGGAACGCTCACCGTCAAATAGTCCTGCGGTAGGCGCTTCGGCTACGATCTTTCCTCAGCATTCCCGGAGGAAAGATCTGTAGATGAACAAGCTTGCCACCGCACTCGTCCTCGGCTTGGTCTCCGCCGCTCTTTTCGGCTGCGGCGGAGACAGTGACGCGACCACGGCCGCGGTGACCAATTTCCCGGTCAGCGACGACGTGGCGGGGGACTCGCACGTCAGGTACGTCGTGGACCCAAAAGGCACCCTCGCCTTCAACATCTCCGAAGCGTCAGCCAGTGCCGGCAAGGCGACGATCGAGCTCGTCAACTCTCAGAGCGTCGCCCACGATCTCGCCGTGGAAGCTCCGAACGGCAAGACGATCGCCAAGACCAAGCGGGTCAGCGAAGCCATAACCTCGACTCCGGTCGCGCTGAAACCGGGCGTGTACGTCGTCTACTGCACCGTGCCCGGGCACCGCAAAGCGGGAATGAAGGGGCACCTGACGGTCTGGTCGTCTGGTTAGGCGGTTTCTGGTAATCACCAGGCCATGGCGAGGGCCGCGGCGGAAACCAAGGGGGCGTTGCGCTCAATCCTCACAAACCCCAAGGTGTGGATCTGGGTCGGAGTCTGGGTCGCAACCCGCGGACTCATGCTCGGCGAGGTTGGCTTTTGGAACCACGTGTCGGACCTCCAGCTCCAGGACGTCGACACCTATGAGGTCTGGTCGAACTATCTGGCGACGAAACACGCGATCCCGGGCGGTGAAGCCTGGCAATACCCTCCTGGCGCGGCGTTCCTGATGCTCTTGCCGCGCCTCGGTCCCGAGACCTTCGGCGAATCGTTCGTGGCCCTGATGCTCGTCGTCGACCTCGCCGGCCTCGGACTGCTGGGGCTACTCGGACGCCGGTCAGGTAACTACAGGGGTGTCTGGGTCTGGCTACTGGGCATGCCCTTGCTCGGCGCCCTGCCGATGCTGCGATTCGATCTGGTTCCGGCGACGATCGGCGTCGCGGCGCTCGTAGTGATTCATCGTCGTCCTCGGTGGTTCGGCGCGCTGGTGGGGCTCGGAGCGTCGATCAAGCTCTGGCCGATAGTTCTGCTCTTCGGCGAGTGGAACCGGCGGCGGCTGATCCGGGCTGTGTTCGCGGCGCTCGCAACGCTCGTCCTCGTGACGATGATTTCTGCGATCGCCTTCGACGACGGAGCAGTCTTCCTGGACGAGCAGAGCGGGCGGGGGCTTCAAGAGGAAGCGGTCGCCACCGCACCGTGGCAGCTGCGCGAGCTGATCACCGGGGAGGTCCCGCAGCGGGCCGTTCGCTACGGGGCGTGGGAGATCACGGACAACAGCGCCGACGTCGTCGCCGATCTGCTCAAGTGGCTCACCCTCGTTGCGCTGGGAGTTGCAGCGGCGTGGTGGTGGTACCGCGCCAGGGCGATCCGTGACGGCCGGACCGACCTCGCCGATGCCGCGGTGAGCCGGGACTTCGTCTTCACCGTCGTCCTGCTTCTAGTCGTCACGAGTCGCGTGCTCAGCCCTCAGTACATGGTCTGGCTCCTGGGCCTGGCGGCCGTGGTCCTGACGGCGGGAACCACCCGGCTCGCACGACCGGCGTGGCTCGTGATCGGAGCAGCGATCCTGACCACCAGCGCCTTCGGGTCAGCCGAGAACACCTTGATCCGTAACCTCGCGCTGGCTGCCGCGACCGTCGACGCGTCGATCGCGATGACTCGCCTGGTGCGGCACCCACTGGCGCAAGCGGATGCCGCGCCCGTCGACAGTGACACCACTCGGCAGCGCACGGCATTCCCGGTTGGCGACCCAGACACCGAACCAGCAACGGCCGAGGAAGCAATCGCTCGAGGACAGCCCCCGGTCAGTCCGCGGGTGCCATCACGCGGGTGACGCTGTCACCGACGAAGCACGGCTTCTCTGAGCCCTCGACCTCGAGGGTGAAGCGGGTGACCACCTGCCACCAACCACCGCCCACCTCGTCCACCGAGACGACTTCGGCCTTGCCGCGAACCTTGGAGTCGACGGGGACGGGTGCGGGGAAGCGGATCTTGTTCCAGCCGTAGTTGACGCCGAGAGCGAAGCCGGTGGAGGAGATCAGTTCTTTGCGGAAGCCGTCCACCAGGGAGAGGGTGAGGTTGCCGTGGGCGATCGTCGTGCCGAAGGGGCTCTCGTTCTTGGCCTTCTCGACATCGACGTGGATCCACTGGTCGTCACCCGAGAGGTCGGCAAAGGCGTTGATGTCGTCCTGGGTGACCGTGCGCCACTCGCTCGGGCCGATCTCCTGGCCAAGCAGCGCCTGCATCCCCTCGACACCCTGTACCTCGACGGTCGCCATCGGGGCGAAGTCTACGAAACCAGAATCAGTCGGACCACCAGCCCGGGAAGATCTCCCCGTCACCATCGTGGTGGGCGCCAACCGCGAGCACCTCGAGCCCGTCCGGGCCCGCCTCGAAAGCACGCGTCACCTCGGGCGAGACGCGGATGGCGTCGAGCCTCTCGACCTCGATGACCTCGTCGTCCAGCTTCATACGCCCCGAGCCGCCGATCACGACGTAGACCTCCTCGGCGTTCTCGTGTTTGTGGCCAAAGGGCGAACGCTGATCGGGCTTGAGGCGCTGATGGCTGACCCCGCTCTCCTCAGCTTCGAGATCTCCCCTCGCAAAGCGCGCTTCCTGAATCTCGCCATAGCCGAACTCGACAGCCGAATCCTTGACGTCGAGAAGCTTCGTATGGGTGAACGGGCGGGGCATCCGCGCCTCCTGGTCGAGGGTTGAGTGAGCTCAGGCTACCCGGGGTGCGGCTGCACTACGCACCCAGCAACCGCAGTGGCGCATGGCGAGCGATGACCTGGAAGTCCGCGTCGCCCAGAAAACTCATACCGACTTCGTGTCCCCCTCGTAATGAATCGGAGCAGCCGTCTCGTCAAGAGGCGTGTTCGGCGGCGGCGGTGCGGGCTGCACCGGATCTAGCTGCTGGGGCGGCTGTGCGGAATCGGTCATTAGAAAGTCACCTCGAAAATAAGGATACCGAGCGCGATACCCACCGCAAGGAGGCCGACCAAAAAGAGGATGCCAGCCCAACGCAGCGTGGCGGCTGCTTTATCGCCCACTCGCGTGGTCGAATCGATTGAGACCAGGAGGCCCCTGATCGTCCGGATTTGAACGCGCCACAGATCGGGCTCATGAGTGAAGCGCTCCGTGGTGTAGTTGGCGATCTCGCGGGCGGAAATGTCAGAAACGAGTTGTGGGCGAAACGGAGCGCCGAGGATCGAGGTGCCAAGCGCGGCGACCAAGAGAAGGGTGCCTGCCAGTAGCGCGATGCCAGCAATATCGCGGGGACATCCACCGAGAGCGTTCAAAATGCGGTCGGCGTTGCCGCCTACCAGGGCCACAACGGCAGCGGCAAATCCGGCAAGCTGACCCCCTCTGGTGCGCAGGGACTGGACGCGCTCGCGCAGATCGTCCAGCAGATCCTCCGCTTGCTGGACGTACCAGGCGATTGCCTCTGGATTCGGCTTGCGGGCCGACTGTGAAGCCTCGTCAGTCACAACAGCACCGACCTCGGCATCCGTCCGGATGGCTCTGGTATCCGGTGTTTATTTCCCAGCAATATTGAGTTCTTGATCCAGGATCATGCGACCAACCTCACTTCGAAGACCGGCACCATCAGAGCCCCGGCGCCACCCAACAAACCGAGGATCCGGCTCACGTAGGCCTGGGTCTCGGGGTAGGCGGGAATGCAGTTGCAGGCTTCGACCGGGGCCGGGCCGGCGTTGTAAGCGGCCAGCGCCAGCTGCGGCGAGCCGAACCGACGGAGCAGGTCAGACATCAGGTGGCCCTGGGCGTCGATCGCTTCATCGGGGTCATACGGGTTCGCGAGTCCGTACGCGGCAGCTGTCGATGGCATGAACTGGGCTATCCCCTGGGCGCCGGCGGGGGACCCCGCATAGGGGTCGAAGTTCGACTCCGCCATCAGCTGCGCCGCGAGCAGGGCTGCAGAGACGTTCCAGCGGGTCGCGGCGCGCAGCAGCACGGCGCGGTACTGGGCGGGGACGAAGGCGGGCAGCGTCGTGCCGGCGAGGGCGCCGTCTCCCCCGCCCGCAGCGCCGGCCGTGCCGCCACCTCCCGCGCCGATCGCGTTGCCGGCTGCCGAGCAGGGCGACGGCGGCCGGTCGTATCCGTAGTGCCAGGCCTCCCACGAATAGCGCTGAACGAAGCCAAAGCGACCGGCGTTGGCAGCCAGCCATCCGTACGCGGATTCCGGTCCGAGGTCGAGCTCGGTGGCACAGCGGTGCAGCGAGTGGCCGGGTGGAGCGACCCAGGTGGGATCGGGATGGGCGGCGAAGAGCGCTGCCTGTTCGGCGTCCGAGCGGAAACCGGAGTTGACGACCAGCGTGAAGCCGGCCTGTGCCGCGGCCGCTGCCATCCGATCGAACGCGGCGGCCACATCGGGACGCATCCCCTCCCCCGTTCGGTAGACGAGCGGGCCACCGTAGCCACCGCCGCTGGCCATCGCCGGCGAGGAGCTAGCACCGCTGGCCGGTGCCGCTGCTTCGGCAACCGCGGACGCCTCGACCTTATGGGAATCGACGCTGCCGGTGACCGCGACTTTGACCCGAACTGGCGCGAACGAGGCTGCGTCCGGGAACGACACCCGCAGTCGCGTCGGAAAAACGTCGTTCGCCCGCGCCACATCGTTTGCCGCCACTCGCGCACGCGTCAGGTAGGCGGCTTTCTCAATGTGCTCCGGATTGGACAGCCCGTTAGGCAGGGTCGGCGGCGCCAGCAACCGGGGCAGGTCGTCGCGCATTGAGCGTGCCGCCGAAACCGCCGCCAGATCAGCCGCTCGCTGCGCCCTCCCCTTCCCGGTCACCGCCCCGGCAATCGCAACCAGCGCCAGCGCCGCCGTGATCAAAGCGAACGACGCACCCAGCGCCAGCAGCAGCGCCTGCCCATCCTCCTTGCGAGCTTCCATGCCGCGACCCTGCCCGGCCGCGGCGCACGCGTGGCGCGCTCAAGTAAAAAATTGTGTGACGCCTATCGCGCGGAACCGACGTCGATGACGTTGATCAGAGCCTCAAGCCCTTTGAGATCCTTGGGATTCAGCGTGTAGAGCGGCAAACGGTGGGCAGGTGCCGTTGCCGCGATCATCAAGTCGACCGCGCGAGCACCTAGACGCTTACGCCCAACGCCGATAGTGGCGCCGTAGACCATGCCGTAGGCGTGTGCACAACTTAGGTCGAAGTCCAGTGCTTCTACCTTCGCTCGCACGTACCTGAGCTGATTCTCCCGCTGTATACGTTGGAGATCGTGCTTCGAACCATGTGGACCTCCGGCGAGCTCGGCGATTGTGAGCGCCGACACCACAATGCGTCGAGGGAGCCTCTTCCTATCAATCGTTTTCAGGGCTATCGCCACCGAGGTGTCGATCAGCCCATGCCACCCAGTCCTCCCAACCCCAAGGCGTAGGGTCGGCGACGGCGTCAAGGTCGGCTCTGAGCTCCTCGAGGTCGAGACTCGGAGCCTCAAAGGTGGCGGGGAGCTCGTCTCTCGGAACAAACGGACGCCTCTCACCGCGCTGCTCGTCTCTTGGTCCCACCCTTCGCCTCACCCTTTCCATCATAGCTGTGTTGAAACTTACTGTCTTCAGTGTTGAGCAGGCGTTCCCACATCCGAGCTGGGAAGGCCTCGGCTTCGGGGAGAACGCCGAAGAGGGCGCAGCGGGCCACCAGCCATCCGAGTGGACGCTTCAGTACTGCGACGCGCAGGCCTCGTGCCATCAGATCGCGGGCGGCTAGCGCCGTGAGAGCGCGCTCCTCAGTCAGATCGGCGCGAAGCAGCGCCGCCGTGGGCCGAACGCGGGGTTCCTCGAGCAGCGGCTGCAGGAGCCGCGGCGGCAGCAGGATCACTGCCGCCGACTCGCGGGCCAGTGGCAGGGCCGCGGGTATCTGCTCGACCCCAGCTGGGTCTGGGGGCAGCTTCAAATGGCAGATTTGACCTCGCGAGGCGACAGCCGCGTCGGACATGTGGGCGGCGACGCGTACCTCCAGATCGCGGGCTCCGGCGGTCGCGATCAGTGAGGAGCGGGGCGAGCGGCCCTTGTCGAGATCGATCAGCAGCGCCGCCCGCTCCGGCTTCGACGCCGCGCAGGCGAGCGCCGCGGCGGCCGCCCTGGACCCGGTGGCGGCGCCGACCCAGGTGACCAGTACGACCGGGCCGCTCCCCTTGTCCAACGTCCAGCCTCCCGTCCGAGCAGGGCCGCTCATTTCGGCCTCGCGGCCGCAGATGAGGTCACCGCCAGCCGATCGGCCAGCATCGGCAGAGGCGATGGCGGGGACAGCGTGACGGTGACCCGGCCGCCCTCGACCGAGACGCCGACGTCGTCCTCGGCCCAAGCGGGTAGAGCGTCACGCGCCGCAGCGGCGGCCGGGTGTCCTACCGCCAGCGCCAGTGCGCCCGCCTCGGCGGCGCCGTCGGCGAGCGTCAGCGCATATCCGGTGGCGAAAAGCTGCAGGGCGAGCAGCCCGACGAGCAGCAACACGGGCAGCGCAGCGACCAACTCGACCGTCGACTGTCCCCGCTCGCTAGCCATCGCCCGCCTCCAACGTTGCCTTCGCGCCGACGGTCAGCTGCGGGATCGCCGGCAGCAGGCGGGGTATCTCCACCCGGACGGCGATCGCTTCGCCCTCGTCGACCTCCGCGCCGCCCCGCATCGACGAAGGCAACGCTTGCCGTGCTGCCGCCACCGCGTCCCCACCGACGAGCGAAGCCCGCGCCCCCGCCCTCGCCGCTACACCCGCCGACCAGAGCGCCTGCCCTGCGAGGCCGAGCTGCGCCGCGACCAGGGCCGCCAGCAGCAGGAACGGAACCACGGCGACCATCTCGACCGACGCGGTCCCGCCCTCCCTGCGAAAGCTGCTGACGACCTGGCGCGACACGAGGCGACCGTTCCAGGCCCAGACACACGCATGGCGCGCTCAAAGGAAAAGTTCAGCGCAAGGAATGCGCCGAATCAGCAAAGACGCAGGCTCAGTACGTGTTTGCCTCGGCCCAGACGCGCCAGATGGCGGCCACGGCGGCGCCGAGCAGGAAGATCCAGGCGAGCGTGCCGCCGCCGCTGGAGAACATCTCGTCGCTGCCGGCGATCAGCAGCGCGATCAATCCGAGACCGCCGTAGAGTAGCGCCCGGCGACTGTCGCTCAGCGTCGCCAGGGTCAGCTGGTTCTGGCGGCTGAGCACGAAGACCGTCCAGGCGATCGCCGCCAAGAAGGCCATCGTGATCGCGGTCAGGATCGCGTCAGCCGCGTTGCCGCCCGCGGGAGCAAACGCCACGACCGCGGCGAGCAGCATCACGATCGCGGCGTTTCGCAGGTTCCGCATTGGAAAAATTGTACGGCTACTTGCTCGTCATCACGAGGATGCCGACGACCACTGCGGCCAAGGTCGCCAGCAACGCCAAGCCACCCAGGGCCGCGGCGGCGCCGGCCGCCAGGGGCCTGCCACTGCGACTGAGATCGGCGAAGCGCGCCCCGCCCCAGATCGCGACCGAGAAGATCGTCGTGATGCCGACCCCGGCGATCACCGAGGCGATCACGGTCTCGGCAAGCTCCTTGGTCTCGACGAGCGTGGCCATGGTTCAACTCGCCGGGACTGGCGACCCTTGCCGCGACCGCTTTGCGAAGGCCGCGACGATCAGGGCCAGGGCCATCAGGGTGACGAGCACCGGCCCGAGCGCGCCGGTGCCGAAGATGCGCGTAAAGCCGTAGACCACCGCTCCAAACGCCGCCGCAGCCGGCAGGGTGAGCAACCAGGCGACGATGATGTTGCCCGCCACGCCCCAACGCACCGCTGAGACTCGCTTGCCGGCCCCGGCGCCCATCACGCCGCCGTTGATCACGTGCGTGGTCGAGAGCGGGAAGCCGAAATGGGTCGAGGCGAGGATCACCGCCGCCCCCGCCCCCTGCGCGGAGAAGCCCTGGGCGGCATCCATCTTGATGATGCGGCTGCCCGTCGTGCGAATGATCCGCCAGCCGCCGAAGTAGGTGCCGAGCGCGATCGCGGTCGCCGCCGAGACGATCACCCACAGCGGCGGGTCGGCGTTCGCCCCCAGGGTGCCGTTGGCGATCAGGGCAAGCGTGATCACGCCCATCGTCTTCTGCGCGTCATTGGTGCCGTGGGCAAGCGCGAGCAGGCCGCCCGAGACGATCTGGCCGTAGCGGAAGCCGCGGGTGACCGGGCCGGGCCGTTGCCGCCCGACCACCCGGTAGACGAGGCCGATGCTGACGCCGGCGACGAGGAAGGCGACCAACGGAGCGACGACGGCAGGAGCAAGCACTTTGCCAACCAAGCCTTCGGCGAACACCGCATCCAATCCCGCTGCGGCGACAGCCGATCCAACCACTCCACCGATCAGAGCGTGCGAGGAGCTTGACGGCAGCCCAAACCACCAGGTGATCAGGTTCCAGGCGATCGCCCCGATCAAGCCGGCAAAGACGATCGTCGGGGTGATCACTGCCGCGTCGACGACGTCGTTGGCGACCGTCGCGGCCACCGAGATCGAGATGAAGGCGCCGATGAAGTTGAGCAACGAGGCGATCCCGATCGCCACCTGGGGCCGCGCCGCCCCGGTCGAGATCGAGGTCGCCACGACGTTGGCCGTGTCGTGGAACCCGTTGGTGAAGTCGAAGGCGAGCGCCGTCCCCACGACGATCACAAGAATGACGTCAGAGCTCACGAGTTCTTGATTACGATGCCCTCGAGTATCTGCGCAGCCGTCTCGGTCGCATCGATCGAGTTCTCGAGCACCGCAAACATGTCCTTCCAGCGGATCACGACCATCGGGTCGATCCCGTTGGAGAAGAGCGAGGCGACGGCATCGCGGGAGATCCGGTCCCCGTCGTTCTCGAGCCGGTGGATCTCGATCCAGTAACGATCCAGGCCCTTCAGCTCGCGCAGGTGCTCCAAGCCCTCGGAGAGCTGCTCGCAGGCGGCGACGAGCACTTTGGTCAGCGCTTGGGCCTGGGCCATTGGCGCTTCGATCTGGTAGAGGCCGAGCAGGTCAGCCGCTTCCTCGGTGTAGTCGACGATGTCGTCCATTTGGGTCGCCAGCCCGTAGATGTCCTCGCGGTCGATCGGCGTGACGAAGGTCGAGTTGAGCCGTTTGACGATGTCGTGCGTGATCCGGTCGCCCTCCTGCTCAGCCTTGAAGATCTCCCGTGGCAGGTCCCCCCGTCGGGCCACCTGCCCATCATCTCGTCGAGCAGGCGGGCCGCGTGAAGCGTGTTTTTCCCGGCCTCGATGAAGAGGTCGAAGAAGGTGCTGTCTCGCGGCAGAAAGGAGAGGCGAACCACGGAGCTGCATCCTAGTGATCGAGGCCGACTCCGCCGCCCTCCCCCGGCCTCAGCTTCCGGTTGCGGCAAACTGCTCGGCGGAGCGGCTGCCATAGCGCTCACAGAGCTCGCGCTGGACGTGGCGCCGCTCCTCCTCGGGGGCGCTGAGCCGGGTCCAGACGCCGTCTGTGTCGAGCTCCCAAGCGTTGCTGTTGTCGGCAAAGCAGCGCTCAAGCACGTCGAGCAGCTCGGCCCGCAGAGCCTCGTCTTCGATTGGGGTGACCAGCTCCACCCGGCTGTCGAGGTTGCGCGGCATCAGGTCCGCGGAGCCGGTCAGGACCCGGGTCTCATCACCGCGCTGGAAGGCGTAGATCCGCGAGTGCTCGAGGAAGCGGCCGACGATCGAGACGACGCGGATGTTCTCGGAGATCCCCGGCACGCCCGGCCGCAGGCAACAGACGCCGCGCACGTTGAGGTCGACCCTCACCCCCGCCCGCGAAGCCTCGTACAGCGCCTGGATGCAGCCGGCGTCGACCAGCGCGTTCATCTTCAGCGCGATCCGCGCCTCTTCGCCGGCGCGGTGCGCCGCGACCGTCGCCTCGATCTCCGCGACGATCCGATCGCGCATCGTCGTCGGCGAGACCAGCACCTTGCGGTACTCGGCGGGCCGCCCATAGCCGGTGAGGAAGTTGAACATCTCGGCGACGTCGGCGCCGATCTCCGGGTCGGCGGTGAACAGCCCGAGGTCGGTGTAGAGGCGGGCCGTCGTCGGGTTGTAGTTGCCGGTGCCGATGTGGACGTACTCGCGCACCCGGTCGCCCTCGCGGCGGGCGACGACGATCGCCTTCACGTGCGTCTTCAGGCCGGGGATTCCGTAGACGACATGGACGCCGGCCTCCTCCATCGACTTCGCCCAGTGGATGTTGGCCTCCTCGTCGAAGCGGGCTTTCAGCTCGACCATGCAGACCGCCTGCTTGCCGCGTTCTGAGGCCCGGATCAGCGCCGGCACCAGCGGCGAGTCGTCGCTCGTCCGGTACACCGTCTGCTTGATCGCCAGCACGTCGGGGTCGGCGACCGCCTGGAGGACGAAGCGCTCGACCGAGCTGGCGAAGGAGTCGTACGGGTGGTGGACGAGGATGTCGCCCTGGCGGATCGCGGCGAAGATGTCGACCGGCTCGTCGTCTTCACCCTGCAGGCGCGGCTGGGTCACCGGCGCCCAAGGCTGGAAGCGCAGCTCGGGGTGCCCGGAGGCATCGACGACCTTGCCGAGGTCGGCGAGGTCGATCAGCCCGTCGACGTCGTAGACCTCGCGGTCTTCGAGCCGCAGCGCGTCGATCAACTGGCCGCGCAGCTTCGGGTTCATGCCCGCCGCGACCTCCAGCCGCACCACCTCGCCGAAGCGGCGGCGGCGCAGCTCGTCCTGGACCGCCTGGAGCAGGTCGTCGGCCTCGTCGGAGATCGTGAAGTCGGCGTCGCGGGTGACCCGGAAGTAGCCGTAGTCGACCACCTCCGCGCCGGGGAAGAGGGCGTCGAGGTTGGCGGCGATCGCCTCCTCCAGGGGGACGAAGACCTCGTTGCGCTCACCCACGCGCAGGAAGCGGCCGAGCAGCTCCTTCGGGACCTTGACGCGGGCGATGATCTCGGCGCCGCTGTCGGGGTCGCGCAGCAACACGCCGAGGCTGAGCGAGAGGTTGGAGATGTAGGGAAAGGGCCGGCCGAGCCCGACCACGAGCGGGGTCAGCGCCGGGAAGACCTGCTCGTGGAAGCGCACGTCGATTTCGCGCCGCTCCCCCTCGGTGGCCGTATCGAGAGAGACGATGCGGATCCCGTGCTCCTCCAGGGCCGGGCGCAGCTCGCCGTTGAAGCAGTTGTGGAGGCGCGTGTCGAGCTCCAGCACGCGCGGCTGGATCGCGTCGATCTGCTCCCGAGAGGCGAGCCCGTCGGGCCCGCGGGCGTCGATCCCGGCGTCGAGCTGGTCGAAGAGGCCGGCCACCCGGACCATGAAGAACTCGTCCAGGTTGGAGGCATAGATCGAGCAGAACCTGACCCGCTCCAGCAGCGGGACTTCGGGGTCCTCGGCCAGTTCGAGCACCCGCTGATTGAAGTCGAGCCAGGAGAGCTCGCGGTTGAAGTAGAGGCCCGGATCGTCGATCGGCCAATCGTACTGGCGCACCTCTGCCTGCTTCCCGGCCTCAGGCGGCCCGGGAAGTGGCTTGCTCGCCGGCTACGTGATCGGCGAGGGCGCGCCGGTACCCGCCGGCGAGCTGCTCGAGCGCCCGCTCCCAGGAGCGAGTGGCGGCGTTGCGCACCGCAGCGTCACCGAGCCGGGCCCGCAGCGCGGGAGAGGAAGCGAGCTGCAGCAGCGCACCCGCGAGGTGGTCGGCGTCCGGGCGGCAGAGGATGCCGGTGTGGCGGTTCTCGATCAGCGCCGCGGGCCCGCCTTCACCGACGGCGACCACCGGCAGGCCGCTGGCGCCGGCCTCGAGCACGACCTGTCCGTAGGTGTCGGTGCGCGAGCAAAACAGAAAGAGGTCGGCGCTGGCGTAGGCGCGGGCAAGGTCGTCGCCGTCGAGCCAGCCGAGGAAGGTCACGTGCTCGCCGAGCCTGGAGCGCAGATCCCCCTCCTCCGGGCCGCCGCCGGCGAGCAGCAGGTGCAGGCGGGGGTCGGCGCGGCGCGCCCGCAGGAAGCTCTCGGCAAGCAGATCCACGCCCTTCTCACGGGTCAGGCGCCCGGCGTAGAGAACCCGCAACTCGCCCGGGTAGGCGCCGCGCTCCGCCTTGCTCGGGGTAAAGCGGGTCACGTCGACGCCGCGCTCCCAGCGATCGACGCGGCCCTCCTCGGCGCCGAGGCCGAGCAGGGAACGGTCGGCCGCCGGGCTCGGCGAGAAGACCCGCGAGGGCGCGGTGTAGAAGGCGCTGAGCGCCGCTGTGGAGATCGCCTCGAGCCCTCCGTCGCCGCTGCGCAGACCGGCGTAGGTGGCCAGCTCGGTGTGGTAGCTGGCGACAAGCGGCGTCCCCGAGACACGGCTCAGCAACGAGGCGGCGATCCCCGCCGGCCCGGGAGCCGTCACGTGAACCAGGTCGTAACGCCCTTCGGCCAGGGTCTCGGCCAGATCGGGCAATCCGGGCACACCCAGGGTCATGCCCTCGTAAAAGGGGACGCGCAAGGAGGTGGCCGCCGGCAGACGGCGGTCCACCCAGGGGTCGGTGCCGACGACCTCGATCTCGAAGCCGGGCACGCCGCGCTCGCGGATCTGCTCGATCGTGTGGGTGACACCGTGCATGGCCTCGATCCCGTCGGCGATCAGGGCGACCCGCGGGCGCTCATTCGCGCGCCCTGCCAACTTTGCCTTCTCGGCGCCGAGGAAGACGGTCGGCGGCGCGTAGGGAATCGCCGGCAGCAACGCGGCGAAGAGGCCGCTGATTGCGCCTGACAGCTCGCCACTCGTCACCGCTTTCGTCCCCTGCTCGACGGCGACGCGCAAGCGGCGGTCGTGGACGCGGCGGGCGCGGCGGTAGAGGTCGGCGTGCGAGAAGTCCTCCGCCTGGAGGTATTCGATCAGGGCGCGCCCGCGCAGCTCGATCCCGATCGAGCGCAACCAGGAGTCGAGCAGGGCGCGAGCGTCGTCGGGTCCGATATCCGCCGCGATCGCCCCCTCGCGAGCGGAGCCCTGGCCGACCACACGCTGGGCGATCTTCAGCACCGTGGCCGGATCGGGGTCGCCGCCTTCGGCCGCGGCCGAATCGAGCACCAGCGCCCGGGTCGCGAGCGCCATTGCCGCATGAGCCCACTTGGCGGCGCTGCCCTGCTCGCCGCCTGCCCCGGCCTCGCCTTGGCGAAGCTGGGCAAGAAACTCTTCCGGCGTGGATGCTGACGGCACCTCGGTGTAGGTGCGGCCGATGTCCACGCCGGCGTGATCGTCGGAGCCACCGATCCCTGTGCTGCCGTGCGTCTCGACGTAGACGACCGCGGGCATGTTCAGCTCCGCCGCCCGCGATCCGTTGCGCACCTCCCAGATCGGGAAGAGCTCGGCGAGCCGGCGACGGTGCCGCGGAGTCAGTGGCGCCGCGACGTTGTAAAAGGGATGGGCCAGGGCGCAGGCGATCTCGTTCTGGTGAAGATATGCGGCGCAGGCCTCGACGTCGCCGGCGTTTGCCTGCAGCCACTCGTGGTCCCCGGGGGTGATCCCGTAGCAGAGGACATGAACCGCCTGGGGCTCGCCGGCGAAGCGGGCGGTCAGCTCCTCGGAGACGAAGCAGTCGGGACGGCTGGCCAGCTCGAGGCAACCGTCGATCGTGTCGTGATCGGTGATCGTGACGAAGTCCATCCCCCGCCGCTTCGCAAGCTCATAAACCTCCCGCGGTGGGGTCGCGCACTCAGGTAGCCCCAGCGAGCGCTGGACGCCAAGCCGGGAAAGCTGCGAGGCGGTGGAGTGGCAATGCAAGTCAACTCGGGAAGTCATCGGTGCCTTCCTCTCTATCTATATCACTCAATCCCCTCCAGAATTCGAACCTGCTGAGCAGGGCAAACGAGTGAACACCGCGTGAACTCGCCAAGTGCACTCCTGCCAAAGCTCGGTGAACTGGCGATAGAGGAGCTCGCGCCTGGTGCGAAGAAGGTCCTGCAACGACTCGATGCCCGCCGTGCGAGGCAGCATCACGTCGCAGTCGTGGATCTCGCCGAGCACACTCTGCAGGCGCTTGGCGGCATCGCGGGCGGCGTTCGCCTCGGCGCCGAAGCAGGGACCGACGATCTCAAGCACGTAGCGCAGCCGCTTGGCTGCTATCCGCATGTCGTGCTGCGTGGTTGTCGCCGCAGGCTCCAGAGCGGCGGGGGCAAAGGAGCGCAGCTCCTCGAGCCGGGTCAGCACGCTCCGCGCCGCGCTGGAGCGCAGCGGCTCCGCCGGGTCGAGGCCCTCGACCTTGCGTGCCTTCACGTCTTCGCCGCCTTGACCAGCTTGCGCAGGCGCCGCCGCAGCTTCTTCAGGCGCTTGCGCTTGATGTATGGGGCGAGGTCGTCGTTGGCTTGCCGCTGCTCCTCCCGCAATTCCTCGATCAGGGCTTCCACGGCAGAGCGATCTTCCGTCGGGGCCTCCCCCGCGAAGGCGGCGAGGAACTCGATCGCGACGTCGCGGTCGCGGCGCTCACCGAGCGCGTCGGCGAGCGCCTTGACCCGCTTCAGCGCCTTACGGTGGCGCTTTGCCGGAAAGCACGGCTCAAAGACCTCGAGCGCCGCACGCAGCCGCCGGGTCGCCACCCGCATGTCATGCAGCCTCTCGATGTCGCCGATGTCGAGAACGCCGTCGGCATGCTCGAACACCTCCGCCGCCCGCACCGCGACGACCCGCTTGCCCGCACGCGCGAACGTCTCCTCGCAATCGAAACCGGGCACCTCGCGCGCTCGCGCCACGCACGCAGGCTAGACGAAGAACGGTGCCGGTCAGGCGGCGAGGCGGGCCGGCGAGGAGCCGTTTGCGTCGCCGTTGAGCTGGTCGAGGATGACGCCCTCGCGCAGACCGCCCTTGCCGATCTGCAGCGGCTGGCCGAGCAGCTCCGAGAGCTTCTCCAGCAACAGCACGCCGGTGGCGAGGATGCGCACCCGTTCCGGATCGAGCTCGAATCGGCGAGCTACGTCGGCGGCGGGATCGCCGCAGAGCACCCGGATCCCCCGCTCCAGCGTCTCGTACTCCAGCACCGCGCCGACCAGACGGCGCAACGAGGTGGCGCTGCCGCCCACCGCGACGGCCTGAACCGGTTGCTCGACCTCCACGTCGGCGAACAGATCGTCGATCCGGTCGCGAATCTTGCGAACCTCCGCCGCCGAAGGCGGGTCGGAGGCGATCAACTCGTCGGCGAGCACGCCCGAGCCGACGCGCCAGGAACGAACCTCCTTGACCCCGCCGGGCACGGTGCCGAGGATGATCTCGGTCGAACCGCCGCCCACGTCGACGACGCCGACCAGGCCCTCGACCGGGTGGCCAAGCGTTTTGGTCGCACCGATGAACGAGAGCCGCCCCTCCTCCTCGTCGCTGAGGATGTCCACAGGAACCCCGGCCTCGCCGCCGATCTCTTCTGCCACGGCCTTGCCGTTGCTCGCCTCGCGAATCGCAGCGGTCGCAACGGCGCGAATCGTCTCCGCCCCGAGCTCCCGCGCAAGCCGCACCTGGGTCGCCACGACGTCCGCCACTTCAGATGCCTTCTCGTCCGGAATCTCGCCCGAATCCCGAATCGCCTTGTTGATCCGCGTATAAGCCCGCTGCTCCATCGCCTTCTTGAGCTGCCCATCCACAGGCTCCGCCACGAGCAAGCGCGTCGTATTCGACCCAATATCTATGGCGGCGCAGAGCATCCCGGGACTCTCGCCTCATGTTCCCAGACAACCCGGATCTCAACCGGGCTACTCGTTGGGGTGCGAAGCGTCCTCGAACTCCCTGAAGAGCCCGGTGACGACAAAGGCGACCTGCTCGCCGATATCGACCGCGTTATCGCCGACCCTCTCGATCGCCCGCGCGGCGAGCAGCATCGTCATCGCCCACTCACGGGAGTCCGGGTCGTCGCCGATCTCCAGCGCCAGGCGGAAGCACTCGCGGTTGAGGTTGTCGACCACGTCGTCCTGGCGGACAAGGTCGCGCGCCATCTCGACGTTGCGCTCCTCGAAAGCACGCTGCGACTGGCTGATCAGCGTGCGTGCCTGCTGACCCATGGTCAGGATCAGCTTCACCATCCCCTCGTCGACCGGAGGCTCGTTGCCGGTCAACGGGATCATCTTGCAGATGTTCACGCACTGATCGCCCATCCGCTCGACGTTCTTCAGCACGTGCAGCAAGGCCGAGATCAGGCGTAAGTCGGTTGCCACCGGCGACTGCGTGGCGAGCAGCGTGATCAGCGCCTGGTGCACCTCCAGGTAGCGGCCGTCGATGCGGTCGTCGTCGGCAATGACGATCTGGGCCAACTCGACGTCCTGGTGCTCGATCGCCTCGAGGGTGCGTTTTACGGCGGCGCTAGCCAGGTCAAGCCCACCGAGGGCGCTTGCCTCCAGCTGCTCAAGTTCCTCCTGATAGTGAACCCGGGTCTGCTCGGCCATCAAGATCGCTAACCGACTTTGCCGGAGACGTAGTCCTCGGTGCGTTGGTCGGCCGGGTTGGTGAAGATCTTCTCGGTCTCGTCGTACTCGACCAGCCGGCCCCAGCGGTTGTCCTCGTCGGCGTCGAGCTCGACCATCAGGAAGGCGGTGCGGTCGGAGACACGCGCCGCCTGCTGCATGTTGTGGGTGACGATGACGATCGAGAACTCCTTCTTCAGCTCGATCATCAGATCCTCGATCTTGCCGGTCGAGATCGGGTCGAGGGCCGAGCAGGGCTCGTCCATCAGGATCGTGTCGGGGTTCACCGCAATACAGCGGGCGATGCAGAGGCGCTGCTGCTGGCCGCCGGAGAGCCCGAAGGCGTTGGCGTCGAGGCGGTCCTTGACCTCCTCCCAAAGCGCCGCGCCACGCAGTGCCTCCTCGACGGTCTTGTCGAGGTCGTCCTTGTGGCCGAGGATCCGCGGGCCGAAGGCGACGTTGTCGTAGATCGACTTCGGGAAGGGGTTCGGTTTCTGGAAGACCATCCCGATCAGCTTGCGAACCTGAACCGGGTCGACCGTCGGCCCGTAGAGATCCTCGCCGTGGTAGAGCAGCTCGCCCTGGACTTCCGCGCCGGGAATCAGGTCGTTCATCCGGTTGAGGCAACGCAAAAGGGTGCTCTTGCCGCAACCGGACGGCCCGATCAGCGCCGTCACGTCGTTGCGGTGGATGTCCATCGAGATGTCGCGGACGGCGGTCGCGCCGTTGTAGTGGACTCCGGCGCCCTTCAGCTCGAAGACCTTCTCCCGCTTGCCCGAAGCGCCGTGCCGGAACTCTCCCGGTCGGACCGCGATCGCCGCACGCTCCGCTGCCGCTTCGCGGCTGGAGCGCCCGGTCTCAGCTCTGCTCTCGTCCTGTGCCATCTTCTCGCTCACTCTATTCCCCCTACCACCGCTGCTCGTAACGATTTCGTAGCCAGATCGCGACGGAGTTCATCGCCAGCAGGACGGCGAGCATCACGATGATGCCCGCCGCGGCCAGCGCCTGGAACTCCTCCTGCGGCCGCGTCGCGTAGTTGTAGATCTGCACCGGCAGCGCCGTGTAGCCATCGCTTCCAAATGGCTGCGGGTCGAAGGTGACAAACGCAGCCGCCCCCACCAGGAGCAGAGGAGCGGCCTCCCCCAATGCCCGTGAGACCGCGAGGATGATCCCGGTGATGATCCCGGGAACCGAGGCGGGCAGGACCTGACGGCGAATCGTCTGCCACTTGGTGGCGCCGAGGGCAAGCGAGCCCTGGCGGATCGAGTCGGGCACGGCGCGGATCGCCTCGCGGGCGGCGATGATCACCATCGGCAGGACCAGCAACGCCAGGGTGAGCGATCCGGCGGCTAGGACGAAGCCGAGGTCGAGAGGCCCACGCACGATGAAGCCCAGCCCGAGGATTCCGTAGATGATCGAGGGGACCGCGGCGAGGTTCTGGATGTTGACCTCGATCAGGCGGTTCCACCAGCGGGTCTTGTCGGCGTACTCCTCCAAATAGAGCGCGGCGCCGACGCCGATTGGCACGACGAAGAGAATCACGCCGGCAATCAGCTCCAGGGAACCGATGATCGCCGGGCGGAAGCCCGCGTTCTCGGGGCGAATCGACGATGGCCCGTTGGTGAAGAGATCGAGGCTGAACGCCGGGGCTCCCTTGATGAAGGCCTGGGCGAGTAGGGCGATCAATCCCGCCAGGGCGATCAGGATCGCCAGCAGGAGCAGAGCCGCGAAAACCAGGTTGCGGATCACGTCACCCCGCGGCTGGTTGCTCAGCATCGCCCGCGTCGTCGCCCGCGCGCCGGCAACCGCCAACCGGGTGCGCGGCGCGGCAGCGCCCGATCCCGCCATCACTCGTAGACCTCGCGGTACTTGCGGACCAGCCTGATGCTGATCACGTTCATCGCCAGGGTGATCAGGAAGAGCAGCGTGCCGACCGCAAAGACCGATTTGTAACTGATCGAGCCCGCCGGAATGTCACCGGTGGCGGTAACGGCGATGTAGGAGGTCATCGCCTGGATCGCTTCAACTGGGTTGAGGGTGAAATTCGGGGTCGAGCCGGCAGCGAGGACGACGATCATCGTCTCGCCCAGGGCGCGTGAGATCGCCAGCACGATCGAGGCGACGATGCCCGAGAGCGCTGCCGGGAAGACGACTTTGGTCGATACCTCCATCTTCGTCGCGCCCATCGCGTAGGCCCCTTCACGCAGGCCACGTGGGACCGAGGACATCGCGTCCTCGGAGATCGAGGCGATGATCGGGACGATCATCAAGCCGATGCCGAGCCCGGCGGCCAGCGCCATGAACGGCTTGCCGACCGCGCCGCCGAAGAGGTCGCCGGGCCAAAGCGGCTGGATGATCTGCGGCAGGATGAAGGTGAAGGCGAAGAAGCCGATCGCCACCGTCGGGATGCCAGCGAGGATCTCGAGGGTCGGCTTGAGCGTCTTGCGCACCCGCGGGCTGGCGTACTCGCTCAGGTAGATCGCCGAGCCAAGGCCGATCGGGATCGCGAACAGCATCGCCCAGATCGTGACGTTGAGCGTGCCGGCGACGATCGCCAGCACGCCAAAGCTGGGTGGCTCGAACTGGGGCGTCCAGTCGGTACCAAAGAGGAAATCGCCGATCGGGACGACTTCGAAGAAGCCGATCGTCGGCCCGACCAGGGAAATGACGATCGCCGTCGTGGTCAGCACCGAGAGGATGCCGCAGAGCGCGAGGACGCCCTGGATCGCCTTCTCGCCGTAGCGACGGCTCGACGCCTGGAGCCGGCCGGGGTCTCCCCCCGCCGGCTCCAGAGTCGTTTTGCCGCTGGTACCGATCACGAGCTGCGGATGGCGCTAGACGCCGGCCTTTTCCGCTGCTGCTTCGGACTCTTCGAGCTGTTCTTCGGTTAGCGGTACGAAGCCAACCGCTTCGGCGATGCTGTTGACGTTCGCGAGGTAGTAATCGACGAACGCCTTCACCTCCGGCTTCTTCAGCGCGGTCTCGCTCGGGTAGATCAACAGCGGCCGGCTGAGCGGCGCGTAGGAGCCGTCCTGGGCCGTTTCGACCGAGGGGCCGACGCAGCCTTTGCCGTTGTCGACTTCCAGCGCTTTCAGCTTGCCTTCGTTCTCCGTGTAGTAGGAGAAGCCGGCGTAGCCCATCCCGCCGGGGGAGCCCTCGACGCCGGTCACGGTGGCGTTGTCGTTCTCGCCGACGTTGTTGTAGTCCTTGCGGGTGGCGCCCTCTTCACCGTTGATTTCCTCGGTGAAGTAGTCGAAGGTGCCGGAGTCGGTGCCGGGGCCGAAGAGCGCCAGCTCCTCGTCGAATTCCTCGCTCAGGCCGGGGATTTCGTCCCAGTTGGAGAGCTTCGAACCGGGGCCCCAGACGGCGCTGAGCTGGTCGACGGTGAGACAGCTGACCGGGTTCTCGTTGTTGATCATCACGGTCAGAGCGTCGGTGGCTACGTGGACGTCCTCGTAGGAGATCCCGCCCTTCTTGCAGGCTTCTTCCTCTTCGGGCTCAATCGCGCGCGAGGCGTCGCTGATGTCGGTTTCACCGGCGCAGAATTTTTCGAAGCCGCCGCCGGTTCCCGCGGTCCCGACGGTCACCTTGACGTCTGGGTTTTCCGCCTGGAATTCCTCGGCGATCGCTTCGGTGAGGGGCGCAACGGTGCTCGATCCGTCGATGCGGATGGAGCCCGAAAGATCGCCGCCGCCACTCCCGCTCGCTTCGTCGTCGTCGCTGCTGCCGCACGCCGCTACCCCGAACGCCAGCACGGCGACGGAGGCGACGACCATGAGCCACCTAGAGCTAGTCACTCTGTCTCCTTCTCGTTTGTTCACTCCGGCCACCGACCCAGCAGGGCCGGCTTCGCCGCCAGCCTCGCAGCGGCTCCGTGACAGCTTGTTACTCGGCTGTATCGCGGATGTGAAAAAGATGTAAAAGCGAGAAACGGCCTGTTACGCGACCGTGAGGTCGCCGGGAGCCGGCGCCAAATCAGCCGCGGGCGCAACCTCAGGAGCAGCGAAGGCGCCGCCATCCAGTGGCTCGGGATCGAAGCGGTAGCCGACGCCGAAGTGGGTGTGGATGTAGCTCCAGCTTGGCGAGAGCTTCTCCAGCTTCTGGCGCAGCTTGCGGATGAAGACGTCGACGGAGCGATCGCCGTGGGCCATCGCGTAGCCCCAGACGCGTTGGTAGATCGCCTCGCGCTCGAGCACCTGGCCCTGTGCGTCGGCGAGG
Source organism: uncultured Solirubrobacterales bacterium (assembly GCA_963807885.1). GTDB lineage: Bacteria > Actinomycetota > Thermoleophilia > Solirubrobacterales > 70-9 > VRUE01. The sequence goes on from CAWEDL010000002.1 coordinate 308,794, forward strand.
AGCTGCAACAACTCGAACTCGCGCCTGGTCAGGTCGAGGCTGACTTCGCCGACGAAAGCCTGGAAGCGATCGGAGCGGATCGCCAGCTCGCCGGCGACCACCGGGCCGGCTTCGACCTGCGGGCGGGAGCGGCGACGGCGGCGCGAGACGGCTTCGAGGCGGGCGATCGCCTCTTCGGGATGACAGGGCTTGGTGATCCAGTCGTCGATCCCGAGCCGCAGCCCGCGGACCCGCTGGGCGACGGTCGAGCGACCGGTGCAGACGACCACTCCGAGGTCGGGGAGCATTTCGCAGATCCGCTCGAGATACGTCCAGGCGTCCTCGCCGAGCACGGCTGGATCGACCAGCAGCGCGTTCAGCTTCATCGCCACCAGCTCCTCCGGCGGTATCGCCCCGCCGAGCGTGCGCTGCTGCCAGCCAGCCGCTTCGGTGCGCTTGGCCAGCACGGTCACGAAGCCGCTGTCGTCGTCGATAACCGCGAGCCTGATGGTCTGCTGTGAGTTCACGGTGAGGGGTCCGGCATCTCGATTGTATTCACACCGGTCGTCGGACCATCGGAGGAAATCCCTGCTTTCACAGGTTTTTCACAAGTGGAAACACGTAAATTGCGGAATAGGGTCGACGAACCGTATCCAAGCCTTATCGGAATGTTCACCGAGAGCCGTCACCTCGTCGGCAAGATGAAGTCCTCACGAGACTCCTCTCTCGTCGCAAACGGCCCACCTGCCCTGGGCCGTTTGCATTTTCCGGGGCGGGTGGCCTAAACCGGCGCCACTGCGCCGCTCGCCACCAGGGCCAGCACGAAAACGCCCAGCGCGACCCTGTAGATGATGAAGATCGAGTAGTTATGGCGGGCGATGTAGCGCAGGAGCCAGCTGATCGCGACGAAGGCAACGGCGAAGCTGACCAGCGTGGCGACGATCGTCGGGCCCCAGCCCACGCCGGCCGAGATGTTGTTGAACTCGCTGATCGTCTGCAGGATCCCGGCGCCCGTCAGCGCCGGGATCGAGAGGAAGAACGAGAGCCGGGTCACGGCGACGCGATCGATTTCGCGCAGGAGGCCGGCCGACATCGTCGCTCCGGAGCGGGACACTCCGGGAACCAGCGCCACGCACTGGACGATGCCGATGATCAGCGTGTCCCGCCAGGTCACGTCGGACTCGTGACGCCGCTGCGTCGCCCTGCTGTCGGCAAACCACATCACGCCGCTCCAGAGGATCAGGGCCCACCCGACGAACCAGAGACTTCGTAGCGTCGTCTCGATCTCGTCCTTGAAAGCGATGCCGACGACAACGATCGGCAGCGACCCGATGATCACCGCCCAGCCGAAGCGGTAGTCGCGGGCGGTGCGCTGCGCGGGGCTTCCCAGGCCACGGATCCAGGCGATTCCGATCCGGGCGATGTCGCGGCGCAGAAAGAGCAGCGTGGCCGCCACGGCGCCCACCTGGATGATCGCAGTGAAAGCGGTGATGTCCGGGTTGTCGGTCGAGTAGCCGAGTAGTCGCTCGAGGATCGTCAGGTGGCCGGTGCTGGAAACCGGCAGAAACTCGGTGAATCCCTCGACGGCGCCGAGCAGGATGGCTTCCCACCACGCCACTAAGCGAATGACCCCGGAGTCATGTGGCGGGGCATCCTATGAGGTGCGCTAGATTCCCGGGCGTGAACAGGCCCTCGCGCAGCCATCAAATCGCCGCCGCCGTGGTGGCTTCGCTGACGATGCTGCTGCTCAGTGTTCCCGCGGCGCTTGCCGAGAACGGGGAGGGACTGGCTGGTCGGGTTACTGACAAGACGGTGACGTTCTTCTGCTTTGGCGTGATCGCGTTCTTTGCTGTGCTGGTCATCGTGCTGTCGCTGATCCAGGGTCGGCTGGAGAAGCGCAAGGAATTGCGCCAGCACACCCTGAATCGCCTCGGTTAGTCCAGCCGGAAGCCGCTCAGCAGGCGTTTCTCGGTCTCGCCCTCGATCTTGGCGGCTACTTCGACCTTGCCCTCTAGCGGCGTGTCGCGGATCTTGGTGGCGAGCAGGTCGTCTACCTGGAAGATCCCGGCCGAGTTGTTGAGCTCGATCTCGATCCGCACCGGCCGCTCCTCCCCCGCCTCGATCCGCACCTCGTCGATCGCGGCGGCGGAAATCGAGTGGATGCCCTCCTGCCCAGCCTCGAGCGGCAGCCGGGTGCGCCCCTGAGCCATATCCAACGCATCGGCAACCCGAACCACCCCAGCTTCCAGCGTGTAGGGCTGTCCCCGACGCCGGTGCCCGATGATCCCGTGCAAGATCTCCGAGGCGATGATCGTCCGCTTTGGCTCCTTGTAGGAGCTCGCCAACAGTCGCTCGAGAGCGCCGTTGGCCAGAAAGAGGCTGTAGGCCTCGTGATCGGCCCGGTGGATCGACATGCCCACGTCGTGCAGCAGAGCTCCACCAGCAACCACGACCTCGGCGTCCCGGTCCGACATCCCGTGATCAGCAACAACCGCAGGCTCCACACCAGCCTTAACCAGCAGTCGCAGCAGCCGCAGGGCGATGTTCAGAACGATCTGGGTATGCACCCAGGAATGATCGGACATTCCCAGCCGTTCAGCATGCACCTGAGCCATGTACCACCAAGTCCGAACCTGCTCGTCCCCGTTCACGGCGCCCAGGAAGCTCTCCAACTTCCGATTGCCCCGGGTAGGAGCACGAACCTGCGCCTCAGCGATCGCCTCAGCTGGTGGCTTTCTGCTCGGTCCCTGCGGATCCGGCGCGGGAATGGCCTCCTCACTCATGAAACGCATCGTAGAAAGGCCGTCGGGCATCCCCGGAGAAAACGCGTGTGGAGAGGACGGGTGTCCCCCTGCGAAAACCCGCATAGCCGCGGCCTTACGGGTGCTTGCCGGGAAGGGCTCAAATGTTTTCTCCGGGGGACCCCCGTCCTCTCCGTCGTAGCTAGCCGCAGATCGGCCAGGGGCTTGAGCCGGCTTGGGCGTAGAGCAACGCCGCGCGATAGTCCTGCTCGTCCTCGGGAGCTGCAGCCGGGTCCCCGGAGCCGCCGACAGATGCCCACGTTTCGAAGCTGAACTGGTACTTGCCTCGGTAGGTGCCATCCGAGGAAACCGCGGTGGGGTTGCCACCGGACTCACAGGCTCCGATTGCATCTAGTGTCGCTTGGGAGACGCCGCCGGGCAGAGACGCGAAAGCTTCCTCGCGTTCGCGGCGAATGCGGGCTTGGCGGGCAGCCTGAATGCGATGGGCTGCTTGGCGCATCTCGACGCGCAGAGCATGACCCGGCTGCATCCACGCAGGAGCTTCGGCGGGTACGGCATCAGCTAGGCCTATCCGGGTGGGAGCTGGTTCTCCGCCGGGAGCTGCGAGAGCTACCGCGGGGACAGCTAGAGCTATTAGTAATACGAGAACGGAGTATGTGCGTTTTGTAAGCAAGCGCGGAACCGTGGCGGGGTTCCGGGGCTCGCAAAGTGATCGCGCTCACAGAGCTCACATAGTGCGTGATGATCTGCACTAAAACAGGCGTGAATCGCCAGCTTCAGCTTCGGTCGATGAAAGCGATCCTGCGCGTAAACGCGCGATCATCCGCGCATCGACGGCCAGCCCCCCACCTCGCGCCTGCTGCTTGCCTGCCCCGATCAGCCCGGGCTCATCGCCGCTGTCAGCGGCTTCCTGGCTGACGCCGGCCGCAACATCCTCGACGCCGACCAGCACTCCAGCCGCGAGGGGCGGTTCTTCATGCGGATGGCCTTCGATCCCGCCCCCGAGGGGCAGCGGCGGGAGCTCTACCGGCGCTTCGAGGAGGAGATCGCCAAGCCGTTGCGGATGGAGCACCACTTCGCCGAGTCGAGCGAGCGCAAGCGGCTGGCGATCATGGCCTCGCGTGAAGACCACTGCCTCTCCGACCTGCTCTGGCGCTGGCGCAGCGACGAGTTGGGGGCCGACGTCGTCGCCGTCGTCTCCAACCACGCGGACCACGCCGACCAGGTCACCTCGCTGGGCCTCCCCTACCACCACGTGCCGGTCGAAGCCGGCAACCAGGAGGCGGCGGAGCAGCGGGCCTTGGAGCTCCTTGGCGGCGAGATCGACCTGCTCGTCCTCGCCCGCTACATGCAGGTCCTCTCGGCGGACTTCCTGCGCGGCCTGGGGGCGCCGGCGATCAACATCCACCACAGCTTCCTGCCCGCCTTCGTCGGCGCCGACCCCTACGCCCGGGCGCACGAGCGCGGCGTCAAGTTGATCGGCGCCACCGCCCACTACGTCACCGAGGAGCTCGACGCCGGCCCGATCATCGACCAGGACGTGACCCGGGTCAGCCATCGCGACGAGGTCGACGACCTGAGGGGCATCGGGCGGGACGTCGAGCGCCTGGTCCTCGCCCGGGCGGTCAAGGCGCACCTCGACGATCGCGTCCTGCTCGACGGAGCCCGTACGATCGTCTTCTAAAACTGGCCAGCCAGCCAGTTTTCGCGTAAGGTGAGGCAGATGGAGCAGGCGACGCTTTCACGCTCGGCCGCGCTGAGCCCGGCCACGTTCCCACCGGGCTCGCGGCTGCCTGCGATCGCTCAGGCGGTCCGCTACGTCCGAGCGCCGCTCGGTTTCCTCGCCGAGCTCCAGCGCCGTCACGGCGACATCTTTTCCGTCTCCTTCCCGTACTTCGGCAAGGTCGTCTACGTCGCCGACGAGGCGCTGGTCAAAGCCGTGTTCACCGGCTCCCCGGCACAGTTCCACGCCGGAGAGGCAAACGCGACCGTGCTCGAGCCGGCGCTCGGCCCGAACTCGGTCCTGACCCTCGACGACGCCCCCCACATGCAGCAGCGGAAGCTGCTCCTGCCGCCGTTCCACGGCGAGCGGATCGAGCGCTACGGCGAGCTGATCCGCGAGGTCACCCTGGCAGAGATGGAGACCTGGCCGGTCGACGAGCCGTTCGCGCTGCGTCGCCATACGCAGCGGATCACCCTGGCGGTGATCATGCGCGCCGTCTTCGGCGTCCACGACGAGCAGCGCCTGGCGCGCTTCGAGGGCCTGATCGAGACCTTCGCCAGCCGCGTCAACGCGATAACCGCCTTTCCGATGCTGCGCCGCAATCTCGGTCGCTGGAGTCCCTGGTCGCGCTTCCTCCGCGCCCGTGAGGCGCTCGACGAGTTCATCTACGAGGAGATCGCCCTGCGGCGCCGGGAGGTCGAGCCGGGCGAGGACGGCCACGACGACGTGCTCTCACTGCTGCTCTCGGCCCGTCACGACGACGGCAGCCCGATGAGCGACGAAGAGCTGCGCGACGAGCTCGTGACGGTGCTCGGCGCCGGGCACGAGACCACGGCGACGGCGCTCGCCTGGGCGATGGAGCGGCTGCTGCGCACGCCGCGGGCACTGCGGGCGCTGCGCGAGTCGCTTGCGGAGGGCGAGGACGAGTACCTCGATGCGACGATCAAGGAGACGCTGCGCGCCCGGCCGGTGATCATCGACGTGGCGCGCAAGCTGACCGCGCCGGCGAGCATCGGCGGCTACGAGCTCCCTGCCGGCACCTTCGTCATGCCGGCGATCGCCGCGATGCACTACCGCGAGGATCTCTTCCCGGATCCCGAGGAGTTCCGTCCCGAGCGCTTCCTCGACACCAAGCCCGACACCTACGTGTGGATCCCCTTCGGCGGTGGCGTGCGGCGCTGCATCGGCGCCGCCTTCGCCGAATACGAGATGCGCGTCGTGCTGCGCGAGTTCGTCGAGCGGGCCGAGCTGCGCGCTCCCGACCCCCGGCCGGAAAAGGTCAAGGTGCGCAACATCACCCTGGCCCCGGGCAGGGGGACCGTGGTCAGCCTGGACCGGCCGCTGGGCTAGAGGCCCTCTCGGCCTCCGCTTCGGCCTCCTCCCACCGCTCGACCAGCTCAGCGACCGCCTGCTTCGCCGCCGCGTGGCGGGCTTCGGCCCGTTCGGCGCGGCCGGGGCTCGACCAGGCTTCGGGGTCGGCCAGCTCCTCCTCGAGCGCGCGCAGCTCGGCCTCGGCCTGCTCGATCTGCTCGGCCAGGCGGCCGGCCTTCCGCGCCGCCTTCTTCGCCTCGCGGCCGGCGTTGCGGCCGCTGGCCGATGCCGGTGAGGGCTTGGCGGTCTGCGTCGCCGCCTCCGCCGCCGCTTCGCGTTCGTCGCGCTCGCGCTGATAGGTGGCCCAGCCGCTCTGGTGAGAGCGCAGCTCGCCGTCCTCGCAGACGATGGTGCGGGTCCCGACCGCCTCCAGCAGCGCCCGGTCGTGGGAGACGAGGACGACAGCCCCCTCGAAGGCCAGCAGCGCGTCCTCGAGGGCCTCGCGGCTCTCCAGGTCGAGGTGATTCGTCGGCTCGTCGAGGATCAATACGTTGGCGCCTGAGGCGACCAGGATCGCCAGCGAGAGCCGCCGCTGCTCGCCGCCGGAGATGTCACTCAGCTGCTTCTCGACGTCGCTGCCGGAGAAGAGGAAGTTGCCGAGCAGGTCGCGGGCCTTCTGCCCACTCAGCCCGGTCTCGCGCTGAGCCGCATCGAGCACGGTCCCCTCCCCCGCCGCCGTATCGGCGTGCTGGGAGAGGTAGCCGAGCTTGACGTTGTGGCCAAGCCGCACCGAGCCCGCGGCGGGCTCGCGCTGCTCGGCGAGGGTCTCGATCAGGGTCGTCTTGCCGGCGCCATTGGGGCCGACGAGAACGACGTGCTCGCCGCGCTCCACTTCGAGGCGGGCATCGGAGAGCAGCGTTCGGCCCGGCACCTCGATCGTCGCGCCGACCAACTTCAGCACGACCCGCCCAGGCCGCTCGGGCTTGACGAAAGAGAAGCGCAGGTTGCGGTTGTCGCGCTGTTCGGCCGCGACCCCGTCGCGCTTGATCTTGTCGATCTGCTTGAGCCGGGATTGGGCTTGGCGGGCCTTGGTCGCCTTGTAGCGGAAGCGCTCGACGAAGCGCTCCATGCGGGCGATCTCGGCCTCCTGGCGCTCGATCGCCTTGCCGCGGGCGATCTCGCGGGCCGCCTGTTCCTTGCGCCAGGCATGCCACGGCCCGGCGAAGAAACGGGCCCGCTTTGCCTCCAGCTCCAGCACCGAGGTACCGACCGCCTCGAGGAACCAGCGGTCGTGGGCGACGAGGACGACGGCGGCGTCGAGGTCGCGCAGGTAGCGCTCCAGCCACTCCAGCGAGGGGATGTCGAGGTGGTTGGTCGGCTCGTCGAGCAGGAGCAGGTCGGGCCGGGTCGCCAGGGCACGGGCCAGCGAGGCGCGGGTCAGCTCGCCGCCGGAGAAGGTCGAGAGCGATCGCTCCGTCTCCTCGCCGCCGAAGCCGAGGCCGCGCAGGACGGAGAGGACCCCGTCACGCCAGCGGTAGCCGCCGCCGTGCTCGAGCCGTTGCTGGGCGGCGGCGTAGGCGCTCAACGTCTCCTCGCCGGTCTGCCCGTCCGACATCGCCGCCTCGAGCCGCTCCAGCTCGGCCTCGGTCGCCAGCATCTCGGCCCGGCCGGAGAAGACGTACTCGCCGAGCGAGATCTCTGTCTCACGCGGGGGGCGCTGGTCGTGCAGGGCGACGCGCGCCCCTTTCTGCAGGACGAGGCTGCCGGCATCGGGAGAGCGCTCACCGGCGAGGAGGCGCAGCAGCGTCGACTTGCCGGCGCCGTTGCGGCCGGAGAGCGTCATCCGCTCGCGTGGCTCGAGCTTGAAGGAGACGCCGGCGAACAGCAGTACGCCGCCCATGTGGACGTCGAGGCTGGTTGCGGTTGCGATTGCCATCGTGATCGGACGCGCAGCGCGCTCAGACGAGCAGCGTGACGATTCCGCGCGCAATCAAGAGGATGCCGACGATCGCCGCGCCGCGCACCGCCCAGCCGCGACCACGCTCGCGCAGCGCCGCCTTGAACCGCTCGACCGCCTTTGGCGTCCAATCCGGGGCGATCGTGTAGGCCAGCAGCGGGATCTCGAGCAGCATCAGCATGATCAAGTTGAAGGCGAGGATGACCGCGACCGTGAGCGGATCGGCCAGGTTCTCGTCGGCGATCCGGTACAGGGCGGTGATGTAGGTGGCGCCGGGCAAGGTCAGGAGGGCGCCGACGACGAAGGTGGTCCGCGCCGAGCCGCGACCCAGCGCCTGCTGCCAGCGTGGCGGCCCCGACGGGCCCTTGGCGGCCTTGCGCTCGCGCCGCCGCTCGACCACCCGCTGGTCGCGCCCGGTACCGAGCACCAAGGCGATCGTCAGCGCCAGCAGACCAAGCGCAATGTCGGCGCCCGGGCCCAGCGTGGCCTGAGTCGTGTGCACCAGGCCCGAGTGGCGCAAGGTGAAGACGATTACCAAGCCGAGCGTGACGCTGGTCATCGCCGCGCCAAGCAGGTAGCCGATCAGCAGCCGCTTGGGGTGCGGCAACAGCAGCATCACCGTCGTCGCCGCGAGCAACGTCGGATAGAGCGCAGCGAGAAACGCAAGAAAGAAGACGTCGCCCACGGCGCGACCCTATATGGCTAGGCGAAGTGCTTCGCCGCGATCTGGTCGATCGTGCCCTTGGTCCTGATCGTGGTTGGGCCGAGGATCGTGGCGAGGGCCTTGAGGTCGAGGTCGGATTCCGACATGCCGCCCTTCGGCAGCCAGTAGAGCTCGCGGCCCTCGATCGCGAGGCGGTCCGCGTCGGTCGACTGCGCCAATGCTTTCTTGGTCGCAGCCGAGCTCGGCTTCTTCGTCAGCAAGGCAATCTGGAGCTTGCCCTTCGAGGCAGTGACGTGCTTCTTCTCGAACGGCTCGTATTCGGCGATCGCCGACAGCTCCTTCGCCGAGCGGAGGAAGACCGGGACCTCGTAGCCGAGCACCTCGGCAAGTCCCGCTTCGAGCTGCGTCGTCAGTTCGCCCGGCCGTCCCTCCCGCGCGAAGATCACGTTGCCGCTGGCGCGGAAGGTGGCGACCTCGTCACAACCAAGCGCCTCAAAGTGGGCGCGGAGGACATCGTTAGTGATCCGCCGGCCACCGAGGTTCATTCCCCGCAGAAAGGCGACGTAGCGAGCCATCGCTACGTCACCCTACAAATCGGCGGTTGGTCGTTGTTGCTCGTTGATGGAGGCGGCCGGAATTGAACCGGCGTCTCTGGACGTAGCGCGAAGGCATCTACAGGTTTAGCCGGCGCTTGATTCTCGTCTCCCGGGGTCCGCGCCGGCGGGCACTACGGGAGGCAAAGCCCTCTGAAATGTCCCCTTGCGGACGGGGCGATCCGCCTGGGTAAGCCCGCAATTTGAAGCCGGTGCCCCTCTCCGCGGGCGGAAGAGGGCCGACTCTCACTCACTTAGATCTAACTAAGCAGCAAGGGCGAACTCATGGTCCGCACGTATTGGTTGGTGCCGGTGTTTAACGAGGCCTCCGGCAACCTCGACCTGCAACCGTTCGCACGGATCGACCAGATCGAAGCCTGTCGCCCCCGTGCTATGTGCTTTTCGATTGTACGCGGCCGGGTACGGTTCCGTGAGTGCGGAGCGACCAAGCGTGCATATCTGATTCTTCGCGCCGGGAGCGAAGCGCGAGTTAGGTGTCTATGAGCGAGCGAGAGTTCGACGCGATCGTGATCGGCGCCGGGGCGCCGGGCGAGGTCTGCGCGGGGCGACTGGCCGATGGCGGCCTCTCGGTGGCGATTGTCGAGACCCACCTGGTCGGCGGTGAGTGCTCCTACTACGCCTGCATGCCCTCGAAGGCCCTGCTGCGGCCCGGGGAGTTGCTGGCCGAGGCACGTCGTGTGCCTGGCGTCAGCGCTGCCGTGACCGGCGACCTCGATCCCCAGGCCGTCCTCGACCGCCGCGACGAGGTGATCCATGATCTCGACGACTCGGGCCAGCTCCCCTGGCTGGAAGAACGCGGCATCGAGCTCTTCCGCGGCGAGGGACGCCTCGACGGCGAGCGCCGGGTCCTCGTCGGCGAGGAGACCTTGACCGCGGCCAAAGCCGTCGTGGTGGCGACCGGGAGCGGCGCGGCGATGCCGCCGATCGAGGGCCTCGACTCAGTCCGGACCTGGAACAACCGCGACGCCACCACCTCGAAGCGCGTGCCGGAGAGCATGGTCATCCTCGGCGGCGGCCCGGTCGGCTCCGAGCTGGCGCAGGCCTGGTCGACGCTGGGGACCAGGGTGACGCTGATCGAGGGCGAGGATCATCTGCTGCCCCGCGAGGAGCCCTTCGCCGGCGAGGAAGTCGCCGCCTCCCTGGGTGACGCCTACGGGATCGACATCCACACCGGGGTGCTCGCCGAGCGGATTTCCTCGGGCGGTGCTGGCGTCGTCGTCGAGCTGAACGACGGCAGCCGGGCGGAGGCGGAAGAGCTGCTGGTCGCGATCGGCCGAACCCCACGCACGAAGGAAATCGGCCTCGAGTCAGCCGGGGTCGAGCCCGGAGAACACGGCTTCCTGGAGACCGACGAGCACCTCCGGGCCGGCAACCGGGAGTGGCTCTACGCCGTCGGCGACGTCAACGGCCGCGCCCTCTTCACCCACATGGGCAAGTACCAAGCTTGGGTCGCCGCAGAGAACGTCCTCGGCCGCGCGGTCGAGGCGACTGCCGAAGGCGCCGCCCTCCCCCGCGTCACCTTCACCGACCCCCAGGTAGCCGCCGTAGGCAAGACGCTGGGGCAAGCCGAAGAGGCCGGGATCGACGTCCGCGCAATCGATGTCCCCACCGACGGAACGGCCGGCGCAAGCTTCTACGGAAAGGGAACGGGGGGAACGTCACGGCTGGTTGTCGACAAGGCGAGCGAGACCATCGTCGGCGCCACCTTCACCGGCTTCGAGACCGCCGACTTCCTGCACGCCGCAACCGTCGCCGTCATCGCCGAAGTGCCGCTCCCCCGACTGCGCCACGCCGTCGCCGCCTACCCAACCAGATCCGAGGTCTGGCTGAAGCTGCTCGAGGCCTACGGCCTCTAGACCCGTGAGCGACGCTTCAGGTCTTCGGCGAACTCGCGCGGCAGACCGGGAATCTCATCGAGTTCGTCGATCGAGTTGAAGCGGCCGACTCGCTCGCGGTGGGCGAGCAGACGGGTCGCCTGGGTGACCGAGAGCCCGTGGCCGCGCAGCTGCTCGAAGCTGACGCTGTTGAGTTCGATCGTCTCGCCGGGCTGCGACGCTGACGGTGGAGTTGGCTCCGGCTGTGGCGGCATTGGGGGGCCTGGCTGGGGCTCCGGCTGCGGCGGCGTAGGTGGCGGCCCGGGCTGAGGCTGCGGAGCTGGTGGCGGAGGATCGGGGGACGGCGGTTGAGGCGTCGGCGCCGGGCCTGGCTCCGGGGTCGGCGGCTGGGGCGATGGCTGCGGGGGAAGGGGCTGGGGATTCAGCGAGGCCGAAGTCCCACCCTGCACCGAGCCGAGCACGGCCCGCTCCGCTTCTTCGGCGCGGCGCTCGGCCTCGCGAGCCCGCTCCTCCGCCTGGGCGACGCTTCCTTCGATCTCGCGTAGGCGTTGCTGGCGCTCGTCCTCCTGCGCTTTGAGTTTGGCGAGGCGCTCCGCCTCGGCGGCGCGACGTTCAGCCGCTTTCGTCCTCTCCTCGATCTGCCGCAACCGCTCCTGGGCCTCCGCGAGCGAGCGCTCCTGCGCTTCGCGCTCCTGCTGGAGCTGGTGTTCGGCGGTCTGCAGGTCAGGCGCCGCAGACGTGGGCGGCGAAGGCTGTGGCGGCGGGATCGCCGCCATGCTCTGCGTGGTCTGACCGGCCTCGGCTTGAGCCTGCCGGGCCTCGGCCTCGTGCTGGAGCCGTTCGGCCTCCGCGATGCGGCGATCCGCCTCGGCCCGGATCCGCTCCTCCTCGCGTTGGATTTCGGTGACCTTGTCCTGCACTCGCTGTTCGGCGACCGCCGGGTCGTAGCCAGATGGAGGGGGCGGAGGGACAACACTCTGCTGGGGCGGAGGCGGTCCTGGCACGGGCGGCAGGGGAACCGCGCCGGGCGCGACCGGCGGAGGTGGCACTGGCGGAGCGGCCGCAGGTGGCGCGACCTGGGGCGGGGCGACCGGTGGCGGCGGTTGTGCACCTTGAGCCGCTGGCGTTCCCTGCTGCTGCTCGTACAGCGCCCGCTCCTGGGCCGCGCGGGCCGCGGCGAGCTCCTGCGCAGCCTTGGCTGCTTCCTTCTTCGCCCGGCGACCAGACCTTCGCCCACCAGCTGGCCCATGGCGCTTTTCAGCACGTTTCTTGGTCCGTTCTTCGCGACGCCGCTTGGCCTCTTCACTGCGTCGCTTGCGGTGTTCGCTGCGCGCGGCGCGCTGCTGCTCACGTGCCTGCTTGCGTTTCTCCTTCGCCTTCACGGGCTGGCCCGAGGGCGGTGGCGGCGCGCTGGCTTTCGCCGCCGGCGACTGCTGGGTCGGGGGCGGAGGTGGTGGAGGCGCGCCGGGGGACCCCGCCTTCTTCGACTCGTTCTCCTTGCTGCGCCGCTGCACGATGCTGATCACGAGGAGCAAGAGCAGGATCGCCACGACCAGGCCGGCGACGAAGTACTGGATGTTGTCGCTCACGAAGTCAGCCATTGGACCTCAATACCCGCGAAGCTACCTCATTCGGCCCTTGAATTCGCGCTCGACCTCGCGCCGCACGTCACGGTCCGCGATCTCCCGCCGCCGGTCGCGCCCCTCCTTGCCCCTGGCCAAGGCCAGCTCCACCTTCGCCCGCGCCCCCTTGAAGTAGATCCGGGTCGGGATCAAGGTCAGGCCGCGCTCGGCGGTCTTGCCCACTAGGCGCTCGATCTCGGCCCGGTGGAGGAGCAGCTTGCGAGGCCGCTCCGGCTCGTGGTTCTCGCGGCTGGCCGGCTCATACGGCGGAATGTGGAGGTTGCGCAGCCACACCTCGCCGGCGTCGATCACGGCGTAGGCATCGGTCATCTGCGCCTTGCCGTTGCGCAGCGACTTGACCTCCGAGCCGCGCAGGACGATCCCCGCCTCGACCTTCTCGATCCACTCGAATTTGTGGCGGGCCCGGCGATTGGTGGCGACGTCACCGGATGCGGGCTCGCGTTTCTTCTTCGCCTTCTTGGCCATGATCTAGCTCTCCACCGGCTCCAGATCGGCGCGACCCCGCGCCGCTTCCACGCCGCTCACCTGGACGGATATCGGGTCGCCGAGCCGCAGCTTGCGCTGCGAGTCCTGGCCGACCAGCGCCGTCTCGGCCTCGTTCAGCTCGAAGCGCTCCGACCCGCCAAGGCGACGGGCCGGCAGAAAACCCTCGTAGACGTCACCCAGCTCGCCGCCGAAGCCGACGAAGGCGCCGGCACGGATCAGCCCCGAGACCTCCCCCTCGAAGGCCGTCTCGGCTCCGCGCTCGCGCAGCTCGCGCTGCAATAGGAACGCGGCGCAGATGTCGTCGGCGCGGCGCTCGATCCGCATCGACTCGCGCTCCCGCTCGCTGCAATACGAGGCGATCTCCCGCGTTTCGGCTGCGCTTGGCGCCGGCTCTCCCTCGCCCAGGGTGGCGAGCAGCGCCCGGTGGACGATCAGGTCCGGGTAACGGCGGATCGGCGAGGTGAAATGGCAGTAGGCGGCGCTGCCGAGGCCGGCGTGGCCGCTGTTGCGCTCGCTGTATTGGGCCTGCTTGAGGGACCGCAGCACGAGCGTTGTATACGCGGCGCGGCCGTGCCCGCGTCGCGCCGCCTCCCTGGCGACCAGCCGACTCGCCTCCGCCGCCAGCTCGGCGGCCTGGCTCGGCGCCGGCGTGCCGCGCAGCGGCGGGGTCGGAATCTCGAGCTCGTGAAGCTGCGCGATCAGATGCTCGATCCGCAGTGGATCCGGCTGTGGGTGCACCCGGTAGACCGCCGGAACCCGCTTGCGCTCGAGGAGCTGCGCCACCTGCTCGTTGGCGAGGATCATCAGCCGCTCGATCAGTCGGTGCGACTCGGTCTGGGGGACCCCGCGCGCGCCGATGACGTGCCCGCGCGAGTCGAAGCGGAACTCGGGCTCGAAGGACTCGACGTCGAGGCTGGTTGCACCGCGCCGTTCGCCCAATGCCGCCGCCGCCTCCCGGGCGATCGCGATCGACTCGGCGACGGCCTCGGGCGCTTCGGCGCGACCGGAGAAGACGACGTCGAGCTCGTCGTAGTCGAGCCGCGCTTCAGAGCGGATATGGCTGCGGTAGAAGCTCGCGGCGCCCGGGTGGCCATCGGCTCCGAGCTCGACCTCTGCCGTCACGGCGAGCCGCTCCACTCCGGGAGAGAGGCTGCAGGCGCCCTCGCTCAGCGCGTGCGGCAGCATCGGCTCGACCGCGCCGGGCACGTAGGTGCTGTTGGCGCGCCGCCTCGCCTCGCGGTCGAGCGGCGACCCCGGCGGAACGTGGGCGGCGACGTCGGCGATGTGGATCCAGAGCCTGATCCCATCGCCGTCGCGCCGGGCCGAAACCGCGTCGTCGAAGTCGCGCGCGGTGGCGGGATCGACGGTGAAGGTCGGCAGGTCGGTCAGGTCGCGTCGCGGACCGCTGCGCGCCTCGGCGACGCCGGCGGCCTCGCCGGCTTCGACCTCCAGCGCGGGACGAAAGCCCCGTCCCCCCAGCTCCTCGCGCAGGAACTCCTCAACCGCGTCGCGGGCCGTCTTCGGCACCGTCTGCCTGCGGCCCCGGCCACGCCCCCGCTGCCGCTCCCGGTAGTAGCGCCAGTCACGCTGAGGCATCGCAACACCTTCCGGTGCGCTTTATCCACATATACGGTGGGAAAGGCGCACTGGAACTCATCCGTGCGCGGCCACCGCTTCCAGAGCGCGGTTCAGCGCCTCGTCCCGAGGCGTCCCCGGCAAATCGCGCGCTCGCACATCCGGCTGGATGCCCTTGCCGGCGAGGTTGGTGCCGTCGGGCGTGAAGTACTCCCCCACCGTCAGCTTCAGGGCGCCGCCGTTGGAAAGGTCGATCTCCTGCTGGAAGACCCCCTTGCCGTAGGAGCGCGTGCCGACTATCTCCGAGCCGGCGTCATCGGCAAGCGCGGCGGCGAGGATCTCCGCGGCCGAGGCGGTGTTGCGATCGATCAGGACGACGATGGGCAGCGCCGGGAGGTTCCCCCCCTTGGTCTCGTAGACGGCGTGACCCTGCGTGCGCGAGTCGGTCGAGACCACGGTTTCGCCCTCGGGGAGGAAGATGCTCGCGGTCAGCACCGCCTCCTCGAGCAGGCCGCCGCCGTTACCGCGCAGGTCCAGGACCAGGCTCTGCGCACCCCCCTCCTGCAGCTTGCGCACCGCACGGCGCAGCGCGTCGTGGGCGCCCTCGCTGAACGCCGCGAGGCGGACGTAGCCGACCTCTTTGCCTTGCACCGTTTTGAGCTTGCTACTGACCACCGGGACCGAGATCTGGGCACGAACGATGCGCTCCTGCCGCGTCTCGCCGCCCTTGCCATCGCGCACGCCGATCGTCACCTCGGTCCCTTCCGGGCCCTTGATCAGCGCCGTGGCGGAGTTGGAGTCGAGCCCGGCGATCGAGCGGCCGTCGACCGAGACGATCGTGTCGCCGGCCTCGATCCCCGCCCGTTCGGCCGGTGAGCGCTTGAACACGCTGACGACCCGCAAGCCGCCTTTGACGCCCGAGACGCTGAGGCCGATCCCCGAGAAGCGCCCCTCGATTTCCTCGTTGAAGCGGGTCAGCATCTGCGGCGAGAAGTAGTCGGAGAAACGGTCGCTGTAACGGCGCCGCAGGCCGCGGACCATGCCCTGCAGCGAGGAATCGATCAGGTTGCCCTGCTCGACCTGGCGGTAGTAGTTGTCCTCGATCAATTCGCTTGCTTCGGCGGTCAACCCGGCCGATTCGTCGACGAAGACGTCGCGCAGTGGCGGTGGCATCTTCGCCGGATGCCCGCCGAGCCAGAGGCCCACGGCGAGCATCGCGAGCAGCGCGGCCGTGAGGCCGACGATCCGCCCAGCGCTCACCGGCGAATCAGACCTTGAGGAAGCGACGCAGGGTGATGCCCGAGCCCACCGCCGAGACGAGCACGGCGGCGCCGAAGAGGATCGCGACCAGCGCCGGGAAGGAGAGCGTCGTGCTGTTCTGGGCCGCGAGGAAGCCGATGCTGTCGCTCAGCGGGTCGACGATCGTCAGCTTGCCCAGCCACAGGATAAGTATGGCTATCAGGCCACCGAGGAAGCCGACCACGACCCCCTCGATCATGAAGGGCCAGCGGATGAACCAGCGGGTCGCGCCCACCAGGCGCATCACCTCGACCTCGCGGCGGCGGGTGTAGATCGAGAGCCGGATCGTGTTGCCGACCAGCATCAGCGAGGCGGCGATCAGCAAGGCCGTGATCACGGTCAGGACGATCTTCAGCGCGCTCGTCACTTGCTCGATCTTCTTAGATTCTCCCCTGCGGTCCCAAACGCCGTCTTCAGCCGGGATGATCGGCGAGATCGGCTTTGGCTTCCCATTAGAGCCCGGTGGCGTCACTTCCGCCCGCACCGCATCCAGATGTGCCGCGTCGTCGGCCTTTACAGCGAAGTTGCGTGGCAGTGGATTGCTGTGCAGCTCAGCAAGAAGCGACTCGCTTTTTTTCGTTCCTAGCGTCTCTTCCAGTTCAGCGAGCGCTTCCGCCTTGCTGATCAGGCGCACCGACGCAACGTGCGGTATCGCCAGCAGCTGGCCTTCGAGCTTCTCGATTTCCGGTTTGGTCGCGTCGTCGTAGACGGAGACGCGGAACTCGAGGCTGTCGCGAATCTCGTCGCTTTTGGCCTGGGTCGTCTGGAAGATCGGGATCAGCACGCCGAGCAGGATCACGGTGACGACCGTGGTGACGACAGCGGCCATGCTCGGCGCGCCGTTGCGGCGCAACGCGCGGAATGCCTCCTGGGTGAAGAAGAGAAGTCGTGACATCTAGAAGAGCGAGTCGTGGGCGTGGCCGTTGGTCTGTCCCTCGGGGGCGACGCCCATCTCGGCCCGCATGCGCAGGCCGAACTCGGACGTCGACTCCTCGGTGTAGCCGCCGCTGACCTCGTCGCGAACGACGCGGCCCTCGTAGAGCTCGATCACGCGGCGGCGCATGTTGTCGACCATCTCGCGGTCGTGGGTGACGACGACGACGGTCGTGCCGGTCTTGTTGATCCGGTAGAGCAGCTGCATCACGCCGATCGACGTGACCGGGTCGAGGTTGCCGCTGGGCTCGTCGGCGAGCAGAAGGGGCGGGTGGTTGACGAAGGCACGGGCGATCGAGACGCGCTGCTGCTCGCCGCCGGAGAGCTCGTCGGGATAGCTGTGCAGCTTGGTCGAGAGGCCGACCAGGCGGAGGATCTCCGGCACCTGGCGGCGGATTTCACCGCGGTGGGCGCCAAGCACCTGCAGCGCGTAGGCCACGTTGTCGTAGACCGTGCGGTCGGGGAGCAGCTTGAAGTCCTGGAAGACGGTGCCGATGTTGCGGCGAAGCTGGGGGATTTTCTTCTCCGGCATCGCGCCGATGTCGCGACCGGCGATGCGCACGCTGCCGTCGGTGGCCGAGAGCTCGCGGATCAGCATCTTGATCAGCGTCGACTTGCCGCAGCCGGTCGGACCGACGAGGAAGACGAACTCGCCGCGGTCGATCGCCAGCGAGACACGGTCGAGCGCCATGTGGCCGCCCGAGTAGACCTTGGTCACGTCGCGCATCTCGATGATCGGCGCGCCGCCCTTGCGGTTGCGTGCTGCCGGCGGCTCGCCGCCCTTCTTGTTCTTTCTGGCTCTGGCCATGCGCGGGATCCTTCTCCAGGAACAGGGTGACTCCTGCGCACTAGATCGCGCGCAATACCCCGCCCAGGAGATGGTGTGCGAAAGCCTAGCGAATTGTGAGCGCTAACTCATAAAGAGGCTTGCGCCGGTCCGATCTACGTGAGAGTGTCGTCTAATCAGGCCTGATTGAGCGATGAGCGACAGCGGAAACACAGAGCCGGCGGGCGGCGAGCCGGCGCCCCTCCCCACGATTGCCCAGCCCGACGCCGCCGTCAAGGTCGGCCGGGGAATCAGCGAGCGGGTGACCAGCAGCCTCGACAACACCGGCAAGGCGCTCGCCGTCCTCGCCGGCCTCGGGGCTTTCTTCTTCGGCGCCGGCTACTTCGTCGAGTGGCAGCGGTACAAGAAGGGCGGACTCCCCCCGGAGGAGATCCTGCCGCTGGTGCCCACCTCTCAGATCGCGGCCGCCGGCGTGCGCGAGCTGGTGATCTCGCTGCTCTTCGTCGGTCTCACCCTCGCCCTATTCGGCTTCGTGTTCGTCAAAGTGGCGCGTTGGTCGCAACGAGGCAGCGGCCGCTTCGCGAAGGGCGTCAACCGCGTGCTCGCGAGTGACGTCGCGTTTCCCGCGATCGTCGTCGGGATCTTCACCCTGCTGATCGTCCCGGCGGGTGCCGTCGGCGTGGTGACCACCGCGGTCCTGGCCGGACTCCTCTACTACGGGTTGAGCCTGGTGCGTCGCTTCCTGGAGGCCGGCGAGGGAGCGCGCTTCCCTCTCTGGCGGCTCGCCCTGGTGGTGGCCATCGCCGCCGTCGTGCTCAGCGGTGCGCGGCAGGCGGAGTTCCAGGAGCGGCGACCCGACGCCATCGTCTGGCTCGACAGCGGCGAGAAACTGGAGGCCGACTACATCGCCAGCGACTCGGGCAAGATCCTGCTCAGGCTCGGGCCGGGCGAGTGCAGGAAGCAGTGCAGCCTGTCGCCCGACCAGTGCCCGAGTCAGGGTTGCAGACAAGCGGAGGTGATCGTGGTCCGTAGCAGCGACGTCAGGGAGATGCGGATGTGGAAGGCCCCCGAGCTGATCACGCACGACCACCCGTCACTGCTGGACCGGGTGCTCGGCGTCCCCCTGACCTGCATCCCGCCCGAGTGCCGCTGGGGCGACGGAAAGGACCAGGAGCGGATCGGGCCCTCTTCCTTCCTCTAAAGACAGCCGCGGGAAATCGCGACGTCTAGCCGTTCAGGGCGCGCTCGGCCGCGGCGACGATGTGCGTCGGCGTCGATGCCGGCGGCGGCGAGCAGCGCCTCGGGCGGGCCGCTGCCGGGGCGCTCGGTGACGGCGAGGCGGACGAGCGCGGGTGCCGGCGCCGGCCTCGGCGAGGACGCCGGCGACGGTCTCGCCGATGCCGCCCTCGGCCCAGTGGTCCTCGACGGTGACCAGCGCCTGGGTCTCCTCCGCGGCGGTGAGGAGCGTCTCGGCGTCGACCGGCTTGACCGAGTAGAGGTCGATCACCCGGGCCGCGATCCCCTTGCCGGCGAGCTCGTCGGCGGCGGCGAGGCATTCGTGCAGGGTGATGCCGGCGCCGATCAGGGTGACCGCGTCCTCGGCGCTGGAGCGCACCGTGCGGCTGCCGCCGATCTCGAAGGTCTCGTCCGGCTCGTAGAGGACCGGCGTCGCCTCGCGGGTCGTGCGCAGGTAGCTGATGCCGCGGTGCTCGCGCATCGCGTCGAGCAGCTGCACCGCCTGGTTGGCGTCGCTCGGGTAGAGCACGACGCTGCCGAGGACGGCGCGCAGCGAGGCGATGTCTTCGAGCGCCATCTGCGAGGGGCCGTCGGGGCCGATCGAGACGCCGACGTGGGAGCCGCAGAGCTTCAGGTCGGCATCGGAGATCGCCGCCATGCGGACGAAGTCGTAGGCGCGGCTGAGGAAGGCGCCGAACGAGGAGGCGAACGGCTTCCAGCCGCGCGTCTGCATGCCGACGGCGGCGGCGACCATCTGCTGCTCGGCGATGTACATCTCGAAGAAGCGATCGGGGTGCTTGGCGGCGAAGCGTTCGGCGTAGGTCGAGTTGCCGACCTCGCCGTCGAGCGCGACGACTTTCTCGTCGATCGAGCCGAGCCAGGCGAGGGCGTCGCCGTAGGCGCCGCGGGTCGCGACCTTCTCGCCGACCTCGTAGGTGGGGCGCTCGACCGCGGCCGTCTCGATCTCGTACGGCTGTCGCCGGCGGCGGCGCCTGAACCTCGACCCGCAGCGAGCGGATCCCGCCCAGCTCCTCGACCGCGGCCTCGGGGTCGGCCAGCGGCTTGCCGTGCTGGTTCTGCTTGTCCTCGACCGCGGCGACGCCGGAGCCCTTCTTGGTGCGGGCGAAGATCACCGCGGGGCGATCGGCCTCCGAGCGCCCGCGCGTAGGCGGCGTCGATCGCCTCGAGGTCGTGGCCGTCGATCTCCTGCACGTCCCAGCCGCAGGCGCGGCGCGCGCCGCCAGCGAGGAGGTGTCCCACTCGTGCATCGTCGGGCCGCGCTGGCCGAGCCGGTTGACGTCGACGATCGCGATCAGGTTGTCGAGGCCGGCGTGGCCGGCGTGCTCGAAGGCCTCCCACATCGAGCCCTCGGCCAGCTCGGAGTCGCCGCAGAGGACCCAGACCCGCAGGTCGGAGCGACTCCAGGCGCTTGCCGGCGAGCGCGATCCCGACCGAGATCGGCAGGCCCTGGCCGAGCGAGCCGGTGGCGACGTCGACCCAGGGGAGTTCCGGGCGTCGGGTGGCCCTGCAGGCGCGAGCCGAACTCGCGGAAGGTCAGCAGCTCCTCGTCGTCGATCGCCCCGGCCGCCTTGTAGAGCGCGTAGAGCAGCGGCGAGGCGTGGCCCTTGGAGAAGACGAGGTGGTCGTTGGCCCTGTTCTCGGGGGCGTCGAAGTCGTAGCGCAGGTAGCTGCGTCAGCAGCACCGCCATCAGGTCGGCGGCCGACATCGAGGAGGTCGGGTGGCCGGAGTTCGCCGCGGCGGCGGCGCGCACCGAGTCGACGCGCAGCTGCTGGGCGAGCTCGTGGAGCTGCTCGCGGTTGATCGTCTCCTCGGCAGTTGCCTGGGCCATGCCAGGACTTTATCTGGAGCTATCCGATCGCGACCATGCGCTCGATCGGCACCCGCGCGCGCTCGGCGACCTCGGCCGGGACGCTGACCTCGAACTTCATCTCGCGCAGCGCGTCGCGCAGCTTCGGCAGCGTGATCATCTTCATGTACTTGCAGTAGGCCATCCGGTTGGCCTCGATCAGGCTGGCGTCCGGCGCGGCCTGCTGGAGCGGGTGCAGCATGCCGTTCTCGGTGGCGACGATGAAGCTCGCCGTCGGGGTCGCTGCTGCGACGTAGTCGAGCATCTGCCCGGTGGAGAGCATGTGCACGCCCTCCTCATCGACTTCGCCGGCGGCGACGAACTCCATCACCTGGGTGACGCAGCCGCACTCCGGGTGGACGAGGAACTCGGCGTCGGGATGGGCTTCGCGCTGGGCGCGGATGTCGTCGGGCCGAATGCCGGCGTGGACATGGCACTCGCCCGGCCAGACGTGCATCGAGTGGCCAGTCTCGCGCTCGACGAAGGCACCGAGCCACATGTCGGGGCCGAAGAGGATTTCGGTGTCGGGGCCGTGCTCGCGCAGGATGTGCTCGACGACCTTGACCGCGTTGGAGGAGGTGCAGCAGTAGTCGGTCTCCGCCTTCACCTCGGCCGAGGTGTTGACGTACATGACGACGACCGCGTCGGGGCTGTGGCGGCCTTCCAGGCGCGCAGCTGGTCGGCGTTGATCGAGTCGGCGAGCGAGCAGCCGGCGTCGAGGTCGGGGATCAGAACGGTCTTCTCGGGCGAGAGGATCGAGGCGGTCTCGGCCATGAAGTGGACGCCGCAGAAGGCGATCGTCGAGGCGCTCGGACTCGGCGGCGACTGCGCGAGAGGCCGAGCGAGTCGCCGGTGTAGTCGGCGACGTCCTGCACCTCGGGCACCTGGTAGTTGTGGGCGAGGATCACCGCGTCGCGCTCGCGGGCGAGAGCGCGCACCTCGCGCGACATCTCCTCGACCTCGCCTGGGGAGAGGTCGAGCATTGGAACCGGCTCGTTGATCGTCGGCAGCTCTCTCATTCCGGATACCTCGAACGGCCCTGCAAGGGCCTCGTGGGTCATATGTTCGCTGGCATGGCCTTCGCCTGAGTCCAGTCGAATGAACTGAGCACAAGTCTACTCTCTCCCCATGCCCGAGCTTCCCGAGGTTGAGATCACGGCACGCAGGCTGGATTCCGCCCTCGCGGGGACGAAGGTCGAATCGGCCCTGGCGCCGGGGATGAACGTGATGAAGACCTTCGAGCCGCCGCTCGAGGAGCTGGCTGGGCGGGAGATCAGCGCGATTCGCCGCGTCGGCAAGATGCCGGTCGTCGAGTTCGGCGACCTGGCCCTGCTGATCCACCTGATGTCGGCCGGGCGCCTGCGGATCTTCGACAAACGGGCCTCACCCAAAGACCGCGCCTCGCGGGTCCTGCTGCGGCTCGGGGACGGGCGCGAGCTGCGCCTGCGCGAGTTCGGCACCAAGCAGCGCGCCTGGGCGAAGCTGCTGGCGACCGACGCAGTCGCCGAGGACGAGGCTGTGGCGACGCTTGGCCCGGAGGCGTGGCCGGCACCGCCGCTCGACGCCTTCGCCGCGGCGATCGACCAGCCCCGCCACCTTCACCCGCTCCTCCGCCACCAGCGCGACATCGCCGGCATCGGCCGCTCCTGGGTCGACGAGATCCTCTGGGAGGCGCGGCTCTCCCCTTTCAAACAGGGGTCCGAGCTGAGCGAGGAGGAGATGGAGCGCCTTCACGCCGCGCTGCACGTGCTCGGCGACGCGATCGACCACTACGAGGAGACGATCGGCGCGGAGCTCCCCGACAAACTGCCGATGCCGCTGCGGATCCACAAGCGCGAGGGCGAGCCCTGCCCACGCTGCGGCACGAAAATCGAGGCCGTCTTCTTCGCCGAGCACCAAACCAACTACTGCCCAAAGGAGCAGACGGGCGGACGCGTGCTCAAGGATCGACGGCTCTCCCGGCTGCTCAAGTGAACCCCTGCTCGCAGGCGTCCGTATCCCCCGCAACCGTCAACAGGAGGCTGGAGATGCACTGGAGAAGGATCGTCGGCTCGATCGCGGTAATCGCCCTGCTCGCGGCGGTGCTCGCCCCCGGTGTCCCCGCTCGGGGTGAGCCGGAGGCGACGATCACGGTCGGCAACAACCTCCTCTCACCGGCCAAGAAGACGATCGCGGCCGGGACGAAGCTGGAGTTCCGCTGGGTCGGCGGCGAACGGCACCACATCGTCAAGACGAAGGGCCCCGGTGGCGAGATCCGCTCGCCCTTTACGAGCGCGAGGGGCGTCAACCTCGCCCACACGTTCAACAAGCGCGGCCCCTACAAGTTCGTCTGCACGATCCACCCGACCGAAATGCACCTGAGCCTGACGGTCGCGGGGGGCAGCGCGCACCAGTAGGCGGCAAGCCCGCCGTGCCGGCTTCAGGCCGGGGACCGCAGAGGGCCAAAGTAAAACGAGAGCTCTGCGTCCGAACTATCCTGATCGAGCGGGATTCCATGACTCTCCAGAGGCGCCTCGATGACGAGAAGGTCGTCTCCCGACATCTTGCTCTTGACCGCGTTCAAGCGCTCTGGCTCCTCTGCCAGGCTCATGAAACTGTGACCGAATAGACGACAACGTTCGGGTCGGGCCCTGCGCAACACCATCTCCAGCAGGTCGGCGCGATCGAAGTCGGCCAGCACGGCCTTGACGTACAGTCGATCCTCCTTCTTCGACAAGGTCTGATCCACCGCCTGCCGCCTGCCCGTTGGAGCAGGACATGTTGGTGTCATAGGGGTAGTAGTGGGTCAGCACCCAACGTCAGCCAATGGCGGATCAGGGCCGTGTCTTTACGCCCGTCGCCTGGCCCCATGCTCACATAGGCGACGTCTCTTCCCAGTTGAGCGACGATCGAGTCGGCGACCTTTTCGCCATCGGAACCTTTCCAGAAGTCCAGAGCCTGCCGATAGCCGCGGTTAGCCGGGTCATTGCACCAATTGACCCAGTTCTCGGCCGCGGAGGGAGCCGCGTACAGGGAGCGCGTCGGGATAGCCATGCGGGTCCGCAGCTTCCACCGAATCTCGTCGCCGCCACTCGAGCGATTGCGACAGTAAGGGCGGCGTCGACGAAGCTCTCGAAGAGATTCGCCGGGAAGATAGTCAGCGGACACCGGACGCTTGAAATCCGTCCACCGCGCCGACGAAGCCGGCGGCCGAGCGTCCCCTTTCGATCTATGACCCCAGAAGGCTCTCATCTTTCTCCCGATCGGCATAGAGCTTTACGTGTTGAAGCTGGCGCAGAGTTTCCCCGGCACCGATGTCCCAATCCGGCACCACCGCCCGATCGAGCAAGACAGGGATGAACCATGCGCGATCGCGTGGGCGTTTGCGCAGCTCATCGATCGCGATGGTCAGCTCCTCATGCATATGAGAGCGTTGGCGAGCATCGAACTTGGCCGAGAAGCAGGCGATGAACGCGGTGCCGCTTTCTATCGCCTGACGAATCGCCGTTTCCCATCTGACCCCGGGCAGCAGCCGATCTCGGTCGCGCCACACGTCGACGCCACCGCTCTTCAGCTCTTCGACAAGGCGCTCAACCATCTCCTCGTCTCATGGACGTAGGAGACGAAGACGTGCGGGGGGATGGCTCGATCAGCATCGAGAAATCGAGGGTCGGCGCCGAGTGGGTCAGGGCGCCGACCGAGATGAAGTCGACCCCGGTCTCGGCGATGCCCCGCACGGTCTCGAGGTTGACTCCCCCGGAGGCCTCCAACGTCGGCCCATCAGCGCCGCGCTCGGCATCGCGTAGCGCGACAGCTTTTCGCAGCGCGTCGGGCTCCATGTTGTCCAGAAGCAACCGATCAGCTCCTGCTCCAAGGGCGTAGGCAACCTCTTCGAGGTCGCGGCACTCGATCTCCAGCGGCATCTCCGGCTGCGCCGTGCGCGCAGCGTGGATCGCCTTGGCCACGCCCCCCGGCCAGGGCGACGTGGTTCTCCTTGATCAGGATCGCGTCGTAGAGACCGATGCGGTGATTCTGTCCCCCACCCGTCCCGACAGCTGCCTTCTCGAGCTCCCGAAGACCGGGCGTGGTCTTGCGCGTATCGAGAATGCGGGCGCCGGTGCCGGCAACCGCCTCGACATATCGCGCCGTCAGCGTCGCGATCCCGGAGAGGTGGCCGAGGAAGTTGAGTGCCGTGCGCTCGGCCGCGAGCAAGCCGGCGGCCGGCCCGCTGGCGAAGGCGACATCCGTCGGCACTTCCTCCCGCCACTGCCCCTCGACGACCAGGTTGTCGACGTCCTCCACCCCACACTGCCGCATCGCCTCCGCAACGACCCCGAGTCCAAAGGCGACCCCGGGTTGCTTCTGCACGATCCGCGCCCGTCCCCGAGCCTCCTCCGGAACGGTTGCCTCCGCAGTCACATCTCCAGCTCCCAGATCCTCGGCCAAGGCCCGGGCAACTGCGTCTCGCGTGATCTCGGAGAGATCGTCCATCGGCGGCAGCCTCTCACGTTGCGCCCCCCGGAAGCGTTTAATCCCACAGGTGACCGCATTGCCTCCGTTCCAGATCCTGCTCGATGAGCACGCTGCCGACGTGATGGCTGTGCTGCGTGGTGCGGTTGGCCGCACTGATGCCGATGATTGCTTTCAAGAGACGTTTTTGGCGGCATTGCGCGCCTATCCGAAGCTGAAGGACGACCGCAACCTGCGCGGCTGGCTATTGACGATCGCCCACCGCAAGGCGATCGACCACCACCGCTCCAATGGGCGGCGGCCGGTGCCGATCGCTGAGCCCGATGAGCTTGCCGGGACGACGGCCGAGCCCGAGCTCGATGACGGCATCTGGGAGCTGGTTGGAGCTCTGCCGCCGAAGCAACGTGCCGCGGTGGAGCTGCGCTACGCCTGCGACCTCCCCCACGCCGAGATTGCTGCGGCGCTCGGCTGCTCTCCGGCCGCGGCCCGGCGCAGCCTGCACGAGGGAATCAAGCGACTGAGAAAGGAGCTGTCATGAAGGCGGAGCTAGAGCGCTTGGCTGATCGCGCCGCTGACGAAGGGCTGCTCGACATCGCCTACACGACCGTCGACTCGCCCTTTGGGCCACTGCTTGTGGCCACGACCCCGCGCGGCCTGGTCAAGATCAGCTTCCCGGTTGTGTACGACCCCGAGGAGACCTTGGAGGAACTGGCGACCCGGATCTCGCCCCGGGTGCTTGAGGCTCCAGCCAAGTTGGATGAGGTGCGGCGTCAACTCGACCAATACTTCGAGGGGCGCCTACACGAGTTCGAGCTGCCGCTTGACTGGCAGCTCAGCAAGGGCTTTCGCCGGCGGGCGCTGCGGGCGATCGACAGGATCCCCTACGGCAAGACCCGCAGCTACACCCAGATCGCCGCCAGCGCCGGCAACGAGCGCGCGGTGCGCGCCGCTGGCACCGCCTGCGGCAGCAACCCGATCCCGATCGTCGTCCCCTGCCACCGCGTCCTGCGCAGCGGCGGCGGCCTCGGTGGCTACGGCGGCGGTCTGCCGATGAAGGAGGCGCTGCTGCGCATGGAGGGTGTGGAGATTCCCTGATCTGGTGCGCTAATTGGAATCCGACGTCTTGGCGGTCTTGTTTAAGAAGTCGCGGATGAAGTCGTCGAGATCGCCGTCGAGGACCCGCTGCGCATCGCCAACCTCGTGCCCGGTGCGGTGGTCTTTGACCCGCTGGTCGGGGTGGAGGAAGTAGCTGCGGATCTGCGAGCCCCAGGCGACGTCCTTGACCTCGCCACGCTCCTTCGCCAGCGCTTCGGCCCGTTTGCGCTCCTCCAACTCGATCAACTTCGAGCGTAGAAGCTGCATCGCCACCGCCTTGTTCTGCGTCTGCGAGCGCTCGTTCTGGCACTGCACGACGGTGCCGGTTGGAAGGTGGGTGATCCGCACGGCGGAGTCGGTCTTGTTGACGTGCTGCCCGCCGGCGCCCGAGGCGCGGTAGGTGTCGACGCGCAGATCGGCGTCGTCGATCTCGACCTCCACCCCCTCGTCGACCAAGGGCCCGACGTCGACCTGGGCGAAGCTGGTGTGACGGCGGGCCGAGGAGTCGAAGGGGGAGATGCGCACCAAGCGGTGGACGCCCCGCTCGGCGGCGAACAGCCCATAGGCGTTCTCGCCGCGGGCGATGAAGGTCGCCGACTTGAGGCCCGCCTCCTCACCGGGCGAGGCCTCCTTCATCTCGATCTCAAAGTCCCGGCCCTCCGCCCAGCGCAGGTACATCCGCAGCATGATCTCGGCCCAGTCCTGCGAGTCGGTGCCCCCCGCCCCCGCGTGGACCGAGACCACGGCATTGCCAGCGTCGTACTGGCCGCTGAACAGGCGCGCCTCTTCCAGCTCGGCCAGTCGCCTTTCGACCGAGGCCATCTGGGTCGCCAGCTCCGCGGCCATTTCCTCGTCCTCGGCGGCCATCTCGGCCAGCTCGCCCAAGTCGCCGGCCTCTGACTCGAGTTCCTCGAAGGTCTTCAGCTTGCGCTGCGCCCGAGCGTGGGCGGCCGAGGTGCGCGCAGCCGTCTCCTGGTCGTCCCAGAATCCAGGCCGGCCCATCTCCTCCTCCAGACGCTCAGCTTCCCGCCGCAGTGAAGCGGGGTCAAAGGTAGTCCGCGAGCAGCTTCAACTGCTCGCGGATCTCGGCGAGCCGCGCCGGTACCGATTCGGTCGAGGCGACATCGGCCATGCGAACAGCTTATTGAGCGAGCGCAGACGGCCTCTTCAGGCCGGAGCCTTGGCC
Organism: uncultured Solirubrobacterales bacterium; assembly: GCA_963807885.1. GTDB lineage: Bacteria > Actinomycetota > Thermoleophilia > Solirubrobacterales > 70-9 > VRUE01. The sequence goes on from CAWEDL010000002.1 coordinate 336,196, forward strand.
CCGATGATCCAGGTCGACGCCGGCGCGAACACGCCGTCGGGCCCGGCGAACTCGGCCAGGGTCTCGCGCAGATCAGCGGCGATCTTGGGGCGGATCTGCTCGATCCGGTCTTCCCAGAGGCGCAGCACCTCGCCGGCCGGGCCGAGCGCCATGTTGAACTCGACCGCGTGGTCGAGGTCGTTGCCGATCTTCAACGGTAGGTCGCAGCGCCGCAGCGAGATGTCCTCGAAGCCGGCGATCTTGAGCTGCTCGGTGACCGTGTCGGCGTTCGCCATCGAAAAGGGGCCCGGTCCGCAGGTCGGCTGATCGGACTCCTCCGGGTGGTCGAGGTACTCCTCGACGACCAGCTCGGCGCGGCGTACCCACTGGTTGTCTTCCTTGCGACGCCAGACCACCGCACAGAGCTGCCCGCCCGGGACGAGCGCCTTGCGGACGTTGCGCAGCGCCTGTACCGGGTTGGCGAAGAACATGATTCCCATGCGGGAGAAGGCGTAGTCGAAGCTCCCACCCAGCTCACCGACCTGAACGTCGGCGACGGCGAAGCTGACTCGCTCCACCCCCGCTGCCTCGGCCTCCTCACACGCCGCGTCGATAAACGGCTCGGAGACGTCGACGCCGACCGCCTCCCCGTCAGGGCCGACCAGCTCGGCGAGCCGCTGGGTCGTGTCGCCGAAGCCGCAACCGAGGTCGATCACCCGATCCCCCGGCCGAGGAGGATGAGTCGCCAGGGCCTCCTCGCCGTGGGCGCCCAAGCCGGCGGTGACCAGGTCGCGATAGCGGACAAACCGGTCGAACAGCGGGCCGCTCCAGGCGTCCGTTGCCTCCTTATTGGATGCGGCGATCTGCGCCATCGCCTGCATGGTACGCCTGCCAAGCGTCCTCGCGATCGTCGAACGGACGCCAGCTGCGAATCAGGTGGTCGCGCAGCTCGAACAACCAGGCCATCTCCTCGGTGTTGGCGTGCGAGCCATCTTCGTCCCAATGCCACACGCGCTTGATCAGCGCCAGGGCACGATCTCCGTCCTCGAACAGTTCATCCAACTGGACCGTTTGCTGGACCCCCCCCGGAGCCCGCGTCGCCCACAGCCGCGCCGCCTCGGGGCCCTTACGCAACCCCTTCATCGAGTGAAGTTCAACCTCGGGGTCGAGCACCGCGGTAAAGGCATCGAGGTCGCGCTCGTTGAAGGCGCGGATGAACTCTCTAACTGGATCAGCCATGTGAGGGCGTCATAAGCCAAGCAGGTCGGGGGACGCAGGGAGTGAGGTGAGGGGAGCGCACTTAAGTGCGTGACCCGATCCGAACGACTGAGGACCCCGAGATGCGCCGGCTTAGGGCGTCCTCAGGCGCCGTGGCACTTCTTGAACTTCTTCCCGCTGCCACACCAACAGGGATCGTTGCGGCCGATGTTCTCGCGCTCGTCCTTGACCACGGTCTCGATCGCCTCTGGCGCGGGAGCTCCGTTGCCGGCGTTCGGCGCCGCGGTCCCTTCCGTCACGCTGACCGCGCCGGCGCCCGCCGCGACTTGCTGCAGAGCCGAGGGCTGACCATCCGGGGTGCCGCCCGAGTAGTCGAGAGCGGCCGGCGCCCTGCCGCCATTGCCGCCAAAGGCGCTGTCGATCTGGGACGGGTCGACCTGGATCTGGGCGTTGAAGACGAGTTTGCTGAATTCCTCCCAGATCGAGTGCATCAGCTCCTCGAACATGGCGAAGCCTTCGTTTTTGTAAGCGACGAGGGGGTCGATCTGGGCGAAGCCGCGCAGGTGGATGCCCTCGCGCAGGTAGTCCATGTCGTAGAGGTGCTCGCGCCAGCGGTTGTCGATGACCTGGAGCAGGATCGAGCGCTCCAGATGGCGCATCAGCTCCTCGCCGAGCTGCTGCTCGCGGTCGTCGTAGGCGCTCATCGCGTCGTCGTCGAGGGCGTCTTTGAGCTTTTCGCGGTCGACCTTCTCCGGCGCGCAGCCCGCCGACTTCGGTGGCGACCGGCCAGATCTGGCGCAGCTGTTTCTCGAGCCCCGGCATATCCCATTCCTCGAGTTCGTCTCCCGGGGTGTACTCGTCGACAAGACGCTCGATCACGCCCTCCAACTCGTCGCGGGCGATGTCGGACATGTCACGGCCCTCGAGGATCTCGCGGCGATACCTGTAGACCACGCGGCGCTGCTCGTTCATCACGTCGTCGTACTCGAGCACGCGTTTGCGGATCAGGAAGTTCTGCTCCTCCACCTTCTTCTGCGCGCCCTCGACCGTTTTGGTCAGCATCTTGGCCTCGAGCGGCATCTCCCCGCCCTCCTCGTCGACGGGCCCAAGGCGGTCGAGGATTTTGTAGATGCGGTCGCCGGCGAAGAGGCGGATCACGTCGTCTTCCGCGGAGAGGAAGAAGCGCGTCTCACCGGGGTCGCCCTGGCGCCCTGAGCGGCCGCGCAGCTGGTTGTCGATGCGGCGTGATTCGTGGCGCTCGGTGCCGCAGATGTAGAGACCGCCGAGCTCGCGAACTTCCTCGGCCTCGGCCTTGCATTGCGGCTCCAGCTCGGCGATCTTGGCCTCCAACGCCTCCTCGTAGCCCTCGTCACCGGCATTCAGGCCCTGCTTTTCAGCTCTTTGTGAGCCATGTGCTCGGGGTCGCCGCCAAGCTTGATGTCCACCCCGCGGCCGGCCATGTTGGTGGCGATCATCACCGCGCCCTTGCGGCCCGCTTCGGCGATCCGCTCACCCTCTTTCTGGGCGTGCTCGGGCTTGGCGTTCAACACCGCGTGCTCGACACCGTGCCGTTTCAGCTCGCCGGAGATCATCTCCGAGACCTCGACCGAGACGGTGCCGACGAGGATCGGCTGGCCCTTCTCGTGGCGCGCCATGATCTCCTCGAGGACGGCCTTCCACTTGCCGTCCTTCGTTTTGAAGATCTGGTCGTTGTGGTCGGCGCGGACCATCGGTCGGTTGGTCGGAATCTCGACCACCGGCACTTTGTAGATTTTCATGAACTCGGTGGCCTCGGTCAGGGCCGTACCGGTCATCCCACCGAGCTTGTCGTAGAGGCGGAAGTAGTTCTGCAGGGTGATCGTCGCCAGGGTCTGGTTCTCCTCGCCGATCGCCACACCCTCCTTCGCCTCCACTGCCTGGTGCAGGCCCTCTGACCAGCGGCGACCCTCGAGGATGCGACCGGTGAACTCGTCGATGATCATCACCTGGCCGTCGACCACGGCATAGTCCTTGTCCTTCTTGTAGAGCGACTCCGCCTTGAGGGCCTGGCTTAGGTGATTGACGAGCGAGCCGTGCTCGCTCAGGTAGAGGTTGTCGACGTCGAGGAATTCCTCGGCCCGTTTGACCCCCTTCTCGGTCGGCGACACGGTCTTGTGTTTTTCGTCGTATTCGTAGTCGTAGTCGGCATCGGAGGTGTCTTTCGATTCACCTAGGGATTTCAGGCGGTCTTTCGCCTGGACGCCGTCCATCTGGCGCGCCAAGCGGGCGAACTGGTAGTAGATCTGCGCTGCCTGTTCGGGCGCGCCGGAGATGATCAGCGGCGTGCGCGCCTCGTCGATCAGGATGTTGTCGACCTCGTCGACGATCGCGAAGTGATGGCCCGGCTGCACGCAGTGCTCCAGCGCATCGGCCATGTTGTCGCGCAGGTAGTCGAAGCCGAACTCGGAGTTGGTGCCGTAGACGGCGTCGCAGGCGTATTTGACCCGCCGCGCATCGTGATCGTCGAGTCCTGGATAGCGGCAACGCTCATCCCAAGCGCGTCGTAGATCGGCCTCATCCATTCGGCGTCGCGGCGAGCCAGGTAGTCGTTGACGGTGACGACATGGACGCTGTTGCCGGCGAGCGTGTTGAGGAAGACGGCCAGCGTCGCCGTCAGCGTCTTGCCCTCGCCCGTCTTCATCTCGGCGATCGCGCCGTCGTGCAGCGCCATGCCGCCGACCAGCTGGACGTCGAAGTGCCGCTGGCCGATGCTGCGCTTGGCAGCCTCGCGGGTGAGCGCGAAGGCCTCGGGCAGCAGGTCGTCCAGCGACTCCCCGTCTGCGGCCGCGCTCGCGCAGCGAGTCGGCCTCGGCACGCAGCTCCTCGTCGCTGAGCAGCTCCATCTCCGGCTCGATCGCGTTGATCTTCTCAGCGCGCTTCTCGTAAGCCTTGAATTTGCGCCCCTCGCCAACGCGCAGCGCGCGCGTAACCATATCTCTGGCGTTAGCCATTGCTCAAGGGTAGCGAGGGGGCTGGGGCGAAGCGGGGTCGGCCCCACCGCCTCGACTCGTTGCCCATGGGCCGCTGCGGAGGGGCTCGACCGGGCCGGCGCTGTGCCAACCCGGTCGGGTCCTCGCGAATGGCTAGCTTGCGCTAAGCGTTGTCAGTGACTGTGACGCCTGTTTCGACACCGCCAGGGCCTGTGCCCTTGACTGTCAGGTCAACGTCCCATTTGGCGAAATTGGTTGTGCCGGCTCCGCACATGCCGTGTTTTTCGACGTGGATGTTTTCGAACGCCCCGATGATGTCGACATCGTTGGCGCCGTTTGTTGTGGTTGTCAGGCGGGCGCCCGGTAGACCGAACTGGGTTCCGATTGTGTGTGTGCACCACGGGACTTCCTCGTTGTTGGGCGCGAGGTAGACGTGCTTTACGATTTTCTGGCCCGCTGGGCAGACAATGTCGGCAGTGAGCGCGTATCGATCGGCGCCTACTGTGTTCCCGATGTGGAACACGAAATCGCAGCCGTTCATTGTGATTGTCGCTTTTCGTGGTCCGGGAAACGATGTGCAGTTGGCGTTGTTGTAATGCGGGGTGACTGTGAACAAGGTGGTCGGCACCGCAATTGGTATATGCGGTGTGACGTTGTATTGATGACCTGTATAGATGGTGCCCTGGCATTCGATTTTTTCGCCGAACATTGTTGTGGCGTTTTGGCCTGCGCCTGTTTCGGTCATGTCGAGTGTCACCGGGCCATCCGATGTGAGCACGCCTTGCTGAGCTGACGCAGCCGATGCGGCGACGGCACTCAGTGCGAAGACAGCCATCAGGGCGAGGCCCAAGGCCTTGAGATTGCGAGCCATTGCTTATTCCTTTCGATTGACTGGATTCCCCTGGCTTGGGGAACGGCCAATCGTGACGCAGATCAATGCAACACGCAAGAAAACCTGAGCAAACTTAGGAACGCGGGATAGGCACCCGCCCCTAGGACTCGGCGGTACGGCCGCGCATCTGATTGACCAGCCGCCGCGTCTGGCGGCGCTTGCGGCGTAGGGCTCGGTGCTTCTTGACCTGGCGGCGAATGTCCTCGGCCAGCTCGTGGATCGTGTGGGTCATCTCGGGGGAGGCCTCCTTGGCGTGGAGGGTGACGCCCTTGAGCCGCAGGGTGGCCTCGGCTACGTGACTATCGGCGATCGCCGGGTTGCGCTCCTCCCAGACGATCACGTCAAGCATCGCCAGCTCTGAGACCTGCCTGCCGACCCGCCTGAATCGCTTGAACACGTGCTCCTGCAGCTCGTCGTCGATCTCGACGTTGCGCCCGCGCACCTCGATCCGCATGTTCAGCCTCCTTCGTGGGTCTGCCTCGATGCTACGCCTATACCCGCTATCGGGCAAGAGCATCAAGGGCGGCGGGTGAAGGTGATCGCCACGATGCGGACTCCCCCGGCCTGACGGAGCGCCCGAGCACAGGCGGAGAGGGTCGAGCCGGTGGTCTGGACGTCGTCGATCAGGAGAACGCTTCGCGGGATTTTGCCGCGCGCCTGGATCACGCGGAGGGTGGCCGATGCGCTCGGCGCGGCGCTTGCCCACCTGGCGGCCGCCGCCCCGGCGCGCCAGGCACGTTTGCAGCGGGAGCCCCGTGCGCTGGGCCAGAGCCGCCGCGATCTCCGCCGCCGGGTCGAAGCCGCGAGCCAGTGTGCGCAGCGGAGCCGTCGGCACGGGGACGATCGTGCCGCTGAGCAGGGTTGCCGGAGCCAGCCACTGGATGCGGTCGGCGATCAGGTCGGCGACCGGGAGGAGGCGGCGGAACTTGAGGGCCACGACCAGATCGCGGGCCACCGCTTCGTGCGGGGCCGAGGACCAGGCTCGGTCCAAGCCCGGTGGACCCGTCCCTTCCAGGGGCTCGGCGGCTGAAAGCTGGCGCGCGCAGCGGGTGCAGAGGATGGCGTCCTGCCGGCAGGCGCGGCCGCAGGCGGCGCAGACCGGGGGGACCAAGCCGGTGGCGAGTGCCTGGAGGAGGCCCATGGCCCGATCGTTCGGGCCCGCCGCGCGCGTGTGGCGCGCTGAAAGTCAAATCTTCGTCAACGCTTCGCGCCGTGAGCTGCGATGCCGCCGATCAGGATCCCCCCCGCCGGCACCTCGCTGCCCTGCAGCAGGATCGAGTCGCGGACGATGGCGCCGTCACCGATCCGGCAATCGTCGCCGATAATCGCCGGGCCCTCGATCCGCACGTCGACGCCGATCTCCACGTCAGCACCAACCAGGACGGGTGCGACCAGCTCTGCCCCACCCAGCGGGCTCGCCGCACGCACCCCATCCGACACCTCGGGAGCGCCTGGGTCGACCTTGACCTTCCCGTGCAAGGCGTCGAGATTGCCGTCCCGCAGCTCCTCGAGGTTGCCGATGTCGTTCCAGTAGGCATCGATCTCATGCGAGTAGAAGGGTACGTCGCCCTCGAGCAGCGCCGGGAACACGTCGGTCGCCCAGTCTGCGAAGCCGGGTGGGTCATCGGGGCCTGCCAGCTTGGCCTGACCTGGCTCGGGGAAGAAATCGAAGATCTCCTTGCGGAACATGTAGATGCCACAGTTGGCCAGGTCGGAGAGCGCTTCGGCGGGTTCGGGCTTCTCCTGGAAGCCCTGGATGCGGCCGTCGGCGCCGGTGATCGCGACGCCGAACTGGCTCGGTGTCAGCGACGCGCTTGGTCGCCAGGGTGGCGATCCCGTCGTGGGACTCGTGGAATTCCCGCATCGCGGCCAGGTCGATGTCGGTGAGCGCATCGCCCGAGATGATCAGGAAGGAGTCGCCGAGGAAATCCGCCGCGACGCGTACCCCGCCCGAAGTGCCGTGCAGCTTCTCCTCGCGGCTGTAGGAGAGCTCGATGCCGACCTCCGTGCCGTTGCCGAAGTGCCCCTCGATCAGCTCGGGGAACCAGTGCAGGTTGGCGATCGCCTCGTTGAAACCGTGCTTGGCGAGCAGCCGCGCGATGTGCTCCATCACCGGCCGGTTCAGCACCGGCACCATCGGCTTCGGCATCGCATAGGTGATCGGACGTAGGCCGGGTCCCCAACCCTGCCGCCAAAATCATCGCCTTCATCGGCTCAATAGCGGTAGTGATCGGACTTGTAGGGACCCTCGACCGGGATGCCGAGGTAGGCGGACTGCTCCTCGGAGAGCTCGGTGAGGTTGACGCCGAGCGCCGCGAGGTGCAGCCGCGCGACCTTCTCGTCGAGGTGCTTGGGCAGCACGGTGACGTCCTTGGCCGTGAACCCGTCGGGCTGGCCGTAGAGCTCGATCTGGGCGATCACCTGGTTGGTGAACGAGTTCGACATCACGAAGCTCGGATGTCCGGTCGCGTTGCCGAGGTTGAGCAGGCGGCCCTCGGAGAGGAGGATGATCGAGTGGCCGTCGGGGAAGCGCCACTCGTCGACCTGCGGCTTGATGTTGACCCTCTCGGCCGGTGAGGATTCGAGCCCGGCGACGTCGATCTCGTTGTCGAAGTGGCCGATGTTGCCGACGATCGCGTTGTGCTTCATCCGCGCCATGTGGTCGGCGGTGATGATGTCCTTGTTGCCGGTGGCGGTGACGAAGATGTCGGCCGTCCCGACGACTTCGTCGAGCGTCCGCACCTCGTAGCCCTCCATCGCCGCCTGCAGGGCGCAGATCGGGTCGATCTCGGTGACGATCACACGGGCGCCCTGGCCGCGCAGCGAGGTGGCGCAGCCCTTGCCGACGTCGCCGTAGCCGCAGATGACGGCGACCTTGCCGCCGATCATCACGTCGGTGGCGCGGTTGATCCCGTCGATCAGCGAGTGACGACAGCCGTAGAGGTTGTCGAACTTCGACTTGGTGACCGAGTCGTTGACGTTGATCGCCGGGAAGAGCAGGTCGCCGGTCTCGGCCAGCTGGTAGAGCCGATGCACGCCGGTGGTCGTCTCCTCGGTGACCCCCTTGACCCCCTCGGCGATCTCGGTCCAGCGCTGCGGGTCGGATTCGAGCGAGCGCTGCAGGGTCTCGAGCACGACGCGGAACTCCTCCGACTCGGCCGAGGCCGGGTCGGGCACGGCACCCGCCTTCTCGAACTCGACGCCCTTGTGGACGAGCAGGGTGGCGTCGCCGCCGTCGTCGAGGATCATGTTCGGGCCCTCGCCGTCGGGCCAGAGCAGAGCCTGCTCCGTGCACCACCAGTACTCCTCCAGGGTCTCCCCTTCCCAGGCGAACACCGGGATGCCGGCGGCGGCGATCGCGGCCGCGGCGTGGTCCTGCGTCGAGAAGATGTTGCAGCTTGCCCAGCGGACCTCGGCACCGAGGGCGACCAGGGTCTCGATCAGCACGGCGGTCTGCACCGTCATGTGCAGCGAGCCGGTGATCCGCGCCCCGCTCAGCGGCTGCTCGGCCGCGAACTCCTCGCGGGTCTGCATCAGGCCGGGCATCTCCACCTCGGCAAGGTTGATCTCCTTGCGCCCGAAGTCGGCAAGGCCGATATCGGCGACTTTGTAGTTTGAGGTGGCGGTTGCCATCGATTCCCTTTCGTCTCAGTTGGTCGGGCGAAGGATACGGGGATCGGCGAGAGGAACTAGGGCTCGGCGCTCAAGGACGCCCGAGCGCTGTCTTGAGGGTGTCGATCGCCTCGATCGGGAACGGATCGACGCCGCGCGAATCGGCCACGGCGAGGGAGACCAAGTCGCCGAGCATCACCGTCCAGAGCACCCGCTCGGAGGGGGTCTCGCCCTCCGCCTCGACGCGTACCGCGGTCGAACCGCTGGCCTCGATCGCCTCCGCGGTGAGCTCGAAGCGGCGCCTCTCGCGGGGGTGCTGGCCGACGTCCTCGAGCAGCACCGCGGCCAGCTTGCCATCGCCCGGCATGCCGTCCTTCCAGCCACAGATCTCGTTGTGGTTGGCCTCGGGCAGAACCGAGAAGAAAGCGGCGAGCTTGGCGTTCTCGTTGAGTTGAGTCTTCCAGCGACGAGCGGCGGCTGCCGTCCCGCCGGCGCCATAGATGACTGGAACCGCGCCGTCGAGATGGGCGGCGATCTCGGCCGCCGTGTGGCGAAGCTCGTCCACGCTCTGCTCGAGGAAGGCGGCTGCGCGATCGAGCTCATCGTTGATCCGCGGCGCGATGCCCGCCGCCGCTGCCACCTCGGCCGCGCAAACCATCATGTAGGCGACCGCCGTTCGGGGGGCCTGCAACAACCCGGGGAGCCCGATCACCGGATCGCCGGCGGCCCGCGCGGCGTCGACCAGGGCGCCGCCGGTGCTCGCCACCACACGGCGAGCGCCCAGCGACCCAGCGGCCGCGAAGCACGCCAGCGTCTCCTCGGTCTCACCGGAGAAGCTGGAGCAAAGCACGGCCCACTCGGCACTCATCCAGCTCGGCGGCTCGTAACCGCGCTCGATCAGCAGCGGCGCAGTGAGGCGATCGCCAAGAGCCGCCGCGGCCAGGTCGCCCCAATCGCGGACCCCCCCACGCCGCAGATCAACAGCCCCGCCGAGTCGCTCCTCTCCAGGCGCGCCGATTCGACCCGCCAGAGGGCGTCACGGACGTGATCGGGGATGGCGAGGACGTCTTCGAGCATGGGTTAGGCCGGCACTCTTTCACCCTCGGCGGCCACTGCACCTTCAACGACTGCCGTGGGCGGGACCGCTGCTCCTGGGGCGAGGATCGAATCGAGGACCCGGGCGTTCTCGCCGACCGTGCAACCCTCGAGGAGCACCGACTGGCGCAGCTCGACGCCGGTCTCACGCGGCATCCGGGACCGACGACCGCACGCGGCCCGACGACTGCTCCCGCCTCGACCGAGGCACCGGGATCGACCAGCACGCTGGGCCCGGTGGGGACGACCTGAGTCGCCACGCGCCCCTCGAGGATGTCCCAGCTCGCCTGCAGGTACCGCTCGGGGGTGCCGATGTCCAGCCAGTACCCCTCGAGGAGCCTGCCGTGCAGGCCCTCGCCGACGAGGCGCGGAAAGACGTCGCGCTCGATCGAGACGTTCTCCCCGGGGGGAATCAGCTCGAGGACCGAACGCTCGAGGACGTACATCCCGGCGTTGACCTCCCCCGGCTTGTGCTCGCCGGTCTTCTCGAGGAAGGCGAGCACCTCTCCCCCCTCGCCGCTCTCGACCAGGCCGAACACCGAGGAGTCCTCGACGGGATGGAGGCCGATCGACGCCACAGCGTCGCCCTGCTCGTGCGCGCTCAACAAGGCGCTCAGATCAAGGTCGGTGAGGACATCGCCGTTGAGGGCCAGGAAGCGATCGTCCAACTCATCCCCGAGGGCGTCGGCCGCAAAGCGAATCGCGCCGGCCGTACCGAGCGGTTCCGGCTCGACGACGTAGCGAATCCTGACACCTGCCCGCTCCTCCTCATCGGCGAGCGCCGCTTGCAGAACGTCGGGGAGGAAACCGCAAGCAAGGACGACGTCGCTCACTCCATGCCCCGCAAGCCACTCGATCATGTAGGCGAGAAAGGGGCGATCGACCAGCGTCAGGGCGGGCTTGGGCACCCGCTCGGTGAGAGGCCGGAGTCGCGTCCCCTTGCCGCCGACTAAGACAATCGCTTGCATACGTTCGTCGAGTGTGGAGGACCAAGCAGATCAAGGACGCAGAGCGGCGTGCTCTGCACGCGAGCGCGGCCGATGCCCTCGTATTCGAACCCCGCGGCAACGCTGTCGGATCGAGGAAGTTGCGCCCGTCGATGACCAGCGGATTGGCCATGCGGCTCGCCGCCTCGCTCCAGTCCAGCTCGCCGAACTCCGGCCACTCGGTGACCAGGACCGCCGCGTCGGCGCCGTCCAGGGCATCGAGGGCCGAGTCGCGCAGCTCGACCCCGTCGAGCAGATCCCGCGCCGCCTCGGCGGCGACCGGGTCGTAGGCGACGACCTCCGCGCCTTCGCCCTGCAGGCGGGCCGCCAGCACCAGGCTCGACGCCTCCCGCATGTCGTCGGTCTCGCGGCTTGAAGGCAAGGCCGAGCAGCGCCACGCGACGCCCGACCAGCGAGCCCAGATGGCCGACGAGCTTCTGCACCACGCGCCGCTTCTGCAGCTCGTTGACCTCGATCACCGCGTTGAGCAGCTGGAAGTGGTAGCCGGTGTTGCCGGCCAGCATCTTCAGCGCGCTGACGTCCTTGGGGAAGCAGCGAGCCCCCGTAGCCGATTCCGGCTCGCAGGAAGGAGGGGCCGATCCGCTGGTCGAGGCCCATGCCGCGGGCGACCTCGCCGACGTCGGCGCCGACCTCCTCGCAGACGTTGGCGATCTCGTTGACGAAGGAGATCTTGGTGGCGAGGAAGGCGTTGGAGGCGAGCTTGATCATCTCGGCGCTGGCGACATCGGTGCGGACGAGCTCGCCACCCAGCGGCTCATAGAGCGCCGCGACGGCGTCGCTGGCCCGCTCGTAACCGGGATCGGCGCCGATCACCACCCGGTCGGGATGCATGAAGTCCTCAACCGCCGAGCCCTCCTTGAGGAACTCCGGGCAGGAGACGTAGGCGAGGCCGGGCAGGTCGCGGTGGATCGTCGCGCCGGTGCCGGCCGGCACGGTGCTCTTCATGATCAGCACGTGCTCGCCGTCGTCGCGCAGCTCCTCGACCACGGAACGCACCCGCGACAGGTCGGCGTCGCCGGAGCAGGTCGGCGGGGTGTCGACGCAGACGAAGAGCATCTTCGCCGAGTCGAGCAGCTCGTCCATCTCGGTGGTGAAGGTCAGTCGCTCGGCGTTGCGGGCGACCAGGTCCTCGAGGCCCGGCTCGTGGATCGTCAGCTCACCGCGCGAGAGCGCCGCGACCTTCTCGGGCAGGATGTCGCGAGCGACCACCGGGTGTCCCAGCTCGGCGAAGCAGGCCGCCGTCACCAGGCCGACCCACCCCACCCCAACAACGCCGATTGGCTCCTTGTTCTGCGTCATCCTTGCCCGCTCCCTCGCTTCCTGGTTGGCTTCTTGTTAGGGACTATCACCCTCGCCGACCGCGCCATTCCGATCATCTGGTCGTTGGTCAGCACCTGCAACAGGCTGTTCGAGATCCAGTAGGTATTCTCCCCCCGCTTCCAGGCGACCATTTGACCCGGTCGCCATCGAGATAGATGTCGTAGTCGCGCCCGTGGATCGTCTTGGTCAGGCTTGGGTTGGAGAGGATAGGCGGATCGTCCATCCCTGGATCCCCTGCACGCCGAAGTAGTGGGTGCCGTCGGGGAGCTCCAGGGTCAGGATCATGCGGTAGGCGCCGTGGCGCTCGTCGTCGGTGTCCTTGAAGTGGTAGACGCGCGGGTCCTGCACGTGCAGGTAGGGATTGCTTTCGTCGTAGGCGGCGCCGGAGGGCAGCCGGCCCGGGTAGAAAACCGGGAAGCCGTGGTCGACCTTGCGGGCGACCACCTTGGCCTCCGCCTCGCCGGCTTCGCCGGCGGCGACAAGGCCATCGCTGCCGGCGGCTTGGCCGTCAGCTTCGGCTTCGGCGGCGCCTTGGCTTCTGCTTCTTCTTGTGCTTCTTCTTGCCTTCGTTCGCTTCTCCGTCGTCTTCCTCGTCGAGCTGGCCCCGCGGGCCGCCGCTCGCTTCGATGCCGAGGAACTGGTCGACCGCTCCTCGATCACTTCCGGAGAGGCGTAGACGTAGCTCGGCCCCGAGTTCCGCCGGGAAGTCGACCTCGTTGATCGTCCGCGTTGCGCGAGGCGATGAACAGTTTCAGCACCTCGAGCATCGACTTGTGTCGCTGATGTCGGAGCTGGTGTATTCGGTGAAGATGTCGATCAGTTCGTTGCGGACATCGAGGACCAGGTCGGAGATCGGCACCCGCTGGCGGGCGGCGCTGAGGAAGTCCTGCTGGCGGGCGGCGCGAACCAAGTCGGTGTCGGTGTGGCGGTAGCGCACGTATTGCAAGCGCTTTCTTGCCGCAGAGAAGCTGGTACCCGGGCTGGACGTTGATTTCGGCGTACTGTTCGGGGGCCGCCCCTCCTTCGTTGGAGTGGAAGTAGCGGCGGTCGACGTCGACGTACACGCAGCCAATCGCGTAGACAGCGCGGACGAAACCCAGGTAGTCGACATTGACGATGTGGTTGATCGGCAGGCCGGTCAGTTCCTTCACCACCTGCAGGGTCAGCTTCGGCCCACCGTAGGGAAACGCTTCGTTGAACTTGCCCGTGCCGTAGCCGGGGATTTCGACCTTGAGGTCGCGCGGGATCGACATCAGGGCGATCGCGTTTTTGTCGGGGTCGAGCCGCAGCAGCAGCGTCGTGTCGGAGCGACCGGGGTCTTCGGGTTCGTCTCGGCCCGCTTGTCGGAGCCGAGGATGAGGATGTTCTGAGCCTCCCCCCCGTAGTCTCCTTGAGCACCCCTTCGACCGCGTTCTTCAGTTTGTCGTTGTGCCCGAGGGCCTGGGCGATCTTGTCGATATTGATCAGGCCGCTGGCGGCGATCGCGGCTGGCGATCGAGAGAACGATCACCACCGAGGCCAGGGTGAA
>CAWEDL010000003.1:0-909376 GCA_963807885.1 uncultured Solirubrobacterales bacterium
AGGCGTTCGTGGACGCCGCCGCTGAGCTTGTAGATGCCGGCGACGAAAGGGGAAGCCCGGGGAGTAGTTGCTTGCGGGCTGGGTGCTCCGCGCCGAGCGTGAAGCCATCGCCGCGCTCGAGGTTGGCGGCGATCGTTGCGTAGGCGGCGGCGTCGAAGACCGGGTCGCGGCCCTCCCAGGCCTCGTCGACCCGCAGGCCCAGGCCCAAAGCAGGATCGCGACCAGGGCGGCAAGCCCGATCCGCCCGCCGTTGCGCTCCGCCAGTCCGCTCTCGACAGGATCGTGATGCACTCGCGAGAAAGATGACGCTTGCTCGCTGCGCACACCCGATCGCGCGTCGTCCGCGTACCCTGCCGCGACCTATGCGCGTCCTCATCCTCGGGGGCGACGGCTACCTGGGCTGGCCGACGGCGATGCGGTTCTCGGCCCGCGGCCACGAGGTCGCCGTCGTCGACAACTTCTCCCGCCGCCGCTGGCACGACGAGCGCCGGCACCGACTCGCTGACGCCGATCGCTCCCTCGAGCAGCGCATCGCCGCCTGGAAGGAGATCTCCGGCAAGGAGATCCGCAGCTTCGTCGGCTCGATCGAGGACGGCGAGTTCCTCGACGGCGTCGTCGCCGAGACCAGGCCCGAGGCGGTCGTCCACTACGGCGAGCAGCCCTCGGCGCCGTACTCGATGGCGAGCCGCGAGAAGGCGGTCGAGACCCAGTACGCGAACGTGATCGGCAACCTCAACCTGCTCTTCGCGATGCGCGACCACGTCCCCGACTGCCACCTGGTCAAGCTCGGGACGATGGGCGAGTACGGCAGCCCGAACATCGACATCGAGGAGGGCTACATCGAGATCGAGCACAAGGGGCGCAAGGACACGCTGCCCTTCCCGAAGCTGCCGGGCTCGCTGTACCACTTCTCCAAGGTCCACGACTCGAACAACATCCACTTCGCCTGCCGCACCTGGGGCCTGCGCGCCACCGACCTCAACCAGGGCGTCGTCTACGGGATCGAGACCGAGGAGACCGCCCGCGACGAGCGCCTGTTCACCCGCTTCGACTACGACGAGATCTTCGGCACCGTGCTCAACCGCTTCTGCGTGCAGGCGGTGATCGGCCACCCGCTGACCGTCTACGGCGAGGGCGGCCAGACCCGCGGCTTCCTCAACATCCGCGACACGCCTGCAGTGCGTCGAGCTGGCGGCGCCGAACCCGGCCGACGCCGGCGAGTTCCGCGTCTTCAACCAGTTCACCGAGCAGTTCTCGGTGCTCGAGCTGGCCGAGCTGGTCAAGCAGGCCGGCGAGCACCTCGGCTACTCGGTCGAGATCGAGCACTTCGAGAACCCGCGGGTCGAGAAGGAGGAGCACTACTACAACGCGATCCACACCAAGCTGCTCGACCTCGGCCTCGAGCCGACGCTGCTCGGCGAGGAGCTGGTCGAGTCGATGATGCACGCGATCGAGCGCCACAAGGACCGCGTGATCGAGGGCTCGATCGACCCGCGCACCCGCTGGAATCCCGGCGACCCCGGTGCCAGCTCTAACTCGCCATCCTGCAGGGCAGCGCACTGCGCCGCTGGTACCATCGCCATTCCATGCGAGCCGCTGACGCACTGATGGAGGCCCTCAAGGCCGAGGGCGTCGAGCACGTCTTCGGGATCCCCGGCGGGGCCAACCTGCCCACCTACGACGCGCTCGTCGACGCCGACTTCCGCCACATCCAGGTGCGCCACGAGCAGGGCGGCGGGCACGCGGCCGAGGGCTACGCCAAGGCCTCGGGCAGGGTCGGCGTCGCCTTCGCCACCTCGGGCCCCGGCGCGACCAACCTGGTCACCGCGATCGCCGACGCGATGATGGACTCGGTCCCGACCGTCTTCATCACCGGCCAGGTGCGCACCGAGCTGATCGGCACCGACGGCTTCCAGGAGGCCGACATCCTCGGCATCACGCTGCCGTTCGTCAAGCACTCCTTCCAGGTCACCGACCCGCGCCACATCCCCGAGTACGTCCACGAGGCCTTCCACGTCGCCTCGACCGGGCGGCCCGGGCCCGGTCCTGGTCGACATCCCGCAGGACCTCTCGCGCGCCGACATCGACTACGAGCCGCGCACCGAGCCGGTCGAGCTGGCCGGCTACAAGCCCTCGACCGAGGGCAACATCAAGCAGATCCGGATCGCCGCCAAGGCGATCGCCAACGCGCGCCGGCCGATCATCTACACGGGCGGCGGCGTGGTCAACGCCAACGCCTCCGAGGAGCTGCGCGAGCTCGCCGCCGCCGACCGCTTCCCCGTCACCTCGACCCTGATGGGCCTGGGCGCCTTCCCGGCCTCCGGCGAGCAGTGGCTGGGGATGCTCGGCATGCACGGCACCCGCACCGCCAACTACGCGATGGACGAGGCCGACCTGATCGTCGCGATCGGCGCCCGCTTCGACGACCGCATCACCGGCAAGCTCTCCGAGTTCGCGCCGCGCGCCAAGTTCATCCACATCGACATCGACCCGGCCGAGATCTCCAAGAACGTCCCCGCCCACATCCCGATCGTCGGCGACGCCAAGCAGGTGCTGCCGAAGCTGACCCGGGAGTACCGGGCGCTGCAGACCGACCCTCGCGCCTCGACGCCTGGTGGAAGCAGATCCGCGGCCTGGCAGAAGGAGTACCCGCTGCGCTACGAGCGCGGGCAAGGACGGCGAGATCAAGCCCCAGGTCATGATCGAGGCGATGTACCGGGCGACCGAGGGCGACGCGATCATCACCTCCGACGTCGGCCAGCACCAGATGTGGGCGGCGCAGTACTACGGCTTCGACAAGCCGCGCCGCTGGATCAACTCCGGCGGCCTCGGCACGATGGGCTTCGGCCTGCCCGCCGCGATCGGCGCCAAGGTCGCCTGCCCCGACGAGACGGTCGTCTGCCTCGCCGGCGACGGCAGCCTGATCATGAACTGCCAGGAGCTCGCGACCTGCGTCGCCAGAGATCCCGGTCAAGGTCTTCCTGATGAACAACGGCTACATGGGCATGGTCCGCCAGTGGCAGGAGCTGTTCTGGGACGGGCGCTACAGCTCGGTCGAGATGGGCCCGAGCCCCGACTGGGTGAAGCTGGCCGAGGCCTTCGGCGCCACCGGCATGCGCTGCGAGGACTCCGCCGAGCTCGAGGGGACGATGGCGCGAGGCGCTGGAGACCGAGGGCCCGGTGCTGCTCGACGTGCGCGTCGCCCCGGAGGAGAACTGCTTCCCGATGATCCCGGCCGGGCCGCCCGCGACATGGTCGAGGGACCGATGGTGGGCTGATGGAGGCCGGGACCCCACAGCTGGTCAAGCTCGAGGACCTGCGCGTGCCCGGGCAGCTCAGCGGCCGCAAGCACATCCTCTCGATCCTGGTCGAGAACAAGCCGGGCGTGCTGGCCCGGATCGCCGGCCTCTTCTCCCGCCGCGGCTTCAACATCGACACGCTCGCGGTCGGCCCGACCGACGACCCGAGCATCTCCCGCATCACCCTCACCCTCGACGGCGCCGTCCACCCGATCGACCAGGTGACCAAGCAGCTGCACAAGCTGGTCAACGTGCTGAAGATCCGCGACATGGAGCCGGAGGAGACGGTCGCCCGCGAGATGGCGATGTTCAAGGTCTCCGCGGCGGTCGAGAGCCGCGCCGAGATCATGCAGTTCGCCGAGATCTTCCGCGCCAAGATCGTCGACGTCTCGCGGCGCTCGATGACGATCGAGGTCACCGGCTCCGCCGACAAGATCGAGGCCTTCGAGCGGATGATCCGCCCCCACGGCCTGATCGAGATGGTCCGCACGGGCGAGATCGCGATCGCCCGCGGCAGCGACTGAGCGCGCTCCTCGCCAAGCCTGACGCGAGGGCGTCGAGCGCGCCGCCGGCGCGCAGGCGGCGGACGCTGGTCAGCGTCACCGTCGCCGGTCGAGGCGATCGATCCCTGCGCGGCGGTGTTCGCCTCGCGGCTGGCCTCCGATCGCTGGTTCTGCTGGGAGCAGCCCGACCGGGAGCTTCGCCCTCGCCGCGCTCGGCGTCGCCCACGAGGCGACCTCGCGCGGGCCGGATCGCTTCGACGACGTCGCCCGCGAGTGCCTGGCGGCGGCGAGGCGATCGTCGACGAGCCGCGCGGGCCTGCCCGCGGGCGCCGGGGCCGTCTGGGTCGGCGGCTTCGCCTTCGATCCCGAGGGCGGCGGCTCCTCGCCGTGGTCCTCGCTGGCGCCGGCCTCGCTGGTCTTGCCCGAGCTCTCGCTCTGTCGCAGCGGCGGGGATGCCTTCCTCACCGCTCAACGCCGTCGTCCGGCCCGGCGAGGACCCGGAGGACGCAGGCGGCCGCGCCTCGCGGCTCGCCTCGCGGGGCTGCGCGACGAGCCCGCTGCCGCTGCTCGACCCGCACCCGACCTCGCGGCGTCGAGATCAGCAGCGTCCGTCCGCCCGGCGACTTCGAGCGGCCGTCGCGGCCGCGACCGAGCGGATCGGGGCGGGGGAGATGTCGAAGGTGGTGCTCGCCCGCGAGGTGCTCGTCAGCGCCGGCGCCGCCCACGACCCGGCCGCCGTCTTCGGCGCGATGCGCGAGCAGTTCCCCTCCTGCTTCTGCTTCTGCTGCGGCACGCCCGAGGCCGCCTTCATCGGCGCCAGCCCCGAGCTGCTGCTGCGCCGCTCCGGGCGCCAGCGTCTCGACCGTCGCCCTGGCCGGCTCGACCCGGCGCAGCTCCGACCCGGCGGTCGACGACCACCTCGGCGAGCAGCTGCTGCGCAGCGACAAGGACCGCCGCGAGCACGCGATCGTCGCCGAGCGGATCGCCCGCACCCTGCGCCCGCACGCGGTCTGGGTCGAGGCCGGCGCCGAGCCGGAGATCGTCAAGGTCGCCAACATCCAGCACCTGGCGACGCCGGTGGTCGCCCAGCTGGCCGAGCCCCGCTCGGCGGTCGAGCTGGCCGGGATGCTGCATCCGACGCCGGCCGTCGGCGGCGAGCCGCGGCCGGCCGCCGACGCGGCGATCGCCGAGCTCGAGCAGATGGACCGCGGCTGGTACGCCGGCCCGGTCGGCTGGATGGACGCCACCGAGGACGGCGAGTTCTGCGTCGCCCTGCGCAGCGCCCTGCTGCGCGACCGCGAGGCCCACCTCTACGCCGGCGTCGGCGTCGTCGCCGGCTCCGACCCGGCGGCCGAGCTGGCCGAGACCGAGATCAAGCTCGGCGCCCTGCTGCCGCTGCTGGCGGAGTGAGTGCTGCCGGCGCGATCCGGCCTGCTCGGCCTCGGGTCGCGCGGCCGTCGCAGGACGTCGGCTCGATCGCCGAGTGGCGCGACGAAGGCCGCGTAGGCCGCGTAGATGATCGCGAAGGTGGCGAGTGACGAAGACCGGTAGCCGTCGACGACCCGAATTGGGCAGGTCGCCGAGCGTCGTCGCAGTGACGAGCGGCGACGACGCGGACCATCACCGGCAAGTGGGAGAGGTAGATCCAGTACGAGGCGATCGGCCAGGTAGCGCAGCGCCGGCCGGGCCGGTCAGGTAGCGGTCGGCGAGCCCGATCAGCGCCAGACAGGCTCGACCAGGTCGCCACCGCGTAGATCGACAGCCCGACGCCGTGCACGGCCGAGCGAGAGCGCGTAATCGGGCTAGCTGTGCAGCGGTGAAAGCGCCGGCGGCGGGCAACGCGTCGCGGCGAGCAGCGCATGCGGCCCGTGCTCCGGCGCTCGATGACGGCGCTGACAGGTCACGGATGGGCGCAGAGCGTCGCGCCGCAGGCCGAAGAAGAGGCGCGTAGTAGGCGAGAGCCGAAGCGGTCCGGCACGAAGCTGCTCGGCCGGTGGCGCGCGGCGTCCAGGTCGGCTCCGCGGCCGAGAGCAGCGCACCGGTGGATCACCGCAGCAGCGCGACGCCGACCAGGGGCCGAGCTAGCGCCGGCGCTGAGACGCCACGTCCGCGCTCGGCTGCAGCAGGCGCCGGGAGCGATCAGGTTGAGCGCGACCGCGATCGCCGTCGAGGATCACCAGGTACCAGAGGAACCAGCACGCGAAGGACGGGTCGCGAGGTCGACCGGGTTGCCGTGCGCCTCCGCGCACGTCCGGCCGACGGCGTCGACCGCGCACGCTGCCTGGCTGGCATGAGCTCGACCGAGCGGCCAGCAGGCACCAGCCGCTGACGACGAGCGGCACGACGATCCGCAGCGGCCGGTTGCTGCGCAGCCCTTCGCGGCCCTTGCGGGAGAGGAGCAGGGCGCAGCGAAGAAGCCCGACATGGCGAAGAAGAGCGGTGATGCGGAAGACGTGGATGAGCCAGAAGAACGCCGACGTCGCCCAGCCTCCGTTGAGGCCCGCTATGACGGCGAGAGCACGCTGGCGGCGTGCACCGGCACCAGCAGCAGCATGGTCGACGCGCCGCAGCGCGTCGCATCGAGCTGGATCCGCGCCGCCGCGACGGCGCGCTGCGCTAGGCCGGTGCAGCTCGACGTTGGCCGGCGGTCGATCTTGACCTCGATCAGGCCGGTTCCTGCGCTCAGGGCCTCGGGCAGCTGCTCCAGGGACTCGAGCCGGCGGTGGGGCAGGCCGAAGAGGTCGGCGGCCTTGGCGACGTCGACGCCGCGCGGGGTGCCGAGCAGGGCCTCGAACTCCTCCGTCCGGCAGCGCCTCCGCCTGGGGCAGGAAGCCGAAGATGCCGCCGCCGTCGTTGTCGATCACGACGATCCGAACCGGCGTCGGAGACGTCGCGCAGGGCGGCGAGGCCGCCGATGTCGTGCAGCAGGCCGAGGTCGCCGGTGACGATCGTGGTCGGGCGGCCGCTGGCGTGGGCGGCGCCGATCCCGGAGGAGAGGAGGCCGTCGATGCCGTTGGCGCCGCGGTTGCAGAGGAAGAGGGCGTCGGTCTCGACTGGGGGCAGGAAGGCCTCCTGGTCGCGGATCGGCATGCTCGAGGCGGTGTAGACGAGGTCGCCGTCGCCGTGGGCGCGGCCGAGGGCCAGGTGGAGGCCGGGCTCGGTCAGCTCGTCGCAGGCCCGCCAGCTCCGCTTCGAGCGCCTCGCGCGCGGCTCGCTCGGCCTCGAGCCAGCGCGCCGGCGCCGGCTCGCGCTCGCCTCGCCAAGCCGCGCTGCCCAGCCCGAGGCCAGCTCGGTCGGGTCGGCGCGCAGCAGTGCGGCGGCGCGGCGGGTCGGCTCGTTCCAGCCGCAGCCGGGTCGACGACGATCTGGTCGGCGCCCGATGCGGCCAGCCAGGTGCGCAGCGGCTTGCTGGTCGGCATCTCGCCGAAGCGCAGGACGAGGTCGGGCTCACCGGCTCGCGGAAGCGCTCGTCGCGCAGCAGGTGGTCGTAGGTGGTGATGACGTAGGAGCGGTCGTGGGGGCCGCAGCGCAGCTGCGAGGTCGGCTCGGCGAGGATCGGGAAGCCGGCGACGCTGGGCGAGGCGGGCGAGCGGCTCGCGCAGCTCGGGGTCGAGCTGGCGGCCGGCGACGATCACGCCGGAGTCGACGTCGCCGATGTGGCCGGCGACCTCGTCGAGCAGGAACGCCGAGGGCTCGATGTCGATCGGGGTCACCGCGGTCAGCGGCCGGCCGTCCGCGCCCCTCCAGCGCCAGCGGGTCGGTTGCCGTCACCGCGCCCTCGACCGGAAGCGGCGCGAGCGGCTCGCGCCAGGGCAGGTTGAGGTGGACCGGGCCCGGGCGCGGCTCGCCGCGCGCCGCGGCGAGCGCCCGGCAGGCGACCGAGCGGTAGTGGAGCAGCCCGTCGTCGTCGGCCTCGTGGGTGCCGACTTCGCAGAACCAGCGCACCGAGGAGCCGTAGAGCTTGATCTGGTCGATCGTCTGCCCGGCGCCGATGCCGCGCAGCTCGGGCGGGCGGTCGGCGGTGAGCGCGATCAGCGGCACCGCCGACTCGTCGGCCTCGCAGATCGCCGGGTGGTAGTTGGCGGCGGCGGTGCCGGAGGTGCAGAGCATCGCCACCGGCGTGCCGCGTCGCCTGGGCGGCGCCGAGGGCGAAGAACGCGGCCGAGCGCTCGTCGACGATCACGCTCACCTCGATCTCGGGCTGGCGCCAGAGCGCGACGGCGAGCGGGCGTCGAGCGCGAGCCGGGGGAGATGACCGCGTGGCGCAGCGCCGCCGCGGGCCAGCTCCTCGACGAAGGCGGAGGCGAGTGCGGTGTTGCCGTTGGTCGGGTCCATGCCGGAGACCTATTGGCGACTTATCCGTCTACATCGACGCGAAAGTCGCCAAGCGTCAGCGAGATCCGGTGGCGCGGCGAGCGCCGCCTCGTCGATCTCGACGCCGAGGCCGGGGCCGGCGGGCGGGTGCAGCATCCCGTCGCGCAGCTCGCACTCGACCGAGGCGATCGTCGAGGAGAAGAGGCGCTGGGTGGCGAGGCCGTGGGCCAGCGAGCCCCGCGCCGTCGATCGCCGGCATCGCAGCGTCTGCGCGACCTGGGCCGCCGGCCGCGATCCCGACCGGCCCGTCGAGGGCGCTGGAGACGTAGGACGGCAGCACCTCGGCGATCTCGATCGCCGCCTCCGGCCCGCCCGACCTTGGAGAGCTTGATCCCGGTCGAGCTGCGCAGGCGCTCGATCGCCAGCGCCCGCTCGGCGTCGGCGCGGGTCTCGACGCTCTCGTCGCCGGCGATCGGGATCGAGGTCGGCGCCCGCCACCTCGGCCGCTTCCTCGAGGGTCGGCGACGGGCTGCTCGGCGAGCTCGACGTCGAACGGCTCCAGCTCGGCGAGCATGCGCTTCGCCGTCTCCGACGTCCCAGGCGGCGTTGGCATCGACCCGGATCCGCGCCTCGCGGGCCGACCGCCTCGCGCACGGCACGCACCTGACCGACGTCGTCGCCGGCCCGAGCTTCAGCTTGAAGGTCGTGAAGCCGTCCTCCGCCCAGCGCAGGGCGTCGGCCGCGACCGCTGCGGGCTCGCCGGCGACCAGGGTCGCGTTGCACTCGACCGGCTGCGGCTGCGCTCGCCGGCCGACCTCACGTCGGCCGCTCTGCCGTCCGCGCAGGTCGAGCAGCGCCGTCAGCGCCGCGCAGCGCGCTGGGGGGGAGAGGGCGATGGCGTCGCCGCTCAGCGTCGCCTCGTCGAGCGAGTCGCGCTCGCCCAGCCGCTCGAGCTCCTCGACGACCTGCGCCAGCGCCGGCGCCGCCGCGCAGCGAAAGCGGCACCGCTTCGCCGAGGCCGACCAGGCCGTCGTCGGAGCGCAGCCGCAGCAGCACCATCTCGCGGCGGTCGAGCCGGCCGCGCGCGGTCACGTAGGGCGTCGCGAAACGGCAGCGCGTAAGGGATGACCTCGACCGAAGCGATCTTCATACTCAACAGCATCTCACCGTGGCCGAATCTGCATTCGAGTGGTCTCGAGCCTGCCCAGATGCGAGAATTTGATGCAGTTCGGTCAGGCTGGCGAGCAGCAGGCCGGCCGAGACGAGCAGGCTGAAGACGGCCGAGCAGGGCGCCGGTGCCGGCGAGGGCGCCGTTCAGGGACGGGCCGTCGGTGCGGTTGGTCATCGCCCGCATCGGGCCGATCGCCATCGGCAGCGCCAGCAGGCCGATCAGCGGCAGCAGGCTGCCGCCGCCGGCGACCAGGGCGATCGGCAGCACGACGAAGGCGCCGAGCACGAGCAGCCGGTAGAGCACGACGGCGTTGTGGCGGCCCATCCGCACCGCCAGGGTCATCTTGCCGGCCCGCCGGTCGGTCTCCAGGTCGCGCACGTTGTTGACGACGAGGATCGCGGTGGAGAGGAAGCCGACCGCGATCGAGAGCCCGAGCGGCAGCGCGTCGAGCTCCTCGAGCTGCACGTAGTAGGAGCCGTTGACCGCGACCAGGCCGAAGAAGAGGAAGACGAAGACCTCGCCGAGGCCGGCGTAGCCGTAGGGCCGCGGGCCGCCGGTGTAGAGGACGCCGGCGGCGATCGAGACGGCGCCGATCAGGAGGATCACGATCCCGGCCACCGTGGCCAGGTAGATGCCGCAGGCGATCGCGACGCCGAAGGCGATCCAGGTCGCGTTCAGCACCCGCTGCGGCGTGACCAGGCCGGCCGAGGTGACCCGCACCGGCCCGAGCCGGTCGGCGGTGTCGGCGCCCCGCTTGGCGTCGGAGTAGTCGTTGGCCAGGTTGGTCCCGATCTGGATGAAGATCGAGCCGACCAGGGCGGCGAGGAAGGCGCCGACCCGCGGCAGCTCTCCGGCCCATTCGACCGCCGCCGCGGTGCCGACGAGCACCGGCGCGATCGCCGCCGGCAGCGTCCGCGGCCGCGCCGCCATCAGCCAGATCCTCATCGCCGCTCCGTGTCGCGATCGGCGCTCATGGTCGCCGAGGGTACTTCGAGAAGTCGGGCTGGCGCTTCTCCTTGAAGGCCTCGCGGCCCTCGCGCGCCTCCTCGCTGCCGTAGAAGAGCAGGTTGGTGTCGTGGGCCAGCTGCTGGATCCCGGCGTAGCCGTCCTCGTGGGCGTTGAAGCTGGACTTGACCAGGCGCAGGGCGAAGGGCGAGAGGGCGAGCATCTCGCGGCACCAGGCGACCGTCTCGCGCCTCGAGGCGGTCGAGCGGGACGACCGTGTTGACCAGGCCCATCTCGAGCGCCTCCTCGGCGTCGTACTGGCGGCAGAGCAGCCAGAACTCCTTCGCCTTCTTGGTGCCGACGAGGTCGCGCAGCAGGGAGGCGCCGAAGCCGCCGTCCCAGGAGCCCGACCCGCGGCCCGGTCTGCCCGAAGACGGCGTTGTCGGCGGCGATCGTCAGGTCGCAGCAGACGTGGAGGACGTGGCCGCCGCCGACCGCGTAGCCGGCCACCATCGCCACCACCGGCTTCGGCAGCCGCCGCATCTGCACCTGCAGGTCGGTGACGTGGAAGCGGCCGAGGGAGGCGCCCTCGGCGACGTAGCCGGTGTCGCCGCGAACCTGCTGGTCGCCGCCCGAGCAGAACGCCTTCTCGCCCTCGCCGGTGAGGATCGACCACGCCGACCTCGGTGTCCTCGCGGGCCAGCTCGAGCGCGGCGCGAGACCTCGACCAGCGTCTGCGGGCGGAAGGCGTTGAGGACCTCGGGCCGGTCGATCGTGATCTTGGCGATCCCGTCGGCCTTCTCGTAGCGGATGTCGTCGTACTCGGCGGCGCTCTGCCACTCGATCGGCGCGTAGAGGTCCTCCTCGGGCGGGGCTTCCTTGTGACGTTTGCGGCATGATGGGCACGATATCCCGCCGATGAAACTCGACGACTGGCTCGCCCAGAGATCGCAGAGCTGCCCCGACCGCGTCGCCCTGGTCGCGGACGGCATCCGAGGTCACCTACGCCGAGCTGGAGGCGGAGGCGACCTGGGTCGCGCGCCGGCTCGCCGCGCACGGCGTCCGCCGCGGCTCGACCGCGGCGCTGACGATGCACCCGCGCCGCGAGCAGGTCGTGCTCGTCCACGCGCTGATGAAGCTGGGCGCGGTGCTGCTGCCGCTCGGCCCGCGGCTCTCCGCCGAGGAGCGCGCCGCGGTGATCGCCGCCGAGGAGCCGGCCGTCGACCTCGACGACGCCGGCGAGCTGACCCAGACCGAGGCCGACCTGCCGCTGCTCGGCGAGCACGACATGGACGACGTCGCCTGCCGCGTGCTGACCAGCGGCAGCACCGGCACGCCCGACCCGGTCGGCCTCACCTACGGCAACTTCCTCTGGAGCGCCGTCGGCTCCGCCTTCAACATCGGCGTCGAGCCCGAGGACCGCTGGCTCTGCTGCCTGCCGCTCAGCCACATCTCCGGCCTCGGGATCGTGATGCGCTCGGTCATCTACGGCACCACGGCGGTGGTCCACGACGGCTTCGACGTCGACCGGGTCGCCGAGGCGCTCGAGCGCGACGAGATCACCGTGGTCTCGCTGGTGACGACGATGCTGACCCGCCTGCTCGAGGCCGGCGCCGACCTCTCCGGCCCGCGGGCGATCCTGGTCGGCGGCGGGCCGGTGCCCGAGGAGCCGCTCGAGGAGGCGATCGGCCGCGGCGCCACCGTCGTCCAGACCTACGGCCTGACCGAGGCCTGCTCGCAGGTGACGACGCTCGCCCCCGCCGACGCGCGAGCGCAAGCTCGGCTCCGCCGGGCGGCCGCTGCTGACCACCCACCTGCGCATCCAGGACGGCGAGATCCTCGTCCAGGGGCCGACCGTCGCGCCCGGCCGCGCCGACGCCGACGGCTGGCTGCACACCGGCGACCTCGGCCGCATCGACGAGGAAGGCTTCCTCTACGTCGAGGACCGGATGGACGACATGATCGTCAGCGGCGGCGAGAACGTCGTCCCGGCCGAAGTCGAGAAGGTGCTGCTGCGCCACCCCGAGGTCGCCGACGCCGCGGTCGTCGGCCGCGAGGACCCCGAGTGGCAGCAGGCGGTGACCGCGATCGTCGTGCTCGAGGACGGCTCCGAGGCGAGCCCGACGAGCTGCGCCGCCACTGCGCCGAGTCGCTGGCCGGCTTCAAGGTGCCGAAGCGGGTCGAGCTGGCGGCGGCGCTGCCGCGCACGCCCTCGGGCAAGCTGATGCGGCGCGCCCTCCGCTAGCCTGCCCGCCCATGCCCAAAGACACGACGACATCTTCTACGACTCAGACGCCGACCTCTCGCTGCTCGAGGGGAAGACCGTCGCCATCCTCGGCTACGGCTCCCAGGGCCACGCCCACGCCCTCAACCTGAAGGACTCGGGGGTCGACGTCGTCGTCGGCCTGCGCCCCGATTCCTCCAGCCGCGCCAAGGCCGAAGAGGCCGGCCTCGAGGTGCTCGACATCGCCGAAGCCGCCAGCCGCGGCGACGTCGTGATGATCCTGCTGCCCGACGAGAAGCAGGCCGAGGTCTGGGAGTCCGAGATCGCCGACGGGATCGCCCCCGGCAACCTGCTGCTCTTCGCCCACGGCTTCGCCATCCACTTCGAGCAGATCGCAGCCGCCCGCCGGCGTCGACGTCGGCATGGTCGCGCCCAAGGGCCCGGGCCACCTGGTCCGCCGCCAGTACGAGGAAGGCCACGGCGTGCCCTGCCTGATGGCGGTCCACCAGGACGCCAGCGGCAACGCCCACGACCTCGTCCTCGCCTACGCCTCCGGGATCGGCGGCGGCCGCGCCGCGGTGATCGAGACGACCTTCAAGGACGAGTGCGAGACCGACCTCTTCGGCGAGCAGGCCGTGCTCTGCGGCGGCGCCACGCGAGCTGGTCCGCGCCGGCTTCGAGACGCTGGTCGAGGCCGGCTACGACCCGCGCCTCGCCTACTTCGAGTGCCTGCACGAGCTGAAGCTGATCGCCGACCTGATGTACGAGAAGGGGATCCAGGGCATGCGCTACTCGATCTCCAACACCGCCGAGTACGGCGACATGACCCGCGGCAAGCGCGTCATCGGCGAGGAGTCGCGCGCGGCGATGAAGGAGATCCTCGGCGAGATCCAGTCAGGCGAGTTCGCCCGCGAGTGGATCGCCGAGAAC
The DNA here is from genome assembly GCA_963807885.1 of uncultured Solirubrobacterales bacterium. Lineage (GTDB taxonomy): Bacteria > Actinomycetota > Thermoleophilia > Solirubrobacterales > 70-9 > VRUE01. The sequence goes on from CAWEDL010000003.1 coordinate 13,387, forward strand.
CGGGCCGGCGGCGAGAACCTCTCGCGCATGCGCGAGGAGGGCGCCGGCCACCAGGTCGAGAAGGTCGGCAAGGACCTCCGCGACATGATGCCCTGGATCGACCAGGAGTTCTGAAGGACCGGCCGCATCTCGACGTCCTCCGTCGCTCGCGTGCAGAGCACGCCGCGCTCCGTGCGTCCTTGAACTGCTTGGCCGCGTGAGCTCCTGACCAGACTAGCGCTGAGTCTCGCCCTCGGCAGTTTGCCGTCGCGGCCGACGTAGCCGTCCTTGCCGCCGACGACGACGTAGACGGCGTCCTCGGAGTCGCTGAGGTTGCTGAGCTTGCGCACGGTCGAGGCGTCGACCCAGGCCAGGCCGCCGGGCTCCAGCTCGTGGCTGCTGCCGTCGCCGAACTCGATCGCGACTGGCCGCTGTGGAGGAAGTAGAGCTCCTCCTGCTCGTCGTGGTAGTGGCTGCCGGTGGCGTAGGAGGGCGGTAGGACGATCGCGTTGACGCCGAAGGCGGTGACGCCCAGCTCTTTGCGGATCTTGCGGAATCCCGGCCCCTCGCCGAGGTCGCTGAGGTTGGCGACGGCGTAGCCGTCGCCCTTGCTGATGGCCTGCTCGTTGGTCTCGCTCATGGCCGGCAGCCTATCGCGGCGCGCCTGCCCGAGGTCCACCCGCGCCGGTCAATAACCTATGGCTGCCGACGCCGCCCGTCAGGGTCACTGACACCGCCTCCGATGACCTCAGACACGCACCACCCAGATCCCCGCCGAGCTCAAGCCGGCCGACGGCCGCTTCGGCTGCGGGCCCTCGAAGGTGCGCCCGGAGGCGCTGCGAGAAGCTCGCCGAGCAGTCGGCGCTGATGGGCACCTCGCACCGCCAGGCGCCGGTGCGCGACCTGGTCGGCCGCGTGCGCGGCGGCCTCGCGCGAGCTCTTCGGCCTGCCCGACGGCTACGAGGTCGCCCTCGGCAACGGCGGCACCACCGCCTTCTGGGACGCCGCCTGCGCCTGGCTCGTGCGCGAGCGCGCCCTGCACCTCACCTACGGCGAGTTCTCGCAGAAGTTCGCCAAGGCGACCGCCGGCGCGCCGTTCCTCGCGGACCCGATCGTGGTCGAGGCCGAGCCCGGCGACGCGCCCGGCGCCGGTCGCCGACCCCGCCGCCGACGCGATCGCCTGGGCCCACAACGAGACCTCGACCGGGGTGATGGTCGCCGGTGCAGCGCCCCGACGGCGCCGGCGACGCCCTCGTCCTGATCGACGCCACCTCGGGCGCCGGCGGCCTGCCGCTCGACGCCAGCCAGGCCGACGTCTACTACTTCGCCCCGCAGAAGGCCTTCGGCGCCGACGGCGGCCTCTGGCTGGCCGCTGCTCAGCCCGGCGGCGATCGCGCGGATCGAGGAGCTCGACGGCGCCGAGCGGTCGCTGGCAGCCGGGCTTCCTCTCGCTGCAGACGGCGCTGGAGAACTCGCGCAAGGAGCAGACCTACAACACGCCGGCCCTGGCCACGCTGCTCCTGCTCGCCGACCAGGTCGAGTGGATGCTGGCCGAGGGCGGGCTCGACTGGTGCGTCGAGCGCACCTCCGCCTCCTCGGGCCATCTCTACGGCTGGGCCGAGGCCAGCGAGTTCGCCACTCCCTTCGTCGCCGACCCGGCCAAGCGCTCGCTGGTCGTCGGCACGATCGACTTCGACGACTCGGTCGACGCCGCCGCGATCGCCGCGACGCTGCGCGCCAACGGCATCGTCGACGTCGAGCCCTACCGCAAGCTGGGCCGCAACCAGCTGCGGATCGGGATGTTCCCGGCGGTCGAGCCGGCCGACGTCGAAGCGCTGACCGCCTGCATCGATTGGGTGGTCGAGAACGTGGGGGAGGCCACGCCCGTGAAGGTCCTGGTCAAGGAGAAGATCGCCGACTCCGGCGTCGACCTGCTGCGGCAGAACTTCGACGTCGACCTCGGCCTCGAGATGTCCGACGAGGAGCTGGCCGAGGCGATCGGCGGCTACGACGCGATCCTGATCCGCTCGGCGACGAAGCTGACCGCCGGAGCTGATCGAGCGGGCCGACCAACCTCAAGGTGATCGGCCGCGCCGGCACCGGCGTCGACAACGTCGACATCCCGGCCGCCACGCGCCGCGGCATCGTCGTCGCCAACGCGCCCGAATCGAACTCGGTCGCCGCCGCCGAGCACACCCTCGCCCTGGCCCTCGCGCTCTTCCGCAACGTCCCCCAGGCCCACGGCGCGCTCGTCGACGGGCGCTGGGACCGGGCCAAGTTCAAGGGCGCCGAGCTCTACGGCAAGACGCTCGGCATCGTCGGCTTCGGCCGCATCGGCCAGCTCGTCGCCAAGCGCGCCCAGGCCTTCGAGATGGACGTCATCGCCTTCGACAAGTTCGTCTCCGCCGAGCGCTTCCGCGAGCTCGGGCGTCGAGGGCGCCGAGAGCCTCGAGGAGCTCTTCGGCCGCGCCGACGTCGTCACCCTCCACGTGCCGAAGACGCCGGAGACGATCAACCTGATCGACGCCGAGGCGATCGCCGCGATGAAGGACGGGGTGCGGATCGTCAACTGCGCCCGCGGCGAGCTGGTCGACCTCGACGCGCTCCTGGCCGGCCTCGAGTCGGGCAAGGTCGGCGGCGCCGCGCTCGACGTCTTCCCCGCGGAGCCCTTCACCGAGCACCCGATCTTCGCCCGCGAGGACGTCGTCGTCACCCCGCACCTGGGCGCCTCGACCGCGGAGGCCCAGGACCGCGCCGGCGTCGTCACCGCCGAACAGGTGACCGCGGCGCTGACCGGCGGCGTCGTCACCAACGCGGTCAACATCGCCGCCGTGCGGCCCGAGGAGATGGAGGCGCTGGCGCCCTTCGTGCCGCTCTGCGAAAAGCTCGGCCGGCTCGCCGAGGGCCTGGCGCAGGCGCCCGGTCGACCGCGGTCTCGGTCGAGTTCCGCGGCAAGCTCGCCCAGCACGACACCCGCCTGCTCGGCATCGCCGTCCTGGTCGGGATTCTCTCCGGCCACACCGAGGAGCCGGTCAACCTCGTCAACGCGCCGCAGATGGCCGAGGAACGCGGCATCGAGCTGGTCGAGACCAAGGAGTCGAGCTCCGAGGACTTCACCGAGCTGGTCACCGTCCGGCTGCACTCCGGCGAGCGAGGAGGTCGAGGTCGCCGGCACCGGCGTCGGGCCGCGCAACGAGCCCTACCTGGTCTCGGTCTGGGGCGAGAGCTTCTACCTGCCCTTCGCCGAGCACATCGCGGTCTTCCGCTACGCCGATCGGCCGGGCATGATCGGCCGGGTCGGCACGATGTTCGGCGAGGAGGGGGTCAACATCGTCTCCGCCGCCGTCGGTGCCGAGGAGGACGGCGAGCGCGCGGTGATGGCGCTCACCACCGACGCCGCCGGTCAACGAAGAGACGATCGCCAAGATCCTCCAGCTCGACGGCTTCTCCGTCGGCCGCTCTGTGGACCTCTGAGCGGCGCATAGCGCGTCCTCGATCGCTCGCGTGCAGAGCACGCCGCGCTCCTGCGTCCTTGCTCTGCTTGTCAGAGGTCCACAGCACATAGTCTTGTCCGTGAAGGCGGTGGTGCAGACAGGGAACGGTGGGCCTGAGGTGCTGCAGGTCCAGGAGCGCCCCGATCCACCGGTCGGCCCCGGCGAGGTGCGGATCGCGGTCAAGGCGGCCGGGATCAACTTCGCCGACACGATGGCGCGCGTCGGCCTCTACCCCGACGCGCCCAAGACGCCCTGCGTGATGGGCTACGAGGTGGCGGGGACGATCGAGTCGCGTCGGGGAGGGGGTGACCGACTTCGCGGTCGGCGACAGGGTCATGGCCGGCACCCGCTTCGGCGGCCAGGCCGAGCTGGTCACCGTGCCCGCCGATCAGGCGCTGCCGCTGCCCGAGCGACTCAGCTTCGAGCAGGGAGCCGCCTTCCCGGTCAACTACGGCACCGCCTACGCGGCGCTGATCATCATGGGCAGCCTGCGCGAGGGCGACCGCGTCCTGATCCACGCCGCGGCCGGCGGGGTCGGCATCGCCGCCACCCAGATCGCCCGCAACGTCGGCGCGGAGATCTTCGGCACCGCCTCGCCCTCCAAGCACGACGCGATCCGCGCCCAGGGCGTCACCCACGCGATCGACTACCGCAACCAGGACTTCGAGGCGGAGGCGATGCGGATCACCGGCGGCGAGGGCGTCGACCTGATCATCGACGCGCTCGGGCCCGACCTCCTTCCGCAAGGACTACCGCCTGCTGCGCCCCGGCGGCCGCCTGGTCATGTACGGGCTCTCCGAGGTGACGAAGGAGGGCGGCCGCAACATCCCGGCGGCGCTGAAGGGCCTGGCCAAGATGCCGCTGGCGACGATGCCCTGGTGGAAGAGCCTGGCGGTGATGAACGAGAACAAGGGCGTCTTCGGCCTCAACATGCTCAAGTGGTGGGAACGCGAGGGCAGCCTCGACCGCGTCACCGAGCCGCTGATGGCGGACCTCGAGGCCGGGCGCCTGGAGCCGGTCGTCGCCGAGGCCTTCCCCTTCGAGCGGGCCGGCGAGGCGCACGAATTCATCGCCGAGCGCCGCAACGTCGGCAAGGTCGTGCTGTTTCCAAGTTAGGCGCTCCGACTCGGCGGCGGGGCTGATTTGCGATGAAGAAGGCGATTCTGATCATGCTGGCGATCCTGGCGGCGCTGACCGCGCCGATCGCGCATGCCGAAACGACCTACACGGTGGTCCTCGCCGGCGGCGCCGGCGCAGAACATGATCCACATCTGGCTGACCCCCGACGGCCGCAGCTACGTGATCGACTCCGTCGTGCCGCTCGAAGTCGGCGGCACGATCTGCGAAAACACGCCCGGCGATGCCGACCGAGCTGGTCTGCAAGGCGCCGCTGGTCGCCGGCTTCGAGGTCAACGCCGGCGGCGGCGACGACACGGTCATCGGTCGCCAGCGCGGTCGACGATGCCGGTGACGATGCGCGGCGGCGCCGGGCAGCGACACGCTGATCGGCGGCAGCGGCCCCGACAAGCTGATCGGCGGCGAGGGCAACGACAGGCTCGTCGGCCGCGGCGGCGATGACCTGCTCTTCGGCGGCTCCGGCAACGACGAACTGCTCGGCGGCGCCGGCGACGACGTCGCTCCGCGGCGGCACGGCGACGACATCGCTGAGTCGGTGGCAGCGGCGACAACGACGTTCCGCGGCAGCGCTTCGCTCCTCCGCGTTCCTCAGGGCGAGGCGCGTCTGCGGCTCGACGCGTCGGCCAGCAGCCGGCCGCCGACGAAGAAGAGCGCGACCAGGAAGCCGACCAGCGAGAGCGCGGCGTCGAGCCGGAAGGCGGCCTGGATGCCGTCGACGAAGGAGGGCTGCGCCGAGAAGACCGTGGTCGTCAGGCCCAGGCCGATCGAGCCGCCGGCGATCTGGAACATGTAGACGATGCCGCCGGCGAGGCTGGTCTGCGATTCGTCGACCGAGGTGACCCCGGCGGTCGTCGCGGTCGGGTAGAAGCTGCCGATCCCGATCCCGAGCACGACCATGCCGGGGATCAGCGAGGCGAAGCCGAGCCGAGGCGACGAGCGAGAAGATGAAGGCGCGATCGTGATGCAGCCGGCCCCGACCGTCGCCAGCAGCTTTGCGCCCAGCCGCTCGTAGAGCGGACCGGCGACGAAGGAGACGGCGGCGAAGGTGGCGAGGAAGGGCAGCAGGCCGACCCCCGCCTCCAGCGGCGAGTAGCCGAGCTGGTGCTGCATGAACTGCGGCAGGTAGAGCAGGGCGGCGAAGAAGGTCGCCGACATCAGCAGGATCGCCAGGCAGGAGGCGCGGAAGCTCTCGTTGGCCATCACCTCGCGCGGGCACCAGGGCGCTCTTGCCGGCGCGGCGCTCGATCGGCACGAAGGCGACGAGCAGGACCGCGGCGAGGGCCAGCAGGCCGAACACCCGCGGGTCGCCGAAGCCCCAGTCGTCGATCTGGTCGAGGGCGACGAGCAGCGAGACGAGTCCGACCGAGATCGCGGCGATCCCGGGGTAGTCGATCCGCTGCTGGCCCGGGTCGGGCTCGGCGACTTTGACCAGGCGGTAGGTGACCAGCACCGCGAAGATCGAGATCGGCACGTTGAGGAAGAAGATCCAGCGCCAGCTGAGCGCGTCGGTGAGCACGCCGCCGATCAGCGGGCCGATCGCGTTGCCGAGGCCCGGCCGCGCCGATGATGATCCCGCCGGCCAGGCCCGCCTTGTCTTCGGGCAGCAGCGCGTAGGTCATGCCGAGGATCGCCGGCCACATCAGCGCCCCGCCGATCCCCATCAGCGTCCGCGTCGCGATCAGCCAGGTCTCGGTCTGCGCCGCCCCGCCCAGGGCCGACATCGAGGCGAAGATCGCGGTGCCGAGGAAGAAGGCGTTGCGCCGCCCGAACATGTCGGCCAGCCGCCCGCCGGTGACGATCATCACGCCGAAGGTCAGCGCGTAGGCGTTGACCACCCACTGGATCGTGTTGATGTTGGTGTCGAAGTCCTTCTCCATCGTCGGCAGGGCGACGTTGATCGCGGAGAAGTCGTTGGCGATCACCACCACGGCGATGCCCATCGCGAAGAGGGCGAACCAGGTCGAGCGGGGGATCGTGCTTGAGGAAACCTCGCTTGCGATGCGCGCAGCCTACGCTAAGCTGGGGCGACCGAATGACGCACCGGCCCGACAGCCTCGCGCTTCTCCTTCTCCTCCCCCTCCGGGGGGAATAGCGCTGGGCGGCGCGATAGCCGCGAGAGACAAGGTCATTCGAGACGAAGCAGAGAAGGAGGAGGACCCAGTGGCACCAGCAGACGACGCAAACCGCGTCCACATCTTCGACACGACACTGCGCGACGGCGAGCAGTCGCCCGGCATCTCGCTGAACACCGGCGAGAAGGTCGAGATCGCCCAGCAGCTGGCGCGCCTGGGGGTCGACGTGATCGAGGCCGGCTTCCCGATCACCTCGCCCGGCGACTTCGAGGCGGTCGAGGCGATCGCCCGCAACGTCGAGGGCCCGGTGATCTGCGGCCTGGCCCGCACCCACAAGGCCGACATCGACGCCGCCTGGGGGGCGATCAAGGACGCGGCAGCGGCCGCGCATCCACACCTTCATCTCGACCTCCGACATCCACATCGAGCACCAGCTGCAGACCGACCGCGAGGACGTCAAGGGCCAGGCCCGGGCTGCCGTCACGCTGGCCAAGTCCTACTGCGAGGACGTCGAGTTCTCGCCGATGGACGCGACCCGCGCCGACATCGAGTTCACCGCCGAGGTCTGCGCGATCGCGGTCGAGGAGGGCGCGACCGTGATCAACATCCCCGACACGGTCGGCTACACGACGCCCGAGGAGTACGCCGAGTACTTGCGGCGCCTGTACGAGCTGGTGCCGGGGCTGCGCGAGGTCGAGACCTCGGTCCACTGCCACGACGACCTGGGCCTGGCCGTCGCCAACTCCTACGCCGGGCGTGCTGGCCGGGGCGCGGCAGGTCGAGTGCGCGGTCAACGGCATCGGCGAGCGCGCCGGCAACTGCTCGCTGGAGGAGATCGTGATGCTGATCCGCACTCGCGAGGACGTCCACGGGCTGCAGCACGGGCGTCAACACCCGCGAGCTGGCCCGCACCAGCCGCATGGTCTCGCGCCTGACCGGCTACGCGATCCAGCCCAACAAGGCGATCGTCGGCCGCAACGCCTTCGCCCACGAGTCCGGCATCCACCAGGACGGCGTGCTGAAGGAGCGCACCACCTACGAGATCATGGACGCGACCGAGGTCGGCCTGGAGTCGAACTCGATCGTGCTGGGCAAGCACTCCGGCCGCCACGCCCTGCGCGACGCCCTGGAGCAGCTGGGCTTCAAGGTCGAGGGCAACGCCCTGAACGCCGCCTTCAAGCGCTTCAAGGAGGTCGCCGACCGCAAGAAGCAGGTGACCGCGCTGGACCTGGAGGCGATCGTCTCCGACGAGATGCGCGAGAAGGCCGACGCCCACGAGCTGGCCTGGTTCGAGGTCGAGGCCGGCTCGCGGCGCGAGCCGCTGGCCCGGGTCGCGGTGAAGATGCCCTCCGGCGAGGAGGCGGTTGGCGAGTCGAGCGGCGACGGCCCGGTCGACGCGATCTTCCGCGCGATCCAGAAGGCCGCCGACACCGAGTGCGACCTGCGCCAGTACACGGTCGAGGCCGTGACCGGGGGGGAGGACGCGCTCGGCCAGGTGACGGTGATGCTGCGCGCCGCCGGCCGCCTGGCCACCGGCCAGGGCGTCGCCACCGACATCCTCGAGGCCTCGGCCCGCGCCTACGTCCGCGCCCTGTCCAACGCCCTGGAGGGCGCCGCGATCCGCGAGGCCGAGGCGGCGACCGCCGAGGCCGCCGTCGAACGCACCCCGGGCCCCTGACCGGCCCCTCCTTGTCCGAGGTGCAACGTTTTTGGTCCTCGCTGGGCCGAAAAGCGTTGCACCCCGATGCTCTGTATGTGATAGCGTACGGTCGTAATGAAAGCCGCTGTCCAGACCCGTGTAGCCGAGGCCGCCCGCGGTCGGCGATCGCGTCAAGGCGTTGCGCGAGGCGATGGGGCTGTCGCTGCGCGACCTGGGCGAGCGCTCCGGCGTCAGCGCGCCGATGCTCTCGCAGGTCGAGCGGGGGGAGACCAGCCCGACGCTGGCCGTGGCGGCGAAGATCGCCGCCGGGCTGGAGCTGACGCTCTCGCAGCTGCTGCGCCTCGACGAGGGCGAGCACGTCGCGGTCAGCCGCGCCGGCGAGCGGCGCGCTACTGGAGCGGGGCGGCCATCGCTTCGAGGAGCTGACCCCGCCGCTGCCGGGACAGCGCGCCGACGTCTCGCTGCACACGCTCGAGGCCGGGCGCGACGACCGGCGGTCGCGACGACCCGCCGATGCACGAGCCGGGCAGCCGCGAGACCGCCGTGGTCCTCGCCGGCACCTGGTGCTGGTCGTCGACGGCACCCGCCACGAGCTGAACGAGGGCGACAGCGTCACCTTCGATGCCGATCTTCCCCATCATTTCGAGAACGAAGGCGAGGAGCCGACGCGCTTCCTCGCCGTGATCGCCGCCGGCCTGAGGAGGGGCTAGCCGATGCCACAAGACCATGTTCGACAAGCTCTGGGAGGCCCACGAGGTCTCCGACGGCCTGATCTACATCGACCTGCACCTGGTCCACGAGGTCACCTCGCCGCAGGCCTTCGACGGCCTGCGCCTGGCCGGCCGCGCCGGTGCGCCGCCCGACAAGACGCTCGGCCACCGCCGACCACAACACGCCCACCGACGGCACGATGGCGGCGCGCCTGATCGCCGACGAGCTCTCGCGGGTCCAGGTCGAAACGCTGGAGCGCAACTGCGAGGAGTTCGGCATCCCGATCTACTCGCTGGGCTCCGACCGCCAGGGGATCGTCCACGTGATCGGGCCGGAGCTCGGGCGTCACCCAGCCCGGGATGACGATCGTCTGCGGCGACAGCCACACCTCCACCCACGGCGCCTTCGGCTCGCTGGCCTTCGGCATCGGCACCTCCGAGGTCGAGCACGTGCTGGCGACCCAGTGCCTGGTCCAGAAGCGGCCGAAGACGATGCGGATCTCCTACTCGGGCGAGCTGGGCGCCGGCGTCACCCCCAAGGACCTGATCCTGGCGACGATCGGCCGCCTCGGCACCGGCGGCATGGTCGGCCACGCGGTCGAGTACGCCGGGCCGGCGATCGAGGCCCTGGCGATGCCGGGGCGGATGACGATCTGCAACATGACGATCGAGGGCGGCGGCCGCGCCGGCATGATCGCCCCCGACGAGACGACCTTCGAGTGGGTCCGCGGCCGCCCGGCCGCTCCCGCCGACTTCGACGCCGCGGTCGAGCGCTGGCGCCAGCTGCCGACCGACGACGGCGCCAGCTTCGACACCGAGGTCGAGGTCGACGCCGCGGCGATCTCGCCGATGGTCACCTGGGGCACGAACCCCGGCATGGTCGTCGAGGTCACCGACACGCGTCCCCGACCCGGCCGCGATGGACTCGCCGGCCGACCGCGAGTCGGCCGAACGCGCCCTCGCCTACATGGGCGCTGGAGCCCGGCACGCCGATGACCGAGGTCGCGCCGGAACGGGTCTTCATCGGCTCCTGCACCAACTCGCGGATCGAGGACCTGCGCGAGGCCGCCGCGATCGTCGACGGCCGCAAGGTCGCCGGCTCGGTGCGGGCGATGGTCGTGCCCGGCTCCCAGCAGGTGAAGGCGACCGCCGAAGCCGAGGGCCTGCACGACGTCTTCCGCTCGGCCGGCTTCGAATGGCGCGAGGCGGGCTGCTCGATGTGCCTGGGCATGAACCCCGACATCCTGATCGAGGGCGAGCGCTGCGCCTCGACCTCGAACCGCAACTTCGAGGGGCGCCAGGGCAAGGGCGGCCGCACCCACCTGGTCAGCCCGAAGATGGCCGCCGCGCCGGCGATCGAGGGCCATTTCGTCGACATCAGGGATTGGAGCTGAGAGATGCGACCGATAGACGTGATCGAGGGCAAGGTCTCGGTGCTGGACCGCGCCGACGTCGACACCGACCAGATCATCCCCAAGCAGTTCCTCAAGCGGGTCGAGCGGACCGGCTTCGGCGAGTTCCTCTTCTACGACTGGATCCGCGACGGCGAGATCGAGCTGGAGCCGAACCCGATCCTGGTCGCCGGGCCGCAACTTCGGCTGCGGCTCCTCGCGCGAGCACGCCCCCTGGGCGCTGGAGGACTTCGGCTTCCAGGCGATCGTCGCGCCGTCCTTCGCCGACATCTTCTACTCCAACTGCACCAAGATCGGGCTGCTGCCGGCGATCCTCGACGAGGAGCACTGCCGCGCCGTCGCCGAGGCCGGCGAGGCCCGCGATCGACGTCGACGACGAGACGGTCACCTGCGCCGCCGGCGTCTTCAAATTCGAGGTCGAGCCCGACGTCAAGCACCGCCTGCTGAACGGCCTCGACGACATCGGCATCACGCTGGAGAACGCCGGCGCGATCGACAGCTTCGAGCAGGCCGGCGGAGCCGAGCGCGGGCCGGTCACGACGGCGCTCTGATGGCGCGTCGGCGACCCGCGACTGGGACGCCGGGAGCTACCACCGCGTCTCCGATCCCCACGAAGAGTGGGCGCGCTCGGTGCTCGACCGCCTGCAGCTGGCGGCGACGAGACCGTGCTCGACGCCGGCTGCGGCAGCGGCCGCGTAACCGGGCTGCTGATCGAGCGACTGCCGCGCGGCCGCGTCGTCGCCGTCGACGGCTCGCCCTCGATGGTCGAGAAGGTGCGCGAGGTGCTGCGGCCGGGCGACGAGGTGCTGGTCTCGGACCTGACGAGCTGGAGCTGGACGAGCCGGTCGACGCCGTCTTCTCCAGCGCCGTCTTCCACTGGATCCTCGACCACGATCTGCTCTTCCGGCGGCTCGCGCGCGGCGCTGCGGCCCGGCGGGCCCTCGCCGCCCAGTGCGGCGGCGCCGGCAACATCGACCGTCTGCGCACGATCAGCGACGAGGTGGCCGCCAGCGAGCCTTTCGCTCCGCTATTTCGAGGGCTTTGACACGCCCTGGAACTACGCCAGGGCGGAGGAGACCGAAGCCCGCCTCGAAGCTGCCGGCTTCGATGACGTTCGCTGCTGGCTGCAGCCATGGACGATCGAGCCGCCCGAGCCCGCTCGAGTTCCTGCGCACGGTCTGCCTCGGCCCGCACGTCGACCCGGCTGCCGGAGGAGCTGCGCGCGCCCGTTCGTCGAGCGATGCTCGATGCCGAGCCGGAGCCGCTGGAGCTGGACTACGTGCGCCTCAACATCGAGGCCCGCGCATGACCGTCCGCTGTCCTTGCGAAGGACAGGGCACGACGCAGACGCTAGAGTGCCCGCCGATGAGTGCGCCCCCCGCATAGTCCTGCTGCCCGGCGACGGGATCGGCCCCGAGATCGTCGGCGCCGCCCGGCGCCTGCTCGAGGCGCTGGGCGAGTTCGAGTTCAGCGAGGAGCTGATGGGCGGCTGCTCGATCGACGCCCACGGCACCGCGCTCACCGACGAGGTCCTCGACGCCTGCCGCGCCGCCGACGCGGTCCTGCTCGGCGCCGTCGGCGGGCCGAAATGGGACACGACCGACCCCGACGCGCCGCGCCCCGAGCAGGGCCTGCTCGGCCTGCGCAAGGGCATGGGCCTCTACGCCAACCTGCGCCCGGTGCGGCCCGAGCCCGGCGCTGGTCGGCGCCAGCCCGCTGCGCGAGGAGCGCATCGCCGGCACCGACCTGCTCGTCGTCCGCGAGCTGACCGGCGGCATCTACTTCGGCGACTCCGGCCGCGACGGCGACTCCGCCCACGACACCTGCGAGTACTCGGCCGCCGAAATCGAGCGGATCGCCCGGGTCGGCTTCGAGGCCGCCCAGCGCCGCGCCGCCGGCTCCGACCGCAAGCCCCGCGTCACCTCGGTCGACAAGGCCAACGTGCTGGAGACCTCGCGCCTCTGGCGCGAGGTGGTCGGCCGCGTCGCCCCCGACTACCCCGACGTCGACGCTCGACCACCTGCTGGTCGACAACGCGGCGATGCAGCTCGTCTCGCGCCCGGCGGACTTCGACGTGATCGTCACCGAGAACCTCTTCGGCGACATCCTCAGCGACGAGTCGGCGATGCTCACCGGCTCGCTGGGCATGCTGCCCTCGGCCAGCCTCGGCGCCGACGGCGAGCCCGGCCTCTTCGAGCCGGTCCACGGCTCGGCGCCCGACATCGCCGGCCAGGGCATCGCCAACCCGCTCGCCACCTTCCTCTCGGCGGCGATGATGCTGCGCCACGGCCTCGACCGCGCCGGACGAGGCGGCGCGGATCGAGTCGGCGGTCGATGCGGTGCTCGACCGCGGCCTCCGCACCCCGGACCTGGCGGGCGAGGGGGAGACCGCGGTCGGCACCGATGAGGTGACCGAGGCCGTGCTGGCCGAGCTAAGCGCCTAGGGCGCCGTTACCGCCCACTGGCCGAGGCCGAAGAAGTTGCCTGGCCGCCTTCGCCGTTGGCTTCGAGGCCGAAGCCGAGCCGGGTGTTGTTCTCGGACCGTCAGGTCCGGCGTCGTCCAGGTTGATTCTTCGGTCGATGTAGACGCAGAGTTGCCCGGCGGCCGCCTGCGGGGTCTGCCGTCGCCGCCGCCGAGGCCCGGGCAGTTGGCGCTCGTTTCGCCGTTTGTCGGAGCACGGTCGACGGCCGGGCGCGTTGCAGCAGCGGGAACTGGAAGCTGACCGCGCTGGGCGACGTCGCCGCGTCGCCGCGCCGCCGATATCGAACACCCCGCGCAGCGTCTGGCCGCTCTTCAGCGTCCCCAGCAGCGGCCCGATTTCGTCGCTCAGCTTCGCCGCGTCACCGAGCCTTTGCCCAGCTTGGCGCTGGTCACCGCTTCGTTGTCGAGCTTGGCGGTCGTGACCGCTTCTTTGCCGAGCTTCGGCGTCGTCACCGCTTCGTTGTTCAGCTTGTTGGTGCGTGACCACGCTGTTCTTGATCGTCTCCGCGATCACCGAGCCTTTGCGCCAGCTTGGCCGTCGTCACGGCGCCGTTGCCGATGTTGCCGGGGCCGACCGAGTTGGCCGCGAGCTTGCCGTTGATCACCGACTGCGGCGCCAGCTTGGCGCTGGTCACGGCCTGCTTGCGGATCTTGGCCGCGGTGACGGCGCCGCGCTTGAGCTGCTTCGGGCCGACGCTGTTCTTGGGCAGGCCGGCGGCGACGGCGACGCCGCCGAGGGCGATGAAGAGCGCCATCGTGGCGATCACGTTCGAATAGGTGAGTCTCTGGCGAACTGCGGTGAGCATCAAGGGTCTCCTTTGCGGTTGACGCGGTCCTCTTCTCGACTTGGCTCGAATGCCCTTGCGCTATCGGGCATACTTCCCCGAACATGGATACAGGCGGAGTTGATTTGGCATAACGGCGAGTTCGTGCCCTGGGAGGACGCCAAAGTCCACGTCCTCAGCCACGCGCTGCACTACGGCACCGGCGTCTTCGAGGGCGATCCGCTGCTACGAGACCGAGCGCGGCCCGGCCGTCTTCAGGCACGCCGACCACCTCGACCGGCTGGCCAAGTCGGCCGAGCTCTACTACCTCGAGCTGCCCTACTCGACCGAGGAGATCGCCGAGGCGACGCGCGAGCTGATCCGCCGCAACGGCCTCGGCTCCTGCTACATCCGCCCGCTCGCCTTCCGCGGCTACGGCAGCCTCGGCCTCTACGCGACCGACGCCCCGGTCGAGGTGATCATCGCCGCCTTCCCCTGGGGCGCCTACCTCGGCGAGGAGGGCCAGAAGCACGGCATCCGCGCCAAGGTCTCGAGCTGGCGCCGGATCGGCCCCGGCGGCCTGATCCCGCACGCCAAGGCCTCGGGCCAGTACCTCAACTCGATCCTCGCCAAGACCGAGTCGACCAACGCCGGCTACGAGGAGGCGATCCTGCTCGACGAGCGCGGCTTCGTCTGCGAGGGCTCCGGCGAGAACATCTTCCTGGTCCGCGACGGCCAGATCGTCACCCCGCCGCACGTCGCCTCGATCCTCGACGGGATCAACCGCAAGTCGGTGATCCAGATCGCCCGCGACCTCGGCTACACCGTGGTCGAGCGCGACGTCGCCCGCGCCGAGCTCTACCTGGCCGAGGAGATCTTCCTCACCGGCACCGCCGCCGAGCTGGTGCCGGTGCGCGAGATCGACGACCACCCGATCGGCGAGCCGGGCGAGATAACCCGCCACGTGCAGGCGAAGTTCGACGACGCCCTCTACGGCCGCGCCGAGGAGTACCTGGAGTGGCTCGACTTCGTCGAGGTCCCGGCCGGGGCGGACGAGCCGAGTAAGGTCAGTTCCTGATGCACCTGCGTTTCGAGTCGATCGGGCGAATTACCGCAGCCGCCTAGCGGCTGGCGCGGCGCTGCCGTGCGCGCGGGCCCGAAAGGCCCTCCCCCGATCTCTCGAAGCGAAAGGCATCAGATGGAACAGGTAAAGCTCTACGACACCACCTTGCGGGACGGCATGGGCGGCCAGGGCATGTCGCTCTCGGTGGGCGAGAAGCTCAAGGTCGTCCAGGCCCTCGACGACGCTCGGCGTCCACTTCATCGAGGCCGGCTTCCCCAGCTCCAACCCGAAGGAGGCCGAGCTCTTCGAGCTGCTCGCCGAGCTCGAGCTGAAGCAGGCGACGATCGCCGCCTTCGGCATGACCCGGCGCCGCGACGTCGCCGCCGAGGACGACGCCGCCCTGCGCGTCCTGGTCGCCTGCTTCGCGCCGGTCGTCTGCCTGGTCGGCAAGAGCTGGCGCCTGCACGTCGAGAAGGTGATCAGGGTCTCGCCGGAGGAGAACCTGGCGATGATCGCCGACTCGATCGCCTTCCTGCCGCGACCGAGGGCAAGCGGCCGGTCTTCGACGCCGAGCACTTCTTCGACGGCTACCGCGACGACGCGGCCTACGCGCTCGAATGCGTGCGCGCCGCCGCCGAGGCGGGCGCCGAGAACGTCACCCTCTGCGACACCAACGGCGGCAGCCTGCCCGGCCTTCGTCGCCGAGACGACCGCGGCCGTGGCCGCCGACGCTCGGCGACGCGGTCGAGCTCGGCATCCACACCCACAACGACGCCGAGTGCGCGGTCGCCAACTCGCTCGCCGCGGTCGAGGCCGGCGCCCGGCTGGTGCAGGGCTGCGTCAACGGCTACGGCGAGCGCTGCGGCAACGCCAACCTCGCCTCGATCCTGCCGGCGCTGCAGCTGAAGATGGGCTTCGAGGTCGTCAGCGAGGAGCAGCTGGCCGAGCCTGACCCCGACCTCGCACTACCTCGACGAGCTCTGCAACATGACGCCGAACCCCGACCGCGCCTACGTCGGCCGCAACGCCTTCGCCCACAAGGCCGGCATGCACGCCGCCGGCGTCGCCGCCGACGCCCGCACCTTCGAGCACCTCGACCCGGCCGCAGGTCGGCAACGAGCGCGACATCCTCGCCTCCGAGCTCTCCGGCAAGGCGACGATCCGCAGCGCAGGCCGAGCGGGCCGGGCTGGAGCTCGACGACGCGGCCGCCAGCGGCGCGGTCGAGCGGCTCAAGGAGCGCGAGCACCGCGGCTACCACTACGAGGCGGCGCAGGCCTCCTTCGAGCTGCTGCTGCGCCGCGAGGCGGGCGTCTACGAGCCGCTCTTCGAGCTGGAGAGCTTCCGCGTCACCACCGAGAAGCGCGAGGGCGGCAAGGTCGAAACCGAGGCGACGATCAAGGTCGTGGTCGACGGCGAGCGCTACGTCGAGGTCGCCGAGGGCAACGGCCCGGTCAACGCCCTCGACAGGGCCCTGCGCGCGGCGATCGGCGCCCGCCACCCGCACCTCGCCGACGTCGAGCTGACCAACTACAAGGTGCGGATCCTCGACGAGGCCCACGGCACCGGCGCGGTCACCCGCGTCCTGCTCGACTCCACCGACGGCCAGCGCGAGTGGGGCACGATCGGCGTCTCGGAGAACATCATCGAGGCCTCCTGGGAGGCGCTGGTCGACTCGCTCGCGTACGCCTTCCAGCCGCAGTGACGATGAGTAGGGTCGCCGCATGGACGCTGCCGAATCGGCGATCCCGCTCGCAAGCCGGAGATCGGCGCCCGCGAGGAGGAGCTGGTGCTCGAGGTGCTGCGCTCCGGCCGGCTCTCGCTGGGGCCGATGGGCGAGCGCTTCGAGCGCGACTTCGCCGCGTGGCTCGGGGTCGAGGACGCGGTCGCGGTCTCCAGCGGCACGGCCGGGCTGCACCTCGGCGTGCGGGCGCTCGGCTGGGGCGCCGGCGACGAGGTCCTGACCAGCCCCTTCAGCTTCGTCGCCTCGGCCAACTGCCTGCTCTACGAGGGCGTGCGGCCGGTCTTCTGCGACGTCGACCCGGTGACGCTCAACCTCGACCCGGCCGCCGCCGCGGCCGCGGTCGGCGAGCGCACCGCCGGGATCCTGCCGATCCACATCTTCGGCTACCCGGCGGCGATGCCCGAGCTGGAGGCGCTGGCCGCCAAGCACGGCCTCGGCCTGCTCGAGGACGCCTGCGAGGCGCTCGGCGCGGTCGACTCCGAGGGCCGCAAGGTCGGCGCCCGCGGCAACCTCGCCACCTTCGCCTTCTACGCCAACAAGCAGATGACCACGGGGGAGGGGGGGATGGTCGTGCCCGGCGACGCGGCGCTCGCCGCCCGCCTGCGCAGCGAGCGCAACCAGGGCCGCGCCGCCGACATGGGCTGGCTCGACCACGGCGGCCTCGGCTTCAACTACCGGCTCTCCGACATCGCCGCCGCGCTCGGCGTCGCCCAGGTCGAGAAGCTCGACGCGATGCTCGCCGACCGCGGCCGGGTCGCGGCGCTCTACGCGCGAGCGGCCTGGCCGGCGCTCGAGGGCGTCGAGACGCCGATCGCCGCGCGCGGCGCCGAGCGTGCGCAGCTGGTTCGTCTACGCCGTCCGGCTCGCCGCGGGGATCGATCGCGACGCGACGATCGCCCGGCTCGCCGAGCGCGGCGTCGCCAGCAAGGCCTACCTGCCCTGCATCCACCTCTTTCCCCACCTGCGCGAGCTCGGCTACCGCGAGGGCCAGTTCCCGGTCGCCGAAGCGGCCTCGGCCCGCTCGCTGGCGCTGCCCTTCTTCCCGGCGATGAGCGAGTCCCAGGTGCGCGCGGGTGTGCGAGGCTCTCGCCGAATCGCATCCGCTGATGTCGCGCTTCCGCAAAGACCCAGATCCCCGCTTCTGGCGGCTCAACCGCTCGATCGAGTTCGATTGGCGGCTGGCGCCCTACGACATCGACCAGTCGCAGGCGCACGCCCGCGGCCTGCGCGAGATCGGCGTCCTCGACGACGAGCGAGCTGGAGCAGATCGACGCCGGCCTCGAGCGGGTGCGCGCCCGCATGGGCGAGCACGGCTTCGAGTTCGAGGAGGCCGACGAGGACATCCACATGGCGATCGAGCGCCTGCTCGGCGAGGAGATCGGCCCGCTCGCCGGCAAGCTCCACACCGGCCGCTCGCGCAACGACCAGGTCGCCACCGACGTGGCGATGGTCGTGCAGGCGCACTCGCTGCGCGCGATCGAGCTCGCCGGCGACGGCGATGGAGCGGCTGCTCGAGCTGGCCGAGCGCCACCGCGACTGGCCGATGCCCGGCTACACCCACCTGCAGCGCGCCCAGCCGGTCTACCTCGGCCACCACCTGCTCGCCTACTTCTGGATGCTCGCCCGCGACGTGCTGCGCTTCCAGTTCGCCCTCGACAGCGCCTCGGTGATGCCGCTCGGCTCCGGCGCCCTGGCCGGGGTCAACTGGGAGATCGACCGCAACGCCGTCGCCGACGACCTCGGCTTCGAGCACGTCAGCCACAACTCGATCGACGGCGCCTCCAACCGCGACTTCGTCCTCGACTACCTCGCCGCCGCCTCGACCTGCGCGATGCACCTCTCGCGGCTCGGCTCGGAGATCGTCATCTGGTCGAGCACGCGAGTTCGGCTTCTGCGAGCTCGACGAGTCCTTCTCCTCGGGCTCGATCGATCATGCCGCAGAAGAAGAACCCCGACTCGGCCGAGCTGCTGCGCGCCAAGAGCCCCCGGGTCGCCGCCAACTACGCGACCCTGCTGGGCACGATGCACGCGCTGCCGCTGACCTACGGCAAGGACATGCAGGAGGACAAGGAGCCGCTCTTCGACGCGATCGACACGGTCGAGTCCTGCCTCGACGCGACCGAGGGGATGCTGGCCGGGATCGAGTTCGACCGCGAGCGGCTCGAGGACGCCTCGGGCGACGAGATGCTGGCCGCGACCGAGGTCGCCGACCTGCTGGTCCGCCGGGGCGTGCCCTTCCGCGAGGCGCACGGCATCGTCGGCGGCCTGGTCCGCGACGCGGTCGAGCAGGGCAAGTCGCTCTCCGAGCTGAGCGCGGAGGAGCTGCGCGCAGCGCTCCGAGCACCTCGACGACTCCTTCTACGAGGTGCTGCAGCGCAGCAGCTGGCTGGAGTCGAAGCGGATCGAGGGCGGCACCGGCTCGGCGGCGCTGGCCGCGCAGATCGAGCAGGCGCGCGAGACCCTCGCCGCGGTCAAGGCACGGGTGCTCGAAGAGCGATCGTGAGCGAGCGCCGGACCGCGCAGCGGCGAGCGGCTCGGGGTCGAGTTCTTCGACCGCTCGGTCCACCTCGTCGCCCGCGAGCTGATCGGCTGCCGGCTCTTCTTCGACGGCTGCGGCGGCATGATCGTCGAGACCGAGAGCTACGAGCGCGACGATCCCGCCTGCCACGCCTACGTCGGCCTGACCGACCGCACCGAGGTGCTCTTCGGCCCGCCGGGGCGCGCCTACGTCTACCTCTCCTACGGGATCCACAGCCTGCTCAACTTCGTCGCCGAACCCGAGGGCGAGGCGGCGGCGGTGCTGATCCGCGCGCTCGAGCCGACCGCCGGCATCGAGCGCGATGCGGGCGCGCCGCGGCGAGCGACCCGACCGCGACCTCTGCTCGGGCCCCGGCAAGCTGACCGAGGCGCTCGGCATCGGCCTCGACGCAGAACGAGCGCCGACCTCGCGCGCGAGCCGTTCCTGCTGCTGCCGCCCGAGCCGGACTGGCGAGCGGCGAGGTCGTCACCGGCCCGCGGATCGGGATCACCAAAGCGGTCGAGCGCCCCTGGCGCTTCTGCGCCGCCGGCAACCCGTACGTCTCGAAGCCGGCCGGCCGCTATCCGGCGGTGACGCCGCCGCCGCTCGAGGGCGCGGCCGGTTCGCTCGGCGCCGGTTCCGCCGGTTCGGCGGGTTCGGCCGCTTCCGGCGCTTCTTCGGGGCCGCCGGTTCGCTCGGTTCGCTTTCTTCCGGCGCCGCTTCGGTTTCCGTTTCGCCGGACGATTCGGGCGCCGTGTAGGACGGAGGACGACGAGGAGTCGGAGCCGTCCTCGTCGCCTTGCTGTCCTTGTCCTCCTTGGCTTCGGCGGCGCGTTCGGCCTTGATCTCTTCCCAGGCCGAGATCACGCTGGCCCAGATCAGCGCCGGGAAGGTGCCGCCCATCACCGGGCCGCCGTTGTAGAGGGTCTCATCGGCGTCACGGTGTCGGCGTAGCCGACCCAGACGCAGGCGGTGACTTCTTCGGTCGCCGCCGCAGAACCAGGCGTCGCCGTTGTTCTCGGTGGTCCCGGTCTTGCCCCACTGGCCTGCGGCGCCGATGTCGGCGTTCGTGCCGGTGCCGCTGCTGACCACGGTTTCGAGGATGCCCTTCGCTTCTTCGGCGACGCCTTCGGGGATCACCTGTTTGTGGGTCGAGTCGTTGTCGCCGTCCTTGATCGTGTGGCCGTCCTGGTCGGTGACCTGGGTGTAGGCGACCGGGCTGTCGCCGGGCCGCGGCGCCAGGGTGCCGCTGACCCGGTCGCCGTCGTTGGCGAGGGTCGTGTAGGCGTAGGTCCAGCCCAGCGGCGTGACGCCGGGGTCGAGCCCGCCGAGGACCATCGCCGGGTTGGTCGAGATCGGGTCGGCGTAGCCCATCTTGTGGATCGTCGCCGGCGATCGAGTGGGTCCGGTCCTGGACCGTCTTGCCCTTCAGCCCTTCGAGCGCCGAGCTGGGCGTAGACCGAGTTGTCGGAGTAGGTCGTCGCGCAGACGATGTCGCAGGAGCCGAGGTAGGCGTCCTCGTCGTTGGTGACGACGAAGGTTTCCTGGCCGTTCTTGCCGAAGCTGAATTCCTGTGCCGCCGATTCGTAGGTCGTGTAGGGGGAGATCCCCTCCTCGAGCGCCGTGAGCAGGATGAACGGCTTGATCGAGGAGCCCGGCTGGCGGTGGCCCTGGGTGGCGAGGTTGAAGGGCTTGGTCTCGAAGTTGGGGCCGCCGACCATCGCCTTGACGCCGGCGTTCTTGTTGTCGAGCACGACCACCGAGGCGGTCGCCGGCGAGTAGCCGAGGTAGGAGTTGACCGCTTCTTCGGCGGCGCCCTGGAGGCGCAGGTCGAGGGTCGACTTGACTTTCAGGCCGCCGAAGAAGGCCTTGGCGGCGCCGTAGCGTTCGACCAGCTGCTGGCGCAGCCAGGCGGTGAAGTAGGGCGCCTTGGAGTCGAGCGTTGGGCGGCTCGATGTCGTCGGGGGCGGGCAGCGCCTGCTGGCGCCCTTCCTCGTACTGCTCGTGGGTGATGTAGCCCTGTTCGTACATCTTTTCGAGCACCAGGTTGCGCCGCGTCAGGGCGTTTTCGGGGTAGAACTTGGGGTCGTAGGCGGAGGGCGAGGCGATGATCGCCGGCCAGGGTCGCCGCCTCCCAGGGCTCGAGCACCGAGGCGCAGGGCTCGGTCGGCGTGCCGCAGCCCGGGTGGGCGTTGCCGAAGTAGGTGCGGGCCGCGGCCTCGATCCCGTAGGCGCCCTCGCCGAAGTAGATCGTGTTGAGGTACTCGGTGAGGATTTTGTCCTTGCTCCAGTGGCGCTCGAGCCGGTAGGCGAGCGCCGCCTCGCGGAACTTCTGGAAGACCGTGCGGCTGTCCTGCGCTTCGAGCGCGTTCTTGACGAACTGCTCGGTGATCGTCGAGGCGCCCTGGGCGGCGCTCTGGCTGAGGATGTCCTTGACCAGGGCGCGGCCGATGCCCTGGAAGTCGACGCCGTTGTGCTCGTAGAAGCGCGAGTCCTCGATCGAGACCACGGCGTTCTTGATGTTCGGGGAGATCTGGCCCGAGGTGAGCAGGATCTTGTTCTGGTCGCTGGTCAGGGTGCCGATCGGTTCGCCGGAGGCGTCGAAGACCTCGCTGTTCTTCGAGGCCTTGTACTGGGCGAAGTTGTAGATCGCCGGCAGGTCCTGGGAGACAGCGGCCATCATCCCGAAGACCATCGAGACCAGCGGCGAGGACGCGCGAGGCCGAGCAGGACGAAGAGGATGCGCAGCTTCTTCAAGCGCGGCTTGCGCTTGCTCTCAGGGGGGGCCGGCGGCGCTGGCGGCGGAACTGCGCCGCCCCGCCGGCGGGGCTTTAGTCCTAGGGCCGCCATCTAGAAGGCTCGCGACTCGGCAGACGGCTCGGCCCGCCGAGCGGAGGCGGCAGTCTAGCATTGGCGCCGATGGCGGACCTGACGCGCAACGCGGTCGACGTGCTGCCGGCGGGGATGCTGCAGGAGCAGCTGGACGCCGGGCGCGCCGCTGCGGGTCAAGCTGGGGATCGACCCGACCACGCCCGACATCCACCTCGGCCACACGGTCGTGCTCGAGAAGCTGCGCGAGTTCCAGCAGGCGGGCCACCAGGTCGTGCTGATCGTCGGCGACTTCACCGCCCGGGTCGGCGATCCCAGCGGCCGCTCGGCCCAGCGGCCGACTGCCCTCGCCGGAGGAGATCGAGGCCAACGCCGCCACCTACCAGGAGCAGGCCTTCAAGGTGCTCGACCGCGAGCGCACCGAGGTCCGCTTCAACAGCGAGTGGCTGCGGATGGCGCCGGAGGAGCTGCTCGGCCTGCTCGCCCAGACCACCGTCGCCCGCCTGATCGAGCGCGACGACTTCCAGAAGCGGCTGGCGGCCGGCGCGCCGATCGCCGCCCTCGAGCTGCTCTACCCGCTGCTGCAGGGCTACGACTCGGTCGCGGTCGAGGCCGACGTCGAGCTGGGGGGGACCGACCAGAAGTTCAACCTGCTCTTCGGCCGCGACATCCAGACGCGCCTACGGCCAGAAGCCGCAGTCGATCCTGACGATGCCGATCCTGGTCGGCACCGACGGCGAGCAGAAGATGAGCAAGTCGCTGGGCAACTACATCGGCGTCACCGAGGCGCCGGAGGAGATGTTCGGCAAGACGATGCGGGTCCCCGACGAGGCGATGCCGGAGTACTTCCGGCTCGTGCTCGGCGCCGAGCCGCCGGCCGGCGCGCCGCCCAACGAGGCCAAGCGCGCGCTGGCCCGCGGCATCGTCGAGCGCTTCCACGACGCGGCCGCGGCGGCAGGCGGCCGAGGAGCACTTCAACCGCCTCTTCGTCGAGCGCGAGCGCGCCCGACGAGATCGAGGAGCTCGACCTCGGTGCCCTACGCGGGCGACAACGGCGGCCAGGTCCACCTGCCGGCGCTGATGGCCGGCGCCTTCGAGATCAGCTCCAGCGAGGCGCGGCGCCTGATCGAGCAGGGCGGCGCAAAGCTCGACGGCGAGCCGATCCCGTCCGATACCCTGGACCTGGCCCCGAGCGAGCTCGACGGCCGCGTCCTGCAGGCCGGCAAGCGCCGCTTCCGCCGCCTTCGTGGCGACGGCGGCTAGGCAAAGCGCCGCCGCAGCGCTATACTCCTCGTCCCTCTGGGGCAAGGCCCTGTGCCTGGCCCGTGCGTGAAGGAGCGGCGAGTCCCGTCGCGAAGGCGCAGCGGTCTTTGAAAACTGAGCAGCGTGCACCCCGCGGACATTCGTGTTCGTGGGATGTTTGAGCCCGATCCACTCGGTGCGCCAGCGCGCCGGGTGGTCTGATTTACCCGTCATGCCGGTCGCCGAGTATGTGTACCCGGCGATTTGCAATTTGCCAGGCATGACAGCTCTCTGTAAGAAGTACCTTTCACGGAGAGTTTGATCCTGGCTCAGGACGAACGCTGGCGGCGTGCTTAACACATGCAAGTGGTGCGACGAACCAGGGCTTGCCCTGGGGCAAAGCCGCGAACGGGTGAGTAACACGTGAGTAACCTGCCCCGATGACCGGGACAACCCGAGGAAACTCGGGCTAATACCGGATGTGGTGCACAGATTTAAGTCTGTGCACTAAAGGAAGCTTCGGCCTCCGCATTGGGAGGGGCTCGCGGCCCATTAGCTTGTTGGTGGGGTAACGGCCTACCAAGGCAACGATGGGTAGCTGGTCTGAGAGGACGATCAGCCACACTGGGACTGAGACACGGCCCAGACTCCTACGGGAGGCAGCAGTGGGGAATCTTGCGCAATGCGCGAAAGCGTGACGCAGCAACGCCGCGTGGGGGAAGACGGCCTTCGGGTTGTAAACCCCTTTCAGGAGGGACGAAGGTTCACCGGTGAATAGCCGTGTGGATTGACGGTACCTCCAGAAGAAGCTCCGGCTAACTACGTGCCAGCAGCCGCGGTAATACGTAGGGAGCAAGCGTTGTCCGGAATCATTGGGCGTAAAGCGCGCGTAGGCGGCCCTGTAAGTCCGTTGTGAAAGTCAAAGGCTCAACCTTTGAAAGCCGATGGATACTGCAGGGCTAGAGTCCGGAAGAGGCGAGTGGAATTCCTGGTGTAGCGGTGGAATGCGCAGATATCAGGAGGAACACCAATAGCGAAGGCAGCTCGCTGGGACGGTACTGACGCTAAGGCGCGAAAGCGTGGGGAGCGAACAGGATTAGATACCCTGGTAGTCCACGCCGTAAACGATGGGCACTAGGTGTGGGAGGTGTCGACTCCTCCCGTGCCGTCGCTAACGCACTAAGTGCCCCGCCTGGGGAGTACGGCCGCAAGGCTAAAACTCAAAGGAATTGACGGGGGCCCGCACAAGCAGCGGAGCATGTGGTTTAATTCGACGCAACGCGAAGAACCTTACCTGGGCTTGACATGTTGGTGACCGCCGTGGAAACACGGTTTTCCTTCGGGACACCATCACAGGTGGTGCATGGCTGTCGTCAGCTCGTGTCGTGAGATGTTGGGTTAAGTCCCGCAACGAGCGCAACCCCTGTCCTATGTTGCCATCATTAAGTTGGGGACTCATAGGAGACTGCCGGTGACAAACCGGAGGAAGGTGGGGATGACGTCAAGTCATCATGCCCCTTATGTCCAGGGCTACACACGTGCTACATTGGCGCATACAAAGGGCAGCAATACCGCGAGGTGGAGCGAATCCCATAAAGTGCGTCTCGGTTCGGATTGGAGGCTGAAATTCGCCTCCATGAAGGTGGAGTTGCTAGTAATCGCGGATCAGCAATGCCGCGGTGAATACGTTCCCGGGCCTTGTACACACCGCCCGTCACACCACGAAAGCAGGTAACACCCGAAGCCGGTGGCCTAACCTTTTGGAGGGAGCCGTCGAAGGTGGGACTTGTGATTGGGGTGAAGTCGTAACAAGGTAGCCGTAGCGGAAGCTGCGGCTGGATCACCTCCTTTCTAGGGAGATTTCTCTAGAACGTCGACCGGGCTCCCCAGTGACTCTATGTCACTGGGTACGCTGCTCAGTTTTGAGAGACCGCCAGCGGCAGTCAGCCGTTGTGTGCGCCTCGGTGGACCTTGAAAACTGCACAAGGCCAATAATGGGAATCTTCGTAGTGGATTCTCGGGTAATTTAATTACGACCTGTACACTTGTGTGTACGGGTTGCTCACCGTCAAGATAGTAAGGGCTTACGGTGGATGCCTTGGCACCAGGAGTCGATGAAGGACGTGGACGGCTGCGATAAGCCGCGGTGAGGCGCTGAACAGCCTTTGACCCGCGGATCTCCGAATGGGGAAACCCGGCGCCGGTAATGCGGCGTCATCCGGCGGTGAATACATAGTCTCGAGAAGGCAACCGGGGGAACTGAAACATCTAAGTACCCCGAGGAAAAGAAATCAACCGAGACTCCCTTAGTAGTGGCGAGCGAAAGGGGATCAGCCTAAACCTGACAGGTGTAAGCGGGCACGCGTTGCCTGTCGGGGGTTGTAGGACGTCATGCCCGAGCCGTGCCTGGCTCGGCGGCAGTTACAAAATCAGGTGTTAGCCGAAGCGAGTGGAACCTCGCACCACAGAGGGCAATCGTCCCGTAGGTGAAAACACACTGATCTGCCGATTGATGTTCCTGAGTAGGACCGCACCCGTGAAACGCGGTCTGAATCTGGGGGGACCACCCTCCAAGGCTAAGTACTACCTGGTGACCGATAGTGAACTAGTACCGTGAGGGAAAGGTGAAAAGCACCCCTGAAGGGGAGTGAAATAGTACCTGAAACCGTAAGCTTACAAGTGGTCGGAGCACCTTCGGGTGTGACGGCGTGCTTTTTGCATCACGAGCCGGCGAGTTACTCGTCAGTGGCAAGGTTAAGCGATGAGCGGAGCCGTAGCGAAAGCGAGTCTGAATAGGGCGACACAGTCATTGGCGGTAGACCCGAAACTGGGCGAGCTATCCATGGGCAGGCTGAAGCGGGGGTAAGACCTCGTGGAGGGCCGAACCGACCTAGGTTGAAAACTGGGCGGATGACCTGTGGATCGGAGTGAAAGGCTAATCAAGCCCAGAGATATCTGGTTCTCTCCGAAATATATTTAGGTATAGCGTCGAGTTATTTGCGTTTCGGCCGTAGAGCACTGTTTGGACTAGGGGCCCTACCAGGTTACCGACTTCAGGCAAACTCCGAAGACCGTTACGGTTAGCTCGGGAGTCAGTGTGCGGGGGATAAACTTCGTACGCAAAAGGGGAACAACCCAGACCATCAGCTAAGGACCCTAAGTACTAGCTAAGTGGTGAACGATGTCCGAATGCAGAGACAACCAAGAGGTTGGCTTAGAAGCAGCCATCCTTGAAAGAGTGCGTAACAGCTCACTGGTCAAGTGTTCGGGCGCGGAGAATTCAACGGGGCTCAAGCTAGTCTCCGAAGCTATGGGTGTGCAGGCCTGCGGGCTCTGTACGCGGTAGGAGAGCGTTCCAGTTGCGTGAAGCGGGTGCGTAAGCCTCCGTGGAGCGGCTGGAAGTGAGAATGCCGGCATGAGTAACGAAAGAGGGGTGAGACTCCCCTCCACCGATTGTCCAAGGTTTCCTGAGTAAAGTTCGTCTGCTCAGGGTTAGTCGGGACCTAAGGCGAGGCCGAAAGGCGTAGCCGATGGCCAACAGGTTGATATTCCTGTACCACGTCGTTTCCGTTATGACCGATGGGGGGACGGGGAAGGGTAAGGGAACCCAGGCGATGGTCGTCCTGGGGCAAGCACGTAGCCAGTCGCTGTAGGGAAATCCGCAGCGGCGTTTTGACGCGAGGTGCGATGCCAGCTGGCTTGACCGCCGGCCAGTCCCCGATCCCATGCCTCCGAGAAAATCCTCTAGGCAGGATTCGCGTGCCCGTACCGATAACCGACACAGGTGGACAAGTAGAACATACTGAGGTGAGCGAGCTAACTCTCGTTAAGGAACTCGGCAAAATCGTCCCGTAACTTCGGGAGAAGGGACGCCCCGGTAGGGTGAACTCCATACGGAGGGAGCCTGAGGGGGCCGCAGTGAATTGGTCCAACCGACTGTTTACCAAAAACACAGGCCTCTGCTAAGTCGCAAGACGACGTATAGGGGCTGACGCCTGCCCGGTGCCGGAAGGTTACGCGGACTTGTTAGCGCTTCGGCGCGAAGCAATGAAGCTAAGCCCCGGTAAACGGCGGCCGTAACTATAACGGTCCTAAGGTAGCGAAATTCCTTGTCGGGTAAGTTCCGACCTGCACGAATGGCGTAACGAGTTGGACGCTGTCTCAACGAGAGGCTCGGTGAAATTAAAGTCTCGGTGAAGATGCCGAGTACCCGCAGCTAGACGGAAAGACCCCGTGAACCTTTACTGCAACTTGATATTGGAGTCTGGGGTATCTCGCTCAGGATAGGTGGGAGACTGTGAACCGGCGGCTTTG
Organism: uncultured Solirubrobacterales bacterium; assembly: GCA_963807885.1. GTDB lineage: Bacteria > Actinomycetota > Thermoleophilia > Solirubrobacterales > 70-9 > VRUE01. The sequence continues at coordinate 40,805 of CAWEDL010000003.1, forward strand.
GCTGCCGGGGAGTCACCCTTGAGATACCACCCTTGGTGTTCTGGGCTTCTAACACCATGCCGTGATCCGGGTGGTGAACAGTGTCAGGTGGGCAGTTTGACTGGGGCGGTCGCCTCCTAAAGAGTAACGGAGGCGCCCAAAGGTTCCCTCAGCACGGTTGGAAATCGTGCGTAGAGTGTAAAGGCAATAAGGGAGCTTGACTGCGAGACCGACGGGTCGAGCAGGAACGAAAGTTGGGCTTAGTGATCCGGCGGTAGCAAGTGGAAGCGCCGTCGCTCAACGGATAAAAGGTACTCCGGGGATAACAGGCTTATCGTTTCCAAGAGTCCACATCGACGAAACGGTTTGGCACCTCGATGTCGGCTCGTCGCATCCTGGGGCTGGAGTAGGTCCCAAGGGTTGGGCTGTTCGCCCATTAAAGCGGTACGCGAGCTGGGTTCAGAACGTCGTGAGACAGTTCGGTCCCTATCTGCTGTGGGCGTTGGAGAGTTGAGAGGAGTCATCCCTAGTACGAGAGGACCGGGATGAACGTGCCGCTGGTGTATCTGTTGTCCTGCCAAGGGCATCGCAGGTTAGCTACGCACGGAACGGATAACCGCTGAAGGCATCTAAGCGGGAAGCCGTCCTCGAGATGAGCTCTCCCATCCCCTTGAGGGAGTAAGACCCCTGGTAGACCACCAGGTTGATAGGCCGGCGGTGCAAGCGCAGTAATGCGCTCAGCCGACCGGTACTAATGGGTCGAGGGCTTGACGGATATTTATTTCCTTACCTCTTGGTCTTGTGCAGTTTTCAAGCTCCACCGGGGCCGCGGTCTCGCAAAATTCCGGTGGCGCATAGCGAGAGGGAAACACCTCTTCCCATTCCGAACAGAGCAGTTAAGCCTCTCAGCGCCGATGGTACTTGGGGGGCAACCCCCTGGGAGAGTAGGTCGCCGCCGGTTCTTCTGACTCTGGGCCGCCCGAAAGGGTGGCCCTTTGTCGTTCCAGGATCTTCTAGGCGTGCGTGGCGAAGCGGGCGATCGCCGAGTTCCATGACCCGGTGCTGCGCAGGGTGCCACTGCGGCGGCGACCCTCACAGGGCTGCGCCGGGCGATTGACGGCTCGAGCCCGTACTCGCCGAGCGTGGCGAAGTCGATCATCAGGTCTGCGGCGTCGGCGACTTGGGTGCTGAGTGATTTCTTCGTAGCGAACATAGGTTCGACTCTACGGTTGCTTTCGGACGGACCCGGATTTCTGCAATCGGTCTTGCGCAACATTGCCTCTTTTTACCCGTTTTGCAGGGCGTTTAACCGAACCGAAGGCGAGGACCAGAGCGGCGGTCTCCGCCGGTTTCTCGACGTTGGGGGAGTGGCCGGCGCCCTGGATCAACTTCGTCCTGGCGCCCGCCTTACGGTAGGCGGCCAGCGAGGCGCTGGGGTCGCTGGCGATCTGCTCCTCGGCTCCCATGATCGCCAACGTCGGCTTTCCGATTGCGGCGGCGCGCTGCGGCAGGGCCTTTTCCCCGGTGTAGTCGTCAAAGGCGTCGTGGGAGCCCGTGTAGGCGCTGTAGGTCATCCGCTTGACGTCCTCGACGAAGGCGTCGGGAACCTCGAAGCCGGGGGCGAAGGCGACCTCGAGGCCGTCCTTGATCGAGAAGTCCGGCTTGATCCGCCAGAGGGTCTCGCCGATCACCGGCTTGAAGGGGAGTTCCCCGATGAAGCCGACGTCGCCGTAACTCGAATCGGGAACGCTGTCGATCACCACCAGCCGGTTGACGAGTTGGGGCGAGCGCTCGGCGAGGGCGATCGAGATCGGGCCGCCAAGCGAATGGCCGACGACCTCAGCGTCGCGCACGCCAAGCCTTCCCAGCACCTGCGCAACAAGGTCGGCCTGGTTCTCGATCGAGTAGCCGGACGAGGGCTTCTCTGAGCCGCCGTGGCCGAGCAGGTCGACCGCGATAACGCGGTGGTCGCGAGCGAGGATCGGGATCATCCCGTCCCACCAGTTGATCGCGCAGGTGAAGCAGTGGACGAGGACGATCGGACTGGCGCTGCGCGGACCCTTTTCGATCACCTCGAGGTCGCCGCCGGGCAGGCTGACGATCCGCCCGCCAGGTTCGGTGACCCCGGCTGACTTCGTTTCCGCCTCGATGACGAAGGCGTTGACGCCGATCAGGACGACGAGCAGCACGCCAATGCCGATCAGGATCTTCCAGCCACGTCTCATTGCGGCAGTACCCTAACCGGACCATGGAGAAGTTCGTAATCGACGGGGGCGCGCCGCTCTCAGGTGAGCTGACGGCGGCCGGGAACAAGAACGCGGCCCTGCCGATTCTCGCCGCCTGCCTGCTCACCGAGGAGGAGCTGCTGCTGCACCGGGTACCGCGGATCCGCGACACCGAGGCGCAGATCGCGCTGCTCGAACGGCTCGGCGTCGAGGCGGCCTGGGTCGCCGACAACAGCTTGCGCCTCTGCGCGGCGGGCGCCAACGACGTCGCCGTCGACGAGGAGCTCTCCAACAAGATCCGCGCCTCTTTCCTGCTCGCCGGCCCACTGCTAGCCCGTTTCGGTGAGGCGCGCATGCCACCGCCCGGCGGCGACTTCATCGGCCGTCGCCGCCTCGACGCCCACCTCGACGCCTTCACAGATCTCGGCGCCACCATCGAGGGCGATCGCTGGATCGAGCTGAAAGCGCCCCCCGGCGGCTTGCGGCCGTGCGCGATCTTCATGGACGAGCCGTCGGTGATGGGCACCGAGAACGCCCTGATGGCTGCCGCGCTGACGCCGGGGCCGACGACGATCTCCAACGCGGCCAGCGAGCCGCACGTCCAGGACCTGGCGCGACTGCTGAGCAGCATGGGAGCCGAGGTGACCGGGATCGGCTCCAACGTGATGACGGTTCACGGTCGCGACACCCTGGGTGGCGCTGAGCACACGATCTCCCCCGATCACATCGAGGTGGGCAGCTTCATGGCGCTGGCCGCGGCGACCGGGGGGGAGCTGCGCATTCGCGACGCCGCGCCGGAGGACCTGGTCATGGTGCGACGCCAGTTCCGCCGCCTCGGCCTCGAGTCGACGATCGAAGGCGACGACGTGATCGTCCCGCCCGAGCAGCGGCTGCGGATCAAGGCCGACATCGGCGGCGCGATCCCCAAGATCGAGGACGGGCCCTGGCCGGCGTTCCCAGCCGACCTGACCTCAATCGCCCTCGCCCTCGCCACCCAGGCCGACGGCGAGATCCTGATCTTCGAGAAGATGTTCGAGAACCGCCTCTTCTTCGTCGACAAGCTGGTCGCGATGGGCGCTCGGATCACGCTCTGCGATCCCCACCGGGCGATCGTCAGCGGTCCGAGCCGTCTTCACGGCGAACGCGTCGAGAGCCCTGACATCAGGGCCGGAATGGCGATGCTCATCGCCGCCCTGGCGGCCGAGGGCACCTCTGAGATCGGCAACATCCGCCAGATCGACCGGGGCTATGAGGCGATCGACGAGCGGCTGCGGGGGCTCGGCGCCCGGATCGAACGGGTCTCTGCAGAGATCCCTGCCTAGAGCGCTTTTCGCGCCCACTCTCGTAAGGTCAGACGGATGATCCACCCGATCCCACCTGGGACGCGCGACATCCTTCCCGACGAGATGCGGGAGCTGCGTCGCCTGCACCTCGCCTTGATCGAGGTGTTCGAGAGCCGTGGCTACGGTGAGGTGGCGACGCCGGCGATCGAGTACGACGAGGTCCTGGGGCGCGGTGACGGACGCACCGCGGATTCCGCCTACCGCTTCTTCGACGAGAGCGGCGAGCTGCTCGCCCTGCGCTCCGACATGACCGTGCCGATCGCCCGCCTGGTCGCCACCCGCTACGCCGACGCCGAGGGCCCGCTGCGCTTCTGTTACCTGGCCAACGCCTTCCGCGCCGTGCGCCCACAACGTGGCCAGATGCGCGAGTTCGCCCAGGCTGGGGTGGAGCTGATCGGCGCCCCCGCGCCCGGCGGCACGGTAGAGGTGGTTGAGGTGCTCGAGGCGGCGCTCGAGGCGGCCGGTCTCGACCGGGCCGTGATCGGACTCGGCGACGCCGACCTCTTCCGCCAGCTACTGGCCGAGTTTGGCCTCGAGGGCGCCGAGCGCGACGCGATTCTCTCGCGACTCGCCACACACGACCTGGTCGGCCTCGAGGCGGAGCTCTCGCGGGCGGGCATCTCCGCACAGCAGGTCGACACCTGCGTCGCCCTCTCGCAGCTTCGCGGTGGCAGCGAGGTGCTCGAGGAGGCGCGCAAGCTCGGTGGCGCCGCCGTCGAGCGCGCCACCGCGCGAATCGGCGAGACCTTCGAGGCACTGGAAGAGCGCGGTGCCGCCGACCGGGTGCGGGTCGACCTCGGCCTGCTGCGCGACCTCGGCTACTACAGCGGCGCGATCCTCGAGGTATATGACCCGGCACTGGGCCATGTCCTCGGCGGTGGCGGCCGCTACGACGAGCTGCTCGAGCGCTTCGGCGTCGATCTTCCCGCGGCCGGCTTCGCTCTCTACCTGGAGCGGGTCCATGTCGCCAAGCTGGAGGAGGAATCGCGACGGGGAGCGCCGTCGTGAGCGCCGAAGTCGCGGGTACCGCCGCGGCCAAGCCGGATGGGCCGCTGAAGCTGGCCGTCCCTCGCGGCGCCCTGCTCGGCGACACGCTCAACGTCCTCGACGCGGCCGGTGTCGACACCACGGCGGTGCGGAGCGAGTCGCGGGCGCTGATCTTCCCCGGCAAGGAGATCACCCTGGTGACGATGCGTCCCTCGGACGTCCCCACCTACGTCGAGGCCGGCGCCGCGGACGTCGGCATCACCGGCAAGGACGTCCTCTTGGAGCAATCGGACCGCATGGTCTACGAGTTGCTCGACCTCGGCTACGGCCGCTGCCGGATGGTGCTGGCCGGCCGCAAGGGAGACGAACGGCTCGGCGAGGCGCAGCGGCGGCTGGGGATGATGCGGATCGCGACCAAGTATCCGCGCACCGCCGAGCGGCACTTCGAGTCCACCGGCCGCCAGATCGAGACGATCGAGGTCAAGGGCTCGGTCGAGTTGGCGCCGCTGATCGGCCTGGCCGACGGCATCGTCGACCTCGTCGCCACCGGCCGCACCCTGGAGGAGAACGACCTCGAGGTGCGCGAGGAGATCCTCGAGTGCACGGCGCGCTTCGTCGCCAACCGGGTCGCCCACAAGCTGCGAGCCGAGGAGATCGATGACCTGACCACCAGGCTGCGCGGGGCGACCGCACGATGAGACAGCAAAGCTTTCGAGTGGCAGGGCGTGAAAGAGACCGCCGCAGCGATCCGCTCCTGGGTTGCGACCGAGACGGAGCCGGTCGACGTGGGGGAGATCGAAGCGCAGGTTCGCCAGGGCGGCGATCAGGCGGTGCTTGACCTGACGGCGCGCTTCGACGCGACCGAGCGGGCCCCGCAGGCGCTGCGCGTCGAGGCCGACGCCCTCGCCGACGCCCTCGCCGGGCTGGACTCCCGCATGCGCGATTCCCTGCTGCTCGCCGCCGGCAATATCCGCGCCGTCGCCGAGGCTCAGCTCGGCCGCGAGCCCAGACGAGTCGACCTGCCAGAGGGACAGTCGGTCACCCTGCGCGAGGTCGCAGTCGAGGCGGCCGGTATCTATGCACCTGGAGGCAAGGCCGCTTATCCATCGAGCGTGCTGATGGGCGCGATCCCCGCCCAGGTTGCCGGCGTGGAGCGAGTCGCGCTTGCCTCGCCACCGGGCCCGGCGGCGAGCTCCACCCTCTGGTGCTCGCAACCGCCGCGCTCTGTGGGCTGGATGAGGTCTACGCAATGGGCGGCGCGCAAGCGATTATCGCCCTTGCCCTGGGCACCGAGACGATCGACGCCGTGGACGTCGTCGCCGGTCCCGGCAACGCTTGGGTTCGCGAGGCAAAGCGGGCGGTCTCGGGCCAGGTTGGGATCGATTCCCTCGCCGGGCCCTCGGAGTTGATGATCGTCGCCGGAAAGAGCACCGATCCCGAATGGGCTGCACTTGACCTTTGCGCCCAGGCAGAGCACGGCGCCGACGGCCCGTTGCTTGTCGCAGCGGTTGACGGGTGGGTCCTTGACACGCTGGCCGCCGCGACCGAGCAGATCGCGGCGGAGCGGCCCGGCCTCGGTGATTCGCCGCTGGCGCTCGTCACCGTCCCCGATACGCGAGCGGCGATCGACCTCGCCGATGCCTTTGCCCCCGAGCACCTCGAGTTGCTCGATGGGGAAGCCGCGACGCTCGCCGGTCGGGTGCGGACCGCCGGTTGCGTTTTTGTCGGCCCCTACAGCGCCACCGCCTTCGGCGACTACGTCGCCGGCTCCAACCACGTGCTTCCCACCGGCGGCGCCGGGCGCTTTCCGGGCCCCTCGGGCCCGGCGTGTTCCGGCGCAGCATCGCCAACGTGGAGGTACCGGCGGCGGCGGCGGCGAAGTTAGCCCCACACGTGGAGGTTCTTGCCGGCGCCGAGGGATTTCCCATTCACGGCGAGTCGGCGATGATTAGGCGATGAGCAGAACGGCCAAAAGAGAGCGCAGCACCGCCGAGACCCAGATCAGCCTGGCGCTCGACCTCGACGGCGGCGAGTCACGCGCCGAGACCGGCGTCGGCTTTCTCGACCACATGCTCGACCTGCTCGCCCGCCACGGCAGGCTCGGCCTGGTCGTGGAGGCGAAGGGCGACCTGGACACCGGCGCACACCACACGGTGGAGGACGTCGGCATCGTCTTCGGCCAGGCCCTCGACGAGGCGCTCGGCGACCGGGCTGGGATCCGCCGCTACGGCTCCGCGCTGATCCCCATGGACGAGTCGCTGGCCGAGTGCGCACTCGACATCTCGGGCCGGCCGCTGTGCGTCTTCGACGCCGAGCTGCCCACCACCTCGATCGCCGGCTTCGACTCGGAGCTCGCCGAGGAGTTCTTCCGCGCCGTCGCCAACAGCGCCAAGCTGACCCTGCACGTCACCGTTCGCCGCGGCACCAACGTCCACCACATGATCGAGGCCTGCTTCAAGGCGTTCGCCCGCGCCCTGCGGGTGGCGGTCTCCGTCGACCCCGACGAGAGCGGCGTACCCTCGACCAAGGGGACGTTGAACGAATGACGACGCGGATCTGCATCCTGGACTACGGCATGGGCAACCTGCGCTCGGTCGAGAAGGCGCTCGAGCACGTCGGCGCCACGGCGACGATCGCCAACGAGCCGGAGACGGTCAGAGCCGCCGACGGCCTGATCCTGCCCGGCGTCGGAGCGTTCCCGAAGGCGATGCAGCGGGTAGGCGAGCTCGGACTCGATGAGCTGATCGCCGAGCGGCGTGACGCCGGTGTGCCAATCCTGGGCATCTGCCTCGGGCTGCAACTGCTCTTCGACTCGACCACCGAGCTTGGCGGCGCGGATGGGATCGGCATGCTGCCCGGCGGCGTCGCCGAGCTCGAAGCCGACGGGCTGAAGGTTCCGCACATCGGCTGGTCGCCGGTTCGCTGGGAAAAGGAGTCGCGCCTCACCGAGGGGATCGAGAGCGAGACGCCGTTCTACTTCGTCCACTCCTTCGCGCCCAGCCCAGATCGGGACGATCTGCTCGGCAGCGCCGCCTACGGCGCCCGCTTCGCCTGCGCAGCCGAGCGCGACAACGTCTTCGGCGTCCAGTTCCACCCCGAGAAGTCGAGCAGCGCGGGCCTGCGCCTGCTCTCGAACTTCGCCGGCGTCTGCGCGAAGGCGCCCGCCGCGGCGTGATCCTCTATCCGGCGATCGACATCCGCGGCGGCCAAGCGGTGCGGCTGCTGCAGGGCGACTACGAGCGCGAGACCACCTACGACGCCGATCCGGTCGACGCGGCAAAGCGCTGGGCGGACGAAGGCGCCGAGTTCCTGCACGTGGTTGACCTCGACGGAGCCAAGGCGGCCGAACCGCGCAATTTCGATGCCGTCGAGCGCATCGCCGCCGCGGTCGACTGTCCGATTCAGGTCGGCGGGGGCTTGCGGGACCCGCAGTCGGTGCGGGCGATCCTCGAGGCCGGCGCAGACCGGGTGGTGATCGGAACCGCGGCACTGCGAGACCCGGAGTTCCTCGACGCAATGCTGGAAGCACACGGCCACCGGGTAGTGGTCTCAGTCGACGCCCGAGCGGGCCGTGTCGCATTGGAGGGATGGACTGAAGCAGGTGAGGAGGGCGTCGTCGACGCCGTCGCAGCGCTCAGCGAGCGAGGCGTAGCCCGCTTCCTCTGCACCGCAATCGAAGTCGACGGCACGATGGAGGGCCCCGCCCTAGATCAACTCAACGAAATCGCCTCCGCCACCAACTCCCAAATCATCGCCTCCGGCGGCGTCGGATCCCTCTCTCACCTTGAATCCCTTTCCCAGCTAGGTGCCCCAAACATCGACGGGGCCATCGTGGGCCGAGCTCTCTATGAGCAGAAGTTCACGGTGAAGGAAGCCATCGAGGCGCTTGGTCGGTAGGGCGCGCCCTACCTTTACGCTTGTCCCGTGGTCCTCAAGCGCGTAATCCCCTGCCTAGACGTCGACGCCGGCCGCGTCGTCAAGGGCACCAACTTCGTCGGCCTGCGCGACGCCGGCGACCCGGTCGAGCTTGCCGAGCGCTATGACGCCGAGGGCGCCGACGAGCTGGTCTTTCTCGACATCACCGCCTCACACGAGAAGCGGGACACGATCGTCGAGCTGGCGCGGCGCACCGCCGACAACGTCTTCATCCCGTTCACGATCGGCGGCGGCGTCCGCTCGGTCGAGGATGCCCAGGCAGTGCTCGATGCCGGCGCCGACAAGGTCTCGGTCAACTCCTCGGCCCTGACCCGACCTGAGCTGCTCACCGAGCTCGCCGACCACTTCGGCGCCCAGTGCGTCGTGATCGCAATCGATGCCAAGCGCGAGGCGGACGGCTGGGGCGTGTACGTCAACGGGGGCCGCAAGCAGGTCGACGGCCGCGATGCCGTGACATGGGCAAAGGAGGCAACTGAGCGCGGAGCGGGGGAGGTGCTGCTGACCAGCATGGATTGCGACGGCACCACCGACGGCTACGACATTGACCTGACCCGGGCCGTCGCCGACGCCGTGACGGTGCCGGTGATCGCCTCCGGCGGCGCCGGCACGCTCGATCACCTCAGCGAGGCGATAACCGACGGTGGCGCCGACGCCGTCCTCTGCGCCTCGATCTTCCACTACGGCACCTACCGGGTGCGCGACGCGAAGCGGCACCTCGCCGCTGCCGGCATCCCCGTTCGGGCGTAGGCTCGCCTTCGATGGCAGAGGTGCGGACCGACAACCTCGACGGGGCGCTGCGCGACGCCTACCCGGAGCTTGGCGCGGTCCGCGAAGCAGGCGATGCGCCCGTCTACCTGGTCGGCGGCGCGGTCCGCGACCTGCTGCTCGGCCGCGGCCGCTCCGACATCGACATGGTCGTGATCGGCGATGCAGCCTCGCTGGCAGCCAATTTGGGTGCCGAGATGGTCGAGCACGAGCGTTTCTCCACCGCCAAGGCGCAACTCGACGGGCACGAGATCGATATCGCCGGCGCGCGCGAGGAGTCCTATGCCCGGCCGGGGGCGCTTCCCGAGGTATCGCCGGCGGGAACGATCGAGGCCGACCTGCGGCGTCGCGACTTCACCATCAACGCAATGGCCCTGCCGCTGCAGGGGGAGGCTCGGCTGATCGACCCCCACGGGGGCCGGGACGACCTGGAAAGGAACCTGCTGCGCGCCCTGCACACGCGCTCCTTCGTCGACGACCCGACCCGGGCGCTGCGCGCGGCGCGCTACGCGTCCCGCTTCGGCCTTCTCCCCGAGGGGAAGACCGACGCCATGCTGCGGACGGCGGACCTGCGCACGGTCTCCGCCGAGCGGCGCCGGGCGGAGCTGTTGAGGCTCGCCGCCGAACCGGAGGCGGCGCGCGGCTTCGCGCTGCTCGGGGAGTGGGGGCTGGTCGAGATGCGCCCCGACGGAGTGGCGCTGGCGGCGCGGGTCGGGGAGCTGCTGGCGTCGCCGCCGTGGCAGGGGACCGCCCCGCTGGACGAAGCGGTCCTGGCGGCGGCGCTGGAGCCTTCAGCGGCCGCGGAGGAGCTGGCCGGGAAGCATCCGCAACAGCCCTCGCTTGCCGTCGAGCTGGCCAGCCGCCGCGACCCGGTCGAGCTCGTCCTCGCCCGCGCGCTCGGCGCCGAGTGGCTCGACCGGTACCTGCTGGAGTGGCGCACGGTGGCCCTGGAGATCGACGGCGAGGACCTCAAGGCGGCGGGCGTGCCGCAGGGCGTGGCGATCGGCCTCGGTCTCAAGGAGGCGCTGATCCGCAAGCTCGACGGTGAGGTCTCCGGGCGCGAGCAGGAGCTGCGGGTCGCGCTCGAGGCGGCGAGATGGGGGGACGGCCAATGAGGTGGCGGGAGCGCGACGGGGTCCGCTGGATCGAGGCGGATCTCGGGATTGGCCGCGCAGCATTCTCAGCCCGACTGGGGGGCGTCAGCGAAGGGCCGTTCGAGAGTCTGAACCTCGGCGCCTATAACGACGACGAGTGGAGCGCGGTCGCCGAGAACCGCCATCGTCTCGCAGCGGCGCTCGACCTGGAGCCGGAGGACGTGGCGATCGGGCACCAGGTCCACGGCTCCGAGCTTGCCCGCCATCTGGCCCCCCAGCCGGATGCCCCATTCGCGAGTCCCGGCGTGCCCGCCCCCGAGGTCGACGGCCATGTCATCGTCGAGCCCGGACTGGCGGGGCTCGTCTTCGTCGCCGACTGCCTGCCCGTAGCGCTTTCCGGTCCTGACGGCGTGGCCATCCTGCACTGCGGCTGGCGAGGTCTGGCAGATGGGATAATCGCCAACGGCGTCGCCTTCACCGGTGCCACGAACGCCGCCATCGGCCCGGGAATCGGACCCTGCTGCTACGAGGTCGGGGAAGACGTCCTCGATGCCTTCGCGCCGTTCGAATGGAACCTCGCGTCCGGACGCGGGCTGGACCTCGTCGCGATCGCCGAGCAACTGCTGCGCGAGGCGGGCGTCGCGCGCATCGACGCGACTGACATATGCACTAGCTGCGAGGACGGCTACTTCTTCTCCCACCGCCGTGACGGCGGGCTGACCGGTCGTCAGGCGGGTCTCGTCTGGATGGATCGCGTGGGCGGCTGACGTGCCCGGCTTGATCCACGGGCTCGAGCCGGCCAAGATCGCCGCCAACCTCGAACGCGTCCGCGAGCGGGCGGGAGAGGGAGTCGAGATCCTCGCCGCGACCAAGTACGTGCCGGTGGAGGAGATGGGAGCCCTGGCCGAGGCCGGGGTCGAGCTGGTCGGCGAGAACCGCCAGCAGGATCTGGAGGCAAAGCACGAGCGCTGGGGGGACGCCTTCACCTGGGACTTCATCGGCAACCTGCAGAGCCGCAAGGTGAAGCGCCTGGTGCCGCTCTGCCGCCTGATCCACTCGATCGCCAGCGAGTCCGCCTGCGAGCAGCTTGGCCGCCACGCCGATCCCGAGACGGAGGTCCTGGTCGAGGTCAACGTCGCCGGGGAGGAGGGCAAGGGCGGCGTGGCGCCGGCCGCTCTCGGCGCGTTCATCGCGCGCTGCCCGGTGCGCGTCGCGGGCCTGATGACGATGCCGCCCTTCAGCACCGATCCCGAGGATTCACGCCCGCACTTCGCCCGCCTGGCCGAATTGGCGGCCGAGCACGGCCTCAGCCGCCTCTCGATGGGCACGTCCCAGGACTGGCCAGTTGCAGTCGAGGAGGGTGCGACGATCGTCCGCCTCGGGACGGCGCTCTACATTTGAGCGATACTTCACTGGAGGAATCGGCTGCAAAGAGCCGAAAGACGCACGCATGGCACTACGCGACTCGTGGCATAAAGCGCTGGTCTACTTCGGTTTGGCCGAAGAGCACGACTACGGCCCCGAATACGAGGAGGACTTTCCCGATACCTCGGAAGAGGAAATCGAGGCCCGTCGGGAATCCGGCCAGGTGCGGCGCCTGCCGACCTCACGCCGCTCACGTCGGGACGAGATCGACGACATCTTCGCCGACGACGACGAGCCGATCTCGGCCTCGCGGACCCGTACGCTGCGCTCGGTCGGAGAGGACTCCGACGTCAAAGTCCACCTGGTCATCCCACGCAACTTCAACGACGCCCAGCAGGTCGCCGATCAGTTCAAGCGCTCCGTGCCGGTGATCCTCAACCTGCAGACCACCGATCACGAGCTCTCCAAGCGGATGATCGACTTCTGCTCCGGGCTCACCTACTCGCTCGACGGCGGCATGCAACGGATCGCCGAGAAGATCTTCCTGCTTACCCCACGTAACGTCGAGGTCTCGGCCGAGGAGAAGGCCCGCCTCCTCGACAAAGGCTTCTTCAACCAGTCCTAGCGCAGCGGCCGCTCTACTAGGCTGCGGTTGATGATCATCGGATTCTGCGGGGCCGGGAACATGGCTGCGGCCATTGCCAGGGGCTGGGTCGGGCAGTGGGAGCAGATGCTGTTCTTCGATCCGGACTCCGATCGGGCTCGCAAGCTAGCCGAGGATCTCGGCGGCGAAGCCGTCGAGTCCAACGGGCAGCTGGCGGAGCGGGCCGATGTGGTGCTCCTTGCGGTCAAGCCGGGAGCCCTTCAGCAAGCGGCCGGTGAACTGGCCGGCGCAGGATCGGTCATCTCGATCTTGGGGGCCACTCCCCTGGCGAACGTCCAAGCCGCGTTCCCCAACGCCGAGGTCGGGCGAGTCATGCCAAACGTCGCGGTGGAGGTGGGCGGCGGCGTGCTTTGCATCGCCGGGGAGTTCAGCTCAGAGGTCCGGGAGAAGCTGGGCGTTCTCGGGTCTGTCGTTGAATTGCCCGACTCACAGTTCGACGTCGCCACCGCGGTGATGGCCTGCTCGCCGGCGTATTTCGCCCTGGTGGCCGAGGCGCTCACCGACGCCGGCGCCGACGCCGGCCTGGACCGGGAGTTGGCAGAAAAACTGGTTGTCGAGGCCGCCGCAGGCACTGGACCGCTCATGCGGATCCGCCGGCCAGCCGATCTTCGAATCTCGGTCACCTCGCCCGGGGGCAGCACCGAAGCCGGGTTGGACGCGCTCGACCAGGAAGGAGCACGGGAGGCGTTTGCGGCCGCCGTGCGGGCCTCTTTGAAGAGGATGCGCGGGTGATTCTCTTTGCGCTCACCCGTCAGGACGCCGCCGACTACGTCGGGGCGCTCTTCCTCGTCTACATCATCCTGATCCTGATCAGGGTGCTCTTGTCATGGATACCGCGGATGCCCTACAACCCGACGCTGCGCGCGGTGCTCGACTTCATCACCGACACCACCGACCCCTACCTCAACCTCTTCCGTCGCATCATCCCGCCGATCGGGGGCGGCGGCTTCGGCCTCGACCTCAGCCCGATGATCGGCTTGATCGTTCTCTTCATACTGCGCGGGCTCGTCGTCGCCCTGATCGCAGGGTGAGCGATCCACGTCGCCGGGCCTGGCTGTTGGCGGGGCTGCTCTGCGGCCTCGTCCTGATCGCCGATCAAGCCGCCAAGGCGCTGATCGAGGCGAACCTCGTTCCCGGCGAGCAGGTCGACGTGCTCGGCCCGCTCGAGTTCACCCTCGCCCACAACCGCGGCGTCGCCTTCGGCCTCGCCAGCGGTGGGGGGGTGCTGCTGGTCGCGCTCACCGTGGCCGCGCTGGTCGTCGTCGGGGTCCTCTTCGCTCGCGATCCGACCCGACCCGGGATGTGGGTCGCGATCGGCCTCCTGGCCGGCGGCGCCCTCGGCAACCTCGTCGACCGGGTGCGGGCCGGCGAGGTCACCGACTACATCGACCTGCTCAGCTGGCCACCCTTCAACCTTGCCGACGTCGCCGTCACGCTTGGCGTCGTGGTCCTGGCGCTGAGCTATCTGAGCGAAGTCGAGCGATGAGCGAGTTGCGGATCGTCCACCTCGACGAGCACCTCGCCGTGGTCGACAAGCCCGCCGGCCTGGTCGTCCATCCGGCGCCCTCGCACCAGGGGCCAACCCTGGTCGACGAGCTCGCCGCGATCCTCGGCGGCGGCGCCGACCCCGAGCGTCCCGGCATCGTCCACCGCCTCGACAAAGGCACCAGCGGGCTGCTCGTAGTCGCCCGCGACGACGTCACCCACGCCGCCCTGCAGGAGCAGGTGCGCCAGCGTGAGGTCGAACGGGTCTACCTCGCCCTCGCCGGCGGCCGCCTCGGCTCGCGCACGGGAACGATCGACGCACCGATCGGCCGCGCATCCCGACAACGCCACCGGATGGCGGTCTCCGGCGCCGCCTCGCGCCAAGCCCGCACCCATTTCGAGGCGCTGGAGCTGCTTGCCGCCGAGACCTACCTGGAGGCGAAGCTGGAGACCGGGCGCACGCACCAGATCCGCGCTCACTTCGCCGCCATCGGCCACCCGCTGGCCGGCGACACGACCTATGGCGGGGCGGAGAAGTACGGCCTCGACCGCCAGTTCCTGCACGCACACCGGCTCGCCTTCTCCCACCCGGTCAGCGGCGAAGCACTGGGCTTTCGTTCGGAGCTACCGGCGGACCTGGCGACCGCGCTCGAATCCGCCCGCGCCGCCTGAGCCGCCGAGCCCCACTACAATCCCTTCGTTCTAAACCGACCCCCGTCGTATCCACCCCGGATCCTGACCGGCCCCAAAGGCCGAGTCCCCGGCTAGGACGGCGGGGCTTTCACACAATCAAGGAGAGTTTTCGCAGATGCCAGAGGCAGGCCTGAAAGAGCTGCTGGAGGCCGGAGTCCACTTCGGTCACCAGACCCGTCGCTGGAACCCGAAGATGCGCCGCTACATATTCGGCGAGCTCGACGGGATCCACATCATCGACCTGATCCAGACCGAGGCGTTGCTGGAGAACGCCCGTCGCTTCACCGGCGAGCTTGCCAGTGGCGGCGGCACAGTGCTATTCGTCGGCACCAAGAAGCAGGCTCGCGGTCCCGTCCAGGAATGGGCCGAGCGCTGCAAGATGCCCTACGTCAACCAGCGCTGGCTCGGCGGTCTGCTGACGAACTTCAACACGATCTCGGCCCGGATCGCGCGACTGCACGAGCTGACCACCTGGCAGGAGGAGGGCAAACTCGAGCTGCTGCCGACCAAGGAGCGAATGGGCATGCAGGCCGAGCTGGCCAAGCTCGAGTACAACCTCGGCGGCGTCCGCGACATGGACCGCCTGCCCGACGCGGTCTTCGTCACCGATCTGAAAACCGAGGAGATCGCGGTGCGCGAGGCAGTGCGCCTGCGGATTCCGATCATCGGCCTGGTCGACACCAACTGCGACCCGACCCAGATCGACTACGTGGTCCCCGGCAACGACGACGCGATCCGCTCCTGCCAGCTCGTGATCGGCACGATCGGCGCCGCGATCGAGGAGGGCGCCGGTGCGTGGCGCGTCCAGGAGGAACGCCGCCTCGCGGAAGAGATGGAACGGCGCAAAAAAGAGGAAGAAGAGCGCAAGAAGCGCGAGGAAGAAGAGAAAGAGCGGCTCGAAAAAGAGGCGGCTGAGAAGAAAATCGCCGAAGAAGCGGCGGCTAAGAAAGCTGCCGAAGCGCCGCCTCCACCGCCGCAGGCCCAAGCTTCGCAAGCTCCCGCTAAAGGACAAGCGGGTCAGCCCGCGGGTCCTGTCGCCGCAGGGGACCCACCGGCCCCTCCGGTCGCCAAAGCGTCCTCAGGGCCGGTCCCCCCTACGGCGCCACCCGCGGGAGGAGCGCCTAAGAGCGAGGCTCCGGCCGATGCGGCTGCAGCCCAAACGCCTGAGCAAGCGCCAGCGGAGGCCCCTGCTGCCAAAGAGGAGGGCTCTAAATGAGCGTTACCGCTGCGGATGTGAAGGCGCTGCGGGAGCGGACCGGGGCCGCGATGATGGATTGCAAAGCGGCGCTCTCGGAGTCCGAGGGAGACGTCGATCGGGCTATCGAGATCTTGCGGGTCAAGGGACAGGCGTCCGCGGCCAAGCGCGAAGGGCGGGGGACCAGCGAGGGCGTTGTCGCCTCCTACATCCACGCCAACGACAAGGTCGGGGCAATGGTGGAAGTCCAGTGCGAGACCGACTTCGTCGCCCGCAACGAGGACTTCAAGGCGTTCGCCTACGAGGTCGCCCTGCACGTAGCCGCGACCGCGCCCAAGTTCGTCTCCGCCGACGAGATTCCGGCCGAGGAGCGCGAGGCCGAGAAGCGGGTCTTCGAGGAGAAGGCGCGCGAGGACGGCAAACCGGACAACGTCGTCGAGAAGATCGTCGAGGGTCAGCTCAGCAAGTGGGCGAAGGAAGTGGCCCTGCTCGACCAGGACCACGTCAACGCTGAGAAACACGACTCGAAGTCGATCGAGGAGCTGCGCCAGGAGCTCGCCGCGAAGACCGGCGAGAACATCCGCGTGGCGCGCTTCGCCTACTTCCGCGTCGGCGACGATTGACCCAGCCTGAGCCCAAATTCAGCCGCATCCTCCTGAAGCTCTCGGGGGAGGCGCTGATGGGGGAGCGTGAACACGGCACCGACGGCGCCGAGGTCGAACGGATCGCCCGCCAGGTGGCGGCTGTGCGCGCCCGCAGCGTCGAGGTGGCGATCGTCGTCGGCGCCGGCAACATCTATCGCGGCCTGCAGGGGGCGGCAGCGGGGATGGACCGTGCCACCGGCGATTACATGGGGATGCTGGCAACCGTGCTCAACGCCCTCACCCTGCAGGACGCGCTGGAGAAGATCGGCGAGCACACCCGGGTGATGTCGGCGATCGACGTCAAGGAGGTCGCCGAGCCCTATATCCGCCGTCGCGCGATGCGCCATCTGGAGAAGGGCCGCGTGGTGATCTTCGCCGCCGGCACGGGCAACCCGTTCTTCACCACCGACACGGCGGCGGCGCTGCGCGCCCTGGAGATCCACGCGGAAACGATCCTGATGGCCAAGAACGGCGTGGAAGGCGTCTACGACTCCGACCCCGCCCTCAACCCCGACGCCAAGTTCATCCCCGCGATCGGCCACCGCGAGGCGATCGAGCGCGGGCTCAAGGTGATGGACTCGACCGCGCTCTCGCTCTGCATGGACAACGACCTGCCGATCTACGTCTTCAACATGGGCGACGAGACGAACATAGATAGGATCGTCGGCGGTGAGAGGGTTGGCACGCTGGTCTCCAGCGCCGCCAGCTGAGACCGGAGAGAGGACCCCGTGGAGCTGATCGACGAGCTGCTCAAGGACGCCGAGGACCGCATGCGGAAGTCGGTTGAGTCGAGCCGTGGCGAGCTTGCCACGGTGCGCACCGGTCGCGCCTCCCCGCACCTGCTCGACCGCATCTCGGTCGACTACTACGGGTCGCAGACCCCGCTCAAGCAGCTTGCCAACGTCGCCACCTCCGACGCTCGCCTGCTCACCGTGACGCCCTTCGACAAGGGCTCGATCGGTGAGATCGAGAAAGCGATCCAGGAGTCCGACGTCGGCCTGACGCCGAGCAACGACGGCAACGTGATCCGCCTGCAGATTCCCGAGCTGACCGAGGAGCGCCGCCGCGAGATGGTCAAGGTCGTCCACGGCGTCGCCGAGGACGGCCGCGTGGCGATCCGCAACATCCGCCGCGACACGATGCAGGACCTGCGTGACCTCAAAAAAGAGGGCGAAGCGGGCGAGGACGACGAGCGTCGCGCCGAGGCGGCACTGCAGAAGCAGACCGACGAGGCGATCGCCGAGATCGACGCCGCCCTCGAGGGCAAGGAACAAGAGATCCTCGAGGTGTGAGCGCCTCGGCGCGGTACGTCGCGATCATCACCGACGGCAACGGGCGCTGGGCACAGCAGCGCGGCCTTCCCGTCATCGAGGGGCATCGGGCCGGCGCCGACGTGGTCAAGGCACGGCTGCGCGACGCGGTCGAGCTGGGAATCGAGGAGCTGACCGTCTTTTCCTTCTCGACCGAGAACTGGGCGCGACCGTCCGATGAGGTCGAGGCACTGATGACGATGTTCGGCGAACGGATCGACGCCGAAACGCCCGAGCTTGACGCCGAAGGGGTGCGGATGCGCTTCCTCGGCCGGCGGGAGGGCGTCGCCGAGGAGCTGACCGAGCGGATGGATTGGGCGGAGGAGACCACCGCCGCGAACGACCGCATCACCCTGTTCGTCGCCTTCAACTACGGCGGGCGAGCGGAGATCGTCGATGCGGCGCGAAGCTTCAAGGGGAGCTCGGAAGACGAGTTCCGCCAGCACCTCTACGCACCCGAGATGCACGACCCAGACCTCCTCATCCGAACCAGCGGCGAGCAGCGGGTCTCCAACTACCTGCTCTGGCAGTGCGCCTACTCGGAGCTGGTCTTTCGCGACGAGCTCTGGCCCGATTTCGACCGCGCGGCCTTCGAGGGGTCGCTGGCCGAGTTCGAGGCGCGGCGCCGACGCTTCGGGAAGCGGGTCTGATGGTCCAGGACCTCTTCGACGACGAGATGTTCGCCGAGGACCCGCCGCCGCGCGAGCGTCCCCCGCGCGAGCCGCGCCGCCGCCGCAATGTCCTCGGTGGCGAGACGGCGAGGCGGATCCTCGTCGCCATTCCCTGGGTGGTCTTCGCGATCGCGATCGCCGTCCTTGGCGGCCCGGTGTTTGCCGTGGCGATGGTCGGCATCGGCCTGCTCTGCCTGCGCGAGTACTTCCTGATGACCGCGGAGCTGCGCCCGGTGCAGATGGCCGCCTACATAGCGGTCGTCGCGATGATCGCCGCCGCCTACTTCGGCACCGCCTTCAACGTCCTCCTGCTCGCCACCGCGTCCTTCCCGCTGCTCTTCTTCTTCGGCGCCCGGCGCCGGCCCCGCGACGGGATCGTCGTCTCGATGGGCGTGACGGTCCTCGGCGCGGTCTGGATCGGCCTGCCGCTGGTCCATGCCGTGCTGCTGCGCGAGCTGCCCAACCACGGCGCGGCGCTGCTGGTCGACGTTCTCGTCGGCACCTTCGCCACCGATACCGGCGCCTACGCGACCGGCCGCATGTTCGGCTCGCACCGGATCGCCCCCGACCTCTCACCCAACAAGACGATCGAGGGGCTCATCGGCGGCTTCCTGATCGGCACGATGGCCTTCTGGTTCGCCGGCCTCTACCAGGACTGGCTCTCCGGGGTCGACGCGCTGATCATCGGCGCAGCGGTGGCCGCGATCGGGCCGATCGGCGATCTCTTCGCCTCGATGGTCAAGCGCGACCTCGGCGCCAAGGACACCGGCAAGCTGTTCGGCCCCCACGGCGGCGTCCTCGATCGCCTCGACGCCGTCTTCTTCACGATCGTCGTCGGCTACTACCTCTCAGTCCAGCTGGTCTACTGAGATACCTACACTGCCCTGGATGAAGAAGCTGGTCATCTTGGGCAGCACCGGCTCGATCGGCACGCAGGCGCTGGAGATCGTCGCCGCGTCCGCAGAGCTGCAGGTTGTCGGCCTGGCGGCAGCGACGAGCTCGGAGCAGGCGCTTGCGCAGGCGCGGCAGCATGGCGTGCCGACCGTCGCTCTATCCGACCCCGATGCGGCCGAGCGGGCGCGCTCGGCGTGGGACGGCCAGGTGCTGGCCGGGGAGGAGGGGATCCGCGAGCTGATCGCCGACTCCGGCGCCGACCTCGTGCTCAACGGGATGGTCGGCGCGGCGGGCCTCGGGCCGACGGTCGTCGCGCTCAGCGAGGGCATCGACGTCGCCCTGGCCAACAAGGAGAGCCTGGTGATCGGCGGCGAGCTGACCACGGCGCTGGCGGAGGCGACCGGGGCGCGGCTGCTGCCGGTCGATTCCGAGCACTCGGCGCTCTTCCAACTGATCGGCGCCGAGCAGCCGGGCACCGTCGAGCGGCTGGTGCTGACCGCGTCCGGCGGGCCCTTCCGCGGCCGCAAGGACCTCTCCGGGGTCGGCGTCGAGGACGCTCTCGCGCACCCGACCTGGAAGATGGGCGGCCGGATCACGATCGACTCGGCGACCTTGATGAACAAGGGCTTCGAGGCGATCGAGGCGCACCACCTCTTCGGCATTCCCTATGAGCGGATCGCGGTCGTCGTCCACCCGCAGTCGATCGTCCACTCGCTGATCGACCTCAACGACGGCGCCACGCTGGCCCATCTCGGCTATCCCGACATGCGGGTGCCGATCTCCTACGCGCTGCACTTCCCCGAGCGCGCCGACGTCGACGTGCCGCGGCTCGACCTCGCCGCGGTCGGCGCGCTGAGCTTCGAGCAGCCCGACTTGGAGACCTTCGCCTGCCTGCGCCTGGCGCTGGAGGCGGGCGAGGCGGGGGGGACCGCACCCTGCGTGCTCAACGCCGCCGACGAGGTCGCCGTGGCCGCTTTCCTCGACGGGCAGATCGAGTTCAGCGCGATCGCCGAGGTGATCGAGCGCGTCCTCGCCGCGATGCCAGCGCAGCCGGTGACCCATTTCGAGGACCTCTTCGCCGTCGACGCCGAGGCCCGCCGCCGCAGCGAAGAGCAGGTCGGCGGGTTGGCACGAGTATGAGCTGGCTCTACATCTTTCTCGGCTTCTCGGCGCTGATCATCCTCCACGAGGCCGGTCACTTCTTCGCGGCCAAGGCAACCGGTATGCGGGTGGAGAAGTTCTTCCTCTTCTTCGGGCCGAAGCTGGTCTCGGTCAATCGCGGCGAGACCGAGTACGGCATCGCCGCGATCCCTGCCGGGGGCTTCGTGAAGATCAGCGGCATGAACCCGGACGACAAGCTGCCGCCCGGAGAAGAGCACCGCGGTTACTACGAACAGCCGGTCTGGAAGCGAATCGTCGTGATCGGCGCCGGCCCCGCGGTGAACATCGCGCTCGCCTTCGCGATTCTGTTCATGGTCTTCTTCTTCAACGGCCAGGAAGCCACCCAGACCGTGGGAGAGATCGTGCCCAAATCGCCCGCGGCGGCGGTCCTCCGCCAGGGCGACGAGATCGTCGCGATCGACGGCAGGCGCTACCCACAGCTGGGCATCGAGCCGCGCCTGGAAAGGTTCGTCGACCAGGTCTCCTCGCACAAATGCGCCGGCAAGCAGGTCGACGGCTGCCGGGCCGCGACGCCGGTGCAGGTGACGATCAGGCGGGACGGCGAGCGGCGAACGATCGCCGTGCGTCCCGAATACGAAGCGGCGCTGGGGCACACCCGGATCGGCTTTGGCTATGGCAGCAAGCCCGCCGAATACGGCGTCGGCGGGGCGGCGGGGCAGGCGCTCGACGGCATGTGGATGGTGACCAGCGGCACCGTCACGGTCTTCGCCAACATCTTCGATGAGGAGCACCGCAAGGAAGTCTCGGGGGTTGTCGGGGTGAGCGACGTGGCCCACCAGACGATCGACAGGTTCGGCGCCACGCAAGCGCTGATCCTGCTGGCGCTCGTCAGCCTCTCGCTCGGCCTGATCAACCTCTTCCCGTTCCTGCCGCTCGACGGCGGCCACATCTTCTGGAGCCTGGTCGAGAAAGTGCGCGGCAAGCAGGTCCCCTTCCGGGTGATGGAACGCGCCAGCGCAGTCGGCTTCGTGCTGGTGATGATGCTCTTCTTCCTTGGCCTCACCAACGACATCGGCCGCCTCACCGGCGAAGGGTTCAACGTTCGGTAACCGGGCCGCCGCGGCGCCCAGATAGCCTGTAGATATGGCTTCTAAGCGGCAGATATTCGTCGGCGGAGTGCCGATCGGGGGCGGTGCGCCGGTCGCCGTGCAGACGATGACCAAGACCGAGACCGCCAACCTGGCGGCGACGATGGAGCAGATCCGCAAAGTCGCCGACGCCGGCGCGGACATCGTCAGGGTCGCGGTGCCGCGCGATGACGACGTCGAGGCGCTGAAGACGATCGTCGTGGAGTCGCCGATCCCGGTTATCGCCGACATCCACTTCAACCACACGCTCGCCCTCAAGGCGATCGACGCCGGCGCTCACTGCATCAGGCTCAACCCGGGCAACATCGGCGGGCGGGAGAAAGTCGCCGAGGTGGCCGCGAAGGCGAACGCCGCCGACGTGCCGATGCGGATCGGGGTCAACTCTGGCTCGCTGCCCAAGCATTTGCACGAGCTCGAGCGCGAAGAGCCGGTCGAGGCCTTGGTCGCCGCAGCGGTCGAGTTCACCGAGCTGATGGAGAGCCTCGACTTCGAGAACTTCAAGGTCTCGATCAAGTCGACCAACGTGCCCAACACGATCGCGGCCAACCGCCTGCTGTCCGAGAGGATCCCGTACCCGATTCATCTAGGCATCACCGAGGCAGGGACGAAATGGGCCGGCTCGCTGAAATCCGCCGTCGGCCTGGGAACCCTGCTCGCCGACGGGGTCGGCGACACGATCCGGATCAGCCTCTCGACCTTCCACGCGGAGGAGGAGGTCAAAGTCGCCTGGGAGATCCTCAAGGCGCTGCAGCTGCGCGAGCGCGGCCCCGTGCTGATCGCCTGCCCGACCTGCGGCCGCCTGCAGTTCGACATGGACTCGGTCGTCGCCGAGATCGAGCAGCGACTGGAAGGCTACGCCGAGCCGATTGAGGTGGCCGTGCTCGGCTGCGCGGTCAATGGCATCGGCGAGGCCAGCCACGCCGACTTCGGCATCGCCGGGGCAAAGAACGAGGGGTTGATCTACGCCCACGGCAAGCCCCTGCGCAAGGTGCCCCAGGCAAGCCTGGTCGACACCCTGTTCGAAGAGATCGACAAATCCCTTGATCGCGGCGGAAAGGTCGAGTTCGACGAACGCGAGTCTCGCGAGGGCGCCGCCTGGCTGGCCAAGATCGAGCAGGAAAACGAGGGCGAACTCACTCCCGAGAAGATCGCCAAGCTCGAGCACGAAGCCGCCGAAAAAGGCGAGTCGGACCGCGTTCTGCTCGATGAGCAAGCTTCACCGACGGCCGGGCGGCGGTTCACCAGGGCTTGAGTCACCCGGCGGGCGAGACGTACTGTCGACCGCCATCCGCCTTACTAGTGGATAGGTTTCCCCTAGTGACGCGGCTAAGCCAGACGTTCCTTCCGACGCTCAAGGACCCGCCTTCCGACGCGGAGGCTGTTTCGCACAAGCTGATGGTCAGAGCTGGCCTGATTCGCCAGCTCGGGGCCGGGTTGTGGACCTACCTGCCCGCGGGGTGGCGCGTGCATCGCAAGGTCGAAGCCGTGATCCGGGAGGAGATGGAGGGGATTGGCTGCCAAGAGATGCTTATGCCTGTCCTGCAGCCGGCCGAGCCGTGGCAGAAGACGGGGCGTTACGGGATCGACGAGCTGTTCAAGCTGGACGATCGCAAGGGGGCGCCGATGGTGCTGGCGATGACGCATGAGGAGTGCGTCACCACCCATGTCGCCCGCGAGGTGCGCTCTTACCGCGACCTGCCGCTGATGCTCTTCCATCTCCAGACGAAGGAGCGCGACGAGCCACGGCCGCGCGCCGGCGTCCTGCGCACGCGCGAGTTCACGATGAAGGACGCCTACTCCTTCGACCGCGACGAAGAGGGCCTGGAGCGCTCCTACGAGCTGCAGAGCGGGGCCTACGGGCGGATCTTCGACCGCTGCGGCCTGCGCTGGTACCGGGTCGAGTCCGACGTCGGGATGATGGGCGGCTCCGGCGCCCACGAGTACATGGCGCCCTGCGAGGCGGGCGAGAACGAGGTGGCGCTGGCGCCTGGCTACGCGGCGAACGTCGAGATCGCCTCGGCCGAGGCGCAGCGAGTCGAACTGCCGGCAGCACTGGACGCCCCCGAGGAGGTCGATACGCCCGGCTTGACCAAAGTAGAGGAGGTGGCAGACCACCTCGGACTCCCACATGGAGCCTTCATCAAGACCCTGCCGATCATCGTCGAGGGTCGCGGGATGGTCCTTGTGCTGCTCCGCGGCGACCACCGGCTCAACGAGATCAAGCTGCGCAACGGGATGAAGACGGACTTCCGCCAGGCGAGCAGCGAGGAGATCGAGGCGCAACTTGGCCCCGTCGGCTACCTCGGCCCGGTCGGCAGCGGTCTGCCGATCATCGTGGACGCGGCGCTCACCGGCACTTCCTACGTCTCCGGCGCCAACAAGCCGAACACCCACCTCCGCGGCATCGACCCCGGGCGCGACTTCGAGGCCTACGCGATGGACGTGCGCACGGTCGAGGCGGGGGACACGGCCCCGGGCGGCGGCACGATCGAGATCGAGCCGGCGATCGAGATCGGCAACATCTTCCAGCTCGGCACCCGCTACTCCGAGCCGCTCGGCGCCACCTACCTCGATGAGAGCGGGGTCGAGCGACCTATCGTGATGGGCTCCTACGGGATCGGCCCGGCCCGGATCGTCGCCGCGGCGATCGAGCAGGGGGCCGACGAGCGGGGGATCGTTTGGCCTGCCGCGCTGGCGCCCTGGCAGGTCCAGCTCGTCTCACTCGCCAAGGCGGGCGAGGCCGAGCGCGAGGCGGCCGACAAGCTCTACGGGGAGCTCACGGACACCGGCGCGGAGGTCCTCTACGACGACCGCGACGCCGGACCGGGCGAGAAGCTCACCGACGCAGAGCTGCTCGGCTGCCCCCTGCGGGTCGTCGTCGGCCGCCGCGGCCTCGCCAAGGGAGTGGTCGAGGCGAGCGAGCGGGCCAGCGGGGAGGAGCACGAGTTGCCGGTAGAGGAAGCCGGCCTGCGGGCCCTCGCTCTGCTGCAGGGCGAGGATGGCTGACACCGCACCCTTTGGGCGCGGCCGCATCCGCCGCCTCTTCGGCCTCGACCGCAGCGGCCCGCCACCACCACAGACGCGCGAGGGCGAGCCGCTAAATCCCTGGACGCTCCCCAATTTGGTCGGCTACCTGCGGCTGATCGGCCTGCCGGTCTTCCTCTACCTCGCCTTCGAGACCGACGACGGGCGCAGCGTCGCTTCCGCGGCGCTCTTCTGGCTGATCGCCGCCGGCGACTACGTCGACGGCTTCCTCGCCCGGGTCACCGGCCAGTACAGCCGCCTCGGCGCGATGCTCGACCCGCTGATCGACCGTCTGACGATCCTCTCCGGCGCGGTCGTCTGCTGGCACTTCGAGCTGCTGCCCCGCTGGGCGCTGGCCCTGCTCGTCGCCCGCGAGGTCGCGATGCTCTTCCTCGCCCAATACGGGCTGCGCCACGGGGTCGAGATCGCGGTCAACTGGCCCGGGCGGATCTCCGTCTTCCCGATCATGGGGGGGATCTTCTTCGCCCTTGTCTTCGCCGGCTGGGTGCCGGCCGCGCTGCTGATCGTCGGCGTCGCCCTGGCGATTATCGCGACCGTGCTCTACGCTCGCACGGGCGTGCGTGCGGTGCGCGAAAGCAAGGCGCAAGTCCGCTCTCAGGCTCCATAACCTTCAACCTAGAGTTGAACCTTTGGCTGAGCGACCTATAATCCGGTCCCTGCGGCCAAACGGAGGCGAAGGCCTCCTGATCAAGGAGCGAGATGGAGGACACCTTTCCCGATCTCGGTTCGCTCAGCGATGAAGAGCTGAAGAACCTGATCGACAAGCTCACCACCGAGGAGAACGAGATCTCCTACAAGCGCCGGGTCCTGCACGGCAAGATCGACATCCTGCGGGCGGAGCTGGTTAACCGGCTGCGCCATAAACGCGAAAGCGGCGACTCGCTGATCTCAGGAGATGACGTCGCCCAGCTCACCGACATCCTCGCCGGCAAGACGCAGAGCCCGCCGGGGGGCGACGCAGCCGCCTGAGCCCGAGGAGCGATTCGAATGGCCATCCACTGTCCGGAGTGCGGCTTCGTCAACCCCGAGGGGGCTAACTACTGCCAGAAGTGCGGTGCCTACCTCGGCGGGCCCAAAGACGGCGACGACGAACCGACGACGATGACCTACACGGTCGATGACACCGGCGAGATGCAGCCGATCGACATCGACGAGGTCCTCGAGGCCAGCGGCGCAGCGCTGGTGATCCGCTCCGGCGGAGGCCGCGCGGGGGAGAGCTTTACCGTCACCGACGACCGGGTCAGCATCGGGCGCAGCCCCGACGCCGGCGTCTTTCTCGACGACGTCACCGTCTCGCGCAACCACGCCCTGCTGGTGCGCCGCCGCGACGGCTTCTACATCGACGACCTCGGCTCGCTCAACGGCACCTACGTCAACCGCCGCCGGATCGAGTCGCACCGGCTCGCCGACGGCGACGAGATCCAGGTCGGCAAGTACAAGCTCAGTTACCTGGAGAAGTAGGGCTGGCGTGGCGGTCTCCGAGCAACAGGTTCGCCAGCGGGACTCCCGGCCGCGCAAGGCGCTGACGATCGGCGCCGTCTGCAAGATCCTGCAGAACGAGTTCGACGACATCTCGATCTCGAAGATCCGCTACCTCGAGGACCAGAAGCTGCTGACCCCGCGGCGCACGCAGGGCGGCTACCGCCTCTACAGCCAGTCCGACGTCGAGCGATTGCGGACGATCCTGCGCCTGCAGCGCGACGAGTTCCTGCCCCTGCGGGTGATCCGCCAGGAGCTTGCCGCCGGCGGCGACATCGACCTCGGCGGCGGCAGCGGTGAGCGCCGACCATCGAGCGGTGGCGTGCGGCGGGCGATCCTGGTCAACACCTCCAGCGCCTACCTGACGCTGGAGGAGGTGGTCGAGGAGACCGGCGCCCGCTCGGAGCTGATCGGCGAGCTGGAGAACTTCGGCATCGTCCAGCCCGAGAAACGCGACGGCAAGACGGTCTACGACGAGACCGACCGCGAGATCGTCCGCGCCGCAAACGAGCTCTCCCGCGTCGGCGTCGGCGCCCGCAACCTGCGCGTCTTCCGTTCCTCCGCCGACCGCGAGGCGAACCTACTGGAAGCGCTGCTGGGCCCGTCGCTGCGCTCGCGCAACCCGGAGCGGCGCAAAGAGGCCCTGGAGAGCCTGGAGAGCCTGGCGGCGACCGTCAGTCACCTAAAGCATCTGCTCCTGGTGCGGGACCTGCGTCGCCTGGCGGGCGACTGAAGCAACGCCGGTGCCCCGCGTGACCCGCCGACGGACGATCGCGGCTCCCCTCGACGAGGTTTGGGAGCTGGTCTCCGACCCCTACAGCCTGCCCCGCTGGTGGCCGCGCACGAGCCGGGTGGAGAGCGTCGACCGCAAGCCGGAGGGAAAGCGCAGCCAGTGGACCAAGGTGCTGGAGACGGCCGAGGGGCGCGGCGTGCGGGCCGACTACCGCTGCCTCAGCTCGGCAAGGGGCGAGCGCTATGTCTGGGAGCAGCAACTCGCCGGCAGCCCCTTCGAGCGCCATCTGCGCAAGTCGGTGATCGAGATCGGCCTGCGGGGCGAGGGCGGCGAGACCGAGGTCAGCCTCACCTCCGAGCAGAAGCTGCGCGGCATGTCGAAACTTGGCTCGCCGATGATGCGCGGCGGCCAGGGCAAGATCCTCGACGAGGCCCTGGACGGCATCGAGAGGACGCTGACGTGAACGCCCCGCGGCGGGACTCGAAGTGGTGGGGCTGGGGCGATCCGACGAATGAACCGGAGCTCGACGGCGCGGCCCTCGCGACGCTGCGCGAGCGGGTCGGCGCGCTGGAGCCCTGGCCGCTTGCGGCGGAGCTCGACCGGTTCGAGCTGCCGGAGGCTGAGTCGCTGCCGCCGGCGCTGATCGAGGCGGTCGGCGAGCAGAACGTCTTCACCTCCAACGAGGACCGACTACGCCACGCGACCGGCTGCGGCTACGCCGACCTGGCCCGCTTGCGCGGCGGCCGACTCGATTCGGCCCCGGACGCGGTGCTGCTGCCCGCGGACGCCGATGCGGTGAAACGCGTCCTCGAGATCTGCGCGGCGGAGGGAGTCGCCGTCGTGCCCTACGGCGGCGGCACCAGCGTCGTCGGCGGGGTGGCGCCGCTGCGTGGCAGCCACTCCCGCCTGATCAGCCTCGACTTGGGTCGCCTGCAGGACGTCGAGATCGACCGACGCTCGCTGACGGCGCGGCTCGGCGCCGGCCTGCGCGGCCCCGAGGCTGAAGCCGCCCTCAACGCCAACGGCGTCGTCCTCGGCCACTTCCCGCAATCCTTCGAGTACGCGACGGTCGGCGGCTTTGCCGCGACCCGTTCGGCCGGCCAGGCCTCCAGCGGTTACGGGCGCTTTGACGCCTTGGTCAGCTCGGTGCGCCTGGTCGCACCGGCGGGGGACATCCGGACGCTGGAAACGCCGCACACCGCGGCGGGACCGGCGCTGCGCGAGCTGGTGGTCGGCTCCGAGGGCGTGTACGGGGTCATCCCCGAGGTCAGCGTGCGAGTCCGCCCACAGCCTCGGCAGCGACGCTACGAGGCCTGGATGGCGGAGGGCTTTGAGGCGGGGGCCGAGATCGTGCGGGCACTCGCCCAGGGGCCGGGCCTGCCCGACGTGATCCGCGTCTCCGACGAGGAGGAGACCGAGATCTCCCTGGCCCTCTCCGGCCCGCGGGGCACGACCGGCAGGCTCTTCGGCGGCTACCTCGGCCTGCGCGGCAAGCGCGGCGGCAGCCTGATCGTCGTCGGCCTCGAGGGCGATGAGGAGTCGGTCGCCAGGCGGCGCGCCCTGGCGGTACGGGCGCTGCGCCGCGGCGCCGCCGCCTACCTCGGCCAGAGCGCCGGCAACTCCTGGGAGCACGGCCGCTTCCAGGGCCCCTACCTGCGCGACACGCTGATGGAGATGGGGGCGATGGTCGAGACCCTGGAGACCTCCCACACCTGGTCGCGCCTGGGCGAGCTCCACGCAGCGGTCGGGAGTGCGATCCGCGACTCGCTCGCCGGCCTGGGAACCCCGGGGCTCGCCTTCTGTCACCTCTCGCACGCCTACACCGACGGCGCCTCCCTCTACTTCACCTTCATCTCGCGCGCCAAGCGGGGCGAGGAGATCGAGCAGTGGCAGGCGGTGAAGCAGGCCGCCTGCGAGGCGATCGTCAGGACCGGCGGCACGATCACCCACCACCACGCCGTCGGCCGCGACCACGCGCCCTACATGGAGGCCGAGGTGGGGGAGACGGGCGTTGAAGTGTTGCGCGCAGTGAAGGAGAAACTGGATCCCGTAGGGATCATGAACCCGGGAAAGCTGATCCCCGGCTGACCTGGCACTGCGCATGCCAGCGTTCTCGGTCGCTCGCGTGCAGAGCACGCCACGCTCCCTGCGTCCTTGGCCTGCTTGGCCACGTCAACCGGGGGCCTATTTTTTTGCGATCGGCCCGGTAATTTCGCCGGTGAGAACCGTCTCGCCGATGTAGCGGGGCAGCGATTTGCTCTGCTTGGCCCGCGCGACCTCGCGCTGGTAGGCGGCGTTGGAGGTGCGGGAGACGTAGATCTGGTCGAAGGCGCCGCTGGCGACATAGGCGAGCAGTTCGGCCGGGATCGTGAAGCGGGCGCCGAGGTTGCCTTCCTCGCCGACGGCGACGCTGCCGACGCGCAGAGCGAGCTTGGGCGTGCGGTAGAGCCAGACGGTGTAGGACTCGCCCTGCTCGGTCGGCTGCAGGTTCTCGGCGGTGACCTGAAGGACGATTTCTTCTTTGCCGACCCGGCCGAAGACCGCCCGGCCGCTGGCATCGCTGCCATCGGCAGCGGTGAGGACGGCCTGCGTGACTTTGCCGTCTTCCGAGGCGGTGAGTTCGGTATCCGATCCCGCAGTCGGCGTGCTGGAGTCAGACCCACCGCCGTCTCCACCGATCAGCGCGATCGCGATCAGCACGATGGCGACGACGCCGAGGGCGCCACCGGTGAGGAGGACGAGGCGGCGACGCTCGGCAGGTATGGCCGGACGCGCCGGCCTGCTGACGGCCCGCTGCGGAGCCGGAGGCGACGGCTCCTCGACCACGGGGACAGGCGCTGGGGGAGGGGGCAGATTCTTTTCCGCGGCCTCCAGCTCAGCCAGGGCGTCGTTCACTTCGGCGCGCAGGTCCTCGACGCTCTTGCCCTTCAGCGCGGCGATGTCCTCGTAGCCCTCCTCGCGCTTGGCGAGCAGGCGGAGCAGCGCTCTCTGGTCGTCACTCAGTGCCACAGCGGCGGAAGCCTATTCGACCCGCATTAAGGCCAGATGTGCGAGGCGCCCCTCCTAGATAGGGTCCGCGCCGATGGCGGACGATCCAAGCGGCCTGCTCTCGCATTTCGACGCCCTGGTTGGGACCGAGTGGCTCGACGACGACCCCGCCCACGCCAGCGCGCGGGTCCCCATCCGCGACGATCTACGCCAACCGGTCGGCCTGATGCACGGTGGCGTGATGTCGACCTTGGTGGAGAGCGTCTGCTCGCGCGCCACCGCCCTCGCCGTGCTCGACACGGGGATGGCAGCGATGGGGCAATCGATCAGCGTCAGCTTCATGCGCCCGATCACGGAGGGCCATGCCGAAGTAAAGGCCCAGGCCCGTCACCGCGGCCGCACGACCTGGGTCTGGGAGGCGGAAGTGCTCGACGCCGAGGAACGGCTCTGCGCCCTCGCCCAGATGACGATCGCGGTTCGTCCGCTGCCGAAGGACCTAGCCTCGAAACCGGTTGGTTATCGGTAGGCGCCTGTCCCGCCCAAAGGCCTTCGGCGTGATCCGAATCCCGGGCGCCGCTTGGCGCCGCTTGTACTCGGAGCGATCGACCATGCGGACCACCTCGTCGACCACCTCGCTGGGCATCCCCGCTGCGACCATCTCCTCGCGGCCCTGGTCGCGCTCGACGTAGGCCTCGAGCACGCGGTCGAGCAGCTCGTAGGGGGGCAGGGAGTCGCTGTCGAGCTGGTCGGGGCGCAGCTCCGCCGACGGCGCCCGCTCGAGCACCGAGGCCGGGATCAACTCGCGCCCGGCCTGGCCGTTGCGGTGCCGCACCAGCTCGTACACCAGCGTCTTCGGCACGTCCTTGATCGCCGCGAAGCCGCCGGCCATGTCGCCGTAGAGGGTCGCGTAGCCGACCGACATCTCGCTCTTGTTGCCGGTGGTCAGGACCAGCCATCCGTGCTTGTTGGAGAGCGCCATCATCAGGTTGCCGCGGATCCGCGCCTGGATATTCTCGGCGGCGAGGTCGGGCTCGGAGGGACGGGTGGGATCGCGCGGCAGCGGCTCCCCTCCGTCGTCCGTTCGCACTTTGTCGGACATACCCCGACTAAGTGCGAACTCGTTGCGATCAGCGGGCACGACCGCCCCCCCCAGGGCGGCCTCATAAGACGCCATCGCCGCCTCGATCGGGATCTCGATCGCTGCGGCGCCGAGATTGGCGGCGATAGTTCGCGCATCGGACTGGGTTTCATCGCTGGAATGAGGGGACGGCATGACCACGCAACTGACGTTCTCGGCGCCGATCGCGTCGACAGCCAGCAGGGCGACGAGGGCGGAGTCGATCCCCCCCGAGAGCGCCAGGCCGACGTGGCGGAAGCCGTTCTTGCGCACATAATCGCGCAGCCCGAGCACCAGAGCGCCGTAGACCTCGGCGAGGTCGGACAGAGGCTCGGCGAGACGCGCCGGCGCCGCGGGGGGGATCTCGCAGACCAGCAGCTCCTCCTCGAACTGGGCAGCGCGGGCGATGACCTCGCCGCTGGGGTCGACGACGAAGCTGTGCCCGTCAAAGACCAGTTCGTCCTGGCCGCCGACCAGATTGCAGAAGGCGAGATGGGTGCCGTAGCCGCGGGCGCGGGCGCCAAACATCGCTTCCCGCTCGCCGCCCTTGCCGCGGTGGTAGGGCGAGCCCGAGGGGTTGGCAATCAGGCTGGCGCCTTCGCCTACCTCGCTCGACGCAGGTGGTCCCTCCTCCCAGACGTCCTCGCAGACGGTCAGCCCGACCCTGGTTCCGGCGACCTCGATCGTCGCTGGCTCGCGCCCGGGAACGAAGTAGCGCTGCTCGTCGAAGACCGCGTAGTTGGGCAGCCAGTTCTTGCGGTAGATCCCCCGCAGCTCACCGCCGAAGAGCACGGCGAGCGAATTGTGGGCGTGGCGAAAGTCGCCGCCGCCCTCGACCGGCTCGGCGAAGCCGACCAGAACGACCATCTCACCGACGTCGCGGGCGAGCTCCTCGACCACCTGCCGGTTTGCGGTGACGAAGTGGCGCTTCAGGTAGAGATCCTCGGCCGGGTAACCGGGAACGCTGAGCTCGGGGAAGATCACCAGGTCGGCGTCCTCAGCGGCCGCACGGCCGATCCACTCGGCGATCTTGGCCGCGTTGCCGTCGAGATCGCCGACCGTGGGGTCGATCTGGGCGAGAGCTATGCGCAAGCCGGTCTCCACGGGGTCACCGGGGAAGTATCCCCGTCCAGGCATGCGGAGAGCTCCTCGACGGGATGTAGATTTGGCCCGATGCGGGCAAATCTGCGGCTGGCTGGTGCCTCGCTCGCGTCCCTGGCGGCGCTCCTCGTCCTACCCGCGGGCGCGCTGGCGGGGGATCAGTGGACCTTTCGCCAGCCGCTTCCCCGACCCACCGAACAATCCAACCCCAAGCGCAGCGCATACGCGGTGCCCGAAGCGCCGCGTTCACCGGCCTGCGCCGGCAGCTTCTGCGTGCACTGGGTTGCCGAGAGCATCGACGCTCCCAACCCCAGCGACAGGAACGGCGCCTCAGACGGCAACGGCGTCCCCGACTACGTCGAGCGGGTGCTCGAGGTCGCCGCACACGTGCGGGCGGTCGAGAACGGCCAACTCGGCTGGCGGCGGCCGCGCTCCGACGGCCGTCGTGGTGGCCACAAGGGCAAGACCGACATCTACCTGAAGGAGTTGGGACAGCAACTGTTCGGCTACGCCGCGCCCGACCCCGGCCAATCCCCCAAGGGCCGGCTGTTGCCGCGCCGCCTGCACGGCTACCTCGTCCTCGACAACGACTACAGCGCCTTCCAGTACCCCGGCACGAAGCCGCTGGCCGACCTCGAGGTCACCTTCGCCCACGAGTACTGCCACATCTTGCAGATGGGCTACGACGCCTACCAGGACGCCTGGATGGCGGAGTCGACCGCTGTCTGGATGGAGGACCAGGTCTACAACGACATCGACGACTACCTGCGCTACGTGCGCCGCTGGGTGCTCCTTTACCGGACGCCGCTGACCGCCAACTCGATCCGCGAGTACGGCGGCACGGTCTGGAACGAGTGGCTGGCGCATCGGTACGGGCGCGACGTCGTCCGCAACGCCTGGGCCCGCGCCCTCTACACCCGGCCGGGCGGCTTCTCCGTCGCCAGCTACGACGCGGCGATCCGGGCGGCCGGGGGCTCGGACATCAGCCGCGATTTCGCCCGCTTCGCCCGCGACGTGGCCGAGTGGCGCACTGCAGCCAGCTTCCGCGAAGGCCGTCGCTATCCCGACGTGCCCCGCCAGGGCAGCCTGCCGCGCAATGGTCGCCCGCTGCAGCGGGCGCTCAACCACGCCACCTTCCAGTTGCTTCGCGTTCACCCGGCTCGAGGACGGGTGCTCATCGCCCAGGCCGAAGCCCCGCGGGGGGTCGCCGCCGGCCTGGCCCTGGTCGGACGGACCGGTAGCGAGCGGGCTGGCCGGGTCGTCTCACGGCTACGGTTCCGGCGCCAGGGCGGCCCGATGACCGTGCGCCTGGCCGATCCGGGGCGTTTCGAGCGGATCACCGCGGTCGTGATCAACGCCGACACCCAGGCCGAGGGCTTCAGCGCCCGCCGGCTCGACTGGAACTACTTGACCGACACGGCGCCGTTCCGGGTCCGCGCCCGGTCGGTGCGCTGATCCTCGGCGGGCGGAGCGCTCGCGACGGCTTCGACGATCGCCCCTTCGAGGTCGAGGGCGAAGCTGTCCAGGTCGGCCATCGCGTCGTAATCGCCGACCAGGCCGAAGTCGATCTGGCCGTTGTAGGACATGATCCCGACGCAGAGCGCCTGGCGGCGGGCAAGCGGGACGAGGGGAAAGATCGAGCTCATCGGGCGGCCCATCAGGTAGAGCGGGAACTGCGGTCCCGGGACGTTGGTGACGACGAGGTTGAAGAAGCGCTGGGCGGGCTGCAGGCGGGCCGCCTGTGAGGCGATCGTCGTCGGGGCGAAGTCGGTCAGCCTGGTCAGCAGCTCGGCCCCAACCGCCTGGCCGGAGCCCTTCAGGTCGCCCATCGTCTCGCTCACCTCGTGCAGCCGCTCGACCGGGTCCTGTGACCAGACGGGAAGCGGCGCCATCATCGCCGAGATGCGGTTGCCAAGAGCGCCGCGCTCTTCTTCGGCGCGAACGCTGACCGGCACCATCGCCCGCATCTTCAGCTCGTCGGTGTCGTGGCCGCGGGCGCGCAGGTAGTTGCCGAGGGCGCCGGCGACGACCGAGAGGACGACGTCGTTGACCGTGCCGCCGTGGGCGTTCTTGACCCGCTTGAAGTCGGCGAGGTCGGCGCGCACGAAAGCGAGCCTGCGGTGGGGCCCGATCTCAACGTTGAAGGGCGTGCTCGGGGCCGCCGCGGCGACCTCGAGGAACTTGCCGGTGTCGGCGAGGCCGCGAAGCACCTGGCGTGGACCGCGCAGCGCTGCGCGCACACCGCGGACGATCTCGCGCGGGCTGGTGGCGCGCTCCCGCCAGGCCTCGCCGAGCAGCTCGAGATCGGTCGGCTCGGGCCGCGGCGCCCACTTCGGCGGGCGCACCGGCGGGTGGTCTGGATCCTCCTCGAGATCGAAGAGGACGGTGGTGATGTCGACCCCGGAGATGCCGTCGACCAGGGCGTGATGGCTCTTGCCGACGACGGCGAAGCGGTCGTCTTCCAGCCCCTCGACCAGCCATAGCTCCCAGAGCGGCTTGGTGCGGTCGAGCTGCTGGGAGAAGATTCGCGCGGACAGATTGCGAAGCTGCTCCTCGGAGCCGGGCGCCGGCAGCGCGGTGCGCCGTACGTGGTAGTCGAGGTTGAGGAAGGGGTCGTCGACCCAGACCGGCCGGCCCTGGTCAAAGGGGATGAAGCGCAGCTTCTGGCGGAAGCGCGGGACGAGGTGCAACCGCGACTCGATCTGGTCGCGAAATTCTTCGTGGGACGGGGGAGAGCCGTCGAAGATGATCGTCGAGGCGACGTGCATGTGCGCGCCGGCGCGCTCCATGTGGAGGAACGACGCGTCCAGCCCCGTCAATCGATCGCCGCTCACCGCTCCATCTTCGCAGACCCAGACGGGACTTCAATCGGAGACTGTGAGCTGAAGCTGCGCCCGCTCCGGCTCAGGCTCGGCGGCGTCCTCCTCGTCGTGAGAGAAGCTTGCGACCCGAACGCCGAGCAGGCGCACCGGGCGGGGTGGGGCGTAGGCGCGGAGAAGGTCGAGGGCGATCGGGGTGACCACGTCGGGGTCGTTCGTCGGCTGCTCGACCGTGTGGGCGCGGGTGGCGTTGGTCCAGTCGTCGAGGCGAACCTTGATCCCGATCGTGCGGCCCTCGAGGTCGCGCGAGCGCAGGCGGCGACAGAGCTCCTTGGAGAGCGAGACGATGTGGGTGGCCATCTCGTCGGGGTCGGCGACATCGACGTCGAAGGTGATCTCGGTCGACTGCGACTTGGTCTCGCGTTCGACCGCGATCGGCGTCTCGTCTTCGAAGCGGGCACGTGCTGGCAGCCAATGCCCCATGCGTGGTCCGAAGGCCCGCTCGAGCGCCGCCGGGTCGTGGGCGCGCAGGTCGGCGAGGGTGCGGATGCCCATTCCCTCCAGCTTGACGACGGTCTTCGGGCCGATCCCGGGGACGAGGTCGGGTGGCTCGCCGGCAAAGCGCTCGAGGGCTTCTTCGCGCGAGAGGACCACCAGCCCGGCTGGCTTGCCCAGCTCGCTGGTGATCTTGGCCAGCAGGCGGTTCTCGGAGATGCCGATGGAACAGGTCAGGCCGATGTCCTCGCGGATCTCGGTGGCGATCCGCCGCATCGTCGCCTTGGGGGAGAAGAGGCCGGTGAGGTCGAGATAGGCCTCGTCGAGGCCGACGACTTCAACCGTCTCGGCATTGGCGCGCAGAATCTCCATCACCTGCTTCGACGCCTCGCGATAGGCGCTGAAATCAGGCTGCAGGTAGACCGCGTTCGGCAGCCGCCGCCGCGCCACAGCAGCCGGCATAGCCGAATGGATCCCTGCCAGCTTGCGGGCCTCATAGCTGGCCGTGGTCACCACAGCCCGCGGCCCCGACCCACAAACCACCACCGGCTTCCCCTTCAACTCCGGCCGCCGCCGCAACTCGACCGACGCATAGAAGGCGTCCATGTCCAGATGCGCGATCGTCCGTCTCTCAGTCACCCAAACGATGGTAGGCCGGCAGTGAGACGCAACTTTCAGGTCATAGAATCTCAGCCGTGGCGTCCCCCGAGGCAAAGAACCTGGAGGCGATCTCCAAGGCGATCGACCAGCACAACCGCAATTGCCCCTACCCGGCGGCGGAGGTGCGGATGAACCCGTTCGAGGTCGAACGGCTCGGCTGGGAGGAGATCCGCGGCCTGCCGGTCATTCCAGACCCGGAGATCGGGACCGGCCGCTTCCGCATCGTCTGCTCACGCGAACTGGACGACGCCGGCCTCGAAGAGACCGAGACGATCGGCCAAGAGGCCGAGACCGTCGCCCCAGTAAACAACTGACGACCCGGGCGCGTCCTCAAACGGAGTTCCAGAAGTCCAGGCCCAGTTCACTCAGCAGCCGCTGGGCTTCTATGTTCAGCTGGGTGAGTTCGCCGGTCCAGATCAAGACGCCCATTGCTATGAGGATCACGCCGCCGGTGGCGACTATCGCCTGGTAGTGGCGCTTGACCACGGCGAAGGCTGTGGTCATGCGGGAGAAGGCGACGGCGGTGAGGAGGAAGGGGATCGCCAGGCCGGCGGAGTAGACGGCGAGGAGGAAGGCGCCGCGGGCGGCCGAGCCGGAGAGGGACGCGGCGGAGAGGATCGCGCCCAGGGTTGGGCCGATGCAAGGGGTCCAGGCGATCGCGAAGGCGGCGCCGGCGACGATCGGGCCGCCCTTGCCGGCGCGCTCGAGCAGGGCGTCGACGTGCCACTCGCGGTTGAGGCGGGTGACGAACAGCGAAGCGACGAAGAGGACTCCCATGGCAATGATCAGAGCCGCGGAGATCTTGGTCAGCAACTCCTTGTGATCCTGCAAGGTCGCGCCGAGGCCGGTCGCGGTCAGGCCAAGGGCGATGAAGATCGCCGAGAAGCTGGCGACGAAAAGCAGGCTCGGCGCCAGCACCCGCCGCCAGCCAGCGCTGTCGAGCTCCGACGCCGAGACGCCGCTGACCGCGGAGAGGTAGCCCGGGACGAGCGGTAGGACACAGGGGGAGAGGAAGGAGACGACGCCCGCGGCGAGGGCGGCGAAGATGCCGACCCCCGCGGTCGGGTCGGTGCTCAGCTCGGCGAGGATCACGACCTTCCAGGGTACTTGGGCGAAGCGGCATCGCGGCCGTCAGACGGCTCGCGATGCTCGCTTCGCGCCCGGGATCTCCGCTAGGAGATCGTCAGCGCCTGGCCGGCGTGGGCGCCGGTTGCTTTGACGCTGTATTTCGCGCTGTATTTCGCTTCGGTGGAACCGAAGGTGGTGACTTTGCTGCCCGTGGCCGCTTCGCTTGCGGCATCGAAGACGAGCGAGGAGCTGCTGTTTTCGAACAGGCCGCCGACGCTGCCTTTGTAGGCGAAGGTCCAGCCTTCCACGGCACAGAGTTCGTTGCCGTAGAGGAACTCCTCGTTGAAGCCGCTCACCGTGACATATGGGCTGCCGCCGATTGTCGAGGTGGTCGCGGACCAGGGCAGGCCTTTGGCGGTCGCTTTTTCGACCGTGCAGACGCCGTCGGTCCCGCAGCCGCTGAGGCTGACGCTGTTGACCGTCGCAATGCCTTTGCCGCCGCTGTTCGAGATCGTCATCCCGACCGTCGCGGCGCAACTCGTGGTCAGGCCTTTGAGCGCGAGGCTGCTTTTCGCCGTTTCGGCAGTGACGGTTTCGCTGCCGACCAGCGTTTCGCCGTTGAATTTCCACTGGCCCGCGCTCGCGGTGGCGGCGAGGGCGGCGCTGACGGTGAGGGCAGCGACCAGGCCGGCGATCATCCGAGCTGCTCGTTTCTTCTTCATGTTCCTCCTAATATCATCTGGTCTAACTGATTA
The DNA here is from genome assembly GCA_963807885.1 of uncultured Solirubrobacterales bacterium. Classification (GTDB taxonomy): domain Bacteria; phylum Actinomycetota; class Thermoleophilia; order Solirubrobacterales; family 70-9; genus VRUE01. The sequence goes on from CAWEDL010000003.1 coordinate 78,585, forward strand.
CAGAAAAAAGCCTGGGCAATGTAGCAACGACGGCGGCGCCTGCCTTGCACGGTGGGGTGGGAGCGACGAGACTGGCGCCGATGAACGTGTTCGCGATCGGGCCCAGCGCCCCGGGGCCGGCGCTGCGCCGCGGGGCGCTGGTCGCGATCCCCGTCGGCATCGCGCTGCTGGTCGAGCTGGGGCTGGACAGCCCGACCAAGGGGGCGATCGGCACCGGCGCCCTGCTCGCCGGCTTCCCCGGCCTCGACGCTCCGGCCCGCACCCGTGCCGCAGGGCAAGCGGCAACCGCGCCCCTGATCGGGATCGCCGCCGCGCTAGGAGTCCTCACCGGCTCCTCCGCCGTCCTCGCGGTGCTGACGCTGGGACTGGTCGGCGCGGCGGCCGGCTACTGCTTCTCCGTCTCCCTGCGGCTGGCGATCGCCGGGCTCTCAGTGGCCCTCTCGCTGCTGATCGCACAGGGCCTGCCGCTCGCGCTCTCTGACGCGCCGGCGGCGTTGCTTCTCTCAACCGCCGGCGGCCTGCTTCAGGCGGCGTTCTCGCTCTGCGTCTATGCGGCGCGGGACCGCACGGAGGAGGGGGGAGCCGAGGGCTGGAGCTTCGCGGTGGCCAAGCAGGATCTCGCCGCCAACCTAACCCTGCGTTCGACCAACGCCCGCCACGCGCTGCGCTTCGGCGCCGCCCTCGCCGCCGGTGTCGCCGCCTACTGGCTGCTCGGCATGGAGGAGCACGGCTTCTGGATCCCGCTGACGATCCTCTTCGTCATGCGACCAGAACAGGACGAGACCTTCCACCGTCTGATCCTGCGCGCGGGCGGGACGGCGATCGGCCTGGTGATCGCGACCGCGCTATCCGAGTGGCTGCAGGGCGATGGCGTAGCCCTGGCCCTGGCCTTGACCGCGGCGACCGCGCTCGCCTACGGTCTGCTCACCGTCCAGTACGCTTTGTTCACGGCGGCGATCACCGTCTACGCGGTATTGCTCGCTGACTCCCTAGGTGAGCCCGCGTTACGAGCTGCTGGGCAGCGGGCCGGCGCCACCGCCCTCGGCATCACGATCGCCGCCGCTGCGTTCTTGCTCTGGTCCAACCCGGAGGAAGACGAGACGCCGCTGGCGCAGCCGGACCCGGCCCGGTAGATTTCTTGGCCAGCCAGCCAAACGCCGCGCGAAGGCGGCGCGATGACAGGAGCAGACTTTGAGCAACCGCACGTATGTGATCGGGGTCGGAATGACCAAGTTCGAGAAGCCCGGTACCAAGGAGGGCGACTACCCGGACTGGGCCAAGGAGGCGGGGGAGAAGGCGCTCGCCGATGCCGGCATTCCCTACGAGGACATCGAGCAGGCCTTCGCCGGCTACTGCTACGGCGACTCGACCTACGGCCAGCGGGCGCTCTACCAGCTCGGCCTCACCGGGATTCCCGTCGTCAACGTCAACAACAACTGCTCGACCGGCTCCTCGGCGCTGTTCCTCGCCCGCCAGGCCGTCAAAGGCGGCCTGGTCGAGTGCGCGATGGCTGTTGGCTTCGAGAAAATGGAGAAGGGCTCGCTCGGCGTCAAGTACACCGACCGGACCAACGCGCTCGACAAGCACGCGATGCGGATGTTCGAGATCCGCGATCCCGAGCAGTCGCCGCCGGCGCCACAGATGTTCGGCAACGCCGGCCGCGACCACATGGAGAAGTACGGCTCCAACCCCGATCACTACGCCTGGATCGGCTGGAAGAACCACAAGCACTCGGTCAACAACCCCTACGCCCAGTTCCAGGACGAGTACACGATCGAGGACATCAAGGCGGCGAAAATGATCCACGAGCCGCTGACCAAGCTGCAGTGCTCGCCGACCTCTGACGGCTCGGCCTGCGCGATCGTCGCCTCCGAGCGCTACGTCGAAGAGCACGATCTGGGGGGCCAGGCAATCGAGATCGCCGGCCAGTCGATGATCACCGACCTCAGCTCGACCTTCGCCGAGGACACGGACTGCATGAAGATCGTCGGCTCCGACATGTCGAAGACCGCAGCCGAGAAGGCCTACGCCGAGGCCGGCATCAGCGCCGAGGAGGTCGACGTCTGCGAGCTGCACGATTGCTTCAGCGCCAACGAGCTCATCACCTACGAAGCGCTCGGCTTCGCGGCCGAGGGCGAGGCGCACAAGCTGGTCGAGGAAGAGGCGACCACGTACGGCGGCAAGGTCGTCGTAAACCCCTCCGGCGGGCTGATCTCCAAGGGCCACCCGCTGGGCGCGACCGGGCTGGCGCAGTGCTCGGAGCTGACCTGGCAGCTTCGCGGTGAAGCGGACAAGCGACAGGTCGAGGGCGCCAAGACCGCCCTACAGCACAACATCGGCCTCGGCGGCGCCGCCGTGGTCACCGTCTACAAGCCGGCGGCCTGAGGAGGACGCCGGCAGGAGGAGGAGCACGATGGCGAAGAAGGAGAGACGCTCACTCAGCGGCAAGGTCGTGGCGATCACCGGTGGTGCACGGGGGATCGGCAAGGCGACGGCGACGGCGCTGGTCCGCAAGGGCTGCCGTGTCGCGATCGGCGACCTCGACCTGGCGCTCGCGGAGCGGACCGCGGCGGAGCTGGGCGGCGGCACGATCGCCGTCGCGCTCGACGTCACCGATCGCGACTCCTTCGCCGCCTTCCTCGACGAGGCCGAGCGCCAGCTCGGGCCGCTCGACGTGGTGGTGAACAACGCCGGGATCATGCCGGTGACCCCGTTCGCGGAGGAGTCGGTTGACTCGATCCGCCGCCAGCTCGACATCAACGTCTACGGCGTGATCACCGGCATGCAGCTGGCGATCGAGCGGATGCGGCCGCGCGGCGGCGGGCACATCGTCAACCTCGCCTCACAGGCAGGCAAAGGCGGCTTCCCGGGTATCGCCACCTACTCCGGCACCAAGCACGCCGTGGTCGGGATCAGCGAGGCGGTGCGCGCCGAGCTGCGCGACACGGGAATCGAGATCGCCTGCGTGATGCCGACCGTGGTCAACACCGAGCTCACCTCGGGCGTGGGGCAGAAAATGATCAAGCCGGTCGAGGCCTCCGACGTCGCCAACGAGATCGTCGACGCGCTCGAAGTGCCGCGCTTCGACGTCTGGGTGCCGCGCGCCAACGGCGGCCTGTTCAAGGTCGTCGCATTGCTACCGCGCCCCTGGCGCGAGGCCCTGGGCCGCTTCATGAAGGTCGACAAACTGATGACCGAAGTCGACCACGGCGCCCGCCGCGCCTACGAGGAGCGCGCCGCGCACAGCGAGCCAGGCTTGGAGCAAGAGGGCGAGCCGGCGACCCAACGCGACGCTGCCTGAACCCGGACGAGGGTCCGGGCGTATAGAGGTCCAGATGGGTCGGATCTATGACGCAACCTGGGGGCGGATCTTCTCCGCCATCTACGACCCGCTGCTGAAGGGGACCGAGGAGGCAGGGCTGCGCGAGCGGCGGCGTGAGACCTTGGCCGCGGCACGTGGCCGAACGATCGACATCGGCGCCGGCACCGGCGCCAATCTGGGCCTCTTCTCGGCAGGCGTGGAGCAGCTCGTGATGGCCGAGCCGGATCCGCACATGACCAAGCGGCTGCGGCAGAAGCTCGCCGAGTCCGGCTCGGACACCGAGCTGGTCGAAGCGGGCGCCGAAAGCCTGCCCTTCGAGGACTCGAGCTTCGACACGGCGGTCTTCACCCTGGTCCTCTGCACCGTGCCCGATCCCAAGGCAGCCCTTGCCGAGGCTGCACGGGTGCTGAAGCCGGGCGGGCAGCTGCTCTTCGTCGAGCACGTACGAGCAGAGGACCCCGGCGTCGCCCGCTGGCAGGACCGGCTCGAGACCCCGTGGCGCGTCTTCGACGACGGCTGCCGCTGCAACCGCGACACCGTCGCCAACATCGAGGCCTCGCCGCTGACCCTCGACTCGGTCGAGCGCGGTGAGCTGCCCAAGTCCCCGCCGATCACCAAACCACTGGTCTGGGGCCGGGCGACGCTTCCCAACTAGTACTGCCGTCCAAGTTCATCGACTTCCACATACCTCGGCGTTTACGTTGTCCTTCGATGTAAAACAGTCGATCAATGCAGGATTTAGTCATCATTTTGATGAGCTGATCCAACTGGGAGGAAAAGGATGGACAGGACGAAACCAGCATTCATGGCATTCATGGTGGGCGCTCTCTGCCTACTGCTGACGCCGGCGCTCGCCGCCGCCGGCACGATCAAAGGGACCGTGACCGACGCTGGTACCGCAAAATCGATCGAAGGGATCAAAGTCTGCGCCTACTGGCCGGCGGGGAACTGCGCCGTCACCAACGCCAGCGGGGAATACAGCATCGGAGGGCTCGAATCGGGCTCCTACAAGGTCGAATTCAACGGCTGGGAATCCGGTCTGAACTACATCACCGAGTACTACAACGACAAAGCCACCTTCGAAAAAGCCCAACTCGTAAACGTCCTTGGTGAAGCCGTCGTGAGCGGCATCGACGCCGCGCTTGCGGAAGGCGGGCGGATCACGGGCACCGTCACCGACGAAGCGACCTCCGAAGCTGCAAACGGTGTCACCGTCTGCGGGTTCATCATCGCCACCGACATCATGACCTGCGACGACACGAATACCGCAGGCGAATACCTCGTCGTCGGCTTGCCAACGAGCCCTTCATACAAAGTTGGGTTCTCAGCCGAACCGGAATATAAACACGAGTACTACGACAACAAGTTTTCGGCATCCAAAGCTAACTCCGTCGGAGTCGTGGCCGGCGCGACCACCAGCGGGATCAACGCCGCGCTGGCGCCCTGAGAGGCATTCGAAGTCGGGGTACGGGGGCGGGCACGCACACATGCCCGCCCCCGACGCCGGGTTTCGATCCAACGCACGATAATGGTGGTTATGTCAACTTGGCCGTGGACGGCCTAGCTGGCAGCTTCGATGGCGTCTTCCAGTGCCCCAGATGAGCCTGGCGTTCCCAGGACTTCTTTGCCCTGAACCCCGGGGCCTTCGACTACGAACGACGGCGTGCCGGTCAGTCCGAGGCTCTGCGCTTCGTCGGTTTCGTTTCGCACCTGCCGCAGCACCGCGTTGCTCTTGCGGTCCTTGTTCCACTGGGCAATGTCCGGCACGTCCGCACCTTTGGCGATTTCGGTGAGGAATTCGTCGCTCACGTATCCGGAGGCCTCCAGGCCCTGGTTTCGGTAGAAGAGCTCGATGAAGTTCCAGCCCATTCCCTGCTTGCCGGCGGCAATGGCGGCCGCGGCGGCAGGGATCGATTCTTCGCTGATGATCGTGTAGTTGCGAAAGGCGATCTTCGCTTTGCCGCTGCGCACCTGCGACTCGATCACGGCGGGGATGATTTCTTCCGAGAATCCCTTGCAGACCGGGCATTGCAGGTCGCCGAACTCGGCCAGCGTCACCTTCGCCTGCGGGTCACCGAGGATCAGCCCGCTCTGCGGGATGCCACTCAGTTCGCGCTTGACCGACCCGACCTCCTCCAATTTGGTGTCGCCGCCGCTGGTTTCGTTCTGGGTTATGACAATCAGCACCGCCACCGCGACGATCGCCAGGAAGACCGCGGCGCTGCCGATCTGCAGCAGGCGCTTGCGCCGCTCCTCGTTCATGCCGGCCTCCCGACGTAGCCAACCATGCGCAATGCGTTCAAGCCGAAGAGAATCGTCATCAGCACGGCGCTGGCCACGCACCACTGGCAGATCGCCTCGATCTTGAACAGCTCCAGGTAGGTCAGGTAGACGCTGTAGCCGAAGCCGACGAGCGCGAAGCCGAAACCGGCCATGCGGGCAGCGTCGCCGCGCCCCAGCGAGGTGATCAGGAGCAGCACGTAGCCGACGATGCCGAAGACGGCGATGTTGACGCCGAGCAGGTGCGAGTAGCTGCTGTTGGCGACCGTCTGGCAGCCGCTGCTGCCGGCGATGCAGGTCGGCGCGTCTCCACCCGCGGCCTCGATTGCGATGTAGGTGGCGACGCCGATACCGAAAGCGGCGACGAAGGTCGCGACTCTCCGCAGTGTCCCCTCGTTCGGCGCCCGCACGCCGGGGAGATTATGGGTTGCCGCCGAAGAGGCGGCCAAGGCGGCCCCGGCGCATCTTGGGGACGAACTTCGCCTGCCCCTTCTCGGGCGGCCCCAACCGGCGCGCATGCTCAGCGTCGATATTGAGCGTCACCGCTCGCTCAGCGGTTCTGGCCACCTCCGGCGCATCGGCAAAGCGCAGGACGCCGTTCGTATCGGCGAAGACGACACCGTCGAAGATGTGCTCCTTGGGATTGTCGAGAACGGTGCGCACACGGCCGACCTCGGCGCCGTCTGCGCTGTACACCGACGTCCCGGGCTGGACCGCCGTGTAGTGGATCGCGTGCCCCTCGTCGGGCGCTGCCTGGCTTTCTGACATATCGCCCATTCTTACGTTTCGCTGAGCCCGGCGCAAAAGGCGGCGATCTCGCGCGAGAGCCTGCCGCCCTGCCAGGCGAGCGGCGACTCGCCCTCCGCCTCCCCGCTGAGGCGCGCCCGCGGCAGGCGCTCCGCGTAGGCCTCGGCGACCGCATAGGGATGGCCCGGGTCCGCGGCATCGTGGCTGGCGACAACCAGAGTGGGAACCTGGATCGACTCCAGATCGGCCATCTCATCGAAGGGTCGCGAGCGAGGCACCGCCCGCAGCGCGTCGACGAGAGCCGGCAGATGGCGATGCTGAAGCATCCGCTCGCGGGTGAAGCGCAGGACCGAGTCACGCCAGGCCGGGTTGATCCCCTGCTCGCGGTCGATGTAAGCGAGGAAGCCGTCGACTCCATCTGCCTGCAGGGCCGCGGCGAGGCCGTCCCAGTAGGCCAGCGTCTCAGCCGAGATCTCACCCATATAGACCGGGCCGATAACGACGAGGCCGCTAAGCCGCTCGGGCCGGCGCAACGCGTAGGCGACGGCGGTGTGCGCGCCCATCGAGTGGCCGCCGAGGACGAACCTCCCCTCCCCGACCGTTGCCTCCACCACCCGTTCGAGGTCGCCGATCAGCTCCGGGTATCCATAACTCTGGTTCTCGGGGGCGGGATCGGACTCGCCGTGGCCACGAGCGTCGTATGTGACCACCGCGTGTCCGGCTCGCTCCAGCGCCCGCGAGCCGTGGACGACGTAGCGACGGGTCGCCGTAATCCCGTGGCAGAGGACGATCGGTACCCCCTCACCCGCCGCCTCACCGCGGATCTCCGGACACTCACCGACGCTGAACGGCCGCGCTGCGGCGGGCATCAAGCCAGGGAGGCGACGGCCCGCTCGAGGTCGTCGACCGACTGATAGGTCGAACCGGTCCTCGATACGTGCTTGTGGCGGACGATGCCCTCGCCGTCGATGACGAAGATCGACCGCATGATGTAGCGCCCACCGGGCACGTCCTTCAGCTCGGTGAACCTGGCCAGCGGGCCCAGCCAGGCGGATACGCCGTAGCGCTTGCTGACGCTCAAATCCTCGTCGGCGAGCAGCGGCACATTGAGCGTCTGCTCTTCCACCCAGTGCTCGTGCGAGTCGACCGACTGCGGCGAGATGCCCAGCACCTCGGCGTCGAGCTGGTCGATGCGGTCGCTGTTATCCCGGTAGGAGCAGAACTGCTTCGTGCAGACCGTCGTCTGGTCGCCGGGGTAGAAGGCGAGGACGACGTTCCTGCCGCGGTAATCGGAGAGCTTGTACGTCTTGCCGCCCGTCCCGGGCAGTTCGAAATCGGGTGCCGCGTCGCCTACGTCGAGCTTGGCCATCGGCTCAGGGTAGAGCGTCAGCCCCGCTCGATCGTGATCTTTTCAATAAGGACGGGCTGCGTCGGTGCTTCGGTTTCCGGGTCGCCGAGCTTGCCGATCCGTTCGACGACGTCGAAGCCCTTGTCGACCTTGCCGACCAACGCGTATTCGGGCGGCAGACCGGCGTCGGGTGCGAGGACGACGTAGAACTGGCTTCCCGAGCGCCCGGGCGGCTCCGCCGTACTTTTCGCCATCGCCACGACGCCTTTGGTGTAGGCGAGGTTGGCTGGTGGCTTCTCGTCGACGCTGTAGCCGGGCCCGCCGGTGCTGGTGCCAGTTGGATCGCCGCCCTGGATGACGAACCCGGCCGCTACCCGGTGGAAGTCGAGCCCGTCGTAGAAACCTTCTTCGGAGAGGAAGACGAAGGAGTTGACCGTCTTCGGCGCGCGCGCCGAGTCAAGGGCGATCTGGAAGGTGCCGCAGGTCGTTTCCACGACCGCGGTCAGCTTCTCGCCCTTGGTCACGACCTGCTTGGGCGCGGTGAAGCTGACTTTCTTCGGTTTCGGCGCTTCGACCTGCTTACAGCCGGTCGTGTTCACCGCTTTGCCCGAGCCCGCCTCGCTATCGCCGCGCCCGATCAGGATGGCGCCGACCACGACGACCGCAATCAGCGCGAAGACGCCGAGCGCAATCCACTTGGTGCGGTCCTGAGATCCCCCCACAGTCGCGGAATCCTAATCGAGAGGGCGTCCTTGGGATGATCGGGGTCTGTGTCCTCCCCCGCCCTCACCGCACTTGCGGCCGCGGTTCTCTATGTCCCCGCGCCCGAGCGGGCGCTCGAGATCGGCTGCGGCGAGGGCGACGGCGTGCTCTTCCTCGCCCGCGAGTTTCCCTCGGCGCGGGTGCGTGGCGTCGACCCCTCCGAGGGGGCGATCCGCGCCGCGGTCTCGCGGGTGGGACTCGATCCGGAAGGCCGGGTCGCGTTCAAGCCCGGCAGTCCGGGCAAGCTCCCTTATCCAGATGATTTCTTCGACCTGGTTGTCCAGGCGGGGGGTCGATTGCATCTGGGGGAAATCGCCCGGGTCCTGCGACCCGGCGGCCACCTGCTCCTGATCGGGCGGTGGCGCTGGCTCGACTGGCGGCTGCGCGGTCGCGGCTTCGCCTGGCTCGAGACCGGCGACTCCGAGGGTGAGCGCTTCCTGGTCTCGCGTCTCCACCCCGAAGGCCAATCGCCCGAATAGGCTGCCCCGGGATGCGAGTCGAAGGGATGCCGCTGGCGCTGCTGATCAACCCCGCCTCTGCGCATGGCCGCACGCTGAAGCTGCTGCCCCAGATCGAGCACGAGCTGGACGCCCGCCGCATCCCCTTCCGGGTCGAGCGCACCCGTGGGCTCGCGGACGGCGTCGAGCGGGCGCTGGGGGCGGCCGAAGCCGGTGAGGTCCCGGTGGTGCTCAGCGGCGACGGCCTGATCGGGGCGATCGGCGGTGCCCTCGCCGGCTCGGAGACCCCGCTGGGGATCGTCCCCGGCGGGCGCGGCAATGACCTGGCACGGGTGCTCGGCATCCCCACCGAGCCGGCGGCTGCCGTCGCCATGCTCGCCGCCGGGCAGACCCGTTGCATCGACGTAGGCGAGGTCAACGGCAAGCGCTTCCTCGGCATCGTCAGCGTCGGCTTCGACTCCGAAGCAAACCGCCTGGCCAACGAAACCAAGTGGCTGCGCGGCAACCTCGTCTACGCCTACGCCGGCGTGCGCACGCTGCTCGGCTGGAAGCCCGGCCGCTTCACGATCCAAGTCGGCGAGCGGCGCGAGCGCTTCACCGGCTACTCCGTCTCGGTCGCCAACAGCAAGGCTTTCGGTGGCGGCATGTTCATCGCCCCGGACGCCGACCTGAGCGATGGAGAGTTCGACGTGGTGACCGTCGGCGAGGTCGGCAAGCTGCGCTTCCTGGGTAACCTGCCCAAGGTGTTCAAGGGCACCCACGTCGAGGAGGACGAGGTGCGCGTGTTTCGCGCCTCGCGGCTCGAGCTGAGCGCCAGCCAACCGTTCCCGGTCTACGCCGACGGCGAGCACCTGACCGATCTGCCCGCCAAGCTGCGGATCCTGCCGCAGGCGCTGAACGTGATCGTCTCGCCGCGGGCCGGGGAGTGAGTCAAACCCGCGGCGGCGCGCTGTTCGGGGCCAAGCGCCTTGCCGCGCGCACGGTCGGCGTCGCCAGCCGGGCCAGCGGCCGCGGCGGCGGAACGACCTTGCCGGGACGACTGCTGCTGCGCCTCGACCCCGAAGCGATCGCCCGCCTCGGCGCCGGCCTCGATCGCGGCGCGACGCTGATCAGCGCGACCAACGGGAAGACGACCACGGCCGGCATGCTGGCGGCCCTGCTCGGCGCCGAAGGGCGCCAGCCGGTGCACAACAGGGCCGGCTCCAACATGACCTGGGGAATCGCCACGGCCCTGCTCGAGCAAGCTGGCCAAGAGGGCCTCTTCGAGGTCGACGAGGCCTGGCTGCCGCGGGTGGCGGCCCAGCTCGATCCCTCGCTGATCGTCCTCGGCAACCTCTTCCGCGACCAGCTCGACCGCTACGGCGAGACCGAGGCCCTCGCCGAGGAGTGGGGGAAGACGGTCGCCGGGCGGACCGGTCGCACCCGCTTCGCCCTCAACGCGGATGACCCACTGGTGGCCGATCTGGGCCGCGACGCCGAGGCGAAGCGCCGCGAGGGGGTCGTCTACTTCGGCATCGACGACGAGACCCAGGCACTTCCCGAGCTTCAGCACGCCTTCGACGCAAAGCACTGCCGTCGCTGCGGTCATCCCTACTCCTACGAGCGCGCCTTCGTCGGCCATCTCGGCCACTACTCATGCCCCAACTGCGGTGCCGACCGGCCGCGGGCGGACGTCGCCGCAACCCGTATAGAGCTGCACGGCATGCGCGGCTCCTCGCTGACCGTGCGCACCCCCGGCGGCGAGCTTGCGATCGAGCTGCCCCTGCCGGGCCTCTACAACGTCTACAACGCCCTGGCGGCGATCGCCGCCGCCCTCGAGCTGGGCGTCGAGCCGAGCCGGATCGCGCCGGCCCTCGCCGATACGAAGGGCGCCTTCGGCCGGGTCGAGACCATCGCCGTCGGCGCCAAGCAGGTCTCGATCCTCCTGGTCAAGAACCCCGCCGGGACGAACGAGGTCCTGCGCACGCTGAAGCTGGAGGCGGACCAGGATCAGGTCGATCTCTGGATCGGGCTGAATGACCGCATCGCCGACGGCCGCGACGTCTCCTGGGTCTGGGACGCCGACTTCGAGTTGCTCGCGGGACGGGTACGGCGGGTCACCTGCGCCGGCACGCGAGCGCCGGAGATGGCGCTGCGCCTCAAGTACGCAGGCTGGCCCGAGGAGTCGATCGCGGTCAAACCGGAGATCGAGTCCTCGCTCGACCGTGCGCTTGACGAGGCCCCCAACCACCTCTTCGCCCTTCCCACCTACACGGCGCTGCTGGAGCTGCACAAGCTGCTCTCTTCGCGGGGCCTGACGAAGGACTTCTGGAGATGAGCGATGCATCTGTCATCTGGCATGAAGTGGAGTGCGGGAGTTACGCCGCGGACCTGGCGCTCTGGGAGGAGCTGGCTGCAGATCGGGGCGGGCCGATTCTGGACCTTGGCTGTGGGACTGGGCGCGTCTTCTCGCACCTTGTCCGGCGGGGGTATGAGGTCAGCGGTCTGGATCTGAACCCGACCTTCATCGCGGAACTGCCCGGAGCTGAGCTCGGCGATGCGCGGGACTTCGCGCTGGGTCGCCGGTTCGAGCTCGTGCTGGTGCCCATGCAGCTGCTGCAGCTCTTCGCCGGGGCCGATGAGCGCAAGCGTTGTCTCCGCTGCGTTGCCGACCACCTGACGGCGGACGGGCTTGCGGCGTTTGCGATCGTCGAGGGCGTTCCGATTTCCGACGACGACTCCCTCCCCCTCCCCGATACGCGCGAGGTGGACGGCTGGGTCTATTCCAGCCAGGCGATCGAGACGCTCCTCGACGGCAGCCGGATCCGGGCCCGACGCCTGCGCCAGACCGTCTCCCCCGCCGGAGAGCTCGAGGAGGAGGTCTCCGAAGACCTGCTGCACGTCCTTACCGCTGCCATTCTCGAAGATGAGGCGACGCAGGTGGGTCTGCTGCCCACCGGCCATCGCGTCATCCCCCAGACCGACGACCACGTCGGCTCGACCGTGGTCCTGCTCGGAAGGGGGTCCTGATGGAGCTCCGCCTGCTGGCCCTCTATCCCGACCAGATGAACATCTACGCCGACCGCGGCAACATCCTCTTCCTGCAGCGGCGCTGCGAGTGGCGCGGGATCGGCTTCGCCTACGCGCGCGCCGGGCCGGGTGATGGGCTCAATCCCGGCGCACACGACTTCCTCTACCTGGGCGGCGGCCAGGACCGCGACCAGCGCGCCGTCGCCGCCGACATGGTCGCCAGCAAGCGCGAGGGGATCGCCACGGCGGTCGACGGCGGTGCCGTCATGCTCGCCGTCTGCGGCGGCTACCAGTTGCTCGGCCATAGCTACCAGCTCGGCGAGGAGCGCCTCCCGGGCCTCGGGCTCGCCGACCTGGAGACCGTGCGGGAGCCTGGAGATCGCCTGATCGGCAACGTCGCGATCGAGGTCGACCTCGGCGCTGGGCCGCGGACGATCGCGGGCTTCGAGAACCACGGCGGACGCACCTACCTCGGCGATGGCGCCACGCCCCTGGGTCGAGTGCTGAAGGGGTTCGGCAACAACGGCAAGGACGGCTTCGAGGGCGTGCGCCGCGACAACCTGATCGGCACCTACCTGCACGGGCCACTGCTGCCGAAGAACGCCTGGCTGGCGGATCACCTGATCGCCCTGGCGCTAGGGCATCGCTACGGCGGTTCACCCGAGCTGGAGCCGCTTGACGACGAGCTGGAGCTCGCCGCCGAGCAATGCGCCCGGCGGGTCGCGCAGCGCAACTGAGTAGAAACACGACGGTTTGGGTAAGCGATGACCGTGCAACCTCGGTGCAGGCCCTTGCTTACCCTGTTGGGACCCCTTGTTCTGCAGCTGATCCTCGCGATCGCGCCGGCCGCGGCCGCAGCTGCGCCGAGCTGCGCCGAAGGCCCCGAAACGGTCGGCGACACGATCGTCGGCACGCCCTGCGACGACACGATCCACGCGCCGCGCAGCGTCACGTTCGTCAACGGCGAAGGAGGTAATGACACTCTCTTCGGCGGTCGGGGCAACGACAGACTCAACGGGGGCCCGGGAAACGACCGCCTCTACGGCGGGATAGGCGACGACCAGCTTCGCGGTGGCGCCGACGACGACCACCTCTCAGGAGGATTTGGTGCCGACTCCCTGCTCGACGGCGAAGCCGGAAACGACTTCGTCCGCGGCGACGCGACGATCGACGACATCCAGAACACCGGCGGGGGCTTCGACACGCTCAGCTACGCGACCGGGGCGACGCCGGGTTTCTTCGATCGGCCCGGCACCTCCGACTTCGACGGGCTGCCGACCGGAAGGGACGGCCGCGGTGTCTACCTGAACATGCAGAGCAACCTCGGCGACAACGGCTTGGCCCCTGAAGGGCGGCGGTGTCGACGAAGACATCGAAGCCGCCGACTTCGACGTCGTGATCGGCACCGCCTTCTCCGACTTCCTCGTCGGCACCGACCAGGATCAAACCTTCTATGGGGGTGGCGGGGCCGACGTGATCCTCGGCGAAGGAGGGGACGACAACGTCTTCGGGGGCCCCGAGGGCGACTACTGCGAAGCTGCGACCGGCACCACGCTCTCAGAATGCGAGTTCAGCGGCGGCGACCAGGAAGTCGATCCGCGCGACCCGAGCACCGTGAGTGCCGGCCTGATGGCGCCCCAGGAGGGCGACACGCCCGCGCTCTACCTGACCGGCAGTAATGGCAACGACGTCGTCACGGCGACTTACTCCAGCGCGACCCAGCTGGTCAGCTTCACTCGCAACGGCGGACCGGCCGGCTCCTTCGACCTCGACGAGGCTCCCAACTCGATCATGCTCGCGGGCCTGCAGGGCAACGACACCCTCACCACCACCGGCTTCCCGGAGACGACCTCGGTGATCCTGCTGGGCGGCGACGGCGGTGACAACCTGGCCAGTGGCGACACCGAGGACGCCCTCGTCGATGGGCCGGGCAACGACGTCTCCAACGCCGGCGGCGGGGACGACGCCGTGCCGAACAACAGCGGTGACGACGACCTGCATGCCGGCACGGGAGACGACCTGTTCGTTTCCAACGCTGTCTGCGATGGCGACTCACTCGACGGTGGCGAAGGGCGCGACAACGCCAACTGGGCGAACTTCAACCAGGCGGTCGCGATCAACATGGCCGCGCAGGCCGCGGGCCTGGTCGGTCCTGCGGGCCAACCCCAATGCTCGAGCGCTGCCTTGCTGACTGGCCTGTTCGGACTCGAGGACACCGAGGGAACCAGCCTCGACGACATCATGATCGGGGACTCCGGCCCCAACCAGCTCCTCGGCAGGCCGGGAGAAGACTCTTACTTCGCCGCCGGCGGCGACGACACGATCCTCGCCAACTCCGGCGCGCCCACCCCTGACCCCGATCCGACGATCGACTGTGGCGAAGGCTCGGATACCGCTCAGATCGATTTCCCGGAGAACGGCCCCGACGCCGCGCCGATCGCCTGCGAGGAAGTCGAGGAACGCGCCCCCAACAGCTTCCGCCCGCCCAACACGCCATCCGATCCGAACCCCGAGCCGCCGCCGCAAGGAACCACGACGCCACAAGCAGTCACTCCGCAACCGCCGCCTCAGCCGCCTAAAGATCTCCAGGCGCCACAGACGCGGTTCCTCCACCGTCCCGCCAGCGTGCTCCTGGCGACGGCTCGGCGACGCGCGGTCACCTTCTCCTTTGCCGCCAGCGAGTCGGGTGCCCACTTTCTCTGCAAGCTGGATCGCCAAGCCTTCAAGCCCTGCCGCTCTCCCCGCGTCTATCGCCTGGCACTGGGGCGCCATGCCTTCCGCGTCCTGGCGATCGACCGCGCGGGCAACCGCGACCGCACGCCGGCCACGATCAAGCTCCGAATCCGCCACCGTTAACGGCCACTGGAGCCGAAGCCGCCGTCGCCACGGGACGACTCGCCAAGCGACTCGACCTCGACCGGCTCAGGCAGAGCGATCGGGGCAATGACCAACTGCGCAATCCGATCCCCCGGCCCGATCTTGAAAGTTTCGGCGGGATCCGTGTTCAACAGCAACACCCGAATTTCCCCCCGATAGCCGGAATCGATCAAGCCCGGACTGTTCACCAGCGCAATCCCGTGGTCCCGGGCCAGCCCAGACCGAGGCAGCACCAACCCCGCATGCCCCTCGGGAATCTCAACAGCAACGCCCGTGCCAACACTCCAACGCTCTCCCGGCCCCAAGTGCGCTGCCTCGCAGGCATAAAGATCCAAGCCAGCATCACCTTCATGGGCGCGGCTAGGCGCGATTGCCCCGTCCTTCAGCCTGGCGATTCGGAGTTCCATCGCGCGCACCCTATAGCGCCGGGGGAGGGTGAGGGCGTCTCCGACCGGATACTCGAGCGAGCCAAGCGACGCGAGTCGGAGCGGGGACACCCCCGCCCTCTCTACACAACGGCCAAATCGGTAAACCGATGTAACTCAGCCACAGGAACCCTTGCACGCACGAGCACGCCGTCCTCGCGCTCGGTCCGCTCCAGATCCCCCGCAAGCTCATGCAGCTCATGCAACCGCGCCCCCTCGCTGTAGGGGACCAGCAGCTCGACCTCGGCCAACGTGTCCTCGAAGGCCCGCTCGACCTGCTCCTCCAGCTCTTCGATCCCCTCACCGGTCAGGGCGGAGACCAGAATTGCTCCCGGGTGCCGGAGCAAGGCCTCGCGTCGTTCCTCCTCAGCCAGCAGGTCGGCCTTGTTGAGCACCAGCAAGCGCGGCTTGTCGCCGGCGCCGATCTCCTCGAGCACCGAGTCGACTGCCTCCAGCTCGGCGGTCCGCCGCTCCTCGGGCGCGGCTGCATCGACGACCTGCAGGATCAGGTCCGCCAGCACCGTCTCCTCCAGGGTGGCCTTGAAAGCCT
The DNA here is from genome assembly GCA_963807885.1 of uncultured Solirubrobacterales bacterium. Lineage (GTDB taxonomy): Bacteria > Actinomycetota > Thermoleophilia > Solirubrobacterales > 70-9 > VRUE01. The sequence goes on from CAWEDL010000003.1 coordinate 94,363, forward strand.
CGACGAGCTGGTGCGGCAGCTTCTCGATGAAGCCGACCGTGTCGGTGAAGAGGAAGTCGCGGCCGGAGAGCGGGACGCTGCGGGTGGTCGGATCGAGGGTGTGGAAGAGCCTGTCGCCGACGCCAACCTCCTCGGTCCCGGTCAGCGCGTTGAGCAGGGTCGACTTGCCGGCATTGGTGTAGCCGGCCAGGGCGACCCGGGGAAGCGAGGAGCTCTCGCGGCGGGCGCGCATCACGCCGCGGTTGCGCTCCAGGCGGCCGAGCCGCTTGCGCAGTGCGGCGATCCGGTTGCGGGCCAGGCGACGGTCGGTCTCGATCTGGCTCTCGCCCGGTCCCCTGGTGCCGATGCCGCCGTCCATCCTGCCGGCCCCGAGACGCTCGAGGTGCGTCCAGAGGCCGCGCATGCGGGCCATGTTGTACTCGAGCTGCGCCAGCTCGACCTGCAGCTTGCCCTCGGCCGAGTGGGCGTGGTCGGCGAAGATGTCGAGGATCACGGCGGTGCGGTCGATCACCGGCACGCCCAGCGCCGCCTCCAGGTTGCGCTCCTGGCGCGGCGCCAGCTCGTCGTCGCAGGCGACCAGGTTGGCATCGCAGGCGCCGATCTGGGCCTTCACCTCGGCGAGCTTGCCGCGGCCCAGGTAGCGGTCGGGGTCGGGTGCGGCGCGCTGCTGCAGCGCCTCTCCGGCGGTGGCCACGCCCGCGGTGCGCAGCAGCTCCTTCAGCTCGGCGAGCGGATCTCCGTCCTCGCCACCCTCGGTAATACCGATCGCCAGAGCGCGCTGGCGGGCGCGCGGGTTGGAGACGCCGGTGCCGTTGGCGGCGTATCGCGTCTGCTTGTTGCGCCCGTTGCGGGATCGATCCACTTGGCCTGATTGTAGGCGGAGCGCCCTCCCACGTCGGCCGTCGAGATAGGCTTCGCAGCCGTGAAGGTCTTCGTCACGGGAGGAACGGGGTTCATCGGCGGCACCGTCGTGCGCCAGCTCCGCGAGCGCGGCGACGAGGTCGTCTGCTTGGTCCGCAGCCCCGAGAAGGCAGCCAAGCTGACCGCGCTCGGGGCGCAGCTCGTCAACGGCGATCTCAGCGACGCCGAGGCGATGCGGACCGGCATGGAGGGCTGCGACGCCGTCGTCCACGCCGCAGCGATGTACAAGGTCGGGATCCCCGCAAAGGAACACCCCGCGATGTGGGAGGCGACCGTCGCCGGCACCGAGCGGACGATGCACGCGGCGCTCGACGCCAAGGTGGCGAAGATCGTCCACGTCTCGACCTGCGGCACCTTCGGCAACACCCATCGCAAAGTCGTCGACGAGACCTACAGGCATCCGGGCAAGGAATTCACCTCCTACTACGAGGAGACCAAGCTCGAGGCCCAGCGGATCGTCGAACGAATGGTCACTGAGCTGGACCTACCGGCGGTGATCGTCCAGCCCGGCGGCGTCTACGGCCCCGACGACTCCTCCCAGGTGGCCGACCTGCTCAAGGAATTCTTCGCCGGCAAACTGGTGCTGATGCCGTTCCCCGAGTTCGGCATCTGCCTGACCCACGTGGAGGACATCGCCGCCGGCATCGTGCTCGCCGTCGACAAAGGCAGGCTCGGCGAGACCTATGTGCTGAGTGGCCCGGTGAGCACGATGCGCGAGGCGATCGAAACCGTTGCCGCCGCCACGGGACGCAAGGCCCCCAAGCGGGCGATGCCAGTGCCGCTGCTGAAGGCGTTGACGCCGATCGGCCCCCTGGTCGGCAAGATGATGGGTCAGCCGCCCAACCTGCGCGAGCTGATCTCCTCCGCCGACAACGTCACCTTCTGGGCCAGCCACGAGAAGGCGAGCCGTGAGCTCGGCTACGCGCCGCGCGGCCTCGAAGAGGGGCTGCGGCAAACGCTCGCCGAGGACGACCGCTTTCCTGATCCGGTTGCTTGAGGGAGTCGGGGGAGGGCTCGTCGGAGCAACAGCGGGGAGGCTCCGTCGAGCCCTCCCCGACTCCATAGGCTGCGCGGATGCGGGTAATCGATGTCGATGCATCTGGGGCGACCACATGTGATCGGTTGCTGGCAGGTGGGCGGGGTGCTGGTCGATCCTGGACCAGAGTCATCGGTCTCGAACGTGCTCGAGGCGCTCGGCGACGAGAGGCCGCGGGCGCTGCTGCTTACCCACATCCACCTCGATCACGCCGCCGCCACGGGCGCCCTGGTGCGCCGCTGGCCGGACGTCGAGGTCTACGTACACGAGCGCGGCGCCCCTCACCTGATCGACCCCTCGAAGCTGCTGGCCAGCGCCGGGCGCCTCTACGGCGACCAGATGGAGCGCCTCTGGGGCGAGATCGTCCCCGTGCCGGAGGCGCAACGTTCATCCTCTCGCCGGCGGCGAGCAGGTGCTCGGCATGCGCGTCGCCTACACGCCCGGCCACGCCTCCCACCACGTTTGCTACCTGCACGAGGAGAGCGGCACCGCCTTCGTCGGCGACGTCGCCGCGGTGTCGATTCCCGGGACCGACCTGATCGTCCCTCCCACTCCCCCGCCCGACATCGACATCGAGACCTGGGAAGACTCGATCGGGATCGTCGAAAGCTGGGCGCCCGAGCGCCTCGCCCTCACCCACTTCGGCGCGATCGACGATCCGGCGCCCCACCTCGCCAAGGTTCGCGAGCGCCTGCGCGAAGAGGCCCAGCTTGCCCGCGAGCTCTCCGAGGCAGGACTACGAGCAGCGCCACCGCAACCTGGTTGCCGAACACGCCGAGACCACGGAGTCAGCCGAAGAGCTGATCCAGTGCGTCCCACCCGAGTACCAGTGGCGCGGCCTGGACCGCTACTGGAGCAAGCGTTAGGTTCTCTCCGCCCCAGAGGGGTGGGGCGTCTCGTCACCAACAGAGGGAGGAAAGTGAGTCCCAACGCCAGTCGATCGTCAGTCCGCGCGTCCGTCTGTCTCGTCGCGATCGCGTTGGTCGCGACCGCCCTCGCCGCTTGCGGTGGCGAGGACGAGCAGAGCCTGACCTTCACGATCACCGAAGAAGGAAAGCAACGGAGGGTCGCCGGCCCGCAGAGTGCGGAGGCCGGAACCGCTGAGATCACGCTGAAGAACCAAGCCAAAGGTGGAAACGACTTGCAGCTGATCCGCGTCGAGGGCGACCACTCGGCGGAGGAAGTCGTCGATGGTCTCGGCAAGGCAAGTAGCGGGAAACCGTTCCCCGACTGGTTCTTCGCCGGCGGCGGAATCGGCGGCACCAAGCCCGGCGAGAGCGGCACGGTGACGCAGGTTCTGCAACCCGGCACCTACTACGCCCTCAGCACGGAAGGCCGTCCCGACACGAAGTCGGTGGCGACGATCGAGGTGAGCGGCGATGAGTCCGGCGACGAGCTGCCGGAAGCCGACGCCACCGTCACCGCGCTCGAGTACAGCTTCGATTCTGAGGCGCTGCCGTCCGGGGAGGTCGCAATCGACTTCGAGAACGACGGGGCCCAGCCCCATCATCTGATCGCCTCGCAACTGATCGGCGACAGCACGGCTGCGGACGTGGAGCGCTTCTTCAAAACCGAAAAGGGCAAGCCACCGGTGCGCAAAGAAGGCGAGGCCACCGCCGTAGTTGAAGGCGGCGAAAGCCAGACCGTCACGTTCAACCTGAAACCCGGCCGCTACGCCTTCTACTGCTTCATCAGCGACCGCCAGGGCGGCCCGCCCCACGCCTTCAAGGGCATGATCGACGAAGTCGAGGTCAAGTAGCTGTTATCGAGAGCATGCGCGGGCGCCTGACGGCTATGACAGGTGCTCGCGCATCCGCTCTACCGCCTCGCTGATGCGCTCGTCCGGGGTGGTGAGGGCGATGCGGAAGAAGCCCTCGCCGCTCGGCCCGTACATCGAGCCCGGTGAGACGACGACCGCTGCCTCTTCGAGCACCAACTCGGCGAAGGAGGTCGAGGTGTGGCCCTCGGGGACCGGCGCCCAGACGTAGATCGTCCCCTTCGGCGCGCTCACGTCGACACCGATCGCGCCCAGCGCCGAGACGACCAGGTCGCGGCGGCGGGCGTAGGTCTCATTCATCCGCTCGAGCGGGCCACTGGGGCCCTCCAGGGCGGCCACCCCGGCCTTCTGCACCGCCTCGAACAAGCCCGAATCGACGTTGGTCTTCAGCCGCCAGTAGGTCTGCACCGCCTCGGCGTTGCCGAGAATCGCGGCGCAGCGCCAGCCGGTCATGTTGAAGCCCTTGGAGAGCGAGAAAACCTCGACGCCGACGTCCTTTGCTCCGGGGGTGGCCAGGAAGCTGGGTGCGACGTAGCCGTCGTACGTGGTCTCCGAGTAGGCGTTGTCGTGGACGACGAGGATCTCGTGCTCACGGGCAAAGGAGACGACCAACTCGAAGAATCCCTCGGGGACGATCGCGCCGGTCGGGTTGTTGGGGTAGTTGATGAACATCAGCCGCGCCTTGGCGGCGACGTCCGCGGGCACGGCGGTCAGGTCGGGGGCGAAGCCGAGCTCGGGAACCAGCGGCAACAGCTCGGGCGTCGCGCCGGCGAGGATCGGGCCGCCGGTGTAGACCGGGTAGCCGGGATCCGAGGCGAGGGCGACACCGCCTGGATCGAGGAAGGCGAAGCAGAGGTTGTAGATGCACTCCTTGGCGCCGATCGCCGGGATCAGCTCGCTTTCGGGATCGATCTCGACCCCGAAGCGCTGGTCGTAGAAGCGGGCGAAGGCAGCGCGGAAATCGTCGCGACCGCGGTTGCTCGGGTACTGGTGCGTGGCCGGGTCGGCAACCGCCTCCTGCATCGCCGAGACGATGTGGGGATAGGTCGGTTCGTCGGGATCGCCGATGCCGAGGCTGATCACGTCGATGCCGGCGGCGCGCTTGTCGGCGATGCGCCGCTCCAGCTCCTGGAACATGTAGGGAGGCATCGCCTCCAGGCGTCTCGATGGATCTGCGATTCCCACGGGCGCGGAAATCTATTAGGTGAGCTCGGACAGCGCCGCGATCAGCTCGGGCGAGAGCTCCCCGGAGCAGATCGGCTCGGCCCAGCCGGAGAGCCGGACATCGAGATCGCCTGAGATCTCGACCTTGAGCTCACCGCCGTCGAGCTCGACCACGATCGGGCTCGCCGCTCCGCGCAGGAAGGCGGTCACCGCGGCACCGCTTGCCCCCGTCCCCGAGGAGAGCGTCTCGCCCACCCCACGCTCGAAGATCCGCGCCCGGACGTGGCTGCCGTCGACCTTGAAGAAGGAGACGTTCGTCCGGTTCGGAAAGAGCTCGTGGCCTTCGATCTCCGGCCCAATCGTGGCCAGATCGAGCTCCTCGAGCTCGTCGCCGACCTCGATCGCACACTGCGGGTTGCCGATCGAGACGTGCTGGAAGTCCCATTCGCGGCCTGCGGCGCTCAGATTTCCCCGGCCGTCCGGTCCTCCCGAAAGGAAGTCCTTCGACGCGGTCGTGGCCTTGCCCATGTCCACCGAGCAGGTCAACTCCGAGGTGATCGTGGGCGTGATCGGCCCGGCAACCGTGCGAATAGTGAACGTGTCCGCATCGGCCCAGCCGTGCCGCCGCAGGTACAGGATCGCCTCACGCGCCCCATTCCCCGACAGCTCGGCCTCGGACCCATCGGGATTGAAGATGCGCAGCTCGGCGACGAGCTCAGGGTCGTCGCTGCGCGCGAGCAGCAGCACGCCGTCGGCGCCCACTCCGAAATGCGGGTCACAGATCCATTCCACCCGGGCGCCCGTCAACTCCCAGGGCAACGCCTCCGCCTCCAAGATCACGTAGTCGTTCCCCAGCGCCTGCCACTTCTCGAATCGCATCGTCGGAGCCTATTGAAGGGTCGTGGCCTCCGATATTGAAGGCGAGCAGCGATCTCCGCCGCGACCGCGGCGTCGTCGAGGTAGGTGCGGTCGATCGTGTGGAGGTTGGGGATCTTGCGCATCCAGGTGAGCTGGCGGCGGGCGTAGTTGCGCGAGCGCTTCTTCATCCGCTCGACGTCGCCGGCGAGCAGCTCGTCGAAGCCGAGCGCCTTGCGGGCAGTCCGCGATGGTCCCAGCGCTTCGGCCCTGCGCACCTCCTCCTCCGCCCCGCCGGCGACGATCGCCTCCGTCCGTGCATCGATCCGCTCATACAGCTGCGCCCGGTCCATGTCCAAGCCGAAGATCGTCGTGGGCAAGCGGGTATCGGGCGACCAAAGCTCCGAGTCCTGCGACCCTGAGGGCGCCTTTTCGAGCGACAACTCAGCCACCGCGGCGCGCAAATACAGCCCGGTCCCCCCCACCACGATGGGCCGGCGGCCCATCGTCAGCGCCGCGTCGATCTCCGCGTGGGCCAGCCGCATGTAGTCCCCCACCGAGAACGGCTGCGTGGCCGGCACGAAGCTCAGCAAGCGATGCTCGAGCTGCCCTTGCTGGTCAGCGGTGGCCGCGCCGGTGAGAGTCTCCAGGCCTTCGTAGACCTGCAACGCATCACAGGAGACCGCAACCGGATCCTCACCAAGATTCCGCAGCTCCTCGGCCAAGGCGAGGGCCACCCCGGTCTTCCCCACCCCGGTGGGCCCAAAGATCGCCAGGATCACCGAAAGAGCTGAGTGAGGGGTTTCGCCGCTACCCCGCTGAGAGTGGTGGAGGTCGCGGCGTCTATCTGGACCTGAACGAGCTCACCCGGCTCGGCGGCTCCATCGAAGTTGACCGCCTTGTTGTGCCGCGTCCGCCCGCGCAGCCGCGTCGGATCGGTCCTGCTCGGACCCTCGACGAGCACCTCGACCTCCCGCCCCACGAACCGCTGCGCCTTCTCGGTCGCCCGCCGCTGCACCAGCTCGACCAACCTTTCCATCCGCTCGCGCTTGACCGGATGCGCGACCTGCTCGCCCATGGTCGCCGCTTCGGTCTCCCGCCGCGGCGAGAAGATGAAGGTGAAGGCGCTGTCGTAGCCGACCTCGTCGACGACTTCCAGCGTCTGCTCGAAGTCCGCCTCGCTCTCCCCCGGGAAGCCGACGATGATGTCGGTGGTGATCGCGCAGTCGGGCACGTGCTCGCGAATCAGCGAGACCCGGTCCATGTAGCGCTGGCGGTCGTAGGTGCGGCGCATCCGTTTGAGGATCGTGCTCGACCCCGATTGGAGGGGCAGATGGATGTGCTCGCAGAGGGCCGGCAGCTCGGCGTGGGCGCGGATCACGTCCTCGCGCATGTCCTTGGGGTGCGGACTGGTGTAGCGGATCCGCTCGATCCCCTCGACCGCGTCCACCCGCCCCAGGAGCTCGGCGAAGCTGATCCGTGACTCGCCGCTGAGGTCGCGTCCGTAGCTGTTGACGTTCTGGCCTAGCAACGTCACCTCCAGCACGCCGTCGGCCGCAAGCGCCTCTGCCTCGGCGACCAGCTCCGCCGGATCGCGGCTCTCCTCGCGGCCCCTGGTCGAGGGCACGATGCAGTAGGCGCATTTGCAGTTGCAGCCCTGTGAGATCTGCAACCAGCCCTGGAACTCGCGCTCGCGCCGCGCCGGCAGGTGGCCGGAGAAGTCCTCGAACTCGAAGTAACCCTGGGCGGTGAGCGAATCGGAGTTGAGGAACTCGGCGAGCCGGTGGATCTGCCCGGGACCGAAGGCGACGTCGACGAAGGGGAAGCGCTCGAAGACCTCCTCCTTGACCGACTGGGCCCAGCAGCCTCCCACGCCCACGATGCGGTCGGGGTTTTCGGACTTGAGCCGCTTGGCCTCGCCGAGGTGGGCGACGAAGCGGTTGTCCGCCGACTCACGGATCGAGCAGGTGTTGAAGAGGATCAGGTCGGCGTCGGCGCGGCTCTCAGCCGCCTCGTAGCCAAGCGACTCGAGCATTCCCTGCATGCGCTCCGAGTCGTGCACGTTCATCTGACAACCGAACGTGGTGACGTGATACCTGGGCATGGCCCAAAGACTAGGCCAGGATGCCTACTCGGACTCCTCTTCTTCGGCCTCATGGGTCGCCTGCGGCAACCCGGACTCCGCCTCGCGGTGCTCTTCCTCGTGCTGGGAGTGGAGGACGGCGAAGGTCGTCGAGAGACCCACCAGCACGACAAACCAGATCACTACCAGGGGCGCGGCCCGACCCGGGAACCTCTCCACTTTCAACCCGAGGAAGCTGAGGACGACCGCCGAGACGGCGAGAACGCCGCCCGAGATGTAGAAGATCAGTTCGTAATCCATGCGCGCGGCATCCTATCCACAGGCGGCGGAGTGACGCTGCTGCAAGAGAGCTATCGGGCGTAGTTGGTCGCCCGGCTCTCGCGGATCACGGTGATCTTGATCCGACCGGGATAGGAGAGCTCACGCTCGACCGCGACGGCTATCTCGTGTGAGATCAGCGCCGCTCCCTCGTCATCGACCTCGCCAGGGTCGACCATCACCCGCATCTCGCGACCGGCCTGCATCGCGTAGACCCTCTCCACCCCGTCGTGGCGGGCGGCAAGTGCCTCGAGCTCATGCAGGCGCGCCACGTAGCCCTCCAGGGTGCTTCCCCGGGCGCCGGGCCGGGCGCCGGAGAGGGCGTCGGCGGCTTGCACGATCACCGCCTCGACCGTGGACGGCTCGACCTCGTCGTGATGGGCCTCGATCGCGTGGACCACGGCCTCGCTCTCACCGCAGCGGCGAGCGATCCTGGCGCCGGCCTGGGCGTGGGTGCCATCGACCTCCTGATCGAGGGCCTTGCCGATGTCGTGCAGGAGGGCCGCCCGCCTGGCGATGTCCGCGGCCGCACCGAGCTCGAGCGCGATCAGCGAGGCGAGGTAAGAGCACTCGACCAGGTGGGTGAGCACGTTCTGGCCGTAGCTGGTGCGGAACTGGAGCTTGCCGAGCAGCTCGATCAGATCTGGATGGAGGCCGTTGACCCTGGCGTCGAGCACTGCCCTCTCCCCCTCTTCGATGACCCTGTCCTCGATTTCCTTCCTCGCCTGAGCGAACGCCTCCTCGCAGCGGGCCGGATGGATGCGGCCGTCGGCGATCAATCGTTCGAGGGTGAGCCGGGCAACCTCGCGGCGCATCCCGTCGAAGCTCGAGAGGCGGATGGCCGAGGGCGTGTCGTCGACGATGATATCGACCCCGGTGAGCTGCTCCAGGACGTGGATGTTGCGCCCCTCGCGGCCGATGATCCTGCCCTTCATCGCGTCGTTGGGGAGGTGGAGAAGCTGGGTGGTGGCCTGCGCCGCGTAGGAGCCCGCGAGGCGCTGCGTCGCAGTGGCCAGGATTCCGCGGGCGCGGCTCTCAGCCTCGCGCCGGGTGTCCTCCTCGATCCGGCGCAGCGAGAGGCTCGCCTGGCGCCGTGCCTCGGCTTCGACTTCCTCGATCAGAGCCCGCCGCGCCTCCTCGGCGCTCAGCGAAGCGATCCGTTCGAGCTCGGAGCGCCTCAGCTCACCGAGCTGAGAATCTAGGGCCTCCAGCCGATTCAGGACCAAATCCGGCCCTGAGCCGTTGCCGCGTGTCGACATCCACGACGGCATGCTGATCTTCATCTAGATCAAAGACTACTCCTATAGACGTGTCTGTCTAATCGCTATGCGGCTTGCGCCTCAGCCACCGGGGGCGGAGGCCCTTCAGCCACAGGCGAGGCCTCTTCCGCGACATTCTCGGCGCCGATGCCGAGCGCAGCGCGGATCTTGGCCTCCAGCTCGGCGGCGATCTCCGGGTTCTCGGCGAGGAACTGTTTGGCGTTGTTGCGCCCCTGGCCGAGGCGGGTCTTGCCGTAGGAGAAGAACGAGCCGGATTTCTGCACCAGGTTGTGCTCGATGCCGAAGTCGAGCAGGCCTCCCTCGCGGGAGATCCCGACGCCGTACTCGATGTCGAATTCGGCCTGCCGGAATGGCGAGGCGACCTTGTTCTTGACGACTTTGACCCGGACCCGGTTGCCGACCGCCTCGGTCCCTTCCTTGAGGGTCTCGATACGGCGGATGTCGAGGCGCTGCGAGGAGTAGAACTTCAGCGCCCGCCCGCCCGGCTGGGTCTCCGGCGAGCCGAACTGGACGCCGACCTTTTCGCGGATCTGATTGGTGAAGAGGCAAACGGTGTTGGTCCGGTTGAGGTTGCCGGCCAGTTTGCGCATCGCCTGCGACATCAGCCGCGCCTGCAGGCCGACGGTCGTGTCGCCGATCTGCCCATCCAGCTCGGCTTTCGGCGTCAGCGCCGCGACCGAGTCGATCGCGACCACGTCGATCGCGGCGGAGGCGATCAGACGGTCGGCGATCTGCAGCGCCTGCTCGCCGTAGTCGGGCTGGGAGACCAGCAGCTCGTCGGTGTCGACGCCTATCTTGCGCGCGTAGCTCGGGTCGATCGCGTGCTCGGTGTCGATGAAGGCGCAGATCCCGCCGCGGCTCTGGGCTTCGGCGATGATGTGGTAGATCAGCGTCGTCTTACCCGAGGACTCCGGGCCGAAGATCTCGACGATGCGGCCGCGCGGCACGCCGCCGATGCCCAGCGCCAGGTCGAGGGCAAGCGCCCCGGTCGGGATCGCCGGGATCTTGATCGTCGCGTCGGCGCCGAGGCGCATCAAGGCGCCCTGGCCGAAATCCCGCTCGATCTGGGTCACGGCCGCTTCCAGCGCCGCGTCCTTCGCTTTGGCCTCCTTGGCCGATGCGTCCTTCAGAGCCGCTTTCTTGTCTGCCATCTCTTTCACCTCACTGCCGCCCGCCTGCGGGCAGCTCGACTTGCGCCAGCGGGGTGTACTGCGCACCCTGCGGCTGGAGTTCAGAACGGTAGAGAGTCATCCGGCGGCAAACCGCAGGCTGCAGCAGGTCTTGCGGCACCGCCCCAGGAAGCTTTGAAACCAGCGCTGGCCGCTTCGAGCCGCGTTCCTCGCGCCTCACCCGGGCGACGGTGACATGCGGCCAGAACGGCCGTTTCTCCGGCTCGTAGAGCCCGGCCGAAACCAGTCGCTCCTGCAGCCGGGCCTGCAGCGTGACCGCCTGCCGGGAGTCGGCCGGAAGGGCAAAGAGGCGCGGGCGACCGCGCTCGGGGCGCGGCACCGGATCGCCCAGCTCGAGCGACGGCGCCTCGCCTCGGCTCGCCGCGACGATCTCCCCGAGCCGGTCTATCTCCTTCTCCGGCGTCCAACCGAGGAAGGCCAGGGTGATGTGCAGCGACTCCGGCTTGACCGGACGCAGGGCGGGATCGGCCAGGGCCTTCCGCCCCCACGCCACGATCCCCGCCCGCGCCGCGTCGGGCAAATCGAGGGCGACGAACAACCGCGCCCGCGGGCTCTTCAGCCTCTCCTTGACCATGCCGCGACGCTACGCGATCGAGGCGCGCGAGATACGCGGCGATCGTAAAAAGTGTGTGGCGACTCCCCTACAAAGGCGCGTCGCCCTCGCCGAGCAGGGTGCGCAGCATGTGCATCGCGACGAGAGCGGAGCGCTCGCGGATGTCTTCGCGGCCGCCGGGGATGACGGGGTCGCGGGCGATCGCGGTGCCGTCGCCGAGCCGGGCGTCGAAGCAGACGTAGCCGACTGGCTTCTCCTCCGTGCCCCCATCGGGGCCGGCGATGCCGGTGATCGAGACGGCGACGTCGGCCTCGAAGCGCTCCAGGGCACCTCGCGACATCGCCTCCGCAACCTCCGGGGAGACCGCGCCGTGCTCCTCGATCAACGCCGGGTCGACGCCGAGCAGGTCCGCCTTGGCCCCGTTCGAGTAGGCGACGACGCTGCCGGCAAAGTACGTGGACGCCCCCGGCAGGTCGGTTATCCGCGCGGCGAGCAGACCGCCCGAGCAGGACTCGGCCAGGCCCAGCCAGCGACCCTGCAGGAGGCCGGCAAGCTGGGAGTCGATCGTCTCGCCGTCGAGGCTGAACAGGTGGCGGGTGTGGCGATCGAGGAGCCCGGCGCGCACCGCCTCGGCAACCGGCGCCGCGTCGGCCCGGTAGCGCACGTCGATCTCGATCTCGCCTTTGCGCAGGCAGGTCGTGATCTCGACCGCACCAAGCTCGACCCCCCCGGCCTCGATCTCACGCAGGCTCTTGGCGATCTCCGACTCGGGGATGCCGAACATCCGCACCGTGTAGGCGAGGAGCGGCGTAGCGCGGGTGAGGATCGCCTGCACCGGGCGCGCCTCGACCGCGCGCGGCCACATCGGCTGCAGCTCGCGCGGCGGGCCCGGCAGGACGATCACGACCCGCTCCCCCGCCGGCACGACCAGGCCCGGCGCGGTTCCGACCGGATCGAGCGCGATCGAGCCCTCCGGAACCATCGCCTGCTTGCGGTTGGCCTCCCGCACCGCCTCTTCGTCGAAGCTGAAGCGGCGGGCGAAGTTGCGCAGGATCGCGGCGATCTTCTCCTCCATGTCCTCGTCGAGGACCATTTCGAGGCCGGCGAAGCGAGCGACGATCTCGGCCGTCAGATCGTCAGCCGTGGGACCGAGACCGCCCGAAGTGACGATCAGGTCCATCCCCTCGGCGGCCATGAAGCGCAGGGCCGACTCGAGGTCCTCCGGGCGGTCGCCGACGACGAGGATGTGGGCGACCTCGACCCCCAGCCCGGCGAGCTCTTCAGAGACCCACGGCCCGTTGCGGTCGGCGATCCGCCCCGTCAAGACCTCGGTGCCGGTAACGACGATCCCGGCGCGAACAACCTTCTCAGTCATTCACAGTCCGGTCTTTCGCCTTCTTCGAGCGAGGTCAGCTCTCCGTCTGGGTTGATTCTGTAGCCCACGGGGCTGGAGCTTTCCGGAATCGGCGCCTGCTTGTCGTTGACGAACATCGTCACCGAGCCGTTACCCAGGGCGACTTCGAACCGGCCCGAGCGGAACGGGCCCGCTTCCGCCCCTTCTTCGAGGATCTGGCCGTCGACCAGCGGCTTCGCGCCGGCGTCGAGCAGGCAGACCCAGACTTCCGCCGTTGCGGCGAGGCGCAGCGCAACGCCTGGCCGCGCGGTGGTGTCGTTGTCGCGCACCTGCTTCTTGCTCGCTTTACCACCCTCGTCGGCAGGCGGCGATGAGGTCGTCGAGGAGTCTCCGTCGCCACCGGCCAGGCCGATCCCGACCACGAGCGCGACGAGGATCAGGCAAACCGCCACGACGAGAACGCGTCCGGGAACGCGAGGGTCGGTGTGGCGCGCACCGGTCGGTACGGGCTCAACCCGTTTCGGGGGCCTCTCCCCTCCCGGCGGCGCGGTGCTGCGACGGTAATCGTCGGCGAGGCGCTCGCCGTCCAGGCCAAGGTAGGACGCGTAGGTGCGGATGAACCCGCGCGTGTAGGCGCCGCCCGGCAGGGCGTCCCACTCCTCGTTCTCCATCGCCTGCAGGAAGCGAGCGCGGATCTTGATTGCCGCTTCAACCTCGGAAAGGTCGAGTTTGCGGCGGGTTCGCGCCTCACGCAAAGTGGCTCCGATACCGGTGTCCACGCCGACATTGTCTCTCCTACGCGCCTCCGGCGCGAATGAGCCCTGTTAAACGGGATCGTCAGCGTCGACCGCAACCGGCTCGGGCTCCTGCCCGCCGGAGAGCACACGGGAGAGGTCGGCCTCGGTGATCAGGACCTGCCGGGGCTTTGAGCCCTCATAGCCGGAGATGACCCCGCGCCGCTCGAGCATGTCGATCAGGCGACCGGCGCGGGTGTAGCCGACACGCAGGCGGCGCTGGATCATCGAGACGGACGCCGTTTCGGTCTGCACGACCGTGCGGATCGCCTCGTCGAGCAGATCGTCGGCATCGGGGTCGAACTCGTCGTCGCCCCCGTTCCCAGCGGTCTCCTCGTGCACCTCGAGCAGCTCGTCCTCGAATTCAGGTTCGCCCTGCTTGGACCAGTGGCCGGTGATCCGGGCGATCTCCTCCTCGGTCACGAAGGCGCCCTGGACACGGGCCAGCTTCGAGGTTCCGGCGCCGCGGAAGAGCATGTCGCCCTGGCCGAGCAGGGCCTCTGCCCCGCCCTGGTCCAGGATCACCCGCGAGTCGGTCTGCGAGGAGACGGCGAAGGCGATTCGCGCCGGGATGTTGACCTTGATCGTGCCGGTGATGATGTCGGTCGAGGGGCGCTGCGTCGCCAGGACCAGGTGGATGCCGGTCGCCCGCGACTTCTGGGCGAGGCGGATGATCGAGTCCTCGACCTCGGCCGGGGAGACCATCATCAGGTCCGCGAGCTCGTCGATCACGCAGAGGATGTGCGGCAGCGGCGGTTCGCCTGCCTTGGTCCGGGCGCGGTTCAGCTCGGCCAGGTTGCGGCAGCGAGCCTGGCCCATGATCCCGTAGCGGCTCTCCATCTCACCGATCAGGTTGGCGAGCACATTGGCGGCGAGGCGCGGTGAGGTGACGACCGGGGTCAAGAGGTGCGGCACGTGCTCGTAGTGGTTGAGCTCGACCTGCTTGGGGTCGACCAGGACCAGGCGAACGTCGTTGGGCGAGGCGTGCATCAGGATCGAGGAGAGGATCGCGTTGACGCAGCCGGACTTGCCCGAGCCGGTGGTGCCGGCGACGAGCACGTGCGGCATCTTGGCCAGGTCGGTCCAGACGGCATTGCCGTCGATCCCCTTGCCCAGCCAGGCGACCAGCGGCGAAGTCTTCTCCGGCTGGCCGGCGTAGATGTCGCCGAGCCGGACTATGCGGCGGCGCGTATTTGGCACCTCCACCCCGACTGCCTGCTTGCCGGGGATCGGCGCCAGGATGCGGATGTCGGTCGAGGCCAGCGCGTAGGCGAGGTCGTTGGAGAGCTCGGTGACTTTCTTGACCTTGGTGCCGGGCGCGAGGCGCAACTCGAAGCGGGAGACGTGCGGACCGCTGACGATCCCGACGATCTTCGCCTCGACGCCGAAGTGGCCCAGCGTCTCGACCAGCTTGCGGCCGATGATTTCGTGGTCGCGCGGGTCGGGGCCTTTGTCCCCTTTGCCTTTTTCCAGCACCTTGGCCGGCGGCGGGCGGTAGTTGATCTGCTCGGATTCGGTGACGCCGCGCTTGTTGCCCATCGGGGTCAGGGATGCCTGCTTGGACTCCGAGTCGGTACCAACTCCAAGCCCCTCCTCGCTGCGCACCTCGACGTCGTAGGCGTGGGGCTGGAGGTCCTCCAGGGCGGGCTCCTCGGGCTCGGCATCCGGCTCGAGGTTGAACTCGGTCGTCGCCGGCTCCTCCTCGGGCTGGTCTGCGGCGATCGCGACGGTCGCCTCGAAGTCGTCGGCCTCGGGATAGGTGCTCATCACGTCGGTCGGGCCGGCCTCGGTCTCAAACGCCGAAGACCGCTCGCTGCGCCGCTGCTCGCGATGCTGGATCGCGGTCTGGGCGATGTCGCGGCCGCCGACGAAGGTGTGGCGGACGCCGCGGCCGACGCCGCGGAAGACGGTCGAGATCGAGGTTCCGGTGACGAGCATCGCCCCGACGGCCAGCATCAACACCGTGGCGATGCGGGCGCCGACGTTGCCGACCAGATATTCGAGTCCGGTCTCCAGGCCGTAGCCGACCTTGCCACCGTCCCAGCCGAAGAAGAGGACGAAGCTGAGATAGACCCCCGCGGCGATCAGGAAGAGGCCGATCAGATCGAGGTGGCGCTGCTGCAAGCCCTCGGGCAGGTGCGGTCGCGGCAGCCGCGACTTGGCTTTCGTCTTGCCTTTCGGTTTACGGCGCGCGGCCGAACCTCGCTTCTTGCGCACGAACACAGCACGCCCCTTCGACAAAGGGCCAGCCTCCCCTGCCTTGGGGCTCAGCCGGCGCAGACCCAGGCGCTGCCGCCCGAGTCGGCCCAGATTTCCGCCGCGATGCGGTCCTGTTCTTCCTTGGGGGCGTTCTGCGGCTCGCCCTCCCCGTTGTAGAGGTCCCAGGTCGAGGGGAGGATCTGGTAGGCGCCGCCGGCGCCGCTGCTGGGGTTGAGGGCGCTGTAGTTGCCGCCCGACTCGCACATCACGATGTAGGTGGGGATCGAGTAGGGGCCGCCGAGCCAGCGGCCGACGGTTTCTTCGGCGGCTTCCCGGCTAGCCGCTTCCGCCGCTTCGATCTCGCTCACCCACTCGCCGATCCGCTCTTTCAGCTCCGCCAGCGAGGCCGACCGGGAAGCCGCGAGCGAATCCAGCCTGGCCGAGGCGGCCTCGGCGGCGCTGCGCACGTCGGCGATTTCCGCGTGCGCGGCGGCGAGTTCCTCGTTGTAGGCGTCGACCCGCGCCTTCAGCGCCGCAACCAGCTTCAGCTCGTGGCGGACTTCGTTGCGCACCTCCTCCACCCGGGCGGCGAGCTCGCTGTCGGAGGACTCGATCCGCTCCAGGTATTCGGCGCGGACCTCGAGCTCGTTGATATCACCGGAGCCGAGGACGATGCTCGCCGTGCTGGGCGAACCGCTCATGTAGATGGCGACCAGCCGATCGGCCAGCGCGCGGCGGGCGCGGCGCAAGCGCTGCCGCTCGGCCTCGAGGTGCTCTTCGGCTCGCTCGACCTTGGCGGCAAGCCTTGCCGCGCGTTCGCGACCGTGTGCCAGCAGATCGGACAGGTGGCGCTCACGCGCGGCGGCGGCGTTCGCTTCCGCTTCCGTCGCGGCGAGACGTTCCTGGGTGTCGCGGATCTCGGCGCCCAACGCCGCGGCTTCGCCCTGCGCGCTGCTGACCTTGCCGCGCAGAGTGTCGATGTCCGCCGCCCGCGCCGAGCCGACCGCAAGCAGGGCTACGGCAAACAGTACGGCTGCTGGCTTCCAGCGCATGCGACCACCTCGGCCCGGATCTAACCCTCGGGTACGTTCCGATTGGCGAGGTAGACGGCGATTCCCACCACGGTCACGGCGACACCGGCGCCGATGCGGATCTCGCGGCGGTAGCGACGGCGCAGGTAGACGACGGCGAAGCGGAGAGCGGTCTTGCCGAGCTTGTTGTAGATCATTTCTCTCCCTCCGCGTTCCGCTGCCTGATCCGGTGCGCCATCCGCGATTGCAGGGACCAGAGCTCGATGAAGCCCGGTGAGGCCGTTTGCGAAAAGAGGCCTCCCGACTCCGCAAAGGAGGCGAGATCGGCGTCATAGACGGCGTTCGGCGAGGAGCGGGTGACGACTCGCACACTTCCTTTGTACAGCTTCAAGCCAATCGTCCCGCTGACCTGGGCGCTGACTGCAGCCATGTATGCGTCCAGATCCGCGCGCAGCGGCTCCCACCAAAGGCCGGCGTAGACCAGGTAGCCCCACTTCTGGTCGAGCCCCGGCTTGAACTGGTTCTGGTGGATCGTGCCGACCAGCTTCTCCAACTCCTGGTGGGCGGGGAGAAGAATCGCCGCCGCCGGCACCTCGTAGATATCCCGCACCTTGAGGCCGACGATGCGGTCCTCGATGTGGTCGACGATCCCGACCCCGTGGCGGCAGCCGATCTCCGCGACGGCTTCGAGCAGCTCGACGATGCCGAGCCGCTCGCCATTGAGCGCCACCGGCGCCCCCGCCTCGAACTCGACCGTCACCGTCTCCGCCTCGGCGGGAGCCTCCTCGGGGCGGGTGACGAGCTGGAAGACGTCGTCCTCGGGAGCGTGGCCGAGGTCCTCGATCCAGCGACCCTCCGAGGAACGCCCCCAGAGGTTGTCGTCGATCGAGTAGGGCGCCACCTCGGTGCCGCCCTTGACCGGGATGCCGTGCTCGCGCGCGTAGGCGATCTCCTCCTCGCGCCCCATCTGCCAGGAGCGCACCGGGGCGATCGTCTTCAGCTCCGGGGCGAGCGTCGCCACCGTGGCCTCGATCCGCACCTGGTCGTTGCCCTTGCCCGTGCAGCCATGGGCGATCGTGTCGCAGCCGCTGCGCCGCGCGTACTCGACCGCCAGCTCGGCGATCAGCGGCCGGCCGAGCGCGGTGAAGAGCGGGTAGCCGCCGCCGTAGAGGGCGTTGGCCTTGATCGCCGGGAGGACGAAATCGCTGGCGAAGCGCTCGCGAGCGTCGACCACGTGGCACTCCAGCGCACCGAGGCGCTTGGCCTTGTCCTCGATCACGGCGTAGTCCTCGCCGGGCTGGCCCAGGTTGACCGTCAGGCAGACGACCTCCGCCCCGTAGCGGTCCTGGATCCATTTCAGCATCACGCTGGTATCGAGGCCGCCGGAATAGAGCAGCAGGACGCGCCGGACCTCGGCGGGGTCGGCCTCATAGCCCGCGGTGCGGACTTCCTCGGGGGCGAGCTCGCTCATTCGGCGGGGATGCCGCCGCTGCCGGATTCTTCTTCTTCGGGTGTGGTCGTCGGCGGCGCGGTGGTGGTCGGTTCGGTCGTCGTTTCTTCCGTCGTCGTCGGCTCGGTGGTTTCGGTCGTTTCCGTCGTCGGCTCCGTCGTCGTTTCCTCGCTCGTCGATTCGGTCGTCAGCGTCGACGGCAAAGAGGTCGCGGTGTCACTGCCGTTATCCGAGGCGATCACGACGATCGCGATGACCAGGCCGACGATGACCGCGATCAGGCCGGCGACGAGAAGGCGGATGTTGCCGCGCGGCCGGTGGTCGGGGTCGCCGGGTTGTCCCATGACGCGGGTCGGATCGTCGTGCATCGTTGTCTACGCCTCGGGACCGAGGATCGCGTCGAGGATCTCGTTGGTGTCTTCGATGTCGAAACCATTGCGCAGGCGTGCGTCGATCTCCTTGCGATCGGCGCCCGAAACCGCCATCTGGGTGGCCAGCAGGCGCGCCCCGGCGGAACCTGAGCGCCGCGGCGCCAGCTCCTCCGGATCTTCGCGCTCCTCCTCGGCGGGAGACTCAACTGGCTTCAGGTGACCGGTCCGGCGCTCGCCGGCGCCCGGTGGGTCGAGTTGATCGGCCAATTCGCGCAGCCGTTCGGCGACGATCCGGTCGGCCCGGTCGCGCGCCTCGTCCAGGTGCTGTTGCGCATCCCGCTCGGCGTCGTCGATCACGCCCGCTGCGGCGCGCTCGGCGGCGTCGACGATCTTCGCCAAGCGCTGGGCGGCGTCAGCCGCCGAGGCAGGCGGTTTCCCTGACTTCGACTTTTCGGCACTCATGCTGGCGAATAGCTTAGGAGCGAATCGCCGATCAGCGCAACAGCGCGCTCGATCTGGGCCGAATCGACCGTAAGCGGAGGCAGCAGCCGCAGGGTGCCTGGCTCGGGCACGTTGACGATCAGACCGCGCTCGAGCAGGTTGGCGCCGACCGCGGCGGCGTCGACCCCGTCGGCGAGCCCGACGCCGAGCATCAAGCCTCGCCCGCGCACCTCGAGCACGCCCTCATGGGCGAGAAGGGCCTGCCGCAGCTCGCCGCCAAGGTCACGGACCCGCCTCAGCAGGGCCGGATCGTCGACGAGGTCGAGCACGGCCAGCGCCGCGGCTGAGCCGACCGCTCCGCCGGCAAAGGTCGAGCCGTGGTCGCCCGCCTCAAGCACATCGCCGAGATGCTCGGCGGCGACGCAGGCGCCGACCGGCAGCCCGCCGCCGAGCGCCTTGGCGCTGGTCAGCAAGTCGGGCCGGACGGGCGTCTGCTGGTAGGCCCAGAGCGAGCCGGTCCGCCCCATCCCGGTCTGGATCTCGTCGAAGATCAACAGGGCGCCTGCCTCGTCACAGGCCTGGCGCGCCGCCAGCAAGGTCTCATCGGCGAGTGGGTAGACGCCCGACTCCCCCTGGATCGGCTCGATCATCACCGCGGCGGTGCTCCCGCCGACGGCGTCGCGCAGCGCCCCGGCGTCGTCGAACGGCACCGAGCGGAACCCGGGCAGCATCGGCCCCAGGGCCTCGTTCTCGGCCAGTTTCGGCGTCGCCGAGAGCGCTCCGTAGGTGCGGCCGTGAAAGTCGCGCTCGAAGCTGACGATCTCCGGGCTCTCGACCCCGCGCTTATGGGCGTGCTTGCGGGCGAGCTTGATCGCGCACTCGTTCGCCTCGGTGCCGGAGTTGGCGAGGAAGACCTTGCCACCCAGGCTCGACTCCGAGAGCCGTTCGGCGAGCCGCACCATCGGCTCGGTGTAGAAGAGGTTCGAGACGTGCATCAGCGTCCCCGCCTGAGCGCGGACCGCCTCGACCACGGCCGGGTGGCAATGGCCGACCGAGCAGACCGAGATCCCCGCCAGGAAATCGAGGTACTCCTTGCCCTCGGCGTCCCAGAGCAGGGCCCCGTCGCCGCGCACGAACTCGACCGGCGCCCGCCGGTAGGTCTGCATCAGGTAGCGCTGCTCCAGGGCCTGCAGCTCCGCCAGCTTCACGAAGTCACCATCGTGCCGATGCCGGCGTCGGTGAAGAGCTCCAGCAGCAGGCTGTGCGGCTTGCGCCCGTCGATGATGTGGGCCGACTGGGAACCACCGTGGATCGCGTCGATGCAGGCCTGCAGCTTTGGCCTCATGCCGCCGCCGATCCCCTCCAGCTTCCTTTCGACCTCGAGCACGGCGGCGTGGGAGATCAGCGAGTCATGGTCCTCGGGGTCATCGAGCCAACCCTCGACGTCGGTGAGGAAGATCGCCTTGTGGGCGCCCAGCGCCGCCGCCACCTTGCCGGCCGCCTCGTCGGCGTTGACGTTGTAGGGGCGACCCTCGGCGTCCGAGGCGGAGGAGGCGATAACCGGGATGTAGTCCTCGGCGATGTGGTTGAGCACGTCGACGTCGACGTGCTCGATCGTTCCCACGAAGCCGACCTGCTCGGCGTTGGCGACCGGCGCCACCTCGAACAGCGAGCCGTCCTGGCCGGAGAGGCCGACGGCGGGCTGGCCGTGCTGGTTGAGCCGCTGCACGATGTCGGAGTTGAGCTTGCCGAGCAGCACCATGCGGGCGATCTCGACGGTGTCGGCGTCGGAGACGCGCAGGCCCTCGTGGAAGCGCACCTCGAGGCCGAGCCGCTCCATGTACTGGGTGATCTCCGGCCCCCCGCCGTGGACCACAACCGGGTTGAGCCCGACGTACTTGAGCAGGACGACGTCGGTGGCGAAGTCCTCACGCAGCTGGGGATCGCGCATCGCGGCACCGCCGTACTTGATCACCACGGTGCGGCCATGGAACTCCTTGATGTAAGGGAGCGCCTCCAGCAGGGTGTCGACGTTGCTGCTCATCGCCTTCTCCTCAGGTCGTGTACTCGGCGTTTATCCGTACGTACTCGTAGCCCAGATCCGAGAACCAGACGTGGGCGCGGTGCTCGCCGCGGTTGAGACGCAGCAAGACCTCCACCTCTTCCGACCCGCTCGCGAACTCCTCGGCATCGATGTGATCCAGCCCAAGCTCTTCGACTTCCGTTCCGACCAACGCCATCCCGGCTGCCTGCGCAATCCGCCCCCAATTCGGGTCACGGCCGAACAGGGCCGTCTTGACGAGGGGGGAATTGGCAATCGCCCGGGCCGCTCGCTCGGCCTCTTCCCCGCTCGCGGCCTCGCTCACCCTTGCGCAGCCCACCCGCGTGGCGCCCTCGCCATCGGCGACGATCAGCAACGCCAGCTGAAGCAAGACCGAGTCGAGCAGGCCGTCAGGGAGCGGCAAGCCGGACTCCCCGCTGGCCTGGAAGAGCACCGTGTCGTTGGTGCTCATCTGCCCATCCACGGTGATCCTTTCGAAAGACGAAGTTACAGCCGGCCGCAGCACCGCCTCCGCGTCTTCGACGAGCGCGTCGGTCTGCACGAAGCAGAGCATGGTGGCGAAGCCGGGCTGGATCATCCCGGCACCCTTCGCCTGCGCCGAGAGCGTGACTCCATCGCAGCGCACGGTGCAGCGCTTCGGGAAGGCGTCCGTGGTCATGATCGCCTTGGCGAACTCGTCGCCGCCGTCGGCTCTGACCACGCCGCTTGCCCGCCGGACGCCATCGAGAACCTTGTCCATCGGCAGCGCCTCGCCGATTTTCCCCGTGGCCGCCACCGCAACCGCCGATGGATCGAGAGCAAGCGCGTCAGCGGCAGCCCGTTGTATCGCCACGGCATCGCGCATCCCCTGCTCGCCAGTCGCCGCATTGGCGTTGCCTGCCTTAACCGCAGCCGCACGGATCCCCGCGAGGTCACAGCTATCGCGACAGAGACGCACGGGTGCGGCGGCAGCGGCGTTGGGGGTCAACAAGAGCGCCGAGTCGCAGCGCTCCGAGCGCGCAAGCACCATCGCCGCGTCCGTATTCCCGCTCGGCTTGAGTCCGCAGGCAACTGCACCCGCCGCGAATCCCGGCGCCAATTGAGCCGGGTCGAGTTCCTCGACCCCCGCCGGCGGCTCGACCCAGCGTGATTTGAAGAAGGCACTCACAACAATCCCTCCGTCTCATCGAAGCCCAGCATCAGGTTGAGGCACTGCACCGCCTGGCCCGAGGCGCCCTTCCAGAGGTTGTCGATCGCGGAGAAGGCGAGGACCCGGCCGCGCTCCTCGACGGTGACGTAAACGTGGCACTCGTTCGAGTCGCGCACGTCGCGCAGGCCCGGCGGGTGGTCGACCGCGTGGACAAAGGGCTCCTCGGCATAGCGCTCGGCGTAGAGCACCTGCACGTCCTGCTTCGAGATCGGCTCGCTGAGCTGCGCGTAACAGCTCGTCAGCTCGCCCTGGTCGAGCGGCAGGAGATGGGGGACGAAGGTCACCGGGGTATCGCCGCCGAGCGCCGTGAGCTCCTGTTCGATCTCGGGCCGGTGGCGATGCCCCTCGGTCTTGTAGGGGAAGGCGTTCTCGTCCATGTTGGCGTAGTGCATCGCGTCCCCCCCGCCCCGCCCGGCGCCGGAGACCCCCTGCTTGGCATCAATCACGACGTCGGCCAGCAAGCCGCGCTCGGCCAGCGGCGCCAGCGCCAGCACGCTCGCGGTCGGGTAGCAGCCGGGCACGGCGACGAGCTTGGCCCCGCGCAGCTCGTCGCGGTAGAGCTCGGTGAGCCCGTAGACAGCGCCGTCGAACAGCTCCGGTGCGCCATGCTCGCCGTACCAGCGCTCGTAGGTGGGGAGATCCCGCAGCCGGAAGTCGGCCGAAAGGTCGGCGACGACGATGCCGCGCTCGCGCAGCGCGGCGACGGTCGGCGCCGAGGCGCCGTGCGGGTAAGCGACGATCGCGGCGTCGAGGTCCGGCAGGCTCTCGAGGTCCAGCTCGGTGAGCTCGAGCGGCACCCGGTAGCGCGGGTAGAGCCGGTCCAGCCTCGTGCCGGCGTCGCTGCGTGAGGTGACGCCAACAAGCTCCATTTGCGGATGCCGCCAGACGATCTGCGCCGCGAGGGCGCCGGTGAAGCCGGATGCGCCGGCAACGAGGACTTTGGCTTTCTCACTCACGCAGCGCACCCCCGATCGCGGCCAGCTCGCCGGCAATCGACTCGCGCTTCGCCGCCACCTCGTCGTCCGTGAGGGTCCTGTCCGCGGCGCGGAACTCGAGCCGCAGGGCGAGGCTCTTGCGTCCCTCACCGAGCTGTTCTCCCTCGTAGAGGTCGAAGACCTCAGCCTCACGCAGCAGGTCGCCGCCACCGGCGAGGACCGCGCTGCGCACCCGGGCGGCTGAGACGTCGGCGGGCACGACGACGGCCAGGTCCTGCAGGACAGCCGGGAAGGCGGTCACGTCCTCGAAGGTCTCCTCGCCCGCGGTCGCGGCCCGGGTCAGCGCCGACAGCTCCACTTCGAAGCCGACCGCCGCATCGAGATCCCACTCGCGACAGACCAGCGGGTGCAGCTCGCCGATCCAGCCGGCGGCCACCCCGTCGACGAGGACCTTGGCGGCGCGGCCGGGATGGAGGAAGGGCTCGCTCGCCGGCTCGAAAACCAGGACCACGCCGAGCCTGACTGCGAGGCCCTCCAGCACACCCTTGAGCGCGAAGAAGTCAGCCGGCTCTCCCCCGCCCCGCCACGACTTCGGCGCAAGTGGACCGGCGGCAAGGCAGCCGAGCCGGTGCGGCTCCGCAAATGGCGCCGGCTGCTGACCCGCGAAAGCACCGGCCAAAGGCCCGTCGGTACTGGCGCCCGCAGACAGATAGACCCGCCCTGACTCGAACAGCGCGACGCGTTCGGCGGCGCGCGCGAGGTTGCGCTCGGCGGCGTCGAGCAACGAGCCGAGCAGGGTCGTCCGCATCACCGACTGGTCCTCGGAGAGCGGGTTGGAGATCTCTACGCCGTCTGTCCGCGAGTCGTCGGCGGGAATTCGCAGCCGTGCGGCCTCACCGGGATCGGTGAAGCTCCAGCCGACGATCTCATCGAAGCCGAGGTCGCGCAAGGCGTCCTCGGCCCGGCGCCGCAGCCGCTGGTCACGCCTCAGCCCACCTGCCTGGCCGGCCGAGCCCGGCAGGGTCGAGGGCAGGTGCTCGTCGAGGCCATGGACCCGGGCGACCTCCTCGATCAGGTCGACCTCACGCATGACGTCGTAATGGCGGTCGGGCGGAACCTCGACCATCACGTCGCCGTCTTCCGGGAAGGCGCCGAAACCGAGCCGCTCCAGGTAGGCGACCTCGTCGGTCTGGGCAATCCGCATGCCGAGCAGATCCTCGACCCGCTTGCCCCGCAGGCGGAGCCGCGAGGGGGGAGGATCCTCCGCGGCGACGTCGATCGTGCCCGGGACGAGCTTGGCCCCACAGAGCTCGACCATCAACCGCGAGGCGATCCGCTGCGCCCGCATGCAGAGCTCCGGGTGAAGCTGTTTCTCGAAGCGCGAGGAAGCCTCGGAGCGCAGGCCCAGAAGGCGCGAGGTGCGCAGGATGTTGGTCCCGTTCCAGTTGGCGACCTCGAGCAGGACCCGGGTCGTCTCCTCCGAGACCTCCGAGACCTGGCCGCCCATGATCCCGGCGATCCCCGCGGGGCCACGGCTGTCGCAGACGAGCACGGTCTCGGCGTCGAAGGTCCGCTCGACGCCGTCGAGAGTCGCCATCTTCTCCCCCTCGCCGGCTGCCCGTACGGTCAGCGCCCCAGCGGGCACCTTGTCGAGATCGAAGGCATGCAAAGGCTGCGAGGTCAGCAGCATCGCGTAGTTGGTGATGTCGACGACGTTGTTGATCGGGCGCTGCCCTGCGGCGCTCAGCCGCGCCTGCAGCCAGGCCGGCGAGGGACCGATCGTGACATCGGTGAAGACGCGCGCGGTGAAGCGCGGGCAGAGCTCGGGGACCTCCACCGAGACCGAAGCGAACTGGCTGACCTGGCCAAGCCCTTCCGCCGGCGCATCCTCCGCCCAGGGCTCGGTGGCGAGCGGTGCCGCGCTGATCGCGTGCACCTCCCGCGCCACTCCATAGACCCCGAGGCAGTCGGGACGGTTCGGCGTCACCTCCAACTCGAGCACCGGCTCGGCGACCGGGAGGATCTCGCCCAGCGGCGTGCCGGGCGCCAACCCGTCGTCGAGCACCAGGATCCCCTGCGAATCCTCGGCGATCTGCAGCTCGGCGGCGGAGAGGATCATCCCGTGCGACTCGACGCCGCGCAGCTTCGCCTTGCCGAGCTTGGCGCCGCCCGGCATCGTCGCGCCCGGCAGGGCGACGGGCACCGTCTGCCCGGCGTCGACGTTGGGCGCACCGCAAACAATCGTCTGCGGCTCGTCGTCGCCGGTGTCGACGCTGCAGACACTCAGCCGGTCGGCGTTTGGGTGCTTCTCGCGCGCCAGCACCTTGCCGATCACGAATCCCGCCGGCGACGGCGGGCCGATCACGCCGACCCGCTCGACCTCGGTGCCGGTCATCGCCAGCCGCTCGGCCAGCTCGCCGGCCCCGAGGCCCGGGTCGCAGTACTCGCGCAGCCATGAGCAGGGGACTCTCATTGGAACTGCCCCAACATCCGCACGTCGTTGTCGAAGAAGCGGCGCAGGTCGGGGACGCCGTGCCGCAACATCGCGATCCGCTCGACGCCCATCCCGAAGGCAAAGCCCTGCACCCGCTCGGGGTCATAGCCGTTCTCGGCGACGAAGCCGAGCACGTTGGGGTCGACCATGCCGGCGCCGCCGACCTCGATCCAGCCCTGCCCCTTGCAGAGGTTGCAGCGTTCACCCCCGGCCAGCTCGCCCGTCCCTTCGCACTGAAAGCAGGAGACGTCGAACTCGACGCTGGGCTCGGTGAAGGGGAAGAAATGCGGCCGCATCCGCGCCTCACGGCCCGAGCCGAAGATCGCCTTGAGCATTTCTTCCAGAGTGCCCTGCAGGTCGGCAAGCGTGATTCCCTCGCCGATCGCGAGGCCCTCGACCTGGTGGAACATCGGCGTGTGGGTGGCGTCTGAGTCGCGCCGGTAGACCTTGCCGGGCATGATCACGAAGATCGGCGGCGATTGGGTCTCCATCGCGCGAATCTGCACCGGCGAGGTGTGCGTGCGCAGCAGCACCTCGGGGTGGGACTGGACGTAGAAGGTGTCCTGGAGCATCCGCGCCGGGTGACCGGGCGGGTGGTTGAGCGCCGTGAAGTTGTAGTAGTCGTGCTCGATCTCGGGGCCCTCGACCACCTGGTAGCCCAGGCCGATCATCACGTCCTCGATCTGCCGCGTGGTGCGGGTGATCAGGTGCAGATGCCCAGGTGGATGAGCCGGCGCCCCGGGCAGGGTGACGTCGATTTGGTCCCCGGCCAGGCGCTGGTCGAGCTCGGCCACATCGAGCTCGGCCGCGCGCCCCTCGAGCAGCTCTTCGAGCGCCTTGCGCGTCTTGTTCGCGGTGCCTCCGACGGCCCCCCGTTCCTCGGCGGGCAGATCGGCGATGCCGCGCAGGATCGTCGTCAGCTCGGCTTTGCGGCCCAGGTAGCGGACCCGCAGTTCCTCCAGCTCGGCGGTGCCACCGGCGGCATCGATTGCCGTCGTCGCCTCAGCCGCGATCTTCTCGATCCGCTCAAGCATCTTCAGCCGCCTCCTGCATGGCGGGCGACGATAGCCGCTCGCACACAATCGCCGCCGCAGCGGCGACGTTGAGGGACTCGGCGGCGGCCGGGCGCAGCGGAATCGTCACCTCGACGTCGCACTCACCCAGCACCTCCGCGGGCAGCCCGCCGCGCTCGGCGCCGAGGCAGATCGTCGCGACGCTGCCCAGCCGATCGAGACCGGAGCCACCGTGGGCGACCAGCGCCGCCCGCGGCCCGGGGGTCGCCCCCACCTCCGCCCGCAGCAATGCCTGGGCGAAGATCGATCCCATGCTGGCGCGCGCCGCCTTGGGCCCGAACGGGTCGGCGCAATCGGGGCCAAGCACGACCGTGCCGCCGAGCAGGCCGTGCGCGGTGCGCACGATCGCCCCGACGTTGCCGGGGTCGGCAACGCCGTGCAGGTAGACACACGGCGGCTTGGCCTCGCTTGCCCACTCCTGCGGCCAGACGGCGATCGCCCGCGTGCCCGAGCCGAGCGCCGAGACCTCGGCCAGCAACTCCGGCTCGACCTCCTCGCCGTCAAGACCACTCCCCGGCGCGCTGAGCAGGAACCGTGGCTGCGCGCCCGCGGCCAGCCCGGCCTCGACCAGGTCCTCGCCCTCGGTCACGAACAGGCCCTCGCGCTCGCGATGCTTGCGCTCGCGCAGCTTGCGGATCAGCTTCAGCTTCTCGTTGTGGGGGCTGGAAATCATCCTGTTCGGTTCTCGCTCGTCGTTTCTTCTCCTGGAACACCCGTTCAAACCACAAAAAAGCGGGCCGTAAGAGGCCCGCCCGGGAAGTGGAGTGTGGGTTGTGGCTAGGCCGCCACACCCTCCCGGGCCAGCTCGACAAATCGGCGGAAGGCGTCGCGGTCGGAAACCGCGATCTCAGCCAGCATCTTGCGGTTCACCTCGACGCCCGCCTCGTTCAGACCGTGCATCAGCTGCGAGTAGCTCATCCCCTCGAGCCGCGCCGCGGCGTTGATCCTGGTGATCCAGAGGCGGCGGAACTCGCGCTTGCGGTTGCGCCGGTCCCTGTACGCGTACATCCCCGACCGCTGCACCTGCTCTTTGGCGAAGCGGTAGGAGGAATGCTTGCGGCCGAAATAGCCTTTCGCTTCTTTCAGCACCTTGCGCCGCTTCTTGCGGGCATGGACCGAGCGCTTGACGCGGCTCACTTTCCGCCTCCAAGCAGGGTCCGCACGCGCTTCTCGTCGGCCTTGGCGATCTCCACGGGCCGCGCCATCTGCCGCTTGCGCTTCGGCGACTTTTTCTCAAGGATGTGGCTCGAGTAGGCACGCCGCCCGCGCAGCTTTCCCTTGGCGGTCTTGCGAAAGCGCTTCTTGGCGCCGGAATGGGTTTTCATCTTCGGCATCGGGACGGGTATTGAAGCAGACCGCGACCGATCGACGCCGGAAACAGGGGACGGCGCCGTTACTCTGCCGCCCGATGCGAATCGTCTACGTGATCGGAACCCGGCCCAACTTCGTCAAGACGGCGCCGGTTATCGGCGCCCTGCGCGAGCGCCTGCCCGACAGCCGCCACACGATCATCCATACCGGGCAGCATTACGACCGCGCGATGTCGGAGGTCTTCTTCGAGGAGCTCGGCGTGCCGGCGCCCGACCACATGCTCGAAGTCGGCTCCGGCACCCACGCCGTGCAGACGGCGCGCGTCATGGAACGGTTGGAGCCGGTGCTGGTGGACGAGCGACCCGACCTGGTGATGGTCCCCGGCGACGTCAACTCGACCCTGGCGGCCGTGCTGACCGCGGTGAAGATGCACATCCCGGTCGCCCACATCGAGTCCGGCCTGCGCAGCTTCGACCGCACCATGCCGGAGGAGATCAACCGGATCGTCGCCGACGAGTTCTCCGACCTGCTCTTCATTCACAGCGACGAGGCGATCGAGAACCTGCGCGCCGAGGGCATCGACGAGGGGCGCACGCGCTTCGTCGGCAACACGATGATCGACACCCTGGTTGCCCTCGAAGACCGCTTCCGCTCGGCGGGGTCGGCGGCGAAGCTCGCCGTCACCCCAGGCGATTACCTGCTCGTCACCCTCCACCGCCCGGCGCTGGTCGACGGCGAGTTGCTGCCGGAGACCGTCCAGCAACTCGCCAACCTGGCCCGCGAGATGCCCGTCGTCTTTCCCGTCCACCCGCGCACGCGCAAGAAGATGGAGGCGGTCGAGTCCGAGCACCCGGGCCTGCTGCTCTCCGAGCCGCTCGGCTACATCGACTTCCTCTCCCTGCTCGCCGACGCCGGTGCCGTGCTGACCGACTCGGGCGGGATCCAGGAGGAGACGACCTACCTCGGCATCCCCTGCTTCACCCTGCGCGACAACACCGAGCGACCGGTGACCATCCGGGCGGGCACCAACACGCTCCTGGGCCTCGACCCGACCGCGATCGCCGGAGTCCCGGCGGCACTGGCGGACCGGCCCTCCGCCCCCCCTGAGCCGCCACCCCTGTGGGACGGCCAGGCGGCGGAGCGGGTCGCCGACGTGATCGTCGGCGCTTAGCTCTCGTCCTGGTTGTCCGGCTTGGCGTCCGGCTCGGGCGCGGCGGCGTCCTCAGCAGGCGCAGCGTCCCCATTGGGCGCGTCATCCCCAGCGGGCTCGTCGTCTTTCTTCGCCTCCGCCATCGCCTCTTTGCTGGGCGCCAGCATCATGCTCATGTTGCGCCCTTCCTGCAGCGGCTCGGACTCGATCGTCGCCAGCCCATCCAGATCCTCGAAGAGGCGATGCAACAGGTCGCGACCGCGCTCCGGGTGGGCCTGCTCGCGGCCGCGGAACATGATCGTGATCTTGACTTTGTTGCGGTGGCGCAGGAAGCGCTCGACGTGGTTCTTCTTGGTTTCGTAGTCGTGGTCGGCGATCTTCGGCCGCAGCTTGATCTCGCGTACGTTGACCTGGGTCTGGTGCTTGCGTGCGGCCTTCTGCTTCTGCTCCTGCTCGTACTTGTACTTCGAGTAGTCGAGCAGGCGGGTCACAGGCGGTTTGGAGCCCGGCGCCACCTCGACCAGATCGAGGTCGGCCTCCTGGGCGCGGCGCATCGCCTCGGCGATCTCGACGATGCCGAGCTGCTCCCCGTCAGCGCCGATCAAGCGCACTTTGGGTACGCGGATGCGCTCGTTGATGCGCGTCGTGTCGCGCTCCGGCGGACGGCGATCGAACCTGCGCGGAACAGGCACTAGCGAGAGGAGACGAGCTTCAAGAGGACGAGGGAGGTGGAGGCGGCCACGGGACGCTCAGCGGCGCAAGGTGTTTGGCATGCCTGCGAACAAGTGAGGCGGAGTATAGAGGCAGAAACGCATTGCGGTCGGGGGCCGCTCAGCCGGCCTGCTCGGCCCGGTGGACGAGGTCGGCGAACTCGGCGAGCTTCATCGCCCCCAGCTCGCCGTCGGCATGGGAGCGAACGGCGACCTCGCCGCTTTCTTCCTCGCGATCGCCGACCACCAGCATGTAGGGGTTGCGGGCAAGTTCGGCGTCGCGGACCTTCTTGCCAATCGACTCCGACCGGCGGTCGACCTCGGCCCGCACGCCGAGGCCGCGTATCTCCGTCGCGACCTTGTCGCCGAATCCGACGTGACGATCGGAGATCGGCAGCACTGTCGCCTGCACCGGCGCCAGCCAAACCGGGAAGCGACCGCCGTAGTGCTCGATCAGGATGCCGGCGAAGCGCTCCATCGAGCCGAGCAGGGCACGGTGGATCATCACCGGTCGCTGCGGGTCGTCGTTCTGGTCGGTGTAGGTGAGGTCGAAGCGCTCGGGCATGAAGAAGTCGACCTGGCAGGTGCCGCACTGCCAGGAGCGGCCGAGCGCGTCGGTGATGTGGAAGTCGATCTTGGGGCCGTAGAAGGCCCCGTCGCCCGGGTTGAGCGTGTACTCGCGGTCCTGGCTCTCCAGCGCCGCGCGCAGCGCCTCCTCGGCCTGCTGCCACTGCTCCTCGGTCCCGATCGACTTCTCCGGCCGGGTGGAAAGCTCGATGTGCACGTCGTCGAAGCCAAAGCGCGCGTACAGCTCGTCGATCGCCTCGCAGATGCCGGTCACCTCGTCGACGATCTGCTCGGACATGCAGTAGATGTGGGCGTCGTCCTGGGTGAAGGCGCGGACGCGCAGCAGCCCGTGCAGAACCCCCTCGCGCTCGGCGCGGGAGACCTGGCCGAACTCGGCCATGCGCAGGGGCAGCTCGCGGTAGGAGTGACGGTCGGAGTCGAAGACGAGGCAGGCGCCGGGGCAGTTCATCGGCCGGATCGCGTACTGGCGCTCCTTGGACTCGGTGAAGTACATGTTCTCCTGGTAGTTGTCCCAGTGCCCCGAGCGGTGCCAGAGCTCGACGTCCATCAGGTGCGGCGTCTTGATCTCGACGTACTCGCGCTTGCGAAGCTGCTGGTGGACCTCGGCCTCGATCAGGCGCAGCAGGGTCGTCCCGTGAGAGAGCCAGAAGGGCATCCCTGGGGCCTCCTTGCGCAGCATGAAGAGGCCGAGCTGGGGCCCGAGGCGACGATGGTCGCGCGCCTTGGCCTCCTCGATCCGCTCCAGGTGGGCCTCGAGGTCCTTCTTGGAGAAGAAGGCGGTGCCGTAGATCCGGGTGAGCATCGCCCGGCTCTCGTCGCCGCGCCAGTAGGCGCCGGCGAGCGAGCTCAACTTGATCGCCGCGATCCGCCCGGTGGAGGGACCGTGCGGGCCGCGACAGAGGTCCTCGAAGGGGCCGTTGCGGTAGAGCGAGACGGTCTCCACCCCTTCGTCGCGAACGAGGTCCTCGATCAGCTCGACCTTGTAGTCCTGACCCTGGGCGCGGAAGATCTCGATCGCCTCGGCGGTAGGCACATCGCGGCGCTCGAACGACTCGTCGGCGGAGATGTGCTCGCGCATAGCGGCCTCGATGCGGTCGAGGTCCTCTTCGGTGACCTTGACGTCGGCCGGGAACTCGAAGTCGTAGTAGAAGCCCTGCTCGATCGGCGGCCCGATCGTCACCTTCGTGCCCGGGTAGAGCTCCATCACCGCCTCGGCCATCACGTGGGCGGCGTCGTGGCGGATCAGCTCCAGGGCGTCGGGGTCGCGATCGGTGAGGATCGCGATCTCGGCCCCATCGGGAAGCGGCGCGCCGAGGTCGCGCAGCTCGCCGTCTACCCGGATCGCCAGCGCGGCCTTGGCCAGGCCAGGCCCGATTGCCGCGGCGGCGTCGGCGCCGGTCGCGCCGTCGGGCAGCTCCAGCGGGGTGCCGTCGGGCAGCTTCAACGTGATCTTGGTCGCGGCCTCCATCGCCCCCATGCTACGTGGGGTCAACGGAACGCGGCTCGTGGCAGCATTTGGGGGTCTATAGCCCCCTGAATGCTTCACTCAGCGTCCGGCGCGTGCCTGACGCACGGCGATCAGCGGGCAGGGACTCGCTCCACCCCCCACACCGCGGCGTTCCCAGACGATGTAGGGACCCGCTCGCTGGCGTAGGACCAATCGCTTGAAGGGCGGACGAGCTGGTGAGGCGCTGGTGACGAAGTAGCGCACGCCGGTCGGGGGCGTCCCCCCCGCGGCGCTCTCCGGTTCGATGCAGACCCGGCCACCGCGCAGCTCCCAGGCAATAAAGCGCTGGCCCTGTTCGTCGGCTAGTAAGGAGCCGGGAGCGAGAACGAGGGTCGAGCCCGAGGCCAGCAGCGGGCGCAGCCCGGTCAGGGCGGGCGAATAGGAGGTCGGGCCAACCGGCGCGTTGGCGAAGGCCAGCAGCGAGCAGACTCCGGCGGCCGCGAGGTACAGCAGGGTGACCGGCCGGCGCAACAGCGGCAGGACGATGGCCAGGGTCGCGAGCGGCGCCGCCATCGCCAGGGCCTTCGCGGAGGTGTAGGGAGTGCCACCGAGCCGGGCCGCGACATAGAGGAGCGCCACGGCGACGACACCGGCGAGAATCGTCGTCTCGCGACGGCGCCAGCAGCGGACCAGGCCGTAGATGAGGAGCAGCGAGGCGAAGGCGGCGCCGGCGAAGTAGGCGAATGCGGGCACAGCTCCGTTCCCAGGCGCCAGGCGGAAGTCGCCGGAGAACCAGATGCCCAGGGCCGTGAAGGGCGAGACCTGGCCGAAGAGGTTGCCCAGGCCGGGGCCGTTGGGGTCGAAGGTCTCGAACTGCTTGAAGTCGATCATTCGGCCCAGCTCGGGGAGGGTGCCGATTAGGAAGACGACTGCGGCTAGGGACGCTGCTCGCCAGCCCGCGGGTGGCGGCGCGGTGGGGGGGTCCGTCCGGGCGCTGGGTTTTTCGCCTGTTGAGGATGCGTTTCTCGCTGAGTTGGTGGTGCGAAAAACGGGACGCCGCGCCGGGACGGACCCCCCCACCCCGCCGCCACCCGCGGGAGGAGCGGATTTACTTCTGGCCCATTCGGCTAGAGCCCAGAGGACTGCTATTGCCCCGAGCCAGATCAGGCCCGGGAAGCTGTAGGTATAGACGGAGCCTATGGCGACGAGCGCTGCCGGCACGAAGCGCAATGGAAGGCCGCGCAAGGTGCGGGTGCTCTCGCGTAGGGCCAGGACGAAGGCGAGGACGAGGAGGGCTTGGATTACCTCCTTGAAGGCACCTTGGGCGTAATACGAGGCGACCAGGTATGGGAGGCCGACCAGGAGCGCCGCGACCATTCCGGTGCGCCTTTTCTTCCCTATAGGTGGATAAGGCGCACCGGAAGAGCAATGGGCGGCTAGCGCGGCGAGTGCGGTTAAGGGGGCGATGATCGCGGCGGCCATGGTCAGGCCGCTGAAGCCTTGGACGATGCCGATTCCAAGGCCCTTGTTCAGCGCTACCACGACCGAATGCGGCCCCAGCGGGTAGCCCTGGGCCAGGAGCTGCGCGCTCTCGCCGTGGGCTAAGCGGTGGGTTGCCAGCAGGTGCTGGGACATGTCGGGGTTGAAGCCGGTGCCGAGGATGCCGAAGTGGCCTTCCACCGCGAAGGGGAGCGAGGCGGCCAGCAGGGCGCCAATCGCGACTGGGGCGCCGATTCGCAACGCCTCCCCCCCGCCTTCCACTCGCCCTCGCAGGTAGACCGCTGCCGCGGCAACGAGGGCGAGCACTACAAGCGCCGAGATGAGTCCCTCGCCCGGCATCCGCACCGTCGCCCAGCAGATCGCGCAGAGCAGAGCCAGGCCCACCGCCGGGGCGATCCATGACCATCGCCTGATTCCACACAGCGTCAGCGCCGTCTGCCCCAGAGCGAGCGACGAGACGCAAACGGCGAACACGGCTGCATAGGTCGCGACCACGGAGCGGCGAGCCTAAACTGCGCCAATGGCGCATGTCCCGCCCGCCCGCCACCTGCAGCGCGCCAAGGACCTGGCCGACGCCCGCTACTTCGAGCCGCTCGACGTCGACGACCTCGCCAGCGCCACCGGCCTCTCCCGCGCTCACTTCAGCCGCGAGTTCCGCCGCGCCTTCGGCGAGTCGCCGCACGCCTACCTGCTGACGCGACGGCTCGAGCGGGCTGCGGCGCTGCTGCGCAACACCGACCACTCGGTCGCCGAGATCTGCCTCGCCGTCGGCCTGCAGAGCATCGGCTCGTTTACGACCAGCTTCAGCCGAACCTACGGGCAATCGCCCACGGCCTACCGTGCCAGCCATCCGCCCGCCGCGCACATGGCCCGCGTCCCCGCCTGCCTCGTCCGCCTCCACACCCGGCCCCAACACCGCACGTTTCGAGAAGACAACTCCGAAGTGCCGGCCTAGCATCGGCGACGAACAGTTCCGACGAGCAAGGAGAACTCGATGATCAAGATCGCAAACGCGCAGCTGTGGGTCCACGACCAGGACGAGGCCCTCGCCTTCTACACCGAGAAGCTCGGCTTCCAGGTGCAATCCGACGTCACCCTGGACGAGATGGACGGCTTCCGCTGGCTAACCGTCGGCCCGCCCAACCAGGAGGACGTCTCGATCACCCTGATGGCAATTCCGGGGCAGCCGGTAATGGACGAGGAGACCGCCAACCAGGTCCGCGACCTGATGGCGAAGGGATTCGCCGGCACCGTCTTCCTCACCACCGACGACTGCCAGGCCTCCTACGAGGAACTGAAGGCGCGCGGGGTCGAGTTCACCGAGGCACCGGAGAAACGGCCCTACGGGATCGACTCCGGCTTCCGCGACCCCTCGGGAAACAGCTTCCGCCTCACTCAGGTTCAGCTGCCGGCGGCGGTCTGAACTCACCGCCGCCGAGCTCCGGCGGCAAGACCCGCGGCCCCTCGGGATAGAGCTGGCGCAGCTGCGCCTCGCTCATCTCGAGGGTGTTCGCCGGGCTCTGCGGGGCGCCCGCCACGAGCCAGAGCGCGTCGGCGTCGGTGTCGTTGAAGACCTGCCGCATCGAGTCGGGCTCGACCAGGAGCGAATCGAGCGGGTCCAGCACAAGCGTCTCGTCATCGACTCGTATCCGCCCACGGCCCTCGAGCACCACGTAGAGCTCCTCCTCCTGCTCGTGCCGGTGCCACGTCGATGCCTGGCCCGGCCGCAGCCGCCAGAGCCGCGCCCCAAGCCGCGTGGCCTCGAGCTGCTTGGCGAGGTCGGTATTGAGCACCCGCATCTGGTTCGACTCGCGCCAGAAGGCGTCGTGGGCGCGCAAGAGGCGATAGGCCATAGCGGCTCCTTTAGGGGATGACGAAGTGGGCGCAACAGGGCTCGAACCTGTGACCTCCAGCTTGTCGAGCTGGCGCTCTCCCAACTGAGCTATGCGCCCCAGAGGGAAATCTGAATCTAGCAGCGAGCCGACCTAGCCGAATCCCTGGCCCAAGGGCTAAAGACTCTCAATGCAAGCGCCGATGCAAGCAGTGCAACTTTTCCCCGAACGGCGTGTTTATCTATACAAGCCGCCAGCAGGGGGCGGCGAACTTAAAAAGTTTGAGGACCGACGAGCCAGCACCAACGACCTGGCGGCACGTCCTTCGGAAACAGAGGGCCCCATCAGGGGCCCTTTTCCGTTCCCCCCGAATCGTGACTCGCGCTCGTTATACTTACCTCGTATGACTCAGAAAATGGGCGCTAAGGGCCAGGTCGTCATTCCCAAGAACTTACGAGAGCGCGCCGGCCTCGGGCCAGGCGCCAGTGTTTCCTTTGAGCCTGTCGACGATGGAATCGTTGTGAGGCGTGCCAATCAGCGCTCGACGCTGCGAGGCCGATTTGCCGGCAGCGGCATGGCGGAGCGGCTGCTCGAGGATCGTCGCAGCGAGCCTCGGTAGACGTGTCGTCTTGCCTTGACTCGTGGGCCGTCCTGGCCTGGCTCGACGGCGATGAGCCAGCGGCCACGGTGGTCACCGAGATCGTCGACCGCGAACGTCCGGCAATGAGCTGGATGAACCTGGTCGAGGTCCACTACCGAACCGCTCGCGACCATGGTCGCCAGGAAGCCGATCAGGTTCTCAAAGAGCTACGCCCGCAGGTCGTAGAGGACCTACCCGGTGTATCGGCGATGCGGGCCGTCGCAAGCCTCAAGGCAAGCAATCCGATCGCGCTGGCCGACTGTTTCGCAATTGCCCTGGCGGCTGCAGAGGGGGCGGTGCTTATGACGGGCGACCCCGAGATCATCAACCGGGCTGACGACCTGCCGTGCAAGGTCACCGACTTGCGTTCATAAGTCACCGGGGCCGTCGAAGACAGCCAGAGCCAGAGGCGCCTACCGGAATCGAACCGGTGTAAACGGCTTTGCAGGCCGCTGCGTAGCCACTCCGCCAAGGCGCCGTAGGACGGCCAAGCCTACCGGCGTCGATGGTCAAAGTCACTGGGCCAGCCGCCGGGCGATGACCTTGAGGGCGAGGATCTCGTCCGCGCCCTCGAAGATCGACAGCACCCGAGCGTCCACGTAATAGCGGCTGACCGGGAACTCCTCGGCATAACCCATGCCGCCGTGGATCTGCATCGCCTCGCGGGCCACCCACTCCGCGGCCCGGCACACATAGGCCTTGACCATCGAGGCCTCCATCGCCCCCTCACCCTGCGCCATCAGCCGGGCCACGCGGTAGGCGAATTGGCGACTGGCCTGGATGACCACCGCCATCCGGGCCAGCTTCGCGCGGGTGAGCTGGAACTCGATGATCGGCTTGCCGAAGACCTTGCGCTCCGACGCGTAGTCGTAGGCGGCCTCGTAGGCGGCCTGCATCACGCCCACCGCGCGCGCTGCGGTCTGGATGCGGCCGTTCTCGAAACCCGCCATCTGGAGATAGAAGCCGCGACCGAGTCCCTCCTCGCCGCCGATCAGGTTCTCCGCGGGGATGTACCAGTTGTCGAACGCAACCTCGTAGGAGTGCATCCCGCGGTAGCCGATCGTGTCGATTGCGCGGCCCTCCATGTTGCCGCCCTCCGCCTGGCTGAGCTCGAAGCCGTGCCCGGCGCCGCGCTCTTTCGGGACGATGAAGAGCGAAAGCCCCTTGTGGCCCTTCGAGCGATCCGGGTCGGTCCGCGCCAGCAGCATGAACACGTCTGCCCTGGCGCCGAAGGTGCACCAGGTCTTGACGCCGTTGATCCGCCAGCCGTCCCCGTCCCGCGTGGCCGTGGTTCTCAACGAGGCGACGTCGGACCCGTAATCGGGCTCCGTCACGGCGATCGCGACCATCAGCTCGCCGCTGGCCATACGCGGAAGCCACTCCCGCTTCTGCTCCTCGGTGCCGCCTGCCAAGAGCGCTCGCGCGAGGATCTCGGGGCGGGTGATCAGCGAGCCGCCGACGCCGAGCGAACCGCGCGAGAGCTCCTCGGTCGCAGCAACCATCGAGAGATACTCGCCCTCGCCTTCGGCCGCGAAGCCGTCGTACTCCTCGGGGATCGAGACGCCGAACGTGCCAATCTCGGACAGCCCTTCGATGATCTCCTCGGGGATGTCCTCGTTGTTGCGGTGGATCTCCTCGGCAACCGGACGGATCCGCTCCTCCGCGAAGCGCCGGAAGGTGTCCTGCACCATCACGAAGTCCTCGTCGAGGTGGCGCGGCCCCTGCGTCCCGCAGAGCTCTGAGAGGAACTCCGGCGAGCGATAAGGACGCGCAAAGGCGAGCGCGGCATCGAGAGCCCCCGGCTCGGCGCCCCACTCCTGCTCGCGACCCAAGAGCCGGGTGGCTACGTCATGGACGGCGTCGGCGACGAAGGCGCATGCGATGCGGGCCTCCTCGTCCCCCCTCTCTCCGTAAGCAAGGACAGCCCGAGCGTTCTCGACCGCGGCTGCGGCGTGCGCGAGGTCGTAGGCGACGACCTGGTCGGCGTCGATGTCGCCGTCGGTGGCGAGGTGCTTGAAGGCGTCCCCGACAAGCGCGCCGGCGGTCTCGACTGCAGACGCGGCGGCGGCGAGGTCTGGGGTCTCCGCGGATGCGGCGGTTGGGGAATCAGTTTCTTGTGGCATAGGCGGAGACAATAAATCCGTCGACCGGCGAACGCCCGGTCGACGAGAAGACCTAGCCGCTCAGGTGGAGCGCGCGGACCGACCCCTCGCCGACCTGGACCAGGAGGTTCACCGGCTTGCGGTCACGGAGCAGGAACCCGGCCGCGAACACGGTTCGCGGCTTGTCGTCACATGGCACATAGGTGACCGACGCGTAGGCGGGGCGGGGATGCACTCCGAGGATCCCGACGCGATATCGCTGCGCCTCTGGCACGGAGATCGTCACCGGAAGATGCCCGGCGACCATCGTCGGCGTCTTCACCGTCAGCAGGCCGTCTTCGAAAACGCCTGTATCGAAGTCCGGACCCCGCGGGCCGGCCAGCCCGAACGGGCCGATCGACAGGGAGTGCTTGCGCCAGTCGGCCGGGCCGGGACCATCGAAGGTGATGTCGCAGTCGCGGATCTTGGAGCCGATCGCAAGTTTGGGGTGGGTCGGCGGGGTGCGCGCGCCGGGCGCGATCCGTGCTGCCGTGTCGTCAGTCTGCGAACCCTCGCCGCAGCCGGAGAGCAAGGTCAGGCAGGCCGCGAGGGCCAGCAATAAGCGACGGTGATATCCGCTCATGCCCTAGTCGAACTGATATTCGGGAAGGAGGACCGCCGCGAAACCGGGGGCACCGGTGTCGATCGGATCGGCCCCGAGCATTGGCACTCGGATCGTGCTCCGCCACAGCCCGCGGCCGCGGGGACCGGTCTTGAAACTCGCGTGGCCACTGACGGGGCTCGGCGGGCGCAGCGTTGCCGTGCCCGCGGTGTGGTCGAACTGGAAGGCCGAGGCAGGGCCGTGGACCTGGGTTCCGCGCGCGATCTCCATGCCTTCGCGTTTTTCGATCTTGACGCCAATGAAGATGCTCTTACCGCCGCTGTGGCGGTGGTGGACGCCGGCCGCGAAGTAGCACGAGCAACCGCGGCGGCCCGCTGACAGCGACGCCGATTCCCTTTCGCCATTCTCATCCCGGGGGGTCGCCGCCGACAGGCGCACTCGGGTGAAGGGGTCCATGGCTTCGGCTTCGGGGCACTCCCACTGGGATATCACGCTCATCGATCCGGTCGCCTGCGGCGCTTCGATCCGCACGAATCCCCGCTCGCCGGTGAAGTCGATCGTCCCGTTGAAAACGCCTTCGCGCAGCGTTCGGGGCGCTCCCCTGCAGCCCTCTCCCGGCTCAGTTGAGTTCAGCGTCGCGGTCGGGGTGAAGACGACGTCGATCAGGCCGAGTCGCCCGAAACGCACCTTCACCCCCGCTTCGGTCACCTTGCCGGGCACTTCGTAGTTGGCGACCTGGCCCTTTCTCCGCAGCTCAAGGGTCACGGTCCCGTCTTCGGAGCTTTCGAGGTGGGCATGCAGGCCGTTGCTCGCCTTCAGCTCGAGTTCCACCAGGACGACGGTTCCTTGTTCCGGACCGGCACCCGACGCCACCCCGACCGGAGCCGCCAGCAGCGCAGCGGCGGCCGCGATCGCCGGGAGCAGGAAGGAGGCACGGCGCACGGCCACAGAATAGGGGTGCCATAGGCTTGTGTCGTGCCATTTACTCTCAGGAACCTCAAGGAGGATCTGGAGGACGTCGGGTCCAACTTCGACGGCGCACCGGACCTCGAGTTCCGCCTCGCAACCAAGGCACTCGAGCTCGAGCAGTCCGGGCTTTGCTATCAGCACATCCCGCCCAACTGTCGCTTTCCGTACGGCCACACGCACAAGCAGCAGGAGGAGGTGTACGTGGTCGTGAGCGGGAGCGGGCGGATGAAGCTCGACGACGAGATCGTCGAGCTCGAAAAATGGGACGCGGTACGCGTTCCGCCCGGTACGTGGCGGGGCTACGAGGCCGGGCCGGAGGGCCTCCAGATCCTCGTCATCGGCGCGCCCAATCTCGGCGAGGATCCGCGCGAAGACGTGGAGGGTCAGCGGGACTGGTGGGCTGACTAGCGCCAAGCAGGTGAACACGAAGCGAGAGCGGCTGCGACCAATACGATGGGGGCGATGGTCCTGGCTGAGCGGATCGTTCTCTTGGCGGCGCTGGGCGCGATGCTCTTCGGGGCGTCGGCGAGCGGGCAGAGCGCCGACCAGAAGCGGGCGTCGGTCGATCCCTACTGGCTCGGACCCTTTTTCGCCGGCTTGCAGGTGAGCGAGGAAAGGCACATCACCGGCCCCGCAATCATCTACGGGGACTGCAAGCTTCCCGAAGGTGAGGGTGGATGCTCGTGGCCGGCCGTGATCGAAACGTCGACCACGTGTGCCCTCAACCCGATCGCCGACGAAACGCCTTCCTCCCCGGTCGCCCTCCTCCGTGGCGGTGGACTGATGACCCAAGACGACGAACTGGGGCAGGTCTATGTCGGTACCGGCGACCGGACGTTCACCGTCGAAACCCGCGAACCCGAGCTGATGAGCGCGGCGCTGCGCGAAGCCCGCCGTCGTTCGCAGCCTGCGCCGGAGCCGCTGCCGCAGCCGGTCTACCCGACCACGGTCCTGCGCGAGCTCAAGCGGGTGACCGCGGGGGCGGAATGGCTGCGCGGAGTCAAGGCGATCGCCAGGGAGACCGAACTGACGCCGGACCAGGTGAGGTACCGGCTGCGCGTCGCCGAACTGCTCGGACCGGAGGCTCTCGCCGGCGTGCCGATCCCGACGATGTCGACCGCGAGGGTGGAGCGGCTGGTCCAGTTGGCCATCTTCGTCCGCCTGTACCCAACCCGAACGGCCGAAAAAAACGGGATGACGGTGGCCGAGCTGCGGAAGCTGGTCAGCCGCGTGCGCGGCCTCACCGGCTTCTGCTAGCCGAACCAGCCCGAGGCTCGTACCGCATCGCCACCGCCCCCGAGGCGAACTCCGTACTCATCGATCAACCCCAGCTCCGCCAACGCCAGCGGGAGGGTTACGCCTCCCACGGCCAGTCCCTTGCCCGGCTCCTGCTTCAGCTTCTGAACCGCCTCCCCGAGATCCCCGCGCACGAGCTCCGCATTCCAATCGACCCGGTCGAGAGTGCTCGACACGACGTACTTCTTCATTGCGTCGATCGTCCGGCCGAAAGGCGCCATCCAATCGGGCATCTCCTCCATCTGTCCCGGCGGCCGCCAAGCGGACTCCATTAACTCATAGGTCACCCGGCCGAGGAGGAGAGCATCGGCCTGGGCGAGAGTCTCCGTCGCGTGACGATGGGTCTCTTCGTCCGGGGAAATTGCACGGTGGTCGCAGCATCCGTCCAAATTGACGTTGATGGAATACCGAAGAGGTCGCACTGCGCGAGCATAGATCTCATCGGTCAAGGTTGCCGCCCTAGATTCCGATTCATGGGGAGTGATATCTGAGCTGAGCCAACGCGAGCGAAGGACCGTCCTGGTTGGCGGCATCCTTGCCCTCTGCCTCCTCGCCGCCTTCACCGCGCACGTCGCGGTCGGGTTCGGCGGTCGCAGCACCGATGCGCTCTTCAACACCTGGATCTACAGCACCCTGATGTTGACAAGCGCCGCCGCCTGTCTGCTGCGGGCCGCCCTGGTTCGCCGCGAGCGGGGAGTCTGGGCACTACTCGGAGTCGGCTTGCTGCTCTACGCCGGCGGAGAAATCTATTACGCGGCGGTGCTTGCCGGGCAGGCGAAGGTGCCGATCCCGTCTCCAGCTGATGGCGGCTACCTCGCCTTCTATCCACTCGCCTATGCGGCGCTGATCGCCCTACTGCGGGCGAGGATCGGGGTCTTCCCGGTCGCGCGGTGGCTGGACGGCGCGATCGTCGGCTCTGCTGTCGCTGCGCTGGCGGCGGCGTTCGCGCTCGGGCCGATCGTCGACGCCTCGAACGAAGGCCAAACGCTAGCCGTCGCCACCAACCTGGCTTACCCGATCGCCGATCTGACCCTGTTGACGATGGTGGCCACCGCCGCTTCGTTCACCGGTT
The DNA here is from genome assembly GCA_963807885.1 of uncultured Solirubrobacterales bacterium. Taxonomy (GTDB): domain Bacteria; phylum Actinomycetota; class Thermoleophilia; order Solirubrobacterales; family 70-9; genus VRUE01. The sequence goes on from CAWEDL010000003.1 coordinate 136,151, forward strand.
GGCGACCCGGGCGCAGCTGGGCGGTCCTCGGCGCCGGTCTCCTGCTGCTCGCCGTCTCCGACGGCGTCTATTTGCTGCAGGCTGCCAAGGGGACCTACGTCGAAGGCACGATTCTCGACGCCGGCTGGCCGTTCGGCGTTCTGCTGGTGGCTTGCGCGGCATGGATCGAGCCGGGCGCCACGGAGTCACTGCGATCGCGGGCGGTGCGGATCATCGCGATACCGGCCGCTGCGGCTCTGGTCGCGATCTGTATCCAGGCAGTCGAACGATTCGCTACGGCCCCAACCGCAGCGGCAATCATCTCCCTGCTCACGCTGGTTGCGGTCGTTGTGCGGCTGGTCCTCTCGTTGCGCGAGAGCCAGGGGGAAGCCCGCACGAGCGTGCAAGAGTCGCGTACCGATGAGTTGACCGGACTGCCCAATCGCAGGGCGCTGATGCTGGACCTGGAGAGCGCGATCATGCGGCCCGCGGCAACCGGGTCCCTCCAGCTCTTCGCGCTGTTCGACCTTGATGGCTTCAAGCTCTACAACGACACCTTCGGCCACCCGACTGGAGACGCCTTGCTGGAGCGACTCGGCAGGCGACTGGAGCGCTTCATGGTCTCGAAAGGCCGTGCCTACCGACTGGGTGGCGACGAGTTCTGCCTTCTGGCCGAGTGCACGGCGGCGGAGGTCGACGCGATCGTCGCCGGCGCCACCGCCGCGTTCTCTGAGCGCGGCGAGGGTTTCGCGATCACGGCCTCACAGGGCAACGTCGTCTTGCCAAGCGAGGCCGACTCGGTCGAGGAGGCGATGCAGCTAGCCGACAGGCGGATGTACGCGAACAAGGTGAGCGAGCGGACTTCAGCCGGCTCGCAGTCGCGCGACGTGCTGCTGACGGCGCTGCGCGAGCGCCAACCGCAACTGGCCAAGCGAGCCGTCGATGTCGCCGAGCTGGCGCTAGCGGTCGCCGAAGGGCTTGGAATGGAGGCCGAGCAACGCGATGAGACCTACCGCGCCGCGCAGCTGCACGAGACGGGGAAGATGGCGATCCCCGACGCGATCCTGAAGAAGCCAGGCCCGCTCGAGGAGTCCGAGTGGGAGTTCGTTCGCCAGCACACCCTGATCGGCGAGCGGATCATCGCCTCGGCGGCGGCGCTTGTGCCGGTCGCGCGCCTGGTTCGCTCCAGTGGCGAGCGCTGGGATGGAAGTGGCTACCCGGACTCGCTGCGCGGTGAGCAGATTCCACTCGGCTCGCGGGTGGTCGCCGTGTGCGAAGCCTATGCGGCGATGGTCTCAGAGCGCCCCTACAGCGTTGCGATGCGTCCCACCCGAGCCCTCGAAGAGCTACGCCGCGGCGCCGGCTCGCAGTTTGATCCTGAGGTCGTTGCGGCCTTCGAAAAAGTCGCCGCGCAAGGCGGTAGCTGGCGCAAGCCGGCGGAATCACGCCCCTGATAGCTCGGATAGCTCGGCGAGGCCTGAGCCGAGCGCATAGTCACCCGGTGTTCGCTCCGCGCATACTCTCCTCGCGAGGATGGGGTGAGCAATCTGCCATGACCGAGAACATCGACACAGCTCCTGCCGAGGAGGCGAAAGGCGATCGACGGCTCGCCCTCCTGCTGGCGATGGCGATGTTCGTGTTCGTCATCGACACGTCGCTGATGAACGTCTCGATCTCCGCGGTCGTCCGGGACCTCGACACGACCGTGAGCGGCGTGCAGTCCGCGGTCGCGATCGAGGCGCTGGTCTCCGCCGCCTTCATTCTGATCGGCAGCAAGGTCGGCGACCTCTTCGGCCGCAAACGGGCCTATGTCCTCGGCCTGCTCCTGTACGTGTCGGGCGCTCTGGCGATGGTGGTTGCCCAGGATCTGGCTGCGATCATCGTCTTCTGGGCGGTGATCGGCGGCCTCGGGGCCTCGCTGTATCTCCCCGCGATGCAATCCCTGATCCACGGCAATTTCGAGGGAACCGCCCAGGCTAAGGCCTACGCCCTGGTCGGGGCCTCGGCCGCTATCGCCGCGGCTATCGGACCCCTGCTCGGAGGCTTCCTGACGACCTATCTGTCCTGGCGTGTCGGCTTCATGCTCGAGGCCGTCATCATCGCCGTCGTCCTGCTCGGCAGCAGGCGGTCGCTCCGCGACGTGCCGTACACGGGCGATCGGGGCGTCGACAAAGTCGGCTCGGTCCTTTCGGTCCTGGGCATGGGCGGCCTCGTACTCGGCATCTTGGCCTGGCAAGAGGGAGGCGAGTCGGTGGCCGCGCTTCTGGCCGCGGGGCTGGTCGCGATGGGCGCCCTGGTCTACTGGCTGCTGCGACGCAAGCGCGAAGGCAAGCCCGTCCTGCTCGACCCGCACCTGTTCGAATCCAAGCTGTTCAGCTTCGGGATCTCCCAGGGAATCCTCCAGCAGATAGCCCTCGGGGGGATGCTGATCGCCCTTCCGATCTACCTGCAGATGGTGCTCGACTACAACGCGATGGAGGCGGGCCTGACCCTCGCGCCCCTCTCCCTGACGATGTTCGTGGTGGCACTGGTCGCCGGGAAAAGGGCGGGAGAGCGGCGGCCCAGCAACCTCATCCTGATCGGGTTCGCGCTGCTCCTGGTGGCGATGGTGCTGTTGATCCCGATCGTCCCCCGCGCGGACACCGGCTGGTACCTCGTCGCTCCGCTCGTGCTCGCTGGAGCGGGGCTCGGCCTGCTGGTGTCTCAGCTCAACAACTACACCTTGTCCCCGATCTCAGAGGAACGGGTCGGGGAGGCGGCCGGCGTCAACTCGGCAACCGGGTCCTTCGGCCTGTCCCTGGGATTGGCGTTTGCCGGCGCGATCATGCTGGCCGCACTCTCAATCGCCTTCACCCAGCAGTCGGAGGCAAGCAATGTGCTGAGCCCGCCCGAGCAACAGCGCGTCGCCGATGCGCTGGAGGACGACGCGCAGGTGATGAGCAACGCTCAGCTGGAAGAGCTGCTCGCCAGCCAGCCCGAGAACGTTCGCGAGGAGATCGTCAGCATCAATACGGATGCGAGGCCGCTCGCCCTTCAGGTGGCGTTGCTCGTGCCGTTTCTCGCTGCCCTGATCGGGTTCCTCGCTTCCTTCCGCATGGTTCGCCTGCCAGATCCCACGCCCTCCGCCGCGGTTGAGGCAAGCACGGCGCCATGAATAATCTCTAGCCTCCTGCCGGGCGGTCTTCGCCCGGCGCGGAGGAAGGATGGGCCTTCTCGGGCTGGCCCACGGAGCGAGCCCGCTCCGCTTGCCCGCGACGATATGTCGGTGGCGATCCTGAGCTAGTTGAGACCTTGAACACCGCGATCCCCATGACGAGCGCCGGGGCGAAGTCGTCAAGCGTGACAGGAAGCCGTTACTTGAGCAGGTCGCGCAGGTGACCTTTCTTCTTGCGCGCCTCGCCCTTCGCCTGGCGGGCCTGGCCCTTGGTCTTCCCCTCGGGGTTGCCTCTTAGCGCCGCGGCAGCCTCACGGGCTCGGCCACGAGCCTTGTCCAGGGTGCCGCCGCCCTTATCCCTCGTCTTGCTTTTCATCTTTGACTCCTTCGCTTTGAGCTATCGCTTCTTTTTGATCTGCGCCCCTCGGCGTCTTGCGAGGAAGCCGACTCCTCGAGTCGGGCCGCAGCGCGCCAGCGCACGCGGACGTCCCGATAAGTCATCCCCGGCTCGACCTCGTCTGGAAGGTTCTGGCGCTCGCTGCCGGAGGCCGTTTCCAGCCCCCCGTCGCCCTCGGGCTCGTGCAACTCGCCGTGAAGCTCGACCTGCGTCTTCGGCTTCTCTCGAAAGCGCAATCGCTTCGCCTTGACGCTTGCGCCGATCTCGACATCGGCGTCCTCGACGCGATCTGGGTCGCCCTTCCGCGCCATGGCTAGGCCTCCTGCGCCTCTCTTACGTCGCGGATCGTGATCCGGCCTTCCGGCCCGGTGCCATCGATGTCGTCGAGGTCCACGTCCAGCTCCTCGGCAGTCCGCATCGCCGCCTCGGTCGCATGCAGCTCCTCAGCTTTGCGCTCCTTACGGCGCTCGCCGACCTCCTTTGCCTTGCGGGCCGCGGCCAGGCCGAGTTCCTTCGCCTCATCCGCTGCAGCGGACTTCAGCTCCTGCGCGACCATTTTGGCCGCAAGCTTGGCGATGCCGCCCGCGCTCGCATCGGGCGCGCCACCGCCTCCGTTGCCACCGAGCAGGCCCGCCGCCGCTTGCTCAGTCTCTCCGACGGCGCCGCCCGCACCTTCAGCGACCCCACCCACCGCCTCGCCGGCACCCTGACCGACATCGCCGACCGCCTGGCCCGCGCCTTCGCCGAGCTGGCCTACGGCTCGATTGGCGCCTTCGCCAAGCTCACCGACGGCCTGGCCAGCCCCGGCTCCGACGTCCTGAACAGCTCCGCCTGCGCCCTCACCAACATCGTCGACCGCCTCACCGGTCTCGCCGAGAGCGTGTCCGCTACCTCGACCTACATCTTCGACCGTCCGCCCCAGGCTCTTGACGAGCTCTGGATTGCGGTCGACGGTGGTGAGAGTGCGATCGACGATCGCCGCAACGCGGTCGAGCCGGACTTTCAGCAGCGCCTGCGCCTCAACCCCTTTGATGTCGATGCGGAGCTTGCCCAGATGCGCGTCCACCCCTGCGTTGAGTTTGACCAGGTTCAGAACCTGCGCCCTCAGCGCGACACGCGCGTCGAGGTTGTCGAGCTCGAGATGGATCGAGTCGACCTTGAGCGCGGGCACATCCAAAAGGACGTCGGGATCGCCGCGCGGGTCCTCGATGCCAGCCAATGCAAATGCTTCGTACTCGCGCTCGGCGGCGGTTCCCGCATCGGCCACGTTCTGCGCGAAGCGGTACTTGCCGGATTTTTCGGAGGCTCGCCGGCCTTTGCGCTGGCCGCGCTGAGGGGCCTTGACGTCTTTGCTCGTCCTCCCCGTCGTTTTCGAGGCCCGCGAAGATTTGGTCTGCTGAGAAGCCATCATTTACCCCCGACTCCGGCGACTCCTTGTCCAACGCCCTGAAGGCCTTGGTTCGCGCCTTCGCCAACCTGTCCCACGGCCTGACCGGCCCCTTCGCCGATCTGACCTGCCGCCTGACCGGCGCCTTGGCCAACGTCTTGCACCGCGCTCTCGGCCCCTTCGCCAACATCCTCGACCGCCTCGCCGGACTCGCCGATCAGATGGCCAGCGCCTTTGCCAGTCTCTTCCACGGCCTGGCCGATGCTTTCGAGCAGCTCGGGGTTGCGATCGAGCGAGGTGAGCACACGCTCGAGGATCAGGCTGACGTTGTCGAGTCTCGCTTTCAGCAGAGCCTGGGCCTCAAGGCCCTCGATCTTCAAATCCACTTTGCCCAAGCTGACGTCGGCACCGACATTGATTTCCACCACATCCCGCACTTCTGCCATGACCGCGACCTGCGCCTGCAGGTCGTCGACCTCGATGTCGATTTCGTCGACCTTGACGACTGGGATGTCGAGGAGGACATCCGGGCCGTCGGGAAGCTCACGCGGGTCGACGATCGAGTAGTCGGGGAACTCGCGCCTCGAGCGCGTGCGCCGCGAGGACGCGGACTTTCCGTTGCCATGACCGGATCTGGAGCGCGAGCGCGATTTGCGTTTAGAAGGACTCCTGGACCTTGACCGATCTTTTTTCTCCGCCATTGGGGCTTCTTCTCCTCAGCTTGCGTTTGTGGGCGGCCCGCTCAGCCCTCTTTCCTCAAGGCCGAGCCACAGACACGATTTGGGAGCAGCTCACCTTGGTGCAAAATTCCCTGTCTGGCAGCGGTACCCGGGCGCAATCGAGACAAACCGCGAATCCAGCCCCAGAGCCAAAATTTGCCATTGCGGCCAACTTATCCGCCGAGCTTGTCCTCGATGGCCCCCGCCACTTGGGCCAAGTCGAGGCGGCGTGCTCGGTTGTAGGCGGCACGCGCCGCGACCGCGAGCCCAACGCCCACGGCAACTGCGCCGACGCCACCGAGGCGGTGGTTTCGGCTCTCGTTCCGCGGCGCCGGCTGCTCACTGTCCCCCTGCAGAAAGGATTCGAGCGCCGCCGTGGCGATCCGATTGAGGTCGACCGCCATCTTCCTTCGCCCCCTAGGACCGTGAGCTCTGGTGCCGCAGGAGACGGTAGGTAATCGCGCCGGCAGCCGTGCCCACGACGGCCGCCGCGCCGATCGCGCGAGGTGGCGCGGGCCGCTTACCGCCAACGCGTTCGGCCACGAGACGGGTCAGGAAACGCTTCATTTCATCCCCCTCGCCTCATGAGCGCGACGTGCTCCGTTTGCGCGACGAGCCTGAGCCCGAGCGTTTTTTGGTGGACCGGGAACGCCCGCTTGAACTGCGCGCACTCGAGGACGTTTTGCTGCGGCTACCGGACCCTCGGCGCCGGCTTCCCGAGGAGCTGGAGCCCGACCGACGAGACGAGCTCTGTTTTTTCTGCTGTTTCTGCTCCTGCGGTTGCGGCGAGTGCGAGTGCTCTCTGTCGTGGATGTCCTCGAACTCCGCGTATTCCCGATCTTTGTCGTATTTCTCGTCATGCTCCTCGACGAGCTCCCCGTCGTGGATCACGCCACGCCAGGCGCCGGTCTCGACCTCCTGCATCTCGATGTAGGCCTTGAAGCGGGCCAGATCGGCACGTACGGCGCGCTTCACGTGGCGCATCCCGCGAGCCGCCTTCTCTTTCAACGAGCCGGGCTCGACGTCGAGTGAGACCTGAACGCGGGTGAGTCGGGGGGCGAGTTCGTGGAAGGTGACGACGCCCGTGTGAGCGACGCCCTCCTTGACGCTCCACTGGATTCGCTCGTCTGGTCGCTGCTCGACGATCTGGCCGGTGAACTCCTTCGACATGCCCCAAACCTTCGTCCTGAAGGAGACGGTGCAGTCGTCCTCCTGCGTCGCCTGGTCGAGGCGGTGCATGAACTGAGGCCATTCCTCGAACTGGGTCCACTGGTTATAGGCAGTCGAAAGCGGCACGGCGATATCCACGGCCTGCTGCACGGGCATCCGGCGACCTTTGCCGACGCCGGGAGTGCCCTTCTTGCCTTTGTCGCCTTTGTCGCCGTCCCCGCCGAGGCCAGGAATCATCTTCTTCCCCACCTCCTTGGCGAGCCCGGGGGCGCCGCCGGCCTTCTCAGCCGTCTCGCTGGCGGCGCCCGAGCCTTTCTCCGCGCCCGACCCAGCCACGCGTTTCATCACAAGCCTTTTTACGGCTTTGCCGGCGAGAGGCACGGCGCCTGCCAGGACAGCACCGGCGGCGAGACCTCGGGTCCCCGAGAAGCCGTTGTCGCTCCCGTTGCGAAAGGGCATCTTGCTATGCCCGTTGCGCGAGACGCTGTGGCTGACCTCTCGGGCAATCGTCCCGAGGGCGGCTCCAATCACGTCTCCAGCGTCTTTGACGTCCTTAGCCATTGCTTCCTTTCTCCAGCTCTGGTCGCTCAATGAACGATGCGGCTACCGCCTCCCCAGAAGGACCAAGTACCCGTTGTTAGACGTGATAATCAATCGAAAAAGCCCCTGGCAGAGCGGATATCTCGCAGTCCGCAGCCGGAGAGATCAGCAGCGTTTTGGGAACTAGCGCCCAAAATGGAGGTGATATGCGGGGGTTGATTTTCCCCCGCGGGGGCCCCTACGAAGCGCAGGGGATTCGATGCGAAGCGGCTGATGGGATTCGAACCCACGACCTTCTGCATGGCAATTACACCAACCATCTGGCAAGTGCAGCAATAGAAACCATTGATTTGCAGGATGTTTTCGGATGGCGCAATCGACGCTCGTCGCCGTCGATACGCGTGGATGTGCGCCGATATGCGGCGTTTCGGGCACTTCTGGCGAGAAGTGCCCGAAACTGCCGACCGCGGTTCCATTCCCTGAATTTGGAAGTTAGGCGCTCCGGGGCTTCCCCCGGCCCTTGTGCTCGCCGGGTACTGATCCGACGCTCGGCCAGCCGCCTTTCCCGCAGGAAGGTGGCTTCTCCTCGCGCCGTCGCCCTGCTGTGCCGATCGCAAGCGTCTTCGAAAGTTCGGCATAGAAGGCGCGGCTATCGTGACGGCCGAGTGCGACGATGATGGCGATGCCGGGTTCAAACGTGGTGATCACTCGCCAGTCGTCGATCAGTCGCTTGCAGCAGTACTCCGAGTAACCACTATCCTCGGCGCCCAGCAGCCGGTAGCCGGCGACCCTGCAGCCCTGCTTTCGCAATTCGGTCTCAAAGACCGCGTAGCTTTTGCGTGCCGTACCCCGCAATCGCTCGATCGCGGCCGCAGCCGCTGGCGTCGCCCGCAGAGCAAAGTCCTTGCCCGCCATCGCGGCGGACCTTATTCAGCGCTCGACCAGCTCGCCGTGCCGCAGCTGCTCCACGCCCTCGCGCGCCCACTCCTGCCCGAGCAGGTCACGGTCGTGAAGGAAGGCGGCGAGCGTCTCGCTCCAGCGCCTCGACGGGTAACTCTCGCGGACCGTGTCCAGCACCCGCTCGACCTCGATCACGCTGCGCTGGGTGACCTCCACCGGCTTGTGATCCTCGACCCGCTCCAGCAGGCCCTCCGCGAGCCACTTGCGAACCGTCGGCTCGCTTACCTCCAGCCGCTCAGCCGCCTGGGCGACGGACAGGCCGCCCGGCAGGTCGAGCGCCTTCTGGACTCGTGCGCTCAGTTCCTCCACCCGTTCGAGCGCGGGCTCGAGCTCTGACTTTGTGAGAGAGGCCGTACGCAGCTCGGAGACTGCGTCGGCAAGCTCTTCGGCCTCCAGCCGAGCGAGCGCGGCACGTCGTCGTAGCTGCGTGGGAGCCGTACCGGAAGACATGAGCGAAGGCTAGCAGGTCGTTTCGGAAATAGCCATTGTTTTCGCAGCGATAACCGCCCACGGCGGGCCTGTGTGGCTCACACAGCCGGAGCGCCCATCGCGTCGAGATCGCGGGACAACTCGGCCGTAAGGACGGCCACCTACCGTCCATCACCATGAACGCCCTCGCCGCCGGCCTCTACGTTCTCGCCTACCTCTCGGCGGTAATCGATGGGACCCGCCAGGGAACCGGCCTCTACCCGAAGACGACACCGGCCGGGTGGGGTTGCGGCGCTACGTGTCCGAACATCCGTGGATCGCCGTCGGCGCCCTCGCCGGGGTCGTCGGGACGATCATCGCCTTCGCTTGACGGCTCCGCGCGACATCCTCAGAATCTTCCCGCCCGATTCCGGGTGCGAATGCCTAAATGAGCCACGTCGATCGCCATCCCGTCGACAATCACCGGTGGATCGTGGCAGAAACCGCTGTTGTTCTCAGCTCAGCGGTCGTCCTCGACGGCCGCGTCCGCGTAGACCCCGCCTCGGCGAGATCGAAGCCGTCGACCCGAGAATCGCCGCTAATACTGCCCGGTCTCGATCCAAGCCACGACATCGCTTTCCTCGCTGAGAATGGCGACCATGAACGGGTCGAGCAAAGCGCGCGTCGCAGCGCGCGGGTCTTGGGCGAGATCGTGAGTCGCGAACACGTCTCCGTTCAAGTAGAGATTCTCGGTTACCTGGGGCGCGCCCGAATCAAAGGCGATACTGCCGGACGCCTGCCAGGAGACCGCTTCGAGTAGGCCGCCCAACTCAAGGTCGACCCGCAAGAGCCCCGTCTCCGGAAACGACTTGAAGAAGTACCCAGCAACGCTCAAGAGCGTCATCGCCTCGATTGCCCAGTGGTGCTCGTGTGCGCAGCGGGCGCCGCCCCCTGCATCCGGCTCAAGCCCCTCAGCGAGATCGATGGTCACCGTGAACGAGAACCCAGTTCCATAGCGATACATCGCACCGACCATGACTGACAGCGGCAATCCGCCCTGCAGGAATCGCCCGGCGCGCCACCCTAGAGTCCCCGCTGGCTCCCAGCGCTGAAGTAGGTCGAGCGACTTCGGGTGAAATTCGCGGCGCATGAACCCCTCAACCGTCGCGGCAGCCTCAGCCGTCGCCTCGCGCAGCGCCGGTCCGATGTGCGGCTCAAGGGGCAGCCGCAAGTGCCCCGGCGGTCGTACGTGAAGCCGCATCAGCCCGACCGCGTCGCCGATTTCTAGACGAACGCCAGGTGGTAGCTGATGCCCCTGCATTCCAGCCTGCAGGTCGCCCTGCTGGCGCAGTTCCCACCGCCGCGCGTAGAGCGCCTCGATCTCCCGCTCGCCGAGATATCGGGTAGTGGCGCCTGCGCGAGCTGGGAAGCGACTCTCGTATTCATGGGGTGCCGACCAGGACGCCGGCACCGAGATGACGAGCACGCCCTTTTCGTCGCCGTCCTTCTCGCGCAGCGGGGTTACCTCTACCGGCAAGGCGGGGCTGACGTTCGCGTCAATCACCTGCTGCACCCGCTCCATAGCGCCCTTAAGCTCAATCGGCGTAATCGCCGTCGCCACCCCGTCCTCCTCAGCGAGCCCGACCAGGACTACCCCGCCGTCGATGCTCATCGCCGCAGCGTCCTTAGCTAGGTCGCGGATCTTGCCTTTTGGCGGCAGTGCGGACTTGAAGTCCAGGCTCGCGTTCTCCACCTGCACCCCGATTGCCAGTTCGAGATCAGCCCAACTTTGCGGCACCCACATGACCCGCGAGGGTAGTCGCTCGGGACGTTGGGATCGTCCTCGGCGACGGCGCAACAGCGCCGAAATGGCCAGCCGCCAGGACCATCTGAGTCTGAGGGTCTCAAGCTGGTCAACCGCGCTTGCCCTCGGGAAACAGGAAACGAAGCATCTCCTTACTCGCCGCGTCGAACATGTCTCGGTGGTGGCGCGCAGGAGCGACCGGGCCGCCCCGCTCCCAGAGATAGTTGGTCAGGGGGAAGTCACCGGTGCGTCGGTGATGCTTCCACGCGACAATTACATCAAGTGCGGTTTCCTTAGTCGCCTCCAGGTAGCTCTCTAGTCCGGCAAGGTCTTCGGCGCTGATGATCGAGATCGTCCCGATGTCGCGCTCGCCCAGGAGGTGACGGTCCTTAACGCCGCCCCTCACCCTCTTCATCGCCTCGGCCCGATGTGGAAACGGAGCAGCGGTGACAATCACCGGCCAGAAACGCCCGATGCCATCCGGGTCGAGCCCGATCGATCTCGTCTCGCCGGCGACGATGTCGGCGATCCGCCTCGACAACTGGCTGGCCTTCTTGAACACGAGCTTCTCTAGATCTTGTTCGAAAGTGGCAAGGTCGCCGTGAGTAAGGGTCTTGATCTGTAGCGCGCCCGCCACGACCTCAAAGCAGACGACTTGTCGCTCGTAGGCGAGGACCACATCGGGGGTTGCCCTGCGATGTTTCTTTGGGCCGTACTCCTCGTCGGCGAAGATCATCGGCTCGGCCTTCCCGTCTTCGGCGCGGCGAAGGCAGCGCTCAGCCCATACCTGGAATGCGGCGCCGAACGGCGTGGTGTAGGTCTCCCGGTCGCGACCCTCACCTTCGGCCCCTTCGGCGAGGAGATGGAAGATCCCGTGGGTCGCCTTGCGCTCGAAGGCGGCGAAATCGACCACGTAGAGCACACCGTTGGGGCCTTCGACCAGTGGCCGCTTCTCGATCGCCAGCGAGAGCGAGGTCGTCTGGCCGGCATCCTCCTCTTTCTGAATCGCTGCCTTGAGATTGCCGATCGACGAAGCCGAATGGTCGAGAAAGGACCGCAGCGCATCCGGTTCGACCGCAGCCGGTCGGAACCAGACTTCCGGTGAGAAGCCCCCAATCGGCCACCCGTCCTCACCCCCTTGAGAGAGACCGGCGGAGATCGCAAATCCGAGTGACAGGTATTCGTTGATCGAGAGGCCGCAATATCTGCGAAACGCTTCATCGGCATCGGGAGCTTTCTCGATCTCGGGCCAGATGCGCTCGAACAACTCAAAATAGAAGGCCCATTGGTAGATCCTCGCCTCCGAGTGGTTCATCGCGGTCTGCCGCAGCTCGAAGCTCAGGAGGGCCTCATAACGGTCACCTTCCCCAAAGTCCGTTTCGAAGAGGTCGGTGACCCCGAACAGGGCGAAAAGAAAATCCCCGGCCAGACGACCTTCGTCGAAACCGTCGGGAGGGCGCTCGTCGGCGTGCAGCACGGCGAGCCGAGCCAGGTGGTAGAGCTGCTGCTCGAAGAAGATGATCCGACCCTGTCGGAGGAGACGCGTCAGCCGGGAATGCAGCTGGGGTCGATCTGAGCTGTAGTAGTCGACGAGCCGCTGCTGCCTATCAAGCGAGTGGTTCTCCGGTTCAGTCACGAGGAAGGCGCCAAGGCCGCCCAGCACCTTCAGACAGTCAAAGACAGAGAGCCGCGCCAGGGCTTCGAGGACTTCGTCCTCGCTCGGGGGGACGCCATCGTCGGAGAGCTCCGCCGCGGTGACATGGAGGCGAATCCAACCCAGCTCGGGGGCATCTCGGGCCACCCCCGGATCGTGCCACCGGGGTCGGCGTTCCTTCGGCCATCGAAAACCTCAGCCGATGGCGAATCGCGGCAAACGCTCGGCGGGTCACCGTAGCTCTGCCGCTGGCCGAAAGCGAGGCGGAATCGGCCGAAATCGCCGCTAATCGCCGCGCATTGGCGTCATTTTGGGCACTAGTGCCCAAAACGGAGGCGATATGCGGGGGTGGTTTGATTTTCCCCCGCGAGGGCCAACCGGCCTACGTGCAGGGGATTCGAAGCGAAGCGGCTGAAGGGATTCGAACCCTCGACCTTCTGCATGGCAAGCAGACGCTCTAGCCAGCTGAGCTACAGCCGCATCGGTCGCGGATTATAGGCGTGCAGGGGGGTTTGGTTTGCCTTACCAACTATTGGGTAGTGCGCTTTCGACCGTCTAGACGGGCGTAGTTTGGCGCCCCTACCCAAGGAGGCCCAGTGAAGCGCAGCAAGCTCCTTACTCTCGTCGCAGTCCTGGCACTTGCGTGTGCCCTGATCACTCCGGCCGGGACAGCAGCGTGGGCGCCGGCGAAAACGGCGGCTATTCATCCCGGCGTACAGGTCTTCACCGAAGGCGCGCAGTGCACCTCGAACTTCGTCTTCCAGGAAGGCACGAGCGTCTACCTCGGCCAGGCCGCCCATTGCTCCGGCACGGGAGGGCAGACCGAAACCGACGGCTGCAGCAGTGGCTCGCTGCCGCTGGAGACGCCGGTCGAAGTCAAAGGCGCCAGCAAACCCGGCACGCTCGTCTACAACTCCTGGCTGACCATGCAGGCCAACGGGGAGGCCGATCCCTACACCTGCGCCTACAACGACTTCGCGCTGATCAGGCTCGACCCGGCCGACGTCGGCAAGGTCAACCCATCCGTCCCCGGCTTCGGCGGCCCGACTGGCCTCGGCACCGTCGGCGACCTTGGCTCGACCGTCTACTCCTACGGCAACTCCGAACTGCGCGGCGGCATCACCAAGCTCAGCCCCAAGCAGGGCGTCGTCGTGCAGAACGAAGGGGGCGGCTGGAGCCACATCGTCATCACCCTGACGCCAGGCGTCCCGGGCGACTCCGGCAGCGGCTTCTTCAACGGCAAAGGCGAAGCCTTCGGCGTTCTCAGCACCCTGCAGATCGCGCCGCTGACCGGGACCAACGGCGTCGGCGACCTCGGCAAGGAGCTCGCCTACCTGCGGGCGCACACCGACTTCGGAGGGATGCAACTGGCGCAGGGCACCGAGCCCTTCAAACCCAATCTGATCGAAGCGATCCTGGGGGCTTAGCTACCGGAGTCAAGCTCGGCGAGAAGATCGCGCAGGTCAAGCGGTTGGGTGACCATCGCGATTTCCTCGCCGCCGGGCGAGTGCGGCCACTCCTCGCGCGGCCGGTCGCAGTAGAGCTCGATGCCGTTGCCGTCGGGGTCGCTGAGGTAGAGGGCCTCGCTGACCCCGTGATCGGAGGCGCCCTCGATCGGCACCTCGGCCTCGGCGAGGCGACGAAGCGCATCGGCAAGGGTGCGGCGGTCGGGGTAGCGAATCGCGACGTGGAAGAGACCGGTGCTCCTCGCCGGCGGTGGCGGAGCGCCTTTCGAGTGCCAGGTGTTGAGGCCGATGTGGTGGTGGTAGCCCCCGGCCGAGACGAAGGCCGCCTCGTCGCCGATCCGCTGCTGCAGCTCGAAGCCGAGCACGCCGCAGTAGAAGTCCAGCGACCGGTCGAGGTCGGCCACTTTGAGGTGGACGTGGCCGATGTCGACGCGCGGATCGATCGGCTCAGCCATGACCGTCGAGCACTTGGTTGACCAGGCGGTCAGCCTCGGCGTTGTGCTCACGGCGCACGTGGCGGATCGACCAGCGGTCCTCGAATGGGCGCAACGCCCGCTTCACCTCGCCGTGCAGCTTGCGCAGGGTGGCGTCCTTGACCTTGTACTCACCCTTGACCTGGCGGACGATCAGCTCCGAATCGCCGACCAGCTCCAGCTCGCTGGCGCCCAGCTCACTCGCCCGCTCGATGCCGAGCAGCAGCGCCTTGTACTCGGCGACGTTGTTGGTCGCCGTGCCGATCCGCTCACCACGCTCCTCGAGCACTTCGCCGCCGGGGTTCTGGACCACGGCGCCGATCGCCGCCGGGCCGGGGTTGCCACGGGCGCCGCCATCGACGTTGACCACCAGCTTCATCGAATCAACCGACCGGCTCGCCGTCGCACCTACGACCGCCCCGAGGCGCGCCCAGGGAAAGCCGGCCACCCTCCCCCGCCCTGGCGTTCCACTCGCGCGCGGAGCCGTCGAGCTGCTCGATCTCGCTGCCCTTGCCGAGCTGGAAGACGGGGCGAAGCTCATCGCCGAGGTCGACGCCCCACTGGTACCAGCCCAGCTCCCAGGCGACGGTGATCCGCACTTCGCTGGGCGACCCGGCAGCGGAGCCGATCGAGACACGAGGCTCGCCCAGGGTGCGCATCAAGCCGGCGACGGTGCGAGCCACCTCGCTCACGTTGAAGCGGGAAACGGCGCGCTCCAGGCGACCTTGCGGAGACTCGGCAACCTCCGGGTCGGGGCGGCGGCCGACGTTGGCCCCAGGCGCCGCCGGGTCGACCCAGCCGAGACGCTCGGCGCGCCCGCGGCAGAGGTCGCAGACGCGCCGCGGCCCGTCCTTCGGGCTCATGTAGCTGCGTGTGCGCTCCCCCGCCAGGATCGTGCGACCGCACACCGCGCAGGTCTCATCGGGACTCACCCGGCCAAGTTACCAACGGGCCGGCGCGCTACGCCGCCGCGGCAGCGCCCTGCCCCGCGCTTGCAACGATCTTCTCGGCAAGCTGCGAGGGAACGGGCTCATAGCGCTCGAACTCGACCGTGAACTCGGCCCGGCCGCCGCTGATCGAGCGCAGGTCGGGCGCGTAGTCGAGCACCTCCGCCATCGGCACCTCGGCCCGCACCTCGGTCGCCGCGCCTTTCGGTTCCATCCCCAACGGATGGCCGCGGCGCGAGTTGAGGTCGCCGATCACGTCCCCGACGACCTCCTCCGGACAGCTCACCGTGAGTCGCACGATCGGCTCGAGCAGGACCGGGTCAGCCGCTTCCATCGCCTCGCGGAAGGCCATCGAGCCGGCCACCTTGAAGGCCATCTCCGACGAATCGACGTCGTGGTGCTTGCCGTCGACAAGCCGCACCCGCACGCCCTTGACCGGATAGCCGGCGACCGTGCCGTGGCGCATCGCATCCTCCACGCCCTTCTCGACCGCCGGGATGAAGCCGCCCGGGATCGCGGCGCCTTTGATCCGGTTGACGAACTCGAGGCCGCCGACGTCCTCGGCCGGCTCGATCTCGATCCTGCAGTCGGCGAACTGGCCGCGACCGCCGGACTGCTTCTTGTAGCGGGCGTGGGCCTCGGCTGGCTGGCGGATCGTCTCCTGGTAGGGGACACGCGGCGGGTGCAGCTCGATCTCGGCGCCGAAGCGCCGCTTCATCCGCTCGACGATCACCTCGACGTGGATCTGGGTCAGTCCGGCGACGATTTGCTCGCCGGTCTGCTGGTCACGGTGCACGTCCAGCGTCGGGTCCTCCTCGCTGAGCCGCCGCACCGCGGCGGCCGCCTTCTCCTCGTCGCCCTTCGACTTCGGCTCATAGGCGAAGGCCATCACCGGCGCCGGCAGGTCGAGTGGCGGGAAGGCGATCTCCCCCTGCCCCTCGCAAAGCACGTCCCCGGCCTGCGTCCGCTTCAGCTTCGCGACGGCGCCGATCTCCCCCGCCCCCAGCTCGCCAACCGGGGTCAGCTCGCTCCCCAGCGGCCGGCCAAGCTGGCCGATCCTCTCCTTCTCGCTCCTGGTCACGTTGCCAACGTGGGAATCGGAGCGCAGCGTGCCGCGGTAGACGCGCAGCAGGTTGATCCTCCCCGCGTAGGGATCGGCAAGGGTCTTGAAGACGTAGGCGACGAGCGGGCCCTCCTCGTCGGGCGCGACCTCGACCTCCTCCCCATCGGCGCCGCGGGCGAGCACCGGGCCGCGCATCGCCGGGGAGGGCAGATCCTCGACCAGCGCCTCGAGCAACCGGTTGGTGCCGAGGTTACGGGTGGCGACTCCGCAGGTGACCGGAAAGATGCGGCCCGCGGTGACGCCCTGCTTGAGCACGCCGACGATCTCGGCATGATCGATCTGCTCACCGTCGAGATAGCGCTCCATCAACTCATCGGAGTTCTCCGCGACCTCGTCCATCAGCTTCTCGCGGTACTCCTCCGCCTGTGCGCGCAGCTCCTCGGGAATATCGACCGGGTGTGCGTTCCCCTGGTCGGCGTCCTCATAAACGAACGCCTCGAGGTCGATCAGATCGACAACGCCGCGGACGTCGTGCTCGGCGCCGATCGGGATCTCGGTCGCCACCACGTGAGGCCCAAAGGCCTTCTTGAGCGACTCGAGCACAGCAAAGAAGTCAGCTCGCTCGCGATCGAGCATGTTGACGAAGACGAGCCGGGCCAGGCCCTCGTCGTCGGCGCGGCTCCAGAGCCGTTCGGTCTGCACCTCGACCCCGGCGACGCCGTTGACGACCACGACGGCCGCGTCGGCGATCCGCAGGGCCGCGGCGGCGTCGGCGACGAAGCTCGGCTCACCGGGGGTATCGATCAGGTTGATCTCGCGATCGTCGTACTCGAAGCCCGCCACCGACGCGCCGATCGACATCTCCCGCGCCTGCTCGTCGGGCTCTGAGTCGGAGACCGTGCTGCCGTCCGCGACGCTGCCGAGCCGCCGCGTCGCCCCGGCCTCGAAGAGCATCGCCTCATGCAGGCTCGTCTTACCGCAGCCCCGGTGCCCGATCAGGGCGACATTGCGAATCCGGTCTGCGGCCTTGTGCGGCACGCAACGAGATTAGAGCGGTACTACGTCTCCTGCAACGAAGACTTGAGTCGCATCACTGCCTTGGTGTGAAGCTGGGAGACGCGGGACTCGGTGACCCCCAGGACCTCGCCGATCTCCCGCAGGGTTAGGTTCTCGTAGTAGTAGAGCGCGACGACGAGCTGCTCGCGCTCGGGCAGGCCGGCGATCGACTCGGTGAGCCGGTCCTTGACCTCGCTGCTGGCCAGCGATTCCTGCGGGTCTTCAGCGCGGGGATCGGAGATCGTGTCGAGCAGGGAGACCGAGTCGCCGGAGGAGTCGGAGATCGTCCAGAGCTCGTCGAGCGCGTAGATCGAGGAGTTGGCGATCTCCAAGAGCGAGGTCTGCAGTTCCTCCTCGGTCAGGCCGACCTTTACGGCGAGCTCGGCCTCGGTCGGCGCCCGCTGCAGCTCATGCTCCAGCTTTGCCTGGGCCGCCTCGATTTCGCGCGCCCGCGAGCGGACCGAGCGCGGCACCCAGTCGAGCGAGCGCAGCTCGTCGATGATCGCGCCGCGGATGCGGGTCATCGCGAAGGTCTCGAACTTGATCCCACGCTCGGGCTCGAAGCGCTCGATCGCACCGATCAGGCCCATCAGGCCATAGGAGATCAGGTCGGCGTCGTCGACGTGCGACGGCAACCCGGCGCCAAGACGGCCGGCGACGAATTTGACCATCGGCGAGTAAGCGACCACCAGGCGCTCGCGCGCGGATTTGTCGCCATCGTCCTTGTAGCGCCGCCAAAGGTCGCGGAGCTCTACCTCTTTTACGCCAGTTTCCATGGAATTGGCTCGATTCTATGGTCGCTGGGGAATGTTTTGTGCGTCAGGCGCGGGGATGAGTCGCAGCGTAGGCCTCCCGAAGGCGTGCGGCGTCGACACGAGTGTAGACCTGCGTCGTCGATATCGAGGCGTGACCCAGCAACTCCTGGATCGTGCGCAGGTCGGCGCCCCCTTCCAAAAGGTGGGTGGCGAAGCTGTGCCGCAGCGCGTGCGGCGAGACCCCGGCGGCCAGGGACGCCTCGCGCACCCAAAGGGTGAGGCGGCGCGTCACGTCGGAGTTGGAGAGGCGGCGGCCGCTCTTGGACAGGAACAGCGCCGACTCCCGCGGGTCGGTCGCGAGGGCGTGCCGGCCCCGCTCCAGGTAGCGGCGCAGCGCCCGCTGGGCCGGCTCGCCGACAGGCAGCAGGCGCTCCTTGGAGCCCTTGCCGAGGACGCGAAGCTGCTCGGTCTCGAAGTCGAAGGAATCGCTCTCCAGGTTGACGATCTCCTCGCAGCGCAACCCGCAGGAATAGGCGAGCTCGAGCATCGCCCGGTCACGCAGCTCCAGCGGCGTGTGGGCGGGAATCTTCTCGAGCAGCGCGCGAACCTGCTCACCGGTCAGCACCCGCGGCAGCTTTTCCTCCCGCTTTGGGCTGGAGACGAGGTCGGCGGGGTTCTGCCCGATCCGCTCGGTGCGGACGAGGAAGTCGAACAATCCGCGCACAGCGGCCAGCTTGCGCGCCACCGTCGCCGCCGCGGCACCACCCGAAGAGAGCCCAGCCCCGTAACGCCGGACGTCGCGGTGGCGGACCTTGCCGGGCTCCAAGCTCCCCTCCTTGGCCCATTCCACAAACTGGCCGAGATCGACCCCGTAGGCCTTGCGAGTCCGCTCGGCCATGCTCCTAGCCCTCAGGTCACGGTCGTATGCGGTCAGCGCGTCGCCCCAGTTCACGGAATGAGATTCGGGCTTCTCTCTGTACGTCCTGCGCACAGGCGCGAAAACCAAGCCGAGATGCGCCGGTTTGCAGCGTCCGCTATCCGATGTAAATGGGAGTCCCTACTTCAACTCGGTCGTAGAGTTCTTCCACGTCCGGGATCGCCATCCGTACGCAGCCGTGGGACGCGGCGGTGCCGAGCGAGTAGGTCTCTTCGGTGCCGTGGATGCCAGCGCCTTCGAAGATTCCCATCCAGCGCGCCTTGATCGGGTTCGAGGGGCCGGGAGGAATGTCCTGGCCCGCCAGCGAGCCCGCCCAATCCGATTCCGGCACGTGCCAGGTCGGGTTTTCTTCCTTTTCCTGAATCGCGTACAGGCCTTCGGGAGTTTCGAGACCTTCCTGACCGACGGCCACGGTGTAGGTCTTGGCCAGCTTCAGGTGTTCCCAGAGCCGCAGGGTGTAGGTCGCCCGGTCGAGGGTGAGGTAGGACGGGTACTCATCGGCCACCTCTTCGCCGGTCACCTCCGGCTTCATCGAGTGCGTGCGGGCGGCGATCGTGTGATCGGCACTGGCGTTGAGCACGGCCGCGTTGAGCTGGCGGGTGAGCAGGTTGTCGCGCAGCTTGCGGCCGTACTCGGCCGGGACCACGACGAGTTCGGCGCCAGCGGCTTCAACCGAGGCGTCCTGCGGTTCGCGGTTGACCTCCCCGGCAACCTCGCGCACGAAATGGTTGATTGCGGGCTGGGAGTAGGTGACGTCGGCGGAAACGCTCTCGTCGACCTCACCGCCGCTGACATAGCGGACTATCCGCGCCGGCAAACCGCCGTCGCGACTCGCTTCGAGCGCCTCTTCGACCGCACCGTCGATTTCGGCGTGGACCTTCAGCGCCTTGCCGGAGAGAGTCCAGCTCTCACCGTCATAGCCGACCCTCAGCGAGTGGCGCAGCGGCGCCAGCAGTTGCCGACGCACCGCGCGCTCTGCTTCGTTCGCGTTCATGCCGCCGACGTCGACGCCGGCGATCGTCACACCGTCGGCAATCTTGTCGTCCTGGGAGCTGTCGTAGGCGTAAGCGGCTACCGCGCCAAGCGCAAGCAAGCAGACGCAGGTAGCGATCGCGATTTTGGTCTTACGCCCCATTTGGGAAGTGTAGGCAGACGGTCCGGTCGTTCTGACGGATATCTTTCGGCACTGTGCGCTCCAAGGATGAGGTTCGCAAGGAGATTTGGAAGGCGATGGATCGTGAGGGGGTTTCTCGCTTTCCTGGCGCCCAGGGTCGCATTCCAAACTTCGCAGGAGCACGCCTAGCCGCCGAGAAGCTCGCCACCAGCCGCCCCTGGAAGCGGGCTCGGACGATCAAGGCAAACCCGGACTCCCCCCAAACGCACGCCCGGCGGCTCGCGCTCGAAGAGGGGAAAACACTGATCATGGCCGTGCCCCGGTTGCGCGACCCCCACCCTTTCCGGGTGCTCGAGCCAAAGCGGCTCTCAAAAGCGGCGATCAAGGAGGCGGCGACGATCAAGGGCGCGCTCAAGCACGGTCGGGTCGTCGCCCTCGACGACCTGCCCGAGATCGACTTCGTGCTCAGCGGCTCGGTTGCGGTCAACCTCAGCGGCGCCAGAATCGGCAAGGGCGGCGGCTACAACGACCTCGAGTACGGGATCCTGATCGACGCCGGCAAGATCGACGGCCACACGACGATCGCGACGACCGTGCACCCGATTCAGATCGTGCGCCGTCATCTGCCGGTCATCTCCCATGACCTGCCGGTCGACCTGATCGCGACGCCGCGAGCGGTGATCGAGGTCGAGCGCACCTACGAGCGCCCGCGGGGAATCCTCTGGGACCACCTGCAACCGCCCCAGATCCGCGAGATACCGGTGCTCGAAAGGATGGGCTATGCCTGATGCCGAGGGAGTGATGAGCGGCTCGGTCAACTTCCCGGCCAGCGATTACGGCAACCCGGACCCCGAGTGGCTGGAGATCGACTGGCGCGAGCACCTACACCGTGTGCAGCTGCCGGGAGCCGAGGTGAACTACGCAGAGATCGGCGAGGGCGAGCCGATCCTCTTCGTTCACGGGCTCGCCGGCTGCTGGCAGAACTGGCTCGAGAACCTCCCCCACTTCGGCCGCACCCACCGGGCTATCGCGCTCGACCTGCCCGGCTTCGGCGAGAGCCCGATGCCGTCGTGGCAGATCGACATGCCGGCCTACGGGCGGCTGATCCACGACTTCTGCGAGAAGCTCGGCATCGACCGGGCGGCCGCACTGGTCGGCAACTCGATGGGCGGCTTCGTCTCCACCGAGGCGGTGATCGAACGGCCATCGCGCTTCGACAAGCTGGTGCTGGTCTCGGCGGCCGGGATCAGCTTCGCCGAGGCCGAAGGCCGGCACCTGGAAGCGGGGCTGCGCCTGTTCGAGGCCAGCCTTCCCTTCATGGCCGGCCCGCGCCGAGCCTGGCTGCACCGCCCGCGCGGGCGCCAGTTGGCCTTCGGGCGCGTGTTCCGCTATCCGAACAGGGTGCGGCCCGAGCTGCTGCGGGAGCAGATCCAGCCGGGCTTGCAGAGCCCGGGCTTCGGCGACGCGATCCGGGCGATCGGCGGCTATGACACCCGCCACCGCCTGACCGAGATCGAGATCCCGACGCTGGTCGTCTGGGGACTGAACGATCAGGTCGTGCCGGTCGAGGCTGCGCTCGGATACCACCGCCTGATCCCGGAATCACGTGTGGAGCTATTCGAGCGCACCGGACACGTGCCCCAGATGGAGCGACCGGAACGCTTCAACGCTTTGCTCGACGACTTCCTGACGGACTAGAGCGGCTTTTCCGTCAGGTCACTGCGCCGTACGCCGCTGAGGAAACGCTCTTCGCGTACTTGGCCATCACGCCGCGCTCGAAGAGCGGTGGCGGCGATTCGTACTCGGCCACTCGCTTGGCGATCTCCTCGTCGGACAGGGCGACGTCGAGTCGGCGGGCGTCGATGTCGACGCGCACCTCGTCGCCCTCGCGGATTGCCGCGATCGGACCACCCTTCGCCGCCTCGGGAGCGACGTGGCCGATCATCAGGCCCCGGGTGGCGCCGGAGAAGCGGCCGTCGGTGACCATCGCCACGCTCTCCCCAAGGCCCTCGCCGACGATCGCCGCCGTCACCTGCAGCATCTCCCGCATGCCCGGCCCGCCAGTTGGCCCCTCGTTGCGAATCACCACGACGTCGCCCGGCTGGATCGCTTGTTCCTTGACCGCCCGGAAGCAGTCCTCTTCGGACTCGAACACGCGGGCCGGGCCAACCTGGCTGGTGCGCTCGGTGCCGGCGAGCTTGACCACGGCGCCCTCGGGGGCGAGATTGCCGCGCAGGATCGCCAGGCCGCCTTCGGGCTTGAGCGGATTGGAGAGTGGTCTGACGACTTCCTGGCCGTCCGCCTCGCTCGCCGCCTCGGCCTCTTCGCCGATCGTCCGCCCACTGACCGTGATCTCCTCGCCGTGCAGGGTCCCGGCTTCGGCCAGCCGCTTGAGAATCAGCGGCACACCGCCGGCGGCGTAGAGGTCGGTGGCAACGAAGCGGCCGCCCGGCTTCAGGTCGGCGAGCAACGGCGTTTCGCGCGAGATCCGCTCGAAGTCGTCGATGCTCAGCTCGATCCCCGCGTCGCGGGCCAGGGCAAGGAGGTGCAGGACGACGTTGGTCGAGCCGCCCGACGCACAAGCACAGGCGATCGCGTTCTCCAGCGACTCCCGGGTGATCACCTTGCTCGGCCGTAGATCGTCCGCCAACACCCGCATCACGAGCTCGCCGATCTTCTCCGCGACACTCCCCTTCTCGTCGTCTTCGGCCGGCACCATCGCCGAGCCGCCGGGACTGATCCCCAGCGCCTCGAAGGCGCAAGCCATCGTGTTGGCGGTGAACTGGCCGCCGCAGGCGCCGGCGCCAGGACTGGCGACCCCCTCCAATTCGCGAAGTTCCTCGTCGCTCATGTTCCCGGCCGCGTGGGCGCCGACCGCCTCGAAGATGTCGAGGATGGTCACGTCGCGGCCCTGCCAGCGCCCGGGCGCGATCGAGCCGCCATAGAGCAGCACCGAGGGCACGTCGAGCCGGGCGAGTGCCATCGCACAACCCGGGATCGTCTTGTCGCAGGCGCAGAGCGCGACGATCGCGTCGAACTGGTACCCGCGGGCCATCAGCTCGATCGAGTCGGCGATCACCTCGCGGCTGATCAGCGAGGCCTTCATCCCCTGGGTTCCCATCGTCACCCCGTCGGAGACGGCGACCGTGTTGAACTCCATCGGCGTGCCACCGGCGGCTCGCACCCCGTCTTTGACGTGCTCGGCAAGGCCGCGCAGGTGGAAGTTGCAAGGCATCGCCTCGGTCCAGGTGTTGGCGATGCCGATCGTCGGCCGGCTGAGCGCGTCGTCGTCGAAGCCGATGCCCTTCATGTAGGCGCGCGCATGGGCGCGGTCGGGGCCGTCGAAGACGACGCTGGAGCGTGGGCGGGGCAGCTTGGTCGAGGTGGTGCCGTTGGTGCTCATCGACCTTGAAATCTACCCGTCAGGTCGAAGACGTCGACTGGTCCGGGCCCTGAGCCGACATCGTGCAGACCGGCCGCGACCGCGGCGGAGGCGACCTCACGAGCCTTGCGGGCCGCGGCAAGTGGACTGTCTCCGCGTGCCAGGAATGCGGCCAGGGCCGACGAGTGCGTGCAACCGGAGCCGTGCGAAGCCCCCTCGGGATGCCGCTCGCCCTCGATTGCCGCCGCCTCGGAGCCATCGAAGTAGACGTCCACGACCTGGTTGCTGTGCCCGCCGGTGACGACGACCGCTTCCGGTCCCAGCGCAAGCACCTCGCGAGCCAGGTCCTCTTGCGAGTCGCGCTCCCCGGCTCCGCTCAGCGCCCGCGCCTCGGGGATATTTGGCGTCGCCACGGTGGCCAACGGCAACAGCTGCTCGACCAGCGCGGTTCTCGCAGCGTCGTCGAGCAACGCGGCGCCGCTCTCGGCAACCATCACCGGGTCGATGACCACCGGCGCATCGCCGATCAGGTCCAGCGCCTCGACGACGGCTTCGACGACGGCCGCGGTGCCGAGCATGCCGATCTTCACCGCGTCGACGCCAATATCCTCGGCCACCGCCCGAACCTGAGCGACGATCGTCGCCGCTGGGATCGTCTCAACCGCGTCGACGCCGATCGTGTTCTGAGCGGTGATCGCCGTGATCGCGGTCATCCCGTGCACCCCGCAGCGAGCGAATGCCTTCAGGTCGGCCTGGATGCCGGCGCCACCGCCGGAATCCGAGCCGGCGATCGACAGAGCGGTTGGAACACGTCTTGGGTTCATCGGGCCTCCAGCCTAGATGTCAGATGGTGGTTGCAGGGCAGTGCGGGTGTAGACGCCCACCAACGAGCAGCTGACGTAGCCAAGCGCCTCGAGGTCGGCGAGGGTTGCCGCGACCTCCCCGCCACCGAGGCGAAGGTCGGCGGCAATGGCGTCGCATGTCTCGGCGCCCAGCTCGAGCGCCGCAAGGATCGCCTGTTGCGCGACGTCGAGCCGCGGGCCGGAGCGTTCGATTCGGCGCGCCCCCGGCCCCAGCATCGCGTCGAGCACGTCCTGTGCGTTACGGACCAGACAGGCCCCACCGGAGAGCAGGTTGTTGGGCGCAACCGAGAGCCGCGACCCGACCGGCCCGGGCACAGCGCCCAGGTCGCGGCCGAGGTTGGCGGCAAGGTCGGCGGTAATCAGCGAGCCCGAGCGCTCTGCCGCCTCGACGACGACCGTCATGCCAGAGAGCGCCGCCATGATGCGGTTGCGGGCGGGGAACGTCCAACGCCAGACCCCGGCGCCGGGCGGCAACTCGGACAGCACCAGGCCACACTCGCCGATCTGGCGCCAGAGCGAGCGATGGGACGCCGGGTAGGCAACATCGGCGCCGCAGCCGAGAACGGCAACTGTGAGTCCGCCGTCAAGAGCGCCGCGATGAGCGCAGGCGTCGATTCCAAAAGCAAGCCCACTGACCACGACGAGCCCCGCCGCAGCAAGCTCCCGACCGAGCTCGCGGGCAACCTGGCGACCGTAGGTGCTGGCTCGCCTCGCCCCGACGACGGTCACCGATCCATCGGGAGTCAGCCGCCCCAGGAGAGCGGGATCGCCCTGACCGATCAATGCCCAGGGAGCGTCGTCCGCATCGTGCAGCCCGATCGGGAAGGCGGGATCGTGACGACAGCATGCCCAGCAGCCCGCCGCCTCGAGGTCCGCCAGAAGACGGCCCTCGGGAACGGCGTCGATCTGCGCCAGCACCTGGGAGGCCACTTTGGGCGCCACCGCCTCCGCCAGGTCCTCGTTGCCGAGGCGAAGCAGTTCCGGCGATCGCTGACCGGGAGCGCCGGTGGCGATCTTTTCGATGTACGGCGCAAGATGAGCGAGCAGCCGCGAGCGACGCAGGCAGTCGGGACAAGCCTCTGAGTTGATCCGCTCAATCACGATCTCTCCTCCTCAGTTGCAGCGCCTGGGCGATCTGGTCGCGCCCGATCGCTGTGGTTCCGGCCAGGTCGGCGATCGTCCGCGCCAACCGCAGCACGCGGTCGTGAGCGCGACCGCTGAGCCGACGGCGCGCATAGGACTCCGAAAGGAGCGCCGCCGCGGCGTCGTCGAGCAGGCAGTTCCGCACCTCTCCCGGGGTCATCTCCGCGTTGCAGCGGCCCGAACCAAGGCGGCCTTCCTGTCGCTCGCGAGCGTCGGCGACGCGCTCGCGGACAACCGCCGAGGGTTCGCCCGGCGGGCCGCCGATGTCGGTTGCGCTCGGCTGGCGAATCGCGACCAGGACGTCGAGGCGGTCAGCGAGGGCACCGCTGAGCCGTCCCTGGTAGCGGCGGACCGCAAGCGGCGCGCAGGTGCACTCGGGGTCGGCCTCCCCGCGCCCGCACGGACAGGGGTTGGAAGCCGCAACCAACATGAAACGGCAGGGCAGGCGACGGTTGCCGCCGGCGCGCGAGATCGAGACCCAGCCGGTCTCCAGCGGCGCCCGCAGCGCCTCCAAGGTGTCGCGGCGAAACTCGCAGAGCTCATCGAGGAAAAGGACCCCGCGGTGAGCAAGCGTCACCTCTCCTGGCCCTGGCGGGCTCCCGCCCCCGACGATCCCGGCCGGGCTGACCGTGTGGTGCGGCGCCCGGAACGGACGGCCCCAATCGAAGCCATCGCCAAGGCGCCCGCGAGCGCTGGCAATCCGCGCCACCTCGAGCGCCTCCTCGGGTGCGAGCGCAGGAAGGATCGAGGGCAGCCGGCTGGCCGCGAGGGACTTTCCGGCCCCGGGTGGACCGATCATCAACAGGCTGTGGCCGCCAGCCGCGGCCACCTCCAATGCATAACGGAGGTGGGGTTGGCCGCGCAGATCAGCGAGGTCGGGTGCATCCACTTGGGGCGTGGACAAGAGCGACAGTGGCTCTGGGCGAGCCGGAGCCCACTCGCCAGCTGCCAGATCTGGCAGCTGCGCAAGGTTGTCCAGCGCCAGGACGTCGATCCCGTCGACCAGCGCCGCCTCGGCGCCGTTCTCGGCCGCCACGACAATGCCCTCGGCCCCCTGCCCCCTGGCAGCCTCGGCGATTGCCAACACGCCTGGAATCGGTCGCAGGGCACCGTCCAAGGCAAGCTCACCGGCCATCACCACGCGGGAGAGACGATCCCACTCGAGCTGCCCGGAGGCGACGAGGAGCGCCACCGCAATCGGCAAATCGAGCCCGGGGCCGACCTTGCGCAGGCTGGCGGGCGCCAGGTTCGCGACGATCCGCTGCAGGGGAAAATCGAAGCCGCAGTTGGCAAGCGCCGCTCGCACCCGCTCGCGCGCCTCCCGTACGGCGGTATCCGGTAGGCCGACCACCGAGAAGGCGGGCAGGCCGCGGTGCACGTCGACCTCGACACGCACGGGCCGGGCGGCGATGCCGTCGAGGGTGAATGTCCGCGTCGTGGCGAGCATTGCGGCCACGCTGGCGAGCCCCGACGCGCGTGTGGTGCGCGGATCCAAAATCTTCAGGACACGCTTTGTGCCCGAAGGCATGTGGTCTCCGGCTGCCCTAGCTTCGTCCGATGAGCAGAGCTCGCCAGCGACTGGGTAGATCCGCGGAGGACCTCGTTGCCGGGCGTCTCAGCAAGGCCGCCTGGGAGCTCGTCGAGCGCAACGCCCGCACCCGGCACGGCGAGCTCGACATAGTCGCCCTCGACGGCCGCACGCTCGTCTTCGTCGAGGTCAAGGCGGGGCGCGCCGATTCGGCCTTCGGTCCCGAGCGGCCGGTGCTCTCGGTCGACTTCCGCAAGCAGGCACGCATCCGTCGCCTGGCGACGGCCTGGATGAGCGAGCGCCGCGATCTACCGCGTTATGACGAAATCCGCTTCGACGCGATCGGCGTCACCTACGACCGCGCGGGCCGTGTAGCCGACTACGAGCACATCGAAGGCGCGTTCTAGCCGGCGAGCTCGAGTTGCGAGTACGCAACGGACTGGAACGACCGGCGGTGCAGAGGTGAGATGCCGAGTCGCTCGATCGCCGCTCGGTGCTCCGGCGTGGAGTAGCCGACGTGTTCCTCGAATCCCCAGCCGGGGTGCTGATCGGCGATGCCGTGCATGTAGCGGTCGCGGGTCACCTTGGCGATCACCGAGGCAGCGGCGATCGCGGCGCTCGTGCCGTCGCCTTCCACCACCGCCCGATGCGGAACGCTGCACTGGCGCAGTGAGAAGCCGTCGACCAGGCAAGTCGCGTCCTCACCCGGCGCCAGCCGCTCCAGGGCGCAGGAGAGCGCTTCGATGTTGGTCACGTGCAAGCCGCGGTCGTCGATCCCGCGGGCGCAGCGGATGACGACGCTGGCCCGGCTGGCGGCGCGCAGCACCACCGGGTAGAGCTCCTCGCGCCGCTCCGGTTTCATCTGCTTGGAATCGTGCAGACCCGCCAGAGCGCGGCGGTCGGAGCGGGAAAGAGTCTCGTAGTCGATCAGGACCGCGGCGGCGACCAGTGGGCCGGCAAGGCAGCCGCGGCCCGCCTCGTCGGCGCCGGCCACCATGCGGCTGCCGAGCCCGCGGTCGAAGGCGAAGAGGCGACGCGAGCGCGCGAGGCGGCGCTTGTGCGCCTTAGAAGATGCCGACGCGGTCAGGCGGCCAGTAGGTGGCAAAGGCCTTGCCGATGATCCAGTCTCGGGGGACGGGCCCCCAGAAACGGCTGTCGTCGCTCGCCCCACGGTTGTCGCCCATCATGAAGTAGTAGTCGGGTGGAATGGTGATCGGTTTGGGCAAATTGCAGGCTCCGGCCGTGCCACAGGGCATCGTGTAGGGCTCGTCGGTCTTCGCCACCCCGTTGACGACCGGGTGCCCGTTGCGCACGCTGAGGGTGTCGCCGGGGCCGGCGACGATCCGCTTGATGAAGTTCTGGGACGACTCCTCGGGGGTCGGCTTGGGGCAGGCTTCCTGCGGCAGGTGCGGGGCGCCGCATTCGGTGCCGTTGTCGGCGCCCTTGGGCGGGTGGAAGACGACGATGTCGCCGATCCCGGGGTCGGTGAAGTGGTAGAGGAAGCGGTTGACGAGGACGCGCTGGCCGACGTCGAGCGTCGGCTCCATCGACTGCGAGGGGATTTGGTAGGGCTTGACCAGCCAGGCCTGAATCGCCAGCGCCAATCCGAGCGCCAAGGCGACGATCACCACCAGCTCGATCAGCCCGCCGGCACGACTTTCCGGTTTGGGGATAAGCGGTCTCAGGCCGAGTCCTCGCCGGAGCCCTCCGCAGCCTCCTGCGGTGACTCGTCCTCGGCATCCTGCGCCGCGGCGGTGTCCTCGGTCTCCCCTGCCTCGGCCGCCTCAGCGTCCGTGCCTGCCTCTACCTCAGTCTCTGCCTCGGGCTCCGTATTTGCCTCGGCCTCAGTCTCTGCCTCGGGCGCCTCCGCGGCAGTCTCGGCCTCGGGGGCCCCGGGTGCCTCCGCGGCCTGAGTCGCCTCATCCTGAGACTCGTCAGCCTGGGCCTCGTTCTCGTCCACCTGAGCGACACCCTCCGCATCCGTCGCGGCGACGGGAGTCGAGATCAGCTCCTCGTCGATTCCCCAGCGCCGCTCGGCGACCCGCGCCGCCTTGCCGATCCGGCCGCGCAGGTAGTAGAGCTTGGCGCGGCGAACGTCGCCACGCGCGGCGATCTCCAGTTTCTCGATCTTCGGCGAGTGCAGGGGGAAGGTTCGCTCGACGCCGACGCCGAAGGACTGCTTGCGGACGGTGAAGGTCTCACGCGCACCGGAGCCCTGCCGCTTGATCACGATCCCCTCGAAGACCTGGGTGCGGCGGCGGTTGCCCTCGATCACCTGGAAGTGGACGCGCACACGATCGCCAGGGGCAAATGAGGGCAAGCCCTGCCTCTGCTGGCGACGCTCGATGCTGTCAATCACGCTGCTCATTGGCAATTTCCTCGCGAGAAAAAACCGCCGGAGCCGGGAGCGGCTGCCGCGCGGTGGCGGAATCGTACCTACTCGGGATCTTTTTCGAGCTGCTGCGCCCGCGCCCGGCTCTGCTCAGCCCGCCACTGGCGGACCCGCTCGTGGTCTCCCGAGACGAGGACGTCGGGCACTCCCCAGCCTCGGTAGGAGGGCGGGCGGGTGTAGTGCGGGTACTCCGGCGCTCCCTCGAGGACCCGGCTGAAAGACTCCTCGACGGCGCTCTGCTCGTGCCCGAGCGCCCCCGGCAACTTCCGCATCAGCACGTCGGCGACGACCATCGCGGGGAGCTCGCCGCCGGCCAGGACGTATCGCCCGATCGAGACCTCGTCGTCGGCGAGATGCTCGTGAACCCGCTCGTCGAATCCCTCGTATCGCCCGCAGAGCAGGGCAACGTGGTG
This sequence comes from uncultured Solirubrobacterales bacterium, assembly GCA_963807885.1. GTDB lineage: Bacteria > Actinomycetota > Thermoleophilia > Solirubrobacterales > 70-9 > VRUE01. Next base: position 165,855 of record CAWEDL010000003.1, read on the forward strand.
CTCCTGGGTCAGCTCGTCGGCGAACTCGTCATCGAGCAGCCGACCGGTCGGCGAGAGCAAGACGACCCGCGGGTTCTCCCCACGCGTGTACGCCGCCTGCAGCGCCGCATCCACGACATCCACCCGAAGGACCATCCCCGCCCCACCGCCGTACGGGGCGTCGTCAACCTGCCCCGCTCCCAGTGGGGTCGTGTCGCGGTAGTTGAAGAGCTTCAGCTCATTCCCCTGGCCAAGTGCGTTCTGCACCGACCGCTGGCCCGCGAACCAATCGAAGGCCTCGGGGAAGAGGGTGAAGACGTCGAGCCGCAAGCTCAATCGAGAATGTCGACGATCACACGCCGATCCATGCGCACGGCAGCCGCCTTGGCGACGGTCCGGATCGCGTTGGCGACCCGACCGCCTTTGCCGATGACCCTGCCGAGATCGCCCTCAGCGACGCTGATCTCATAGATCAGGTCGCCGTCCTCTTCGAGCTCCTCGACCTCAACCGCGTCAGGCTCCTCGACCAGCGCCCTGACGAGGAACTCCAGTAGCTCCGTCACCGGCTGATCAGCTTCCGGAGGCGGCGATGCCCTTGGTGCGCAGCAGCGTGGCGACGGTCTCCGAGGGCTGGGCGCCGTGCTCGAGCCAGTGGCGCGCGCGCTCCTCGTCGAACTCGATCGTCGAGGGGTCGGTCTGCGGGTTGTAGCGGCCGATCGTCTCGATCGTGCGCCCGTCACGCGGGGAGCGTTTATCGGCGACGACGATCCGCCACACGGGGTTCTTCTTCGAACCCACCCTTCTGAGTCTGATTCGGACAGCCATTTGGACCGGGCAGGTTAGCGTCTACGGTACTTGGGGCGCGGGGCGCCACCCGCGCCGCCGGCCATCTGGGCGAGCTGCTGCGGCTTGGCTGCTCGCCGGCCATCATCATCCGCATCATTTTGCGCATCTGGTCGAACTGCTTGACCAGCTGGTTGACCTGCTGCACCTTGACCCCCGAGCCAGCGGCTATTCGTTTGCGCCGCGAGCCCTTGATGATCGCCGGATTGGCGCGCTCCAGCGGCGTCATCGAGAGGATGATCGCCTCGACGCGGTTCAGCTCGCCCTCGTCGACTTCGGCGTTCTTCAGCTGCTTCATCGCGCCCATCCCCGGCAGCATCCCGATCAGCCCGCTGAGCGGGCCCATCTTGCGCACCTGCCGCATCTGCTGGAGAAAGTCCTCCAGGGTGAAGCGGTCGTTTTCGAGTTTCTTCTGCAGGTCCTCGGCCTGGCGCTCGTCGACCTGCTGCTCGGCTTTCTCGATCAGGCTGAGCATGTCGCCCATGCCGAGGATCCGCGAGGCCATCCGGTCGGGGTGGAAGCGCTCGAACGCCTCCAGTTTCTCGCCGGTCGAAGCGAAGAGAATCGGCTTGCCGGTCACCGCCTTGACCGAGAGCGCAGCGCCACCGCGGGCGTCGCCGTCGAGCTTGGTCATCACCACGCCGTCGAACTCGGCCGTCTCGGCAAACGATTCGGCGACGCCGACGGCGTCCTGGCCGGTCATCGCATCGACGACCAGCAGCACATCGTGCGGCTTCGTCCGCTTGCGGATCTTGGCCAGCTCGCTCATCAGGTCCTCGTCGATATGGAGGCGGCCGGCGGTATCGACGATGAGGACGTCGCGCCCCTCCTCGCGGGCCCGGTCGAGCGCCCAGGCGGCGATGTCGACGGGGTCGCGTTCGGTGCCCTGCTCGTAGACGTGCGCTCCTGCCCGCTCGCCGACGGTGACGAGCTGGTCGACCGCCGCGGGCCTGTAGACGTCACAGGCGGCGAGGGCGACGTCTTTGCCGGACTCGCCGAGGTGGCGGGCGAGCTTGGCGCAAGCGGTCGTCTTGCCGGAGCCCTGCAGGCCGGCCATCAGGATCACGGTCGGGCCAGCGGAGGCGAAGGCCAGATCGCGTCCGGTCCCTCCCATCAGCCCGGTCAGCTCCTCGTTGACGATCTTCACCACCTGCTGGCCGGGATCGAGGCTCTCCAACACCTCAGCGCCGAGGCAGCGCTCCTTCAGCGTCTTGGTGAAGCCTTTGACGACCTTGAAGTTGACGTCGGCCTCGAGCAGGGCGAGGCGGATCTCGCGCATCGCCGCATCGACGTCGCCCTCGTTCAGCTTGCCGCGCGAGCGGACGTCGGAGAGGGTCGCCTGGAGGCGGTCTGAGAGCTGGTCGAACACCGAAGCGGAGCTTAGGGCAGCGCGTTCGCTGTTTGTGGCGCTATACCCGACAAAAGGCGAACGGAGCAGCTATTCGGAGAGAAGGGCTTGGGCGAAGTCGGTTGGGTCAAAGGGGCGCAGGTCCTCGAGCGACTCGCCGGTGCCGATCAGCTTCACCGGAATCTCCAATTCGTTGGCGATCGCCAGGACGATCCCGCCCTTCGCGGTGCCGTCGAGCTTGGTCAGGACGACGCCGTCGACCTCGACCGCCTCGGAGAAGATCTTCGCCTGGCGCAGGCCGTTCTGCCCGGTCGTCGCGTCGATCGAGATCAGCGTCTCGTGCGGAGCATCGGGCATCTGCTTGGCGATCACCCGTCGCACCTTGGAAAGCTCGTCCATCAGGTTGCCCTGGGTGTGGAGGCGCCCCGCGGTGTCGACGATCACCACATCGGCGCCACGGGCACGAGCGGCGGCGATCGCGTCGAAGGCAACCGCGCCCGGATCGCCCCCCGGCGCCGAGCGGATCAGTTCAGCGCCCGCCCGCTCCGCCCACTCGGCGAGCTGCTCAGCAGCGGCCGCGCGGTAGGTATCGCCGGCGGCGAGGATCACCGAGAGGCCGAATTCCCTGGAGAGATGCCAGGCGATCTTGCCGATCGTCGTCGTCTTGCCGGTGCCGTTCACACCGACCATCAGCAGCACCGCGGGCTCACCACTGAGGTCGATCGGGCGGCGGCCGTTCGAGGCGACCTCGGCGAGGATCTCGATCAGGCGGTCGCGGACCGCCTCGCCGTCGGCCGAGACGGAGCCGCTCTCGACCTCCCGCTCGAGCCGCTCGACCACCTCCGCCGTCGTCGGGGCGCCGGCGTCGGCCAGGATCAGGGCCTCCTCGAGCCGCTCCCAGGTCTCCTCGTCGATGCGGTCGAAGAGACTGGCCGAGATCTCCTCGACCAGGGCCTGGCGGCTTTTCGAGAGGCTCTCTCGCAAGCGGCGAAAGACGCCGCCCCGGCGTTCCTCGCTCTCCGGGCGGGTCTCAGCCGGGGTCGCGTCGCGGCTGCCGAGATCGAAGATCTCCTGCCAGGTGGTGGACATCGGCGGCTAGGCCGCAGCGGCAGAGTCGTCGCGGACGGGCGGCTCGCCGGGTGGCTTCTCACCGAGCACCCCCGGCACAGGCTCCTGGTCTTGCTCGGCGCCAAGCCCGGCAAAGGGCGGCGGGCTCTCCAGCTCACCGCTCTCTTCTGCCTCGACTTCGCGCGGCAGGCGACGGGAAACCACTTTGGTGACCCCGTCGCCACCCATGGTCACGCCGTAGAGGACGTCAGCGGCGTCCATCGTCCGTTTCTGGTGGGTGACGATGACGAACTGGGCGCGATCGGAGAAGCGCCGGATGAGCTGCAGGAAACGATCGATGTTGGCGTCGTCGAGCGCGGCCTCGACCTCGTCGAGGATGTAGAAGGGGCAGGGGCGGGCGAGGAAGACGGCGAAGACGAAAGCGAGCGCGACGAGCGACTTCTCGCCGCCGGAGAGCAGCGAGAGTTTGCGGGTCGACTTGCCGGCCGGCGTGACCTCGATCTCGACCCCGAGCTCCTCGCGCTTCTCTCTTCCTCGGACTCCCCGTCCTCGATCGGCGCCTCGCTCGGACTCCGTCTCTCTCGGCATCGCGCACCGGGGCGCAGGCTGACCCGCCGCAGGCGCCCCCGGCCTCCGGGAAGAGGTGCTCGACCATCTCCTCGAAGTTCTTCGCGGTCGCCTCGAAGGTCTGCTCGAAAGCCCGCTCGATCTCGCGATCGATGTCGCGGATCAGCCCCTCCAGCTCGTGCATCCCGCGCTCGAGTGTCCTCGCGCTGGGTCTGCAGCGACTCGACGTGCTCCCGGGCCTCCTCGTACTCCTGCTCGGCGAGCGGATTGACCGGGCCGATCTGGGCGCGGCGGCGCTCGAGGCGCTGCAGGCGCCGGTCGATGTCGCTCCGCTCATCGTCGCTGAGCGCCTCCTCGGCGGGCGCGACCTCCTCGCCCAGCCGCTCGGCGATCGAGGCCAGCTCCTTCGCCGCCTCGGCGCGACGCTCACCGAGGTGGGCCGCTTCGACCTGGGCCTCGGTCAGCTCGTCGGAGGCGGCTTTCATCTCCACCTGAAGCTCGGACTCCTGCCGCGAGCACTCGCGCATCTCCTCGGCGATCGCGTCGCCGTCGCCCTTCTCGCCGACGACCTTCGCTTCGGTCCGCTCGACCCTGGCGCGGATCGATGCCTCGGCGGCGGCGACCGCGGCGGCCGCGGACCGCACGTCGTCGAGCAGTTCCTCGCCGGTCGGCAACCCGCGCCCGCAGCGCCTCGCGGTGCCGCTCCCCAAGCAGGCCCTCGGCCGGCGCGCGTGCCGAACGGCTCGCTCGGCGCCAGCTTGGACTCGCCCAGCGCGGCCTCGCGCTCGGCCTCGGCGGCATCGTCCGAGCGGGCGCGCGCCAAGCCCGCGGTGGCGCCGACGAGCCCGGCATCGATCTCGCCCAGCTCCTCCTCCAGCTTGCGGGCGCGCTCGCCGGGGCGCCCCTCCGCCGTGCCGAGATCGAGCGTCAGCGGCCCGAATTCGGCGCGCAGGCCCTCCAGCGCTGCTTCAACTCCGCCTCACGGTCGGGGACGAGGCCGCCCGCACGGCGATCCGCTGCTGGTCGCCGCGCAGCTTGGTCAGCAGGCCCCAGGCCTGGGTGCGCTCGCGGTCGCGCGCGGCGAAGCGCTCCTCGGCCGCGCGACGGCGCTCACTCACCTCGTCGAGTCGCTTCTCGACCGCGGCCCGCTCGGCGCGCGCCCCCTCGGCGGCCTTCTCGGCGGCGAGCGCCCGGTCCTCACCGAAACGCAGCTCCTCGGCGACGATGTGGCCGCGCAGCTCGAGCTCCTCGCGCTCGATCCGGGCGCCCAGCTCGGCGGCCTGCGCCTGGCGCTTCAGCGGCCGCAACCGGGCCCGTGCCTCGCGCTCGAGGTCAAGGGCGCGGTCGAGGTTGTCGCGCGCGCGCGCGCAGCTTCAGCTCGGCCCGGCGGCGGCGCTTGCGGTGCTTGCCGAGGCCCGCCGCCTCCTCGACCAGCAGGCGGCGCTCACGCGGCTTGGAGTGGACGATCGACTCGACCCGACCCTGGCTGATCACCGAGTGCATCTCGCGGCCGAGGTTGGTGTCGGAGAGCACCTCGACCACGTCGACAAGACGGCAGCGGGCGCCGTTCAACCGGTAGCCGCCGTCACCAGAGCGGTCGAGGCTGCGCTGGATCGCGATCTCCGAGAGCTCGCGTCGCCGCGCGGCCCTCGGAGTTGTCGATCACGACCTCGACCTCGGCGGCGCGGCGCTGGCCGACCCCTTGGCCGCCGGCCGAGATCACGTCCTGCATCGAGGCGCCGCGAATCGCCCCCGGGCTCTGCTCGCCCAGCGCCCAGAGCACCGCGTCGGTGATGTTCGACTTGCCGGAGCCGTTGGGGCCGACGATCACGCTGACGCCCGGAGAAAACTCCAGCTTGGTGCGCCCGGGGAACGACTTGAACCCCTTCATCTCGATCGATCTCAGATACATCTCTTCGTCCTCAGCCCAAGGCTTGCGTTTGAGTCGGACGCGACTGCCCGGCTAGCTTCCGCCGAGCTCGCTTCAGCGCCTCTTCGGCGGCCACCTGCTCGGCCGCCTTTTTGCTCCGGCCGGCGCCGGTTCCCACCCTCTCCCCGCCGACGATCGCCTCAACCTCGAAGGTGCGCCGGTGAGCGGGACCCGATTCGCCGATCACGGCATAGGTTACGCGCGCCCGCCGCTGTGCGAGCAACTCCTGCAGCGCCGACTTCGCATCTACCGGGGCTTCCACGGCGTATTCGATCTGCGCCTCGAAGGCGGCGGCGACCGCCGCCGCGACTAGCTCGAAGCCGAAGGCGACGAAGCAGGCGCCGATCAGCGCCTCGGTCACCTCGGGCAGCGGCCGTGAGCCGGCGAGCAGGACCTTTGCCGGGATCGCGTCGTCGGCCTCGGGCTGAGCCTCTTCGAGCATCGCCGGCACGCCCAGCTCGCGGCCGACCTCAGCACAGGAGACGCCGCTGACCGTCTGGTTGTGGATCTTCGTCAGCCCGCCCGCGGCGACCTCGGGGAAGCGCTCGGAGATGGTCGGCGGCGACGGCAAGGGCGAGGACGCTGTCGCCGAGGTAGGCGAGGCGCTCATAGGAAGCTCGGCTGATCCGTGGTCCAGGAGGAGTGTGTGAGGGCGCGGCGGCGAAGGTCGTCGGGGAGCTCTGCGACAAGCTGCGCGAGTGCCGCGGCACTCACGCCGGGGCGTGCTCCACGACGAAGGACACGGCGTCGCCGACGCTCTCGATCCGCGCCGCCTGCTCCTCTGACACCGAGACCCCGTAGCGGTCCTCCAGCTCCATCACCAGCTCGTAGAGGTCGAGCGAGTCGGCGTCGAGGTCCTGCTTGAAGCGGGTCTCCTCGCCGATCTTGGCCGGATCGACCTCGAGCTCCTCGGCAAGGTGATCGCGCACCAGATTGAAAACCTCATCCCGTTGCATCACCGGTGTCCTATCACGCGTCTCGCTCGGCGGCCATCTGCGCCCCGCGTTGCGCCGCCCCGCTCGAGCAGTGCGGCGGTGCGGCCGACGGCTTCGACATCGACGCAGCGCGCGGCCAGCCGCACGGCGTTTGCGATCCCCTCGGCGCCGGCGCTGCCGTGGCCGATGACCGCGATCCCACGCAGCCCGAGCAGGATCGCGCCGCCGGTCGAGTCGGGGTGCAGGTCATCCCGCAGGCCACCCAGCGCCGGCCGCATCAGCAGGCCTCCGAGCGCCGCCACGGGGTTGAAGCGGGCGGCGTCGCGGATCGCGGCCGTCACGGTCCGCGCCGTCCCCTCCATCAGCTTCAGCGAGACGTTGCCGGTGAAGCCGTCGGTGACGACGACGTCGGCAGCGGCGGCGGGGAGGTCGCGGCCCTCGACGTTGCCGACGAACTCGATTCCGGCGGCGCCGCTGAGGGACTCGTGCGCCTCGACCACTTCGTCCCGGCCCTTGCCCGCCTCCTCGCCGACCGAGAGCAAGCCGACCCGCGGTCGCTCGACCCCGAGCACCGCCTCGCTGAAGGCGGCGCCGAGGAAAGCGAACTGGACCAGATGCTGAGCGCGCACGTCCACGTTGGCACCGACGTCGAGGAAGAGCACGGGCTTGCCCGGGAACGGGCAGTCGCACCGCCAGAGCCGGTCGCTGCACCCCGCGCAGGCGCCGCAGGCCAAAGGTCGCCGCCGCCATCGTCGCGCCCGTCGAGCCGTGGCTGACCATCGCCGCCGAGCCTCCCTCGGCGACGTCACGGGCGGCGCGCACAACCGAGGCCTCCTTCTTCGCCCGAACGGCCGGGACCGGGTCCTCGTCGTTGCCGATCGACTCGCTGGTCGGGACAACCTCGATGCCGTCGACGCCGTCCAGCCCGAGATTCTCCGGTCCGAAGACTCGCAGCCGGATTCCGTCCGCGGCCGCCAGCCGCGCTCCCTCGGCCAGCACCCCGAAGCCCTGCTCGGCGCCGAAGCCATCGAGGGCGACGGTGACGCCGCGCCCTGCCTGCATCTACTCGCTGTCGGGCGTGGGCGCGGTCGGGTCGATGATCGAGTGCTCGATCACCTCACGACCCTTGTAGGTGCCGCAGGTAGGACAGACCCGATGCGGGATCCGCGGGCTGTGGCAACGCGGGCAGCTGTTCAGCGGCGTCTTGCCCGCTTTGTGGTTCGCGCGTCGCTTGTCGCGGCGGGTGCGCGAGGTTCTCTTCTTCGGGACTGCCATGAGCCGGGCATGGTAGCGGGTGCAGGCAGGGAAGGGGCAGGGGTGCCCCTTCCTCAATAGCTCGCGCGAACTACTGCCAGATCGTCCGCCTGCCAGGTGATCTCGCCGCTGCACCACTCGACGAGGTTGTCTAGCTGGTTGCCCTCGAAGACGTCGCCGATGACCAGGGACCGGGAGTGGTCTTTTACGCGGCGAAAGAGGGCTTGCTTTTGCTCGTCGGTGAGGTCGTTTACCGAGAGGACTGAGATGACCAGGTCCCAGGGTCCGTCGGGGAGGGGGTCCTCCATGCGGGCCAGCTGGACGTCGTCGTAGGTCTGCGCGGGCGCGGAAGACCATGTCGGGGCTGGAGTCGAGCCCGATCACCCAGGCGTCGGGGTAGGCCTCGATCAGACGGCGGGTGGTTTCCCCCGTGCCCATTCCAAGCTCCAGCACCCGCTCCGGCGAAAAGGGGACAGCCGCCACAGCTTGCTCCTGCAGTTCGTCGTAGCGCGGAATCCTGGAGCGGATGTGCTCCAGGTACTCATCTGGTGTCCAGTCGAATTGACCCATTTCGTAATCTCGTTGCGAGTGTCATCGTAAGCGGCAGGGCGGAGGAGCCGACAATGGCCAGAACGCAAACCACGATCATCGACCTCGCTCGGCTCTCGCTGGCTCACGGTCAGGGTGCGCGCCTGGATGTCCCCGTTCGCCTCGAGCCTTTGGAGCTGGGCGGGCAAACCTACCTCCCCCAGGCCGGGGGCCTGGAGGCGAGGATCGACGTCTCCCGGCCCAGCAACGGCTACGCCATGCGACTGCGTTTTCCCCTCCACGTCGAGGGGCCCTGCATGCGCTGCCTCGAGGCAGCAGCCATCGAGACCGATGTCGACGCCCGCGAGGTCGACCAGGCCAACACCGAGGACGAGGAGCTGCGCAGTCCCTACGTCGACGAAGACGAGCTCGACCTGGGCCGCTGGGCCCACGACGCCGCCGTCCTGGCGCTGCCAACCCAGATCCTCTGCCGCCCGGACTGCGCGGGCCTCTGTCCCGTATGCGGAGAATCCTTGAACGATGCCGACCCAGCGGACCACAAGCACGACGAGGGCGGCGACCCCCGCTGGGCCAAGCTCAAAGAGCTAAAGCTCGACTAGCTACTGCTGCTCGTCCAGCTCGGCGACCGGCTGCTCTTCGTCACGGCCGGCGAGCCGGTCGCGGCCACGCTGCACGGCCGCGAGGAACTTCTGAAGGTTGACCTCGAGCGTGTTGAGGATCTCGTCGGCGTAGTCCTCGGCGCCGAGGCGGATCTCCCGCTCCCGCGTGCGCGCGTCCTCGACGATCTCATCGGCGGCCCGCTCGGCCTGCTTGGTGACCTCCTCGTCGGAGATCAGACGGGCCTGTTGCTCGCGCGCCTCGCGCACGATCCGCTCCGCCTCGCGTTTGGCCTCGGCGAGCATCTCCTGGCGCTCCTTGACGATCCAGCGCGCCTGCTTGATCTCCTCGGGGATCGTCGCGCGCATCTGGTCGAGGAGGTCGTAGATCTCCTCGCGGTCCACGCGAACCTGATCCGTGAGAGGCACGGGTCTGGCGTTGTGGACGACATCGTCCAGCTTGTCTATTAGAACGAGAACGTCCATTAGCAGGGCGTAAGCCTACGTGTCAGAGGCATTTTCGGTGAAGAAGCCGTGAATTCCTCGGCTTTTTGCAAACTCTCGCCCATCGGGGCGACGCTGGCCAAAGCCTACCTTTCGCCCAGGCGGCCCGTCATCGCGGCCGCCACGGGGCCGGGAACCAGGTCCGAGACGTCGCCGCCAAAAGTGGCCATTTCCTTGACTCCAGTTGACGAAAGGAAGCTGTATTGGGGCGAGGCGATCATGTAGATGCTCTCGATTCCGGGGTCGAGCTTGCGGTTGAGCTGGGCCATCTCGAACTCGTACTCGAAGTCGGAGATCGCCCGCAGTCCCTTGACGATCGCTCTCGCCCCCTGCTCGCGGGCGAACTCGACCAGCAGGTTGGAGAAGATCCGCGCCTCGACGTTTGCCAGGTCCGCGGTCGCTTCTTCGATCAGCCCTTTGCGCTCCTCCGCCGTGAAGAGAGTCTTGTCCTTGCGCATCGGGTTGTTGACGATGCCGACGACCACGCGCTCGAACACCTCGGAGCTGCGGGTGATGATGTCGAGGTGACCGTTGGTGACCGGGTCGTAGCTTCCCGGACAGACGACAGTGCCGTCGCGCTCGGCCATCAGGCCCCCTCCACCACGTAGAAGGAAACGTCGGTGGCGCCGTAGCGCCGCTGGCGCAGCCGCTCGAGCGAGCCGATCTGCAGCGGTCGCCGCGCTCCGCTCTCCACGACCGCCCGCCCACCGGGGGCAAGCAGTCGCGGCAGATGTGTGTCCAGTGCCTGCCCCACGCGGTCGGCGAGTTTATAGGGGGCGTCGACAAAGACGAGGTCGAAACGTGGCAGCTCCCCCGTATCGGCCCGGCTCGCGAGCCAGCGCGAGGCGTCAGCCCGCACCAGATCGGTGCGCTCGCCAAGCCCGAGCCGCTCGACGTTTCCCAGGGCCGGGCGGGTGTCTCGGTCGACCAACGTGGCCCTGGCGGCGCCACGCGAAAGCGCCTCTATTGCCAGAGCACCCGTGCCGCAGTAGAGGTCGAGGACACGGGCCCCCTCGATATCGCCAAGCGCCGAGAAGACCGCCTCGCGAACCCGGTCGGAGGTCGGCCGCACCTTCCAGCCACGCGGCGCGACCAAGCGCTGACCCTTCAGCTCTCCGGCGATCACACGCATGCTGCCCTCACATTGCGTGTGCACTTGACATTGCCATGCATGGTGAAGTGCACACGCAAGTTCACAGCGGGATCGGGTCGGAGGCGCCCGCGCCAAAGCGGCGATGCGCGGCATCGAGAAGCGGCCCCAGGTCCTGCACATCCAGGGAGCCGTGGCGGTTCAACAGGCGAAGCACCTCATCGCGCGCCGCGACCAACGTCGGCGTTTCCTCCGGCAGCTCGGCCACGGCGAAGCGGGGCAGGCCGTGCTGGCGAGTGCCCAGCACCTCGCCCTCGCCGCGCAGGGTCAGATCGACCTCGGCGAGCTTGAAGCCGTCACGCTCCCGCTCGACCGCTTTGAGGCGTCGCCGTGCCATGCCCCCGGCATCTTCGGGGAAGAGCAGGCAGTGGGAGGAGTGGGAGCCGCGACCAACCCGGCCGCGCAGCTGGTGAAGCTGAGAGACGCCATAGCGCTCCGCCCCCTCGATGACCATCACGGTCGCGTTGGGCACGTCGATCCCGACCTCGATCACCGTCGTCGCGACGAGGACGTCGGTGGCACCGGAGGCAAACGCCTCCATCGCCTCCGCCTTCTGCGCCGAGGGCATCTGGCCATGAATGACGCCGACCGAAAAACCGTCCAGCTCCTCCACCCGAAGACGAGCCGCCTCCTTCTCGGCGGCCTTGCCCTGGATTTTCTCCGACTCCTCGACCAGCGGACAGACGACAAAGGCCTGCCGCCCGGCGCGCAGCTCAGCGCGCAGGAAGTCGTAAGCAGCGGCCCGCTCGTCCTCGTTGACGACGCGGGTCTCTACCGGCTGACGGCCTGCAGGGAGTTCATGCAAGGCCGTCGTGTCGAGATCTCCGTAGGCAGTGAGTGAGAGCGTTCGCGGGATTGGCGTGGCGGTCATATGGAGCACGTGGGGCACCATCCCCTCCACTCGCTTCTCATCCAAAGCACGTCGCTGCTCGACCCCGAAACGGTGCTGCTCGTCGACAACGACAACCCCCAATCGGGCAAAGCGAACTTTGGGATCGATCAGCGCATGAGTGCCGACAACCAGGCCAAGCTCACCGGTAGCGAGGCGCTCCAGCGCCTCTTTGCGACGCGCCGCCGGAGTCGCTCCGGTCAACAAGGCGAACGGCGTCGCCTCTTCCGCCAACAGCTTCCCCAACGTGATCGCATGCTGCTCAGCCAACGTCTCAGTCGGGGCCATAAGCACCGCTTGGAACCCGGCTTCCAAAGCCCGCAGCATCGAGTACAGCGCCACCACGGTCTTCCCCGACCCGACCTCCCCCATCAACAATCGCTGCATCGGCTCACCCGAGTCCAGATCAACATCGATCTCATCGAACGCCCTGAGCTGATCCTTCGTCAGCTCGAACGGCAGCGATTCGATCCAGCGTCCAGCAAGCTCTCCAGGCTTTCCCAGCTTCGGCGCCGGCCGCGCCGTGCGATGGGACTGCTTCCGCGTGGTCAGGAGAGCTTGGTAGAGAAATAGCTCTTCAAAGGCCAGCCGCTTCCGCGCCCCCTCAACGTCCTCCTCACTCTCAGGGAAGTGCACCGCCTTGATTGCGTCAGCAGCTCCCGCCAGCTCTCGCCGCACTCGCAGCTCCACCGGCAACGGCTCCAGCACATTTCCCACCAACCCAATCGCCTGCTCCACCCACTGCCGAATCCTCTGAGCTTTCAGCGCCTCGGTCGCCGGATGAACCGGAACCAAGCGCCCGTCAGGGGGAGGCTGGGGGTGTCCCTCCTGCGTAGCGGCGTCCGTTTTTCGCCCCGACCCCGACCTCGGACGGCCGCCAACTCCAGGGCGAAAAACCCAGCGAGCAGGAGGGACACCCCCAGCCTCCCCCCTCTCAACCGGTTCATATTCCGACACCCTGAAACCACGTTTATCTCTGGAGCCAGTCAAGAGGAACCGGGACCCCTTGGTTAGCTTCTGCGCCACCCAAGGTTGGTTGAACCAGGTAGCTCGCACTGAGCCCGAGGCGTCTCCGACTTTGACCGACAGGATCGAAAGCCCTCGGCGCCGGAAGACACTGGGCCTGTCGCCGAGCACGTCGACAAGGATCGTCGCTTGCTTGCTTGGCTCCAGAACTGAGACCGAAACGACGGTCCTATCGCGATGGCTGTGCGGGAAGCGCAGCAACAGGTCGCCAACGGTTCCGATTCCCGCCTGCGCGGCGGCCTCCGCCAGCTTGGGTCCGACCCCTCTCAACCCGGCCAGCGAGACATCGAGGACGGATGGCCTGGGCCAGTGGATCGGCGCGTTCAGAAGCTGTGCTCGCGTCAGCTCCGCAGCACCAGCGAACGAGCGGGCTACTGGGCCGCTAGCAGCCACCACCAGCTCGGCTGTCCCCCCTCGTGGGTCTCGATCTCGACCCCGTCGGGGACGTGGGTGTCGACCTCCGCGAGGGAAATCGGGGCGTCGCGACCGGCGATCACGGTGACGATCTCCGCCCCGTTAGCAAGGCGCTCGATCGTCGCAGCTAGGGTCGAGCCGGCCCCACCCCAGGCGACAATCTCCTCGCCGACGAAGCCCACCGCGTCACCTTTGCGGAAGCGGCCCTGGGCGTCGTCACGGGCTGCCGGGGCGACGCCTCCGGTGAGCACCTCGTCAAGAGCTTCGGTTAGCTGGCCGGCGTTCTCCTCGGCGGAGGCATTTGGATCGAGCTCGACCAGAGCCAGCAGGCCCGCCTGCTGCGAGGTCGCAGCGACCACGCGGGCCGGCTTCTCTGAAAGCTCACAAGCCCTCTCGGCGGCCATGATCACGTTCGAGGAGCTGGGCAGGACCAACACCTCTTCCGCCGGCACCTCATGGATCCCCGCCAGCAGCTCGTAGGTCGAGGGATTGAGCGTCTCGCCGCCGTGGACGACATGCGCCCCGAGCTCGGTGAACAGCCGCTCGAGCCCATCGCCGGCTGCGACCGCGAGAGCACCAGTTCGCCCCCCTTGCAGCCGCGCCTGGCGCTCGGCGATCTGCTCGCGCATGTCGGCGACGTCGAGGTTGGTTACCTGGCCCGTGCCCTCGAACAAGGCCACGGCCGCTTCTGGCTCGTCGGTATGGACGTGGACCTTGAGCGTCACCTCGTCGCCGACGACCAACACCGAGTCGCCGAGTCCCTCCAGCCGGGGCAGGAAATCGCGCGCGGCGAGACCGGTGCCGGAGACGATGAAGTTGGTGCAGTAGCGGTAGCGGCTGTCCTCGTGGTGGGGTCGGCTGAGCGGCGGCGCGTCGTGATGGGAGACCTCTGGGGCCGGCACGCCGTCGCCGCGCAGGCCGGCGACAACCCCGGCAAGGATCAGCACCAAGCCATAGCCGCCGGCGTCGACGACTCCTGAGTCGCGCAGCACCTCGAGCTGCTCCGGCGTCCGCTCGACCGCGCGCTGGCCGTCGGCAATCGCCTGCTCGAGCACCTCGGCGAGAACTGCGTCCTGCTGCTCGTCGCTGACCCCCTGGTCGAGGCGTTGCTTCTCGGAGTCGAGGTGGGCGAGCTGGCGGGCGATCGAGTGCGCCATCTCGCGGAAGACGGTGAGCATCGTCCCCTCGGCCGGATCGCGTACCGAGGCATAGGCGGCGTCGGCCGCACTGGCAAAGGCGGAGGCGACGAGGACGGGGTCGACCAGCTCGCCCGGGCGGCTGGCCAGCTCCTCGGCCGCGCCGCGGACTATCTGACTGAGGATCACGCCGGAATTGCCCCGCGCCCCCATCAGCGCCGCCCGCGCCAGCGCCTGCACCAGCTGGGTGCGGCCGACCTCGTCGACCTCGAGCCCGTCGAGCCGATCGAGCTCCTCCATCACGGCGCGCATCGTCATCGCCATGTTGTCGCCGGTGTCGCCGTCGGCGACCGGAAATACGTTGAGGTCGTTGACCTCCTGGCGTCGCTCGTCGAGGTGAGCGTAGGCAGCGGTGACTACGCGCCGGAAGCGCGCGATCGAGGGATCGGGCATCAGTACGGGAATCTAGCCACCCTCAGAGACGGCCACGAACGGCCGAGCCGAACGCGTTGCTAGCGTGCCGCCGATGCGAAGCTTTGCCACCTGGTGCACGGGGCACCGCAAGACCGTAATCGTCGGCTGGATCGTCGCCTTGATCGGGGTCGGAATGATCTCCGGCTCGGTCGGCTCCGACTTCTCCGAAGACTTCAAGCTGCCGGCTTCCGACTCCCAGGAAGCCTTCGACCTGCTCGAAAGCAAGTTCCCGGCCCAGTCGGGCGATACGGCGACGATCGTCTACAAGGCACCCGACGTCGAGGCGCCGGCCGTCAAGCAAAAGATGGAAGGCGTCTTCGTCGAGGCGGCCAAGGTGCCACACGTGAGCGAAGTCGCCAGTCCCTACGACGAGGACGGCGCCGCGGCAATCAGCGACGGCGGCGAAATCGCCTACGCGACTGTCCAGTTCGACACGACGACCGAAAAGCTGGAGACCGAGGACATCGAACGGGTGATGGACGCCGCGCAGGGCGCCTCCGGCGGTGACCTCGAGGTCGACATCGGCGGCCAACCGATCGAGGAAGTGCGCGCCGAAAACGAAGGCGGCGACTCCACCTTTGCGATCGGGCTGCTGGCGGCAGTGATCGTGCTGCTGCTGACCTTCGGTTCGGCGGTTGCGATGGGCCTGCCGATCATCACGGCGTTGTTCGCACTCGGGGTCGGCCTCAGTTTGGTCACGCTCGGCACCCATGTCTTCGACACCGCCGAGTTCGCCCCGCAGCTTGCGGCGATGATCGGCCTCGGCGTCGGCATCGACTACGCCCTCTTCATCCTCACCCGCTTCCGCAACGGCCTCGACGAGGGCCTGGAGTCCCGCGATGCGGCGATCGCCGCTGTCGATACGGCCGGTCGCGCCGTGCTCTTCGCAGGTGTGACCGTGATCATCGCCCTGATGGGGATGATGCTGCTCGGCCTCAGCTTCCTCTACGGGGTGGCAGTGGCGGCGGCAATCGCCGTTCTGTTCACGATGATCGCGGCGCTGACCCTGCTGCCTGCCCTGTTGACGATCGCCGGCCGCCGAGTCGACCGGTTGCGTATCCCCGGTCTTGGCAGCCGCACGGCATCGACGGCGGAGGACACCCGCTGGTTTCGCTGGAGCCGCGAGATCCAACGGCGGCCGGTGCTCTCGGCGCTGCTCTCCGGTGGGCTGCTGATCGCGCTTTGCATCCCGACCCTCTCGCTGCGCCTCGGTTCCAACGACGCCGGCACGGACCCGGCGGGAACGACGACGCGCGAAGCCTACGATCTACTCGACGAGGGCTTTGGGGCCGGCTTCAACGGGCCCTTCTCGATCGTCGCCGCGCTGCCAAGCAAGGGCGACGACGCATCGCTGACCCAACTCAGCAAAACGCTCGAAAGTGAAAAGGGCGTCGCTGGCACGACCGCGGTGGTGCTCAACCCGGCCGAAAACACCGGGGTCTTCGAGGTCTACCCGACCACCTCGCCACAGAGCGAGGCGACGACCGAACTGCTCGACCACATCCGCGATGACGTGATCCCGCCGGTCGAGGCACAGACCGGCGCCCAGGTTCACGTCGGCGGCATCACCGCGATCTTCGAGGACTTCGGCACCGCGATCGCCGACAAGCTGCCGCTCTTCATCGGCGTCGTCGTGCTGCTCTCGGCGCTGCTGCTGATGGCCGTCTTCCGCTCAATCCTGGTGCCGGTGAAGGCGGTGGTGATGAACCTGCTCAGCATCGGCGCCGCCTTCGGCCTGATCGTCGCCGTCTTCCAGTGGGGCTGGGGCGCCAGCCTGATCGGCGTCGACAGCACCGGGCCGATCATCTCGTTCTTCCCGATCTTCCTCTTCGCGATCATCTTCGGCCTCTCGATGGACTACGAGGTCTTCCTGATGTCGCGGATCCACGAGGAGTGGGAACACAAGAAGGACGCGACCGAAGCGGTCACCCGCGGTCTCGCCCTGACCGGCCGCGTGATCACCGCCGCAGCGGCGATCATGGTCACCGTCTTCGCCTCCTTCATGATCGGCGAAGACCGCATCATCAAACTCTTCGGCCTCGGCCTCGCCGCCGCCGTCTTCATCGACGCAGTGATCATCCGCTCGGTCCTCGTACCGGCAGTGATGCAGCTGTTCGGCAAGCGAGCCTGGTGGCTGCCGGCCTGGTTGGACGGCATCCTCCCCCGCCTCCACGTAGAGCCCGCCGAGGGCGACCCCAGTCCGACGGGAGAGCATCCCGTCGTGGAAAGCGCCTAGGCCGCCTTTACAACCTTGTTGGCCTTGAGGCAGCGCGTGCAGACGTAGGTGCGGAGCTTGCGGCCCTTCTCTTCGATCCGGACCTTCTGCAGGTTCGGATCGAAGCGTCGCTTGGTGGCGACCATCGAGTGGCTGCGGGACTGGCCGAACGCCGGTCCCTTGCCGCAGCTGTGGCATACCTTGGCCATCGGGTCGTGGATGGTACAGGTCGCTGTCAGCCGTCGCGGCTCTGCCAGCGGTAGGGGTTGATCGCCCGTTTGTGCAGGGCCATGCGGGCGACGGTCAGGGCGGCGTTGCGGCCCTGGTCGCGCTTGTCGCCGTTGGCTCGGGCGATCGCCTGCTCCATCGTGTCGCAGGTGATCACGCCGAAAGCACAGGGCACGCCGGTCTCAAGTTGCACGCCCTGGATGCCGCGGGCGGCCTCGGCGCAGACGAAGTCGTAGTGGTCGGTCTCGCCGCGGATGACGACGCCGAGGCAGGCGACCCCCGCGTAGCGTTCGGTCGTCGCGTGCAACTTGGCGGCGAAGGGCAGCTCGTAGGCGCCCGGGACCGAGACCTCGCTCACCGCCGAGGGGGGCACGCCGGCCAACTCGAAGCCTTCGCGGGCACCGTTGAGCATGCGGACCGCCAGGTTCTCGTAGAAGCGGCCGACGCAGACGGCGAAGCTGAGCGAGGAGAGCACCGCGCGCTCCTCCTCGTCGAAGCTCTCGAGGAAGGCGCCGGGCTCAGCCATCGGCCGCCTCGCTCGCGGCGTCGCGTTCCTCCTCGTCGTGGATCATCTCCTCGTCGAGCGCAAGACCCTGGTGGTGCAGCGTGTGTCCCATCTTGTCGCGCTTGACCCGCAGGTAGGCCTCGTTGTGGGTGTTGGGGTCCGATTCGATCGGCACCTGCTCGCTGACCGAGAGCCCGTAACCCTCCAGGCCGACGATCTTTTTCGGGTTGTTGGTGAGGATGCGGATGCTGGTCAGGCCGAGGTCGCCGAGGATCTGGGCGCCGATGCCGTAATCGCGCAGGTCGGCGGGCAGACCGAGCTTGAGGTTGGCCTCGACCGTGTCGGCGCCCTCCTCCTGCAGCTTGTAGGCGCGCAGCTTGTTGAGCAGGCCGATCCCCCGCCCCTCCTGCGAGAGGTAGAGGAGGACGCCCTGGCCCTCCTGCTCGATCATCGAGAGGGCCGAAGCTAGTTGTTCGCCGCAGTCGCAGCGCATGCTGTGGAAGACGTCGCCGGTGAGGCACTCGCTGTGCACGCGGACCAGCACGTCCTCGGCCCCCGCAACCTCGCCCTTGACCATCGCCACGTGGTGTTTGTCGTCTACCAGCGAGCGGTAGCCGACCGCGGTGAAGTCGCCGAAGGCCGTGGGCAGGCCGGTGTCGACCACCCGCTCGACCAGCTTCTCGGTGCGGCGGCGGTAGGCGATCAGCTCGGCGACGGTGATCATCTTCAGGTTGTGCTTCGCGCAGTAGGGGACGAGGTCCGGCACCCGCGCCATCGTGCCGTCGTCGTTCATCACCTCGCAGATCACGCCGGCGGGAGTCAGGCCGGCGAGGCGAGCCAGGTCGACGCTGGCCTCGGTGTGGCCGGTGCGCTCCAGCACGCCGCCGTCTTTGGCCCTCAGGGGGAACATGTGGCCGGGGACGACGATGTCGCGCGGCCCCGAGTTGGGGTCGATCGCGACCTGGATCGTGTGGGCGCGGTCATGGGCGGAGATGCCGGTGCTGACCCCACCCGCCGCCTCGATCGTCACCGTGAAGGCCGTCTGCAGCGGCGCCTCGTTCTTGGCCGCCATCAGGTTGAGGCCGAGCCGCTCGCAGCGTTCCGCGGTCAGCGCCAAGCAGATCAGGCCGCGCGCCTCCTTGGCCATGAAGTTGACCGCCTCCGGCGTGGCGAACTGCGCCACCATCACCAGGTCACCCTCGTTCTCGCGGTCCTCGCCGTCGCAGACGACGATCATCCGACCACGGCGGATCTCCTCGATCGCTTCCTCGATCGTCGCGAACGGGCTCTCGCCCTCCGCGTGCTCTGGTTTCTCTTGTCTCTGCGTCTCGGTCATCGCGCTCACGCCTGCTCCTTTCGGGCCAATGGTGCCACCAACCGCTCCACGTGCTTTGCGATCACGTCACACTCGACGTTGATCTTGCGTCCCATCTCGGCTTCGCCCAGATTCGTGCGCTCCAGCGTCTCCGGGATCAGCGAGACCTCGATCCAGTCCTCGTCCAGGCCGGAGATCGTCAGGCTGACGCCGTCAAGCGCGATCGAGCCCTTGTCGATCGCGTAGCGCAGGAGGTTCACGGGGAGAGTGACGCGGAGGCGCCTGGCGAAGCCGTCCTCCCCGATCGAGGAGACCTCCCCCACTCCGTCGACGTGGCCTTGGACGATGTGGCCGCCGAGCCTGTCCGACGCCTTCATCGCCAGCTCCAGGTTGACCCGGCTCCCCGCGTCCAACCCGGAGAGCGCCGTGACCTCGAGGGTCTGGTTCATCGCCTCGGCCTCGAAGCTGTCTGAATCGATGCTGGTCGCGGTCAGGCAGGCGCCGTTCACTGCAACCGAGTCCCCGGTCCCGATTTCGCCTGCCAGCGAAGTCGAGATCCGCAGGCGCGAGCCTTCTGGGCCCGTATCTACCGAGCCGATCGTTCCCACGTCCTGAATCAGTCCCGTGAACAAATCACCACTCCTTGAGGCGGGCCGTGATCAACACGTCGCTGCCGATCTTCTCTGTTTCGGCGTTTGGGGGGAGGGCGGGGGTGTCCCTGCTGCTTGCTGGGTTTTTCGCCCCAGAGTCAAGTGGCCGTCCGAGGGCGGGGTCGGGGCGAAAAACAGGACGCCGCTGCGCTGCAGGGACACCCCCGCCCTCCCCTTTGGGAGCGCCGAGAAGGATCGGGGCGACGATGGTTCGGGCCTCGTCGATGGCGTCCGCCGAAAGAAAGGCTGAGGCCAAGGTGCGGCCGCCCTCGAGGAAGAGGCTGGTAACGCCGCGCTGGCCAACTGCGGAAAGCGCAACACCAATCTCGTCGGCAACGAGGATCTCAGCCCCCGCGGAGCGCAAGGCTGCGCGTCGATTGGGATCGGCATCCGCGGAGATCACCACCAGCACTGGCGCTTGGTCGAGCGTTTGGAGGAGTTGGGAGTCGAGGGGTAGGCGAGCCTGCCGGTCGAAGACGACTCGCAGCGGCTGCCGCAAGTCCGTTCCGGTGCGCCTTTCCCGCCCCATCGGTGGGAAAGGCGCACCGGAAGGGTCGGGGCGGGCGGTGAGGAGCGGGTCGTCGGCGAGGACGGTGCCGATGCCGACCGCGATCGCGTCCGATTCTGCGCGCCAGCGGTGGACCAGAGCCTGGCTCTCGGCGCTCGAGATCCAGGAGGAGTCGCCCGGTGGGGTCTCCGTCTGACCGTCCAACGACATCGCCAGCTTCAGCGTCACCAGCGGCAAGCCGGTGCGCGCGTGCTTGCGGAAGGGCTGATTGAGCAGCCGCGCCACCGTGGCCTCCTCACCAGCCGCGAACTCAACCTCCACCCCACCATCTCGCAAGATGCCGGGCCCCCGTCCAGCAGCCTTCTCACTCGGATCGTCAGAGGCAATGACAACCCGCCCGATCCCTGCCTCGAGGATGGCCTCCGTACAAGGCGGCTGCCTGCCCTGATGCGCACAAGGCTCCAAGCTCACATACATAGTCGCCCCAGGGGGATCCTCCCCCCGCTCCCGACAATCCACCAAAGCCGCCCGCTCAGCATGCAATTCGCCCACCTCGGCGTGAAACCCCTCGCCAATCACCACGTCGCCCCGAGCAATTACAGCTCCAACAAGCGGATTAGGACTAACTCGACCCCGTCCACCCTCCGCAAGCTCAAGAGCCCGCCGCAGATGCGCCCGATCCGTGCCTGTGAGCTGGGTAGTCATAGGACTGATTGACTGGTCAGTCAACAGCTTACTCCCCCCGCCCTGGGCAGTCTGAAAGCCGATTCGCGCTCTGGGCAGGGGCGGGGGTGTCCGGGCGGATGCGGCGTCCGTTTTTCGCAGCGGGAACCAGCCGAGAGTCGCAACGCGACCGGCGAAAAACCCAGCACCCGCCCGGACACCCCCGTGCCTGCCCACGCCGCCCTCCCGGATACCCTGACCCGCCAACCATGAAGCTGATCATCCAAATCCCCTGCCTCAACGAGGAGGCAACGCTCCCAGAGACGATCGCCGCGCTGCCAAGACAAATCGAAGGCATCGACACGGTCGAGCTGCTGATCATCGACGACGGCTCGATCGACCGCACCGTCGAGGTCGCCCGCGAGTGTGGGGTCGAGCACATCGTCCGCCTGACCAACAACCGCGGCCTCGCCGCCGCCTTCCAGGCCGGGCTCGACGCCGGCCTCAAGCTCGGCGCCGACGTGATCGTCAACACCGACGCCGACAACCAGTACAGCGGCGCCGACGTGCCGAAGCTGGTCGCGCCGATCCTGGCCGGGCAAGCCGATATGGTCGTCGGCGACCGCCAGGTCGCGACGATCGCGCATTTCTCCACCGCCAAGAAGGCCCTGCAACGGGTCGGGAGCTGGGTGGTACGGCGCCTATCGGGCACCGCGATCGCCGACACGACCTCGGGCTTCCGCGCTTACAACCGTGAGGCGGCGCTGGGACTGCTCGTCACCGACAACTTCACCTACACGCTGGAGAGCCTGATCCAGGCGGGGAAGATGCTGGTCGCCGTCGAGGGGGTCGAGATCGCGACCAACCCGCAGACGCGCGAGTCGCGCCTCTTCGACTCGACCGGCGCCTACGTGCGGCGCAACGCGCTCTCGATCCTGCGCATCTACGCCCGCTACGAGCCGCTGCGGGTCTTTGCCAGTGCCAGCGTCGTCGTCGCCCTGCTGGCACTCGCCGCCTGGATGCCCTTCCTGATCGACTGGATCTTCAACGGCGACAGCAGCGGACATATCCAGTCGCTGATCCTCGGCGCGGTTCTGTTCATCGCGGCGCTGCAGTTGATGGCGCTCGGTGTGATCGGTGACCTGCTGGCCAGCCAACGGGTGATGACGCAGCGGGTCTTCGAGCGGGTGCGCCGGGTGGAGCTCTCGCTTGACGTCGAGCCCTCGCACTACGAGCGCGGCACCCGCGACTGATGCCAGCCAAGGCAACAGGCAGCGCCGCCGGCGACGGCGGCGTCAGCTCGACCGACTACGGCAAGACCGCCAGCTTCTTCGCGATCGGCGTCGGCCTCACCGGGGTGATCACCTACGTCTACTTCTTCATCGCCTCGCATGTCCTCTCCAAGCCCGACTACGGCCAGATCACGGTGCTCTGGTCGGCCGTCTTCATCACGATCTCGACCCTCTACCGGCCGGTCGAACAGCTGCTCTCCCGCCACATCTCCGAACACCGGGTGAAGGGCGAGTCAGTCAGCGAGCCGATGCGGGTGGCGGCGAAAATCCAGCTTGGCCTGGGGCTGATCTTCGCCGTGCTCGCCCTCGCCCTGCGCGGCCCAATCCAGGACGGTCTGCTGGAGGGCAACGAAACGCTCTACTGGGTCTTCTTCTCCGCGGTGCTGTTCTACGCCGCCAGCTACTTCGCCCGCGGCTACCTGGCTGGAATGCGCAACTTCGGCCTCTTCGCGGCGATGATCCTCAGCGAGTCGGTCTTCCGCACGCTCTTCGCCGTCCTCGTCGCGGTCAGCGTGTTCAGCGGCCAGTCGGCGGTAGCGGTAGGCATCGTCGCCGCACCGTCGCTCTCCCTGCTGATCGTGCCGCTGGCCTTTGCCCGTCGCGCCCGCACCGCTCCCCCACCGGTTACGCAGCCCCAGAAAGGAGCCGACAGCTTCTCCATGAGGCACGGCACCGGCTTCGCCGTCGCCGTGCTGCTGATCATGCTCAGCGAACAGGCCTTTCTCAACGCCGGGCCGCTGATCGCCCGCGGCTTGCAGGGCGCGGCCGCAGCGGGCTTCATCTTCAACGTGCTGATGATCGCGCGGGCGCCGCTGCAGCTCTTCCAAGCCGTCTCGACCAGCATCCTTCCCCACCTGACCAGCCTCCACACCAGCAGCGCCGAGGACAGCGAGCGCGAATTCCACCGCACCGTGCGCATGGTCCTTCTCGCCATCGCCGCCTTTACCGCGATAACCGCCCTGGCCGTGATCGTCGCCGGCCCGCAACTGATGCAGTTGGCCTTCAGCGACAAGTTCACCTACGACCGGGCGGGCCTGCTGCTGGTCACGCTGGGCATGGGCCTCTACCTCGCCTCGGTGACGGTCAACCAGGCCTGCATCGCCCAGGGACAGGTGCGCAGGGCCTCGGTCCGCTGGGTCGCCTGCGCGGCGACCTTCGTCGCCTGGAACTTCCTGCCCCTGGTCGGCGACGAGTTCCGCCGGGTCGAGATCGGCTTCGCCCTCGCCGCCGGCTTGCTGCTGGCGCTGCTTTTCTTGATCTATCGCGCTCCCCACGAGCGGGCCGAGGACGTGCCGGAGGCCGGCTCCCCGGAGGAGCTCGAGGCGCAGTTCGCCACCATCGACGAGTCCGTCTAGCGGTCGTCTAGGGTCCTTCGATGGCAGGACACGACGCCGAGCTGATCCTCGTCGCCGGGGCCCTGCTTGCCGCGGGCATCGTCGGCGCCCTGCTGGCCGACCGCATCCGCATCCCCGGCCTCCTCCTCTTCCTCGGGCTGGGCATGCTCGCCGGCTCGGAGGGGATCGGTGGGATCGAGTTCAACGACACCGAGCTGGCGCGCACGCTGGGAACGATCGCCCTCGTCCTGATCCTCTTCGAGGGTGGCCTGACTGCGGGCTGGCCGGAGATCCGTCCCGTCCTCGGCACGGCGGCCTCGCTGGCGACCGTGGGCACGGTGATCACGGCCGTCGTCGCCGGGCTCGCGGCGAAGTGGATCTTCGACCTGGGCACGCTGGAAGGGATGCTCGTCGGCGCGGCCGTCGCCGCCACCGACTCGGCGGCGATCTTCGCCGTGCTGCGGCGCTCGACCCTGGAGAAGCGACTGGCGCGCTCGCTCGAGGGGGAGTCGGGCATGAACGACCCCGTCGCGCTGCTGCTGGTGATCGGCTTCATCGACTGGATTCAGCAGCCCGGCTACGGGCTCGTCGACATGGCGGGCCAGCTCGCCCTGAAGCTGGCGATCGGGGTGGCGATCGGGTATGTCCTCGGCCGGCTCGCCGTCGCCGGCCTCAACCGCGTGCGGATGCCCACCGACGGCATCTATCCGGTGGCGACGATCGCGATCGCGGCGCTCGCCTACGGTCTCGCCGAGGTCGCCCACGGCTCCGGCCTCTTCGCGGTCTACCTGACGGCCCTGGCGCTTGGCTCGGGCAGCATCCCTGCCCGGCGCACCGTGGTCGCCTTCCACGAGGGGGTCGGCTGGGTCGCCCAGATCGGCCTCTTCATCCTGCTCGGCCTGCTCGTCTTCCCGAGCACGCTCGACGACGTCGCGTTCGAAGGCCTGGCGCTCTCCGCCGTGCTGATCTTGATCGCCCGGCCGCTCGCCGCCTTCGCCGCGACCCTCTTCGCCGGGCTCGGCGTGCGCGAGCGGGTGATGCTCGGCTGGGCCGGCCTGCGTGGAGCGACGCCGATCTGGCTCGCCACCTTCCCCGTCGTCGCCGGCGTCGGCACCGGGCAGGAGCTGTTCTCGATCGTCTTCTTCGTCGTCGTCACCTCAACTCTGGTCCAGGGGGCGAGCTTCGAGCCCCTTGCCAGCCGCCTCGGGCTGACCACCGATGAGCCCGCCCTGCCCCGCCGCCTGCTCGAGTCGGGCCGCATCCGACGGATGGGGGGCGACGTCGTCTCCTACCGGCTGCGCCACGGCGCCGCGGCGGCGGGCCACGTCGTGCGCGACCTCGGCCTGCCGCGCGAGGCGCTGGTCAACGTGATCGTCCGCGACGGCCGGGCGATCCCACCGCGTGGCTCGACCGAGCTTCGCGAGGGGGACGAGCTGCACGTCCTGGTTCGTGGCGAGCTGCGCGACGAGGTCGAGGAGCTAACCCGGCAGTGGCACCAGGGGCCCGTCGGCACGCAGCCGCCGCCGCGCCTGCCCCATCGCGGCGCCACGCAGGTGTTCACGGTCCGCCCGGGAGGCGAGATCGAGGACCCCGCGACGCCGAAGGAGATCGACGGGGTCGCCGTCGTCTCGATCCTGCGCAGCCGTCGCGACCGCAACAGCGCGCTGGCGGCGCTGGCCGACGGTCGCTACGCGATCACCAGCGAGACGGTGCTCGCGATCGGCGGCCGACAGGCATTGGCCCGCTGGTGCGAGCGCCGCGCCGAGCGAGCTGGGGATGACCCGGCGGAGCGCGCCTGGTGGCAGGAGGCTATCGGCGCTTTGATCGCGCGAGGCTGATCTGAGGTCTCAGCTCGCGTTTGCGGCAGCAGCGATGTCGGCGTAGGCGGCGGCTGGGTCCGCCGCTCCAAACACCGCCGAGCCGGCGACGAAGAGCGATGCGCCGGCTTCTGCCGTCGGCTTGGCGGTAACCGCGTCGATGCCACCGTCCACCTCGATCTTCGCCTTGCCGACAACGGAGGCGAGGCGCGAGACCTTGTCGACCGAGCCCTCGATGAAGCTCTGCCCTCCCCAGCCCGGGTTGACGGTCATGCAGAGGGCGATGTCGGCCAGGCCACGCAGCTCGGTGAGCACCTCGGCCGGCGTACCGGGGTTGATCGCGATTCCAGCCAGACAGCCGAGCTCGCGGATCGCCGCCAGGGTGCGGTTGGCGTGAGGGGTCGCCTCATCGTGGAAGGTGATCGAATCGGCGCCGGCGGCAGCGAAGGCCTCGATGTGTCGCTCGGGCGCCTCGATCATCAGGTGGACGTCGACCGCTCCTCCGGCCGCGTGCACCCGATCGGCAATCGAGGCTGCGACCAACGGGCCAATCGTGATCGGCGGGACGAAATGGCCGTCCATCACGTCTACGTGGATCACCCGCGCCCCCGCCGCCATCACCTCGTCGACCTGCGAGCCAAGCTTGGCGAAATCGGCCGAGAGGATCGACGGCGCCACCCGCCGCTCCTCCAGCAGCTCCGCCATGCGCTCGCTCATATCGGCCTCAGCATCGAATCTCCGCACATTTGGCAGGTCATGTCCTCGGTCGTGCTCATCCGGGCGATCGTCTGGTGCTCGCCGCAGTTGGGGCACTGGGAGACCAGCTCGAAGCGGGTCAGACAGTACACACAGCGGAAGCGGCCGGGGAGCTGGGTCGGGCGCAACCAGGGCTCGCTGCAGCTCGGGCATTTCGCTCGTTTCAGCATCGGCTAACCCTGCATCCTGGCGTCCACCCGTCAATCATCGCGCCTCAACCGGCAGATGAAAAATCCGGTGGTCCGGTCGCGGTCCGGACGGAGCTGCAGGCAGCGTGGATCCTGCGGCGCCGCGAGGCCAGGGGCGAGCGCGCCGAGGTCGTCCACCGAGAACGCCGGCGCATCTCCCTCGGCCGCCCGGGCTTCCAGGGCTTCGATGCGCGCCTCGCCCTCGCAGCGGGAAATCGAGCAGGTCGAGTAGACGAGCGTGCCCCCGGGCCGCAACGCCTCCAGGCCGCGAAGCAGGATCTCGCCCTGCAGCTCGGCCAGGCGCTCGATCAGGCGTGGCGATTTGCGCCAGCGGGCGTCGGGACGCGAGGCTAATGCGCCCAGGTCGGAGCAGGGCGGATCGACCAGCACCCGGTCGAATCCAGGCGCCATTGGGGCGTCCACCGCGTCGGCCTCGACCACGGTGATGCTGCGCAACCCCAGGCGGCGCGCCTGCGCGGCGACTTCGGCGGCGCGCTCGGGGTCCCGCTCGATCGAGATGACCTCGCCGCGGTCCCCCATCCGGGCGGCGACCTGGCCGGACTTGATCCCCGGCCCGCCGCAGAGGTCGAGAACGTGCTCGCCGGTCTGGGGGTCGAGGACCTCGACCACGGCGGCGGAGCCGCGGCTCTGCGGGGTCAGCTCTCCCGCCTCGACCCGCTCTGGAAGAGCGGCGCCCATCCGGCCCTCCACCACGATCTGCTCCGCCGCGGCCAAGGGCCAGGCCGCCGCCGCGGCTGAGGCATCGATTCCAGCCGCGGCAAGAGCCGCCAGCGAGGCCTCGCGATCGACCCTCATGGTGTTGACGCGCAGGGCCAGCTCGGCCGGCTCGTTGCAGACGGCAAGCAGCGAGCGAGCGGACTCCGCGCCGAGCTCCTCCCACCACATCCGCGCTAACCAGAGCGGCGCCGAGTGAGCGACGGCGGCGGCCTCGGGGGTCGAGTCGTCGTCGAGCAGGGCGCTGGTCAGCGCGGTGCGTTCACGGGCCGCGCGGCGCAGCACGGCATTGACCAGGCCGGAAGCGTGGGCGGCCCCGGCCCCCTTGACCAGCTCGACCGCCTGGTCGACCGCGGCGTGGTCGGGCGTCGCGTCGGCGAAGAGCAGCTCGTAGAGGCCAAGGCGCAGGGCGGCGATCACCGGCGGATCAAGCAGGCGCGTCGAGCGCTCCGCGAGCTTCTCGATCGCCGCGTCGGCGGTTCCGCGGCGCTGCACGCTGCCGTAAGCGAGCCGCTGGGCCTGGGCACGCTCGCGGCCCTCCAGACCCGCCCGGTCCGCTGCCTCGCGGAAGAAGCGCTCGGTGTGGGCTTCCCGCTCGAAGCTGGCCCGCAACGTCTCGAAGGCGAGCGTTCGAGCCGGTGCGATCAAAGTGACGGCACCCGGTGGCCGCGCAGGTAGGCGTCGGCCGCCATCGGCTTACCGCCCGGCGGCTGCACGACCTCCAGCCGCAGCGCGCCTCGGCCGCAGCCGAGCAGCAGCGCGCCCCACTCGGCCTTCATCTCTCCCTGCCTGACGCTGACGTCAACCGCCCGCGCCCGCCGCACGCCGAGCCGCTCCCCACCGCCGGTCTCGAGGTAGGCGCCGACGTGCGGGGTCAGGGCGCGGACCGTCCGCGCCAGCTCCGCGGCCGGGCGGCCGGGGTCGAGGCGGCGCTCGCCGGGGTCGATCTTCTCGGCATAGGTCGCCTCCTCATCGTCCTGCTCGACGAAACGAAGCTCCCCCCGCTCCTCCAGGTCGAACCCCTCGACCAGCATCTCGCCGCCCAGGGTCGAGAGCTTTCCCGAGAGGCTCTCGAAGTCGTCCTCGGGCCCGATCGGGACCTCCTCCATCAACGCGACCGGGCCCGAGTCGAGCCCCGCCGTCACCCGCATCACGCTGACACCGGTTCGCGGATCGCCGGCGATGACCGCCCGCTCGATCGGCGCGGCGCCGCGCCAGCGCGGCAACAGCGAGGGGTGGATGTTGAGCAGCTTCCACTCGGAGAGCAGCGGCTCGCGGATCAGCTGGCCGAAGGCGCAGACCGCCACCCCCTCGGGGCGCACGGCCCGGACCCGCTCGAGCACGTCGCCGGCGTTGACGTCCTCGGCCTGTAACAGCTCGATGCCGAGTTCAGTGGCCAGCTCGGCGGCGGGTGGCGGGCCGCTGCGCCGTCCGCGGCCCTTCTGCCGGTCGGGCGGGGTCACGACCAGCAGGGGACGATGGCGGGACTCGGCCAGGCGGCGCAGGACCGCGGCGGCGAACTCCGAGGTGCCGAGAAAGACCGTCCTCACGCGTTGGTGCGAGGCTCGCGGTGCTCTTCGGCGTCCCGGGCTTCGCTCTCCTCGGTCGCCGGCGAGAAGCTGGTGCCTTCACGCAAGGCCCGCAGCGCCGCCTTGCGCTGGCCGCGCGGCGCCCGGTCGAGGATCAGCACGCCGTCGAGGTGATCCATCTCGTGCTGAAGCACGCGTGCCTCGAGGCCCGAGGCCTCGATCGTGACCGGTTCGCCCTCGACGTCGTAACCGACGACGCGGGCATGCAGAGGGCGCTCCACGTCCATCGCCACCCGGGGCAGGCTGAGGCAGCCCTCTTCGGCCAGCACGACTTCATCGGAGAGCCACTCGAGCTCGGGATTGACCAATCCGGTCGGCTCGCTGTCGGAGCCGGCTTGGAAGACGAGGACGCGCCGCAGGACGCCGAGTTGGGTGGCGGCCAGGCCCACCCCCATCCCGTCGCGCATGATCGCGGTCATCCGCTCCACTTCGCTGCGCAGCTCGGGGCTGAAGGCGGTGACCGGCGAGGCCTTGCTCTTCAACACCGGGTCACCGAACTTGACCACCTGGGCGAGTGCCGTCTCGCGTCGCTCCAGCAGCTCCGCTTCGAGCCGCTCGCGCTCCGTCTCGTCCTTGACCGCTCCTTCGTCGCTCACGAATTCGATTGTATGGATCGACTCAGGGCTACTGAGGGTCGACGTCGACGCCGATCGCGACTTCTTTGAGGGAGTGATCGCTGGCCAGGCGGTCAACCGCGCTGCGGATTGCCGCGACAGTTGCCTCGCGGTCCTGCGCCTTGGTGAGGAGGCGGCGGCGGTACTTGCCACGCACGCGGAACATCGGGGCGGGACCGAGCAGGTCGGTGTCCTCGGGCAATGTTTCTGCCATGGCCGTCGCGAGCTTCGACGCGGCGGCATCAAGGCGCGGCTCCGCCTCGGACTTGAGCACGACCCGGACCAGGTGAGAGAAGGGTGGGTAGCGCAGGACCCGCCGCCGCTCGACCTCATCGCCGAGGAAGCCCGCGGAGTCGTGGCGGGCGGCGTAGGTGATGCTCGGGGCGGCCGGCGCCAGCGTCTGCACGATCACCTCCCCCCCGGCCTCGCCGCGGCCGCTGCGCCCAGCGAGCTGGGCGACCATGGCGAAGGTGCGCTCGCCGGCGCGGAAGTCGGGGAAGCGCAGGGTCGCGTCGGCGTCGATGATCGCGCTCAAGGTCACCTCGGGGAAGTCGTGCCCCTTGGCGACCATCTGGGTGCCGACCAGGACGGCGCTCTCGGCCTCGCCGAAGCCGGCGAGGATGCGGGCGTGGGCGCCGCGCCCGCTCGCCGTGTCGGAGTCGAGGCGAAAGATCGGCATCGGGTCGAGCTGCTCGGCAAGCAGGGCCTCGAGCTGCTCGGTCCCGATACCCGCCTGCGAGAGCGTGGTCGAGCCGCAATCGGGGCAGTTGCGAGGCAACGGCTCGGAGTGAGCGCAGTGGTGGCAGACCACTCGCCCCGCGTGGCGGTGGACGATCAGCGAGACGTCGCAGTTGGGGCAATCCCAGTGCCGGCCGCAGGAGCGACAGGTGAGCCAGGGGGCGAAGCCGCGGCGGTTGACCATCACGATTGCCTTCGCGCCGGCGTCGCGCACCTCGCCGAGGGCGCTCCAGGTGGCCGGATGCAACGGGCCCAAGCGAGGGTCGGCCTCGCGCATGTCGAGCACCTCGACCGGTGGCATGCCGCGTCCGTCGACACGGCGGGGCAGCTCCAGGCGGGGCAGCTCCAGCCATGACTCCGGGCGCGGGGTCGCGGTGCCCGCGACCAGCACCGCACCGCACTCCTCAGCACGGCGCCGGGCGACCGCGCGGGCGTCGTAGGTCGGGTCGCCCTCCTGCTTGTAGGACGAGTCGTGCTCCTCGTCGATCACGATCAGCCCGAGGTCGCGGACGGGGGCGAAGACCGCCGAGCGGGGGCCGACGCAGACGCTTGCCTCGCCGCGTCGCAGGCGCAGCCATTCGTCGTAGCGCTCGCCCGGCGAAAGCGCCGAGTGCAGCACAGCGAAGCGGTCGCCCAGGCGGGCCCGGAAGCGCGCCACCGCCTGCGGGGCGAGGCCGATCTCGGGAACGAGGACGATTGCGCCGCGGCCACGCTCGATCGCCGCCTCCACGGCGGCCAGGTAGACCTCGGTCTTGCCCGATCCGGTGACGCCGTGGAGGAGCAGCTTGCGGGCGGCCCCGGTCTCGCCGTCGAGGGCGGCGACGATCTCGGCGGCCGCGCGCTCCTGCTCGTCGAGCAAGCGCGGCGGAGTCGCGGCGCCGCCAAGCGCAACCGCGGCGGAGTCGCGGCGGAGCTGCGAGTCGCGGGTGGTGATCAGCCCTCGCTCCTCCAGCCGGCGCAGGACCTGACGGTCGGACCCAACCGCGGTCGCCAGCTCCCCGGCCGACATCTCGCCGGCCGCGAGCGCCTCCAGCACCGCTCGCTGCTTGGCGCCGAGCCGAGCGCTCCCCGCCAGGGCGTCCTCGCCGCCCGCCGAGATCTCGGCTCGCAGCTCGGTGCGCGAGCGCACCCGCTGCCCGGCCGCGCCGGTGCCAGGTGGCAGCACCAACTGCAGGCCACGCGATGGGGTCGAGCAGTACTCGGCCGCGACCCAGAGCCCCAGCCGGACGAGCTCGGCAGGCACGCCGGCCTCGAGCGCCTCGAGCGGCTCGGCGAGGCGCTCGGGCGGAAGCTCAGAGCTCTCGGCCAGGCCGACGATGACCCCCAGCGTTCGCCGTCGCCCAAAGGGGACTCGGACGACGCTGCCGACCTCGAGGTCGGCCATTGCCGGCGGCAGGCGATAGTCGAAGGGCCCGCGCAGAGCGCGGGCGGTGGTCAGCGGCTCGACCTTGGCGATGGCCATCCGAGTGACCGTATGGAGAGCAGCGGACGACCGGGATATCCTCCGCAGCGATGAGTCTCAACCTCAGCGCCGGCGAGCAGGTGATCTTTCAGGGCCATCCCTCCTGGCGGGCGATTCTCGGCTTCTACCTGAAAGGGATCCTGGTCGCGGCGATCGTCGGAGTAATCGCCAAGCTGTTCGACGCCGGCAGCGGCACGGTCTTCCTGATCGTCCTCGTGATCATCGCGCTCACCGTCCTGATCGGCTTCGTCAAGCGCGTGGCGACGACCTACACGATCACCAACCGGCGGCTCAACATCAAGCGGGGCATCGTCTCGCGAGAGGTCCAGGAGACGCGGCTGGAGCGCGTCCAGAACGTCAACTACCGGCAGTCGGTCTACCAGCGGGTGATGCAGATCGGCGACGTCGACTTCGACACCGCCGCGACCGACGATTACAACTTCGTCTTCGTCGGAGTAGCGGACCCGGCAGACGTGGTTCACAGCGTCGATCAGGCCACGGGCGCTTCCGCGTCAGGCACGCACGGCTTGGGCGAGCCGCAGCCCCCTGCTTAGGCGGGGGTAGCCGCGGCGGAGCCCGCAGCTTCGCGCAGCGCATCGCCGCGATCCGTCCGCTCCCAGGTGAAGTCCTCGTCATCGCGGCCGAAGTGGCCGTATGCCGCGGTCTTGCGGTAGATCGGCCGGTGCAGGTCGAGGTAGCGGCGGAAGGCGCCCGGGCGCAGGTCGAACTCGGCTTCGACCAGGCGGGAGATCTCCAAGTCGGGGAGGGTGCCGGTGCCGAAGGTCTCGACCATCAGCGATACGGGGCGAGCGACGCCGATCGCGTAGGCGACCTGAACCTCGCAGCGCTGCGCCAGGCCAGCCGCAACCAGGTTCTTGGCGACGTGGCGTGCCGCGTAGGCGGCCGAGCGGTCGACCTTGGAGGGATCCTTGCCCGAGAAGGCGCCGCCACCGTGGCGGGCCATGCCGCCGTAGGTGTCGACGATGATCTTGCGGCCGGTGAGGCCAGCGTCGCCGACCGGGCCGCCGATCACGAACTTACCGGTCGGGTTGACGAGGAAGCCCTCGCGGAGCTCGCCTTCGTCGAACATGCCGGCGGCCTCGGCGCTGAGGACCGGCAGGACGACGTGCTGCCAGAGGGCCGGCTTGATCGTCTGCTCGGTCTCGACCTCGGCCGCGTGCTGGGTTGAGATCAAGAGCTTCTCGACCCGGACCGGCCGGCCGGCGGCGTAGCGGACCGTGACCTGGGTCTTGCCGTCGGGGCCGAGCCAGTCGAGGGTGCCGTCCTTGCGCACTGCCGCGAGGCGCTCGGCGAGCCGGTGGGCGAGGTGGACCGGCATCGGCATCAGCGCCTCGGTCTCATCGGTCGCGTAGCCAAACATCATTCCCTGGTCGCCGGCGCCGGCGAGGAGCAGCTCGTCGTCGCCGGCCGAGCCGGTGCGGGTCTCATGCGAGGCGTCGACCCCCTGGGCGATGTCGGGCGACTGCTTGTCGAGCGAGACGAGGACCGAGATGTGGTCGCAGTTGTAGCCGTAGTCGCCGTGGTCGTAGCCGATATCGCGGATCGTCTCGCGGACCAGCTCGGGCACGTCGAGGTGGACGTCGGTCGAGATCTCGCCCGAGACGACGGCCATCCCCGTGTTGACCAGGGTCTCGCAGGCGACGCGGCCCTCGGGGTCCCCGGCCATTACGGCGTCGAGGATCGTGTCGGAGATCGCGTCGCAGACCTTGTCCGGATGACCCTCGGTGACCGACTCGGAAGTGAAGAGGTACTCGCCCTCGGCTAACGGCTCAATGGTTGACATTGCCGAAGCGTACCGAGGACGCAGAGGTGCGCGGCGTCACGCGCGCCCCCGTCGACCGGAGTGGGGAACGAAGTCAATGATTAAGGGGATTCCCTCCAGGCCGTAGGTCTCGCGCATCCGGTTCTCCAGGTGGTAGGCCCAGTCACGCACGATCAGCTTGCGGTCGTTGACCTGGATCGCGAAGCGCGGTGGGCTCTCGCCGATCTGGGCGGAGTAGTAGAGCCGCAGTCGCCGGCCGCGGCGCGAGGGAGGCGGGGTCATCGCGACCACGTCGGCGACGAAGCGGTTCAGCTCCGGCGTCGGGATCCGCTCCGCCGCCTTGTCGGCAAGTTGCAGCGCCTTCGGCAGCAGCTTGGCGACGTTGCGGCCGTACAGCGCCGAGCAGGTGACCGCCTCGGGCCGCAGGCGCAGCTTGCGCTCGACCCGAGCACGGGCGTCGTCGACGTCGGTCGTGCCGACGTCCCACTTGTTGAGTGCCAGGAGAGTCGCGCAACCCGCCCGCATCGCCAGCTCGGCGATGCGCAGGTCCTCCGCCGTCACGCCGTCGGTAGCGTCGCAGACGACGATCGCCACGTCGGCTCGCTCGACCGCCAGCTCGGAGCGGAGCTGGGCGTAGTAGTCGACCGTGCCGGCGACCTTCGAGCGACGCCGCAGGCCGGCGGTGTCGACCAGGAGGACGGGTCGGCCGTCGACCTCGAGCTCGGTGTCGATCGCATCGCGGGTGGTGCCGGCGCGTTCGGAGACGATCACCCGCTCGCTGCCGAGGAAGGCATTGACCAGCGAGGACTTGCCGGCGTTGGGCCGGCCAACCACGGCGACGTGGACGAGCTCGTCGCGCGGCGTGCCAACCGGCTGCTCACCCAGCAACTCGACCACGCGGTCGAGCAGGTCGCCGCTGCCGAGCCCGTGCGTGGCCGAGACCGCGATCGGGTCACCGAGACCGAGCTGGTGGAACTCGGCGCTGAGGTGCTCGTCGTCGGGACGGTCGACTTTGTTGACGACGACGAGCACCGGGACGTTGCCGCCGCGCAGCGTCTTGGCCAGCTCCGCGTCGCCAACCCGCACCCCCGCCCGGCCGTCGACGACGAGCAGGATGGCGTCGGCCTCGGCGATGCCGATGCGGGCCTGGCGCTGCACGTCTTCGGCCAGCTCGGTCTCGTCGGCGAGGTCGATCCCACCCGTGTCGAGCAGATCGAAAGTGACGCCGTTCCACTCGCAGGGCACCCGCTTGCGGTCGCGGGTGACGCCGGGCTCGGCGTCGGTAACGGCCTCGCGCCCCCCCGCAAGCCGGTTGACCAGGGTGCTCTTGCCGACGTTGGGGAAGCCGACGACCGCGACGGTCGGCACGCTCACGCGAGACCTCTTTGCCGGGCCAGCTCGACGACTCTCTTCACGACCTCGTCCAGTGCGAGGCCGGTGGTGTCGATCTCCACGGCGTCATCCGCCGCTCGCAAGGCGCTGTGCTCGCGGTTCTCGTCGCGCTCGTCGCGCTCCCGCTGTGCGGCGAGGACCGCCTCTTCGTCCTCACCGGTCTGGGCGGCGCGGCGGCCGGCGCGCTCCTCGGCGGAAGCGGTGAGGAAGACCTTGAGCGGCGCGTCGGGGCTGACCACGGTGCCGATGTCGCGCCCCTCGGCGACGTAGCGCCCCGCTGCGATCAGCTGCCGCTGCCGCGCGACCATCGCCTCGCGCACTGGCGGGTGGACGGAGACGCGCGAGGAGGCCTCGGTCACCCGCGGGTCGCGGATCGCATCGCTGACGTCGCGTCCGTCGAGCCCGACGCGCTCGTCGTCGAGCTCGATCCGCAACGACCCCGCCAACCCGCCCATCGCCTCGGCGTCGTCAAGGTCAGCCACGGACTCGAGCCCTGCCAACGCCACGCAGCGGTACATCGCCCCCGAGTCGAGGTAGGTGAACCCGAGCGCCGCCGCGACGGCACGGGCGACGGTTGACTTGCCGACCCCGGCGGGCCCGTCGATCGCGATGACCATGGGCAGCAGCGTATGTGTGCGGGCTAGCTACTGCGGAGCGAGGCTAGATCGGCCTCGAAGCCCGGATAGCTGACCGCCGCCGCGTCCATGCCGGTGACCTCGACGCCCTCGCGGGAGGCCAGGCCGGCGATCGCGCCGAGCATCGCTATGCGGTGGTCGCCGTGGGAGTCGACCGCCCCCCCATCCAGGCCCCCGCTGCCCTCGATCCGCATCCCGTCGTCGCTCGTCTCGACGCTCGCGCCCAGCGCCGTCAGCGCTCCGCTCACGGTCGCGATCCGGTCGCTCTCCTTACGGCGCAGCTCGGCGGCGTCGCTGATCGTCGTCGTGCCCTCGGCGAAGCAGGCGGCAAGCGCGACCAGGGGGAGCTCGTCGATCGCCAGGGGGATGTCGCCGCCGGAGACGTCGGTTCCGTGCAGCTTCGATGCACGCACCCGCAGCCTCCCGCTCGGCTCGCCACCCCGTTCGCCGTCCGGCTCGACCTCGATCTCGGCGCCCATCCGGGCGAGGATCGAGAGCAGGCCGGTGCGGGTCGGGTTGAGGCCGACGCCGCTGAGGACAGCCTCGCTGCCGGCGACGAGCAACGCCGCCACGACGAAGAACGCGGCGGAGGAGAAGTCGGCGGGTACGACGATTTCGCCCGGTTCGAGGCGTGCCGCCGGCCGTACGGTGACCATGCCGTCGTCGGACTCGATCTCAGCGCCGGCCGCCGCCAGCATCCGCTCGCTGTGATCACGGCTCGGCAGCGGCTCGATGATCCGCGTCTCGCCCTCGGCGAGCAATCCGGCGAAAAGCAGGCAGGACTTGACCTGAGCGCTGGCAACCGGAAGCTCGTATTCGATGCCGTGCAACGGTGCCGCCTCGATACTCAACGGAGGCAGGCGGTCCTCGCGACAGACGAGCTCCGCCCCCATCGAGCGCAACGGCTCAGCGACCCGGTCGACCGGTCGGCGGCGAATCGAGTCGTCCCCGTCGAGTAGCCACGACCCCGTCTCCTGCCCGGCGAGCCAGCCCGGCAGCAGGCGCAGCAGGGTGCCGGCGTTGCCGACGTCGATCGCCGCCGGGCTCGCCCCCCGCAGGCCGACGCCCTCAACCTGGAGCTGCGCCTGGATAGCCCCGGAGCCGACACCCTCGACGGTGGCGCCGAGCGCCTGCGCGGCAGCCAGAGTCGAGCGCGTGTCGGCTGCATCGAGGTAACCGGCGATCGTCGTCTGCCCCTCCCCCATCGCTGCGATCAGCGCCGCACGGTGGGAGACCGACTTGTCCGGCGGTGGCACCAGGGTGCCACGCAGGACGCCCGAGGGATCGAAGCGGGTTGCCACCGGCGCCTAATCCTCGGCCAGGACGGTCGCACTGTGGCCCAGCTCACCGACCAGCGCAGCAGCGCGTTCCGCCTGCTCCCCGCCACTCACCCAGAGCGAAATCGCCCCGGACTTCATGTCGGCTGCCGGGTGCAGGGCCATGTCCTCG
Organism: uncultured Solirubrobacterales bacterium; assembly: GCA_963807885.1. Taxonomy (GTDB): domain Bacteria; phylum Actinomycetota; class Thermoleophilia; order Solirubrobacterales; family 70-9; genus VRUE01. The sequence continues at coordinate 202,385 of CAWEDL010000003.1, forward strand.
ATGTTGACCCCTGCCTCCCCCAGGGCAAGGGCCAGCTCGGCGACCGTGCCGGGACGGTTGGCAACGACGACCCGGACCTCGTGCAGCGGACCGCCCGTCCGGTCGGCCTCGAGCAGGCGCCGCCGGTCGGCCGCCGCGGCCGCATGCCAAGCGGCGACCGAGCTTGTCTCGCCCGAGCCGATCAGCTCGCGAGCCTCGCGGAGGCGGGCGATGGCGTCGTCGATGGCCCCCACCACCGCCTCCTCGTTGGCGGCGAAGATGTCTCCCCAGATCGCCGGGTTCGAGCCAGCGACCCGGGTCGCGTCGCGGAAGCTCGGGCCGACCTCCGGCAGCCGCTCGGAGTCCCGTGTCAGCTCCGCCGCGGCCTGGGCGGCGAGCACGTTGGCGAGCACGTGCGGCAGGTGGCTCACCGTCGCCATCAGGCGGTCGTGCGCCTCGGCTGCGATCGCCTGCGGTCGGGCGCCCAGCCCGGCGATCGCCCGCTGCAGGCGGTCGTAGAGGATCCCGCTGGAGCGCTCGGTCGGCGTCAGGTACCAGCGGGCCCCCTCGAAGAGGTCGGCTCGGGCGTTGCCCACGCCGGCGGTCTCGGCACCGGCCAAGGGGTGACCGCCGATGAAGCGCTCGTCCTCGCCGAGCGCCGCGACCAGCTCGTGCTTGGTCGAGCCGGCATCGGTGACGACCGTGTCGGGGCCACTGGCGGCGAGCGCCGCGGCAACCAAATCCGGCAGAGCCGACACCGGCGCGGCGCAGAAGACGAGGTCCGCGCCCGCGCAGGCCTCCTCGACCGTTGCGGCCGAGCGTTCGACCGCACCCAACTCCACCGCGCGCTCCACGCTCGGCTTGTTCGGCCCCCAGCCAACGACCTCGCTGCCGAGCCGCTCCCTCGCGGCGAGCCCGATCGAGCCTCCGATCAGGCCCAGCCCGAGGACGGCCGACCGCATCAGCCCCGCCGGGCCCTCACCGCTGCCGCCAGTCCCTCCAGCGCCGTCACCGTGTGATCCCAATCGATACACGGGTCGGTGATCGACTGGCCGTAGGTGAGCGAGTCTCCGTCGCCGAGGTCCTGACGGCCCTCGATCAGGAAGGACTCGAGCATCACGCCGACGATCGCCGCGTTCCCAGCCGCCACCTGGTCGCCGATCTCGGCCACGGCCAGCATCTGCCTCTCCGGGTCCTTGGCGCTGTTGTCGTGGGAGGCGTCGATCACCAGGCGCTCGGCTAGGCCGGCGCCGGCGAGCATCTCCAGCGCGCTGGCGACACCTTCGCGGTCGCAGTTGGGGGCGCCGCGGCCACCGCGCAGAATCACGTGGCCGTCGGGGTTACCGGCGGTGTGGAGGATCGCCGGCCGGCCGGCGTCGTCGATGCCGGCGAAGGCGTGCGAGGCGGCTGCGGCGCGCACCGCGTCGACCGCGACCTGGACGTTGCCGTCGGTGCGGTTCTTGAAGCCGATCGGCATCGAGAGGCCGGAGCCGAGTTGGCGGTGGGTCTGGCTCTCGGTGGTGCGGGCGCCGATCGCGCCCCAGGCGACCGTGTCGGAGATGTACTGCGGCGTGATCGGGTCGAGGAACTCGCAGCCGATCGGCAGGCCGAGGTCGAGAACCTGCAGCAGCAGGGTCCGGGCCATGCGCAGGCCGGCGTTGACGTCACAGGAGCCGTCGAGGTAGGGGTCGTTGATCAACCCCTTCCAGCCGGTCGTCGTCCGCGGCTTCTCGAAGTAGACCCGCATCGCGACGAGCAGGTCGTCGCCGAGCTTGCCGGTCAGCTCGGCGAGCCGGCCGCCGTACTCCAGCGCCGCCTCGACGTCGTGGACGCTGCACGGACCGACCACGACCAGCAGGCGGTCGTCGACCCTTTCCAGCACGTTCTCGGTGTCCTGCCGGCCCTTCACCACGACCTGCTCGCGCTCCTCGCCCAGCGGCAGGTCGCTCAGCAGCGCTTCCGGCGGGACCAGCTCGACCACGCGCTCGATCCGCTGGTCGCGAACCCGGTCCCGCGCCTCCTCTCGCATTCCGATGATCATCTCTCCGTCGCCTTTCTCCACTTTCGGGACTCTACTTTCCGTGCGGGCTTCGCAATGCGAGCGCGGGCATCGCGAAACTCGCGAACCACTCGAACCGGCGCCCGGCCAAACGCTCTATGGAAGCGGCGCGATGCCGCCAGGCCGGACGCCTAGCTAAATCGCCAGAAATAGGAGTAGCGGGCAGGGGCAACCGCAGCGCGCCGCGCGCACATGCTGCTGGCGGTGTCACCTGTTCGCTTCACGTCGCCTGACTTTGTAGCAGGCGAAACAGGATTAGTCGAGCGTTTCACCGAGAGCGGCGAGGAAGCGGTCGTTCTCCTGCGGGGTGCCGTAGCTGACGCGGATGTGGCCGGGACCGCCGAGTGGGGTTCCGGGGCGAACGGCGATCGATTGGGCGGTGAGGCCGGCGACGACCTCTTTCTCGTCGGCGTCGCCGAGGTCGATCCAGGAGAAGTTGGTTTGGGTCTCGGCGGTCCTCAGGCCCAGCTCGCGCAGCCCCTCCTCGACGCGGATGCGCTCGACCAGGGTGCGCTCCACCCGCTGCTCGACGTCGTCCTGGTGCAGGATCGCCTCGGCCGCCGCCGCCTGGGCGAGGGCGTTGACGCTGAACGGCTGGCGCACCGCGTCGACCGCAGCACGGAACTTGGCCGAGCCGAGGGCAAAGCCGACCCGCAGGCCGGCCAGTCCGTAGACCTTGCTGAAGGTGCGCAGGACGACGAGGTTGGGGAAGTCGGCGAGCAGGTCGACCGTGGTGTCCGGGTCGTCGACAGTCTGGAACTCGACATAGGCCTCGTCGAGGGCGATCGTGACGTGGCTGGGGATTCGCTCGCAGAAGGCGGCGATCTGCGCCGCCGGTAGATGAGTTCCCGTCGGGTTGTTCGGATTGCAGACGATCACGAGCTGGGTGGCCGCGGTGACCTCGCTCGCCATCGCATCGAGGTCGTGGAGCTCGCCCTCTGCGAGCGGCACGCGGATCTCGCGCGCCCCGGTCAAGGCCGCCAAGTGCGGGTACATCGAGAACGACGGCCAGGCGTAGAGAATCTCGACACCCGGCTCACACAGTGCCTCGGCGGCGGCAAGCAGGATCTCGCAGGAGCCGTTGCCGACAGCGACGCGGCCGGGCTCGGTCTCGTAGCGCTCGGCGATGCGGCGGCGCAAGAGGGTGGCGTCGGGATCGGGGTAGCGGTTCATCGCCCCAGCCGCAGCGCGGATCGCCGCGACCACCTTCTCGTGCGGCCCGAAGGGCGACTCGTTCGAGGCGAGCTGGGCGATGCCGCCCGCGGCGATCGCCTCCGGCGCCTGCCCGGTCGGCACCCCGGCCTGGTAACCGGGGATGCGCGCAAGCTTCTCGGCGAAGGTGACCGTCATTTGTAGAAGTTTGCCCGAATTCCGTGTGTGCGGCTGGGGAGCGCCGGACCAAGCGGGGCAAGGACGCAGGGAGGCCGAATAGCAGCGCTATTTGGCCGACTGAGGACGCAGCAGCGCGCCGGTCCGCCGCCGCCAGGCGTGCACACGGCGCTACTGTGCCGCGTGCAGGTCAGTGCGCAGGTCCTGCGTGGAGCCCAGGTAAACGTGCGTTGTCGTGTGCCCGCTGGGCGCGTAGTAGTGGATCATCGCCCGGATCACCCGTGGCATCGAGCCAGGCACCGGGATCTCGCGGCAGCAGAGCAACGGCACCGCCTCCAGCCCGAGCCCGCGGGCGGCAACTGCCGGGAACTCCGCGTCGAGATCGTCCGTGGTCGTAAACAGGCAACTGACCATCGCCTCGGGCCCGAGCTCGTTGCGGTCGAGCAGCTCCCGCATCAGTTCTGTGGTCGCCTCGGCGATCGCCCCCGGCTCGTTGGCCTCGGCCTGCACGGCTCCCCGTACCGCGAAGAGCCGCTCTTGCTCGTCCCCAGTCACGCCGGGCATCTTCCCAAACCTGAGCGCTGGCGTAGGGTCGGGACATGACAATCCGGACCGTCGAGCTGCGTTTTTCCACCCGTGGCGACTCCGACGTCGTCGATATCACGGCGGACGCCCAGCGAGCCATCGAAGACATGGGAGTCGCCGAGGGACAGGCGCTCGCCTTCGTGCGGGGCTCGACCGCGGCGATCTCGACCATGGAGTTCGAGCCTGGTGGGGTCGATGACCTGCGGACGATGCTGGAGCGACTGATCCCGACGAGCGGCGACTACGAGCACAACCGCCTCAACCACGACTCCAACTCGCATGCCCATCAGCGGGCCACCCTCGTGGGTGCTTCCGAAGCAGTACCGATCCTGGATGGCAGGCTCGCGCTCGGCACCTGGCAACAGCTCGTCCTGCTCGACTTCGACGACCGGCCGCGCGAGCGCACGGTGGTCATTCAGGTCACTTCCTGAGCCCAGCCTCACGTAGGTCGGCTATCTCCTGGTCAGACAAGCGACGAGCCTTCCCCTCGGGGAGATCGCCCAGCTCGATCGGGCCGAAGCGGACGCGTCGCAGGGCGACGACGTCGTTGCCGACCGCTTCCGCCATACGGCGCACCTGGCGGTTGCGGCCCTCGCGAAGCACGATCTCGACCTCACGCTCGCCAAGCCGCTTCACCTCCGCCGGAGCGGTGACCCCGTCCTCAAGCTCCACGCCGCTCGCCAACCGGCGCAGGTCGGCCTCGGCCGGCGGTCGACGCAACTCGACCCGGTAGGCCTTGGCAACTTCATAACGCGGGTGCGTAAGCCGGTTCGCCAGCTCCCCGTCGTTGGTCAGCAGCAACAAGCCGGTCGAATCAACATCGAGACGCCCAACGGGATAGAGCCGAGCTTTCGAGTCGACCAACTCAACCACGGCCGGCCGATCCCCCGGCTCCCGCGCCGTAGAAACCACGCCCGCCGGCTTGTGCACAGCCCAAACCTCCCGAGCCTCAGCACCCACCAAGCTCCCATCGACGCGCACCTCATCGGCATCACTCACGTCACGCGCCGGGTCCGTGACAACCTCACCGCCAACAGTCACCCGACCCCTGGCGATGATCAGCTCAGCTTTCCGCCGCGAAGCGATCCCACCGTGAGCGAGGTACTTCGCCAGACGCACTACTCGGCGCGCTGTTCGCCGGCCTTGAGCAGTCGCTCGCGCAGCTCCCGCTCATCCTCCGGCGTCGGATCAAACTGCGACGGATCGGGCAACTGGTCCAGCCCGGACAACCCGAAGAGCCGTTCGAACAACTCGGTCGTCTTGAAGAGAGCAGCGCCGAACTGCGAGCGACCGGACTCCTCGATCAAGCCCCGCTCAGCCAGGGTCTGCACCGCGGACTCAGAGGACACGCCACGGATCCGCGCAACCTCCGGTCGCGAGACCGGCTGCAGGTAGGCGACTATCGCCAGCGTCTCCGCCTGGGCCTGGGTCAGCGGTGGGGTCCGTGGCTTGGCCAGCAGGCGCCGCGCCGCACCCTCACTCGCCGGGTCGCTGGCCAGCGAGAACCCGCCCCCGACCTCGCGCAGGACGACGCCGCGCCGCCCCTCGGCAAGGTCCTCGCCCAGGAGGTCGATCGCCTCGGCGACCTGTCCCTCGGTCGCCTCCGTGGCCTCGACCAGGTCGGCCATGGCCACCGGCTGCGGCGAGAGGAAGAGCAGCGCCTCGATCGTCCGGCTCAGATCACTCATGGTGCGCTGGCCTCCTGGCGGCGGATCTCGATCGGGCCGAGCGGCTCACTCTGCTGCCAAGTTACCTCGCCCTTGCGATAGAGCTCGAGCAGGGCGAAGAGCGTCACCGCCTGGGTCAGCCGATCCTCCCCGCCGAACTGCTCGTCGAAGTCGATGCTGGTGCGCCCGGCGAGGGCGTCGCGCAGGGCGCGCAGGCGCCGCTCGAGTGAGACGGTCGGCCTGATGTGGCTGATGTCGACAGGCGGCGGGACGACGAGCAGGTCGCCGAGGGCGGCGCCGAGCCGGTCGGGGTCGTAGGCGGCCGTGGCGGCGTCGACGGCGACGCGGCGCAAGCTCGCAGGCAGCGGTGCCGAGCGGTAGAGGTAGCCACGGGCCGCCTCGAAGCGCTCCGTCAGGGTCTCCGCCGCAGCGCGGTAACGACGGTACTCGAGCAGGCGCGCCAGCAGCTCCTCGACCGCCTCCTCCGGTCCCATCTCCTCCAACTCGGGATCGGCGCCCGGCAACAGCAGGCGCGACTTGAGCTCGAGCAGGGCGGCGATCAGGACGAGGAACTCCGTGGCCACCTCCAGCTCCAGTTCGCCCTTGCCCTCGAGGTACTCGATGTAGGCGACAACCACCTCGGCCAGTTCGACCTCGAGCAGGTCCACCTCCTCGCGCAGCAGGACCGCGACCAGGAGATCGAACGGCCCGGCGAAGACGTCGAGCTCCAGATCGAGGTCGGCGACGGCCATTCTCGAAGACTAGTCCCAGGGATAGACAACGACAGCCACGGGGGCGACGCGGAGCAGCCGCTCAGGCCAGGCCGAAGCCCATGCGCCCGCGCACCTCGTCGAGCACAGGGGCGGCGATCGCGCGCGCCTTCTCGGCGCCGACGGCGAGCGCTTCCTCCAGCGCCGCCTGGTCGGGACGCAGCTCGGCGTAGCGCTCGCGCACCGGAGCCAGCATCTCGGCGACGCCCTCGGCGACCGCGGCCTTGAAGTCGCCGTAGCCGGCGCCCTCGAACTCGCGCTCGATCTCGGCGGGGTCGACGCCACGGGCGACGGCGAGGACGTCGATCAGGTTGGTCACGCCGGGTTTGTCCTCGCGGCGGACGATCTCGCGGCCCGAGTCGGTGACGGCACTGCCCAGCTTCTTGCGGATCGCGCCGGGCTCGTCGAGCACATAGAGCGTTCCCGCCTCGGTCCCGACCGTCGTCGACATCTTCTGCTCCGGCTCCTGCAGGTCCATGATCCGTGCCCCGACCTCCGGCACGACGACCTCCGGCACGACGAGGGTCTCGCCGAAGCGACCGTTGAAGCGGCGGGCGATCTCCCGCATCAGCTCGACGTGCTGGCGCTGATCGTCGCCGACCGGCACCTCGGTCGCCCGGTAGGCGAGCACGTCGGCGGCCATCAGCACCGGGTAGTAGAAGAGCGCCGCCGAGGCCAGCTCGCGCTGGCGACCAGACTTTTCCTTGAACTGGTGCATGCGGTCGAGGTCGCCGTGGGCGGTGACCGCCGAGAGCAACCAGGTCAGCTCGGTGTGCTCGCGCACGTCGGACTGGCGGAAGAGAATGCAGCGCTCGGGGTCGAGGCCGGCGGCGAGCAGGATCGCGGTCGTGTCGTAGACGCGCTCGCGCAGCTCGACCGGGTCATAGGCGACCGAGATCGCGTGCAGGTCGACGATGCAGAAGAGCGCCGGATCGCCCCGCTCCTGGCCCTCGACGTACTGGCGAATCGCGCCGATGTAGTTGCCGAGGTGCTTGCGGCCGGTCGGCTGGATGCCGCTGAAGATGACGGGGGCGGGCACGGTCGAGAGCCTATTTCAGGCTGGCGCTCAAGCGGGTTCGGCTGCCGGCTCCGACGGTGCACAGTCAGCGTCTGCTCCGTGGCCACACTCGCCGGCCTGGGCGGAGCCGCGGCTGGGAAGAGCTTCCACCTTGCGTTTCGGGTTCTCGATTCCGATCCCGGCGAGGATGCCGCCGGCGATCATCAGTGCGCCGGCGATCACGATGCCGAGGTGGAAGGCTTCGGTCGAGGCATCGGGCTCACTTGCCGTGAGTGGGTTAGAGCCGGCGTCGCCGCCGACGCTGGCGCCGAACTTGGCTGAGATGATCGCGCCCAGCACGGCGATCGCCAGCAGACCCGCCACCCGCGCGATTCCGTTGTTGACACCGGAGGCGATCCCAACGTGGCGTTCCTCGACCGAGTCGAGCACGGTCGCGGTCAGCGGCGCGACGGTGGCCGACAGGCCGAGTCCGAAGACCACGATCGCCGGCAGGACGTCGGCGAGGTAGTTGGCATCGGCGCCTACCCGCAGCAGCATGATCAGGCCGACCCCGCCGACGATCGGCCCCGCACACATCGGCAGGCGCGGACCCGTCCCGGATGCGAGCCTTCCCCAGCGCGGCGAGAGGAAGAAGAGGATCAGCGAGACAGGCGTCGTCGCGAAGCCGGCCTCGATCGCCGAATAGCCGGCGACCTGCTGGAGGAAGAGACCGACGAAGAAGAGCCCGCCGATCAGCCCGGCGTAGGCGGAGAGCGTGGTCAGGTTGGCGACGCGGAAGTTGCGGATACGGAAGAGGGAGAGCTCGAGCATCGGGTGACGGGCGCGAGCCTCCCAGAGGACGAAGAGGGCGAAACAGGCGACGCCGGCGATCATCGGCGCCCAGACGACCGGGTCCCCCCAGCCATGGGTCGGTTGCTCGATCAAGGCGAAGACCGGGCCGGCGAACCCAGCCGCGGAGAGTGCGATGCCAAGCCAGTCGATGCCGCGGAATGCCTCCATGTCGCGGCTCTCGCGCACCGAGTGCATGGTCAGCGCCACGGTGGCCGCTATCAGGGGAATGTTGACCCAGAAGATCGCCCGCCAGGAGAGCGCCTCGACCAGAACTCCCCCGCCAGCGGGCCCGACCACGGTGGCGATCCCGGTCCAAGCGGTCCACGTACCCACCGCCCTGCCCCGCTCCGCACCGGAGAACGACGCGGCGACGATCGCCAGCGAGCCCGGCACCAGCAGTGCGCCGGCGATCCCCTGCAGCCCGCGAGCGGCGATCAGCAGCTCAACCGTTGGCGCCACCGCGCAAAGGATCGAGGTCGCGCCGAAGGCGACCAAGCCGATGACGAAAACCCGCCGCCGGCCGAACTGGTCGCCAAGCGAGCCGCCGACCAGCAGCAGCGAGACCAAGGTCAGCATGTAGGCCTCGACAACCCACTGCTGCCCCGCCAAACCCGCATCGAGCCCATCGGCGATCGCGGGCAGAGCTACGTTGACCACGGTCGAGTCGAGGAAGACAACCGTCGAGCCAAGGATCGTCGCGACCAGAGTCAGGCGCTGCTGACGGGACACCCGACCAGTGTAGGAGAGCCTTAGCTCAGCTCGCGAAGCTGCTGGGCCGGCGTGAAGAAGTTGCGGTAGGCGAGGCCGGTGGCGACCAAGGCTGCGATCGCGGTGCTGCCGAGCAGGGCGTAGAGGAGGATCAGCTGGAGGCGGACGGCGTCGGTTGGTTCGGCGCCGGCGAGGAGCATCCCCACCATCGTCCCCGGGAAGAAGATCAGGCCGGTGGTCTTGGTCGAGTCGATCAGAGCGATCGTGCCGGAGCGCAGGGCGCGACGGACGAACGGCGCCGCGGCTTCGCGCGCGGTCGCACCGAGTGCCAGGGTGGCCTCGATCCGTGCCCTCGAGTCGGCAACCTCGTCGCCGAGCCGGTTGAGCGCCACGGCAGATGCCGTCATCGCGTTGCCGATCACCATGCCGCCGACCGGGACCAGGTAGCGCGGCGTCGCTTCGAAGATGCCCAGGACGACGACCAGGCCAAGCGTTGACGCCGCGGCTATCGCGAGGCCGATCAGCAGGGGCCAGAACGCGCCCGGGACCTTCTTCGCCCGACTGCGAGCGGTAAACGCCCCGAAGAGGACCATCACCGAGAGCAGGGCCACGACAAGCCAAATCGTGTCGACTTCGAAAATCAACTTGATCGCGTAACCGATCGCCGTCAGCTGGACGAAGGAGCGGACAGTCGCGACGACGATGTCGCGCTCGAGATCGGTGCGACGCCAGAAGGAGATCGCGGCAGCGAGGGCGACCAGGGCCAGGGCCGCAGCAACCTGGCCCAGTGAGACGTCGATCGAGGTCGTCAAGCGAGCGCCTCCTCGAGCGGGCCGCAGGCGGCAACACGACCGGCCCGCAGGCGCAAGGCGCGGTCGGCGAGCCGCCGCGCCTGCTCGGGGTCGTGACTGACGATGATCTGGGCGATGTCCCCCTCGGACCGCAGCGCGATCAGCGTGGCCTCGATCGCGTCGCGGGCGTCGTGGTCGAGCGCCGAGGTCGGCTCGTCGAGCAGAAGTACTCTCGGCTCCTGGGCCAGCGCCCGGGCAAGCATCGCCCGTTGCTGCTCACCAACCGAGAGCCTGCTTACATCGCGCTCGGCGAACCCCGCCTCGAGGCCGGCGCGGCCGAGACAATGCCCCACATCGAGCTCTCTGCCGGCCAGATCGGCCGCATAACGAAGGTTCGACGCGACCGTTCCCTCCAACAGAGCCGGCAGCTGCGGGACTAGCGAGACTTCGCGCCGCAACCCCAGTGGGTCGTACTCCGAAAGCGAACGACCCCGGTAGGAGATCGCGCCGGCGCTTGGCTCGGCGAGCCGGTTGAGCAGCCGCAGCAGGGTCGACTTGCCGCTGCCCGAGGGACCGACGATTGCGGTTGCCCCACTTTGGATCTCGGCGCTGACAGAGTCGAGGACGAGGTCGTCGCCGCGGGTGAGGCTGACGTCGCGAAGCTCGAACAGCACCGGCGGATGATCCCGCACCGCCGCAAGAAGCCTCTCGCACGCGGCCGCGCTCACCGCCAGTGGGTGCACGGCTGGCAGAATCCGGGTAGGTGATCTGCTGATGCCAAGAGCAATCTGGAGCGGGACGATCAGCTTCGGGCTACTGAACGTGCCCGTCAAGCTCTACAGCGCCGTTGCGCGGCGCGGCATCTCCCTGCGTGAGATCCGCGAGTCCGACGGCGCCCGGATCAAACACCGGCGGGTTGCCGAGGGCACCGATGAGGAGGTCCCCTACGGCGAGATCATCAAGGCCTTTGAGATCACCCCGGATCGCTACGTGCCGCTGAGCAAAGACGAGATGGCGGCGATGGCGCCCGAGAAGACCCGCGCGATCGAGGTTCAGGACTTCGTCGACCTCGAGCAGATCGACCCGATCTACTTCGACAGCCCCTACTACCTTGGCCCAGCGGAGGGCGCCGAAAAAGCCTATTCGCTGCTCGCCAAAGCGATGCAGGAGTCGGGCAAGGTGGCGATCTCCCGCTTCGTCTTCCGCAACAAGGAGCACCTGGCGGCGCTGCGCGCCGGCAACGGCGTGCTCACCCTGACCACGATGCGCTTCGCCGACGAGGTCGTGGCCCCGTCCGAGCTGGAGGACGTGCTGCCCGAGGGCAAGCAGAAGGTCGCCACGAAGGAGGTCGAGATGGCCGAGCAGCTGATCGACTCGCTGACCACCGAATTCGACCCGAGCGCCTATCGCGACGAGTACCGCGAGGAACTGCTGGCGCTGATCGAACGCAAGGCCGAGGGCAAGGACGTGCTCGCCGCGCCCGCGACCGAGGAGCCGCAGCCGACCAAGGCGCCCGACCTGATGGCGGCACTGGAGGAAAGCATCGCCGCGGTCAAAGGTGGCGACCAAGGGAAGGCCAAGCCGAAAAGCAAAGCGAAAGCCCGCCGCGAAGAAAAAGGCCAAGGCAGCGCCGAAAAAACGCTCCTCCTCGCGGAGCAAAGCCAAAGCCTCGAAATAGGCCGTGGCCGTCAGCCGTCAGGTCGAGGTCGACGGCCGTGAGCTGAAGCTCACCAACCTCGACAAGGTCCTCTACCCGGAGGCCGGCTTCACCAAGGGCGAGGTGGTCGACTACTACGCCAAGGTCGCCCCGGCGATCGTCCCCCACCTCAAAGGTCGCGCGGTCACGCTGCGCCGCTTCCCCGAAGGGGTCGATGACCTCGACGCGGCCTTCTTCGAGAAGCGCTGCCCCAAGCACCGGCCGAAATGGGTGAAGACCGCGCGCGTCGAAGCCGGCCCGCATGCGGGCAAGATCGACTTCTGCGTCTGCGACAGCCGGCCGACGCTGATCTGGATGGCGCAGCTGGCGGCGATCGAGCTCCACCCCTCGCTCTCCCTCTCGCGAGCGCCCAAACGCCCCACCGTCCTCGCCTTCGACCTCGATCCCGGACCGCCCGCCGACGTCGTCGAGTGCTGCCGGGTCGGCTTGCGCCTGCGCGATCTCTTCGGCCACTTCGACGTCCAGTGCATTCGCCAAGACCTCTGGCTCGAAGGGTCTGCAGATCTACGTTCCGCTCAACGGCAAAGCCTCCTACGAGCAGACCAAACCGTTCGCCAAAGCAATCGCCCAACTGCTCGAGAAGCAGACGCCGGATCAGGTGGTCTCGAAGATGAAAAAGGTCGAACGAGGCGGCAAGGTCTTCGTCGACTGGTCGCAGAACCACCAGCGCAAGACGACGATCGCCGTCTACTCCCTGCGCGCCCGCGAGCGCCCCACCGCCTCCACGCCGGTCACCTGGGAGGAGGTCGAAGCCGTGGCCGACAGCGGCGACGGCTCATCGCTCGTATTCGAGGCGGGCGAAGTCCTGGAGCGGATCGAGCAGCACGGCGACCTCTTCGTGCCGGTGCTGGAGCTGGAGCAGGAGCTGCCCGAGCTGTAAGGCACGTTATTCCAGTATCCATCGTCGACCTCGAACGACCCATCGCGCGAAGACGGGGTCGACGAGTTCGAGCACTGCCTCGCGGCCGGTCCCGGTGCGCGAGAGCAAACCCTGTTCGACAAGTCGCTTGGCGGCGTCGCCCGCAGCCGAACCCGTGGGTAGGCCGAATATCTCTCGTGCAGCCTTGCCCGTGAGGCTCTGGACCCCAGCCGCGATGGCGTCCACGACGCCGGCCTCCACTACGGAGAGGGAGTCCCAGGTGGCCTCGAAATCCCCCTGGAGATAGCTCCAAGCCTCCTCGTGGGCGGCCAACCACTGCTCGTCGCCGGCTTCAGTCCCCTCCGGGGTATGGCGCCAGAGAAGGTGGGCAAACAGCATCGATCGTTGCGGGTGGCCGTCGACGAGGTCAAGGAGCCACCCGAGGGCATCCCCGGCGTGCCGCTGAGTCCGCTGAAATCGATCTGCGATGTGCTCACCGATCGCGAGCCGAGGAAGGCGCTTGAGCTCGAGCGGAGCGGCCTGACCGTAGAAGGGCCGCTTCCGATCGGAGAACAGCGAGCGCATCATGCCGGGGTGCGAGCCCGAGAAGACATAGGTGACGCCGGCTCCCTGGTGCTGAATCACACTGCGAATCAGAGCGTCGAGCTCGAGCTTTAGAACGACCTGGAACTCATCGAAGACGACGAGCATGCGCCGACCAGTCTTTTCGTGCAGCCGTAGGGGAAGGTCGAGCGCATCGAGCAGCGCCATCTCTCCCGCTTCTCCGGCGCCGAAGGCGGCAGACGCCCCTCCCAACGGAGTCTGCAGCCCGATCCCGCCGCCCCGGCGGCGAAGAATCGTCAACGCGGAGCTCAACGGTCCCGCGGGCAAATCGGCATAAGCCAGCTCAATCTGCGCCGCCATCTGCCCGGCAGTGCGAACGCCGTAGAGATCGACGAGCACCGCCCCAGCCTCCGCCGCGCGAGCGTCGGCGATGGCTCGGTGCAGAAGACTCGTCTTGCCGTAGTCGCGCGGGCTCGAGAGGCGCGTATTTACAACGTCCCGAAGGCGTTCGGTGAGCAGGGCGAGCTCGTCCTCGCGATCGATGAGGTCCGCTGGGGCGAGTGGGCGATCGAAGACGAAAGGATTTCCCCTTTTAGGCTTTCCCCGTGCCATCTTGTACGTTGATAACGTAGCAGATCATACGTAGGTGACGTGTGAGATCACACGCTAATAACGTGGATAAATACGCTGTGAGCGTGGTTCAGTCCACCGGCTGGCGGACTACCGGCTTGCGGGTTGCCTTGACCTCGTCGAGGCGGCGGACCGGGGTCGTGTAGGGCGCGTTCTTCGCCTTCTCCGGGTCCTCCTCGGCCTCGGCGAGGATCTTGTCTATGGCCTCGGCGAAGGCGTCGAGGCTCTCCTTGGTCTCGGTCTCGGTCGGCTCGATCATCAGCGCCTCCTCGACCAGCAGGGGGAAGTAGACGGTCGGCGGGTGGAAGCCGAAGTCGAGCAGGCGCTTGGCGAGGTCGAGCGTGGCGAGCCCCAGCTCCCGCTTCATCGGCTTGCCGGAAAGGACGAACTCATGCATGCAGTGGCGGTCGAAGGCGACCGGAAGATGCTTGCCGGCGCGGCCCTCGGCGAGGCGGGCCTCGAGGTAGTTGGCGTTCAGCACCGCCGTCTCCGAGGCCTCGGCGAGGCCATCGGCTCCGAGGCTGAGGATGTAGGCATAGGAGCGGACGAAGACGCCGAAGTTGCCCTGGAAGCCGCGCAGGCGGCCGATCGACTTGGGCCGGTCGAGGTCGAGGTCGTAATACGGTCCGCTGCCATTGCCCCCCTCCCGCCGCACCACCTGCGGCCGCGGCAGGAAGGGCTCGATCCGCTCGGATACCGCTATCGGGCCCGCCCCCGGCCCGCCCCCACCGTGCGGCTGGCTGAACGACTTGTGCAGGTTGACGTGGACGATGTCGAAGCCCATGTCGCCCGGCCGCGAATGGCCCATCACCGCGTTGAGGTTGGCGCCGTCGTAGTAGAGCGTCCCCCCCACCTCGTGGATCAGGCCGGCGATCTCGGCGATGTTCTCGTCGAAGAGGCCGAGCGTGTTGGGGTTGGTCAGCATCAGGCAGGCGACCTCGTCGTCGACCTTGGCGCGCAGGTCGTCCATCTCGACGCCGCCGCGTTCGTCAGTCGCGACCTTGACGATCTCGTAGCCGGCCATCGTCACCGAGGCCGGGTTGGTGCCGTGCGAGGTGTCCGGCGCCAGCACCTTGGTTCGCGCTTCGCCGCGGTCGGCGTGGAAGGCCCGCGTGAGCAGGAGGCCGGCGAGCTCGCCGTGCGAGCCGGCCGAAGGCTGCAGGCTGACGTAAGGCAGGCCGCAGATCTCGGCGAGCGACTCCTGCAGGAGCCACATCAGCTCCAGGGCCCCCTGGGCGCGCTTCGGGCTCTGCGCCGGGTGGAGCCGGGCGTGGCCGGGCAGGGCCGCGACCCGCTCGTTGAGCCGCGGGTTGTGCTTCATCGTGCAGGAGCCGAGCGGGTAGAAACCGGTGTCGAGGTCGAAGTTGCGCCGCGAGAGGCGGTTGTAGTGGCGGACGATCTCCGGCTCGGCGATCTCCGGCAGGCGCGGCGCCTCGTCGCGCAACAGATTCGCCGGGATCAGCTCCTCCAGCGGCGGCTCGGGCACTTCGGCGTCGGGCAGGACGGCGGCGCGGCGACCGGGCTTCGACTTCTCGAAGATCGTGCGAACCGCTTCGTCCTGCTGGTTCATACAGTCACCGCCTCAGCCGCCACAGCGGCGCCCAGTGACTCAGCCAGGTCGTCTATCTGAGCGCGGGTACGGCGCTCGGTGATCGCCACCAGCAGGCCGTCCTCGTGCTCGGGGTACTCGCCGCCGAGCGGGTAGCCGGCGGCGATGCCGCGCTCGGCACAGCGCTCCAGCACACGATCGACCGGAGCCTGCAAGCGCAGGGCGAGCTCCCGCGCCACCGGCGCCTCATGGAGGAGCCCCACCCCCTCGACAGCAGCGAGCCGCTCGCGGGCGTAGGCGGTCCGCCGCACCAGCAACTCGCCCAGCTCACGGAAGCCCTCGCGGCCGAGCCAGGCGAGGTGGATCGTCGCAGCCAGCGCGTTCAGGGCCTGCGCGGTGCAGATGTTGTGGGTCGCTTTCTCGCGGCGGATGTGCTGCTCGCGGGTTTGCAGGGCGAGGACGAAGCCGCGGCGGCCGTCGACATCGTCGGTTTCGCCGGCGATCCGCCCCGGCATGCGCCGGATCAGGTCCTCCGTTCCGCAGAAGAAGCCGAACGACGGGCCGCCGAAATCGAGCCGGTTGCCGAGCGGCTGGCCCTCGCCGAGGGCGATGTCGGCGCCGCACTCACCCGGCGGCTTCAACACGCCGAGCGTCATCGGATCGACGGCGACGATCAGCAGCGCCCCGTGCGCCTTCGCGGCCGCGCCCAGCGCCTCGACGTCCTCGACCGCGCCGAGGAAGTTGGGGCTCTGCAGGAAGACGGCCGCGGTCTCCTCGTCTACGGCGTCGGCCAACGCAGCGGCGTCGGTGAGCCCGTCCTCCAGGCCCACTTCGGCGATCTCGGCGCCAAAGCCCTCGGCGTAGGTGGCCAGCGTCTCGCGGCTGTGCGGGTGGACACCGCGCGAGACGACGAAGCGGCGGCGCCCCTTGGTCGCACCGATCGCCAGGTAGCCAGCCGAGGCGACGGAGGAAGGCCCCTCGTACAAGCCGGCATTGGAGACCGGCAGCGCGGTCAACTCCGACATCGCCGTCTGGAACTCGAACATCGCCTGCAGGCCCCCCTGGGAGATCTCCGGCTGGTAGGGGGTGTACGGCGTGAGGAACTCGCTGCGCTGGGTGATCGCGTCGACGATCGCCGGGACGTAGTGGTCGTACATCCCGGCCCCGATGAAGCAGACCTGCTCTTCGCAGTCGGCGTTGCGGGCGGCGAGTTCCGCCAAGCGCTCGTAGACCTCGGCCTCGCTCAAGCCCGCCGGCAGCGCCAGCGGGCGGCCAAGGCGCACCGACTCCGGGATCTGCTCGAAGAGCTCGGCGGTCGACTCGACCCCGATCGCGGCGAGCATCTCCGCCCGGTCCTCGGGCGTCGCTGAGGTGTAGCGAGTCACCTGCGTAAGGCTACGCAAGCGGGTGGCGGGCCTCCGCTAGCCGTTTTCCAGCAACTTGCGGTATTCGTCGGCGCCGAGCAGGCTCTCGGCCTCGGCCGGCGCGGTCAGCTTCACCTTGACCAGCCAGCCGTCGCCGTAGGGATCCTCGTTGATCTTCTCCGGCGTGTCAGCCAGCGCGTCGTTGACCTCAACGATCTCACCGGAGAGCGGTGCGATCACATCGGAGACGGCCTTCACCGACTCGACCTCGGCGTAGGAGGAGTCTTTGTCGATCGCCGCGCCGACCTCGGGAGGGTCGTAGAAGACGACCTCGCCGAGGCTGTCCTGCGCGTACCAGGTGATCCCCATCACCGCGTGCTCGTCCCCATCCAGGCGGGCCCAATCGTGCTGGTCGTGGTACAGCAGGTCGTCGGGATAGTTCGCGTCGGACAAAGTCAATTCTCCTTCCGGGCTGAGGGACTCTGGTAGAGCGGCTTGGACGCTACCCGGGCGGCGCGGCGCTTGCCGCGCACGTCGATCTCCACCTCGGTTCCCGGCTCGGCGAGGTCGCTGCGCAGATATGCCATCCCGATCCCGACTTCGAGCGAAGGCGAAAAGCTGCCGCTGGTGACGATCCCAACCTCCTCGTCGCCGGCCAGGACGGTGTTGCCCTGACGGGGGATGCCGGCGCCCTCGATCTTGAAAGGGGCAAGGCGCTGGGCCGTGCCCTCGGCACGGGCTCGCGCGACGGCAGCTGAGCCGATGAACCCCGTCGCCTCCTTGCAACACCAGCCGAGCCCGGCTTCGATCGGGTTGCGCTCCGGGCTGAGGTCGTTGCCGTGCAGGTGGAAGCAAGCCTCGAGTCGCAGCGTGTCGCGGGCGGCGAGGCCACAGGGGACGACCCCGGCATCGAGCAGCTCGGCCCAGATCGCCGGCGCCACCCCCAGGTCGATCAGCAGCTCGACGCCGTCCTCGCCGGTGTAGCCGGTGCCGCAGATCAGCGCCGGCCGGTTACCGATCCGCGCGGTGGCCACCCGCATCCGCGGCGGCAGCTCGATCCCCAGAGCGCCGCGGACGATCGTGCGGGCGTGCGGGCCCTGCACAGCGAGCATCGCGTAGCGGTCGGCGACATCGCGGACACTGACGTCGAAGTCGTGGCTCCAGCGCCCCAGCCAGCTCAGATCCTCAGCGTGGTTGGCGGAGTTGGTGACGAGCAGGTAGCGGTCGCCGCCCAGCCGATAGGCGAAGAGGTCATCGAGCACGCCGCCGTCCTCAGCACAGAGGCAGGAGTACTGGGCGCCGCCGATCGGAATCGCACCGACATCGTTGGAGAGCACCCGCTGGAGGAACGCCAGCGCCGCGGGCCCCTCGACCTCGACCTCGCCCATATGCGAGACGTCGAACATCCCCGCATGCGTCCGCACAGCCGAATGCTCCTCCAACACCCCCTCGTACTGCACAGGCATCTCCCAGCCAGCGAAATCGACCAGCTTCGCTCCCAGCTCGACGTGCTTCTCATATAAGGGCGTCCGCTGCAAGCTCACGGCGCGCAAGGCTATTGCCTGCGCCTTCCGTGCGGGACCACCGGGAGTCCCCCTGCAGGAACTCCCGCGAACGCGGCCTGCAGGGGGACTCCCGGTGGTCCCGCCGCTACGGTGCCCAATGCCGAAAATACGGTGGTTTCACTGATGCGACGGCACCGCTTCCCCGCCAAGGTTGAGTTGCAAGCAACCAACGAAGGAGAAGCAAGATGAAGCTCTACGGAATTCTTCGCCGCAACGGCTGGGCGACCGCCGCCGACCTCGAGGTCGCGGGCAAGCGCTCCGCCGAAGTAGGCGACAAGGACGGCTCCGGGGTGCGCTGGATCCGCAGCTACGTGCTCGCCGAGGAGAGCGGTGAGGTGGGGACGTTCTGCGTCTACGAAGGCGAGAGCCCCGAGGCGATCCGCGCCCACGCCGAGGCCTCCGACCTCCCGGCCGACGAGATCATCCCGATCGCCGACACCGTGATCGTGCGACCCGATCCGGCGCCGGTCGGAACCTGACCGAGCCGATGCCGGCCGGCTTGCGGGTCGACCCAAGAGCCGGCCGGCGCCGTCCTAGACTGAGTGGCATGGGGACCCGGACCCCGCTAGTCGGCCGCGATGCCGAGCTCGAGCGCCTCGCGCTGGCAGCGGAGCGCGCCAGCCTGGGCGAGGGCTCGCTCGTCCTGATCGCCGGAGAGGCCGGCGTCGGCAAGAGTCGCCTTGCCGGGGAACTCGCCGACCGCTCGCCGCCACCCGTCCTGCGTGGCGCCGCCACCGAGGGCGCATCGACCCCCTACGGGCCGGTCGTCGCCGCACTGCGCTCCTACCTGCGTTCCGATCCGAACGGCCTCGACGACTGCGGCGCGCTCCAGCCTCACCTGGCCCTGCTGCTCCCCGAGCTCGGCGAAGCCGCCGAGGACAGCGATCGCTCGACGATCTTCGAGGCTGTCCGCTGCGCCTTCGCCCACGTCGCCGGCGACGGTCCCGCCCTTGTCGTGCTCGATGACCTGCAGTGGTCCGACGAGGCCACTCTGGAGCTGCTCGCGGCGCTCGCCTCGCCGCTGCGGGAGATCCCGCTGCTGACAATCGCCGCTTACCGCACCGATGGGCTCCCCCGCGATCACATGCTGCGCTGGCTGCGCAACGAGCTGCGCCGCAACGGTGAACTGGAGGAGGTCACCCTCGAGCCGCTCGACGACGAGCAGACGGCGGCCCTGCTTGGCGAGCTGCTGCCGGAGCCGCCGTCTCCCTCGCTCGTGCGAGCGATCCACGACCGGACCCATGGTTCCCCGTTCTTCGTCGAGGAGCTCGTCGCCGCGCTAATCGCCAAGGGCTCGCTGCACTCCGGAAAGCGCGGGCTCGAACTCTCCGGCGAGGAGGAAGAGCCGGTTCCCGAGACCGTGCGCGACGCGATCCTGATCGGTGTCGCCGACCTCTCGGAGCCGGCCCGAGCGGCAACGGAGGTCGCGGCCGTCGCCGGGGACTCCTGTGACCTCGGCATCGCCGCGCGGCTCTCCACGACGGCCGGGCTGACCGAAGCGATCGAGAGCGGATTGATCGTCGAAGACGGCGACGGCCGCGGGCGCTTCCGCCACTCACTTGCGCGCGAAGCGCTCTATGCGGAGGTGCCGTGGCTGCGGCGCCGCGACCTGCACCGTCACTTCGCCGAGGCGCTGGAAGGAGACTCCGCGCCTTCGCTGGAGGTCGCCACCCACTGGCGCGGCGCGGGCGAGGACTCGCGCGCCCGCGAAGCGCTGATCCGCGCCGCGCGTGAGTCCGAATCGATGCGCGCCCACCGCGACGCGGCACGCGCCGCCCGGCAGGCCCTGGAGCTCTGGCCGGAGGGCGAGGAGGACGCGGAGCGCATCGAGGCGCTCGAGCGCTACGCCGCCAGCACCGAGCTCGTCGGGCAGCTGGCCGAGGCGGCGAAAGCGTGGCGGGAGCTGGCCAGCATCCGCAGCTCGCGCGGCGAGGAACTCGGCTTCGCCGAGGCGCAGCGCCGCCTTGCCGCGATCTCCGCGCTGAAAGGCGATCGCGAGACGGCCTTTGCGGCGCGTCGAATGGCGGCGGACGCGTTCCTCGCCGCGGACTGTCCCGCCGACGCCGCCGGCGAGCGCCTGGCAATGGCCAACCACCGCCGGGTCGGCGCCCGCTACGGCGAGGCGATCGAGCTCGCCGAGGCGGCAATCGGCGATGCCGAGACCGCGCGGCGCCCTGACATCGGCGCCCGGGCCCTGGGTCTGCTCGGCGTCGCGCAGGCGAAGGGCGGCGACTATGAGGGGGGCCTCGAGACCGTCCGCGCCGGCCTCGCCCAGGCGCTCGAGCAAGATATGACGCCGGTTGCGGCGGAGCTCTACCAGCGGCTCAGCATGGTCCTCTACGACTCGGCCGACTACCGGCGGGCCGAGGAGGCCCTCGATGCGGCGCTCGGGCTCTGCGGCAACGACGGCGACGCGAGCACCGAGCTCGCCTGCGTCACCTGCCTGATCTACGTGCTGCGCGAGCGTGGTGAGTGGTCACGCGCCTGCGAGCTGGGACGTGAGCTGATCGAGCGCGGCGAGGCGGTCTGGGTCGCCGAGGGGCTCGTCGGGGCGATCCACGCTTTCCAGGGCAAGCTGGCCTCGGCGCGGCGCATGCTCACCTCCTCGCGGGCAAGCTCCTCCTCGGTCGGCCACTACAACATGTTCATGGACTCGACCACGGGTCTGGCGCGGGTCGCCGCCGCCGAGGGCGCGCTCGACGAGGCCACCGAGCACTGCCGGACGCTGCTGGCGCACTGGAGCGAGAGCGAGGATCACCATTACGCGGTCTGGGGGCTCCGCTGGGCGGCGGTTTTCTTCGCCCGCCACGACGATCGCGACGGCCTGCATGCCTGCACCGAGGCGCTGACCCGGATGGCCTCCGACGGCGGGCACCCCGATTCGCTCGCGGCGCTGGCCCAGGCGATCGGCGAGGCCGCCCTGCTCGACGCCGATGCGGAGATCGCCGCCGACCAGCTCTGCCGCGCGGTCGACCTCTACCGCGAGCTGGCGATTCCCTTCGAGTGCGCGCAGGTCGAGGTTCGGGCCGGCGTCGCCCTCGCCGCCGCCGGCGAACGCGAGCAGGGCCTCGAGCGCCTCAGCGACGCCTACCGGACGGCGCGCAAGCTCGGCGCTCGCCCGCTGGCTTCCGAAGCGGCGCACGAGGTGGCGGCCCTGGGGGAGTCGGTGGCATCGCGCCTCGGCAAGCGGGCGGCGGCGAAGTCGCCACTCACCCGGCGCGAGCTGGAGGTCCTCCGCCACGTGTCGGTCGGGCGGACCAATCGCGAGATCGCCCAGGAGCTCTTCCTCAGCCCGCGCACGGTCGACATGCACGTGCGCAACATCCTCCGCAAGCTCGACTGCCGCTCCCGCGTCGAGGCGGCACACCGCGCGGGCGAGCTCGAACTGCTCGGGTAGCGCTATTCCTTGAGGAAGCCGGGAACGTCGATGTCGTCGTCGCTCACCCGCAGTTTGCGGATGTCGGTGTCCTCGGCGGAGATCCGCGGCCGACTCTCGTAGCGGCGGCGCACCCGCTGCGGCGAACGGGCCAAGCAGCTCGAAGCCCTCGAAGCCGGTCGCGATCACGGTGACGCGGACCTCGTCGCGCATCGATTGGTCGACGACCGAGCCAAAGATGATGTTGGCGTTGTCGTCGGCTTCGGCCTGGACGAGCTGGGCCGCCTCGTTGACCTCGAAGAGACCGAGGTCCTCCGGGCCGGTGATGTTGAGCAGCATCCCCGTCGCGCCCTTGATCGACTCCTCGATCAGCGGCGAGGTGACCGCGGCCTTGGCGGCGTCGATGGCACGCGACTCACCCGAGGCGGAGCCGACGCCCATCAGGGCCGAGCCGGCGTCGCGCATGATCGTGCGCACGTCGGCGAAGTCGAGGTTGATCAGGCCGGGGATGGTGATCAGGTCGGTGATGCCCTGCACGCCCTGGCGCAGGATGTCGTCGGCCTGCTTGAAGGCCTCGAGCACGCTAGTGCGCCGCTCGACCGCCTGCAGAAGCTTCTCGTTGGGAACGATGATCAGGGTGTCGACGTTGTTGCGCAGCTTCTCGATTCCCTCGAGCGCTTGCTGCATGCGCCGTTTGCCCTCGAACTCGAACGGCTTGGTGACCGCGCCAACGGTCAGCGCGCCGATCTCCTCCTTGGCGATCTCGGCGATGATCGGGGCCGAGCCGGTGCCGGTGCCGCCACCCTCGCCGGCGGTGACGAAGACCATGTCGGCGCCCTTCAGCGCCTCCTTGATCTCATCGCGGCTCTCCGCCGCGGCGCCCGCTCCGACCTCAGGGTTGCCGCCGGCGCCGAGGCCGCGGGTGAGCTCCTGTCCGATCGAGAGCTTGATGTCCGCTTCGCAGGCCTGCAGCGCCTGTGCGTCGGTGTTGACCGCGACGAACTCGACGCCGCGAATTCCGGCGTCGACCATGCGGCTGACGGCATTGGTGCCTCCGCCGCCGGCACCGACGACCTTTATCACCGCGAGGTAAGTGGATTCCATCTCCCGATTTCTCCAAGCCCAGCCAATTGAGGCTGGATATTGCCCAGTCACCATGACTGGAATTTGAGTTGAGCCTTTGTTCCGTCCGACGCTTCAGCAACGCTTTAGGGTTCAAGCTTACCGCTCAAGCACGGAAATTGCGCTCAACGTAGGGCATTTTCGGGGTGCTGTCAAACCCCCGGGAGACATCCTGCAAGGCCGAAACCTCAAGTGTTGGTTGAGAGTTTCCCTAGTCTAACCCTGTGGTTGAGGGTTTATTCAAGGGGCGGAAGCGCATGCCCAGAGCCACCTACGGCGGGGCGTCGCGGAGCATGCAGGTCTACATAATCGAGCGCCGTGATCGCAGGGTTGGCGAGCACCGCCGCGGCCGCCTTCCACTTGATACCCGCTTGGGAGACATCGCCAAAGCGCAGTTCGATCCCCGAGCGCAGCATCACGTCGATGCCGCTTTCGCCAAGGTAGCTGCGCTCTATATATGGACGCAGGGTGGCGGGAGCGGCCCCGAGGACCCGCGCTTGCCCCAGCACCGGACCGGCCAGCTGGCCGCCTCTTGGTGGCTCGGACAGCGGTAGGTAGGGCAGTTGCGCGTCCTCGGCAACAGGCAACCAGGCGAGGATCTCGCCATTGGGGCCAACCGCGATTGCCTCCGAGCCGCTGCCGATCGTCGCGATGGCCCGCGGCGACTGCAGGTGCGCTTCGACCGTGGAGTCGCGAATCAGCGCCCAGTAGAGGATCGTCACCACCGCGACGAGGACGCCGAAGCCAATCAGCCACCGCTTCACAGAACCCAACCCTCCGGCCAGCGAACCTCGCCGAGCAGCTGCACCTCCGGCTCCAGGACGACGCCGAAGCGCTCGTGCACCCGGTGGCGCCCCGCTGCCATCAGCTCCAGAACGTCGGCGGTCGTCGCCCCGGCGACGTTCTCGACGAAGTTGGCGTGCTTGGGAGAGAAGCGGGCCCCGCCGACCTGGAGGCCCTGGCAGTCCGCGGCCGCGAGCAACTGTCCCGCCGTGCGCCCTTCGGCGCGCGGATCCTCGGGGTTCTTGAAGGTCGAGCCAAAGGTCTTGATGCCCGACGGCTGCGCCTCGTGGCGCTGCTTCCGCATGCCGGCCATCTCCGCCTTTATTGTCGCGACGTCACCTCGCTCGAGCCGAAAGGACGCGAAGCCGACGATTTCCTCTGCGCTCAGGTTCGAACTGCGGTAGGAAAAGCTAAGCTGCTCGGGCGTGCGTCTCTCCTCGCCACCCGGCGTACAGACATCAACCCACTCGAGCACCTTGGCGAGCTGACCGCCGTAGGCGTTGGCGTTCATCTTCACCGCGCCGCCGACCGTGCCGGGGATGTTGACCCCGAACTCGAGGCCCGAGAGCCCCCAACCGGCCGCCTTGGCGGCAGCTGAGGGAAGTCGCGCGCCGCCACCGCAGAGCAGTCGATCGCCCTCGTGCGTAACGGTCGCCAAGTCGCCGTCGAGCTTCAGGGCGAGGCCGCGGAAGCCCTGGTCGGCAATCAGGAGGTTCGAGCCAGAGCCAATCACCCCGATCGGCAGATGCTCGGCGCTCGCCCAAGCCAAGAGCTCGCCGAGCTCCGTCAGGTCGCGGGGCCGGGCGAACCCGTCGGCGTGGCCACCCGTGCGAATCGTGGTCAACCGTGCGAGCGAAAAGTCGCGCTCGACGCCAGCCGGCATCTCACTCATCGCCGCCCTCGCTCTCGACGAGGGCCTCGCCGACCCCGAAGACATCGCCGGCACCGACCGTGACCAGCGCGACCCCAGCCTCGAGGCGCAATTCGAGCGCGGCCCGGGCTTGCTCCCGGGTGGGCGCCCAGAGCACACGCCTGCCTCCCATCCGATCCGCGGCGGCGCGGGCGACGTCGAGGCCGCTGACCCCGGCCAGGTCGCCTACCGGCTCCTCGCGTGCGGGATACACGTCGAGGACGATCGCTTCGTCGGCAAGCGCCAGGGCCGCGCCGAACTGCTCGGCGAACGCCTTGGTGCGCGAGTACAGGTGGGGCTGGAAGGCGACGACCAGCCGCCTGGGCTCCAATTCACGCAACGCCCCGAGCGCGGCGCGCACCTCGGTCGGATGATGTGCGTAGTCGTCGTAGACACGCGCTCCATTGCGCTCACCCTTGAGCTCGAGTCGGCGGGCCACACCCGGGAAGCCAGCAAGCGCAGCCGCAACTGGATCCAGGTCGAAACCGGCAAGCCCAGCCGCGGCCAGAGCCGCCCGCGCATTGAGCAGGTTGTGACGACCTGGCACCGCAAGCGAAAGCTCAGCGGGCCCGGGCGAGCGCAGGTCGAATGCGCGAGCGCTGTGTTTGCCGCCTACGACAAAGTCAATGCACTCGTCGTCGGGGAGGACAACGGACTTCGCTCCGGCCGCGAACTGGACGAAGGCGTCGCGCAACTCGGCCATCGAGCCCCAACGCGAGTGGTGGTCCATCTCGATGTTGGTGATCACCGCGATCTCGGGCCGCAGGTCGAGGAAGCTGGCATCGCTCTCGTCCGCCTCGGCGACCACCCACTCCCCCCCGCCCCAACCTGCGTTCGCGGCGGCGCCGTCGGGACCCAGGCCGGGAACCTCGCCGCCGACGAAGAAGGCGGGGTCGGCGCCGATCCCCCGCAGTGCCCAGGTGAGCATTGCCGTGGTGGTCGTCTTGCCGTGCGTGCCGGCAATTGCGATCAGGCGCTTCTCGCCGCACAGCTCGGCCAGCAGCTCGCCGCGACGGCGCACGGTGAGCCCCTTCTCACGCGCCAGCGACAGCTCCGGGTTGTCTTCGCCGATCGCCGTCGAGACGACCACCTCGGCGCCGTCGGGGAGGTTGGCCGCGTCGTGCCCGACCACGGGCTCCAGGCCCGCGGCGCGGAGGCGCTCCGTGTAGGAAGAGGCGGCCCGGTCGCTGCCGCTGACCGTCGCGCCCAGCTCGTCGCAGACCAAGGCCAGGCCGCTCATCCCGGCGCCGCCGATGCCGATGAAGTGCAGCCGGCGATCCACCCAACTGCTCATCGCGCCGCCTCCAGCACCTCATCGGCAATCCGGCGAGCGGCGTCGGGCATCGCCAGGGCGGCCGAGGCTCTCGCCATCGTCGCAAGCCGTTGCTCGTCGTGGATGAGGCCGCCGGCCTCGGTCGCGAGCAGTTCTGCGCCGAGCTCCTCGTCGCGAATCGTGGTCGCCGCGCCCGCCTCGGCCATCCACGCCGCGTTGCTCTCCTGATGGCCGGCGGCGGCGTGCGGGTAGGGGACGAGGATCGCCGGCCTGCCCGCTGCGGTCAGCTCGAAGATCGACCCCCCCGAGCGCCCGACGACAAGATCGCAGGCGGCAAGGCAATCGCCGAGATCGGGCTCGTAGGCGAGCAGCGTGTAGCGCTTGTTGTGCGGCGCGGCGGCGAGCCGCTCCTCGAGTGCGTCGAAATCGCGCTGCCCGGCGAGGTGGATGACGTCGAAGTCGCGCCCGCCCTGCTCGACAAAAGCCGCGATGGCGCAATCGTTGATCGAGCGCGCGCCCTGGCTGCCGCCCATGACGAGCAGGCAACGGGCTCCGGGGCGATCCCGAACCGCTCGCGGGCTGCGGCGCGATCGGCCGCCAGCACCGCCGGCGGCACCGGCCTGCCGGTAACCAGGTAGCGCGCGCCCTCCCGCCCTGGGATCGGGAAGGCGAGGCATACCCGCCTCGCCCTGCCGGCGAGCAGCCGGTTGGCGAGGCCGAGGTGGCTGTCGGCCTCGGTGAGGACCAGGGGAATGCGGGCGAGCACCGCCGCGAGCCCGGCCGGTCCGGCGACAAAGCCGCCGCCCCCCATCACGACGTCGGGCCGGCGTCGCCAGAGGATCCGCAGCGCCGTACCGACCGCGCCGACGGCCTCCAGGCCGGCAAGCGCCGCACGGCCTTTGCTGCCGCGGTCGATCCCGCGCACCTTGAGGTAGTCGATCTCATAGCCGGCGGCAGGCACCAAATCGGCCTCGATCCGCTCGCGCGTGCCGAGGAAGGACACCTCGGCGCCGCTATCCCGAAGCTCGTCGGCGACCGCCATGGCCGGCACGACGTGACCGGCCGTTCCCCCGGCTGCCACTACCACTCTTGCGAGTTCTGGCACTGCTCGATCGACTCCTTCCACGCGTGGGCTTGCGCCCACCCTCGACGACGCGCAGTTTGCCAGCGCGGGCGGTCCCCCCGCGGGCGACGTTGAGGATCAGTCCCACGGCAAACAGCGTCGCCATCAAGCTGCTGTTGCCGTAGGAGACAAAGGGCAGCGGAACGCCGGTCAGCGGCGCCAGCCCCATCACCGCGAAAAGGTTGATCGTCGCCTGCACCAGGACCA
This sequence comes from uncultured Solirubrobacterales bacterium, assembly GCA_963807885.1. Lineage (GTDB taxonomy): Bacteria > Actinomycetota > Thermoleophilia > Solirubrobacterales > 70-9 > VRUE01. The sequence continues at coordinate 229,164 of CAWEDL010000003.1, forward strand.
GCGAAGTGAGGCCCGCGACCAGGAGCTTGCCGTAGTTGTCCTTCGCTTTCTTGGCGATCTGCAGGCCGGCGTAGCCAAATAGAGAGAAGAGGCCGACGACGCCGAGGATCCCGACCAGGCCGAGCTCCTCCCCGATCACCGCGGAGATCATGTCGGTATGCGCCTCGGGCAGATAGAAGGCCTTCTGCACTCCGTTACCGATGCCGACGCCAAACAGGCCGCCCGAGCCAAGCGCGATCTTCGCCTGCGCCGCCTGGAATCCGGCGCCGGCGGCATCTGCACCGGGATTGAGGAAACCGGTCAAGCGGGCCATCCGGTAGGGCTCGATCACCGTCATCAACAAAGCGAAGAAGGCGAGCCCGGCGCCGATCAGGGCCAGGTCGCGGATGCGCGCCCCGGCGGCGACCAGGGTTGCGGCGACGGCAAAGGTGACGACCATCGTCGTGCCCAGGTCGGGCTCGGCGACGATCAGCAGCGACGCGCCCCCGACGACGAGGAGGAACGGCATCAGCCCCTCGAGCGAGCGCACCCGCTTCGGTTTGCGCGCCAGCAGGTCGGCCGCGTAGAGGATCAATGCCACCTTGGCCATCTCCGAGGGCTGGATCTGCAGAAAGCCCGAGCCGATCCAACGACTCGAGCCGTTGACGTTGGTGCCGACCACGAGCACCGCGAGCAGGAGGAAGAGCGAGACGCCGAGGAACACCGGGGTGAGCCGCCGAACGGTCTGCAAGCCCTTCCGGGCGACGACGTGCATGATCAGCAGACCGACGGCGCCGAAGAGCAGCGTTCGCTTCAGGTAGAAGGCGCTGTCGGAGAGACCGCCGTCGCTGAGCACCCGAGTAGTCGAGCTGGCCGAGAAGACCATGACCGCACCGAAGGCCAGCAGGCACAGGGTCGCGGTGAGCAGCATGTTGTACTCGGCGGGAAGGTTGGCGGCGCGACGCTTCTTCGCCTTCTTGCCTTTCTTCCGCTTCGGCCCCGACCAGGGCAAGGTCAGAGCCCGGCTGCTCATGCGATCTCCTCGACGATCTCGCGGAAGCGATCGCCGCGTCGTTCGAAGTTCTCGAAGGCGTCGAAGCTGGCACAGGCCGGCGAGAGCAGGACGACCTCGCCCGGACGGGCGGCTGCGGTCGCGCGGCGGGTCGCGTCCTCGAGGTCAGCGCAGCGATGCAACTCGATCCCCGTGGCGAGGACCGTGGCAAGTTCGGCGGCGAGACGATCCGCGGTAGCGCCGATCAGGTAGCAAGCGATGCAGCGCTCGCTGACAGGATCGACCAGCGGCGAGAACCGTTCATCCTTCTCGCTACCGCCGAGGATCGCGTGGACACCACTTTCGAAAGCGGTGATGCCAACCACGGCGGAGGCGACGTTGGTCGCCTTCGAGTCGTTGACGAAGCGGACGCCCTCGATCTCGGCAACCTGCTCGAGCCTGTGCGGGACACCGGCAAAGCCGCGCAGGCCGTCACGGACGGCATCGCGGTCAATGCCCATCGCGAGCGCCGCGCTCGCCGCCGCCATCGCGTTGGCGACGTTGTGCTCGCCGAAGAGGCCAAGCTCCTCGACCGCGATCAGCGGCTCGCCGTCGTAGAAGATCGATCCCTCGGCAAGCGCCACCTCACAATCCGGCGCGGCGCCGTGGCAGAAGGCGATCCTGCGGGCGCAACCCCCGAGGTCGGTGCCGGCCAGAGCCGGATCGTCTGCGTTGTAGACGGCGACATCGTCGTTGCCCTGGTTGGCGAAGATGCGCAGCTTCGCCGCCAGATAGGCCTCGAGGTCCGTGTGGCGATCGAGGTGATCGGGGGCGAGATTGAGAAAGACGGCGCACTCGGGAGCGAAGGCCGTGGTGTCTTCGAGCTGAAAGCTCGACGCCTCGCAGATAACCGTTGCGTCGGGCTCGATCGAGCCCGCATAGGAAGACAACGGTGTGCCGACATTGCCGGCGACCGCCACCGGTTCGCCGGCGGCCCGATAGATGTGGCCGAGCAGCTCGACGGTGGTCGTCTTGCCGTTCGTCCCGGTCACGGCGAGGAAGCGATTCGGGATCGCCCGCCAGGCGAGCTCGAGCTCACCGATCACCTCGATGCCGCGCTCCAGGGCGGTAGCGATCACCGGAGCCTCCCGGGGCACGCCCGGGCTCTTGACGACGGTCCGGGTGCCATCGAGCTGAGCCAATCCATCCGTATCCAGAAACACTTCGACGCCATCGCCCCGAAGCCCTGCCGCCCCCTGCGGATGCCCAGAATCGACCCCTCGTACCTCCTCGCCACGAGCAGCGAGCATCCGCGCCGCAGCAACGCCCGAGCGGGCCAGGCCGACGACCAGAAACGGCCCCCCGGGCAGGGGCGGGCGGGCCTTACGAGGCGGCGGCGTACTCATCCCACCTATCTTCGCGACCGCCGCGGCTGCTTCCTGTCGATTCCGGTGCGCCTTTCCCACCTCAGAGGTAGCTAAGGCGCACCGGAGGCTCAGTAGAGGGCCACCGCCAAGCGCTTGCGGTACTTCGGACCGATCGGGTCGGCGGGGTCGGTTTCGCTGAGGATGCCGACGATCGCGCGGCGCAGGTCCTCGCGGCTTGCCTCGTCGGCCTCGGAGAGCTCCTTGAGTAAGGCGTCCAGCGCCGCCTCGCGGTCGCCACGGTCGAGCGTCTCGAAGGCCTTGGTCGCGAAGCCCTGCCTGGCCAAGCGGACGCGGGCGGCGATTCCCTCCGCGCCGAAGTCGCCCTCGTGCGCCTCGACAGCCTCCAGCGCCTCGTCCTCGGCGCCGCGCTCGAGCCGTGCCCTGGCCAGGGCAACAGCGATGTCGGCGCGCCGGGGCTCGCGTTCCGCGGCCTCACGCAGCGACAGCTCGTCACCTTTTGCAAGCAGCTCGTCGGCGCGCGAGGGAGCCAGTGAGTCGAACAGCTCTTCCACTTTGGCCCTTGGCACCGCACCGACGAACTCGCTCGCCACCTTGCCGTCCCGGAACGCCTTCACCGCCGGGATCCCCTGCACCTGGTAGCGCGCAGCCAAGGCCTGGTTCGCGTCGACGTCGACCTTGGCCAGCACAACCTTGCCCGCGCGAGCGGTCTCGGCCGCCTCCAGCGCCGGCGTCAGCGTTTTACACGGCCCGCACCACTCCGCCCAGAAGTCGACCACCACCGGCACCTGCCGGGAGCGCTCGATCACCTCCTGCGCGAAGCTCGCCTCGGTCACGTCGATCGCCATGCCCGCAGATTAGATGCCGCAATTCCCGCTTGCGCCGCGCAATCGATCGGCGTACGGTCTCCTTGGGCGGGGAATTTCCACCAAAGGAGGAGATATGTCGAACGTCGACACCGCCCGGGCCGCGTATGAGGCCTTCGGACGCGGCGACCTGGAATCCCTGAAAGAGTCGTTTGCCGAGGACGGCGTCTGGGTGACCTCCGACGAGCTGCCGCTGGGTGGCACCGTAGAAGGCCGCGACGCGATTCTCGGCAACTTCGCCCAGATCCCCAACTACTGGTCGGCGTTCAGCGTCGATCCCGAGGAGTTCCTCGACGCCGGCGATTACGTCGTCGTGCGAGGCACGCAGCGCGCCGGCAACGACAAAGGCAGCTTCGAGGCCCCGTTCGCGCACCTGATGAAGTTCGACGGCGACGGCAAAGTCGTGCGTGGCGAGTTCTTCGGCGATAGCGCCAAGGCGGCGAAGCTGCTGAATTAGACCGTCGGCTGGGGGCTTGAGACGTCCCCTCAGGCCCCCGCCGTCATCCCATCCAAGTCCCTCCGCAGCTCCTTCAGCTCGTCGCGGATGCGGGCGGCCTCCTCGAAGCGGAGGTCGTCCGCGGCGGCGAGCATCTCCTCCTCGAGCGAGACGATCGTGCGCTCCAACTCCTCGGGCGTGGCGAAGTCACCGCCCGCCTTACGGCGGCGGCGTTTCGGCGCCCGGTCCTCCATCGCCAGGAACTCGGCCATCTCGGAGATCCCCTTGCGCACCGTCTCCGGGGTGATCCCGTGCTCCTTGTTGTAAGCGAGCTGGATCGCCCGACGGCGGTCGGTCTCGCTCATCGCGGCGCGCATCGCATCGGTCTCCTTGTCCGCATACATCAGCACCTTGCCGTTGACGTTGCGGGCGGCGCGGCCGATCGTCTGCACGAGACTGGTCTCGCCGCGCAGGAAGCCCTCCTTGTCGGCGTCGAGGATCGCCACCAGGGAGACCTCGGGCAGGTCGAGTCCCTCGCGCAGCAGGTTGACCCCGACGAGGACGTCGTACTCGCCCAGTCGCAGCTCGCGGACGATCTGAATCCGTTCCAGCGTGTCGATCTCGGAATGCAGGTAGCGAACCTTGATCCCGTACTCGAGCAGGTAGTTGGTCAGGTCCTCGGCCATCTTCTTAGTCAGCGTGGTGACAAGGACGCGGTCGCCGGCGTCGGCGCGGACCCTGATTTCGTTCATCAGGTCGTCGATCTGGTTCTTCGTCTCGCGCACCTCGATCTCGGGATCGATGATTCCCGTCGGGCGGACGATTTGCTCGACCGTGCGGGTCGCTTCGGCCCGCTCGAACGGGCCTGGGGTAGCCGAGACCATGACGAGCCGGTCGACCCGGTCGAGGAACTCCTGGAACTTGAGCGGCCGGTTGTCGATCGCCGAGGGGAGGCGGAAGCCGTAGTCGATCAGCGTCGTCTTCCGCGATCTATCCCCCTCGTACATGCCGCCGATCTGGGGGATCGTCTGATGGGACTCGTCGACGAAGACGACGAAGTCGTCGGGGAAGTAGTCGATCAGCGTGTGTGGTGGGCTGCCCGGCGGGCGGCCGTCGAGGATGCGCGAATAGTTCTCGATCCCGGAGGTGAAGCCGAGCTCTTTGAGCATCTCGATGTCGTAGGCGGTGCGCTGGCGCAATCGGTGCGCCTCGAGCTGCTTGCCTTCGTCCTCCAGTTCGGCCGTGCGCGAGTTCAGTTCGTGGCGGATCTCCTCGACGGCGCGATCCAGGGTCTCATCGCGGGTCACGTAGTGGGAAGCCGGCCAGACCGAGACGTGGTCGATCGTGTCGAGGATCTCGCCGGTCAGCGGGTCAAAGTGCTGGATCGACTCGATCTCCTCGCCGAAGAGGGCGATCCGGTAAGCCGACTCGGCGTATGAGGGCATGATCTCCAGCATCTCGCCGCGCACCCGGAAAGCCCCGCGGCCGAGCACCGAGTCATTGCGCTGGTATTGCATTTTCACCAGCTTGCGCAACACCTCGTCGCGGTCGATCGAGTCGCCGACCTTGAAGAGCTGCATTTTTTCGTTGTAGACCTGGGGCGAGCCGATTCCGTAGATGCAGGAGACCGAGGCGACGATGATCACGTCGCGGCGGGCGAATAGCGCCGCGGTGGCGGCGTGGCGCAACCGGTCGATCTCGTCGTTGATCGAGGAGTCCTTCTCGATGTAGAGGTCCTGCGCCGGTACGTAGGCCTCCGGCTGGTAGTAGTCGTAGTAGGAGACGAAGTACTCGACCGAGTTCTCGGGGAAGAACTCGCGGAACTCGTTGCAGAGCTGCGCGGCAAGCGTCTTGTTGTGGGCGATCACCAGGCTGGGGCGCTGTACCGCGGCGATCGTCCCCGCCATCGTGAAGGTCTTGCCGGTCCCGGTCGCGCCCAGCAACGTCTGGAACCTCTTCCCTTCCTCAAGCCCCTCGGCCAGCCCGGCGATCGCCTTGGGCTGGTCCGCCGTCGCCGTGTAGGCAGGGTTGAGCTTGAACTCGGGCACCGGATGACCTTACCGGGGCGCGTTATCGGTCCCCTAGACCGATCACCTGCCCCGTCGCGGCACCTGGAAGACTGCCGAGCGCATGACGCGCTCCCAGAAAGCTCTGGCAGGGTTCTTTGCCTTCATGGGAACGATGCATTTCGTCGTCCCGCGCAGCTTCGAGGCAATCATGCCTCCGCAGCTGCCACGTCACCGCGAGGCAGTTGTGATCAGCGGGCTGGCAGAGATCACTGGCGCGGCGGCTGTGATTCCCGCCCAAACTCGCCGTTTTGCCCGCTGGTGGCTGCTCAGCCTGTTGCTCGCCGTTTTCCCAGCAAACGTCCACATGGCGGTCAATCCCGAGCAGGTGCGGGGCCTCGACCTTGACCGCATCCCGCGCTGGGCTCTGTGGGCACGCCTACCGCTGCAACCGCTGGCGATGGCCTGGGTCTGGCGCGCCACCCGGTCTTAGCCGGGTAGGATAAACACGCAAGTTCTCATTTGAAGTGCGCTGTCTGTAGTACTTCTGTCGGCATGCACAGAGAATTCCGTCCATGAAACCACGCGACCGATTCGCCGTCAGCCTTCGCAAAGCCAGGCAGAAAGCCGAAATCTCCCAAGAGGAGCTCGGTTTTCGCTGCGATTTGCACCGCACCGAGATCTCCCTGCTGGAGCGGGGCGGCCGTGAGCCTCGCCTGGGCACGATCATCAAGCTCTCCAGTGCTCTCGGGGTGACCCCGGAAGAACTCTGCACCGGGATTTCCTGGAGCGTGAAATCCCAGAAATTTCAGTTTCGTAAATAGCGCCGTCCACTCAAGGGAAGAGCTGTTCGAGGAAGCCTTCCGCCGGGCCGAGGAACGTCTGCAGGTTGTCGAGCAGGGAGCGGGCGTCTTGGATCAGTTCGATCGCCTGGTCGATGGGGATCTGGCGCAGGGTCGCGCGTAGTGGGCCGGCGAGGAGTGGGCTGAGCGCCCCGGCGCGTTCGGCGTCGTCGACGGCGCGCAGCAGGCCGGCGCGGATCGCCCGCGCCAGCTCGGCGTCGTCGATCCCGTAGCGCTGGGTGAAGCGCTCGCGTGAGGCGGGCGTCGCGAGAGCTCTGGCCAAGGTCTCGCGGCTGACCCCGAGCTCGCAGGCAGCGCCGTCAAGTGCCGAGAGCGAGAACTGCTCGGCGAGTTGTTCCAGGTCTTCGGGGTCGCGCCACTGGCGCTCCTTGCACGGATCCTGCGTCTTCACCGGCGCGTACGACGACCCCCCTGCAGCGAGGTAGACGCCGACCAGCACCAGCGAGGCGGCGATCGCGGCGCCAACCAGGATCTGGCCTCTCGCGACGGCGTTCACAGGTCCACCCTCCGCGCCAGGCCGATTGGGATCAGCGCCAGCAGGCCGATCAGAGCGGCGAGCCCAAAGGACGGGCTGAAGGCGTGGGTCGCCCCGCGGTCGAGCTGGTCCTGCAGTTCATCGTGCAGGACGATCACATCGGCGCGATCGTCGGGATCTTCCGGCAGCGGCTCGAAGGCTGGGCCGAGCGTCGGCACCTTCCCCCTCTCCCCTTCCAGGCGGTCCTCGATCCGCTGGGCAAGCTCGAGCTTCAACAACGGGCTGACGCGCGAGTCGAGCACGACGGCGGTGCCGGCGTCGATCGCATCCTCGCGTTGCTGGGCGATGTCGGCGGTGAAGAGCGGGGTGAGGGCGATCAGCCCGATCGCAACGCCCGCGTGCCGGGAGGAGATCGTCCAGCCGCCGTGGATCGCCTGTGGCGCGCGGCCGGCCAGCGCCGTTTCGGTCAGCGCCGAGAGGACCAGCGCCAAGCCGACGCCGACGAGCAACTGCGGCGGCACGGTCAGAACCACCTCCGCCTTGGGCAACAGGGCAAGGCCGCCGAGACCACCCGCGACCAGGATCGCCCCCGCCGCCGCGCGGGCGCGGGCGCTTCCCGCCGAGGGCCCGAGGCGAGCCCCGAGCAGGGCGGCCAGAGGCATCACCGAGACGACGATCGCGGCTCCGATCGGGCTCAGTCGCCAGCCTTCGATCAAGAGCAGGACGAGCAGGAAGAGCGCGGCGGCGATGGCAGCCGAGACAAGCGCCAAGGCCAGGTTGGCGAGCCAGTGTGGACGGCCGGTCTCCCTCAGCTCGGCAGCGACGATGCCGGTTGCGGCCTCGTGCCGGGCGACCGCGAGGACGGGCACGCCGGCCGCAATCGCCAGCGGCGCCTGGATCAGGAAGATCGACTGCCAGGAGACCAACTCGGTGAGCAGGCCGCCGACCGCAGGGCCCAGAGCGGCACCGGTCGCCCCAGCCGCTGCCCAAATCGCCACGGCGCGCCGCTCGGAGCCGACCGTGGCTGGCAACAGCTCCAAGACCGCGGTGACCGCGAGGGCTCCGCCAAGAGCCTGCACGCAGCGGGCGGCGATCAGCGTGCTGAGCTCGTTCGAGAGGCCGCAGGCGAGGCCGGCGCCGGCAAAGACCGCCAAGCCGATCGCCGCTGCCCGACCGGGACCGATCCGCCGCGCGAGATGGGCAGCCGGTACCGCTGCCAGAGCCATCACCAGATTGAAGGAGATCAGTACCCAGGTGACCCCGGCGACGCTCGTGTCAAGCTGCCGATAGATCTCGGGCAGGGCGAGGACGACGATCGAGGAGTCGGCCAGGACCAAACCGACGGCGATTGCCAGGGCGGCAAGGCGGGGACGCGGCGGCGCGTTCAATACCCCAGCTCCCTGGCGTACTTCTCGCGGTAGGCACGTCGCTTGTCGAGCACGTCTTCCACGTAGGCCCTGGTTTCGGGGAAGGGGATGTCGGTGACGATCAACTCGCTGCCTCCCCAGCGATCGACGTTGCCGGGGCCAGCGTTGTATGCGGCCAGGGCAGCGACTGTGTCGCCGTCGTAGCGGTCGAGCAGTTCACGCAGAAGATAGGTGCCGTAGCGAATGTTGATTTCCGGATCGGAGAGATCGCCGAGCTCGAACGTGGTGCCGCCGCTGTGCCGCTCGATGTCCTGAGCGGCTTCCGGCGTGATCTGCATCAGGCCGCGCGCACCAGCACTCGAGGTACGGTCGTCGAACTTCGACTCGGCGTAGATGACCGCCGCGATCAGCGACGCGTCGACGTTCTTTTCGTCAGCTTGTTGGCGAATGATGTCCTCGTGGCGGAGCGGCAGCGTCAGCTCCTGGATGACGTCGTCGAACTTGCCGAAGACGCCAAGCGCCAAGCCGACCGCGAGGCCGGCGACGACCGCCACGCCCCCGACGAGCAGGCGCCGCCGCCTCACCCGCTTCCGCCTCACAAATTTTCACGCTCCGCTCCCGGCGCGAAGAACCAGATATGCACGCTTGGTCGCTCCGCGCTCATGCCCTGAGCTTCTCGACAAGGGCGGACAGCTCCCGCTCGAGGTCGTCGACGCTGCCGTCGTTTTGCACCACGTGCGCCGCGCGGGCCGCCTTTTCGGCCTGGGCGAGTTGGCGGGCCTCGCGCTCATCGACGAGAGCGTGGCCGCGCGCCTGAGCTCGTTCGCTCCTCACCTCGTCAGCCGCGACTACGGCAACCGTCGTATCGAAGACATCCTCCATGCCGGTCTCAAAGAGGAGTGGGACCTCGACCACCGCGACATCGGTGTCCTCTGCCAGGGCGGTCAACCAAGTGCCGATCCGTTCCCCGACCAGGGGATGGATCTGCGCCTCGAGCCACTTCAGCTCGTCGGGGTCGGCAAAGACGATCGAGCCGATCCGGTTGCGGTCGACATGACCATTTGGAGCGACGTCCTTGCCCCAGCGCTCGATCAGGCGCGGCAGCAGCGGCTCAGTCTCCAGCAGCTCGTGGACCACCGCATCGCTTGAGATAGTTGCCGCCCCCAGCCGCTTGAACGCAGCAAGGGCCTCCGACTTCCCAGCCGCAATTCCCCCGGTCAGCCCGATAGTCAACGGCCGGGCCAAAGCCGCCGCTCAGGCCTGCTCTGCGTCGCCGTCCTGCTCCGCGTCGCCGGCAGCCCCGTCGGTGTCATCAGGAGAATCCGGCCGATCAGCAACCGTTTCCCCCTCGTGTGCCTCCCCACCCTGATCTTCCTCCGGGCCAGCCTCCTCAGCCTCTTCGGCGTCGGGGGTCTCGGCGGTCGGGGCGGTCACCTCCTCGGCCACAGTCTCCTCGGACTGCTCAGCGGGAGCCTCAGCAGCAGGCTCCTCGACCTCGGCAGCGGTCTCCGCAAGCCCCTCCTCAGCGGCCTCTGCCGCGGGTGGCGCCTCTTCGGAGCCCTCGCCAGCCGCTTCAAGCTGCTCGCCGAGATCACCCATCGGCATGTTCTGCCCCTCAACCCGCTTGATGCTGAGCGAAAGGCGCCGCCGCTCCTCGTCGATCTCGAGAATCTTCACGTTCAGCTTCGAGTTCGGCTCCACGACCTCGGTGGGGCTCTCGACGTGATGGTCGGCGAGCTCGGAGATGTGGACCAGGCCCTCGACGCCGGGGAGGATCTCGACGAAGGCGCCGAAGGCGACGACCTTGGTCACGGTGCCCTCCAGCACGTCGCCAGAGCGGTGGGTGCTGATCACCCGCTGCCAGGGGTCCTCCTGGGTCTGCTTGAGGCCCAGCGAGATGCGCTGCCGGTCGCGGTCGATGTCGAGCACTTTGATCCGCACCGTGTCGCCGATCGAGACGACCTCGGAGGGATGGTTGACGTGGCTCCAGGAAAGCTCGGAGATGTGGATCAGGCCGTCGATCCCGTCGAGGTCGACGAAGGCGCCGAAGTCGACGATGTTGGAGATCTTGCCCTCGACCACCTGGCCCGGCTCGAGCCGGCCGAGAATCTGCTCGCGGACCTCCTTGCGCTCTTCCTCCAGCACCGCGCGCCGCGAGAGCACGACGTTGTTGCGGCTGCGGTTGAGCTCGATCACTTTGCACTCGAGCGTCTGGCCGAGGAACTCGTCGAGATTGTGGACGCGGCGGATGTCGACCAGCGAGGCGGGCAGGAAGCCGCGCACGCCGAGGTCGAGGATGAGGCCGCCCTTGACGACCTCGATAACGCTGCCTTCGACCGGTTCGCCCGACTCGGCGGCGGCCTCGATGCGGCGCCATGCCTTCTCGAAGCGGGCGCGCTTCTTGGAGAGGACCAGGCGGCCCTCGGCATCCTCTTTGGTGAGGACCAGGGCGTCGATCTCCTCGCCCAGCTCGACCTCGTCCGCAGGGTCGACCGACTTGCGGATCGAGAGCTCGGTCGAGGGAATGACCCCCTCCGACTTGTAGCCGATGTCGACCAGGACCTCGTCCTTGTCGATGCGGACGACCTTGCCTTTGACGACGTCGCCCTCGTCGAAGGAGACCATCGTCGCCGCGTAGTTCGGCACGATCTTGCCGTCGATTTCAACCAGCAGGCCGTTGGATCCCTCAACCGGAGAGCCGGTGGGCGCGGGGGTCGAGGTCGTATCGGTCAAGGTCGTATCGGTCACGGACACAGCGGCGAATAATTACAGGTAGATACGCTCCACGTCGTGCCGATCAGAGCCACGAAACGCGGCGAGGAGCGAACGCCGCTCGAGGGATCCTGCGACGTGCTGATCTGCGGCGCCAGTTTCGCAGGCCTCGCGGTCGCCCGCGAGCTGGCCGGCTCCGGCGCCGACGTGCTGATAGTCGATCGCTACGAGATCGGCGAGCGGCAGACCTCCGCCTGCGGCATCCCCACCGACTGGCTGCGCGCGACCGGCCTGATGGAGCGCGGAGCGGCAGCGCTTCAGCTCGTTGCTGATCCACACCCCCCACGGCAAGAGGCGCTACGAGCTTCCCTGGACCTTCTCGACCTTCGACTACCGCGAGCTCTGCGAGCTGCTCTGGCGCCAGTGCGACGCCCGCTTCGAGACGGCGAAGGTGAACGGGCGCGCGATGCCGGCCAACGGCGACGGGGCGATCGCGATCGAGACCGACCGCGGCGTGATCTCGGCGCCGCTGGTCGTCGACGCGCTCGGCTGGCGGCGGATGCTCGCCTCCGGCGACGGCTACCAGCCGCCCGACGCGCCCCTCTCGCGCGGGCTCGAGGTGCACCCGGAGGGAAGCAGCGAGGACCTCGAGGTCTGGATCGACCGCCGCTACGTGCCCGCCGGCTACGGCTGGTCCTTCCCCGCCCGCGACGAGCTGCGGATCGGCGTCGGCTCCTTCGACCCGCGCTTCCACGTTCGCGAGACCGACCGAGCTGCTGGCCGAGGACCTGGGACGCGACCGCGTCCGCTACCAGGGCAACTGGATCCCGCACAAGCTGCGCCGTGCCACCGAGGGCGGCGTCTTCTTCGTCGGCGACTCGGCCGGACACTGCCTGCCGCTCACCGCGGAGGGAATCAGGACCGCGCTCTACTTCGGCATCGCCCTCGGACGCGAGCTGCGCGAGGTCCACGACGGACGGCAGGATCGCGAGCGGGCGGCGGCTCGCTACGCCGAGTTCCACGATTCGCACGAGTGGAAGTTCCGCTGGATGCTGCGCGTCCAGCGGCTCGTGCCGCGCATCCCACCGCGCCTGCTCGGCCCGATGATCCGCCTGCTCGGCTCGAAGCGCTTCGTCGACTGGTCCTTCAACCACTACCTGCGGATCGCGCCGCCGGGACCAATCGCCCTCAGCGCACGATCAGAAGCGTGCCGGCGATCAGCAGGACGACGCCGATCACCCGCTCGGGGCTGAGCGGGACCTGGTCGAGTCCAAGCAGGCCTAGCCGGTCGATCGCCACCGAGGCGGTGAGCTGGCCGGCGATCGTCGCCGCCGCGACTCCGCCCGCACCGATCGACCGAGACCGCGATCAAGGCGTTGGTCGACGTAGACCGCGCCGAGCAGACCGCCGAGCAGGTAATACCAACTGACGTCGAAGGTCGAGTCGAGGCCGCCCGCCTTGCCGCTGAGGATGACGATCGCGGCCAGCGCGATCGTGCCGACGCCGAAGGAGACGAGGGCGGCGGGAAGGCTGCCGGTCGACTTGCCCAGTCCGGCGTTGATCGGAGCCTGCAACGCGATCAGGCCGCCGGCGACGGCGGTGAGCAGGACGGCCAGGCCCCTATCCACGTGGGCCACCTCCGGGGAGCGTGATTTTCGTCTCGCGCGCGTGTTGCATCAAACGTAGGTCGGCAGCCGAGTGAACCGGACTGCTGTCATATCAGTAACTCGAAGGGACGATCGAACCGCACATGCCACCACCAGCAGAGGGATTCGCCTCCCGCCTCTTCCTCGGTCCGGCGCTGCGCACGCAGCCGGATCGGCGCTTGGTGACGCTCGTCCGCGAGGGCTACGAGGCCGCCTTCGAGGAGATCGTCCGCCGCTACGGCAAGCCGCTGACCCGCTACGCGGCCTCGATCGTCGGCGGCCGCTCGGAGGACGTCACCCAGGACGCTTTCTCGAAGGCGCTGCTGGCGCTGCGCCGAGACGAGGCCGAGATCGACCTGCGGCCGTGGCTTTTCCGCATCGTCCGCAACACGGCGCTGAACGAGCTGCGCGACAGCCCGCCGTCGGCGGAGATCCTCGCGGAGGCGATTGCCGGCGGCCGCAACCCGGCCGAGGAACTCGAGCGCCGCGAAGAGCTGGCCGATTTGATGCAGCGCCTGCAGGCGCTGCCCGAGCCGCAGCGAGCGGCAATCGTGATGCGCGAGCTGGAGGGACTAGTCACGAGGAGATCGCCGCCGCCCTGGGCCTGACCGGCGGCGGTGCCCGGCAGGCGATCTACCGCGCCCGGCAGACGCTTCGCGACGGGCTCGGGATGCTTGTTCCCCTGCCGCTCCTGCAGGCGTTGCTGGGTGGATCGGGACCGGCCGCCGCCGAAGCTGCCGCGGGCGCCGCCGGAGTGGGCAGCGCCGCCGGAGTTGGGATCGCGGTGAAAGCGACCGCGGCCACGGTGCTGGTGGCGGGCGCAGTTGGCGCCGGTGTCGCGATCAAAGACAACCCGCAAAGCGGCAAAGCCCGAGCGGCGTCGGCGCCGCAAGCCGAGACCACCGTGAAGGCCACCGACTTCTGAGCCGGTCAACATCGCCGAGGACAGCAGCCGCGGCGACCGACACGGGGACGGAGATCGCCACGGGGACGACCGCCATCGAGGTCGAGGCGAGTCCGGCGATGACCATGGCGGAGGCGGAAAGCCTGAGCCCGGCGACGATCACGGTGGCAAATCCGGCCCGGTCGACGATCGTCGCGGAAGAGGACGATCGCCAGGAGCCCGGCGATGATCACGGTGGGGACCGCAGTGGCCTCTCGGGACACCACGGTGGTGGATCCGGTCCCGAGGACGATGACCGCTCCGGATCGTCTCAGGGCGGCTCGGGATCAGCGGCGACTCGGACAACGGCGGTCCCGGTCCAAGCGGGAGCTCCCCATCCGGAGACGACAGCTCCGGACACGGCGGCTCTGGCTCAGAGGACTCCGGAGCCTCCAACAGCGGCTCCGGCTCGGGTGAGGTGAGAGCCCGAGGAAATAGCCCCTCCCGAGAGCGATGACGACGATGACTACTTCGACGAGGTCGAGCTGGACGACTGACTACTTGGCGTCGAGCCAGTCTTTGCCGACGCCAACGTCAACCTCGAGCGGCGGATCGAGCTGGTAGGCGGCGCACATCTCGCGCCGCACCAGCTCGGTCGCGTCCTCCATCTCCTCCGGCGGGCCCTCGAAGAGCAGCTCGTCGTGGATCTGCAGAACCAGGCGGGTCTTCGCACCCGTTTCGGCAAGCGCGTTCTGGCAGCGCACCATCGCCACCTTGATGATGTCGGCGGCGGTGCCCTGGATCACCGTGTTGACCGCCAGTCGCTCCCCGAGCCGCCGCGTGTTGGGGTTGCCCGAGCGCAGCTCGGGGATCGAGCGGCGGCGGCCCATCAGGGTGCGCACGTAGCCCTCCTCCTGGGCCTGCTCGACGACCTGCTCACGGAAGGCGCGTACCGCCGGGAAGCGCTCCAGGTAGCGGGCGACGAATTCCTCGCCCTCTTTGCGCGGGATGTTGAGCCGGTCGGCGAGGCCGAAGCCGGTCAGGCCGTAGACGATGCCGAAGTTGACCATCTTCGCCTTCGAGCGCTGGCCGACGTCGACGTCCTCGCGGGAGATGTCGAAGACCTCGGCCGCGGTCGCGGCGTGGACGTCTTCGCCGGCGCGGAAGATCTCTTTCAGCACCTCCTCGTCAGCGACGTGGGCAAGCACGCGCAGCTCGACCTGGCTGTAGTCGGCGGAGAGCAGCCGGGCGCCGCGCTCGGCGACGAAGCAGGCCCGCACCGGGCGGCCGATCTCGGTGCGGATCGGGATGTTCTGCAGGTTGGGATTGGTGCTGGAGAGGCGACCGGTAGTGGTCGAAGCCTGGTTGAAGGTGGTGTGGACGCGGCCGGTCGCGGGGTCGATCAGGTCGGGCAGCGAGTCGAGGTAGGTGTTCTTCAGCTTGGTCAGCTCGCGCCAGGACTCGATCTTCTCGACGATCGGGTGCTCGTCGCGGATCTGGGCGAGCACGCGGGCGTCGGTCGAGAAGCCGGTTTTGCCGCGGCGCTTGCGGGTCAAGCCGAGCTCCTCGAAGAGGACGCGGCCGACCTGCTGGGGAGAGCCGATCGTGAACTCCTCCCCGGCGAGCTCGAAGATCTCCTTCTCCAGGGTCGCGATTCGCTCGCCGAAGCCGGCCCCGACCTCGGCCAGGCGCTTGGCGTCGAGCTTCAAGCCCTCGCGCTCCATCGCGGCGAGGACATGGACCAGGGGCAGCTCGACCTCGTGCAGCAGCGGCTCCAGCTCGAACTGCTCGAGCCGCGGCCGCTGCGCCTCGGCGAGAGCCGCCACGAGCCTCGCTTCCTCGGCCGGGATCGAGACCGGCCTCGACCTCCTCGCCGAGGGCGAGCTGGCGCATCGTCCTCAGCCTCCGCCGCGGCGCCCTCGGCGAGGCCGATGCCGGCGTCGGCAGCCAGCTCGATCAACTCGTAGGTTCGCCGCTGGGGCTCGAGCAGGTAGGCGGCGATCAGGGTGTCGTGGTCGAGATCGAGGTCGACCCCCTCGCGGGCGGCGGCGGCGAGCAAGCCGTGGCGGCCGCCGCCGAGGGACTTGGCGTCGTGGGCGGCGAGCGGCCGGCCGCCGAGCGCCACCGCCAGCTCGTCCAGCGTCGAGGTAGCCGGCGACGATCCGCTCGCCCTCGGGCGGCGGCCCAGCGCTCGCCGGCGATCCCAGCGCCACCGGTCCGTCATCCAGGTCGGCGGGGCTCCCCTCCTCCACCTCGACCGCCAGCTCCTTCTCGACGCTGCGGCCGGGGACCGCCTCGCCTTCGGGCAGCGCTTCTTCGAGCCGCTCCATCACCGCCCGCAGCTCGAACTCGCGCATGAAATCGCGCAGCGCGCCGCGGTCGGGCTCGGACCCCATCACCGCGGACAGCTCGACGCCGGTCTCGATGTCGTACTGGAGAGTCGCGAGCTGCTTCGACATGCGGGCGTCGTCGGCGTGCTCGACCAGGTTCTGCTTGCGTTTGGCGCCGGAGATCTCCTCGACGCTCGCCAGCACCCGCTCCAAGCGAGCCGAACCGCTGGAGGAGCTGGGTGGCGGTTTTCTCGCCGATCCCCGGCACGCCGGGGATGTTGTCCGAGGTGTCGCCGCGCAGCCCCATCAGGTCGGTGATCAGCTCCGGCGGCACGCCGTAGCGCTCCAGCACCGCGTCTGCGTCGTAGATCTTGGTCTCGGTGATTCCGCGCGAGGTGCTCATCACCCGAATTCCCCGCCCGACCAGCTGGTAGGCGTCGCGATCGCCGGTGACGACCATCACCGGGATCCCCTCCTCGCGCGCGCTGCGGGTCAGCGAGGCGATCACGTCGTCGGCCTCGTAGCCCTCGACCTTGACGTTGGTGTAGCCGAAGGCCTCGACCAGCGGCATCAGGTGCGGCCACTGCTCGCGCAGCAGGTCGGGGCGCGGTTTGCGCTGCGCCTTGTAGAGATCGTAGGTGACCTCGCGCCCGGACATCCCCGCATCCCAGGCGACAACCACCCCCGCCGGACGGTGCTCGTCGATGATCTTGACCAGCATCGAGGCCAGCCCGTAGATCGCGTTGGTCGGCCGCCCGTCGCTGGTCCCGATCGACTCCGGCAGGGCAAAGAACGCCCGGTAGGCAAGCGAGTTGCCGTCGATCAGGAAGAGCTCTGGCGGCCCAGCGGGATCAGGCTGTTTGGGCGACATCGGCGCCAACTCTAAGGGCAGCGCCAACGACCTCGGCAACGCGCCGCGGTTCGTCGTCGACCTGTTTTTCAGAGAGACGGATCACCTGGAAGCCGCGCGCTCGCAGATCCAGATCGCGACCACGATCGTCCTGGAAAGCCACACGCCCCCGATGATGGGGATAGCAATCGGTTTCCACCGCCACAAGACGGCCCCACCAAAGAAAGTCGACGAGGTGAGGCCCAACGCGAACATTAACTTCCGGCACAGGCAGGCGATAGCGTCGGCAAAGCGCGAGGAAGTCGCGCTCCAGGTCGCCGCGTGTGCGGTCCTGGTTCGGACAACCACCGGCTCATGTACATCGGCGGCGATCCTCCGGTTCTCGCTCGATCGTCGTGAACAGGTAATCACGGCAGACATCCATTCGCGGTGAAGCGAGGGCGCCACATGGCCTACCGCGTATACACCGCGATGAATGCGATGCAATCGCCCTGTTTTTGCGCGGCGCGATATTCCGCTCGCACTCACCCCGGCCGCCGCCAACTGCCAGTCCGCCACGACGCCCTGCTGCCGTCGAGCGATTTCTGCAATCTCTTGATCTGACCTGGCCCCTTCCTTGCGCATACCGGCAATAAGGGGCCAGACAACCTCTGCTCTCCCCTGGCGACACTCCCAGCATCCGCAGCGTGCGAGGAATCCCGTTACTTAGGGGATTCAGCAAGAGGGGCCATCAGCCCGTCCTGCGCGCGTGAACGAGGTTCGCGGAGAAACCGGCGCCGGCCAGGGGCACGTCCGACTTGCCCGGGAAGTTGACTGAGAGGTTGCCGGTCCAGCGATTGGCGGGAGTTGCCATGCGGTTGAAGCGCGCAGCGCCCGAGAACGGAGCTGAGAGCTCAACCGTTGCGGCCTGCAGCAACGGGTCGTAGTTGAGGACCCGCGCAGGCTGCCTGCCGGAGACCGTTCGATCGATGCGAATCCCGTCGCGTCGCTCGGCAAGCGTCGCCGAGAAAACGGTCGGCTTGCCTGGTCGGTTCTTGTTGAGCTGGAGCGACAGACGGCGACCGTGATGTCGGGAGATGGCGCGCAGCCTCGCTCCCGGCAGACCCGGCCCCGACCCTTCTCCACCGGTAACCATCCCGCAGGCGAGACTGGAGAAGAAGCTAACGTCTTCGAGCGCTTCGGTCGCCAGCGCCTCGGTGTAACCCTCCTCGCCGTGGAATTCGAACGTGCCTCGGTAGACGCTAGGTTCGATCGTGCGACGGTCGCCATCGCACGATCGAATGCTCTTCTTCCTCCCGCTGGGGACGATTTCGGCGGAGATCTTGCCGAGGGACCCGAGATCTGCATCGATCCGGGTGGGCGTTACGACGACCGGCGCTGAGTAGGACACCGTGGCGCCCCTGCGGTAGACGATCAGCCCGATGCTCCCTCGTCCGTCGATGCGCTCGGAGGCAGCGAAACCGAGAATCATGTAGCCGTGGTCTGCCCCCAGCCTGAAGACCGCCGAGCCCTTCAAGTCGGAGTCGAGCGCTTCGGCGGGACGAGGTACGAGCAGGGCCATCCCCAACACTCCTCCCACCACCGCGATCATCGCCATGTGAGCGCCGCGCAACCGCCCCAAGCCGGGGACAAAGCGTCCGACGCGCGCGGCGTAGGCGGCGTACGCCTCGCCGTGCGCCTGCACCAGATACGGCTCCTCGACCAGCCTCACCTGCAGCTCGAGCCCGACGAGCAGGGTGAGGAATGCGGCGACCGCGAGGGGGCTGGGGACCATTAGCACCAGGCCGAAGACAGTTGGAAGCATCGCGCTGTAGATCGGGTTGCGGACCAGCTTGAAGGGGCCGCTGGTCACCAGGTCGGTGCGCTCGTCGGGGTCGACGCCTACTCGCCAGGAGTCGCCCATCGCGAGCTGGGCACCGAAGGTGAGGGCGATGCCGCCGACGGCGAGAACTAGGCCGACCGCGTGACCGACCACGCCGTCGAGCGCCGGGATCGGCTCGAGGATCCCGAGCAGTGCCAGGATCGGCGCCGCCCCGCCCATCGCCAACCCGGCGATGAACAGCCCACCGGCGATCCACTCCAGCGGGCCAGCGTCGGGCGGCAGGCCGTGCATCCCGGTCGAGCCGGTGCGGCGCACCTGCAGAACGACCCGCACGCCGAACGTGATCGCTAGCGAGACGCCGTAGAGGACAAGTGCAGCGACGGCCATTGCGCGTCGATCCTATGGCCAGCCGGCCTCAATACTCACAGCCGCTGCCATCGCTGTCGCTGTCGAGCCCGTAGTGGTCTTCACCCACGACCGCGACAGGGCCGGTGTACTCCGGCCCATCGCCACTGCCGCCTTCGCAGTCGTAATCGGAGGCGTAGGGGTCAAGACAGGCGCCGCTGTAATTGGGATCGCATTCGGAGGCTTCCTCGCTTTCTTCCGCCTCGCGCGCTTCCCGTTCCCGAGCTTCAGCCCTTTCCACTTCTTCCCGAGCGTGCTGACGCGCCGCTTCTCGCCGTGCCAAGCGGCGAGCCGCTTCCTTCTTTGCTGCCTGACGGCGTGCACGTGCCTTGACACGGGCCTCCCTTGCCTGACGTTCTTGCAGGACGCGCTTGGCCGCTATCTGCGCCTGCTGTGCTTCCTGCGAGCTCTCCGAATCGGAACTGGAGCTGCATCCCGCCGTCATTACCAGGGTGCAGCCAACCGCCAAGATTGTCAAGACTCGCATCGTTCCTCCCCAAGACTCTGAACGTTTTCAAAGCGCAGCATATGAGTCTCGGTGGCATTCACGCGGAGGCGTGAGCGAGCAGAGGCGTCGAATCTGATTCGATAGCCCACCATGGCCGTCAGCGCTCAATACAGCGTCACGATCCGGGTCGAGCTCGATGCGCGGCAGGAGCCCCTGGGCAAACTGACCGCGGCGATCGCCGAGGCGGGCGGGCAGCTCCAGGGCGTCGACCTCGTTCCCGGGGCCGGCAGCGAGGGGAAGCGGGTGCGCGAGTTCACCATCGACGCTCAGGACCGGCCGCACTGGGAGCGGATCCTGCGGGCGATCGGCTCAACCCGCGGCGCCCGCGTGCTCGACTACGTCGACCGCACGATGCAGATGCACCGCGGCGGCAAGATCTCGGTCGAGAACAAGTACCCGCTGAAGACGCGCGACGACCTCTCGATGGCCTACACGCCGGGCGTGGCCCGCGTCTGCCAGGACATCCACGCCGATCGCGCCAAGGCCTTCGAGTACACGATCAAGAAGAACACGGTCGCGGTGGTCTCCGACGGCAGCGCTGTGCTCGGGCTCGGCAACATCGGCCCGGAGGCGGCGATGCCGGTGATGGAGGGCAAGGCGATGCTGTTCAAGGAGTTCGCCCAGGTCGACGCCTTTCCGATCTGCCTCGACACCCAGGACGCCGAGGAGATCATCAAGGCCACTGAACTGATCGCACCTACTTTCGGGGGCATCAATCTGGAGGACATCTCCGCCCCGCGCTGCTTCGAAATCGAGGACCGGCTCAAGGAGACGCTCGACATCCCGGTCTTCCACGACGACCAGCACGGCACCGCCGTGGTGACGATGGCGGCGCTGTTCAACGCGCTGAAGATCGTCGGCAAGCCGATCGAGCAACTGCGGGTGCTGGTGGTTGGCCTCGGTGCCGCCGGGGTAGCGGTGACCAAGATGATGCTCGCCTCCGGGGTGACCCATGTAGTTGGCTGCGATCGCCAGGGCGCGCTCTCGACGGAGCGTGAGGACTATCAGTCGGGCGAGATGAGCGGGATCAAGCGCTGGTACGCCGAGAACTCGAATCCGGAGAAGCTCAGCGGGCAGCCGGCCGACGTGATCGAGAGCATGGACCTCTTCATCGGCCTCTCCGGCCCGGGGATCATCTCGGCCGAGGCCCTCGACAAGATGAACGACGATGCGATCGTCTTCGCGATGGCCAACCCGACGCCCGAGGTGATGCCCGAGGACGCGGCGCCCTACGTGCGGATCATGGCCACCGGCCGCTCCGACTACCCCAATCAGATCAACAACGTGCTCTGCTTCCCCGGGATCTTCCGCGGCGCACTCGACGCCGGCTCGCCCAACATCACCGAGGAGATGAAGCTGGCGGCAGCCCGCGGGATCGCCGAGGTGGTCGCCGAGGACGATCTCTCCGAGGACTACATCATCCCCAGCGTCTTCAATCGCGACGTGGCGCCGATGGTCGCCAAGGCGGTCGTCGAGGAGGCCAAGCGCGAGGGCCTGGCCCGCTTCAGCGAGGAGACCGGCACCTTCTCCACGGTGGAGGTCGGCTAGGCGGTGCGCGTTCTCGTCACCGGAGCGAGCGGCTTCATCGGCTCGGCGCTATGCGACGCGCTGCTCGCCCGCGGTGACACTGTCGTCGGCCTCTCGCGCGACCCGCAGCGGGCGCGCGGCACAAACCCCAGTGTTATCTGGCACGCCTGGGAGCCGACCCTCGAACGACCCCCGACGGCGGCCTTCGAGAACGTCGGCGGTGTGATCAACCTCGAGGGCGAGAAGATCAACCAGCGCTGGAACGACGACTCCAAACGGCGGATCATGGAGAGCCGCCGCACCGGCACCCGCAATCTGATCGCCGCGCTCGCGAGCTTGGAGCGCAAGCCCAAGGTGCTCGTCAATCAGTCGGCGATCGGCTTCTACGGCGACCGCGGCGATGCGATGGTCGACGAGTCGGCGGAGCCCGGGGATGGCTACGACGCCAAGGTAGTGCGCGAGTGGGAGGCCGCCGCGCGCGAAGCTGAGGGTGTCGGCGTTCGCCTGGTGATCGTCCGCACCGGCCACGTGCTCGATCCGCGGGGCGGCCTGCTGGGCGAGTTGCTGACGCCGTTCAGGCTGGGCGTCGGCGGCCCGATCGCCGGCGGCCGACAGTACATGTCATGGGTCCACATCGACGACGAGGTGGGCATCCTGCTCTGGGCTCTCGACAACGACAAGGTAAGGGGCACGGTCAACTCAACCGCACCGAAACCGGTCACCAACCGCGAGTTCTCCCAAGCGATCGGGCGGGCGCTGCACCGGCCGGCTTCGGTGCCGGTGCCCGGTTTCGTGCTCGACATGAAATTCGGGTCGGAGTTCGGCAAGGTGCTGCGGGGTGGACAGCGGGTGATGCCACGGCGGGCGCTCGACCTTGGGTACGTATTTCGGTATCCGGATATAGAGGGGGCATTGCAGAGCTTGTTGTAGGGGGAGGGGCGGGTATCCCCCTCCGCAAGCCCGCATAGATACGGCCTTTCGGGCGCTTTGCCGGGAAGGGCTCAAATGCTTTCGGAGGGGGATACCCGCCCCTCCCCTATCAGCGGTTAGCTCAGCTCGTCGTTGATCGACTGTCGCAAGCTGCCGCTTTCGCCGCTTGCTTGGTCGAGAGCTTGTAGGAGCTTGGTCATTGCGGCAGCTCCTGGGGTTTCCGGGATCTGGGCGATTCCGGCTTCTTCGAGGATCGTTTCTGAGAAGCGGACTGCGCGCGGCTCTAGTTCGCCTATGTAGGCGATCGTCGTCGAGTCCTCAGTGGCTTGGCGAGCGTTGGCGCCGATCTGGGCTAGATCCAAACGCCCACGCTTCTCAACGCTCGGAAGACACCTCACGCGAAGGCGAACCGAGTCAACGGCAGCTTCCTGAGTCTCTAGCACCCGCTGAGCCTGGTGGCAAACTCCAGCAGCTACATAGACAGTCGCGGTAGCCCCGTCTTCGACCCCTTCACCGCTCCCGCAGCCAACTATGAAAAGTAAGACGGCGAGGATGAGCGCGATTTTCGTCGAGCGCGGGGAGAGGCGGGGGTCCCCCCTCCGAAAGCATTTGAGCACTTCCCGGCAAGCTCCCGTAAGGCCGTATCTATGCGGGCTTACGGAGGGGGGACCCCCGCCTCTCCCCCACCCCCTACCCAAAGAACACCTCAGCCTCGCCATAAAGCTCCTTGGGCACGGTCTTCAACTCAGCAGTCGCATCCCTCAGATCAACAAGCTGAATATCCGTGCCGCGCAATGCGGTCATCTTGCCCCACTCCCCCGCGTCAGCCGCATCGATCGCGTGCAGCCCAAAGCGAGTCGCGAGCACCCGGTCGAAGGCCGTCGGCGTGCCGCCCCGCTGGACGTGGCCGAGCACGGTCGCACGCGTCTCCTTGCCGGTGCGCTGCTCGATCTCGTGCTCCAGCCAGTGGGCGATTCCGCCGAGGCGGACGTGGCCGAAGGCATCCAGCCCTTTGTCCTGGGTCTCCGGCATGCCGCCCTTGGGCTGGGCGCCCTCGGAGACAACGACGATCGGTGCGAAGCGCGCCTCGAGGCGGCGCCCGACCAGCTCGCAGACCTGATCGAGGTCGAAGGGCTCCTCGGGGATCAGGATGACGTTGGCGCCCCCGGCAAGGCCCGCATGGAAGGCGATCCAGCCCGCGTGCCGCCCCATCACCTCGACGATCAGCACGCGGTGGTGGCTGTCGGCGGTGGTGTGCAGCCGGTCGATCGCCTCCATGGCGATGTTGACCGCGGTATCGAAACCGAAGGTGTAGTCGGTCGCGCCGAGGTCGTTGTCGATCGTCTTCGGGACCCCGACGACGTGCACGCCGTGCTCCTCGTGGAGCCGCGCGGCGACGCCGAGCGTGTCCTCGCCGCCGATCGCAATCAGGCCGTCGACGCCCTGCCTGGCCAGGTTCTCCACGATCTGCTCCGCGCCACCGTCCTGCTTGAACGGGTTGGTGCGCGAGGAGCCGAGGATCGTCCCCCCGCGCGGCAGGATTCCACGCACCTCGGGGACGCCGAGCGCGCCGCTCTCGCCGTTGAGCGGACCGTGCCAGCCATCGCGGTAGCCGACGAAGTCGTGGCCAAGCTGTTCAACCCCCTTGCGGACGATCGCCCGGATCACCGCATTGAGGCCAGGGCAATCGCCTCCACCGGTGAGCACGCCGATCCGCATCGCCTCAGCTTAGAACCAGCTCCATAAAAGCTGCACGCGAGGGAGCAGCGCGCTAAGTTGACCGAAACCCCGAAGGGAGCGAGATGAGCGACTCGGTCGATCTGGACGCAGTCAGAACGGCGCAGCAGAAAACCTGGTCCGAGGGCGACTTCGCGATGGTCGCAAACCTGGTGAGCATGCCCTCCGAACAGCTCGCCGAGACGCTGGAGATCATCCCCGGTGAGCGCGTGCTCGACGTCGCCTGTGGCAGCGGCAACGCGGCTCTGGCCGCCGCGCGGCGCTCATGGGGCAACGTCGTCGGGGTCGACTTCGTTCCCGCCCTGCTCGACCGCGGGCGCGAGCGCGCGGCCACGGAGCGGCTCGATGTCGAGTTCGTCGAGGGCGACGCGGCCGACCTCCCCTTCGGGGAAGCCGAGTTCGACGTGGTCACCTCGGTCTTTGGAGCTATGTTCGCACCCGACCAGGAGCAGGCCGCGGCCGAGCTGCTGCGGGTCTGCAAACCGGGTGGCCGGATCGGCATGGGCAACTGGACGCCGGACGGGAGCGTCGGCGGCATGTTCATGACCGTTGCCAAGCACGCGCCGCCGCCACCCGGCCTCAATCCGCCGCTACTTTGGGGCACCGAGAACCGCCTGCGCGAGCTCTTCGGCGATGGCATCTCCGACCTGCGCGTCGAGCGCCGCATCTCGCGCCAGCCCTTCCGCTCCGCCGACCATTACCTCGACTTCTTCCGCACCTACTTCGGCCCGGTCAAAGTCGCCTTCGAACGGGTCGGCGCCGAGGGAGAAGAGGCGCTCGAAAACGACCTGCGGGCCTACCTGGAAGGGGCGAACACGGCAGGTGACCGGGCACTCGTGCTCGAGGCCGAGTACCTCGAGGTAGTTGCTACGCGAACCTGAGACTCAGGCCGTGGGTCTGAAGACGCGGAGCGTCGCGCCGATCAGCAGGATGCCGAAGAAGATCAGGCCAGCGACACCGCCGCCCTGGCCAAATGCGGCGTAGCCGACCGTCGTGGCGGCAAGCGCGAGAAAGAGCGTGACTACGAGTCCCATGCGGCGGGAATCCTAGTCGAAGCGGCGGTCTACGCGGTGAGCGCAGCGCGCGAATCGCGCAGGAACTGGCCGACCGCATCGGCCGCGGCCTGCGCCGACCCCACCTCTCCGGCGGCACGAACCAAGCGACTGCCGACGATCACGCCATCGGCGATCTCACCCACTTCGGCAACCTGCTCGGGCGTACCGATGCCGAAGCCGACCGCAACCGGCACCTCAGCCTCGGCCTTGGTCGCAGTGACCAACTCCGCCAGGCCCGGCGGGAGCTGCTGTCGCTCGCCAGTCGTCCCCACGGTCGAGACGACATAGACGAAGCCCTGAGCCGCAGCACAGATGCGAGCACGGCGCTCGGCAGGCGTGGTTGGGGCAAGCAACGGAACAAGCGTGAGACCGGCAGCTGCAAGCGCCTCGCCAATCTCGTCGGCCTCACCAAGCGGAAGGTCCGGGATGATCGCTCCGGCAGCGCCAGCATCGACAGCACGCCGGGCAAACTCAGCCGCACCACCGTGGGCGAGGACCATGTTCGAGTAGACCATCAGCACGACCGGCACTCGCGCCGAGATCGACTCACAGACCCCCAAGGCCGTCTCCAGCGTCGCGCCGGCAGCAAGCGCCTCGGTAGCGGCAGCATGAATAGTCGGTCCATCGGCAAGCGGGTCAGAAAAAGGCACTCCCAGCTCAACCAAATCCGCGCCGCCATCCACATAAGCCTCCGCGACTGCAAGCGAAGCCTCCCGATCCGGATAGCCGGCCATCATGTAGGGCATCAGGGCAGCGCGTCCCTCCTCGCGAGCCCTCTCAAAGGCGTCGGCGATCCGGATGGAGCCGGCCAGCTCGGTCGAAAGGGTGGCCGGGGGGTGACTCGATGGAGCCTCCCCGCTGTTGCTCCAGCGAGTCACCCCCCGGTCGCCCTCCACACTGTTGCTCGCCAGAGTCACCCCCCTACTCCCCTTTCTGCCACCTCAGCCAAGTCCTTGTCACCCCTCCCGGAGAGACACAACACGTCGTACCCCCCGCCCCCACCGTTCTCAAGCAGCCAAGCAATCGCATGCGAGGACTCGAGCGCCGGAATGATCCCCTCCAACCGCGCCAGGTCCGCGAACGCGGCAAGCGCCGCGGCATCGGTGACCGCCGTGTAGGTGGCACGCCCCGTGTCGCGCAGGTGTGCGTGCTCGGGGCCGACCCCCGGGTAGTCGAGACCGGCCGAAACCGAGTGCGCCTCGAGGATCTGACCCTCGTCGTCGGCGATCACGGCGGAGAGCGAGCCGTGCAGAACGCCGGTGCCGCCGGCCCCCAGAGAAGCGCCGTGGCGGCCGCTGTCGAGGCCCTCCCCGGCCGCCTCGACGCCGATCAGCTTCACCCCCGCGTCGGCGATGAAGGGCGTGAAGATGCCGATCGAGTTGGAGCCACCGCCGACACAGGCGATCACCCGCGCCGGCAACTCGCCCTCGGCGGCGAGCGCCTGCTCGCGCGCCTCGTCGCCGATCACCCGCTGCAGATCGCGAACCAGCGCCGGAAAGGGGGCGGGCCCGACGGCCGAGCCGATCACGTAGTGGGTCGTCTCGACGTTGGCCACCCAGTCTCGAATCGCCGCGCTGACCGCCTCCTTGAGGGTGCGCGCCCCAGCCTCGACCGGGGCAACCTCCGCCCCCAGCAGCTTCATCCGCTCGACGTTGGGCGCCTGGCGGCGGATGTCCTCGGTGCCCATGTAGACGACGCACTCGAGGCCGAGCAGGGCGCAGGCGGTCGCGGTGGCGACGCCGTGCTGCCCAGCGCCGGTCTCGGCGATGATCCGCGGCTTGCCCATCCGCTGCGCCAGCAGCACCTGGCCAACCGCGTTGTTGATCTTGTGAGCGCCGGTGTGGGCGAGATCCTCGCGCTTCAGGTAAACCCGTCGACCGGCGCGCTCAGAAAGGCGCTCGGCGAGATAGAGGGGCGTCGGCCGGCCGATGAAATCGCGCCGCAGCGACGCCAGGCGCACCCGAAAATCCTCGTCGCCGCTCGCCGCCGCCCAGGCCGCGGTCAACTCGTCCAACGCCGGAATCAGCGTCTCGGGGACGTAGCGGCCCCCGTAGGGGCCAAATCGCTCTTCGACCTCAGTCATCGCGCGCTAACGCTAGCCGTCTGCGCGGCCTCGAAGAAGGCCGTCATCGCCGCGTGGTCCTTGCGGCCCGGCTCCGCCTCGACCCCGCTTGCCACGTCAACCGCATAGGGATGAGCAACGGCGATGGCCTCAGCGACGTTCTCCGGCCGCAGCCCGCCGGCGACGATCGCGGGGATCTCGGAACGCCGCTCGCGCAGCAACCCCCAATCAAAGCTCTCCCCGGTACCGCCAAAGAGCCCCTTCGCCCCCTTGTCGAAGAGGTGGAAATCGGTCCGAAGCGCCTCCGCCGCATGAACATCCGCGGCGCTCGACACATGCACGGCCTTGATCACCTTGACGCCGGTCCGACGCGCGACCTCCGAGCAGAACGATGGTCCCTCTTCCCCATTCAGCTGGACCATCGTCAGCCCCGCGTCCTCGACAGCCTTGGCCACTTCACTCAGCTCAGGATTCACGAAGACCCCGACAACCTCGCACTTGCGCCTGAAGGCAGCGGCGATCCGCACAGCCTCGGCAGCCTCAACCGATCGCGGACTCTCGGCAAAGTGGATCAGGCCGATAGCCCAAGCCCCAAGCCGCACGGCCTCGGCCGCATCGTCCAAATTCGTGATCCCACAGATCTTGACGCGCACATCTAGAGCGTACGGGAGCTCTACCGCGAGGGCACTTCGTCGGCCGAATCCGGCCTCACACCCAAGGTGACGGTGACCGTCTTGACGTCCCCGTCGCGATCGACGGTCAGATCCATCTTGTCGCCAGGCCCCGCCGCGTTGACCTGGTTGATCACCTCTTCCATCCCGCCGACTTTCTTGCCATCGACCTCTGTGATGATGTCGCCGCCGAGCCTGAAGCTCGCCCCTTCGATCGTCGCCGAAGTGTCGCCGCCCTTGAGGCCCGCCTGGTCTGCCGGCCCGCCCTTGACGACTTCGTTGACGAGCACCCCTTCTTCGACCGGGAGCTTGAGCGCTTTGGCCAGATCGGGAGTGATACTGCCGCCGCTGATACCGAGGTAAGCGTGTTTGACTTCGCCATTCTCTTCGATCTGCTGCACGACTTCGCGGGCGGTGTTGATCGGCACGGCAAAGCCGATGCCGACGTTGCCGTTACCACCACCACCGGTCTGGATCTGTGAGTTGATCCCGATCACCCTGCCCGAAGAGTCGATCAGCGGCCCGCCGGAGTTGCCGGGATTGATCGCCGCGTCGGTCTGAATCACGTGTGAGATCGAGAACCCGTTAGGAGCCTGGATCTGCCGCTGGATGGCCGAGACGATCCCCGCCGTGACGGTGCGATCGAGCCCAAAGGGGTTTCCGATCGCGACCACCGGTTCCCCGACCTCGACCTTTGAGGAGTCAGCCAAGGCCAGCGGGTGGAGGCTCTCGACGGGTGCATCCACCTTGAGTAGCGCGACATCCGTGGCCGGATCAGTGCCGACTACCTCAGCGTCGTAGGTCGTATCGGAGGAGCCGAGTTTGACCTCGACCTTGTCGGCTTCCGCCACCACGTGGCTATTGGTGATGACGTGACCTTCGGTGTCGACCAGAAAGCCGGAGCCGGTCGCCGTGCCGCCGCCTTCCGGTTCACCGAATGGGCTAACGCCTTGCGATTCCCCGCCGTCGATCTGCGCACTGATGAAGGCGACCCCCTGCCCGTCGCGGCGATAGATCTGATTGACGAGGTTGCCGTCGTCGCTTTCTTCACTGGTGCTGACCGGCGCTGCCAGTGGCTGAGCCACGGTCGCCGTCGAGCCATCCGAATCGGCCTGGATCCAGCCGGCCGCAATCGCCACCGCGCCAAACGCGGCAACCACGGCGCCGCCGAGCAGGGCCGAACCGAATGAGGACTTGAAGAATCCCTTCATCGCCTGGCGATGATGCAGTGCGTCCTCAAAGTTCTTCTAAAAAGATCTCAGCGCCTCGCGGACAACCCAGAGCTACGGCAGGTGATGCTCGCGCGTGCCCTCGTCGGCGCCGGTCAACTCGCGGGTCAAGCCCTCGGGATCGGCAGCGCTCATCAACGCCGAGCCGATCAGCACGGCATCCACGCCGACACGCTCGAGCTCTTCCAACTCGGCCCGGGCAGAGACGCCGCTCTCGGCGACGACGGTCTTCCCGGCCGGCACGTCGGGCATCAGCTCGTAGGTCCTCACCACGTCGACGCTGCCGTCGTCGAGGTTGCGATTGTTGATCCCGATCACGTCGGCGTCGAGCTGCAACGCTCGCTCCAACTCGTCTCCGTCGTGGACCTCAACCAGACAGTCGAGGTCCAGACTCCGCGCCCCCTCGTACATCTCCCGCAGCGCGGCGTCCTCGAGCGCGCGGACGATCAGGAGGACCGCATCGGCGCCGTTCACCGCCGCCTCGAAGAGCTGGTAGGGGTCGACGATGAAGTCCTTGCGCAGGATCGGCAGGAAACAGGCGGCTCTCGCCGCGCGTAAGTCCTCGAGCGAGCCGCCGAAATGAGGC
The DNA here is from genome assembly GCA_963807885.1 of uncultured Solirubrobacterales bacterium. Taxonomy (GTDB): domain Bacteria; phylum Actinomycetota; class Thermoleophilia; order Solirubrobacterales; family 70-9; genus VRUE01. Next base: position 258,485 of record CAWEDL010000003.1, read on the forward strand.
TCGTCGGTCAACACCGAGAGGGCGGCGGCGCCACCGCGCTCGTAGGCGCCGACCTGGGCCTGGACGGTCGCGCTCGCGGAGATCTCGCCGGCGCTCGGTGAGCGCCGCTTGAACTCCGCGATCACCGAGAGGCCAGGCCGTACGAGGGCCTCGCTGAAGGGCCGATCGGGGCCGCGGCTTTGAAGCCTCGCCTCCAGATCCGCCTGCGGCGTCCTGGCGCGGCGTTCCTCCACCCCGTCGCGCGCCCCGGCGATCAGCTGCTCGATCATTCCCACGTGAGAGACGAAGCCTAGACGGTTCGGCGGCCTAGACAGCCAACCTGGTGGTGGTCGCAATCAACCGGTCGAGCAACTCGCGGGCGGCCCCGTCGTCGATCGCGACCCTCGCCCGCTCGACTCCCTCACCGAGATCGGCGGCCAGGCCGCCGACGTAGATCGCCGCGCCGGCGTTGAGCAGGACGAGGTCCCGACGCGGACCGCCCTCGCCGGCCAGCACGGCGCGCGAGACGGCAGCGTTCTCCTCCGGGTCGCCACCCGCCACGTCCTCCAACTCCGCTCGGCCAAGGCCAAATTCGCCGGGTTCGACGAACCACTCCCCGGTGCGTCCGTCGGCGACCTCGATCACACGCGTGCGGGCGGAGATCGAGAGCTCGTCGACGCCGTCCTCGGCGGTGACGACCATCGCCCGCACACAGCCCAGCCCGACCAGCGCCTCGGCGATCGTCTCCTGGTAGTGGCGGTCAGAGACGCCGAGAAGCTGGCGCTCCGCCCCGGCGGGGTTGGTCAGCGGCCCGAGGAAGTTGAAGATCGTCCGCACCCCGAGCGCTTTGCGCACCGGCACGACGTGCGCCATCGCGGCGTGGTGGCGGGGGGCGAACATGAAGCCGAAGCCCAGCTCGTCGATGCATTGGCCGACCTGCTCGGGACTCAGCTCGATGTCGACACCGAGCGCCTCCAGCAGTTCCGCGGAGCCGCAAGGGCTGTTCGAGCGGTTGCCGTGCTTGGCGACGGCGCAACCCGCCGCCGCCGCGACCAGCGCCGCCGTGGTCGAGACGTTGAAGGTGGAGGGGCCGCCGCCGGTGCCGGCGGTGTCGACCAGGTCCTCGCGCGAGGTCTCGACAACGGCGGCCAGCGAGCGCATCGTCCGCGCCAGGCCGACCAGCTCGGGCACCGTCTCGCCCTTTGCCCGCAAGGCGATCAGGAAGGCGCCGGTCTGCACCTCGTCGGCGCGGCCCTCCATGATCTCGGCGAGCACCGCCGCGGCGTGGTCGGCGGTCAGGTGGTCGCCTTTGCAGACCGCGTCGATCGCCCGGGTGACTACGTCGTTCGGCATCAGTTCCCCCCGCGTTCGCTGTTTGTCGGACTCATCCCCACAAACTGCGAACGCACTCCGAGGAAGTTGGCGAGCAGGTGCTTACCCTGCGGGGTGAGGACGCTCTCGGGGTGGAACTGGACCCCCTCGGCGGGGAGCTCGCGGTGCCGGGCGCCCATCACGACGTCGCCGAGACTGGCGCTGAGCTCGAGCTCGTCGGGAAGGTCGGGGTCGGCCACGAGCGAGTGGTAGCGGCCGGCTACCAGCGGGCTGGGAACACCGGCGTAGATCCTCTGCCCGTCGTGGCTGACCTCGGCCTCCTTGCCGTGGATCGGCTCGCCCTGAACCGTGCGCCCCCCGAATGCCTCGACCAGGGACTGGTGGCCCAGACACACACCGAGAACAGGTGTTCCCGCCTCGGCAAACGCGCGAATCGCCTCCACCGAGATGCCGGCCTCGGCGGGCGTACAGGGGCCCGGCGAGACGACCAGGCGGTCGGCGCCGCGCTCGAGCAGCTCGCCGACCTCGGCGCGGTCGTTGCGGACCACCTCGACCTCCGCGCCAAGCTCACCCAGGTACTGGACGAGGTTGTAGGTGAAGCTGTCGTAGTTGTCGATGACGAGGGCTCTCATGGCCAATCCGGCTGTTCGCAGGCCAGCTCGACGGCACGGAAGACCGCCTTCGCCTTGTTGACCGACTCGTTGTACTCGTAGGCCGGCTTGGCGTCGGCGACGGTGCCCCCGCCCGCCTGCACGTGGATTTCGCCATCCTTGGCAACCACCGTGCGGATGTGGATCGCGGTATCGAGATCGCCGCTCCAGGAGAGGTAGCCGATCGCGCCGCCGTAGGAACAGCGCTTGACCGTCTCGAGCTCGTCGATTATCTGCATCGCGCGGACCTTCGGCGCCCCGGAGAGAGTGCCAGCCGGCAACGCCGAGCGCAGCACGTCCATTGCCCCCACTCCGTCCCGCAGGGTTCCGGAGACCTGGCTGACGATGTGGAGGACGTGCGAGTAGGTCTCGACCACCATCAGCTCGTCGACGCTGACCGACCCGTACTCGCAGACGCGGCCGAGATCGTTGCGGCCGAGGTCGACCAGCATCACGTGCTCGGCCCGCTCCTTGGGGTCGTTGACGAGACGCTCGGCGAGGCGCCGGTCCTCCTCCTCGTCGCTGCCGCGCGGATAGGTGCCGGCGATCGGCCGGGTCTCGACGCGGCGGCCCTGGACCTTGACCAGCGGCTCGGGCGAGGCGCCGGCGATCTGGAAGTCACCGAACTCGAGGAAGTACATGTAGGGCGACGGGTTGACGGCCCGCAGTCCGCGGTATATCGAGAACGCCTCGACCGGCGCGGGCGCGGAGAAGCGCTGCGAGGGCACGACCTGGAAGGCATCGCCGGCGTGGACGTAGGAGACGATCCGCTCGACCACCGCTTCGAAGTCCTCACGCTCGACGTTGGAGGTGAAGCGGGGTGGCTCGGAAACCTGCGGGCTCTCCGGCGCCGGGACGGCGCCGCGCAAGCGACTGCGCACGTCCGCGATCTCCGCGACGGCGCGCTCGTATGCGGCGTCTATTCCACCCTCATCGCTGAACGCACAGGACATGATCGTGAGCTCGTGGCGCAGGTGGTCGAAGACGACCAGCACGTCGGTGATCATCAGCGCCATGTCGGGCAGCCCGAGGGGGTCGGGGTTGGGCTCGCCGAGCGGCTCGACGGCGCGCACCAGATCGTAGCCGAAGAATCCCACCGCGCCGCCGGCAAACGGCGGTAGGTCCTCCACCGGGGCAAGCTGGAAGCGCCCGAGGCTCTCGGCAACGGCGGCATATGGATCCGCGGCCTCGCGGTCCTCCCCGCCGGTCTCGCTCAGAACCCCCTCGTTCCAACGCAAAACCGAGCGGGGACGGATGCCGACGAAGGAGTAGCGACCAACCTGGCCCTGCTCGGCCGACTCGAGCAGGAAGCACGGGGCGCCCTCGGGCTCACCGGCGCGCAGCTTGAGGAAGGCCGATACCGGCGTCTCGCAGTCGTCGATGAAGCGTGTGCGGATCGGGACGACGTTGCCTTTCTCGGCGAGCTCTCGCGCTTCCTCCAGGCTGGGCTCGATCCGCAGCTCGGCAGTATCAACGGCGACGGCCATTGAGCACCTCCATCACAGCCGACTGCGGGACCTGGCGCGAAGCCAGCAGCACGCTGAGGTGGTAGAGCAGATCGGCCGCCTCTTCGGCGACACGCTCGTCGGTCTCCTCCCGCGCAGCGCGCACGACCTCCTCCGCCTCCTCCTCGACCTTCTCGCCGATCAGCTTTGGATCGTCGAGCAGCGTCACGGTGTAGCTGCCCTCCGGTCGCTCGGCGGCGCGGCTGCGCAGCGTGCGCTCCAGCGTCGCGAGCGCCTCGCCCGGCATCGGCGCCGGCTCTCCGCCATCAAGCTCGCGGTAGAAGCACGACCGTTCACCCGTGTGACATGCAGGCCCCGTCGGCTCGACCAGAGCAACAATCGCATCGCCATCGCAATCGAGGCGCAGCTGCTTCAGCCTCAGAACGTTGCCCGACTCTTCGCCTTTTCGCCAGATCTTCTCGCGCGAGCGGCTGTAGAAGTGCATTTCGCCCGTCTCCACGGAGAGCCGTAGGGCCTCCTCGTTCGCGTAGGCAAGCGTCAGCACCTCGCCGCTGGCGAAGTCCTGCGCCACGCACGGCACCAGGCCGCGCTCGTCGAATCGAACCTGTTCGAACATCGGGCAATCGTAGTGTGGGAGCCCGCCGCCGGGCTCAGGACACCCGCAGGGCAGCCTTCCAATCGATCCCCGAGAGCTGGGGAGTTCCCTCCAGGAAGCTGATCAGCTTCTCATCGCCACGCAACCACTCGGCCTCCTGCTCGCTCAGGCCCTCGCCTTCTCCTCCGTCGAAGCAGGCTTCCTCCAGCCTGCGCAGCAGCTCCGGATCCCGGTCGATCGCCGCGCAGAGATCCGGCCAGCAGAAGCGCAGGACCACCCACTTGCCGAGCATGATCAGATCGCCGCGATCGAAGCTCAGATCGTGCCCGTCGGCCCGGTTCGCGACATGGAGCTGGAGGCGAAAGGCATTCCGAAAGCGCTTGATCTCGCGCGGGTTGAGGTCGAGGTACTGGAGCAGGGTGCCCTCGGCCGACCAGATGTCGACCGAGCTTTCAACCGTTGGCTCAGCCTCCATCAGGTTCTCGATCACGTCCCGCCTGGGAGATGGGACGGTGACGGATATCTGCACCAGCTTGGCGAGAAACGACAGCCCGAAGTTGCGCCGGCGCTCCGGTGGCAGCCTCGCGATCATGTCCTCATAGGCGACCTCGATGCCGGCCGCAACCACCTCGCGATCCATCCCCAGCACGAACGCGCACTCGGCCTCCGGGTTCGAGTTGAAGATCTGGTTGATCGCCTCGACGACGTCGACGATGTGGCGCGGACTGCACCGGTCGAGATCGTCGACGAAGACGACGACAGCCTGGCCCGGCTCCCGGGTCAGCTCCGCGGTCATCGCCTGGATGTCCGCATCGGCCTCGCTGGTGAATCCGAGCTGCTGGTCGTACTTGGCGGCGTAGGAGTCGATCGCCCGCTTGAACGGATCGCCGATCAGCCCCCAGGCACGGATGAGGGTGTCCCCGATAGCCGCCGCGGAGAGCGCGAACCCGGCGATTGCCGGCAGCCCCACTCCGCTCATGAGGGTGGCCGTCACCCCGATTGCGAGGAAGGCGGAGAACAGCGCGAGGCGGATCCCCAGATCGAGGCGGCCGCGCCTGCGCAGCTCGAGACGCAGCTTGAACCACGTCCATCGCCGCAACGTCCAGGAATCCTGGGCCTGCTCGTACATCGCCTTCGCCAGCGCGGCCCAGAGCCTCTCGCTGCGCTCGAATTTCCAAGCGTCGAAGCCGATCGGGATCCATTCCCGGTTGCTCACCTCATATTCGACCAGTGCCTTGCGCAGTTGCAGCATCAGCGACGACTTGCCGCCCCCCCAGGGCGCGTTCACGCCGATCGCCAGCGGAAGCCGCGTGTCCTCGCTGTCCAGCAGCGCGCGCATCCCCCTGACCAGTGGCTCGACCCCGATCCGGTCCTCCCCGGAGGGAAGGTCGCGCAGGGCTTCGGGCTTGACGCCGAGCGCCGACACCTCCTGCGCCTCGCGGGCGACAGCGTGAGCGGCATCGAACAGGGCCTTGCGGTCCCACCTCTCGCCGAGATCCAGGGTGAGGTCGAGGCCGCCGTGCAGCACGAACGCGACAAAGGCCAGCTCAGGGCCGTGCCGGATGTCATTCCGGTTCCGGATCTCGACATAGAGCTTCCGGACGTCCTCGATCGAGCCACCCCCGGCGTCCAGCTCGAAAGCCGAACGAGTGAGGGGGTCGAGCTCGAGTCCCAACGACTGAGCCAGGGGCCCCAACTCATCGGCGTGGTCGCGGAGCAAGACGAAGAAGCAGGCCGCGCAATCGTGGGGGCGACCGGCCGCGCGAGCGAACCACATGGACGTCAACCCCAGGACCCCCCAGAGCTCCGACGGTCCGGTTTTCACCCAGTCGCCCCTGCTCGGCAGATTGGAATTCTGCTGCTCGGGGAAGAGCCGGGCGAAGTCATCGCCATATCCCTTCCACCAGCTGAGGTACCCATTCCCCACGGGATCCTCGATCGGTTCCATCGTGAACTGGAAGAGGTCGCCTGAGTCGAGACTGGCTCCAAAGCCGGCCAGCGTGCGCAGCGGGAGGGGATCGAAGTCCTGCGACGGAATCCGCTCACGCAGGTACCTGTCCGTGAGGCGGTCTTCCGCTTCGAGGCGATCGACGAAGGACCGGAACACCTCGCTTCCCCGGCGACGAATCTCGGCATAGGCGCCGGGATCGAAGCTGAGCGCGACCTGCTCGGCCTCGCCGGTCACTCGATCCCCAACCGATCGAGGAGCCCCTCGTCGCGGCGCCAGTGGCTACGAACGCGGACCTGGAGGTCGAGGTGGACCTTGTCGCCCAGCTCGGCTTCCAGTGAGCTGCGGGCGGCCGTGCCGATCTCGCCGACCTTCTTGCCGCCCTTGCCGATCAGGATGCCCTTTTGGGACTCGGTCTCCGCCCAGACCTCGGCCCGAACCGTGACCAGACCGTCCTCGCGCCGGTCCACCTCCTTCACGTTCACCTCGACCGAGTGGGGTATCTCGTCGCGGGTCCGGTTGAGGACCTGCTCGCGGATCAACTCGGCCAGCATCGTCTCGGCGGATTGGTCGCTGTGGTTCTCCGGCCGATACAGATACGGGCCCTCGGGGACAAGCTCGTACAGCCGCTCGACCAGCTCCGCCAGGCCCTCGCCGCTGCGAGCGCTGATCGGGAAGACCTCGTCGACCCCCTCGAGCTCGGCCGCCCCCGAGAGCACCGGCACCAGCTGGTTGGGCCCGACCGTGTCGATCTTGTTGACTGCGCAGATCGTCGGCAGCGCACTTTTCGCCTCGACCAGGGCGCGGGCGATGAAGCGGTCGCCGGGGCCAATCCCCTGCTCGCCATTGACGACCAGCAGCGCCAGATCGGAATCGGCCAGCTCGCGCTCGACCCGGTTCTGCATCCGCTCGGTGAGCACGTCGCGGGGCTTTTGCACGCCGGGCAGATCAACGAGGACCAGCTGGCGGCCGGCGGCCGTGTCGGTAGCAATGCCGCGGATCGCCCGCCTGGTCGTCTGCGGGCGCATCGAGACGATCGCGACGCGGCTGCCGACGATCGCGTTGACGAGCGTGGACTTGCCGACGTTGGGCCTGCCAGCCAAGCCGATGAAGCCAGACCGCGTCATCGCAGCTCCGCCATGACGCGCTCCTGCAGGGCGAGCATCTCGCCGTCGTCGGTCTCGTGGTCCATGCCGCAGAGATGCAGCGTGCCGTGGACCGCCGCCTCGACCACATCGGAGCAGTGCTCCGGGCAGATCGTCACATCGCCCAGCTCACGCGGGCCGACGGTCGGGCCGAGCCCATCCACAGGGAAGGCGAGCACGTCCGTGGGGCTGTCCTTGCCACGGTGGTCGCGGTTCAGCTCGCGGATCTGCTCCGCGTCGACGATCTCCACCGCCAGGTGGCCGTCGGTGACCCCGGCGGCGGTCAGCGCCGCCCCCACGGCGCCGCGCAGATCGGTAGGCACGTCGGCGAGATCAGCTGCCATCCGCCGCCGGCGGCTTCTGCTCGCCCTGCTGGCGCTCGGCGTGCTCGCCGTAGGCGGCGACGATCCGCTGCACCAGCTTGTGGCGGACGACGTCCTCGCCGCCAAAACGCACGAAGGAGATGTCCTGCACCTCGCTGAGGATGTCGCGGACGACCACCAGGCCCGAGCGCTGGTCGGTCGGCAGGTCGATCTGGGTGACGTCGCCGGTGACGACCATGCGCGAGTTGAAGCCCAGCCTGGTGAGGAACATCTTCATCTGCTCGGGGCTGGTGTTCTGCGCCTCGTCGAGGATCACGAATGAGTCGTTGAGGGTGCGGCCGCGCATGAAGGCGAGCGGCGCCACCTCGATCACGCCGCGCTCGAAATAGCCGTTGACGCGGTCGGGATCGAGCATGTCGTAGAGCGCGTCGAAGAGGGGGCGCAAGTAGGGGTCGACCTTGGCCTGGATATCGCCGGGCAGGAAGCCGAGCCGCTCGCCCGCCTCGACCGCCGGCCGGGTGAGGATGATTCGCTGCACCTCGCGCTCGGCAAGGGCGTGGGCCGCCATCGCCACGGCGAGGAAGGTCTTGCCGGTGCCGGCTGGCCCGACGCCGAAGGTGATCGTCTGGTTGCGGATCGAGTCGACGTAGCGTTTCTGGTTCAGCGTCTTCGGTGAGACCTTGGTGTTGCGGTGGCGCCAGACGACGTCCTCGAGGATCTGAGCTGGGCTCTCGTCGGCGTCGAGTGCGCCGGTTACGGCTTCGATCGTCCCCGGCGCGACCTCGTGCCCCTGCTCGATCAGGTCGACCAGCTCGTCGACCACCGTGGCCGCGGTCTGCACGTCGCTCGAATCGCCATCCAAGGTGAGGACGTTGCCGCGCAGATGGAAGTCGCAGTCGAGGCGGCCGCGCAGCGCTCGCAGGACCGCGTCCTCGGAGCCGGCCAGCTCGGCGGCCACGCTGTTGTCGAGGGTCAGCTGCCTACGAGCCAAGTTTCTCTCGCACCGCCGCGCTGATCCGCTTGCCGTCGGCACGACCACCGACCTTGGGCATCAACGCCGACATGACCTGGCCCATCTGCTTTTGCTCTACGGCGCCGGTCTCGGCGATTGCCGTTTCGACCAGCTCGTTCAGCTCCCCGTCGGAAAGCTGCGCCGGCAGGTAGGCCTCGATCAGCTCGGCCTCGAACTTCTCGGCGCTTGCCTGCTCGGAGCGGTCCGCCTCGCTGTAGGCGTCGGCGGCCTCGAGCCGCTTCTTGCGCTCGCGCTGCAGCACCGCGACCTCGTCGCCCTTGCCCAGCTTGGCGTCCTGCTGGAGCGAGTCGACGATCATGCGCAGCGCCGCCGCACGTTCACGCTCGCCGGCTTTCATCGCCGTGCGCACATCCGCCTGAATCTGCTCGAGAACGCTCATTCGCTCTAAGGGTAGTCGGCCGAGTCGGGTGCCACGGCGAGGCCCTTTGAAAATTCTTTGCGCCGAACGTCAGTCGGAGACCTGAATATCGATCCGTTCGACCTCTCCCAGCGGCATCTGAAGGAAGCGCGTGCCCAGTTCACGGAAGGAGTCGACGTCTCCACTGCAGAGGAAGCGGTAGTCGCCCTCGCCATCGGCGGGGCGGGCCAGGCCGGCGGACTCGAGGGTGCGCTGCGCCGCGGCGGCGACGGCGTGACCACCGCTGACGAGGCGAACGTCACGGCCCAGGATCCGCTGCAGCATCGGCGCGACCAAGGGGTAGTGGGTGCAGCCGAGGATCAGGGTGTCGACCTCGGCTCGTTTCAACGGCGCACAGTACGACCTCGTCATCTCGACCACGCCCTGATCGAAGGGGGAACCGTCCTGGATGAAGGGCGCAAGGTCGGGCGCCTCGACCTCGGTTACCTCGAGGGCCCTGCCCTGACCTTCCAGGGCGCGCCGATAGGCACCGCTCTTAACGGTATTCGGCGTCGCCAGCACCCCCACTCGGGCGTTGTCGGTGATCGCCGCGGCGATCTCGGCTTGCGGCTCGACGACGGGGACCACCTTCACCCCGTACTCAGCGGCCAGCTCGCGCGCCACATCGGTGCCGATCGACGTCGCCGTGTTGCAGGCGATCACCACCAGCTTTGCGCCGCGCTGCAGCAACATCGCCGTGATCGCCCTGATCCGCTCCCGCAACCGCTCGGTGTCGCGCGTGCCGTAGGGAAACATCGCCGTGTCGCCGAGATAGACGAAGTCCTCCTCGGGCAGCGAGACGAGGCACTCGTGCAGCACGGTGAGGCCGCCGACGCCCGAGTCGAACATCGCGATCGGCTGCGCAGCGTCCAGGGGTCCGGGCCCTACTGGAATGGTCTGTAAGCCATGAAGAAGATCGTCACGACGACGATCAGACCGGCGAGCGTGCCAACTTTGCCGATCCGATCGCCCAGCGCGACAAACTCATCGCTGAGTGTGTCGCCAGCTTTCAGATCCCGCTCGGCCAGTGCTTTCGCTTCTCGGACCTTCGGCTGGAAGAAGGCGTGCTGAAGACCGAAGAGCACGATAATCGCGATGAAGCCAATGCTGATGAAGGCATCGCTGGTCTCCCAGACCGGTTCATCCGCAAGCAGGTAGATACCCGCGAGCAGCAGGACGACCATCCCGGGGTTGACGAGGTATTTGTCCACCTTCTGCACGCCGGCGAGGATGGCGGGCGTCGCCTGTGGATACTGCGGCGAAACCGAGAAGAAGAACGCGTAGCCGAAAGTCGGCCCAAACGCGAGCACGACCGCAAGGATGTGGAGGAACAACGCGATCTTGTAGCCCGGGTCCACGATCGTCGCCAGCATCGGCAGAAACATATCCGCTAGCGACGACGCAGCAGCAAGGCCGCCCAATCCCCGTTAATGCGCCGCTCCGACTCGCTTAGGCCAGCCGGCGCGAAGGCTGCAGCGACTTCGTCCAACTCAGCTGGGAGCAAGCCAGAGCAAACGAGAGTGGTGGGGGATGGTGCAACGGGCCCCGGAGCGGCGTCGGAGGGAGCCGGGGGAGGGGTCTCCAGAGCCTCCCCGCTGTTGCTCTGTAGACCCCTCCCCCGGCTCCCTCCATCCCTCATGAACTGCTCTGCAACCGCCTTCAGCACTGGCGCCGTCAAGTTAGCTACGACTGTAGGTGCGAGCTGCGGCAGGCCCTCGCGCAGGTTCGTGCGCTCAAAGCCTGCCGTGACGCCGTTTGCAGTTGCGTTGGAGCTTGCCGCATCGATCGCAGCTTGCTCGTGGTCATAACCGGTCACTGGGCCCCAGCCGAGCTTTGCGGCGGCGATGGCGAGGACACCGGAGCCGGTGCCCAGGTCCGTGAGTGGACCCCCAGCTTGGCCGGCCTGCTCCAACTCCAGCAAGAGCTCCAGGCAGAGGCGGGTGGTCGGGTGGGCGCCGGTGCCGAAGGCTTGGCCTGGGTCGACGACGACGTCGATAGCGCCCTCTCGTGGCTCCTCCCAGGAGGGACGCAACCAGAGGCGGTTGCCGACGAGGAGGGGCTTGTGGAAGTCCTGCCAGCGGTCGGCCCAGTCGTCGGGGACCGTGGTCGCCACCAGCTCAACCAGCCCGTCCCCTGCCACCGCCTCGATCTCCCCCAGCTCAGGTAGCTCTCCCTCACCGCCGTATATCGCGTACTCGACGTAGTCCCTGCCGCGCTCCTCCTCGACCCCGTTCGGGGCGAGGACGGTCAGCTCGGCCAGGACCAGCTCGGCCAGCTCGGGAACGCAGCGGACCGCCAGCCGGATCAACCGAAGGCGCGCCGCATGCGGGAGAAGAAGCTCCCGCCGTCGCCCTGGCGGGAGCGCAGGTTGTGCGCCTCGAGGGTCTCGCCGAGTTTCGCCGCCAGCTCGCGCTGCTCCTCGGAGAGCCCCTCCGGCACGATCACCTGGACCGCGATCACCATGTCGCCCGGGGGGCCGCCGTTAGCGCCGGGCATGCCATTGCCCCGCAAGGCGAACTGGCTACCGGGCTGGGTACCGGCGGGGAGATCGATCTCGCGCTCGCCCTCGTGGCTCGGGACCTTGATCTTCGCGCCCAGCATCGCTTCAACAGCGGTGATCTCCACCGTGTGGATCAGGTCCTGGCCGCGCATCGGCCCGCGCCGCACCTCGAAGCCGAAGTTGCCGCCGAAGAAGGCCTGAAAGATGTCCTCAACCGAGCCGAACCCACCCTGCGGGGCACCGTTGCCACGCAGTCCCTCGTGGCCGTAGGAGTCGTAGACACGACGCCGCTCGGGGTCAGAGAGCACCTCGTAGGCTTCCGCCGCCTGCTTGAACTTGTCCTCGGCTTCGGGATCGTGGTTGTTGACGTCCGGGTGCAGCTCGCGGGCGAGGCGGCGGAACGCCGTCTTCACCTCGGCTTTGTTGGCGTCGCGGGCGACGCCAAGGATCTCGTAGTAGTCGCCGGGCATCAGCCGTAGACCGTCTCGCAATAGCGCGACAGCTCGCGTGCCGCGCCGCGCACCGAGGAGATCGCGGTTGCGTAGTCCATCCGCAGCGGACCGATCACGCCAACCGAGCCGAGATTGCGGTGGGCGAGACCATAGTTGGCGCCGACGATGCTGACCGAGCGCAACTCCGGCTGCGGGTTCTCGCCGCCGATCCAGACGAAGACCGAGCGCTCCTCCAGGGCGGAGCGCAGCATGCCCAGCACGCCGGCTCGCCGCTCGAGCGCGGTCATCAGGCGATCCGCGCGGGGCAGGTCGGCGACGTGCGCGTCGGAGAGCAAGCGGGAGGCGCCCTCCATGTAGAGACCCTCACCGGTCTCCTGCTCCAGCTCGGTGAAAGCCGGGGCGAGGGTGACGATGAAGCGCGACTCAACCGGCTCCAGCTCAGGATCGGCGAGGCGAGTGGCGATCATCCGCGCCCCGACGCTCATCCCCGCGAGCGACTCGTTCAGATAGCTGGAGGCCCACTCGACCAGGCCCAGATCGACCGGTGCCTCGAAGTCGAAGACGCGCTTGGTGACGGCCCCGGTGGAGGCGATCGCGATCGCCATCACCTTGGTCGGCTGCAGGCGCAACACCTCGACCCGGTGAATCGTCGCCGTCGCCTGCGCCGGCGCGGTTGCGAGGGCCATCAGGTCGGTGACCTGGGCAAGCGCGGTGGTCGTCTCACGCATAGCCTCGTCGATCTCACGACGCAGGCGCGAAAGCTCGAGCTCGACGCCACCAGGAGCCTGCGACGCGCCCGAAGCCATCAATGAATCGACGTAGATTCGGTACCCGGCATCGGTCGGCACCCTGCCCGCCGACGTATGCGGGTGGGTCAGATAACCGGCCGCCTCAAGAGCCGCCAGCTCAGACCGCACCGTGGAGGAGCCCCACTCCATCGCTGAGCTTTCAGCTATCGACTTCGACGCCACCGGCTTAGCCGACGCCAGATAGGCATCCACGACCAGCCGCAGAATCAGCTCTTGTCGCTGCGAAAGCATCGCCTGAAGTCTAGAAGGGAGCGCGGGGGTGCCCCTCCAGCGCAGCGGCGTCCTACAACGCTACTTCAGCCTCAGCATTCCGAATCGTCTGATTCTCGCCCTGCGCAGCCACCACGTCGATGACAGCCGTCCCGCCCTCGACCGCCTTGACCGTGCCCGTAACAGCGATCTCGGTCTCCGGCGCACCCATGCCTCGGAACTGGACCGAGAGCCGCTTCAGCGAGCCGGGGTCGCCACCAGCGGCCTCCGTTGCCGCGCGGGCGGTCAAGCCCATCATGTAGAGGCCGTGCAGGATCGTGTTGGGCAGGCCGACCGCCTTGGCGAACTCGGGATCGATGTGAATCGGGTTGAAGTCTCCCGAGGCGCCCGCGTAGCGATGCGGCAGGTACTTGTCCGGGGTCACCTTCAGCTCAGCGATCTGATCTCCCTGATTCAAACTGGCCATCCTCAAACCCCCCTGACGATGTTGGTCCAGGTGCCGCGAACGACCTCCGCGCCATCCTGGTTTACCGAGACGGTCTCGAACTTGTAGAAGCCCTTGCCGTCCTTCTCGAAGATCTCCAGGCACTTGGCGCTCGTCGTGATCTCGTCACCCGAGCAGGCCGGCTCGCCCCAGACGAACTCCTGCCCGCCGTGCACCATCGCGGCGAAGTTCATCCCCACCTCTGGGTCGAACATCGCCGGCCCCAGCGCCGGCGCGCTGTAGACGACACAGAACATCGGCGGCGCGACGACGTCGCGATAGCCGGCGGCCTTGGCCGCCTCGCGGTCGAAGTGGACCGGGTTCTCCAGCCCGATCACCCGCGCGTACTCGCCGATCTTCTCCTTGCCCACCTCATAAGTCGTGGCGGGCCATTCCTTGCCTATTGCCTCGGTCTTGATAGCCATGGCGCGCGAGTCTATTGGCCTAACGGCCAGCCGTGGCGGACGCCTACTCGTCGATCTGGAGCACGGCGAGGAACGCCTCTTGGGGGACCTCGACCCGTCCGACCTGCTTCATCCGCTTCTTGCCGGCTTTCTGCTTCTTCAGCAGCTTGTTCTTGCGGGTGACGTCGCCGCCGTAGAGCTTTGCGGTGACGTCCTTGCGAAGCGCCTTGACCGTCTCCCTGGCGAGGATGTTGGAGCCTATCGCTGCCTGCACCGGGACATCGAAGAGTTGACGCGGGATCGTCTTGCGCAGTCGCTCAACCAAACGCTTGCCCTGCTCGTATGCGAAATCGCGATGGACGATGATCGAGAGCGCGTCGACCTTGTCGCCGGCGAGCAGGATGTCGACTTTGACCAGATCCGAGGGCCGATTACCGATCGGCTCATAGTCAAGCGACGCATAGCCCCGAGTAGAGGACTTGAGCAAATCGAAGAAGTCGAGGACGATCTCGCCCAGTGGCATGTCGTAGCGGATCTGCACCCGCTGCGGGCTCAGGTAGTGCATGTCGACGTGAGTACCGCGGCGGGCCTGGCAAAGCTCCATCACGGCGCCGACCTGCTCGGACGGCGTGATGATCGTGGCGCGGATGTAGGGCTCTTCGATCGCCTCGATCGTGCCGGGGTCGGGCAGCTCGGTCGGGCTACGGACCTCCACCCTATCGCCACTGGTTTTGTGGACCTCGTAGCGGACGTTCGGAGTCGTCGAGAGCAGGTCGAGCCCGTACTCGCGCTCCAACCGCTCACGCACGATCTCCATGTGAAGCAGGCCGAGGAAGCCACAGCGGAAGCCGAACCCGAGCGCCTCTGAGGTCTCCGGCTCCCAGGACAGCGCGGCGTCGTTGAGCGCCAGCTTCTCGAGCGCGTCGCGCAGGTCTTCGAAGCGGTCGGTATCGATCGGGAAAAGCCCGCAGAAGACCATCGGCCTGACCTCGCGGTATCCCTCCAGTGGCTCGCTGGCGGGGCGCTCGAAGGCCGTCAACGTGTCCCCGACGCGCAGCTTGGCGACGTCCTTGATGCCGGTGATCAGGTAGCCGACATCGCCGGCATCCATTCTTTGCACACCGGTCATCCCCGGCCGGAAGAAGCCGATGTCATCGATGTCGGCCTCGGTGCTGTTCTGCATCGCCACGATCCGCTCGTGCTTGCGGAAGCTGCCGTCGACCATCCGCACGTAAGCGATCACACCGCGGTACTGGTCGAACTCGGAGTCGAAGATCAGCGCCCTGGTCGGCGCCTCGGGCTCCCCCTTCGGCGCTGGTACCCGAGCGACGATCGCCTCAAGCACCTCGACCACGCCCTCGCCGGTCTTGGCCGAGATTCGCAGCGCTTCGGAGGGATCACCGCCGATCAGGTCGGCGATCTCCCCTGCGACCCGATCGGGCTCGGCGCCGGGCAGGTCGACCTTGTTGATCACAGGTATCAGCTCTAGCCCGTTCTCAATCGCGAGATAGGTATTGGCGACCGTCTGGGCCTCAACGCCCTGAGCAGCGTCGACGACCAGCAGCGCGCCCTCGCAGGCGGCGAGGCTGCGCGAGACCTCATAGGAGAAGTCGACGTGGCCGGGGGTGTCGATCAGGTGCAGGTGGTAGGTCTGCCCGTCGGCGGCCTTGTACTCGACCCGCACGGCCTGGGCCTTGATCGTGATCCCGCGCTCGCGCTCGAGGTCCATCGAGTCGAGCATCTGGGCCTGCATTTTCTTCGGGTCGACGGCGCCCGTGACCTCGAGGATGCGGTCAGCGAGGGTCGACTTGCCGTGGTCTATGTGGGCGATGATTGAAAAGTTGCGGATGTGGTCCATCGGGGCGGAGTATGGCGGGATGGGTTTGTGAGGGGGAGGTGGGGGTGTCCCTCCGTCTTGCTGGGTTTTTCGCCGCGCCTAGCCCCTACAGGCCGATGGATCCAAGGGGCCTTTTAGCTTGAAGACGGCGGTGGGGGGCTCGCGGAGGATCTCTTCTACTCCCAGGCCTTCGGTCCAACGGGTCGATGCCGGGTAGGGGGGCTTGCGGGGTTCTATGCGGTCGCGGCTGGTGACTACGTAGTCGTAGTGGCCGGCGTTGAGCAGGCGGCGCCATCGCTTGCAGCTCGTCGGGGCCGTGAAGCCGCCGTTTGGCTGCTCTTCGCCTATGTACTGGACGTGGTTGGAGAGGTCGGTGCCGTACAGGGGGTACTGGCGGGTGCTGGTGGTGGCTATCCGGGCGCCTGAGATGGAGTTGCCCCACTTGAATGCGGCGTTGAGGCCTGGGGTCGCGAAGGTTGGGTTTGCGTAGCGGTTCTCCAGGTAGTGGCGCTGGACCGGGTAGCCGATCGCGATCGCGGCCAGCAGGGCCAGGATTCCGACCATTGCCGGCCCGCGGGTCCTGTCACGGTGGCCCTCCCCCATGTGCTCGGACTCGCTGCGCGAGCCCTCCGCTATGGGGGACCCCCGCCACCGTGCCACCCGCGGGAGGAGCGCTGCGGGGAGCACGGCTAGGCCGAGGACCAGGGCTGGTGCCAGGTAGCGCAGGCCCGACTCGAAGCCGCGAGGCATGCCGTCGGGACCGGAAGCTGAAGTGGGTGCGATCAGCCAGGCGGCGATGACGGCAAGCCCGGTGAGACCGGCGATCCTCAGTGCAGAGTCCCCAACATTCCCCTTCCGCCCGCCCCGTGGTTCCTTGTTCGCCTCGCTCTTGAAAAAGGACACACGCGATGGCAGGAGGCAGAGCAACAGGCCTCCTAAGGCAAAGACTGCGAGCAGAGGCCAAAGGAAAGCCAGCCCGTCATGAAGGCCGGGCAGGAACCAGTCCGACCAGACGGTGCCGTCGGTCAAGTAGCCGAGCACACTGTGTTTTTCCCTGCCTCCTAGTGCCTGGTCAGGAGCTGGAAGGGAGATCGGGCCGAGGCTGTCGAACCAGGGCAGCGGGTTGCCGGTGTGGATCAGGTTGCGCAGGTACCAGTAGCCGCCTCCGGCCAGCGCAGCGAGACCACCCGCAGCCAAAGCTCGCCAGCGCTGACCCGCTGGCGCCACGAGCGCTGACCCCAGCACGAGAACTGCAGCAGGTAAGAGAAAGTTGAGCTTGGTCCCGGCCGCTAGACCCGCGGACAAGCCGACGATCATCAGCGCTCCTCGCCCCAAGCCGGATGCGTGGCTGGAAAGCTCGGCCTGACCCTCCCCTCCCTCCCGGCTGCCACGCTCAACCCAAGCATTCAGGGCAACGGCAACAGCAGCGAGTAGGAAGAAGATCCCGACGATGTCGTTGCGCGCCTCGCCAGCTTGGTCCGAGAGCACCGGCAGAGACAGCGCAATCGCCCCCAGCGCCAGTGACCAAGGCGCGATCTTGTAGGGCCTACCGATGCACCAGCAAGCCACCAGGCAGCCAACGAACCAGCCAAGGTTCAGCAGCGGCGACAGCAGATCCCGCCCGAAGGCCAGCATCCCCACCCCGTGGAAGATTTCCGCATTCGCTGGGTAGAACCAGGCCAGAAACTGCGGCGCGATGAAATGCAGGTCCCAGGTATTCCCGCTTTGAAAAAAGCCAGCGGCGAACGGTCCGTGGTACCAAGTCGAATCGAACCCAGTCATCCCAGTCGCCAGCTTCGACCGCACGTCGATGCCGAACTTGACCATGGCCAGCACTGCGACCGCCAGGGCGATCAGCGCAGCGGCGTCCCGTTTTTCGCCCCAACCCCACCCTCGGACGGCCGCCCAACTCCAGGGCGAAAAACCCAGCAAGCCGGAGGGACACCCCCACCCACCTCCCACGCCCACGCCCAGCCCAAGCGCCAACCCGATCAACGCAACCCCAACGAGATACGCCACCGGCCCAAACAAGCCAAAGCTGCCAAGCAGCTCAGCGGTCCAAGCCAGCAGAGCAAGCGCAATCACAGCCGTAGCGAGATGCGCCGGCGCTCCCTCAAAGTCGGGCAGAAACCGACCGCGGACCGCAGTTGCGCCAAGCGCGGCAAAGCCGCCGAGCAGCAGGATCTCGGCCACGCCCAGCAGGTAGCGCGGCAGGTCAAGCATCAGCGGCGACGGACCAGGCGCATCACCTGGTCCAGCTCAGCCACACGAAGCAGCTTGGCGATCCCCACGTAGACGAGCCCGCCCAGCGCCAAGGCGGTACCGAGCGAAACGATCTGGCCGAGCAGGCCGCGGCCCAGGGCGTTGTCGAGGACATCCCAGATGCCGAAGCTGACCGCGGCCAGGGCCGCCGCGGCGAGTGAGATTCGGAGACCGGTGTCGAGCAGGCGACCGAGCTCCAAGCCGCCGAGCATTTGACGCAGGATCACCGCCTGGGCGATCACGGTGACGGTGGTGGCGATTGCGGTGGAGGCGACGATTCCTCCCACGCCGAGGTGGTAGAGGGCGAGGGCACCGAGGGCCGTGATGATCAGGTTCCCAGCGGCGATCGAGGTTGGGACCCAGGGACGCTGCAAGCTGAAGAAGGTCCGGGTGAGGAGGAGGAAGAGACCGTTGGTTGGCAGCGAGAAGGCGAACCAGAAGAGGGCGGTGGCAACCAGGGTCGTCTGCTCCGGGGTGAACTCGCCGCGTTGGTAGACCAGCCGGATCATCGGTTCGGAGAGGACGAGGACGGCAGCGGCGGCGGGCACGAGCACGAAGAGGATCTGGCGCATCCCGTTGGCCATCGTCGCCCGCAGGTTGTCGTGCTCGCCGCGGGCGGCGAAGCGAGCCAGGGTCGGGAAGAGCACCGTCGCGATCGCGACCGAGAAGATGCCCTGCGGCAGCTGGTAGATGCGGAAGGCCTTGTCGATCGCGGCCGGCGCCTGGTCGCTGACGAGGCTGCCGAAGAGGCTGTTGATCAGGAGGTTGAAGTTGATCAGGCCGAGGCTGATCGTCACCGGCAGCATCAGCAGCAGGACGCGGCGGACGTCGCGGTTGCGCCAGTCGAAGCTCCATTTGAACTTGAACGGCGTATTGCGCAGGTCGAAAGCAGGGATCAGGAGCTGCACCAGCGTGCCGACGAGGATGCCGATCGCGTAGGCGTAGATCCGGTCCTGCCCGTGGAACAGCGGGATCAGGAAGACGAGGGCGGTGATGATCGTCAGGTTCCAGAACAGCGGCGAGATCGCGAAGGCGCCGAAGCGGTCGTAGCTGTTGAGGATGCCGACGACGACGCCGCTGACCCCGAGCAGGATCAGGATCGGGAAGAGGACCTGGGACAGCGTGATCGTGAGGTCGAGGATCTCGCCTTCGAAGCCGGGAGCGAAGAGCGGCATCAGGACCGGCGCGAGGAGGACGAAGAGTGCCGTGATCGCGCCCAGCACGAGCGTGACGAGCAAGAGCATGGTCGAGGCCATGCGGAAGGCCTCGCGGTAGTTCTTCTTCTCGAGCTGCTCGGTGAAGATCGGCACGAAGGCCGGCTGCAACGCCGCGTCGGCGAACAGGGCACGGACGAGGTTGGGGACCTGGAAGGCAATCGTGAATGCGGACATCGGGCCGCTGACGCCGTAATAGCCCGCGGCGACGATCTCCCGACCAAGGCCGGCGATCCGCGACGCGGCGGTTGCAACCGAGAAGAAAGCGGTCGAACGGGCGATTCGCCCGGAACGGCGCTCAGGCTCGGTATAGTCCGGCGCCGAACTCATGGCGAACATAGCCTCACAGAAGAAGCGGATCCTACGCAGCGAGCGGGAGCGAACCGAGAACCGCCTGCTGACCAGCACCGTGAAGACCTATTTCCGGCGTCTCGAGAGCGCGATCGAGGGTGGCGACACGGCCGCGATCGAGGCCGAGCACCGTGCCTTGGTCTCCCGCATCGACAAGGCCGCCCAGAAGGGCGCCCTGCACAAGAACACCGCCGCGCGCAAGAAGGGCCGCGCCGCCCGCCTTGCCGCCAGCGCCGCGAAGTAGCTAAGCCGGCACGCCTGCCGCGGCGCGCAATGCAAGGGTGAGCGCCAGCTCGTCGCCGTAGTCCGCTCCGCCGCGGCACCAGACCTCGAGGTCGGCGAGAGCAATGGTTGCCTGCCGCAGGTCCTCCGCCTCGACACCCCGCAGCCGGCGAACGAGCTGCTTCGCCGCGTAGGGATGCATGCCGAGGCCCGATTCGACCTGCTTCGCCGGGATTCCCTCTTCGAGCATCGCCGCGGCGCTGCACGCTTTGCGCAGGCGTGAGGCGAGTCCGTAGATCAGGCCGGTGACGTTCTCGCCCTGGCCGATCAACTGCTCGGAGATCCGCAGCGCGCTTGCCGGGTCGCGTTCGAGCAGGGCATCGGAGAGCGCCCAAACAGCCGCCTCGGAGGTGTCGGTGATCATCGCGTCGAGATCGCCTGCCGACACCTCTCCCTCTGGGCCGGCCCAGAGCGCCAACCGTTCGAGCTCGTTTTGGAGGCGCTGTGGGTTGGCTCCCATCCGCTCGACCAGCATGCGGGCCGCGGCGCCGTCGAGGGCGAAGCCGAGCCGCTCCGCGTCCCCGACCAGGACCCTTGGCATGTCCCTCGCCTTCGGCGCCTCGAATTCGTGGATCTCGCCCTTGGCCGCCTTGACCGCTCGGGTCAGCTTTGCCGGCGCCTTTGCCCTGGCGATGAGGACGACGCTCAAATCGGGTGGAAGCCCGCCAAGCGCGGCAGCCACGGCGTCGAGCTGTGGATCGCGCCAGCGCTCGACTCCATCGGCCAACAGATAGCGGCGCGACTCGGTCAGGGACATCGCCGGGATCGCCGCCAGTAGAGCCTCGTGGTCGGGTGCGCCGCGGCCCTCGCCGGATTCGAAGATCTCCAACGAGGCGGCCCCCCCGTCGCGCTCCGCCCTTGCCCGCAGTCTCGACCGCGTCGCGTCGATCTTTGCTCCGTCGGTGCCCGCGATCAGGTAGAGCGAGTGCATCTCGGCGGCCATGGGCCGAGTCTAGAAGCAGCGTCGGGCCGCCAGCCCCCAGGTCGTCCTAGTCGCCGTAGTGGTGACCGTGCCAGCCGCCGTGGCCGCGGTCGTCCCAGTCGTGCGAGTCGCTGTCGCCCCAGTCGTCGTCATCGTCATCCCAGTCGTCGTGTCCATAGCCATGGCCGTTGCCGTGACTCCACGACGAGTCTGAGTCGGAGTCGCTGGGGGCCGGCACCTCGGAGGTCGCCGGGCTGGGTGGAGCTGCTTCGGTGGGGGGCTGGGATACCGGCACCGCCGCCGGCTCCGGGGTGGCTGGCGCCGGCGCGGCCTGCGAGGCCTGTTGGGGTTGCTCGACAATGGCGGCCGGCTCGGGCTTGGGAGAGGCATGCGGGCGACCGCCGTCCGCCGGGGCGGGAGAGGATGGCGCGACCACGAGGTCGGTCGACGCCTGGGGAGTCGGACCCGGACCGGTGGATCCACCGGAGCTCCGATGCCGGTGCCCCGACGGAGCGGTTTGGCCGGCGGAGGGCAGCCGGTCGACAAAGCTCACTCGCGCGGCCTGGGGCGATCGCGCCTCGGCAGCGACCGCTGCCTTGCCAACCGCCTGACGCTGGGGCGAGATCAGCGGGATTGAGCTGCCGGCCACCAGCGGCCAACCCTGATTCATCGCCAGGGCGATGATCGCCAGGCCGACAGCGGCAGTCACGCCAAGTAGAGCCAGGGAGATCGCCCGCGCACGTTCCAACAGACCCTCGCCGAAGATGCTCGGGGTACCGATGGATCGCAGCCACTCTTGTCCGCGTTTGTAAGGCACCGATACGTCTATCGGCCCGAAATCCCCACGATGACAAGCGCGCAGCGAAGTAACCCCAATATTGATTCGTTGATTCGTTGAGTTCGTGCCTGGCCAGGCGTCTCGCTGCTGACGGGTGTCAGCCTTCCCGCCAGACTCGGATCGAGCCGCGGCCGGTATCGAGCACGAGCGTCCCATCGGCGTCGGTGCGCAGGGTGCGGACCCCATGCGCTCGCAGCGTCGCCAAAGTCGCAGGCGTCGGGTGTCCAAACGGGTTGCCCTCGCCGACCGAGATCACCGCCAGGCTGGGGCGAGCTCGGTCGAGCAGCTCGCCGAGGCCGGCATCGTCACTGCCATGGTGGGCGACCTTGAGCACGTCGATTGGGCCCGGTTCGAGCGGCGTCGTCTCCGCCTCCGCATCCGCGGTGAGAAGCATCGAGAAGCTGCGCCAGCGAGCGAGCAGGACAACCGCGAGGTGATTCGGGTCCTCCCCTGCGTGCGGCGCCGCGAGCAGCTCCGCCGGCGGCCAGAGCACGGAGAGCCGCAACCGCCCCGAGCGGACAACGGCGCCGCCGGCGACCCGACGCAGTGGAATCCCTGCCGCCAGCGCGGCGGCGAGAGTCGAGCGGCGTAACACCCCGTGGAGCACCTGGCCGATCGGCATCGCGCCGAACAGCTCACGAGCGCCGCCGGCGTGGTCGGATTGATCGTGGGTGATCAGTACAGCGCCGAGCCGCTCGACCCCAGCGTCGCGCAACTTCGCCGCCAGGCCATCGCCGGGCGGCCCTCCGTCTACCAGCACGGCGGGGTTGCCCCGCGGCTGCAGCAAGATCGCGTCGCCCTGGCCGACATCGAGAATCGAGACGCGCAGGCCAGCCGGTGGCCCCGGGTCGGCGCCGCCCGCGGCGGGCCGTAGGAGAACGAGCGCCGCAAGTACGAGAACGAGAACGAGGACCAGCCATCGCGCGTTCGCTGCATGTCGGACCGAGCCCGACAAAGAACGAACGCGGCTGGCCGAGCCACGACGGAGGGCGAAAATCGAGACGGCTCCGATCGCTCCGTAGGTGGCAAGCAGGCCGCCGAGACCGAGGTGCACCTGCAGATATGCCCAGCTCGGCCGGCCGCACCAGGTGGCTACCTGTGCGATGTAGGCCAGTAGCAGGGCGTTGACCGAGTTGAGCAGCTCAACCGGCAGGCCCGGAACCTGGCCGGCAGCGGCGGCCAGCATGCCCAACCACATCGCCGGCGCCACCGCCGGCAGCGCCAGCAGGTTGGCGAACAGGGTCGTCGTGGAGACAGCTTCGAAGTGGAAGGCGATCAGCGGCGCGGTTGCCAGCGTGGCGGCGATGGTCATCGCCGCGCCGTCGACGAAGGTTCGGCGCCAACCTTGGTTGCCGAACCTCGCCTCGATCGCCTTACGCAGGGGCGCAGCGAGCAGGAGGATGCCGAGCACGGCGGCAAAGCTGAGTTGCCAGCCGACGTCGGCAGCGATCCCTGGCACGACCGCGAGGAGCACGCCAGCGGCGATTGCGAGCGCGTACAAGCGCGACGTCCGCCGACCGGCAAGCGTGGCGAGGATGCTCAGACCGCCCATGATCCCGGCGCGCAGGATCGAGGGACCGGCACCGGCCAGCGGTACGTAGACGACGATCAAGCCGAGAACCCAGACGAGGCGCGAGCGAAGCGGCATCCCAAGCAAAGCGAGGAAGGGGATCGCCAGCAAGCCGAGCAGCGCGACGTTCTGCCCCGACACGGCGAGCAGATGACTCAGACCCGAACGGCGGAAGTCTTCCTTCGTCCTGGGGTCGACCTCGCCATCCTCGCCAAGGATGAAGCCCCGCCCCAAGGCGGCCTCCCGCGGCGGCATCCCCTTGCCGAGGGCCGCCTCGGCACGAGTGCGGATCTCGTCGCTGTGCGCAAGGGCCAGGAGGACAGCGGCCGCGGCAAGCGCGAGCGGCAGTCCCCTGCGAACAGCCATGCGCAGACAGTCAGGGCTGCAGGCGGGCGCGCAACGATTCCATCGTCGCCGGGCCGATGCCGCTCACCTGGTCGAGCTGATCGACGGAGGCAAGGCCGCCGTGCTGATCGCGGTATTCAAGGATCTTGGCAGCGGTGACGGGGCCGATGCCGTCGATCGTTTCGAGCTGCTCCAGGGAGGCGCTACCGAGGCTGACCGGCCCCTCTTCCGAAGCGACCGCTCCCGCAGGCATGCCGGTCGGCCCCCGCTCCGGCACGACGACCTGCTGACCGTCGGCGAGACGGGCGGCCCGGTTGATCCCTTCGAGCATCGCCTCCCCCACCGCTCCCCCGGCCCGGCGGATCGCGTCAACGACCCGCGCTCCGGATGGCATCCGGTAGACCCCCGGGCGCCGCACGGCCCCCGTGACGTCGACGATCACGTCACCGCCGCTGGTGCTGACGCTGAAGTCACCGGGCTCACTCGAGCTGGAGACCGCCGCGGCGGCGGCTCCATCGCCGCCTTCAGATCTGATGGCCCGGGCGCCGACCAGCAGCAGGGCAACGGCGATTGCGCCGTAGACGACGACCTGGGAGCGCGACAGCTCGGGCATGGGTCGGAGCGTTGCCGGCCCGGGCGCACGCGTGGCGCGCGCAATCAAACAATTCAGCTACAAGTTTTCGTCTTCGTCGTAACCAGCAACCTCGGCAAGCTGATCCGAGTACAGCTCGGCCGCGGCGACCGGGGGCGACTGCACGGAAACGCAGGCGAAGACCTCGTCACCGTCGTTGGACACCGAGTGGTCGGTGGCGGGCGGGACGAGAATCAGGTCCCCCTCCCCCACGTCCTGGGTGTCACCGGCAACCGACATCGTGCCGGCACCGCGAACGACGACGTAGACCTGCTCCCCACCCTCGTCGGAGCGCAGGGTCTGCTCGGTGCCGCCGGGGATCTCGAGCCAGGTCACCGACATATTGCGCGAGCCAAGCTGCCCAGCGTCCATGAGGGCGTGATAGCGGAGCCGGTGCCACTCCTCCGCGGGGGCTTCTGAAAAACGCCTGACCAGCATTGCGGCCGCTTTGTACCAGATAAGGAGCCCTGACCCGCCAAGCCTCAGTGAACCGCGCGGTTTATGAGCCCGACGGCGCCGACCTTAACGCCAGCCGCAATCCCCACAAAGAGACGGCGGCCCAGACGGACTCGAGCAGGAGAAAGCCCCACTGGCGTTCGCGCCAGGCGAGGACGGCGAGGATCAGCGAGCCGACGAAGTTGAGAGCGAGGTAGGCCCGCGAATGAGGGTCCATGGCACCGAACTGGGCGGCCGCAAAGGCGACGAGGATCAGCACGGCGCCGATGATCTGAACGAGTTGGTCCACCGGCCGAGCGTACTGCGCCGCGACTCGCTCAGAACAGCGGTGAAACGGCCTCGAGGATGTGGGGCCAGACGTAGACCTCGATCGTCGCGGCGACGATCAGGGTCGGGATCGCCAGGGCAGCCGTGAGGAAGGTCGCGGCAAGCAGCTGGTTCCACTCACCGCGACGGCTGGCGATCAGCCAGGCCGCCAGGGGCAGGAAGAGCGCCGTCAGCTCGGGGATCGCGTGTGGCAGCACGCTGAGAATGAGGACGAAGTGCGAGATATCCAGTTGGTAGGCGATCGTCGCCCCCTGAAAGCCCAGATAGAGAGCCTGGGTGAGCAGCGAGAAGAGGGTCACCGCGGCGACGAAGAGGATCGCGAACTGCCCCGCCTTGACGTGAACCCAGCGCGAGATGCCGGTGCGCTGGGCGGCGGCGATCGGCATCGAGGCGCCGGCGATGAAGCCGGCGACGCAGGCGGTGGCGTGCAGGGCGAGCACCAGCGAGTTGCGCCAGAGGATCGGCAGCAGGTCGTCGGGGTTGGGCGATTCGGTCAGACCCGGCATGTGGATAGGAGTGATGTCCGGCGTCAACAGGTCGGCGACGACCCACACGGCGCCGAGCAGGGCCAGGGCGATCGCCAGGCTGAGCGCAAGCCAGCCGCGCAGCACCCCCCAGGGGTGGCCGTTCCATGTCGCCAACGCCTCCCTGGTGTCCTGCATGCCATGCGAGAACACGTGCTCGTTGGCGGTGCTCATCCCAGAGTCATCGGCAGCAGGGGCAAAGCGATTGAGAGATGCCCGACTAGGCTCCGGGCATGCTCATCGTCGTCCTCCTGGTCGCGGCCGCGATCAGCTGGCATTTCTCCGACCGGGTGCTGGTCCCGGACCACTCCAGCTGGGCACAGGAGACGAAGGTCGAACGGCTGCCACCCGGCCGGATCGTCCTCGCCCGTAACGAAGACTCCGAGCGCCCGGGTGTATACGGACTCGACTGGCTGGGAGGACACGCGATCGCCGGTCCGGTAGTCGACAGCGACGCGGACACGGTGACCCGCACGCTGCGCTCCGTGCGTGGCTATCTCGCCCCGGAAATGGAGGTCGGCGTCGAGGCCAACGTCTTCTCGGGCGACCCCCGGCAAGCCTTCGGCCTGGCGTTCGACGACGTGCTCGTCCCGGACGAACTGGGACCGATGCCGGCCTGGTCGATTCCCGGCAGGTCCAGCACCTGGGCGATCGTCGTCCACGGCATCAACGGCACGCCGGGGGTCGGACTGCGGATGTTGCCCACCCTGCACCGCGCCGGCCTGCCGACCCTCGTCATCACCTACCGGGAGGACCAGGGGGCGCCGGCGAGTCCGGACGGCATCCACCACATGGGCCTGACCGAGTGGCGAGACCTCGCGGCCGCGGCCCGCTTCGCCACCGCCCACGGTGCGCGGCGGCTGGTTCTCGTCGGCTACTCGATGGGGGGCGCGATCGTGGCCCAGTTCATGCAGCGCTCGCCGCTCGCCTCGCGCGTAGACGGCTTGATCCTCGATGCACCCGTCCTCGACTGGCGGGAGACCCTCGAGTTCAACGCCACCGAGATGGGACTGCCGTCGGTTGCCGCGCTGCCCCTCGAGTGGGCGATCGGCGCCCGGATCGACGCCGACTGGGACAGCCTCGACGCCCTCCAACACAGCGACGACTTCCACCTGCCGACCCTGCTCTTCCACGGCACCGACGACAAGGTCGTGCCGATCGCGACCAGCGACGACTTCGCCGCCGAGCTACCTCGCTGGGTGAGCTACTACCGCGCGCCAGAGGCCGGTCACGTCGAGGCCTGGAACGTCGGCCCCGCCCTCTACGAACGCCGGGTCGGCGCGTTCCTGGCCCACCTGCAGGACAGGAACTGACAGTGGAGCTGAGGGGGCTCGAACCCCTGACCTTCGCGCTGCCAGCGCGACGCTCTTCCAGCTGAGCTACAGCCCCGCAGAGACCCCGAGTTTAAACGTTCGAGGCCGGTAACCGGCGGTCTACGCGGCGCGTTGCTCGGGATCCTGGTCGTCGTCCACGTCGAGGACCAGGTTGTCGTCGGCGGTGCGACGGATGTTGAAGTCGAAGGGGGCGTTCTCTTCCAGCTCGCGCAAGAGCTCGACCGGCTCGTCGAACTGCATCGAGACGGTCGCCCGACCCTCGGAGAAGCGCTCGACCGAGATCTCCGAGGCGCCGAGGCGGCCAACCGCGTTTTCAAAGCCGACGAGCTGCGAGAAATCGCCGAGCGGACCGATCTCGAGCTTGATCAAGCCCTCGAAGAGCTCACCGAGGGCGGCCTCGGCACTGGCGCTGGCCGGCGGCGACGCAGCGACGGAGTCCTCGTGGATCTCGGCCAGCTCCTGCGTGCGGCGACTCACCTCGACCGCCTCACGCAGCGCCTTCATGCGGATGCGCGTCGCCTGCCCGCGCGCTTGAGATTGGATCTCCTCGAGTCGTTCCGAAACGGCGTGCAGAGAGACGATGCTGCGCTCGTGGCGCTCGTTGGCCTCACGTAGGCGCTCACTCAGGCTGCGGATCTCCCGCTCGCGCTCGATCACCATCCCCGACAGCGAGGCGGCCTCCCCTTCAGCTGAGGATGCGTGTCGCTCGACGGCCTCGATCGCGGCATCGCGCGCCGACAGCGCGGCGTCCACTTCCTCCCGGCGGTAGCCGAAAAGGGTCCTCTTGAAGCTACCCATGCGCGGCACCGTAGAGGTGCCCTCGGACGCCACCTGGCTCCAATCCCAACTCGAGCCTTGGCGCCTCCCGCCAGAGATCCTCGAGCTGATAGCGCTCCCTTTCCTCGGCGGTGAACACATGCAGGACAGCGTCGAGGTAGTCGAGCACGATCCAGCCGGCCGACCCCTCCCCATCGACCCCACCGGGCAGCAGCCCAAGGTCCTGCTTGAGTCGCAGCTTCACCTCGTCGACGATCGCCCGCGCCTGGCGTTCGTTGCGCGCCGTGCAGATCGCCAAGAAGTCGGTGTAGGCGGCGAGCCCGCGCATATCGAGGACGACGATCTCGGTCGCCCCTTTCGAGTCGGCCAGCTCGGCCAGTCGCCGCGCCAGCACCTCGGACTCGAGCCCACTCACGAGTAGATCCCCTTCTCCTCGATGAACCGCGCCACAGCCTCCGGCACCAGGTAACGCAGCGGTCGGCCGGCGGCTGCCCGCTCGCGAACCGCCGAGGAGGAGACGCCGAACTGCGGCATCTCCAGCATCGTCGCGCGCCCCTCCGCCCCGATGCCGCGCATCACCGCGCCGACGTCGGCCTCCGAGATGCCCGAGCGTCGCGCCACCGCCAGCCGCGCGAGCTCGACAACCCGCCGTGGCTCGCGCCAGCTCTCGAACCCGACGGCAGCGTCCGCCCCCATCACGAACACCAGATCCGGGTCTCCTTTTTCGGCGGCAAGCAGCTCCAAGGTCTCAAACGTGTAGGACGGCCCGTCGCGCCCAACCTCGAGGGTAGAGACGGTGAAGCGGGCGTCGTCCGCCGCGGCGAGCCGGGTCATCGCCAGGCGCAGCTCGCGGCCCGGGTCGTCGTGTATCCGCTTGTGCGGTGCTTCCCCGGTGGGCACGAGCACGACCTCGTCGAGGTCGAGCTGCCAGAGCGCCTCTTGGGCAAGGGCGAGATGCCCTAGATGGGGAGGGTTGAACGCCGAGCCGAGGACGCCGATGGCGGAGCGGTCGCTGTCCGCGCCCGTGACGCTACTCACGCACCTGGCCGTCGCCGTGGACGACGTACTTGTAGGTGGTCAGCTCGCGCAGGCCGATCGGGCCGCGGGCGTGCAGCTTCTGGGTCGAGTTGCCGATCTCCGCGCCCATCCCGAACTCGAAACCGTCGGTGAAGCGGGTCGAGGCGTTGGCGTAGACGACGGCGGCGTCGACAGCGGCCGTAAAGCGTGCCGAAGCGTCCTCGGAGCGGGTGACGATCGCCTCCGAGTGGCGCGTGCCGTAGCGGTTGACGTGGTCAATGGCGTCGTCGAGCGAGTCGACGACCGCGACAGCCAGCTTCATGTCGAGGTACTCGCTCGCCCAGTCGCTCTCATCGGCGTCCCCGATCTCAACGCCACCAGCGCTTTCGCGGGCGCGCTCGTCGCCGACCAGTTCGACCCCCGCCTCGCGCAGCTCAGCCAGCGCCGCCGGCAGAAATTGCTCGGCAACCGCGGCATCCACCAGCAGCGTCTCCGCCGCGTTGCAGACGCCGGGCCGCTGCGTCTTCGCGTTGACGACGATCCGCCGCGCCATCTCGAGATCGGCCTCGGCGTGTACATAGACATGGCAGTTGCCTGCCGCGGCGTAGATGACCGGCACGGTCGCCACGTCCTTCAAAGCCCTCTTCAAGCCTTCACCCCCGCGTGGGATCAACAGGTCGACGGTCTCCTCCTGCGTCGCCAGCTCGGCCAGGTCCTCGTGCCCGCCACCGGCCAGCAGCACCACCGCGTCCTGCGGCAACCCCGCCTCGCCAAGCGCCTCGCGCACCAAAGCCGCCAATGCCCCGTTGGTCCGTTCCGCGTAGTGGGATCCACGCAGCACGATCGCGTTGCCGCTCTTGATCGTCAGCGCCGCACAATCGATCGTCACGTTGGGCCGTGCCTCATAGACGACGGCGACGACCCCAAGCGGCACCCGCACCTTCCTCAGGTCGAGACCGCCATCCAAAGTTTTCCGTTCGAGCTCCTCGCCAACGGGATCCCCCAGCGCAGCCACGGCCCGCACCCCGTCCGCCATGGCGGCAACCCGCTCAGCGCTAAGCGCCAACCGGTCCCGCAGAGCCGGCGTCAACCCCTCCGCCTTTTCATCAGCCAAATCAGCCTCATTGGCCTCAAGTACATCGGCTGTGCGCTCACCAAGCAGCCGAGCGATTCCCTCAAGCGCGGCATCCTTGGCCTCGGTCGAGGCGCTCCCCAGCTCACGCGCAGCCCGCTGCGCAGCCGCGCAAGCTTCGGCAACGGAGGTCACGGTCATGGCCATGCGGCAAAGGGTACTGGGGAGGACGGGGTGCCCCTCCTGCTTGCTGGGTTTTTCGCCCCTGACTTCTCGGCCGTCCGAGAAAGTTGTTGGGGCGAAAAACGGACGCCGCTGCGCTGGAGGGGCACCCCGTCCTCCCCAGCGCGCAGCAGGGCTACAGGAGCACGAACCGGTCGCGGTGAATGACCTCATCGGATGCATGGGGCAATAACTTGCGAACCTCTTCGCTTTTCATCCCGAGGACAGTCCCGAGCTCGGTCGAGGAGTAGTCCACGATCCCCTTGCCGAGCACATCTCCATCGGCAGCGACCTCAACGGCATCACCGGCCTTGAAGTCACCATCGATATCGACGATTCCCACCGGTAACAGGCTCGACCCGCTTTGACGGAGGACTCGAGCAGCGCCATCGTCGACCGTGAGCCGACCCCTGGTCGGCTTCGCGTGCTTCAGCCAGAGCTTGAAGCTCGAAGCTTTTAAGGGGCGTGCTCCAAAGCGAGTACCGATCGCCTCACCGGCCACGGCTGCCGACAGGGCTCCTGGGCTGGTGCCATTGCAGATGATGGCGGGAATACCGGCATCTCCGGCCATCTCCGCCGCGGCGACCTTGCTGCGCATCCCGCCCGAGCCGAAGGCCGAGGTTCGATCGCCGATATCGAGATCGGCGATGGCAGCGAAATCGCCCACTTCGGCGATCCGCTCGGCGGCGGCGTCGGCATGCGGATCGGCGCTGTGCAGGCCATCGACGTTGGAGAGCAGTACAAGCAGGCGAGCATCGAGCAGGATCGCCACCTGGGCGGCGAGAAAGTCGTTGTCGCCGAAGGTGATCTCATCGGTGGCGGTGGTGTCGTTCTCGTTGACTACCGGCACCACGCCCCAGTCGATCAGCCTCCGCAAGGTCTGGCGCGCATTGAGGTAGTTGGTGCGAGCGGCGATGTCGGCCGCGGTCAAGAGGACCTGTGCAGAGCGGGTCCCGCCATCGGCCAAACGTGCCTGGTAGGCGCGGAAAAGATCGCCTTGGCCGACCGCCGATGCCGCCTGAAGCTCGTCCATCGACCGCGGCCGGACCGGCAAGTCCATCAAGCGCATCCCCCGGGCGATCGCGCCCGAGGTGACCATGACGACGCGCTCACCCCCCTGCTCCAGCTCAGCCACCTGGGCGCAAACCGAGTCGAGCACGTCCACGCGCAGCTGACCGTCATCGGCGGCGACGATCGAGGAGCCGAGCTTGACTACCAGGGTCACGGGGAAAGCCACTCTCCGACGCGGCCGGAAAGCCTCAGCCCCGATAGGTCGCCCTCGTCGCGGATGCGCTCGGCTACGTCCGCCATCGCCTCGACCGCGACCCAGGTCAGAAGACCGCCGACGCTGATCCGGCGTCCGCCGGCGGCAGCGATCTCGCTCACCGAGAGGTGCGGCTGGGCGAGCACGTTGACCGGCCTGTTCGTCGCATCGCAGATCGCGCGGATCTCGTCCGTACGGCCCAGGCGGGGCGCGTAGAGGACATCCGCACCCACCTCCTCGTAGGCCTGCAGACGCGCAATCGTGTCGTCGAGATCGGGATTGCCGCGGACGTAGTTCTCGGCGCGCGCCGTGAGGGTGAAGGGGAAATCCAGGCGCCGGGTCGCCTCGACGGCCGCCGCCACTCGCTCGACAGCGTGGTCGAAGGCGTAGATCCCGTCCTCGGGGTCGTAGTCCTCGATCGAGCCGCCTACCGCACCCGCTTCGGCGACCCGCGTAACCGCCGTCGCCGCAGCGTCGGGATCGGAGCCGAAGCCGTTCTCGATGTCGACCGAGAGCGGCAGGTCCGTCGCTCGAGCGAGTGCGCCCACGTGCTCGACCAGCTCGTCGAGGCTGACGCCACCGTCGAGGCGACCGAGGGTGAAGGCGAACCCAGCACTGGTCGTCGCAAGGGCCTTGAACCCGAGCGCCTCGAACACCTTGGCCGAGCCGGCGTCCCAGGGATTGGGAATGACGAATGCATCTCCTTCGTGGAGAGCACGAAAGTCAGCGGCTTCCTGGTGTTGGGTCGAGCTCAAAGTCTTGGCTCCTCCTGGGTCATTTCTCGTCGCATGACGAAACTACTTGAGAGACATCAGGGGTGCAGCTCGAACTCGTGCTCGCCTACGCGGACGTCGTCGCCGGGTTCGAATCCCGCCGCTCGCAACGCCGCGATCACGCCGATCTCTTTCAGGCGCTGCTCCAGGTAGGCGAGCGCCTCTTCGTTTTTGAGGTCATGGCGCTCGAAGAGCAGCTCGACGCCACGGCCGAGGACACGGAAGCCGCCGTCGTCCTCGCGCTCGACCGAGTAGCCGCCCTCGCCGACGGGCCGGTAGACGCGGTGCTCGGCCTCGAACTCGGCCGGGCCCGCCTGGCCCGCGTCGGCGACCGCTGCCTTGCGCTTGTCTGGCGCGGCGGCAATCGAGTCCTCGGGCAGCTCGGTGAGAATGCGGACTCGCAACTCGTCGAGACCCTCACCCGTCGCCGCGGAGGCGGCCAGCACACCCTGAACCTGATCGCCGAGCCTCCGCTGCCACTCGGCGACCGCCTCATCGACCTGCTCGGCCGGAAGCAGGTCGCGCTTCGAGAGCACAACCAACTCGGGCAAACGCTGCAGGCCCGCCCCGTAGGCCGAAAGCTCCCCCCGCACGGCCGCGTAGTTGGCCTCGGGATCGCCCTCGACAGGGGCCAGGTCGACCAGGTGGACGAGCATCGAGCAGCGCTCGACGTGGGCGAGAAACTCGTGTCCTAGGCCCGCCCCCTCGGCCGCCCCTTCGATCAAGCCGGGAATGTCAGCCACGACCGCCTGACGATCCTCGCCTTCGATCGTCCCCAGGACCGGCGAAAGCGTCGTGAACGGATAGTCGCCAACCTTCGGCTCCGCCCGGGTCAGCCGGCGCAGCAAGGAGGACTTACCGGCATTGGGCAGCCCCACCAGCCCGACATCGGCAAGCAATTTCAGCCGAACCTCGATCCACCCCTCTTCACCCGCGGTCCCCTGCTCGGCAAACCGTGGCGCCTGCCGGACAGAAGTGGAAAACCGCTTGTTCCCATGCCCCCCACGCCCGCCATGAGCAACAACCGCCCGCTGCCCAACAGCAACAAGGTCCACCCGACTGCCATCGACAGCCTCAGCCTGAGTCCCAGCCGGCACAGGAATAACCAACTCCTCCCCCCGTGCACCGTGGCGATTGGACCCTTCCCCGGGCTTTCCGCGGCCTGCGCGAAAGTGCTTACTCCCGCGAAGCGCACCCAGATCGCGGCGCGACGGATCGCAAACAAGCACAACATCCCCGCCATGCCCCCCATCGCCACCATCAGGACCCCCTCTGGGGACATGAGCCTCCCTGCGGAAGCTCACGCAACCGTTGCCGCCAGCCCCACCTTCAACCCAGATTTTCGCTTTGTCGTACATGGGAATGGAGAGGGTAAATGCCGTCCGTTCGCTCTTTGTAGGCCATAGCGCGACAAACAGCGAACGGAGCGGAAGCTATGGGCTGGCTTGCCCGGTTGGAGCCACTCGGGAGGGGCAGGGTGTCCCTCCAGCGCAGCGGCGTTAGTTTTTCGCCCCAAGGCGCATCTCGGATGGCCGGCAAACTCCTCAGGCGAAAAACCCAGCAAGCAGGAGGGACACCCTGCCCCTCCCCTGCTTACGAGTCCTGCAGAACGGAAATCGTCCGACCCTTGCGCGAGGGCTTGAACTCCACCGTCCCAGCCTGGGTCGCAAAGATCGTGTGATCGCGGCCGAGCCCGACACCATCGCCCGGCCAGAACCGCGTTCCCCGCTGCCGCACGATGATCTCGCCACCCGAAACCTTCTGGCCGGCGAAAACCTTGACCCCAAGCATGTTGGGGTTCGATTCGCGGCCGTTGCGGCTGGAGCCAAGTCCTTTCTTATGAGCCATCGTCGTCCTTTTTAGCAGCCGCTTTGGGTTTGCTCTTGTCGGCTTTCGCCGCCGCTTTGCGAGCGCCCATTTTCAGCTCGGTGACCTCGAGCCGGGTCAACTCGGAGCGATGCCCGGCGCGCCGCCGGTAACCCTTCTTCGGCTTGTATTTGAAGATTTTGATCTTCGGTCCGCGCAGGTGCTCGGCGACTTTCGCCTCGACTTTCACCTTCTCCAGCTCTTTCGGCTCGGCGACCACCTCTTTGTCGCGGAAGAGCACGGCGCGGAGGGCGACTTTGTCGCCCTCCTTCGCGGACAGCCGGTCGACGAGCAGCGAGCTGCCCTTCTCGACCTTGTACTGCTTGCCACCGCTCTCTATGACCGCGTAGGTGCTCATCTGGCGGCGGCGGATTCTAGAGCGTCTGACGCAGAGCCGTTGCCCGCCGGATCGCCGAGCAGCGAAGCGACCGCGGCGGCGCGCTCGACCCGCTCGATGCGGACCATCTTGCGACTGCCTATGTAGGGGCCGCCGCCGCTGACGCTGACGATGTAGGAGTCGATCCGGGCGACCGCGTCGTCGGCGTTGTACATGTGCGGCTCCTCGAGCGTCACCACGACCTCCTCGCCGACCTTGAACGGCAGCGCCCGCTCCTCGATCTGGGCGCGGCTGCCGGCTTCGACCAGGGTGAAGCTGTCGATCGACAGCGCGTCGCCCCCCTCGAAGTGGAACTGCTTGCCGGTTTCCTCCTCCAGCTCGGCGAGGCCGCTGTCGGGCTCGATCAGTTTCGCGGCGACTTTCGGGTTGACCCGCAGCAGGAACGCCTCGGCACTCTCGTCCTGCGCTGCCATATCGCGCATCTGTCGCAGCCCCTCCAGGGCCACGGTCTCGGCGGAGAGGACGACTCCCTCGCCATCGCATGTCGGGCAGGGCGTGGTGAGGATCTCGCGCACGCCGTCGGTGATGTTCTGCCGGGTCATCTCGACCAGGCCGAGCGGCGAGATCTCGACCACGTAGCTCTTCGACTTGTCGGCGTCGAGCGATTTGCGCATCGTCTTAAGCACCTTGTCGCGGTTTTTCGCCCTCGCCATGTCGATGAAGTCGACGACGATGATGCCGCCGATGTCGCGCAGGCGAAGCTGCCTGACGACCTCCTCCGCGGCCTCGGTGTTGACTTTGGTGATCGTCTCCTCGAGCCCGCCTTTGCCGCGACCGGTGAAGGAGCCGCTGTTGACGTCGATCACGGTCAGCGCCTCGGCGTAATCGATGATCAGGTAGCCGCCCGACGGCAGGTCGACGCGCCGCACCAGGGTCGACTCGAGTTCTTTGTCGACCCCCCATTTCTCGAGCAGTGGCTTCGTGCCCTCATACAGTTCGACTTTGTCGACCAGCTCCGGCGCGGTGCGCTGGAAGAAGCCGGTCACCCGGTCGCGCTGCTTCGGCGAGTCGATCACCGCTTTTTCGAAGTCGGAGAGGAAGACGTCGCGCAGGACGCGCACCGGCAGGTCGGCCTCCTGGAAGACGAGGCCGGGCGCCTTGGTTTTCTCGCTGCGCCGCTCGAGCACGTCGTAGAGCTTGTGCAGGTAGCCGACCTCCCTGACGAAGTCGGATTTTTTCGCCCCGTGGGCGGCGGTGCGGACGATCAGCCCGCCGGGGCCTTTGTAGGTGCGATCGACCATCTTGCGCAGCCGGTCGCGCTCGGATTCGGAGAGGCGACGGCTGACGCCGACCCCGCTGCCCTGCGGGGCGTAGACGAGGTAACGGCCGGCAATCGAGACGTTCATCGAGAGGCGGGCGCCCTTCGACTTGAGCGGGTCCTTGACCACCTGGACCAGGATCTCCTGGCCCGATTTGATCAGCTCGGTGATTTTGCGGCCGCTGCCGCGACCCCGCTTCGGCGCTTGTTCGCCGTTGGGCAGGACGATCTCGTCGACGTGCAGGAAGCCGTTGCGCTCGAGGCCGATGTCGACGAAGGCGGCCTCCATACCGGCGAGGACGTTGTCGACCTTGCCCTTGTAGATGTTGCCGACGATCGATCGCCGGCCGCGGCGCTCTATGTAGAGCTCCGCCACATTGCGTTTGCCGCCTTTGGTCTTCGACTCGAGGACGGCGACACGGGTCTCGCCACGATCGGCGGACACCAGGATGGTTTTTTTCATTGAGTTAGCTCAGTTCAGATAGGTACGCATGGCTGGGTCCCCTTCAACGGGTCACCAGGCGAACCTGCCTTTCTGACTGAGGCGCGCTTGCATGTGAATGCTCTGAAGCACTCCCACCGCGAGTAACGTCGCCAGCACGGAGGAACCCCCGTAGCTGAGCAGCGGTAGGGGGATCCCGGTGATCGGCATGATCCCCAGGTTCATCCCCACGTTTACGAAGACCTGAAAGAGCAGCATGGCGGCGATGCCGCCCGCTACCAGGGTCCCGTATGAGTTCTTCGAGAGCGTCACGATCCGCAGCGCCCGCCAGATCAGCAGGGCGTATAGGGATAGGACTAGTGCGGCCCCCATGAATCCGTAGCGCTCACCGATCACCGCAAAGATGAAGTCGGTGTGCCGCTCAGGGACAAAGTCGAGCCGCGTTTGGGTGGCCCGATCGCCGCGGCCGGTCAACTGACCGGCACCCTCAGCGATCATGGCCTGGTTCTGCTGGTAGCCCGCGTCGCTGGGGTCCCCGCTGGGATCGGCGAAGGAGGTCAGCCTTTGCTGCTGATACTCCTTCAGGATCGGCGTCCCGATTGCGGGAGCGACCACGAGGACGAGTGCAACGAGTGCGACGAGGGCCGCGCCGATCACCGCGAAGTGCGTCCAGGGGACGCCCCCCACGTACATCACGGCGAGGGTGATTGCCCCGTACACCAGGGAGGTGCCGAGGTCCGGCTGCAGGAAGACAAGCGCAGCCGGGGCGAAGCCGAGGCAGAGGTAGCGCACAGTGCGCTGCCGGGCCGAGCCCCGCCGGGCGCCATCGATGACGAAGCCGGCAAGCGCCAGTACGAGCAGGAGCTTGCCCAGCTCCGATGGCTGGAAGCTGAAGAAGGGAAGGTCGAAGGCGCGCCGCGAGCCGCGCGCGGCAAAGCCGAAGAAGAAGACCGCGGTAACGCTGGCACAGAGGAAGGTGTAGATGCCGACCCGCAGCTCGCGGAAGCGCGAGTAGTCGATCCGGGCCAGCACGTACATGCCGGCCAGGCCGAGGATCGCGTAGATCAACTGCCGGTCGACGAAGTAGCCGGGGCTGCCGGGCACGTCGTGCTGGGTCGCCTGCCCGAGGGTGAAGATGCTGAAGGCCACCAGGCCGATCGCCGAGAGGCCGAGCGTGGCGTCCATGTAGGGGAGGCCGAGTCGCTCGGCGATCCCCGGGCGCAGGGCAAAGGGCTCAGGTCGAGCGCGCCGGGTGCGGGTCGCGTACATCAGCCTTCGCCTTCTTCGGAGTTGGACTCCTTCGAGAGCTGGTCTGCGAAATACGCTTCCAAGATCGTTCTTGCCGCGGGCGCCGCAGCTTCGGCGCCGAAGCCGCCTTCCTCCATCGTCACGAAGGTGACAATACGCGGATTGGGATACGGGGCGAGCACTCCATACCAGGATTGGTCCGGGTAGGGGGGGCGTTCGGCCGTTCCAGTCTTGCCCGCAACGGAGATGGGGAAGTTGCCGAAGACCTCGAACGAGGTCCCGCTCCCGTTTTGCGCGGCGTCGTGCAGCCCTTCGAGGATCTCTTCCCGATACGCCTGGTCCATCCGCACATGGCGGCGGGGGCGGCGGTCGAATTCCTCGAGGACACGGCCGGCGGCATCGTCGACCTGCAGCCCCACATGGGGCGTCACGATCGTTCCGCCATTGGCAAGGGCCGCGTATGCGATCGCCATCTGCAGCGGGTTGGTTTGCAGATCGCCCTGACCCGTCGCGAGCTGCACGTTGTCGCCCGCGGACCACGGCCTGTCGGTTTCGCCTTCCTTGTAGAGCTGATTGCGCCAGTGCTGAGAAGGCAGCAGGCCTGCGGTGTGAAGGGGCAGATCGATGCCCGTCGGGCGACCGATGCCGAGGGCGTGCGCCCATTGCTGCAGGTCACCGGTGTCCCACATTCGCCAACCAAGCGTGTAGAAGAAGACGTCGGAGGACACTTCCAGCGCCGAGACCAGGCTGACGGATCCATTGGCCGCTTCGCCGGCGTTGGTGAAGACCTGGTCGCCGATGACGAGCTGACCGGGATCGTTGATCACCTCGCCCGGCGTCAGGTTGCCGCTTTCCAGCGCGGCGATCGCGGTTATCGGCTTGAAGGTGGATCCGGTGGGATAGAGGCCGGCGATCGCCCGGTCGGCCAGCGGGGCCTGGACTTCGTCGCGGTAGAGGGCGTTGACCTGCGCCTGGGTCATTGGTCGCGTGAAGACGGAGGGGTCGAAGGTCGGGTATGAGCCGAGCGCGAGGATTTCCCCCGTGTGGACGTCCATCGTGATGAAGCCTCCACGCAGGCCGAACGAGGCCATCGCGGCTTCGCCGGCTTCCTGCACGTCGGCGTCGATCGAGAGCTTCAGGTTGTCCCCTGGAACAGGCGGCTGGGAGACGAGCTGTCCGTTGCGAGTCGGCTGGCCGAGGGCGTCAACCTGGATGCGCTCGATGCCCGGCGTGCCACGCAGGTAGCTGTCATAGGTTTCCTCGACCCCGTCCTTGCCGATCTCGTCGCCGGGCTCGAGCCGCCGGTACGCCGGTTCCTTCAGCTCCTCCTCGTTGACCTCGCCGACGTTGCCGACGATGTGCGCGGCAAGCGTGCCGTGCGGGTAGCGGCGGACGAAGACCCGCTGCACGCTCACCCCGGGGAAGCGATCCTGGTTCTCCTGCAAGTAGAAGACGAGGAAGTTGCCGACGTCGCGACGCAGGGTCACCGGCGCGCCCGCCGCCAGCTTCAGCTCTTCGCGGATCGTCTTGCGCACCTGCGGCAACGAGCTGTGCGTCAGCTCCGCCAGCTGCGCCAACTCGGCCCGGCGCTCCCGCGGGTCCTCGGGCAGCTTGTCGGGGATTACCTGGAGGGCGAGGCTGGTCCGGTTGGAGACGAGGATTTTGCCGCTGCGGTCGAGGATCTCGCCGCGCGGGGCACTGACACGGAACTCACGCGTGCGATTGTTCTTCGCTTCGGCGAGGTACTTGTCGCCGTTCAGCACCTGCAGGAACCAGAGCCGGAAGAAGAGGACGATGAAGAGGGCCAGGGCGACGCCGCCGAAGATGGCCACACGCAAGGCCAGTTTGTTGCTCATCTCCGGGCCCAGGTCGTCCGAGCGCCGGTACATCAGGCTCCCCCCAGCACGGTCGGCTGGCGCCGGCGGGTCACCTTGGGCTCCTCGACCAGGGCGGGGCGCAGCAGCCGTCGCAGGCCGAAATAGATCGGCCAGGCGAGGAAGAAGGCGTAGATGCTCTTCAGCAACATGTCGCGGATGATCAGCACGCTGACCGGCGCGTCGACGCCGAGCATCACCTGCACGGCGCCAAAGCCCAGCTCGGCGAAAAGGGTCAGAGCCATACAGGCCAATGGTGGGACCAAGGCGCTGTGAATGTCAAAGCGCTCGCGAAACAACCCGGCCAGGTAGCCCGCACCGAGCAGGACCAGCGAGGAGCCGCCGAGCGGCGCGATCAGCAGGCAATCGACCAGGAAACCGATCCAGAAGCCGGCCACGGCGCCGGTCAGGCTGCCCCCGAGCAGGCCGAGCGAGACGACGACCGCAGGCAGGATGTCGGCGCTGGTGTGGAGCAGCTCGACCCGTGAAAAGAAAGAGAGCTGCAGCAGCACGGCGAGGATCGCGATCGCGGCGAGGCGGGCGAAGATCTTCGGCGTGACGATCACCCTCGCGACCCCCCGGTCAGCACCTGAACCAGGTCGAGGTTGGCGATGTCGGCGTAGGGGCGGAGGTGGACCTGCTGGCTCGCCTCCTGCTCGACGATCGAGGCGCTGGTCACCTCGCCCACCGCCAGGCCGGGCGGGAAGAGAGAGGACAGCCCCTCGGCGCGCCAGCCCGAGGTAACCACCATCTGGCCGCCGTGGACGTCCTTGGTCGAGTCGATGAAGTCGAGGATCAGGTCCTCCGGGTCGCCTACGTCT
This sequence comes from uncultured Solirubrobacterales bacterium, assembly GCA_963807885.1. GTDB lineage: Bacteria > Actinomycetota > Thermoleophilia > Solirubrobacterales > 70-9 > VRUE01. Next base: position 298,136 of record CAWEDL010000003.1, read on the forward strand.
GGCCTGATCACACCCTGCACCCCACTCGGGAGGACCTTGGCGGAGACGGCGCTGGTGTGGTCGGTGATCAACGTCACCTGGGCCGAGCCGCCTTGGGAAGACGCAACCAGGCCGACCAGACCATCGCCGCTGATCACCGGGTCGTCGACCTTCACGCCGTCACCCGAGCCGACGTCGACGGTGACCGTCGAGTTCCAGACCGTCGGCGAGCGACCGATCACCCGAGCGGTGACCGGCTCGTAGGCGGATTCGGCCAAGGCCGGATCACGGTCGAGTTCAACCAGCTTGCGCAGCTGGGCGTTTTCCTGCAGGGCCTCCTGGCCGGCGACCGCCTGGCGCCGCACACTGACCAGTTCGTTCTTGAGCCGGCTGTTTTCACCGCGGGCGTCGAAGGTCTTGTCGAACCAGCCGATCAGGTCGCGGGCGGGCTTCAAGGCTCGGTCGGTGACCGATTGCAGCGGGCTGAAGATCGTGCTCACCCCCCGTTGCAGGCCACCCGAGCTTTGCCCGTAGGTGATCGTCAGCAACAGGAAGGAGCCGAGGATGAGAAGAGTTAATACCGCCCTACGGCGGCGTACTTGCTTGCGATACACGTCGGAGACCTAAGTTTGGTGGTTCTTGCAAACGGCGGCTAGGCAACGCGTGCCGTTCCCGAGTTCATCTTGCTGGCGCGGTGGATCGTCTCGAACTCCTCCAGCGAGATGCCGGAGCCGACGGCCACGCACGTTAGAGGCGACTCTGCCAGTTGACACGGCATCTGGCACTCATCGCGGAGGCGCTGTTCGAGTCCTTGCAGAAGAGCTCCACCCCCGGCGAGGGTGATTCCCCTGTCCATGATGTCCCCCGCGAGCTCGGGCGGGGTGCGATCGAGCGTGTCCTTGACCGCGTCGACGATGTGGCTGATCGTTTCGTCGAGAGCACCGCGAACCTCTGCCGAGCCGAGCGTGATCGTCTTCGGCAGGCCCGAGACGAGGTCGCGGCCGCGGATCTCAACCTCGACCTCCTCAGACAGGGGGGAGGCTGAGCCCGCCTCGAGCTTGACCTCCTCCGCGGTCTGGGTGCCGATCGCAAGTTTGTAGTGCTGTTTGCAGTGGTGGACGATTGCCTCGTCGAGCTCGTCACCGCCGACTCGGATCGATTGCGAGACGACGATTCCGCCCAGTGAGATCACCGCCACCTCGGTGGTGCCGCCACCGACGTCGACGATCAACGAGCCAGTCGGCTCGGCCACCGGCAGGCCGGCGCCGATCGCCGCCGCCATCGGCTCCTCGATCAGGTAGGCCTTGCGCGCCCCGGCGGAGAGGCAGGCCTCCTCGACCGCCCGCTTCTCAACCCCGGTCACCCCAGAGGGGACACAGACGACCACCCTGGGGTGGGCGAAGCGGTTGGAGTGCACCTGCTTGATGAAGTGGCGCAACATCTGTTCGGTGACGTCGAAATCGGCGATCACCCCGTCCTTGAGCGGCCGGATCGCGGTGATCGAGCCGGGGGTCCTGCCCAGCATTCGCTTTGCCTCGACCCCGACCGCATGCACTTGGCCGTTGCGGGAGTCGATCGCGACCACGGATGGCTCGGAGAGCACGATGCCGCGACCGCGCACGTAAACCAACGTGTTGGCCGTCCCCAAGTCGACCGCCATGTCGCGGCCGCCGAGTCCGGTCAGGTAGCTGAATATGCCCATATGTGCAATTTGGCGGAAATGCAGGCGCAATCATCCCAGATGGCCATAGCCGGGCCGTCCAAGACTTAATAAGTCTCTAACTGGTGCAGCCAAGTTTTGAAACTTATAATCAGAGGCACTGGAGTAATTTCAGCCGTTACCGATAGCCAATGTTCGCTTACCGACGGGATCGCCGGTGGAAGACAGGCAAGAATTGAATGGGGCCGAGGGAGGCGGCTCCACGTTCGAGCAGTTCCTCGAGTTCGTGCCAGACGCGATCGTCGGCGTCGGGCGGGCGGGCCGCATCGTTCTCGTCAACAAGCACGCCGAGGAGCTCTTCGGCTACGGACGTGAGGAGCTGGAGGACAATGCGGTTGACCGCCTGATTCCAGAGCGCTTTCGCGACAGGCATCCCAAGCTGAGGGAGCATTTCTTCGAAGAACCCCACTCCCGCGAGATGGGCGCCGACATCAAGCTGTTCGCGGTGCGCAAGGACGGCAGCGAGTTTCCCGCCGAAATCAGCCTTTCGAGTATCGAGTGGCACGGCGAGACGATCGCCACCGCCGCCGTGCGTGACATCAGCAAGCACCGCGAAAGCGAGCGCGAGAAGACGCAGCGAAAGGTGATCAGGGACCTGCAGGCCTCACACCGGGAGACCGTCGAGCGACTCGCCGGCGCGATCGAGATGTACGACCCGCAGAGCGATCGCCATGTCAACCAGATGGCCTCGATCGCGGCCCTGCTTGGCGCCGAGCTCGGCCTCGACACCCAACGGATGCTGCTTCTCCGTGCAGGGGCGCCGCTGCACGACATCGGCAACATCTCGATCCCCGACAGCGTCCTGCGCAAGCCGGGAAAGCTGACGGCCAGCGAGCGCGAACGGATGGAGTCCCACACGATCGTCGGACACCAGATCCTCGCCGACTCCGCCAGCGACCTGCTGAACATGGCAGCGACAATCGCCCTCACCCACCACGAGTGGTTCGACGGCAGCGGCTACCCGCAGGGGCTGAGCGGCGAGGAGATCCCGCTCGAGGGCAGGCTCGTGACGGTCGCCGACGTCCTCGACGCCCTGCTCAGCGATCGCCCCTACCGCCCGGCGATGGGCAGAGCGCAGGCGATGACATTGATCGTCGAGGAGCGCGGCACGCACTTCGACCCGGAGATCATCGACGTCCTGCTCGACAACCTCGACGAGGTCCTGACCCTACGCCGCGACGCCCCTCAGTAACTCGGGAGCCAGGTCGGCGAGCAACCCAACCGGCAGCCCAACCACATTCGAAACACTCCCCTCGACCCGCTCCACCAGGGTCGACCCAAGCGTCTGGATCGCATACCCCCCAGACCGCCCCCGCCACTCGCCAAACTCCACATAGCGCTCTTTCTCATCCTCGCTCAACTCCTTGAAGACGACGGTAGTCCGCTCAAGCCCGCTGCGCTCCTCACCATCTGCAAGCACGACAAGCCCGCTCAACACAAGATGCGCGCGACCAGACATCCGCTCCAGGTACTCCCGCGCCTCACGCTCGTCAGCGGGCTTTCCCAGTGCTCTGCCGTCCAGAACCACGTCGGTATCGCAGGCGATAACTCGGGCGGGTGGCGTGGGGTGAGGGGGGTCGAGGACGGACCGTGGCCCGCCCGCAGTGCCCCCCTCACCCCGCGACAGGACCCGCCCGCTGACCGCATGAGCCTTTAGACGGGCGTTCTCAACGACCTCAATTTCTGGGTCCCCACCCGTCAACTCATCGACGCCGGGTACAACAACGTCGAACTCGATGCCCAACTTCTGCAGGATCTCCCGCCGCTGCGGAGACCCCGATGCGAGGGTGACGTTCAGAGCTCGGGGAACCAGATGCCGATCTCACGCTCGGCCGACTCATCGGAGTCCGAGCCGTGGACCATGTTGAAGGTCACCTCCAGTGCGTAGTCACCGCGAATCGAGCCGGGCGCGGCCTCGACTGGGTTGGTGGCCCCGATCACCTGACGGGCGGCGGCCACGGCTTCGCTGCCCTCCATGACCATCGCCACCAGGGTGCCGCCGGTGATGAACTCGACCAGCTCGCCGAAAAAGGGCTTCTCGGTGTGCTCGGCGTAGTGCTCGCCGGCAATCTCCTCCGAGGCGACCATCGTCTTCAGCGCCGCGACCCGCAGGCCCTTGCGCTCGAAACGTGCGATCACCTCGCCGCTGAGGGCGCGTTCGAAGGCGTCAGGCTTGACGAGGATCAGGGTCCGGCTCACGGCTGGTGCTCCTTTGTTGTCGTTTTGGTTTGGGGGGTTCCTGGGGCGCCTCGCGCTGCGACTCTTTCCGCTCGGCGGCAGCCGGTTTCTTGCGAGCTGCTTTGCGCTCCTCGGACGGCGCCGCGGCGCGTCCCTCACGTTTACGGCGCGGGCGCTCTGCCCCGCGCAGCGGGTCCTCGCAGTAGGGGCAGAGGGCCCACTTCGGGTCCACTGGCCGGTTGCAGCTCGGGCAGGGGTTCTTGAGGCGACGCTGGCAGTCGGGGCAACGCAGGAAGTTCTTCTCGACCGGGAATCCGCACCCGGGACAGGAGTGCTCGGTCAGCTGGCGCACGCGTAGCTCCGCCGCTTTGATCTCGAGCTCGCGTTCGTGGGCGTCCTCGAGGAACTCCGGTGGGCGCACGATCGCGTAGATCGCCGTGCCGAGATAGGGGATGAACGAGGCGAGCGTCGCGCAGCCGACCAGGAAGGGATCGGAGATACGGCGCTTGGCGTCGAGGTAGGTGTAGACGATCAGCGCCAGCCAGACGACGATCAGCCCCAGGATGAGCAGGTTGACGACCAGGTTGAGGCCGTTGTTATTGATCCCGAAGGTCGCGAGTGCCATGGCTAGGGGGTGCCCACTGGGGAGCGCGGTGAGTTTACTTCGCCGCCTGCCCCGCTAACCCTGTCACCTAGAGAAAGAGAGAGCCAAACAGGTAGCCGAGGCCGAAGAAAATCAGGATCACCGCGGCGACGACCGCGGCGACCAGGGCCATCATCGAGAGCAGTTCGGAGCTGGCGCTTTTGGAGCTCATTCCGCCTCAATCCTCGCACAGTGCCAGCGCAGCTCGGGCGGGCGCGAGCGCGTAATGCGAACCGGTAACGAGAAGGACGCCACCGACCTCGAGCGCCAGCTCCCGCCCCCTGGCCACCGCGGAGGCGAAGTCAACCTCTGCCTCCGCACGCAACCCGGCCTCCACACACATCCGCGCCAACTCCCCCGCCCCAAATCCCCGCCGACGGGCCGCAAAGCGTCCTATGTGTCCGCTTTGCGGCCCATCGGCCGATGCGTTGGGGAGTTCGGTGCAGACGGCTTGCTTCAGGACTGATTTGAGCGCCTCGATCATCGCCCGTGCGTCCTTGTCGGCTAGGACAGCTAGGACGGCGACCACCGGGCGGTCGGCGGCAAGCTCGGGGATCGCCTCGGTGAGGGCTCTTGCGCCGTCGGGGTTGTGGGCGGCGTCGAGCACCACCGGGGGCTCGGACTCAACCCACTCCAGCCGACCGGGGATCTCGACCTCCGCCGCCACGGCGGCTGCCCGCTCGCGGTCCAACTCGCCCAGGAAGGCCTCGGCGGCGGCACAGGCGAGGGCGAAATTGCGACGCTGGAAGGGGCCCGCGGCGCGCAGCCTCACCTCTGGACCCGGGTCGTCCGGTGCGACGATCAGCTCTGCATTCCGCTCGCTGGCGGTCTGGCGTGCCAAGGCCTCTACCGCCGGGCTGACCCGCCCCAGCACCAGGGTCGAGTGATCGCGCAGCACGGCCAGCTTCTCGGCGGCGATCTCCTCCTCCGTCTCCCCCAGCCACTCGGTGTGGTCGAGGCCGACCGAGGTCAGCACGGTCACCTTGGAGGGGATCGTGTTGGTGGCGTCGAGCCTGCCCCCCAACCCCGCCTCGATCGCGACGGCCTCGACCCGAGCATTGGCCAGAGCGACGAAGGAGGCCGCGGTGGCCAGCTCGAACTGGGTCACCGCCTCGCCTTCGTCCAGGCCGCGGTTGACGGTCTCGGCGGCTTGCGCGGTGCGTTCAACCGCGGCGGCGAACGCGGCTGGGTCGATCTCCTCGCCATGCACGAGGATGCGTTCGGACCAGCGTGCCGCGTGCGGGGAGACGCAGGCCCCGGCCGACACACCGTGCGCCTCGAGCAGGGCGGCGATCATCCGCGTCACCGAGGACTTGCCGTTGGTGCCGACGACGTGCACGGAGGCAAAGCGGTGCTGCGGCAGGCCAAGCAGGGTGCTCAACGTCTGCATCCGCTCGAGACCGAGCTTCCAGCCGATCGGCTCGAGCGAGTCGAGATAGTCGTCGGGGTCTATTCGGAGAGCTCCTCGAGCTCGGCGCGGTAGCGGGCGAGCTTCCCTCGCTCCTCCTCGACCACCTCGGCTGGCGCGCGGTCGACGAACTTCTCGTTGCCGAGTTTGCCCTCTGCGCGGGCGATCTCGGCGCGCAGCTCCTCTCGCCGGGCGTCGAGCCGCGCGGCGACCGCCTCGGCGTCGATCTCAGCCGAAGCGAGGATCTTCACCGGCCCCACCGCGGCGATCGGGTCGCCCCCGTCCTCGCAGAACTGGAAGCGGGCGAGGCGGCCGACGAACTCCTGCGGGACGGCACCCTCGGCGCGGGCAGGCAGGACGGTCGCCGCCGGGGCCTCGACCAAGTCGCGCCAGGCGCGCAGCCGGCCGGTCAGCTCGATTCCGGCCCGCACCTCCTCCTCGGCTTCGGGATCGCGCAGTGCCTCGTCGGTCACGGGGAACGAGTGCACAGCGAGATGGCCGCGGCGCGACGGGTGGTAGGACCAGATCTCCTCGGTGACGAAGGGCATGACCGGGTGCAGCAGCGCCAAGATCCGCTCCAGCGTCCAGAGCAAGGTCGCCGAGACCTCCTCCTCCCCGTCGTAGAGCCGCGGCTTGACGATCTCCAGGTACCAGTCGCAGAGCTCCGACCAGAAGAAGGCATAGGCCTCCGCGGCAGCATGGGCGAAGTCGTATTCCTCCAGCTTCGCCGTGACCGAGGCGATCGTCGCCTCGAGGCGCGAGAGCAGCCAGCGGTCCTCGACGCTCAGCGGCCGCGGGGCGGCCTCGACCTCGGCGACGTTGAGCAGGATCAGGCGGCTGGCGTTCCAGAGCTTGTTGGCGAGGTCGGCGCCCTGCTGCACCTTGGCGTCGGAGAAGCGCACGTCCTGGGTCGAGGACATCGCCAGCAGGCCGAAGCGCAGCGCGTCGGCGCCGTGCTCGTCGATTTCCTCCAGCGGGTCGATCCCGGTGCCGAGGCTCTTCGACATCCGCCTGCCGTCGCGGGCCTGGATCACCGAGTGGACGTAGACGTCGCGAAAGGGGACGTCGCCGGCGAACTCGGTCCCGGTCATGACCATCCGCGCCACCCAGAGGAAGAGGATCTCGCGCGCGGTGGTGAGGAAGCTGGTCGGGTAGAAGGCGCGCAGCTCTGGCGTGTCCTCGGGCCAGCCCAGGGTGGCGAAGGGCCAGAGCGCCGAGCTGAACCAGGTGTCGAGCACGTCCTCCTCCTGGCGCAGTTCAACACCACAGGCGCCGCAGCGCTCGGGGGCTTCCTCGGCGACATAGGTCTCCTCGCATGGGTCGCAGTACCAGACCGGGATCCGGTGACCCCACCAGAGCTGGCGCGAGACGCACCAGGGTCTGATCTCGCGCATCCAATCGAGGTAGACGCGCTTCCACTGCGGCGGCGTGATCCGCACCTCGTCGCGCTCGACCACCTCGATCGCCGGCTTGGCCAGCTCGTCCATGCGGCAGAACCACTGCAGCGAGATCAGCGGCTCGATCCGAGCGCCCGAGCGCTCCGAGAAGGGCACCGAGTGGGCGTAGGGCTCTTCGTCGCGCAGGCGCCCCTCCTCGCGTAGCGCAGCGACAACCGCCTCCTGCGCCTCGGCGGCGCTGAGGCCGGCGAACTCCCCGGCCTCCTCGCTCATCCGCCCGTCGGGGCCGATCACCCCGATCTCCTCGAGCCCGTGCTTGCGACCGATCTCGAAGTCGTTGGGGTCGTGGCCCGGGGTGATCTTCAGCGCCCCGGTGCCGAACTCGGGATCGACGTGCTCGTCGGCGATCACCGGGATGCGCCTGCCGACGAGCGGCAGGATGCAGTGCTGGCCGATCAGCTCGGCGTAGCGCTCGTCGTCGGGATTCACCGCCACGGCGGTGTCGGCGAGCATCGTCTCCGGGCGCACCGTGGCCACCGTGAGGACACGATCGGAGCCCTCGACGGGGTAATCGATCGAATAGAGCGTGTCCTCGACCTCGCGGTTCTCGACCTCCAGGTCGGAGATCGCCGAGTGCGAGCCCGGGTCCCAGTTGACCATGTAGTTGTCGCGGTAGATGTAGCCCTTCTCGTAGAGCTGTTTGAAGACGCGGTAGACAGCGCGGACGTAGCCCTCGTCGAGGGTGAAGCGCTCGTTCTCGTAGTCGAGCGAGGCGCCGAGCCGCTTGTACTGCTCGACGATCCGCGAGCCGTACTCCTCTTTCCAGGCCCAGACGCGCTCGACGAAGGCCTCGCGGCCGAGCTCCTGACGCGAAATCCCCTCCTCCGCCAGGCCCTTCTCAACTACCGCCTGGGTGGCGATGCCGGCATGGTCGGTGCCAAGCGTCCAGAGCGTGTTGCGCCCCCGCATCCGGTTCATCCGCACCAAGGCGTCCTGCATCGAGCCGTTCAGCGCGTGCCCCATGTGGAGCACGCCGGTGACGTTCGGAGGCGGAATCGCAACCGAGAAGTTCTCCGCGGCGGTTCCCTCCGGCTTGGGATGGAAGTAACCGCCCTCGATCCACTCCGCAAACAGCCGCCGCTCGACCTCAGCCGACGCATACCGCGTCGTCTCTTCAAGCTTTTTCCGCTGCGCGGGGCCCACGCGGCGAGTCTAGATAGCCACCGGCCCGCATGAGGGGTCGGGGGGACCCTCGACCCCTCAACCCGACTAAGCGGTTTCCTCGTCAAGCCCCTCGTCCGCCGGCCCGATGTCCTGCTGGGCAGCCTCGGTAACCAACGTCGGTCTGCGCCCCTGCACGATCGTCTCCCTGGTCACGACGCACTTGGTCACGTCACGGCGCGAGGGCAGCTCGAACTGGACGTCGAGCAGCGTCTCCTCGAGGATCGAGCGCAGACCGCGGGCGCCGGTCTCGCGCTCCAGGGCCTTGTCGGCGATCGCCTCGAGGCTGTCCTCGGAGAAGACCAGCTCGATGTCGTCGAACTCGAAGAATCGCTGGAACTGCCTGGTCAGCGCGTGCTTCGGTTCGGTCAGGATCGTGATCAGGTCATCGCGGCTGAGCTGGTGGATCGCGGCGACGACCGGCAGGCGGCCGATGAACTCGGGGATCAGCCCGTACTCGATCAGGTCCTCGGGCAGGACCTGCTCGAACCACTCGCCTTTGTCCTTTTTCTCGCGCGAGGAGATTTCGGCGCCGAAGCCGATCCCTCGGTCTCCGACCCGGTTCTCGATCACCTTGTCGAGCTCGGCGAAGGAGCCGCCGCAGACGAAGAGGATGTTCGTCGTGTCGATCGTGAGGAACTCCTGGTGGGGGTGCTTGCGCCCGCCCTGCGGCGGCACCGACGCTGTCGTCCCCTCGAGGATCTTCAAGAGTGCCTGCTGCACGCCTTCGCCGGAGACGTCACGGGTGATCGACGGGTTGTCGGCTTTGCGCGCGATCTTGTCGATCTCGTCGATGTAGATGATCCCCGTCTCCGCTTTCTTGACGTCGTAGTCGGCGGCCTGGATCAGCTTCAAAAGGATGTTCTCGACATCCTCGCCGACGTAGCCGGCCTCGGTCAGTGCGGTCGCGTCGGCGATCGCGAAGGGCACGTTGAGGATGCGGGCCAGGGTCTGGGCGAGCAGCGTCTTGCCGCAACCGGTCGGCCCGAGCAGGAGGATGTTCGACTTCTGCAGCTCGACCTCGGGGTCCTCTCCCCCGGACACCATCTGCACCCGCTTGTAGTGGTTGTAGACCGCAACGGCGAGAGACCGCTTGGCTGCCTCCTGGCCGACCACGTACTCCTCGAGGGTCTCGTGGATCTCGCGCGGTTTCGGCAGGTTCTCCAGCTCGACACCGCCACCTCCGGGCGGGGTCAGCTCCTCGTCGATGATCTCGTTGCAGAGGTCGATGCACTCGTCGCAGATGTAGACGCCGGGGCCGGCGATCAGCTTTTTGACCTGGCGCTGCGACTTGCCGCAGAAGCTGCAGAGGAGCTGCTCGTTCGAATCTGTGGGACGTGCCAAAGCGAAATCCCCTCCTTGGGGGCGGTAGTTGCCTACCGGCGTCGCGGCCCCAAAAGCTTAGAGGGGAGAGCAACCCGGCCTGTCGCTCTCGTCGTTTACGGCGCATATGGCGCGGTCCCTCCCCGTGAGCGCTCCCTTGCGGCCAACCGCTACCTTGATCGCCGTGTCCGCCGCGGTACGAATCGAGCCGATTTCCGCATCGCAACTGGAGACGCTGCTGCCGCTGATCGCCGCCTACCAGCGCTTCTACGAAGTCGAGGACATCGACACCGAGCGCAACCGCGCCTTCTTCTCGCGCTTCCCCGCCCCCAGCGACGACGGCATGCTGCTCGGCGCCTGGCGCGGCGAGGAGCTGGTCGGGTACGCCTGTCTTTTCTGGAGCTTCACCTCGCTTGTCCCGGCCGAGACGGTGCTGATGAACGACCTCTACGTCGCCGAGAGCCAGCGTGGCGAGGGCATCGGCCGCGCTCTGATCGAGGCGAGCGCACGAGTTGCCCGAGAGCGCGGCGCCCACCACCTCGAGTGGGCCACCCAACCCGACAACAAGACCGCCCAGCGCCTCTACGACTCAACCAGCGCCGAGCGCAGCGACTGGGTCGAGTACGAGCTGGGGTTTTGAGCTCAGTCGCCTCTTTGCCAGCGGCTGAGCGCCGAGGCGGGGTCTATGGGGTGGCCGCGTTCGTGGATCTCGAAGTGGAGGTGACAACCGACGGTGCGGGCGTTGCCGGTTTTGCCTATTGAGCCGATTCGTTGGCCGGCCCAGACTTGGTCGCTGCGAGCGACGGTGGCTGGGCGGGTGAGGTGGGCGTAGAAGTAGCTGCGTTGCTCGCCCTGGCCGTGGATCAGCAGGTAGTTGCCGTAGAGGACCGGGTCGTAGCCGCTGCGCAGGACGCGGCCCGTTGCGGCGGCCACCAGCGGCGTGCGGCAGGCGGCGACGATGTCGAAGCCGTCGTGGACGCGACCGCCGCTGCGCGGAGCGCCGAATTCACCGATGAAGCCGCGGGTCCAGTGCGGGCCGTCGACGGGGAAGACATGATCGTGGAATTCGGTAGCCCCATCTGACTGGGCCAATGAGGCGCTGGGCACGAGAAGGGCTAAGCCGAGCCCTATCACCACCCCGGCAAAGCGGACGCGGAAGCGAGGGCGCATCCATATCTGATTCTTTGCGCCCTCGCGGGAGCAGAGGCATTTGCCGGGCGATTTACTAATGGTGCTCGATGACCCGGTCGACGATGCTGTACTCCTTCGCCTCCTCCGCGGTCATGAAGTAGTCGCGATCGGTGTCGTTCGTGACTTTGTCGAAGGGTTGATTCGTGTGCTTGGCGATGATCTCGTCGAGGCGGCGGCGGGTGTCGATGATCTCTTTGGCGTGGATCTCGATGTCGGCCGCCTGGCCCTGGAAGCCGGCGGAGACCTGGTGGATGAGGATCTTCGAGTTGGGCAGCGCCATCCGCTTGCCGGCCGCGCCGCCGGCCAAGAGCAGAGCGCCCATGCTCATCGCGATGCCGACGCAGATCGTCTGCACGTCGGGCTTGATGAACTGCATCGTGTCGTAGATCGCCAGGCCGGCGTAGACGTCGCCGCCCGGGGAGTTGACGTAGATGCTGATGTCCTTGTCGGGATCCTCGGACTCGAGGTGGAGCAGCTGGGCGACGATCAGGTTGGCGATTTCCTGATTTACCTGCGTGCCGAGAAAGATGATCCGCTCGTTCAGCAGGCGCGAATAGATGTCGAAGGAGCGCTCGCCGCGCGAGGTCTGCTCGACCACCATCGGAACCAAAGGACTCATGGATCGGCACTCTATAGAAGGGCGCTGGCGGACTTCGGGGCGCGGTGCTCAGCCAGGCGAAGCTGCAAGGGTTGCGCCACCGCCACCGCCGGCCTTCGCCAGGTACATCGCCCGGTCAGCCGCCGCGAGCAGCTCCTTCTCGCCCGGCAGGCCATGCTCGTCGAAGGTCGCCACGCCGATGCTGACCCGCAGCTCGACCTCGCGGCCGTCCACCATGAGCGGCGCAGTGCCAAGCGCCTCCGCCAAGCGCTCCGCGGCCGCCGCGGCGCCGGTTCCGTCGGCTTCCGGGAGCAGGGCGACGAACTCGTCGCCGCCGAGCCTCGCTATTACCCTGGAGGGCTCGGCGTCGCGGGCGAGCGTGTCGCTCCCCCGCAGGTTGTCGCTCAGCACCGTGGCGACGTGGCGCAGCGCCTCGTCGCCGACGGCATGTCCCAGCCGGTCGTTGATCTGCTTGAAGCGGTCGAGGTCGATCATCAGCAGGGCGCCGCCCTTGCCGTAGCGACGGGTGTAGGCAAGCTGGTGCTTCAGCGCCTCCTCGAAGCGGCGCCGGTTGAAGAGGCCGGTGAGCGGGTCGTGCTGCGAAAGCCTCTCCAGCTCCTGCTCGAGCGCCGTGCGTTCGGTGACGTCGCGGGCGATTCCGTAGATGAGTCCCTTATCGAGTAGGGGCATCGAGGTCCACTCCAGCCAGAGCACCTCGCCGTCTTTCGCGAAGTAGCGATTGCGGAACTGCACAGTCGTGGCGCCATCCGAAAGCGACGCCGCCTCCTGTTCGGTTCTCTCCCGATCGTCGGGATGGACGAAGTCAAGGAAGGGGCGGCCGACCAGCTCATCGGGTCGATAGCCGAGGATCCGTTCGAAGGCGGGATTGACACGCTTGAAGCGGCCATCGAAGCCGACCGTGGAGATCATGTCCAGCGAGAGATCGAAATGGCGGGCACTCTCCGCCTCCAGCGTCCGCAGTGTCGTCGCGAAGCGGCCCGTCAAGCCGCCGATGAAGAGGTAGACGACCGCTCTGTTGACGTAGCCAAGCGCGGTGATGGGCAGCCCCTCGATCAGGGTGCCGACGGGAGGAGAGGGCGAACGCGATGCCGCCGGCCAGCAGACCCGCCCGGGTGCCGAAGGATGTCGCCACCAGCACAACCGGGATGACGAAGAGGAAGCTGATCGCGTCGCCGAGCGAGCCGACGGTCGCGCGCGCGATGAAGATCGCGACGAAGAGCAATGCCGCGACGACCACCGCTACCCAGCGACGCTCAGTGAAAAGGCTCATGGCTACTCAATATCGGCCTAGCGCCACCCCGCCGCAAGCTTTGCAAGCGATTGTCCGAGCTACTCGTCGTCGCCCGGGGTCCAGAGAGAGCCGGCCTCTTTGCGCTCCTTCTCCGGCGTCCAGATCTGCTCGCGCGCCTCGGCCTGCTCCTGCGGAATCGGCTTGGCGGCCTCGGCGACGAGGTCGATCGCCTTGCGGAAGCGGATGTCGTCGCGGATCATCGTGTCGCGACCGCTCTCCTCGAGGCGCTTCAAGAGCTTCTCGGGCGTGGTCCGCTCATGTTCCGCCGGGTGGGCCAGCGCCTCGATCAGCTCCTCCTCGGAGACCTCGATCCCCTCGGCCTCGGCGATCGCGGCCAAAACGGCCTCACGCTTCAGCTCGGCTTCGGCCTCGGGCCTGGACTCGTCGATCACCTGCTCACGAGTTTTGCCCTGCATCTGCAGGTAGGCGTCCGGCTGCATGCCACGTGAGGCGAGCTGGCGTTCGACCCGCTCCCAGCGCTCGCTCGCGCGGGCGGTCGCGAGCTCGTCGGGCAGGTCCAACTTGGCCTCGGCGACGACGGCATCGACGGCCGCGACGCGGAAGTCCTGCTCTGCCCGTTCGCCGACCGCCTCGGCCAGGCGCTTGGTGATGTCCTCGCGCAGCTCGTTCAGGGTGTCGAACTCAGAGGCCTCGGAGGCAAAGTCGTCATCGAGCTCGGGCAGGACCTTTTCCCGCACCTCCTTCACCTCGACGGTGAATACGGCGTCTTCGCCGGCGAGCTGCTCGGCTTGGTAGTCGTCGGGGAAGGTGACCTCCACCTTGCGGGTCTCCCCCGCGCCGGCGTCTTTCAGCTGCTCCTCGAAGCCCTCGATCAGCTGGCCGCCGCCGAGCTCCAGCAGGTAGTCGCTCGCCTTGCCTCCCTCGAAGGCCTTGCCGTCGAGCAGGCCCTCGAAGTCGACCAGCAGCACGTCGCCCTCGGCGGCGGTGCGCTCGACCGGCTCCAGCTTGGCGAAGCCCTCGCGCAGCCGCTCGACCTCGCGGTCGACGAATTCCGCCGGCGGCTCGGGCTCGGCCTTGCCCACCTCCAGGCCCTTGTACTCGCCGAGCTCGGCCTTGGGCCTGACCCCGATCTCGAACTTGAAGGCAAGCGGCTGGCCCTCGGCCTCGGGGGTCGTGACCACCTCGACACTGGGATCGCCGACCGGCGCGATGCCGGAACTGAGCAGGGCGCGTTCGTACCACTCGGGCAGCGCCTCGCGGATCGCCTCCTCGAGGACGGCGTCAAAGCCGACCCGCTGGATCACCAGCGAGGGCGGCGCTTTGCCCTTGCGAAAGCCGGGCATGCGCATCTCCCGCGCCAGGGCACGGGCCGCACGACTGATCGCGCGATCGACGTCGGCTGCCGGGACCTCGACCTCGACGCTGACGCGCGAGCCGGGAAGCTCTGAAACGGTGGGCTGCATCGAGCGCGGGACCCTATCGCGCGCGCCTCAGCAACCCTCTGCGCACCGCGACGGCGAAGTCGATCGCGAAGGCCAGCCCGCGCCCGAGCGGTCCCGTCACCAACCAAGCCTTCGCCCTACTCGTCATTGGCGTATTCCAGCAGGGATGAGTCGACCAGCCACTCGACCGGGGCGCGGTCGTCGGTGTAGACCTCGCCGCCGGGTAGGCGAGGAGCCAAATCGTTGGCGGCGATCCGTGCCTGCTCGCGTAGCGGCGTCGGCAATGTGGGGATGTTGGCCCGCAGGCGCCCGGGGCCAAACGGTCCGTCGCCGGCGACCAGCAGCGTGTTGGTCGGCTCGATCGGGTCGCGGAGGACGCGCGGGAAGGCCGCCGCCATCGTCCTGCCCAGCACCCGCTCGAGCTCGTCGCTGCCCTCGGGGTGGCCGACGTTGACGATGACCAGGCCGCCGGGCGCGAGGCGGTCCCGCGCCAGCTCGAAGAACTCGCGGGTCGCTAGGTAGAAGGGGATATAGGGCTGGCGATAGGCGTCGACCATGATCACGTTGTATCCCCCGGCCGAGCGCTCCAGCCAGGGACGGGCGTCCTCGGCGAAGACCCGCATGCGCGGGTTACGCAGATCGAGGAAGCGCCGCCCGAGCTCGGTCAGCTCGGCGTCGATCTCGACCGCGTCAACCGCCGTGCGCGGGAAGAAGTGGCCGTAGGCCCGCGCCACCGTCCCCCCGGCGTTGCCGAGGATCGCGATCCGCTTGGGTGGCGAGCGGCGCGCGGCGAAGGGCAGGTACAGGTGCCCGTCCCAGTAGTCGCCGGTCAGGTAGGTCCCGGGCCGGTAGAGCGAGTGGACCGCCTGGCCCTCGTTCAGCTCCAGGGCGCGCGAGCCGTCGGGTCGTTCGACCACTCGCGCGTACTGGTGCGTCGTCTCGGCCTCGTACAGGACCCTCCCCGTGTCGGCTGCCTTGATCGTGCCCACCGGGATCAGCAGTGCAAGGGCCAGCGCCGCGGGCACCGGAGCGAGGCGCCAGCCGAGGCCGAGGGCGCCGACCAGGCCGAGGGCAAGTGCGAAGACGAGGAAGGTTCGCTGCGTCCCCAGCAATGGGATGAGGAGCAGCGCGGCGACCATCGTCCCGAACAACGAGCCGGCGGTGGAGATCGCGTAGAGCCTCCCCACCACCTCACCCGAGCGGGCGGGGTCGCCGACCGCGAGGCGGACCGCCCAGGGCGAGGCGGCGCCGAGCAGGGTGACCGGCACCGCGACCAGCACCAGCACGCCGAACAGGGAACCGGCGAAGCCGCCGACCGAGACCGTGTCGAAGGCGTCGACCGAGAAGCCGAGGAAGGGCCGGGCGGCGAAGGGGACGACGGCGATCAGGACGGATGCGGCGAGCACCAGTAGACAGAGCCCGCGCATGTGCGGATGGCGGTCCGCGTAGCGGCCACCGAGCCAATAGCCGACCGAGAGGGCGACCAGGACGACGCCGATCGTGTTGGCCCAGACGATCGTCGAGGCGCCGAAGTAGGGCGCGAGCAGGCGGGCCGCGGCTATCTCGGCGCCGAGGCTGGCCGCGCCGACGACGAAGACCAGCACCGGCAGCAGCGCCCGCTCAGCTGCGGTCGAGCTCGGGCTCATTGCCGGCCTTGCGTCAGCCGTTCCTCCAGCAGCGCTCCGTGCCCGGCGGCAACGGCACGTTGGGCGCGCTGCTCGTCCAGATCCACCCCACGCTCGCGGGCCAGGTCGAGCAGGTCCTGCTTTTCGGTCCCTTCGCGGGCGACCTGGAAGAAGACCCAGGCCAGCACGCCAAGCGCCAGGAAGGTCCCCTCGACCATCATGATCGTGCCCGCGGTGCTCTGGTCGGCGAGCGGCGAGATGCCCCAGTAGAGCTCGCCCGGGGCGTAGACCGGGTAGAGCACCGAGCCCGACCACATCAGCACGTTGCCGAGGATGGCGCCGGTGAAGCGCACGGCGATCACGTAGCCGACCTTCCAGCCGGCGCTGAACCACTGCGGCTTGGGCAGCGGGCCGAAGACCGGCATCCACATCAGACAACCGAAGAAGAGGAAGGTCGTGTGCTCGAGGGCGTGGATCGGGGCCGCGCCATAGGCGTCCTGGTAGAGGGCCGGGATGTGCCAGAGGAAGAGGTTGAACGCCCAGAGGGGGAGGGCGACGGCCGGATGGGTGAGGATCTGCAGGCGATCGAAGACGCGGATCGCGAGCAGTGGCTGCAGCAGCGAGCGGGTCAGGCCGAGGACGAGCAGCAGCGAGGCGACGTCGCCGATCAAGAGGTGCTCCCCCATGTGGGCGATCACCAGCTCCTCGGAGATGTGGCCGATCGGGCTGAAGAGGGCGATCGCGATCGTCGCCAGGCCGGCGCCGAAGCAGACCTGGCGCCAGACCGGCACCGGGCGGCCGTCCCAGGAGAGGACCATCGCGCGGTGCCAGTAGAGGACGCCCGCGGCGGTGATCGGGAAGACCTCCAAGGGCACGAAGGCGCCGGCCACGTGAGCGTACGGAACGGCCATGAAAGCCAGCGTAGCCCGCTGGTAGCTTGGGCGGACTTTGAGCGCCAGAGACCACCGCTTCCCGACGATCGGCAGCTACGGCTTCCTCTCCGACTGCCACACCAGCGCCCTGGTCTCCTACGACGGCTCGATCGAGTGGCTCTGCCTGCCCCGCTTCGACTCGGCGAGCGCGTTCGGGGCGCTGCTCGACCGCGGCGCCGGCCATTTCAAGCTTTCGCCGCGCGGCGTGGTCGTGCCGATCAGCCGCCGCTATGAGCCAGGCACGCTCGTCATCGAGACCACCTGGGTGACCGAGACCGGTTGGGTCGTGGTCCACGACGCGCTGACGATCGGCGACTGGGTCGAGCAAGCGGGCCCCGGCTCGCGCCCGGTCACCGAACACGAGTCCGACCACTCCCTGTTGCGGACGATGACCTGCATCGACGGCGAGGTCGAGCTGGAGATGGAGTGCCTGCCGCGCTTCGCCTACGGCGCCGAGGCCGCCACCTGGAGCGGTGGCGAGCTCGGCGAAGCGACCGCCCGCGGTGATGAGGGCACCGAGCTGCAGCTGACCAGCGACATGGAGCTGACGCTCGCCGACGGGGCAGCACGGGGCACGGTCAAGCTGCGCGAGAACGAGACCGCGTTTTGCGCCGTGACCTGGGGGATCAACGACGTGGGCGGCCCGCGCAGCGCCCCGGAGGCCCTCGAGCGACTCGACTCGACGGAAGACTTCTGGCGCAAATGGCTGCGCGACGGCAACTTCCCCGACCACCCCTGGCGCGTCCACCTGCAGCGCTCGGCGCTGGTGCTCAAGGGCCTCACCTACGCGCCGACCGGGGCGATACTGGCGGCGCCGACCACCTCCCTCCCCGAGACCCCGGGCGGCGAACGCAACTGGGACTACCGCTTCAGCTGGATCCGCGACTCGACCTTCAGCCTCTGGGCGCTGCACACGCTCGGCTTCGACCAGGAGGCGCGCGACTTCATGCGCTTCATCGTCAGCGTCTGCCGCGAGGACCCGAACCTGCAGATCATGTACGGGATCGGCGGCGAGAAGGAGCTGACCGAGAGCACGCTCGACCATCTCGACGGCTACGGCGGCGCGCGGCCGGTGCGGATCGGCAACGGCGCCTTCGACCAGCGCCAGAACGACGTCTGGGGGGCGCTGCTCGATTCGATCTACCTGCATGAAAAGGCGCTGCGCGGCACCGGGACTCCATCTGACCGCCAACTGATCCGCCAGCAGGTCGAAGCGGCGATCGAAGCCTGGCCCCACCCCGACCAGGGGATCTGGGAGGCCCGTGGCGAGCCACAGCACTACGTCTCCTCGAAGCTGATGATCTGGGTCGCGGTCGACCGTGGCGTGCGCCTCGCCAGCAGCATCGGCTTCGACGAGCTGGCCGGGAAGTGGCAGGAGACGGCCGACGAGATCCGCGCGGAGATCCTCGAGCGCGGCGTCCGCGACGGGGTCTTCCGCCAGCACTACGACACCGACGCGCTCGACGCCTCCACCCTGTTGATCCCACTGCTGCGCTTCCTCCCTCCCGACGATCCACGGGTCTGCGCCACGGTCGACGCGATCGCCGAGGAGCTCACCGAGCACGGGCTCGTCCTCCGCTACAAGGTCGAGGAAACCGACGACGGGCTGAAGGGCGAGGAGGGCACGTTCCTGATCTGCTCGTTCTGGCTGGTCTCCGCGCTGTCCGAGATCGGCGAGCCCGAGCGGGCGCGGAAGCTCTGCGAACGGCTGCTGGAGGCGGCTGGCTGGCTCGATCTCTACGCCGAGGAGCTGGAGGCCCAAAGCGGCCGCCACCTGGGCAATTTCCCCCAGGCCTTCACCCACCTGGCGCTGATCAACGCGGTCTCCCACGTGATCGCCGACGAGCAGCGCGAAGACGGCGGCGTGACGGCGGTCTTCAGCGAGATGGGCGGGGTCCGCGAGGGGGTCTGAGCGGGCAATATCTCGCTCAGACGAAGGGCTATCAGACAGAAGACTTCGTTTTCTCTATATTGCCCTGGCATGGCGGGGCTGGAGGATTGCGGTAAACGCGAGGACCGTGAGGAGCACTATCGATGCGCCGCGGTGCTGCATCCGCTGCGCGGGCAAATCCTGCGACTGATGCTCAGCGGCAAGGAGAGGACCGTCGCCGACATCTCGGCTGAGCTCGGCCACTCGCTGGGCAGGATCGGCTACCACCTGCGCGTCCTCAAGCGGCGCGACGCGCTGAAAGCCCGCAGTGGATCCGGTGCGGGACGACCGCTCTACCGATGGGCGCCAAGGGCACATTGGGCTCGGAAAATGCTTGACGAAATCGATGCGAGAAACGCCGAAGAGGAGTAAGGGGGGAGAAATCGATGGCCTGTGGCCTTTTAAGAGATCAGGTGACCGACATGGAAAAGACCCGCACAACCCATAGCGACGACGCCGCGATCGAAGCGGCCGTGCTGCGTCAGTTGCTAGCCCTCTATCCGGTCCAGCTCACGCCGGATGAGGTCGTCCGGGAGGTGGCCGGCGAGCCCGAGGAGTTTGCCCTCAGGGACGCCGTCGAACGAGCGGTGCGCGAGCTCTGCGCCGCGGGCTTAGCGCATCACAACGGCGAGGTGGTCGTCCCCAGCCGGGCGGCGCTGCGACTCGACGAGTTGCTCGGCTAGCGTCAGCCAGCGGGTGGGGTGATCAGCGCGACCGGTACGGCGAGGCCGGCGGAACGGCGCAGGGTGGCGATGCGCCGTCCCGGCTGGATGGCCGCGCGGATCTCGCTGACGCGATCCCCCAATCCGGCGACGGTCGCGTCCAGGTCCGGGGCGATGAACGCCAGGCCCCAGAAGAAGGCGGAGCGATCGGCGCCGGCCCGCTCGATCGCCTCGGGCGGCGCCTGGACGACCTCGAGGATGGTCGCGCCGAGCCGAAAGAAGGCCTGCCTCGGCGCCCCCGCGGGCGTCGGCTCCTCGCGGATGCGGCGCAGGTCGAGACCGGCCCCCTGCAGTGTCTCCACAGTTCGGTCGAGCGCGGGCGTGATCGCAACGACGTGGTCGAGCGCGCTGACGCCATTGGGATGCACGGCTTGCTCGCCGGGCGGTTGACGATCGGATCTCGCCGTCTCCAGGCCGTCCAACTCGGTCGTCTCGAGATCCCGCAGCGACCAGCCGACCAGGCCCTTGCCGGCGTCCGGGCCGGCGAGACGAATCCGCAGGTCACCAACGACGCAGGTGTCGCCGTCCACCTCGAACCCAACAGCCGACCACGCGCCCGGCTGGTCGGCAACCGTCAGCTCGTCGATCGTCGGGCTCATACGCACATGGTCACCTCGCCACTCTCCAAGTCGAGCAGAGCTTGCTTTCGCCGCAGGCCACCCCCGTATCCGGTGAGTGAGCCGTCGGCGCCGATCACCCGGTGACAGGGGACGAGAATCGGGGTCGGGGTGCGGCCGATCGCGGCGGCGGCGGACCGAACGCGCTTGTAGGGCTCCAAGCCCTGCGGGTAGAGGGAGTCGTCGACCAGTCCAGCGAGCTCGCCGTAGGTGGTCGTCTTTCCGTAGGGAATCTCACGAAGCTGCGCCCAGACCGCCATCTGCAGCGGAGCCCCACGGAGATCCAGATCCAGCTCGAAGGCCTGGCGCTCACCCGCGAAGTAGGCATCGAGCTGGTCCACCAGCTCACCCATCGGGCGGCGTGCGGACTGGTGCAGACGAGGCAAGCGGCCGGGGAAGTACACGTTCCTGATCCCCGCCCGGCCGGCAAGCACGGTCAGCGCGCCCAGCGGGCTCTCGTAGATCGTCCAGGCGAGGTCGGCGGCCATCCGCATAGATAAACGCCTGCCGCGGTCGAAATGTGAGGAGACTCTGTTGTACGAAATGGACAACGGGGAAAAATCCTGTCTGCCGTTGCATCCCTCAAGGCGCCCAGGCCCCTCGCCGATGCCCTCGGGCTGGCGGGTCTAGCTCCGCCGATTCGCACAATCAACAAGGGGGAAAAGATGGGTTGGATGAGCAGGAAACGCGCCTCAGCGGCAATCGGCTGCGTCGTCGCGCTGGTGACCGCCGCGGCAGCGTTCGCGTACTTCACTTCGAGCGGATCGGGAACCGGCAGCGCAGCGGTCGGCTCGAGCTCGGCCGTGACGTTGCACGCGACGATCTCCTCCAACCTCTACCCCGGCTCCTCCTCCCCGGTCTCGCTCACCGTCGACAACCCGTCTTCGGGCTCGCAGCGCGTGGGGACGGTCAGCCTGTCCAGCATCACCGTCGATGCCGGGCACTCGACCTGCAGCACCGCGATCTCCGGAGGCAACCCGGACTTCAGCATGCCGGCGGTCACCGTCAACAAAGTCTTCGGGCCCGGCAACGGCCAGAGCGTGACGCCGGGCGGGACGCTGACGATGAACGAAACCGGCGTCAACCAGGACGCCTGCCAGGGCGCGACGCTGACGCTGCACCTGACCAACAACTAACCGACCCTCGTGAAGGTCCTCGTGGCGGCAATCGGCGTGGTCGGCTGCCTCGGCGCGGTCGCCTACGCGGCCGCACCGCGCGGGCCTGCCGATGCGGACACCGAACGCCGTTCGGTGTCCGCACGGCTCCCCCGGCCGATGATCACCATGCACCCCAACAAGACAGCGGTCTCGACCAGCGCCAGATTCGGCTTCGCCACCAGCCAGCGCGTCCCGCGCTTCCAGTGCCGGCTCGACCGCCGTGGCTGGCGGTCATGCCAAACACCGGCGGTATTCACGAGCCTTGACCCAGGCAAGCACCGGTTCGCCGTAAGGGCGCTGAACCGAAGGGGTCACCACGGACCGGCGGCTCGATTCCGCTGGAAGCTGCTTGAGCCCAAGGACTTTTCGATCATTCCTCAGCTCGAGGGCCTGGGCCAGCTCTACCCGGGAGCGCCGCCGTTGGCCCTGCCAATCAGGATCGTCAACCACAACCCGGTGCCGATCCGGGTCACCAGCCTGCGCGTCGCCGCAGGCGGCGATCCCCAGGGGTGCCCGAGCGCCACGAATCTCGAAGCCATTCCCGCCGGCGTGTCCGGCTCGGCGCCGCTCAAGGTCCCCGCCGGGGGATCGCTGAGCCTGCCGGCCCCGGGCTTCTCGCCGCCGGCGATCCGCCTGCGCGACCTGCCGGTCAACCAGGACGCCTGCCAGCGCGCCCACTTCTCGCTTGCCTTTTCTGGGAAGGCGAGTGGATGAGGGTAGGCCTGACAGCCCGAATCACCGCCGTGGCACTGGCCGTCGCCCTGACCGCGATGGCCTCCGGCACCGCCGTGGCTTACTTCTCGACCACCGGCGCAGGGGATGCATCGGCGGCAGTCTCGAAGCTGTCCGCGATCACGATCACCGCCGCCACCCCGGCCGCAGGGGGAACGGTCACGCTGAGCTGGAGCGCGGTCACTGCGCCGGGGCCGGGCACGGTCACCTACGCGGTCTCGCGCGACGGAGGCAAACCGGAAGGCAACTGCCCTGGTTTCTCCTCCAAAGCCGCGGTCGTCACCTGCATCGACAGTGGACTCGATGTCGGTACGCACAGCTACGTTGTCACCGCCTACTGGCGCTCGTGGAGCGGCAGCAGCGACACCAGCACGGCGAAAATCACCGTCGGGCCGGCGACGCATTTCGAGCTCAAAGCCGCCTCGGCGACCCCGGCTGCCGGCGCCACCGACAACCTGACGATCACCGCCAAGGACGCGAACGAGGCAACGGTCACCACCTACACCGGTGCCCGCAACCTCACCTTCACCGGCGCTTCCGCCAGCCCCGGCGGGACGAACCCGACCGTGGCCAACAGCTCCGGCACGGCGGTCGCCTTCGGCAGCACCACCGCGATCAACTTCACCGCTGGTGTCGCCTCCGTCTCCTCCTCGAAAAACGGGGTGATGAGGCTCTACAAGAGCGGCGCGGCGACGATCGACGTCAGCGACGGCGCGATCTCCAGCTCGCCCGACCTCGCGGTGAGCGTCTCCCCCCTGGCGCTCTCGAAACTCACCCTCGCCGCCGCCACGACCACGCCGGTGGCGGGAGCGGCCGACAACCTGACGATCACCGCCGGTGACACCTACGGCAACCCGGTGCCAACCTACACCGGCTCCCGTAACCTCACCTTCTCCGGCGCCGTGGCAAGTGCCGGCGGCAACACCCCCACGGTCAGCGACAGCTCCGGAGCCAACGTCCCGTTCGGCTCGACGACCGCGATCAACTTCAGCTCCGGGGTGGCAAGTGCGAGCGGCGGCGCCAACGGCGCGATGAAGCTCTACAAAAACGCGGCCGCCAGCCTCATAGTCAGCGACGGCTCGCTGACCAGCGCGGCGCTCTCGGTCACCGCCGCCGCCGCGACGGCCTCGAGCTTCACGCTCGCCGCGGCGTCGGCGACCCCCGTGGCGGGCGCGGCCGACAACCTGACGATCACCGCCTTCGACCCCTACGGCAACACGGCGACGTCCTACGCCGGAACCGTCAACCTCACCTTCTCGGGCTCGTCGGCAAGCCCCAGCGCGACCCTGCCGACCGTGAGCAACAGCAGCGGCACGGCGATCAACTTCGGCTCACCGACCGAAATCACCTTCACCGCTGGCGTCGCCAAAGTCTCCTCGACGAAAAACGGCGTGATGAAACTCAGCCGCGCCGGGGCGGCGAGCATCGCGGTAAGCGACGGCACGATCTCCAACCCAATTCCCTTGGTGGTGACCGTCAGTCCAGGCAGCGCCACCAGGCTGGCGTTTTCCAATGTCGTGCTCAGCACCGGCACGCTCGGCTCGTCCTGCCTCTTCACCTGCGCAGTGACCGGGCTGGGCAACAACGGCACGGTCACCGCGAAAGTCAACGTCACCGACAGCTTTGGCAACACGGCCAACGCTGTCGGCACTGGTCACGCGGTCAAAATCACCGGCGGCAGCGGAACGATCACCGGTACCCCGCTGACGATCGCCGCCACCGGCCCGGCGGAATCGACGACCACGTTCACCTACACGTCGAAGGCAAGCGGCAGCTTCAGCGACACGCTCACCGCGGCGACCTCCGCCGGCACCACCTACACCAGCGCGACGCTCACCGCGAGCAAATAGCGCTGCTCAGCCGAGCGGCCGCAAGCGGGTCTTCTCGACCCGGGCCAGCTTGCGTTTCAGGCGCTGAAACTGCTTCTCCTCCGCCGGAGAGCGTTCGTAGCCCTTGAAGGCAAGGTTCATCTTCTCGAACGGATCCGTCTTGAGGTCGTACATCTCCCACTGGGGTGGTTTGCGGTGCTTGACGTCGTAGTACTTGGCCAGCTTCCAGCGCCCTTCGCGGATGCTGACGATGTGGTTCGGCGGTTTCGGGTAGGGGCCGTGTGACTGGCCCGACTGGAAGTCGTCGTAGGTGAAGACGACGTAGTCCTGGGGCGGCTTCGCCGCCTTCGGCCGCAGCACGAGCTTGGAGTAGTCCACCCCCGCCCAGTTGGCGCGGGCATGTTGGGGGGCCGCGGCAAGGCTGGCCAGGGTGGGCAGGAAATCGACGTGGGAGACCAGCGCATCGCTGGTATGCGGCGTTGGAAACAACTTCGGGTTGGAGTAGACGAGCGGCACCCGCGTCGCCTCCTCGTAGAAGTTGAAGTTCTTCTGCCGCATGCCACCGTGGGTCAGTCCCATCTCCCCGTGGTCGGCGGTACGCACGATCAGCGTGTCGTCGGCGAGGCCGGCCTCTTCGAGTTTGTTGAGGACGTTGACCAGGTAGCTGTCGGAGGAGCGCATCAGGTTGCCGTAGTAGTTCAGGTAGTTGCGCCGTTCCGCCTTGGTTTTCAGTTTCCCGGTGAGATTGAAGATGCGTAGGAATTCAGCCTGCACCGAGGGCTTGGTCGAGAGGTCTTCTTCGTTGGTCGCCGGCACGCCGATGTCGCCCTGCAGCCAGGAGTCGTCGTAGCCGGCTTCCTCAAAGGATTCGTTCGGATAGAAGAGGACGTCGTGGGGGTTGACCAACGAGATCACCATGAAAAAGGGCTGCTGTTTGGCCGCCGCCGAGCTCAGGTACTGCATCACTCCCTCGGACCCCGACTCCGGCGAGCCAATCGAGGTCATGAAGCGCCCGTCGTTGTCGACGAAGCCGCCCCCGGCCTCCGGCACGCTCTGGTTGGCTCCGGCGTCGGGTGGGTTCCAGCGCGTAAAGCCGTACTTCTCGAGGTCAGCGGGCACAGCTTCCTTGCCGGCTGGTTTGGAGCAGTGCCACTTGCCCTTGTAGACGACGTTGTAGCCGGCCGCCCTCATCACCGTGGCGAGATTGGGCAGGCTCGTCGGCAATTCGACCTGGGGGTATTCGGAGGCCGGCATGTCTTCCTCGAGCGTGTACTTGACCCCGTGCTGGGCGGGGAAGTAGCCGCTCATCAAGGTCGAGCGCGCCGGGGAGCACATGCAGGCGTTGGTGAAGGCGCGTTCGAAGCTGAGACCATGCTTGCGCAAGCGCCGCATCCCCGGCAGGTTCTCGCGCAGCCAGTGCGGCGGGAAGTGCTGGATCGCCCGTTCCTGGTCGGTGAGGAAGAGGACGATGTTCATCCCGGCGACGTCGCGGCGCCCACCTTTGCCGGCGCCAAGCGCTCGCTCAACCCCCGCGCTCTGTGCCAACAGCGCCGCGGCAGCGGCACTTGCGCCAGTTCCCAGCAGCTCCTTGCGAGTAAGCCCGCCCTCGCGCTCCGATCGACTCATCTGTTCCTCCTGAAGACGTCGACCGCGTTGCTTTCAAACGAGGTCGCGTAGAGATAGCGGCCGTCGGGGCTGAGCGCGATCGAGCTGACGCCGCTGAGCGCGCGGGCGGGAGTGCAGCCGGAGACCGAGCGAGGCGCGGCGCATCCGGCGCTACCGGGCTCTTGCGCCACCGAACCCGCTTTGGGGTTACGGGCGAGGACGGCAATGGCGCCGGTCTCGAAGGAGGCGACGTAGACATTCTCGCCGCCGGGCGAAAGTGCGAGCCCCTCGGGGGCGATCAGGGCGCGGCCGAAGGAGCAGCCGACGGCACGCAGGTAGACCAGACAGCCGGACGTCCCCGCCTTTTGGGTGAGCACCCCGTTCGAGGCTGAGCGACTGAACGAGGTGACGCTGTTGCTGAACAGCGAGGTGACGTAGACATCGTCGCCATCGGGGCTGACCGCGACCGCGTTGGCCCCGCTCAACTGCACGCCGACGGTGCAACCGCTGAGCGCGCTCTCGACGATGCAGCCACTGCCGTCGGTCGCCTGTGTGAGGGCGCCGGTCGAGGGGTCGCGGGTCAGCTCGACGACGGCATTGGAAAGGGCCGATGCGGCATAGACGCTGGTCCCGTCGCCGCTGATCGCAAGGCCCTCGACAGCCTTCAGGGCGATGCCGGTGGCGCAGCCGCTGGTTGCCTCGGCGATACAGCCGGCGCTACCCGAGAGCTGCGTCAGCGCACCCGAAGAGGGGTCGCGGCCGAACGCCGCGACGGCGTTGCCGAAGAACGAGCCGGCGTAGACGTTCCTGCCATCCGGGCTGACGACGACCACATCCGGCCCCAGTAGTGCCGTGCCGGCGGCGCAGCCGGGAAGCGGCAGGCCCGAGATGCAGCCGGCGGCGCCGGGAAGCTGATGGAGCGCGCCGGTCGAGCGATCGCGGTGGAAGGCGGTGATCGCATTGCTCCCCCGCGAGGTGACGTAGACGTTGCGCCCGTTGGCGCTGACCGCAACCGAGTTCGGCCCGTTGAGCCCGATGGCTTTACCGCACCCAGATGCGCCTTTCGCCGCAACGCACCCCGCCGCCCCACTGGGCTGCCCAAGCGCCCCCGTCTTCGGGTTACGCCTGAATACCGCGACCGCATTGCTACGCGAGGAGGCGACGTAAACGTTGCGTCCGTCGGGGCTAACGGCAACCGCCCGCGAGCCCATGAAGGGCCCAGGCCCCAGGAGCCCACGCGCGGTCCCACAACGCGGTTTCGGCGCCGAGCGATCGACCAGACACCCCCGCGCTCCACCGAGCTGCACGAGCGAGCCGGGGATCGTTTTCTGGGAAACGCTTTTCGGCGCCGGCTTGGCGAGAGCGCTCACCGACAACATGAGGACCGCAAGAGGAAGAAGGAGCCGCACAACCGTTTGGGTCCGCCGGAGGGTGCTCACAGTGGTCACGCGGCCACAGGCTATGTACGCACCCGGACAGCGAGCGAAGTGGGTCGAACGGGCGCACGGCCGTGCGACGTCAGATAGCAATACGACGAGGAAGCTCGCCGAGGTAGTCGCCTCCCAGCTTCCTGACCTTTTGGTAGTCGCGATCTGAGAACTTCGTTCCCGAATCCTTGATCATGCCGGTGATCGCGGCGATCTGTGGTTGGTCGAAGCCGCGCTCGCGTAACTCTTCGTTGTTGCCGTTGTCGAGGATGCAGAAGAGCCTGTACTGCCGCCTCCCAGGACCCGTCAAACGAATCTCGTGGTAGCCGCCCATAGCTCCATGCATCGCCTCCCAATAGCCCCCGCCGCTAAACCGTGGCGGAGGTGCGTCGCGGACTGCTTCCAGGACAGCCAAGAACCGAGCCTCGATCTTTGCAGGACAGCCATCGAGAAAATCCACAGCCGGGACCCTGCCCTCCTTCGTCGCGTAGTAGACGATCCCCCATGCCATCGCATGACAGGCTAGTAGTCGCTGCGGCGTATTGTCTGAGACTAGGCGACAGCAGAGTACCGGGAGGGCTTTTTGCCACCTCGCTTCGCGCGGCTGGCGTCGCCGGCCACCACCTGGATCTCAGCCCCGAGGATGTCAGCGACGGCGGCGACGGTCTTCAACTCCGGATTCACATCAGCCGTAAAGAACCGCCGGATACTCGACGGCTGTTTACCGATAGCCCGGGCCAACTCAGCCTTTGACATTCCAGCATCTTCACGCAACTCATCGAGCTGCCGAACCACAGCGTCTATCTGCGCAATCTCGCGCCGCTGTCGTTCGAATTCGGCCCGAAACTCTGAATCCTCCTCGAGCCGCCGAGCAATGCGCCGATCATGGTAGGTCGCGTCGAGGGTCTTCGGCCTCCGAGTCATATGCTCATCGTAACATACAAGTTACGAGAGCCGAAGTCAGCTATTGATCGCCTACTCGCCCCGACTATGCACGATTGAGATCGATTTGGGCAGCGAAAGTCTCTGCCCAACATTGAGCTAATCATGCAGACAACGGAATTCGCCGTACAATCCCTGACTGCTCATGGACCCGCGCGGAAGAAAGCCGGCGCTTACACTTGGCCCCGCGGTCGCCTTGGTGGCCGCCTGCCTGCTAGTGCCGAGCAGTACCCAGGCGTCACCAGCCTGTACGGTCGAGGGCGATCCCCACGCCGACCACCTGAGGGGAACCGGCGGCCGACGTGATCTGCGGACACGGCGGCGCCGACGTGATCCACGGCCGGGGCGGCGCCGACCGGCTGGTCGGCGGGCCTGGGTCCGACCGGCTCGTTGGCGGACCTGCCGATGACACCCTGCTGGGCGGTCCGGGGAACGACCAGCTGAACGGGGGACTCGGGACCGACATCTTGGCCGGAGGGCCCGGCAGAAACCGCTGTCCCGCCAGCGCCAAGTTCGACAGGGTCACCCGGTGCCGCGTTCCGCAGGCATCGATCTTCTCGCCCCCCACGCGTGGCTATATCGCGCCCCCGGACCTCGCGCCGCCGATACTTTTCTCCGCTGGCGTCGGCCCCTTTGTCGCTGACGCGAGCGCCGGCCCGCTGGAGCTGGAGGTCAACGCCACTGCCCGGGACAAAGGCCTGGAATGGAAAGACAGCGGCGTCGCCTCAGCCTCCGCGAGGTTGCGTGGCCCTGGCGGCTTCCTGCGTGACGTCGCGCTGAGCGAGGACCAGCAGGAACCGGGTTACTTCACCGCCTCCACCATGGTCGCGGCACCACAGCCCGGCTTCTACAACCTTGAGAGCATCACTCTCACGGACATGCACGGCAACAGCGGCATCTTCACCAAGACTTACTTCGAGGACAGCTTCGGCCCGGGCGCCGAGGTCTACGCCGGGCCCGACGAAGAGGGACCCGAGGTGCTCGACTTCACGATCTTACCGCTCGTTGTCGACACCAGAGACGGACCGGCGACGGTGACGATGCGCGCCCGCGTGTCGGACCCGCTCGCCGGGGCCAGGCAGGTCGATGCCGGGGGACACATCCCGGCTCGGGAACCCTATTTCGGCGCCTTCATGGAGTTGACGGAAGGCGACATCCACAATGGCGTTTGGAGCGGCCAGGTTAAGTTGCCGCGCCATGCCGTTCCAGGGGTATATGAATTCAGTTACTTCGACCTCTACGACCGGATCAGCAAGCACACGCACTACGATCGGGAGGATCTCGAAGCGAAAGGATTCCCGGTCAGCTTCGAAGTCACACCGCCCGGCGACGTGCAGTCGCCCGAGGTCGCCCAACTTGGAATCGGCCGACCGGTCCTACATGCCGCCGATGGAGACGATGAAGTGGTCTTCTTCCTTGACGCCTCGGACGATCTCTCAGGCATCGCTCACGACGAGTACCTCTCCTACATCAACATCGTCTTCCTGTCGCCCAAAGGCCCACCCGACTGGAGACGCGCCGAAACGTACCTGCGCTTCTCGGGCACCGAGCTGGGTGGCATATGGAAGGCGAGCAGCACGCTTGCGCCCGATGCACCCCTGGGGACCTATACGGTGACCAGCGTGAGGGTCTCCGACCGCGCCGGCAACTTCGCCGAGTTCGAGGGCAAAGAGCTCGTTGACACCGGCTGGGACCTTACCTTCGAAAACCTCCCCTGATAGAGCGACTCTCTCCTAAGGAGTAGGCCACAGGTTCGAATCCTGTTCGGGGCATCTCGGAAAGGCAGTCACAGGGCCAAATGGCCGGACCGGCTCGACCTCCAAATCACGAGGGTAGGAACCCGAGTAGGAACAAACGCCGACGGACTAGCGTTCCCACCCATTTTGCGCCTCATGCTGATTTGCAGGCAGATTTTCCGAGAAACGAGCAACGGCCTACCCCTAGGGCGAGGATCGCTTTATCAACACCAGCTGCTGATGGCATGGTGGGGCGCCTTAACGAGGGCCAGGATCTCCAGCAGTCGACCCCTAGCGTAGGAGAGCGGGTTCGAATACCCGTGTCTGGCTAGCACTTGGTCTTCGAAGCGCTCAGTCGGACTCCCAGAAGAGAACCTCGGTGGGCGCTTTGCCGTCCAACAGGCCCTTCCTGACACCGAGCTGATCGGCGCGACGGCTGAGAAAATGGTCGATCAGATCGCCCTTGTCGGCGAGCAGCCCGTCAAGAGCGGTGTGGAGAGCATCGGTGGCAAGCCACTCGGCGAAGGGCAATACCGAGGCCGCCGCCTGCTCACCGACGGGACCGCCATGAACTAGCGCGTTCCGCAGCCGGCGAGTGCGAGCGCGAAGCGCCTCAAAATGGGCGTCGAACTCATGGAGCCAGCCAAGGGTTGCTTTGGCGGAGGAGGTGCGTTGACGCAGAAGCGCGACCCGCTCATGAAGTGCGCTTTGGGCATTCAGGCGTTCGAGAATGAAGTCGAGGCGCAGCAGCACCCCCCTTAGGTTGACTTCCCAGCCGCCATCGTCTCGGGGCACGTATTCGATCTCGGGGGTGGCGGCTATCTCCGCCCAGGCGGCCTCTGGGATCTCGCGGAAGGGACCGCTGCCGGCGTGGTGGACCGCCGCCCAGCAGTTAGTGATCTCGTTGCGGATCCGCCCCAAGGGCCAGGAGGGCCGCAGGCAGTCCTCGACGAAGCGGCCGAGATCGGTGAATCCCGCCCAGCCGGCGACCTGCTCGAAGACCCGGTCATAGAGAACGAGTCGCCCCGGCTCCCAGGTCTCCTGCGCCCGGCGCATCCAGTAGGCGAGCTGGGCGGCGCGGCGCAGATCAGGCCGGGTCAGCGGCAGGTGGGGAGCGAGCTGCTCTGACCATTGCGAGAGGACGAAGGGGAGACGGTCAGAAGCCATCGCGGAGTCCTGCTCGAAGGTCGGCTCGAACACCGGTGGCGCGGTGAAGGAGGCGCCCCCCGCCCCGGCCATCGCGGAAAGTCGCGTAGTCGCCGGTTAAGAGCCAAATCGCCGGGTCGGCGCCATGGAGGACCGCAAGGGACACGAGCAGCTCAGCGGTCTCTCGAGCTAGCGCCAGCGCTTCAGCGAAACGCACTCGACCGAGGTCGACCCGGATCAGCGCATATGGCGGCCGCCCCTCGTCAGGATCCTCGTAGGCCTTGTCCTCTTCATCCTCGTCGGGGTCGGGTATGCGAGCCATCATTGCCAGGTTGTGAGGGCGGTTGCCATCGCGCAACTCGGGCGGCAGCCGCTCCTGCTGGTCGGCAATCCAGGCTTCGCGCAACGACCCCTGTGCGTAGATCGTCACCCCCTCACTGATCTCGATCATCGCTCCCTGATCGAGCGGCGCCAGCAGGTAACGCAACCAGATCACAGCCTTGCCGCTGACCCCCGGCGTAGCAAGCAGGCCGCGGCAGAGCTCGAGCCGCTCGCCGACACTCGCTTCCGCACGTTCGGTGAGGCTCTCGAAGTGGTTGGTCGATTCGCCGCGGAGGATCGCGATCCGGTATCCGGAGTCCCGCAGCACCTCGGCGAGCTGGGACGAGATGCTCCCGGAGTCGAGGCCCTGATCAGTGGCGAGGACGAGCAGGGTGTGGGCGCGCGCCAGCGCTACTTCATCGCTTGAAGCGAGGAGCAAGTCCTCCCAGGCGCCATGCAGCGCGTCGGTCTCGCCGATCGCGAGCCGCATTTCCTCGGCTGCCCTTTTTAGCCTGCGCCGCAGGACCGGGTCGGGACCGCCACGGCGGCGATCACCGAGCGCTTTACGCACCCCGGTCAGCTCGGTCCAGATGCCTGCCCGCGCGCCCGATCGCAAATAGCTCCCGAAGCGCGGGCCAAGCGCCTTGGCGGCGGCGCCGAGGTCCTCGATCAACGAGCGCCATTGGCCGGCGTATCCGCTGACCCACTGGCGCTCATCGGCGAGCCACTCCTCAAGCTCAGAGAGAACGACCGGGACCTCTGCCGGGGCGGCGAAGCGGGGTGGTCGCCGGGACGCCTGCCCAAGCGCCTCGATAACTCGCCCCCGCTGAGCTTCGTCTGGCTCGCAACCGGTCATCTAAAAATAACGCAGGCGCCCCGCCGAGCGCGGTGCTTCCCCAGTGTCGACGCCGACCAAGAGGCGACGCGGCAAGTTGCCCTCAAGGAGCTGCCGAAACGCCGACTCGAGACCAGCACTGTCGAGTCACCTTGGTGATCGAACTTGGCGCGGGCCTCGGTCAGCGCGGCGAGCATCCGCTTCTGCTGGGCGCCGATCAGTTTGCGGATGCGGAGCTCGACCATAAAACTATTTTGGTCGAGCGGCGCACTTCTCGCGGTGAGCCCTCTCTTTTGCTGTAAGGCGGGAGTCTTCAAGCGCCAGGCACGTTGCCGTGGGCGCGGTGCAATGGACTCCGGGCAACGGCTGCCCGATCGAGCGTGGTGGTGTTTCGTCGACTAGCAGCGACCCAAAAGTTGAGGCGCAGTCCGTAAGACCCGCCGGGGTGATCGACTCCCATTTTCTCCCGAATTTGCACGCCCGGGAGAGAGACCGCCACGGTGCGGATGCAAATCTGCAGAAATAGCCAGCTATCAGCACAACCACGTCGTCCCCCGCTCCCATATTGATCTCTTTGCCGAGAGACGGAAAGTCACCTGCCATTTTGCGGATGGCACCCAGCGGGTGGTCGGGAGCAGAAACGTCGGCGTGCGCAAGAACTTCTACTCGGTCAAGGGAGCCGACGGCTCGGTCTCCACCGGCTTCGAGCGAGCGATCAACCCGATCGAGACCAAGGGCATCGTCGTCTTGCGCGAAATCGCCGGCCGCTGGCCGCTGAAGGACGCCGACCGGGTCTCCCTCTGTGAATTTCTGGCACTCCAGGCCGTACGGAGCCCGGCCTATCGCCTCTTCTTCGAACAGCGACGCGATGCCAACCTGCGCGAACGGGCCGACGGCCTCGACCCGGTTCGCTGGCAGAAGCTGGAGGCGGCCGTCCTCAGCGATCAGTTCACGATCCAGAATGTCACCGGGCAGATCGCGAAGATGGCGACCCTCTTCGGGTCGATGCACGCGACGCTGCTTCGCTTCGACTCGCCACGCCTGCTCTGTTCGGACCACCCGCTCGCACCCGTGTCGTTCATGA
Source organism: uncultured Solirubrobacterales bacterium (assembly GCA_963807885.1). Lineage (GTDB taxonomy): Bacteria > Actinomycetota > Thermoleophilia > Solirubrobacterales > 70-9 > VRUE01. The sequence goes on from CAWEDL010000003.1 coordinate 331,149, forward strand.
ATGGCAATGGTGCCCCGATCGCCGCGATGCCCGGCGCCGGCTTCCTGAATACGATCGAGTTCCGCTTCCCGGTCAGCTCCGAGTGCGCCCTGTTGCTTACCTGGCGCGAGCACGATGACGATTTTCCGCTCCTTACGGGCAAGCTGCACCATTTGAAGAGCATCAACGCATCGGTCCGCGATCAGGCTGAGCAGCACTGGTTTCACCGCCCCGACATCTCAGCGCCGTGCGCCAGCGGGCCGCTCCTCCCCCTGTCCTTCGAGCTCTTCGGCGACTACGAGCTCTCCGCCGCGATCCGCTCCGAGCGTCGCCGGCAAGCACAGGCGACGATCGATCACATGATCGACCACGACGTCGAGGATCGTATGCAGCTTATGACCGTTTCACGTGCGGATGGACCGTGAAGAGCGGACCACGGAGTTTGCCTGGTACGCCTCGGCGGTGCGCGAGTTCTGAGTGGTGACGGACCGGCGCCCCGCGGCAACGGAGGAGAGTCGGCTGCGGATGCGCCTCGCCGTCCGCCGCTGGCGGCTCTGGTGGCGCTACCAGCTGCGCCGCCTGCGCTGGCGTGGCTCGCTTCGCCGTCTGCGCCTACTGCGTGAACCGGGAGATGAGGTCGCTTTCGCCAAGGCCCAGCTTTGGATTGGCCGTCGCCTGGGAGATAGCTATCTGAGATTCGATCGCCTAAAGGAGCGGGCAAAGATCTCTTGGGCGCGGCTACCGGACCGGGCCCAACCAGCGACGACGACCGCTGGCCTAGTCCGCCGTCAGTTGCCTCTGCTTGCGGGTCTCCTCGTCCTGATTCTCCTCGGCGGCGGCCTCGACGCTCTCGCCCGGGAAGGCGGACGAGAACTGGTGGAGGCGATCGGGGTCGGCGAATGGCTGCGCGACACCTTCACCCTGCCGAGCGAAGAAACGCTGCGGAACCTGCTGGCAGCTTCGGCGGCTGGTACCGCCACCGTCCTCGGTCTCGTCATCTCGATCAGCCTCATCACCTGGCAGGCGACTGCCGATCGCTACCGCTCAAGCACGATCGTCGCCTTCCTGCTGCGCGACGCGACCGGCAGCGCCGTCGTGCGGCTGCTAGCCCTTGGCTTCGCCTACTCGCTCTGGGTTCTCGCCACGCTTGAGCTCTTCGGCCACCCGCCTTACGTCTCGGCAGCGCTCGCGCTCCTGATCTGCACTGCAGCGATCCTTTCGCTGATCAGCTATCGGGAAGTCGGCCTGCTCGGCTACCTGCCGTCGCGGATCGCAAACAGCCTGCGCCGCGACGCGATCCGCGAGATCAAGCGCGCTATGCGCAAGAACGCGGGACGCTCGGTGGAGGCCGGCAGCAGGCACCTCGTCGCCGGCGACGTGGTCATCTTCGAGGATCTGATCCGACGCCTCCTGCGGGAGGAGTCGGCTCCCGACCTCGCCGTCTGCGTGCATCAGCTGGGCGCCGTGCTCGCCTTTTACATGACCCATAAGCACAGTCTTGAGCCGCGCAGCCTCTTCTTCGCCCGCCGTGAGGAGCGCCTCGGCGGGGCCGCCCTAGACATCGAGGAGAGCATCGTCAGTGAGGGACTGATGAATCCCACCACGGAGGCACCCGATCACCTCTGGCTCGAGCGCGAGATCCTTCAAGCGCTCGCCGTGGTCGCCGACTCAGAGCAGATCAGCGAGCCTGAGGTGGCTGAAGCACTAAGCCGAACCTGGGGCTACGCACTGCAGTACGGCTGGCACCTCGAGGACACCGAGGCGCTCGACCTCGTCTTTGAGCAAGTCATGAAAGCGTTTGAGCACGACGCCTGGCGCAAAGAGCGTGCGCTCGCCGAGGACTTAATGATCTTGCCCTGGCTTCTGATCGAGGCGATCGGCTCAGGCCCGCAAACGAGCGCCGAAGAAATCGTCGCCTGCGAGCCCTGGCGGGGGGTCGAGCGTTTCTCGAATCTGCCATGGGCGGCGCGCGAAGACGCGCGGGAGCTGGGGAAGCGGACCAAGCGCGAGATCGGAATCGCCGGCTCGGTTGAGACGCCGGGCGAGGTGATGGTCAAAGAAGTGGAGGCTCGCCGCGAGACTCGGCTCGGTGTGCTTCGAGGCGAGCTGATCAAGCGGGTGGTAGATCTTTATCGACAAGCACTCCACGACGCTGCCCAGGAGCAATCGGCGGGCGGCGGCGTGATCGCGCGCATGACGCTGCGGGCGTTGCTGCGAATCGACCACTACGGACTGGCGGTCCCCGACATCTCGCCCTCGATCACCGATCTCGTCGCGGTCGTCAACTTCGCCTCTCAGGAGGAGATCGACGACGTCCGCGCAGATGCCGGGCGGGCGGCGCGCGCCTTTGCGATGAGCGAGAGCTGGGCGGCCGCGGCAGCCTGCCTCGATGTGAGCGCGAAACTCTCGCTCATCACCTCTGCACTTGAGGGTGACCAGCTCAAGAGCACCGCGATCCTCTTCGAAATGTTCTACGGCGCCGCCGCCGTCTGGGCTTGGGGCGAGTACCACAGCCACTCGATGACCGCGGCATGCGGCCAGTACCTGCAGCCGCCCTACGCGAACCTCAACGGCTTGGCCGACCTCGCCAAGCAGCGGCAGCTCACCACGCTCAGTTTCCCCTCCGTCAAGATCTACGGTTGGTTTCAGCCGCTGAGGAGTGCCGCCTACGATCTGCCCGAAGTGCCGGTCGGCGACGGAGGATTCGGCCTTCGCCTCAAGAAGGACCATCCCTCCCCGCTCTTCTCCCGGGCCCAGATCAGCTTCGGTCCCAAGGAGTGCCTGACTGGGCTGATAGACGCGGCCGTCGCCACCCTCGAAGTCGGCTTTCGCGAAATGCGCGACACGCTCGGGGCCTTGCGCCAGCACCGAGAGGCCGCGGGCGGCTGATGGAGAGGACCTCAAACCAACGCCAGGTCTTTTACGGCTCCGATCGCTACGCGCGTTTCGCACTTCACCGCCCGAATGAAATTGGGGGCTTCGGCGACTCAGACCTCTTCGTCGCCGTCCGAGGACTCAGCGACACCGTGATTCCTGACCTCGACGACACTGTCTTCGAGCTACGTGGAGAGCATGCCGAGGAGGTGGAGAGGGCACGCAAGGGCCTCCTTGAGCCGATCGCCGGAGTCGATCTCTGGGGTGAGCCCTCGCTGGCGATGGAACTCCGCAGTTGGGTCAGCCAGCTAACCCGTGACGGCGAGCTCTTCGTCCACTTCCAGATCAGCAAGCCAGCTGGCACTAAGGAGTACATGCTGTTGCGCAGTGCCTGGCTGGCGCCGGAGACGATCATCCACCGCCAGGACGCCGGCGTCTTCGAGCAGTTCGCGAGCCGCCGCGTCTATGACGACGGCGAAGTAATCAGGATGGGCGAGCCGAAGGACTTTCTCTCCGAGATTCCGGAAGCCGAGGTCCTGCACCTTCGCTGGCCGCTGCCGGGGCCGTCCCGGCCCGGGCTCGAGGCGCTTCGGATCGGCAGACGGGTCGCGCGCGGCAACCACCGCAGCCTGCTTTACTCGCGTTCAGGCGCTGAACCGTCCGAAACGTTCCTTCCGCTCGTCAGGGCACGCGCCGGCGCCTTCGGCGACGCGCTCGAGGAAACCGAGATCGCCTCGGCACGAATTAAGGACCTGCTGCTCTATCCGGGCACCAGTGAGTCGCTGGCCTACCCTTGGGCGCCAGAGCTTGGCGAATATTTCGCCGCCGAGCGTGTCGTGCACGCGAAAATCGCGATCTGCCGTCTGCGCGCCTACCTTTTCGAGGAGCTGAACCGCCAGGTCCTGCACCGTTGGTGCGAGCTGAACGGTTGGGCGGCGATCAATCTGGGCCTGCGCCCGGAGCTGTTCAGCGAGAGGGACTGGCAGCAGATCGGGGAGGAGCTGAAAGGTGGCGAGCTCGGCCTTGAGGACGTGCTGGCCGCTATGCGAATCGAGTGGGACGCTGGCCTGGCGTTCGGGCAAATGGCGCGCAGCTGATCGGCCTCACCTGCGCTACGCGTGCCTCAACCCAAGCCGAGCGCGCCGCTCTTCCAGCTGAACTGACGGGCACTGTGGTGCTCCCCGGTAGGAACAGATCTGGCCTCCAAAGTCCTCTCGCGTCCTCTCGGAATTGGCATAGTCGAGCGGAAACCTTGAATCAAGCCAAACTGGCGCTTGACAAACTTCCCCCCGCCTAAGGAGTGCGCTCGGGCGGCGTCCGTAAGGCCTAGCGGTTGCCCACTTTCAGATTGCCGAGCACCCCTACCCGCAGTCCGAGCCAGGGATAAGTGGCAGTGAAGAAGGTGTTGTCCTGTGGCTGTAGTCCCACGGCTGAGAGCCAGAGCTGGTAAACGGGGGCGTTGGCGATGCCTCCGTGCAGGCGGCGCCAGACTCGGACTCCCTTCACGCCGAACGGCGGCGGGGTGATCGTGTCGGTCCACTCGACCACGTTGCCGCCTTGGTCAAGGGTCCCCCACGGCGAAGTCGTCAGCGCCTGGCCGACGGTGCTGAGGCTACCCTGGAAGGCCTCGGCGTAGGCCGTCGGTGGAATCCCGAAGGGGTTGACGGTCGCACAGGCTTCCGGCGACTGCACCGCGGAGCACCAGTTCGGAGCGGTTACACCGGAGGCGTGGAAGGTCGCCAGTGGTTGCGTTGCCGCGTTGCTGACGTTGCCGTTGGAGCCATCGAGAGTCGCCTGACTGGGCGCGGTCGCGGTGTTGTCGCCAAATACACCAGCGTTAGTCGGGTACTTCCAGTAGGAGTAGGTACCGCTCCCGTTTGGGTCATAGTAAGCGGCCTTGATCCACTCGTCCTGACTGGGCACGACGAAGCCGACGTCATGCGAGCGGGTCGCCGCCCGCTCGGTCATCTCATACATCCCGCCCTCGGTCTTGCGTGACAACCGCACCCGGTAGGTGACGTAACTGAAGCTGCCTTCACTGCTGGCCTTCTTGGAGAGGAGCGTGCCGTTGTAGAGCGAGTTGACGAAGCGCGCGGTGCGCAGGAAGTTGGCGAAGCCGTAGGGCTTATTGGCCCATTCCGGCGAAGCCACCGAGTAGTGGCGGCCTTTGCCGACGCTGGCGGCGAAGTTGATCTGGCCGAACCTCGGCCACGCCGTCGAGCTCTCGGTGGAGCTGTATAGGCGGTGTTTGTTGCGGCCAGCGGGATCGACCGTGTTGAGGAAGTCCACCCACTGACTGACGGTGACCTCGAGCCGGCCGATGCCGTAGCGGTACTTGACCGCGCCAACCGCCTGACAGGCGGGCGCCCGCTGGCCTTTGGGCTGCGGCGCTTCGTCACAGGATCGATAGATCGCATCACTGAAGGGAACGATGCCGACCGAGGGATTGCCGGGAGCGCCGACCTTGACCATCTTGAAGGTCAGGACCGCGGGCCCAGGGGCCGCCGCGGCCGTTGCCGATCCGGCGAGGGCAAAGATGGTCACCAACCCCAGCGCCAGCATCCAACGGTTTCCAAGATCTCTGAACGCAGCGCGAGTGGTCATACCTCCTAATACCGGTTCACGGGCCGGAGTCCTTTAGCTGAACTCGATCACGCTGCGGATGCCGTCCTGGGCCTCCATCAGCTCGAAGCCGCGGTTGACTTCGTCGAGGGTCAGGTGGTGGGAGATGAAGAGCTCTACGTCGATCTCGCCGGCCAGGTAGCGGTCGACCAGGAGGGGGACTTGGTCGCGTCCCTTGACGCCGCCGAAGGAGGAGCCGGCGATGCGGCGGCCGGTGATCAGGAGGCGGGGGACGACGTCGAGGGTCTCCCCCTTGCCGGCCACTCCGGCGATCGTGCAGAGGCCCCAGGCCATGCGGGCGGCTTCGACCGCCTGGCGCATCACGGCGACGTTGCCGGTTGCCTCGAAGGTGTAGTCGGCACCGAAGCCGCCGGTCATCTCGAGGATCTCTTCAACGGTGTCACCACCGCCGGCGATCACGTCGGTCGCGCCCTGGCCGCGGGCGAGCTCGAGTCGCTCCGGCGAGAGGTCGACGCAGATGATCCGCTCGGCGCCCTGCAGCCGGCAACCGGCGACCGCGCCCAACCCGACCATCCCCGCCCCGAAGACCGCGCAGGTGCTGCCCGGCTGCACCGCGGCGGTGTTGATCGCCGCTCCCAGGCCGGTCGAGAGGCCGCAGGCGAAGAGACAGGTGTGCTCGAAGGGCGCCTCGGGGTTGACCTTGGCCAGGGCGATCTCCGGCATCACCGTGTACTCGGCGAAGGTCGAGCAGCCCATGAAGTGGCGGATCCCGTCGCCCTCGCGGGAGATGCGGGTGGTGCCGTCGGGGAGGAAGCCCTTGTTCTGCTGCTCGCGAATCGAGAGGCAGAGGTTCGTCCGCGGATCGAGGCAGTGGACACACTCGCCGCATTGGGGCGAGAAGAGGGTGACTACGTGATCGCCCGGCGAGAGCGAGGTGACGTCCACGCCGACCTTCTCGACCACCCCGGCCCCCTCGTGTCCGAGCACGGTCGGCGCGTAGCCCGAGGGGTCGGCGCCGGAGGCGGTGTAGAGGTCGGTGTGGCAGACGCCGCAGGCGGCGAGGCGAACCAACACCTCGCCGGCGCGTGGCTCGGCGAGCTCGACCTCCTGGACCGCGAGCGGCTCCCCGAACTCCTCCAGCACCGCGGCGCGAATCTTCATCAACCGCTCTTGAAGCGGGCAGCCTCCTCCGAACCACCCGTAGCGTCGCCCTCGCTGTAGGAGTGCGCCCCCGCGCCTGCGAGGGTGCCGCCGTCGACGATCAGGTACTCCTCGCGGATCGGTCGCCCGTCGAACCAACACTCGAGAATCTCGCGCGCCCCGGCTGCGTACCGCGCCTGGGCCGAGAGGCTGGTGCCAGAAGTGTGCGGGGTCATCCCGTGGTGGGGCATGGTGCGCCAGGGGTGGTCCTTGGGCGCCGGCTGCGGAAACCACACGTCCCCGGCATAGCCCGCCAACTGACCGCTCGCGCATGCCTGGGCGACCGCGTCGCGGTCACAGATCTTGCCGCGTGCGGTGTTGACCAGATAAGAGCCGCGCTTCATCCTTGCGAGCAGATCGGCATTGAACATGTTCTCCGTCTCGGGGTGCAGCGGGGCATTGATCGTGACCACGTCGCACACCTCGACCATCGACTCCACACTGGGATGAAAGGTGACGCCGAGCTCCTCCTCTACCTCGGCTGGCAGGCGATGGCGATCGGTGTAGTGCAGGCCGACCTCGAATGGCTTCAGCCGCCGCAGGACCGCCGAGCCGATTCGCCCGGCCGCGACCGTACCGACCTGCATTCCCTCCAGGTCGTAGGAGCGCGAAGCGCAGTCGGCGATGTTCCAGCCGCCGTCGACCACCCACTGGTAGGACGGGATGTAGTTGCGCACCAGCGAGAGGATCATCATCACCACGTGCTCGGCGACGCTGATGCTGTTCGAGTAGGTCACCTCGGCGACGGTCAGGCCGCGCTCGATCGCCGCCTGCAGGTCGACGTGGTCCGAGCCAATGCCCGCGGTCAGCGCGAGCTTCAGCTTGGGCGCCTTGGCGATCCGCTCGGCGGTCAGGTAAGCGGGCCAGAACGGCTGGGAGATGACGATCTCCGCTTCCGGTAGCTCGCGCTCAAACACCGAGCCGGGGCCGTCCTTGTCGGAGGTGACGATCAGCCGGTGGCCGCGCTCCTCGAGGAACTCGCGCAGCCCCAACTCTCCAGAGACGCTGCCGACCAACTCGCCCGGCTTGAAGCCGAGCCCCTCAGGCGTGGGCGTGCTCTGGCCGTCGTGGTACCGCTCGATCGTCGGAACCTCGTCGCGAGCGTAGGACGGCGGGTAGCCGTCCGCCGGATCGTCATAGAGCACGCAGAGAACGGTCGCCATTGCTCTGCATCCTCTCGCAGGATGCGCTGAGCGGTCAAGCTCCCTAGCCGATTTCGATCGACAACCGCGCCGCTTAGGAGCCGCCCTGCCGGGTAGGCAATTGCCTATGACTGGAAAAGTGGACTTCAGCGAGCAAGAGTGGGAGGCGATACTCGAGGCGCCGACGAGTGCCGGCTTGATCGTCTCGACGGCCCAGCGCGGTGGCTCGTTCCGCGAGTCTTTCTCACTGGCAAAGGCATACGCGGAGGCACGGACGGCCAGCGGGGCTTCCGGGCTGATGGACGAGATCGCCCAATCCAAGCCAAAGGTCGACCGGGCGCGTCAGGGTTCAGGCGAGGATCTGAGAGAGCATCATCTGGACATCATCCGGAAAGCTGTCTCGCTACTCGAAGCCAAGGCATCCCCCGACGAGCTTGCCGACTACAGGCGCTTCACCCTCGGCCTCGCAGAGCGGGTGGCGAAGGCAAAGGAGGAGGGGGACCAGCCGATCAGCGAGGCCGAGCGGGCGGCGATCGACGAGATTGCCGTGGCACTCGGCGAAGAGTCCCCCTAGGCGCCGCTTGCGCCATGATCGTCACGGGCTCCCGGCTGAAGGACCGCTACAGCATCGAGCGGCTTCTCGGGCGAGGCGGGATGGCGTCGGTGTGGCTTGCGATCGACGAGGTTCTCGAGCGGCCGGTGGCGGTCAAGATCCTTTCGGACACGATCGCCTCAGATCCCGAGTTCCTGGCGCGATTCCGGCGCGAGGCGCGGGTCGCCGCAGGGCTGTCGCATCCGAACCTCATCGCCGTCTACGACTACGCCGAAGGAGGGGAACGCCCGTATCTCGTGATGGAGTACGTCGAGGGCGAAAACCTGGCCGAACGGATGTCCCGGAATGTCGAGGTCAATTGCGAGAGGCTTGCGCGAGAGCTCCTCGGAGCGCTCGCTCACATCCACACAGCGGGGATCGTGCACCGTGACATCAAGCCCCAGAACGTCCTGATCGCACCCGACGGCAGCGCCAAGCTGATCGACTTCGGCATCGCTTTGCCCGAGGATGCGACCTCACTGACGCAAACTGGGCACCTCCTCGGCACCGCGCGCTACATCGCGCCCGAGGTGATGCGTGGCGAACCGGCGACCGAGCGAGCGGACCTCTACTCCTGCGGCATCGTGCTGCGCGACTGCCTAGGCACGAGCCCGTCACCCGCGCTACGACACCTGGTGGAGCATCTGTCGACGGCTGACCCACAAGGTCGTCCGGCTTCGGCGAGGGAGGCAGTCGCGGAGATCGACAGGAGAACCGCCATCCCAGATCAGCCCACCCAGCAGCTCCGACCGATGCCTCCTCCCTCCCAACCTCGGGCGGGAGGGCAACGACCCGCCTGGGGTAAGGCGGTCGCGATCGTGGCGGCACTTGCCACGCTCGCCGTCGCGGTCGTGCTGGTCACCGATGGCTCCAAGGAGAAGGACGGCGGCAAGGCCGCTCCGACGGTAGCTGCGAAGGGTGGCGATAGCGAGGCAAGCCGCGACACGCAAACGAATGCAGACGCGGAGGTGCCGGCGCCAGCGGCAGCCGATCCTGCCCTGGGCAGAGCCCTGAATCAGGAAGGCTTCGAAATGATCCAGGCCGGCAGTTATGAAGAGGCGGTACCCGTACTGAAAGAGGCTGTCCGCGCCTTCCCTCCAGGGACCGACGATCTGGCCTATGCCTATGCCCTGTTCAATCTCGGCAACGCGCTGCGTCTGAGTGGACACCCGGAGGAGGCGATTCCGGTACTCGAACGACGGCTGGAAATCCCGAATCAGAGCAGCGTCGTTCGCAGCGAGCTGACCGCCGCCAGAGAGGAACTGGGTTCAGATGGCAACCAATGAGCCGGAGACCAAACTCGATCAGCGCTTCAGTGGCCCTGGCGCGACGCCCACCGAGTGGGCCGTGGGGCGCGAGCGCATCGAAACTGCTGAGTTGTTCTGGCTGTCGACTGTACGGCCCGGCGGGCGCCCACACGTCACTCCACTGATATCTGTCTGGCTCGACAGCGCGGCGTACTTCTGCACCGGCGAAGCGGAGCGCAAGGCAAAGAACCTGGCCCAAAACGCGAACTGCACCCTGACGACCGGGTGCAATCTGCTCGAGGAGGGTCTCGACGTCGTAATCGAGGGCGAGGCCGAGCGGGTGAGCGAGGAGGGAAAGCTCAGGCGTATTGCCGAGGCCTACGAGTCGAAGTACGGCAGCACCTGGCACTTCGATGTCAGCAACGGTGCTTTTCAGCACGAGGGCGGCGAGGCGCTCGTATTCGAGGTCGCGCCCGTGACGGTCTTTGGGTTCGGCAAGGGTCAGTACAGCCAAACCCGCTGGCGCTTCCGGTGATCGCGCTCGCCTCTGCCTAAGGATCAGCCACGTGCAGCTCGAGCGCGTGGATCTGGCTCTGGCCGAGGGAGCCGGTCTGGACCGGGCCGGCGGCGCTGATCAGCGTTCCGGGGCCTGGCAGCGGATCGGGGCGCAGACCCTTGCGGACGTCGATCGCCGTCAACCCCGGCAGCGTGATCCCCTGCCGATCGGCGATCACGAAATGGGCGTCGCCGTCTCCGTCGGGATCGACCCGCTCCACATAGACGATCCGGCCCTCGGCGCTGCGGCAGGAAGGGAGGCTGCTTGGGCAGTGGGACGGCGCCACCGTTTCAGCAGTGCTCTCCTCCTGGGTCGAGCTCGCAGGGCTGCTGCTCGTACCCACCGAGGAGCCCTCGTCCGTTCCCTCGCCACAGCCGGCAATCGCCAGCAGCACGAGCCCGGCCGCGAAAATGCGACTGACGACCCTCACCCGTCTTCGAGGAGCTGATCGAGGGAGCGGCCGCTGAGCACCGAGTGTGGTTGTTCGGCGACCACCTCTGAACCGGGCTGGGCGACATCGTCACGGCGCTTGATCAGCAACCACTGCGGCTTCTCGCCGGGCCGGGTGCGCTGCAGGGCGAAGCCGCCGCGCAGCTTCTCCCCGTGCAGGACGAAGACGGCGTGGCCGCGCTCGAGCGCCTCGGGCCAGGCGACCCGGCCGCCCTGCTCGTAGTGACCCTGGTCCCAGACGATCATGCCGCCGCCCTCCGTCACTCCCTCGAAGGAGTTGTGGGAGATCGAGTGGTCCTCGACCTGTACGGCGAGGCGTTTGGTCGCGGGGTCCATCGAGGGGCCCTTGGGAACCGCCCAGGAGCGCATCACCCCGTCGACCTCCAAGCGTAGGTCGAAATGGTGGGCCGTCGCCGCGTGCTCCTGGACGACGAAGGCGCCGGCGCTGACGCCACGGATCGCGAATTGCTCGTGGCCTTCGACCTTCACCTCGTCGACGTCCACCTCCTCGACCCGCGCGCCTCGCGGCCCATCGCGCAGGAACTCCACCAGCTCCGCGACCGCCGCCTCGGGTCCCTCGGCATGAACGAGCACCTCTCCGTCCTCCGAGTTGCGGACCCAGCCCATGACTTCAAGCCCGTGAGCCCGTCGCACCGTCGCTTCGCGGAAGCCCACGCCCTGCACGCTGCCGCGCACCGCCGCCCGTACCGCGGTCGCATCGGCATCGGGCCGCGTCTCAGTGGAATTTCTTGGCATCAGACGTGATTATCCGCCGAAGGTAACGTTCGGCACCGTGAACGACACGAACCTCTTCGACCCGCAGCAGCTCTACCGCCACTGGGAGGACGAGCAGTGGAGCCCGTTCGCCATCGACCTCAGCGCCGATCGCGACCAATGGCGGGAGATGGACGCCGAGGAGCGCGGGCTGATCTTCTGGGTGCTGTCCTCGCTGATGGTCGCCGAGGAGCGGATCACCACGAAGTTCTCCGGCCTGGTCGGGGCCTACGGAACCGAGGAGGAGGCGACCTTCCTCGCCACCCAGCAGGTCGACGAGGCTCGCCACATGCAGTTCTACGCCCGCTTCCAGGACGAGGTCGTCGCCGATCCGGCGGCGATCGCCGCCCACGTCGAGCGCGCCCGCGAGCAGATCTCCCCCGCCTTCCGCAAGATCTTCGACGAGGCCCTGGTCGAGGCCCACGAGCACCTCGTCGCCAACCCGAAGGACGCCGAGGCCAAGGTCCGCTTCGTCACCCTTTACCACCAGATCCTCGAGGGAACGCTGGGCCTGACGTCGTTCAACTTCGTTACCAGCTACCTCGAGCGAGAGGGCCTGCTGCCGGGATTCGTCGCCGGCTACTCAAAGGTCCACCACGACGAGCAGCGCCACATCGGTTACGGCACCTGGTATCTGCGCCAGGCGGTCGCTGACGACCCCGCCCTGGCCGACGTCGTACGCGCGACGCTGCGCGAGTTGCTGCCGGCGGTCGCGGAGTCCCTGACCCCGCCCGACCGGGAGGGGACCGACTGGGACGCCCTGGGCGCCAACGCCGAGGAGATCAGGGATTTCGCCATCGGCGGACTCACCCGGCGGCTGAAAGTGATCGGCGTTCCTCTCTCGACGCTCTGATCAGACGGAGAGCAATCTGGGTAGCGGAGAGGCATGGACGCTCCGGAGAAGGGAGATGTTGGCGCTCTCGCCACGCTGAAGCGCACCGCTTCGGAGTTCATGGAGGACAACCTCACCGACTGGGCCGCGGCGCTCACCTATTACGGGCTGCTCTCCCTCTTCCCCGCCCTGATCGCGCTGGTCTCCATCATCGGGCTGGTCGGAGACCCGAAAAGCACGACCTCGACCCTGACCGAAATCGTCACCGAAATCGGCCCGGCCTCGGCGGCGGAAACCTTCTCCGGCCCGATCGAATCGATCGCCTCGAACCAGAGCACCGCCGGCTTCACCTTCGTCGCCGGCCTGGCAGTAGCGCTCTGGTCGGCCTCGGGCTACGTCGGCGCCTTCATGCGCGCCTCGAACATCATTTATGAGACGCCGGAGGGGCGACCGTTCTGGAAGCTGCGCCCACTGCAGCTCGGCGTGACGCTGGCGATGATCGTCCTGCTGGCGTTCCTGGCGCTGGCCCTGGTGCTCACCGGGCCGGTGGTCGAGGCGGTAGCGGGGCCGATTGGGCTCGGCGACACCGCGGTCACGGTCTGGAACATCGCCAAGTGGCCGGCGATGGTGGCGATCTTCCTACTGATGGTCGCCGTCCTCTACTACGCCTCGCCGAACGCGAAACTGCGCGGCTTCAGGTGGGTGACGCCGGGGAGCCTAGTGGCAATCGTCGTCTGGGCGATCGCCTCTGCCGCGTTCGCCATCTACGTGGCCAACTTCGGTTCCTACGACAAGACCTACGGCACGCTCGGCGGCCTCGTCGCGCTACTGGTCTGGTTCTGGATCAGCAACCTGGCGATCCTCTTCGGCCACCAGCTCAACGCCGAGCGCGAGCGCAGCCTCGAGATCGAAGAGGGACGGCCGCGGGCCGAGCGCGAGATCCAACTCGAGCCGCGCAGCGAGCCGAAGGAACAGAAGACGGTCTGATCCAACGGGCCGAGGCTATGGCACTTGGGCTCGGTCCCCGGCCTGGCCCTCGAGCAGGCCCGCGACCGCGCGGGCCAGGCGCTTGCCCCGTTGCGTCAAGGCGTACTCGGTGTGGGGCGGGCGACCGGGGACGAGGCGGCGCTCGACGATCCCCTCCGCCTCGAGCTGCTCGAGGCGGTCGGAGAGGGTCGTCGGGGAGACGCCCGGGAGCGACTGGCGGAACTCGTTGAAGCGGGCCGCGCCGCTAGCGCAGGCGTAGATCGTCGCCAGCGTCCAGCGGCGCTCCAGCAGGCTCGCCAGGGTGCGCAGCTCGGTCGGGACCGGCGTGCAGCTACGACATCGCGGCGACATCGGCCCCGTTCCCGGCCGGCTCGAGCGCCCGCTCGAAGACCTCGCCGACGCTCATCACCGGGTGGAAGGTCATCTGCTCGCGCACGTCCTCGGGGACCTCGTCGAGGTCGCCGCGGTTGCGCTCGGGCAGGATCACCTCGGTCAGCCCGGCGGCGTGGGCCGCCAGCACCTTCTGCTTCAGACCGCCGATCGGCAGGACCCGCCCCTGCAGGGTCACCTCGCCGGTCATCCCGACGGTGTGCTTGACCGGCCGCCCGGAGAGCAGCGAGACCAGCGCGGTGGTCATCGCCGTGCCGGCGCTCGGCCCATCCTTGGGGATCGCCCCCGCCGGGACGTGCAGGTGGAACTCCCGCTGGAAGGAGTCCGGGTCAATGCCAAGCTCCTCGCTGTGCGAGCGCGCGTAGGAGAGTGCGATCCGCGCCGACTCCTTCATCACGTCGCCGAGCTGCCCGGTCAGGACCAGGCCTTTGTCGCCCTCCATCGCCGTCGCCTCGATGAAGAGGACGTCGCCGCCGGTTCCGGTGACGGCGAGACCGGTCGAGACGCCGGGAATCGCCGTGCGCTCGACCGACTCCTGGAAGAAGCGCTGCCGCCCGAGCGCATCGCGGAGCGCCTCGCTGTCGAGCCTGATCGGCCCGGCCGTCTCACCGGAGGCGATCCGGGTCGCGGCGGCGCGCAGCAACTTGCCCAGCTCGCGCTCGAGCTGGCGCACCCCCGCCTCGCGGGTGTACTCGGAGACGACGGCACGCAGGATCCCGTCGCCGACCTCGACCTCCTCGGCCCGCAGCCCGTTGCGCTTCAGCTGCCGCGGCAGCAGGTAGCCACGCGCGATCGCCAGCTTCTCCTCGGTCGTGTAGCCGTCGAAGGCGATCGTCTCCATCCGATCGAGCAGCGGCGCCGGGATCGTGTCGACGAGGTTCGCCGTGGCGATGAAGACGACCTCGGAGAGGTCGACCTCGACATCGAGATAGTGATCGCGGAAGGAGTGGTTCTGCGCCGGGTCGAGCACCTCCAGCAACGCCGCCGACGGATCGCCCCGCCAGTCGGCGCCGACCTTGTCGACCTCGTCGAGCAGGATCACCGGGTTCATCGTGCCGGCGTCGCGCAGGGCGCGGACGATCCGTCCCGGCAGGGCCCCTATATAAGTGCGGCGGTGGCCGCGAATCTCGGCCTCGTCGTGCAGTCCGCCGAGTGAGATGCGGACGAACTCGCGGCCCAGCGCGCGGGCGATCGACTCGCCGATCGAGGTCTTGCCGGTGCCGGGTGGCCCGACCAGGGTGAGGATCGCGCCGTTGGCGCGGCTGTCGTCCTCGACGCCACGCTCCTCGCGCAGCTTGCGGACGGCGATGAACTCGGTGATCCGCCGCTTGACGTCCTCGAGCCCGGCGTGGTCGGTGTCGAGCACCTCGCGGGTGTGCGCGGGGTCGAGCCGCTCCTCGGAGCGCTCTGACCACGGCACCGCGATCAGCCAGTCAAGGTAGCTGCGGATCATCGAGGACTCGGGCGACTGCTCGCCCTGGCGCTCCAGCCGGCGCAGCTCCTTCTCGGCCTGCTCGGCGACCGCCTCCGGCATCTCCGCCTCGGCGATCTTGCGCTCGTACTCCTCGATCAAACTGCCCTCGTCCTCGCCCAGCTCCTTGCGGATCGACTCCATCTGTTTGCGCAGGAAGTAGTCGCGCTGCTGCTTCTGGGCGCCCGACTCGACGTCGTCGCGGATGCGGCTGCGCACCTGCAGCTCGGCGAGACGCTCGCGCTGCAGCTCGACCGCGATCTGCAGGCGGGCGGTGACATCGAGGGTGTCGAGCAGGCGCAGTTTCTGCTCGAAGCTGAATTCCGGGCTCAGCCCGGCGGTGTCGGCAAGCGCGCCCGGCTCCTCCACCGAGCGCAGGAAGTCGGAGATGCGGCCGTCGTCGCCGCGCAGGTCGAGGATCTCCTCGACCACGGCGCGGTACTCGCGGGTCAGCTCATGGGTGTGCTCGTCGTCGGGGTGACCGTCGTGGACCTCCTGCACGTCGATGCGCAGCGTGCCGTCGTCGCCCTCGGCGCCGGCAACGGCAACGCCGGCGAGCCCACGGTGCAGGCCAAGCACGGTCGCCGCCGGCCCGCCGCGGCGCGAGCGCCCACGCTCGACCACCTCGGCGACGACGCCGACGCGCCCGAACTCACCTTCATGGCGGGGAAGCAGGAAGACGCGATCCTCGTCGCCGACGTCGATCGGCAACGCGGCGGAAACGGTTGGAAAGACGATTGCCTCATCGAGTGGAACCAGGAGATAGGCCATAGCTAAGTCCAGTTTCTGTAGTTAGTCTCAGAACAGGATAGCGCGGCAGTCGGGCCGGGTCCAGCGGACCGCTAGGGCGCTATCGCGGAGCGGGCACCGGCTGCCTTCACCGCGGCTGAGAGTGAATCGATGTCGTAGGCGCCCTCGTGGCGTTTGCCGTTGACGAAGAAGGTCGGGGTGCCGGTGACGCCGCTGATGTCGGCTGAGTCGACGTCTTCCTCGATCCGCGGCGCGTGGACGTTGTGCTGCAGCTCGTCGCGGAAGCGATCAAGGTCGAGGTCCAACTGCTCGGCGTAGGCCAGCAGGTCCTTGGCCGTCAGGTCCCCCTGGTGGTCGAGCAGTAGGTCGTGGGTCTCCCAGAACGATCCCTGAGCGGCCGCCGCCTCGGAAGCCTCGGCGGCGAGCTGGGCGTGCGGGTGGACGTCGGAGAGGGGCAAGTGGCGCCAGACGTAGCTGACGTCGCCGAAGTCGGCGAGCAACTCGCGGACCACCGACTCGGCCTTGCCGCAGTAGGGGCACTCGAGGTCGCCGTACTCGACAAGCGTCACCGGCGCATCGAGCGGCCCGCGAATGTGATCGCGATCGGGGTCCACCGGCACGGCCAGGTCGGTGAGCGTCTCCGAACCACCCAGCAGGGCCTGGATGCGTGCCCGGCGCGGAAGCATCGCGGTGACTCGGAAGACCAGCCAGGCCAGGGCCGAGGCGCAGAGTGCGGCGCTCAACACCCCGAGCTTCGCCTCCTCCAGATCTGCCCCGTCGAAGGCCAGCGTCGCGATCAGCAGCGAGACGGTGAAGCCGATCCCGGCGATCGCGCCGCCTCCGGCGGTGGCCGCCCAGCCGACGGGCGGGCGCAGCCGGGCGCCGCTCAGCCTCGTCACCAACCATGAGGTCCCGATCACCCCGATCGGCTTGCCGAGCACGTAGCCGCAGAGGATCCCCAGCGTGATCGGTGAGGCATAGGCGTCCCTGAGGAAGTCCCAATCGATTGCGATGCCGATGTTGGCCAGCGCGAACAGCGGCACGATCACGTAGCTCGTCCAAGGGTGGTAGAGGTGGAGCAGACGTGCATTCGGCGAGACCGCCCCCTGCAGGCCGGCGCGGACCGAGCTGGCCAGCTCCGGCGTCGGCTGCTCGCGGAAGCTGCGAAACAGGTCGGTCGCCCGCTCGAGCTCGCCGCGACCCGCCGGATAGGCCCAGGCGATCAAACCGACGGCCAGGCCGACCACGACGGGATCGATGCCCGACTCGAACAGCGCCACCCACACGACCGCGGCGAGCATGAAGTAGACGAGCCCCTGGCGGATCCCAACAGCGCGTGCGAGGAGGATCAGGGCGAAGACCCCGGCGCCGATCAGCAAGGGTTCGACGACGACGTCGCTGCTGTAGGCGATCGCGATGACCAGCAACGCGATCACGTCGTCGACGACGATGATCGTCAGCAGGAAGCCGCGCAGGCGATCGGGGAAGCGTGGCCCGACCAGGGCCAGCATCCCCAGGGCAAACGCCGTATCGGTCGACATCGCCACCCCCCACCCCTGCGCCGAGCCGCTGCCGCCGGTGAAGGCCAGGTAGATGGCGACCGGCACGGCCATCCCTCCCAGCGCGGCCAGCACCGGCAGGGCCAGGCGGCGGCGCTCGCGCAGCTCGCCGACGTCGAACTCGCGGCGGACCTCGAGCCCGACAACAAAGAAGAAGAAGGTCATCAGCCCGCTGTTGATCCAGTCGCGAAGGTCCTGGGATATGCCAGAACCACCGACCTGGATCGAGAGGTCCGTCCGCCAGACGCTCTCGTAAGAAGAGCTGTCGATGTTGGCCCAGGCCAACGCCGCCACCGCCGCCAAGAGCAGCACGCTGGCGCTGCCGGTCTCGGTGGCAAGGAATTCGCGCAGGGGCGCCTGCAGGCTGCGGGCCCAGGCGGTTCGTCCGCTAAACGCCGATCGCACCGGGGAGTCGCTCACCGGGCTAGCTTTTCACGCGCGCCTGCTCGTCTTGGTCCGATGGGTAGCCTTGAGCGGATGGTCGGTCCGGTAAGTCGCGTGCTCTCCAGCTCACAACTCGCGACGCTGGCCAAGCACGGGGAGGAGCGGACCGCAGCGGTCGGCGAGAAGCTGTTCGAGATCGGCGACCAGAGCTACCCCTTCGTCGCAATCGTCGAGGGCGAGGCCGCGGTCCTCGACGGCGCCGGCCACGAGATCGTCCGCCACGGCGCCTCGGGCTTCCTCGGTGAGATGAACCTGCTCTCGGGCCAGACCGTCTTCCTCACCGCCGTCGCCACCGAGCCGATGCGCTACATCGCCGTCGATCGCGAGATCCTCAGGCAGCTCCTCTTCGAGGACGGCTCCCTCTCCGACCTGCTCCTCTCCGCCTTCGTCCAGCGGCGCGAGCTGCTCCAGCAGCGCGACGGGGTCGGGGTCGAGATCGTCGGCCCGCACGACTCGGGCGAGACCCGCCGCCTGCTCGACTTCGTCAGAAGGATGCGTCTCCCCTACTCCTGGGGTGACCCCGAGGAGAGTGAGGAGGCCGCGAGCACGATCGCGCAGCTAGACCCGGCCGAGGTGCCGCTGGTGCGGCTCCCCGGCGGACCGGAGCTGCGCCGACCGAGCAACGGCGAGCTCTCGCGGGCGCTGGGCATCGGGCTCGAGCTCGCCGACCGCGAGGAGGTCGACCTGCTCGTCGTCGGCGGCGGCCCGGCCGGCCTCGGCGCGGCTGTCTACGGAGCCTCGGAGGGCCTCGACACGCTGGTGATCGAGAGCACCGTGCTCGGTGGCCAGGCCGGCACCTCGCGCCGGATCGAGAACTACCTCGGCTTCCCGGCCGGGATCAGCGGTACCGAGCTGACCAGCCGCGCCGTGTCACAGGCGCGCAAGTTTCGCGCCCGCACGGCGACGCCCTACCGCGCTCGCGCACTCGAGCCTGGCGCCGCACAGCACGTGGTCAAGCTCGAGGAGGGCAACGAGGTCGCGGCCCGGGCCGTGCTGCTCTCCACCGGCGCCGAATACCGCCGCCTTCCCGTCGCCGACCTCGACCGCTACGAGGGGATCAGCGTCTTCTACGCCGCCGGCCCACCAGAGGCCCATCTCTGCGGCGCCCAGCGGGTCGGTGTCATCGGCGGCGGCAACTCGGCCGCCCAGGCCGCCGTCTGGCTGGCGCGGGGCGGAGCACTCGTCACCCTCCTGCACCGCCGTGCCGACCTCAGCGAGACGATGTCCCACTACCTGATCGAGGAGCTCGAGCGCTACGGGGTCGCCGTCCGCGACCGCAGCGAAGTCGCCGCACTGCACGGCGAGGAGGGTCGGCTCGACACGGTGACCCTCACCGACGGGACCGAGCTGGCGCTCTCCTTCCTATTCCTCTTCCTCGGCGCCTCGCCCTGCACCGAGTGGCTCGGCGACACGGTCGCCCGCGACGCCAACGGATTCATCCTCACCGGCCCAGACGCCGGAGCGGACGGGCTGCTCGAGACCAGCGTGCCCGGCATCTACGCCGCCGGCGATGTCCGGGCCGGCTCGATCAAGCGCTGCGCCACCGCCGTGGGCGAGGGCGCCACCGTGGTCCGCTTCGTCCACGAGCGCCTCGCCCCAGCTAGCGCCCCAGTCGGGTAGGCAGCCGGCACAGCGAATCACACCCCGGACCCGGGTCGGCCTGAGCCGACACGATCAACTCCCGCGCCCGTGAACCAGCCGTCCAAGAGGGTCCATCACCGCCATCTCGACGCAAGACTAATGGCACCCGTGCCCCACCGCCGCGCCCACCGAACCCCGGGCCGCCACACTCACTGGCGCCTTGCGGGACGCCGTCACCTGCTGCTCCGCGGAGGGACCGCCGCGGCCCTCTTGGCCGTGGTCGGGCCCGGGCTCCTCGCCGGGCTCTCCGACGACGACCCGGCGGGAATCGCCACCTACTCGATCCTCGGCGCCAAGTACGGCTACGAGCTGCTCTGGGTCCTCTCACTCTCGACCGCGGCGTTGATCGTCTTCCACGAGCTGGGCGTGCGGCTGGGAATCGTCACCGGCAAGGGGCTACTGACGCTCGTGCGCGAGCAGCACGGGCAGCGCGCCGCCTGGCTCGTGATGACGGCGCTCGCGGTCGCGAACACCGGCACGCTCTGCGCCGAGTTCGCCGGCGTCGCCGCAGGCATGGAGCTGTTGGGTGGGATGAGCCGCTACCTGAGCGTGCCACTCGCCGCGATCGGCGTCTCGGCTCTCGTCCTGCGAGAGAGCTTTCGCCACGTCGAGCACTTCCTGCTCGCCCTCAGCTCGGTCTTCGTCGCCTACATCGTCGCCGGCTTCCTCGCACACCCGGACTGGGGCGCGGCCGCGGAGGGCCTGGTGGTGCCGAGCATGCCGCTGAACCGGGACGCGGTTCTGGTCGCCGTGGCAACTGTCGGGACCACGCTCGCGCCCTGGGGCCTCGCCTTCATCCAGTCCTACGCGGTCGACAAGCGGCTGCACGTCAAGGACCTGCGCTTCGAGCGGATCGACGTCATCGTCGGCGCCGTCCTCACCGGCGTGATCGGGCTGTTCGTCGTCGTCGCCTGCGCCGCGACGCTGCACCCCGCCGGGGTCGAGATCGACGATGCCGGCGACGCCGCGAAGGCGCTCGAGCCCCTCGCCGGCAGTCTCGCCTCGAGCCTCTTCGGCCTCGGGTTCCTCGGCGCCGCGCTGCTCGCCGCGGCGATCGTGCCGCTCTCCACCGCCTACTCGCTCTCCGAGACGCTGGGCCGGCGAGCCGACCTGAACGACGACTTCGACGAGGCTCGGTCTTTCTACCTCAGCTTCGGCGTGGTCGTCGCGATCGCCGCCGCGATCGTCCTCATTCCCGACGCCCCGCTGATCCCGATCCTCTTCCTGACCCAGGCGCTCAACGCCGTCCTCCTGCTCGTCATCCTTCCCTTCATCCGCTCGCTGGCGAAGGACGGCGAGCTGATGGGCGAGCACGCGCTGGGGGCATGGGGTCGCTGGGTCACCGGCATCACCTTCGTCCTGATCGCGGCCTCGGTGCTCACGCTGGGGGTCGTCGCTCTCGCCTGATCGGCGCTCAGACTCCGAGCGCGAAGCTGAGGCCGAGCATGAGCGCGGCCCCAGCGAGGAGGCCGACGCTCGGCGCCAGACGCCCGGCCGGCCCCGCGTAGGCCTTGGGCAGCATCTCGATTGCGATCAACGCCAGCATCGCCCCGGCGGCGAAGGCGAAGGAGAACGGCAGCAGGCCGCTTACCTCCTCGACCGCCAGGAAGGCGATCAGGGCGCCGACCGGCTGCGGAGCGCTGGTCGCCACGGCTGCCCAGAACTGGCGGGCGCGGCCGAAGCCGGCCTCCTGCATCGGGATCGCGACGCTGGTCCCCTCGGGGATGTTCTGGATCCCGATCGCGAGGATCACGAACAGGCTCAGCCCGGCCCGGTCGGAGGCGAAGGCGGTCCCGATCGCCAGCCCCTCCGGCAGGCTGTGGACGAAGAGAACGAGGAAGACGAGGGCTGAGGTTCGGGTGCCGGGCCCGGTGCGGCCCATGAAGCCGGCGTCGGGACGCAGCCGTCGACTGACCGCGACCAGGAAGACCATCCCGACCGCGAGTCCGGCGATCACCGCTGCGGTCGAGCCTTCTTCGGAGGCCGGCACGAGCAGGCCGGCGATCGCGGCGACCCCCATCACCCCAGCGGCAAGCCCGAGCAGGAAGGGCGTCGCCCACTCGGCGCGCCGTCGCCCGAAGAGGAAGACCGGAACCGCGCCGATCCCGGTCGCGAGCGCGGTGGCCGAGGCGGCCAGGAGGAGGACGATGACTTCGGGCATGCAGAGGGCGGATCCTCTCAGCTCGAGTTGCATCCCTCCCCGACTCGGTGTAGACCATCTCTACACAAACGCAAGGAGGAGATCGACGTGAACGACGGGGCGGAGACGAAAGACGCGAACAGCGAGCTCAAGGCTCGACACCGGTCGATGTGGGCGTCCGGCGACTACCCGTCGATGGTCGAGACCTTCCTCTTGCCGCTCGGGCCGCGCCTGGTCGAGGCATGCGAGCTCGGGCCCGGCATGCGCGTCCTCGACGTAGCCGCCGGGACCGGCAACGCGTCGATTCCAGCGGCAGCAAGCGGGGCGACGGTCGTCGCGAGCGACCTGACCCCGGAGCTGTTCGACGCCGGCCGCGCCCGCGCCGAGGCCGAGGGAGTGGAGCTCGAGTGGGCCGAGGCCGACGCCGAGGATCTGCCCTTCGAGGACGCGAGCTTCGACGTCGTCATCTCCTCGATCGGGGTGATGTTCGCGCCCCATCACCAGGCGGCCGCCGACGAGCTCGTGCGAGTCTGCCGCCCCGGCGGGAAGATCGGGCTGCTGAGCTGGACGCCGGAGGGGATGATCGGCGGCCTCTTCCGAACGATCGGCCCGTTCGCCCCGACGCCGCCGCCGGGCGCGCAGCCGCCACCGCTCTGGGGTGGTGAAGATCACCTGCGCGAGCTGCTCGGCGACCGGGTCGAGCTCGAGACGCTAGAGCGCGACGTGCTCGAGGTGACCGCCTTCGAGCGACCCGCCGACTTCGCCGAACATTTCAAGCAGCGCTACGGCCCGACCATCGCGGCGCAGGCAAACGCGCGCCGCAACGAGCGCGAGGAGGAGTTCGTGGAGGCGCTGGACAGCTACTACGAGGAACAGAACCTCGGCAGCGCCGACGATGCCCGCTTCGAGATGGAGTTCCTGCTCGCGGTCGGGCAAAAGCGGGCGTAGGCCGCCGGGGCCGCAAACCGCACTTCCCGAAACACCCTAGGCTCAACGGGACCCCGATTAAGGAGCAACTCAATGAGCGTCCTTATCCGCTTTGCCCCCGCGTCCTTGACTACGGCTCAGTACGACGAGAGCGTCCGCAAGCTCGAAGAGGCAGGTGACTTCCCCCCCGACGGACTCGACTACCACGTCTGCTTCGGTACCGACGGCAACCTCCGCGTCAGCGAGATCTGGGACTCCCAGGAGCAACTCGACGCGTTCGGCGAGCGGTTGATGCCCGTCCTGTCCGAGGTCGGAATCGACCCCGGCGAGCCCGAGCTGATGGAGATTCACAACATCGTCAAGCGCTAGCTGCGACGTGCAGTCTGCCTAGCCGGTGGGACGAGCGTCCCATTCGTTCTCCAGGGCCCAGCGGGCTCCCACAGTCCAAGCCTGCACGCGGTTGGCGATCGAGATTGGCTTCGGCCCTGCGGAGCCGACCGCGAACAGCTCGGGCGCGCGGCCGACTGTCCCGATCGCGCTCAGAATCCCGCGGCGGAGCCGCTCCGCCGCTTGGGGACGGACGGCGCGCAGCCCTCCCCAACCGAGCCAGGAGTCGAATGGCCACACCGCGCCACGATGGTAGGCCTCCGGCGCAAACTGGGGGTGCTCCGAAGACAGCGTCCGCAAGCCCCAGGGCGTGAGTACGTCGTCACGACAGAGCCGCTCCGCCGCCCGCTCGCGGGCGGGCGGGGAGAGGGCATCCGCCCATAGCAGCCAGCCGAGGTAGGAGCCGGCGCCGCGAACCTTTTCATCGTCGCCGTCGAGCGCGATCGTCTCGGAGTCGAACGCCGCCTCGACCCGCGTCGCGAGCCGTGCCGCCTCGGCCGCCCAGCGCTCCTCGCCGGAGAGCCCGGCAAGGGCACGAAGGGCGACCACGGCGACAGCTTGGGTATCGGCGTCGGCGAGCGGCGCCCGCGGGACGTCGCCCCCCGCACCCAGGATGCCGCCTCCGTGAAAGGCCGGATCGGCGGGATCGATCGCGTCGCGCCAACCCTGCTGAGCAAGACCACCGGGCGCCCGGCGCGGCCCGTGGCGGACCAAACCACCCCCCCGGTCCAGCATCCGCGCGAGCCAGCTGCCTGCCGCCCTCCTGGCCTCCTTCAGCTCCGCCTCCAGCGCGCGGTCACCGAGCGACGCGAGCAAGACAAGGAACCAAAGG
The DNA here is from genome assembly GCA_963807885.1 of uncultured Solirubrobacterales bacterium. Classification (GTDB taxonomy): domain Bacteria; phylum Actinomycetota; class Thermoleophilia; order Solirubrobacterales; family 70-9; genus VRUE01. The sequence continues at coordinate 354,906 of CAWEDL010000003.1, forward strand.
GTCGAGTCCACTGAGCCGTAGTAGCGAAGCTCGCCATCGCGCACCGGCCAGCCGGCTCGGAGAAGGCCAGCCGGAGCCCGCGGCCACCACTCGTGGACAATCCTGCCCGGTTCCTCGTCGGTTTCAGGATCATCACGGTGGCCCTGCAGCGCCGCCAACGTGCGGAGGGTGGCGCGGGCGACATCGGGGCGCGCCGGCAGCACCTCGAGCGAGGTGATTGCGGCGTCGCGGCCGAACAGCGCGTGAAAGCGCCCCGGATCACCGGGCTCGACCGGCGTCGCGCTCGCGTAGGGCCAGCCCGCCGGCGAGAGCAGCTCATCAAGCCTCGGGACCCCCTCGATCACCGTCCTAACCCTTCACCGCACCCGCGGTGAGGCCGGCGACGATGCGGCGCTGGAAGATCAGCACGAGGACGATCAAGGGGATCGTGACCACTACGGATGCGGCGCTGATCGTCCCCAGTGGGACCTCGAACTGCTGGCTGCCGGTGAAGAAGGCGATCGCCGCTGGCACCGGCCGGCGCTCCGGCGTGCTGGTCAGCGTGATCGCGAAGAGAAACTCGTTCCAGGCGAAGATGAAGACCAGTAGGCCGGCGGTGACGACGCCCGGTGCGGCGAGCGGGACAACAACCTTGCGGAACGCCTGCAGGCGCGTCGCCCCGTCGACCAGCGCAGCGTCTTCAAGCTCCGGCGGGATGTCGTGGAAGAACGAGGCCATGATGAAGACCGTCAGCGGCAACCCGAAGGCGAGCGAAGGCAGGATCAGGCCGAGGTAGGTGTTGTAGAGGCCGATGTCGGTCCACAGCTCGAAGATCGGCGCGGCGATCGCGATCGGGGGAAAGGTCGAGATCGAGAGGACGATCGCGAGGATGAGGAACTTGAACGGCAGGTGCAGACGGGCAAGGGCATAACCGGCGAAGGAGCCGATCAGCAGCGAGAGCACGGTGACGCTGCCGGCGATGATCGCGCTGTTCCGCAACGCATTCGTGAAGGCCGTGTCTTCGAAGATCGAGGTGTAGTTGTCGACGGTCGGGCTGGGGGGCAGGAGAGCGGCGCCCGAGAGGTCGGCTCCGCTCTTCAGCGAGGTGTTGATCAGCCAGTAGAAGGGGAACAGGCAGAAGACGACGATTGCCGCGACCCCCATCCAGAGCAGGACCTGCCTCGCCCTCGCTCCCTCGGCACGATCGCTCATCGCTCTTCCTCCGTCAGGTTGCGGATGTTTCCGCCGATGAAGCGGATGTAGAGGAACGAGACCCCCATCACGGTGAGGAAGGTGAGCACCGAGAGGGCGGAGCCCAAGCCGGTGTTGCGGTTGGTCACCAGCTCCTCCTGGGCGATCAGGGACAGCGTTTCGGTTCCGTTGGCGCCTTTGGTGAGGACGTAGGGAAGATCGAAGACCCGCATCGCGTCGAGGGTGCGGAAGATCAGGGCGACGGTGATCGCCGGGACGAGCAAGGGGAGGGTGATGCTGCGGAAGCGCTGCCAGGTGTTCGCCCCGTCCACCTTCGCCGCGTCGTGGAGCTCGTCGGGAATCCCCTGCAGCCCGGCGAGGATGAGCAGCGCCATGAACGGCGCCGTCTTCCAGACGTCAGCGAGGATCATCACGCCCAGCGCGTAACCCCGCTCACCGAGCCAGACGACGTCCCCGCCCGGCAGCGAGAGGGTCGTCAGCATCGTGTTGACGAAGCCGAGTTCGGGCTCGAAGATCGTCCGCCAGGTGATCGCGGTGACCACGGTGAGGATCGCCCAGGGGACGAGGACGACTGCTCGCAGCAGCGCCCGCCCTCGGAACGCCTGGTGCATGACCAGTGCCATGCCGATGCCGATCGCCAGCTCCAGGCCCACCGAAGCCGCGGTGAACACCAGCGTCGTGATCATCGCGTCCCAGAACTCCGACGATCCGAGCGCTGCGCTGTAGTTGTCGAGGCCGACGAACCTCGAGAGACCGGGGGTGATCACGCTGTACTCGTTGAGCGACAACCAGACGGCATAGCCGATCGGGTAGGCGGCGACGAGGACGATGACTACCAGCGATGGAAGGAGCATTGCCGCACCGAGGCGGCGCTCCTCGCGGAAAACGGAGCGGCGCCCGCGGCGGTGCAGGCTTGCGGCCCCCTCGGCCACTAGAACCTCGCCAGTGCCTCCTCGATCTGCGAGTTCATCGTCGTTGCGGCCTCATCGGGTGAGGTCCTCCCGTTGAGGACTTCGAAGACGTTGTCGTAGATCGCCTGTGAGATCTGCGTGTAGACCGGTGAGACGGGGCGCGCCTCCGCCTGTTCCACCGCTTTCAGCAGTTCCGGCGCGAATGGGAGTGCTTCGCGTACTTTGGGGTCTTTGTAGACCTCGGCCACCGTCGCCGGCAGAGTGGCTTCCATCGCCTGCTTCTGCACCGCTGGCGTCACCAGGAATTCGGCAAAGGCGAGCGAGCCCTCCGGGTTATCGCTGAATGCCGAGATCCCGAGGTTGTAGCCGCCCACCACGCCGGCGCCTTCATTCCCAGCGAAGCCCGGGAACGTGGCGATGTCGAACTCATCGGCGATCGCCGATTCTTTGCCGAGCGCGTAGGCGTACGGCCAGTTACGCATGAAGGTCGCATTGCCGGCCTCGAAGGCTCGCCGTGAGCTCTCCTCTTCGTAGGTCGTGACGGCCTTCGGCACCGCCCCGTCTTTGACGCCGTTGCCCATGAACTCGAGCACTTCGCGCGCCTCGGGCGAGTCGATTTCAACGGTTTCTCCGTCCTCGGAGAGCACCGATCCGCCGGCGCTGAAAAGCAGCTCGAGGAAGCCGACGGTCAGCCCCTCGTAGCGTTCGCCCTGGTAGACCAGGCCATCCTGTTTCTGGGCCTCTTCGTAGACCTGCTCCCAGGTCGACGGTGGTTGGGACACCTGATCGGTCCGGTAGTAGACGAACCCCGCGTTGGTGTTGTAGGGCAGCGCCCACCTCTTGCCTTCGTACTCGACGGTCTCGACGGTCGAGGGGATGAACTCGTCCTCGTGTTGGTCGACGACCGGGGTGATGTCGTAGAGCCACCCGGCAGCGGCGTACTCGGCCGTCCAGATCACGTCCATGCCGAGCACGTCGCACTCACTCGATTCGGCCCGCAGGCGCTGTACCTGCTGTTCGCGCTGCAGATCGGCCGATTCGGGAAGCTCGAGAAGGTCGGCGTTCAGGTTCGGGTTTTCTTTGTTGAAGGCTTCAACCGCGGCCGTGAAAGCGCCGCTGGTGTCTTTCCCGATGCACCAGGTCACGTCGCCCGATGCACCCTGGGCCTCAGCGGGCTGCAGGGTGTTCGCCTCCGGCGCGGCGCCGTTGTCGTCACCGCCACAGGCAACCAATCCCAAGCAGGCAAAGCCCGCCATGACTATGAAGGAGATCAAATATCTCCGAGTTCTTTCAGCGTTCATCACGGGACTCTCCCCTCTACTCGGGGTACCCGTCCTTTGGTTGAAATACCCGATCCGGGGGAGCCAAAACCTGCCGTGGCCGCGCCACGAAAAGGCGCAGACCTTGCAGACTTGGGTTGACCGGCGACATCGATGGGTACCAGACTGATGATCGTCTGCGTACTTCAGAAAGGAGACGAAACGATGCGCGAATCCCCCACTCCTGCCAGCCTCTATGCCGGACTTGTCGGGGGCATACTGCTGGTTGCTGGCCTCATCGGCTTCTTCTACAGCGCCTCGTTCGGCAGCCCCGGCTCGGTCGACGCCGTGTTCGGCGTCCTCGACGTGAACGCCTGGCACAACCTCATCCACATCTTGACCGGAGCGTTGGGCGTGCTTGCCTTCATGTCAGGTGCCCGGGCAGCCCGGCTCTACGCGCTTGCATTCGGCGCCGTGTACATAGTCGTCGCCATCTGGGGCTTCATCATCGGCGGCGGTGAGTCGATCCTCGGATTCATCCCAATCAATGACGAGGACAACGTGCTCCACATCGTGCTCGGCGTGCTCGGCGTCGGCGCCGGCGCCGCCAGCCCGGATGTAGAGACGCGCCACGCGCGGCCAGAGCCGGGCCATCCAGGCGCCGCCTCCGAGTAGCGAAGGGAGCCGAGGGTGGCTGACCGGATTCGAACCGGCGACCGCCTGGACCACAACCAGGAGCTCTACCAGCTGAGCTACAGCCACCACGCTCTTCCAATCTAGCGTGCTTGTGGCTACGGTTGACGGGTGGCGCGGCGACGCGGGAATTCGGTCTTTCGGTCTGGGGAACCGCCCTTTGCGGCCAGCGGTGCGCGGGCGCGGGGCGCTATGGCGATCGGGGCGCTGGCCGTTGGCGCTGCCGCAATTGGGGGGTTTGCGATTGGGCGGCTCAGCGTCGGCCGATTGGCTATCGGTCGAGCGAGCGTCGGCGGGCTCAAGATCGCCGACCTCGAGATCGATCGTTTGCACGTGAGCGAGGACCATTCCCAGGGACGCAGCCGAGATTGACCACACTGGAGTGGGGTCAATGTCGGATGCGGTTGCTGGCAACCGTGGCCTGCTGCTTCGGCCTTGCCGCAACAGCAAGCGCCTCGACGGCCCAGGCCGTCGGTCCCTACCCCGACCTCGGCAGCTGCCAGGTCTTCCCGGACCCGCCGGCCTCACTCTCCTCCACCGCACCTTCACTTCCCAACCAGGCCGCCTGGAACCAAAACATCTCCCGTGCGCCGGTCACCGCCAACTCCGCCGCGACGATCGCATACATCGACTCCCACGGCGGCAACTTCCTCCACCCCGACTTCGGATCCCCGCGCGCCTATGGTTTCCCCTACGCGGTGGTCGGCGCCGGTCAGCCGAAGTTGCCGATCCACTACACCGCCTACGGCAGCGAGAGCGATCGCGGGCCGTTCCCGATCCCGGCCAGCGCGCCGGTCGAGGGCGGGCGCGGCAGCGACGGCGACCGTCACGTCCTCACCGTCGACCGCTCGACCTGCACCCTCTACGAGCTCTACCGCGCATTCCCCCAGCGGGGCGGCCGACCACACTGGAACGCCGACTCCGGGGCCAGCTGGGACCTGCGCTCTACCGCGCTGAGACCCGATTCCTGGACCTCCGCAGACGCCGCCGGACTGCCGATCTTCCCCGGCCTCGTCCGCTATGACGAGGCCGCTTCCGGCCAGCTCGACCACGCGATCCGGGTCACCTTCGAGAGCACGCGCGACGCCTGGGTCCACCCCGCCTCGCACTGCGCTGGCGACACCGCCAGTCCGAACGCGCCGGCGATGGGCACGCGGCTGCGCCTCACGGCGGGATATGGGCTCGGCAGATTCAGCGGACCGGCGAGGACGATCGCCGAAGCTCTGAAGCGCTACGGAATGATCGTCGCCGACAACGGCTCCAACTGGTTCTTCAGCGGCACCAGCGACCGCCGTTGGGACGACGAGAACCTCAACCAGCTGAAGCGGATTCCCGGCGGCGCCTTCCAGGTGGTGCGCAGCGCCGCGCGGCCGCATCCCTGCTGAGGCTCAGCCGCCGTCGAGCACCAGGTGCCGGAACGTGGGCCGCAGCCGCGACTCCAGCTCCGCCACGGCAGCCGAGCGGTCCTCCCCACCGCCGCACTCGACCAGCACCACCTCGGTCGCCTCGAAGCTCCCCAGCTGGTCCTCGACCGCCTGGACCACGTCCTCGTCGCCGACGCGAGCCTCGGCGGCGATCCCGGCCTTGGCCAGAGCGGCAACCGTCGCAACAAGGTTCCGCTGTGCGGTCTGTCGCGCCGCCTCGATGTCCGACGCCCAGCGATCGAGGAAACCGATCTTCGCGGGCGCGAGGACGAGAACGTCCGCCCCGTCTTGACCATTCCCGAGATGAGCCTCCGCGGCGATCCGGCGCACCTCGCCGGGCTCCTCCACCGCGCAGGTGACCACCAGCAGCACGCTGCGGGTCGTGCTTGGGGCCGGTTTCGAGCCGAGCGGGCCACGGGGCCGCTGGCGCACCGCGACGATCACGATCACCCACGCTGCCAAGGCGCCGGCCGCGAGACCCGCGCCGCCTTCGCCCAACGCGAAAGCCGCCACGATCGGCATCGCCAAGGCGGCGACGATCACTGGCAGCTTCCACGGGGCCATCGGCCCGATTGTGGCTAAGGACGTCTAAACGCGACGCCTGGTGCCACCACCGAGCATCGGCACCAACAACATCGCCAACCCGATCAGGATCACGATGATCCCGAGGATGTAGTTGACGAGCAATGCCAACACGATTCCGATGATGATTACGACTATTGAGCTTGGAGTCATGGCCGCGTAGTTACCCACCCCTCGATTCCCGGAAACTTCTGAACCGGATAGCCCCTTCCTCGTGGTCGACGACCGGGGGCGGGTAATCGAGCGCCCGCCGTGCCGCGCGGTCCAGTAGCCACGGTTCGTGCACGTCCGACCCCTCCAGCCCGGCGAGCTCGGGGACGTATCGCCGCACGTACTCACCCCCAGGGTCGAAACGCCGCGCCTGGCGCAGCGGGTTGAGCACCCGGTTCGGCCGCGTGTCGTTGCCGGTGCCCGCCACCCATTGCCAGTTGCCGACGTTGTTGGCGACATCGGCGTCGGCCAAGAGGCCCGCGAAGTGCGCCGCGCCCAGCCGCCAGTCCAGGTACATCGTCTTGGTGAGAAACGAGGCGACGACCATCCGCGCCCGGTTGTGCATGAACCCCTCGCGCTCGAGCTGCCGCATGCCCGCGTCGACGATCGGATAGCCGGTGCGCCCCTCTCGCCACGCCTCGGCCAGCCGCGTGCTGCGGCGCCAGCGATCGCCGCGGCCGCGGTAGTCGGTGTGCGGAAGGTCGGGGCGGGCGGCGAGCACCTGATGGTGGAAGTCGCGCCAGCAGAGCTGGCGAACGAAGGCTTGGCTGCCGGGCCGCCCGCGAGCCCGGGCCAGGACCGCAGCCGGCGAGAGGCAACCGAAGTGGAGGTCGGCGCTGAGGTGGGAGGTGCCGTCGTCGTCCGCGAGGACGTCGTGGCTCCGCTCGTAGCCGGCGAGGCCGCGGCTCAGCCAGCTGTCGAGCCGTTTGCGCGCCGCCGTCTCGCCGCCCTCTCGAAGGTCCGGCGAGCGGGACTCACTGGTCAAGCTGCGCAGCGAGGGGATCCGGCCGCCGCGCGCCTTCATAGGCAGCACCAGCTTGCGCGGCGCGGCCAACGGCTCCCGAGGCGTCTGCTGAGACCAAGCCCGCCAGTAGGGAGTGAAGACGCGGTAGTGATCGCCACCGGTCGGCGTCAACTCACCGGGCTCGACCACGGTCACGCCGGGATGCACCCGGAGGTCGAGCCGCTCCCGCTCACACTCACCCGCCAGCCGCTCGCGCCGACGCCGCGCGTAGGCGCTGTAGTCGTCGCTGATATGGATCGAAGACGCGCCGACCTGGCGCGCCACCCGGATCGCCCCCTCGACCGGATCGCCGCGGCGCACAACCAGCCGCGCTCCCCGCTCGCGCAGCGAGCCGTCCAGATCCCGCAGGCAATCGAGCAGGAACGAGAGCCGGTTGGGCGAACCGCACCTGCGGGCCAGCAGCGCCTCGTCCAGGACGAAGAGGGGCACCATCCGCTCCGCCTCGCGCGCCGCGGCGGAGAGGGCCGGCTGGTCGCGCACCCGCAGGTCGCGGGTGAAGAGCACGAGCGCGCAGCTCACCCCCGTGCTTCCTCTTCCAGCGCGCGGCGCAGGGCGACGTCGAATGGCTCCGGTGTGATCCCGAAGGGCGCCGCGCCCGAGGCATCGGTCACCACGGTTGCGGTCGTCAGCCCCTCGACCAAAGGCCGTGCCACCTTGGTGTCGACCGGGGTCACCAAGCCGAGCCAGAGCGACGACAGCCAGGGGGTGACGAAGGGGACCGGAAGCTTCGGCCGCGGCCGGATCCCCATCGCCAGGGCCATCCGATCCAGCATCTCGGCATAGCTGAGCACGTCCGGCCCGCCGATCTGCACCTCACGGCCGGTGGACTTGGCAACCTCGGGCGCTCGCCGTAGATACTCGACCGTGGCATCGATCCCGATCGGCTGCGTCGGAGTGTGCAGCCAGGCTGGCGCGATCATTACCGGGAGCCGGCCAACCAGGTAGCGGAGCGTGCGGTAGGACTCGCTGCCGGCGCCCACCACCATCGCGGCCCGAAAGTAGGTCAGGGGTGGACCCTCGTCGGCAAGCACCTGCGCCGTCTCGTTGCGACTGCGCAGGTGCTCGGAGGCGCTCTCGTCCCCAAGCCCTCCGAGGTAGACGAGTCGCTCGACCCCCTCCCGCTTGGCCATGCGGGCGAAGTTGGACGCCCCCAGTCGCTCGCGCTCGGCGAAGCCGCTGCCGCCGGCCATCGAGTGGACGAGGTAGTAGGCGACCTCGATCCCCCGCCCGGCGCCCGCCAGGCTCTTCTGGTCGGTGACGTCGCCGACGTGGGCCTCGAACCCTTCCCGCTCGAGCCGTGCCGCCTTCTCGCGGCTGCGCACCAGGCAACGTGCCTCGGCTTCGGACCCCCGCAGCGAGGCCGCCAGCCGCGCACCGACGAACCCCGTCGCTCCGGCTATGAGTGTCTTGGCGGCGATCTTCCCAGGCTACCCCGGAGCTTTCTCCTCTACGCCCGGCGACTAGCGCAGCAAGCGAGAACCGAGCCGGTCGCCGATCGAGACCAGCAGCTTCAGTGCCGTGCCGGCGACCCGCATGAGCAGGGACAGCAGAGCGCCGTGCCGGCGGCGTGCCATCCCGGGCGCCAGCCCCGCCGCGACTCCAGCCAAGCCGGGAAGCGGGCGGATGAAGAAGGAGAGCTCGCGGATCCTCCCGTCGACGGCAAGGCGCAGCAACTGCACCTCTTCGATCTCCTCGCCGGCGAGACGGCCACGGTAGACGAGGATCCGGGTCTCGTCGTCGCCGAGCTCGTCGGTGTAGGTGAATTCCCCAAGCGCCGCGAAGACCACGCCGAACAGCTCGCGAGCCTGCTCGATCCCCGCAAACGCCAGCCGCGAGCTGACCGGCGAACGGATCACCACGTCAGCCGTCAGCGTGGCAAGGATCGCCTCCAGGTCCCGCCGTTCGGCGGCATCCCGGAAGGCGCTGACGTGAGAATCGGGCACAGCACCCCCGGCAGGATTCGAACCTGCGACCCGCTGCTTAGAAGGCAGCCGCTCTGTCCACTGAGCTACGGGGGCGAGCTGCACCAAGGTTACGGCGTCGCGCCGTCTAATCAGCTCCCCCGCCGACGTCGGCGCAGCTCTCGTCGAGCTTGCCTTTCACCTTGAAGACGTAGTCGGGCTGGGGGGTTATTTCCGGCTCTTCGATCACGAGATCCAGCGCCGGGTCGGTTTTCAGCCAGGCGTAGACCGGATACCAGTATTCGGCCTCGGGCACGTCCTGCGTCGCCTTGCTGGTGATCAGGAAGTCGTAGTCGCCTCCGTTGATCAACCGTCGGAACTGGTGACAGGTGGTCGCCAGGCGCCAGGTGCCGTCCGAGCCCTTGACGCCGATGTACTGAACGTAGTTGTCGAGGTTGGCGCCGAAGAAGCCGTACTGGCCAAAGAAGATCTCGCCCGAGCCGGCGATCCCGATCCTCGCCCCGTGCTGGTTGTGGGCGAACGTGTAGGCCTTGCGCGGCCCGCCGTCCTGCAGGAACGGCAGCGTCCGCGTGTAGTGCTGGTTGTAGTACTGGACCTCCTGGGCACGCCCGAGGACGACAGCGAGCAGGAGGACACACCCCGCAGCGACCGCGACGTAGGCCCGGCTCACCACCCGCCGGCCGCGCAACAGGCCCAGCGCGGCCGGCGCCCACACCAGCGCCAAGGTGAGGAACACCGTGCCAACTATGTAGCCGGCATACCAGCGCGGCGTGGTTAAGACCGTGATCGCGTAGACCGCCACTAAGAAGAGCAGCGTCTGCCAGGCGCGCGAGTCGGGGGCGCGCAGCGGTCGCGCGATCGGCAGCAGCGTCATCGCCAAAACCAGGCCGGGCACGAGGTAGCGGGTGTTGGTGAAGAACCCCGTCGGGGAGCCCTCCTGCCCGGCCGCGGTGAGCGGCGTGAAGAGGTAGACGGCGGCCGTAAGCAACGCCGCGGCGGCGATCACCTGCAGGATGCGGTTGCGCGAGCGCACGGCGATAAAGACCACGGCGGCGACGGCGACGATCAGGATCAGCGGCCAGAGCGGGCCGAAGGCGTCCTCGAGTCGCGGGAAGAACCAGCGGCGGTAGATGGTCGGCTCGGTCAGGTAGTGGGAGACGGCGAAGCGCGGCCGCGGGTCGAGCGGCATCTGATCGGGGCGCGGCAGGTGCAAGGGGCCGAAGCCGATCTGCGGGATCGGGTTGCCGCCGGTCTTGATCGCCGCCCGCACGTACCAGTAGCCGCCGATTACGAAGGTGGAGAGCCCGAGCACCCAGGCCGTCGTCAGCCGCCTGCCCTTGCCGCCGAAGATGATCACGCCGAGGCCGATCGCCACAACCGGGACGAGGAAGGTGAGCTTGACCGAAGCGGCGAGGCCGGCGGCGATTCCGGCCAGCACCAGCGGCCCCTTGTCGAGCAGCGGCGCGTCCTTCTCCGGCGTGTCCTGCACGGCGCCGGCGGCGGGCGCGCGGCGCTGGTGGCCGTTGATCAGGAAGGCGGCAAAGGCGATCAGGAAGGCGAGGCCCATGATGTCGTTGCGCCCCTCCCCCGGCTGGGTCTCGATCATCACCCCCGCGTCGAGCACGATCGCCGCAGCGACCAGGGTCGCCGGGCCGACCTTGTAGGGGCGGCCGATGCACCAGGCGGCGAGCAGCGCGATCGCCAGCCAGACGAGGTTGATCAGCGGCGAGAGCCAGTCGGTCTTGAAGATGACGATGCCGGCGGCGTGGACCAGCTCCGAGCTCTGCGGGTAGAACCAGGCCGCCAGCCGCAGCGGATCGGTGTAGTGCAGGTGGACGATCGACGCTTCCTGGGCGATCCGCCCCGCGAAGGGCATGTGGTACCAGGTCGTGTCGCCGCCGAACATGCCGAAGTCGAGGCTGAGCTGCGAGGGGAAGGTCCACTCGGCGACGGTGAAGGAGGCGACACCGAGGGCGATCAGGAGGGCGACCGTCTGCACACGCGGCGCCGCGACTTCGCGCTCCGTCGCGCGGCGCCATCCGCCGGCCGAGCCAGGCCGCGCCGAGGCCGACGCCGATGCAGACGAGGACGATCCAGCCAAGGCGCAGGATGCTGAGCGTGCCGAGCAGCTCGAGCGAGAGGACCAGCAGCGCGACCGCGATCGTCGCGTCGCCGAGCCGGGCCAGCGCGCCGGAGAACTCGGGCACGATCCAGCGCCGCAGCCAGTAGCCGCCGAGGCCGAGCGCCGAGACGATGCCGATCGTCGCCAGGCAGCCGACCAGATAGGAGCCGAAGGAGGGGGTCACCGGCGCGGGATGCTATTCGCCGCGCCGGGCGTGCGAACTACTCGGTGGCGGCAGCCGGGATACGGCAGGAAACGCCGGTGCCGGCGAGGCCGCAGTAGCCGTTCGGCACCTTGTGCAGGTATTGCTGGTGATAGTCCTCGGCGTAGTAGAACGGCCCGGCCGGCTCGACCTCGGTCGTAATCGGATCGTGGCCGGCGGCACGCAGCGCTTCGTCATAGGCCTGGCGCGCCATCTCCGCCATCGCCTTCTGGGCGTCGTTGGCGAAGTAGATGCCCGAGCGGTACTGGGTGCCGATGTCGTTGCCCTGGCGCATCCCCTGCGTCGGGTCGTGCTCCTCGAAGAAGATCTTCAGCAGGTCCGCGTAGGAGACGACCTCGCGGGTCGAAGGCGACGAGGACGGCCTCGGCGTGACCGGTCCGGCCCGTGCAGACTTCCTCGTAGGTGGGATTCGGCGTCGTCCCGTTCATGTATCCGACCGCCGTCGTGGAGACGCCGTCGAGAACCCAGAAGAGCCGCTCCGCGCCCCAGAAGCAGCCGAGGGCAAAGTACGCCGTCTCGATCCCATCCGGAAACGGCGGCTTCAGCGGCGTCGAGACGGCGTGGCGCTCGGGACGCGAAGGCGCTGCTGCGCGGGAGGCATAATCGTCGAGGACTGCGTGTTTCGACATGGACACACAAGGTAGCGTCTGCGCATCGGCTGCCTGGTCCTACTCTTCGCTCTGCTCTCGCCGCGGCTGGCGCTGTTCGTGCTGTTCCTCTTCAGCGACCTGCTCAGCCGCGCCTTCGACAGCTGGATCGTGCCCCTGCTCGGCTTCTTCCTGCTGCCCTGGACGACCCTGGCCTACGCGGCGATGTGGGCGTCCTCGGACGGCGTCAACGGCTTCGAGTGGTTCATCGTCGTCCTCGCCTTCCTGATCGACATCGGCGCCTTCGCCGGCGGCGGCCGTCGCCGTCGCGAGGCCGGCTAGCCGAGCAATCGCCTGCGGCTAAGGAGCCTCGTCCAACGGGAAGGCCAGCCGGACGTGCTCCTTGGCAAGCAGCACGAAGTCCCGCCGCGTGGTCTCCCCGCCGGCAAGTGGCGTGATCTCGACGTCAAGCAACGGGAGGAAGGCCACATCGGGCCGGTTGACCGCGTCCGAGAACCGGCTCTGATAGCCGTCCGGCGGCAACGTCACGTCGCCGACGACGCGATGCCGGTCGGTTTCGAAGACGACCCGTTCCCGACGTCGTGGGCTTCCTGATTGCCCCTCCATGGCTGCGCTATCGGCATTTCCAGGGATTTCGTGAATGGATACGCGTCCAGGAAAGAGCTAGTTGCCCCGCTCGTCCCCGGCGGGCAGCAGGATCGCGGCGACCAGGGCCACTGCACCGGCGGTCAAGCCCGCGGTGGTGATGCTCAATTTCAGCCGGTCCGAAGATCCCTCAGCCAGGACCCAGAGTGCGACAGCCTCGCTGAGCACGAGGGCGAGCAGGGTGGCAGCCGCGTAAGCGGCCCCCACGACCCGCACCCGGACCGGGTCTCCGAACAGCAGGCCCAGCACCTTTGGCGGCTCCCGACCCGGCGAGAAGTAACGCAACTCGATCGCCAAGGCCAGGATCACGATCGGAATGATCTGCGCGATCGCTTCGAAGTAGGCGATGTCGGCATGCCCCTGCACGAGCACCAGCGCGACCAGGAAGGCAATCGGGGGCAACCCGAACGCGACCGATGCAACGGAGATCCCGAGCCACTTCAAATCGGGGCGGCTGGATTCGAACCAGCGGTCTCCTGCCCCCAAAGCAGGCGCGATAACCAGGCTTCGCTACGCCCCGAGCTTGGTTGAGTCTAGCCACGTATCTCGCAAGCAATCCGTCCAAGCCTGCATCGCTTCGCGGAAGTAGGTGTCGTCGGCAGTAATTGCGAGCACACCGTGCTTGGATCGCCAAGTCCGCCCATTCAGACGGCCGCTGTTGGACTTACGCAAGAGTCGAATCTCCTCCGGGGAAACACCGAGCTGCTTGCCCCAGAAGCCCTGAACGTCAGCTGGCCTCTGGTCGGCGTGGCACTGAACCGAGTAAGTCAGGTAGCTGGCAGACAGGATTCGCATCCATCGAGCCGCCAACTGCACCACCGCGGAATCTGAATTCGCGATGGACACCCTGTGGCGAGATCGACGATGGCCCTCGGTGATGAACAGGACTAGAAAATCCCGAAAGCTGGGAATCTCACTGAGATGAAGGTAAAACTGAAGAGCGTCTTCGTAAGCGGCCTCTCGTAGCGAGCGATACTTCGCTTGCATCGCCTTGGTGCCCTTGCGCCGAGCCGAGTCGGGCCATCCGTCGTTCGGCTTCCGTGGGATCTCCAGGTCGCGTACCCAGCCATAGACCGTCGTACGTGGAACGGCGAGTCGTTCGGCGAGCTCGTCGATCGTCAACTTCTTCTTGGTCCGAAGCTCCCTCGCCTTCTCCCTGATGTAGATCGGATAAGCCATCTCGCAGACGAACGTATGTTCGCAACTGCACCGGACAATCCGAATCGCTAGCGTGCCAGCCCGATGGCCGACGTGCGCCCCATTTATGCGACCCACTACGACCTCGGCGAGGTCGGCTCTCTGCAGAAGGTGGCGGCGCCGCCCTATGACGTGATCGACACGGAGATGCGCACGAGGCTGCTCGAGCGCTCCCCCTACAACGCGGTGGCCATCGACCTGCCGAAACCCTATGGCGAGACCGGGCCGCAGCAGACCGAAGACGACCCCTACGAGCGGGCGGCGCGGACGATGGACGAGTGGCGAGAGGCCGGCGCGCTCGTCGGCGACTCCGAGCCGGCGATCTGGGCGATGACCCAGGACTACACCGGGCCCGACGGGGCCGCCCGCACCCGCCACGGCATCCTCGCCCGGGTCCGCGTCGAGGACTTCTCCGCCGGACAGGTCCTGCCCCACGAGCGCACTCTGCCTGGCCCCAAGAAAGACCGGCTCGACCTCACCCACGCCACCCGCCACAACCTCTCACCGATCTTCTCGCTCAGCACCAAGGACGCCTGGCCACTGGTCGCTCCCGCGATCGAGTCCGAGCAGCCCTGGGGCGAAGCGACCGACGAAGGCGGCACCGTGACCAGGGTCTGGCGGGTCGGCGATCCGGCGATCCACGCCGCCGTCACCGAGCTGCTCGCCGACGCCCAACTCCTCATCGCCGACGGCCACCACCGCTACGAGACGGCGATCGCCTACCGCGACGAGGTCGGCGGCGAGGGCGATCACGAGTTCACCCTGATGGCGCTGACCGGGCTCGACGACCCCGGCCTCACCGTCTTCCCCACCCACCGGCTGCTCTCCGGCCTGCGCGATGACCCCGAGCGCCAGCGTCGCCTCGGCGAGGGCCTGCGCGAACTCTTCGACGCCACCGAGGTGCCGATCGAGCAGCTCGACCCGCTCGGCGAGGAGGGAGTCGGCGTCTTCGGCCTCTTCGACTCCTTCCATAAGAAAGCGTTCCGCCTGCAGCTCAAGGACAGCGCTGTGGCCGCCCTCGACGAGCAGCTCGCCGGCAAGCCCGAGGCCTATCGCCGCCTCGATGCGGCGATCCTCGAGACCCTGGTGCTGACGGGAATCGCCGGCCTGAGCGAAGACGACATCCTCGCCAAGCGCGGCCTCGGCTACTCGAAGAGCGTCGAGGACTCCCTCGCCCTACTTGAGAACGGCACCTACGACGTCGCCTTCATCCTGCGCCCGATCCCCGTCGACCAGGTCAAGGCGATCTGCGAAAGCGACGAGAACATGCCGCCGAAGTCGACGTATTTCTTTCCAAAGGTGCTGACCGGGCTAGTGTTCAACCCGGTTTGCCGAAAAGATCTACACCAAGAAGGGCGACGACGGCTCAACGTCGCTCTGGTACGGGGGCCGCGTTCCCAAGCATCACGGCCGCACCGAGGCCTACGGCGCCCTCGACGAAGCCTGCTCGCAGTTGGGGGTTGCCCGGGCTCTCTGCGGTCCCGAGCAGGCCGAGCTGGCGGCTGACCTGCTTCGCCTCCAGGACGACATCTTCGTCGCCGGCGCCGAGCTGGCAACGGCGCCGGAGGCAGCGGAGCGACTCGAAGACGGCGTCAGCCGCACCACCGAGGAGATGGTCGCCGAGCTGGAGGAGGCGATCGACCGCTACATGGAGCGGGTCGAGCTGCCGCCGCAGTTCGTCATCCCCGGCGGCAACCAGCTCTCCGCCCAGCTCGACGTCGCCCGCACGACGATCCGCCGCGCCGAGCGCCGGATCAGCGAGCTCAACGAAGAGGGCGAGCTGGCCAGCGAGATGGTGATCCACTTCGTCAACCGCGCCTCCGACCTGGCCTACGCGATGGCCCGATTCGCCGACGTCGACGACCCGGCTCTCTTCGAGGGTCGCCGGAAGACGTAGGCGCGCGATGAAGGTCGTCGCCCGCCGGCGTGAGGGATACGTCCACGACGTCGAGATCGAGGGCGGCCACACACTGGTCGTCGACGAGCCGGTCGTCGCCGGCGGTACCGACGCCGGTCCCGCACCCACCCGCCTGCTCGCCGCCGGACTGGCGAGCTGCATCGCGATCACGATCGAGATGTACGCGCAGCGCAAGGAGTGGGACGTCGGGGCAGTCGAGGTTGAGGTAGACGTCGCCTACGAGGACTTCACCCCGAGCTCACTCGCGGCAACGATCCGGTTGCCAGCCGAGCTGAGCGAGGAGCAGCGGGAGCGGCTGCTGGCGATCGCCCGCAAGTGCCCCGTCCACAAGGTGATCGCAAGCGAGACCCCGGTCTCCGACCGAGCAGAGAACCTGCCCAATGCATGACTACGTGATCGTCGGCGCCGGCTCGGCCGGCTGCGTGCTTGCCGCGCGGCTCAGCGAGGACCCGAACGTCCGCGTGCTCCTGATCGAGGCCGGCGGTAGCGATCGCCATCCCAACGTGAAGATCCCGGCGGCCTTCGCCAAGCAGTTCAAAACCAAGCGCGACTGGGACCTCGGCACCGAGCCCGAGCCCCACTGCGACGGCCGCTCGATCTACATGCCGCGCGGCAAGGGCCTCGGCGGCTCGAGCTCGATGAACGCGATGCTCTACGTCCGCGGCCATCCGCTCGACTACGAGAAGTGGGCTGCCGGCGGCGCCACCGGCTGGGACTGGGACGGGATCAGGCCCTACTTCCTGCGGGCCGAGGACAACGCCCGCGGGGAGTCCGAGCACCACGCCGTCGGCGGACCGCTGCGGGTCGAGGACGAGCGCTCGCCACGCCAGCTCACCAAGCAGTTCCTCGACTCCTGCGCGGCAACCGGCATTCCCCGCGTCGCCGACTACAACGGCCCCGAGCAGGACGGCGCCGCGCTCGTCCAGGTGACGCAGCGCAAGGGCCGCCGCTGGAGCACCGCCGACGCCTACCTGCGCCCGTCGCAGGGTCGCGAGAACCTGACCGTCGTCTCCGGCGCCAAAGTGCTCGGCGTCGAGGTCCGCGACGGCCGCGCGACCGGCGTCCGCTACCGCCGCCGCGGCCGTGAGCAGATGGCCACGGCCGAGCGCGAGGTGATCCTCTCCGCCGGCGCGCTCGGCTCGCCGCAGCTGCTGATGCTCTCCGGCATCGGCCCGGCCGAGCAGCTGCGCGCAGCTCGGCGTCTCGGTGATCGCCGACCTGCCCGGCGTCGGCGAGAACCTCCAGGACCACCCCTACCAGACCTCGCGTCTGGGACGTCCCGGCGGCGGCTCGCTCGCCGACGCCGAGAGCCCGCAAGCGCTGCTCGAGTGGCTGCTGCGAGGCAGCGGCCGCTGACCTCCTCGGTCGCCGAGGCGTTCGCCTTCGTGCGCAGCCGGCCCGGCCTCGCCCAGCCCGACCTCCAGTTCCACTTCGCTCCCGCCTACTTCGTCGACAACGGCTTCCAGGAATACGACGGGCACGCGATCACGATGGGCCCGGCGCTGGTCGCCCCCCGCAGCCGCGGCTGGGTGCGGCTGCGCTCGGCCGACCCGCCGACAAGCCGCGCATCCTGACCAACTCGCTGGCCGAGCCCGAGGACGTCGCCGCGCTGGTCGCCGGAGCAGCGCTGGCGCGGGAGATCGCCGCAGCCGAGCCGTTCGCCTCGGTGCTGCGGCCGCGAGCTGTTCCCGGGCCCGGACGTCGGCAGCGACGACGACCTCGCCGACGACCTGCGCAGCCGCGTCGAGCTGCTCTACCACCCGGTCGGCACCTGCCGCATGGGCTCCGACGAGGACGCCGTCGTCGACCCGGAGCTGCGCGTGCGCGGCGTCGACGGGCTGCGCGTCGTCGACGCCTCGGTCATGCCGATCATCCCGAGCGGCAACACCAACGCGCCGACGATCATGGTCGCCGAGCGGGCGGCCGACCTGATCGCCGGCAGGCCCCTGCTCCGTGACGAGGGCGCGACGCACGGCGCCAAGACGGGCGAGTAGTCAAGTGGATCTCGGGCTGAAAGGGCGGTCCTGCGTCGTCACCGGCGCCAGCCGCGGGATCGGCCGCGAGACCGCCCGCCTGCTCTGTGCCGAGGGAGCAAAGGTGCTGCTGGTCGGTCGCAACGAGGAGCGCCTCGCGGCGGCCCGGGAGGCGGCTGCTGCCGCCGGCGCCGAGACGGGCGGCAAGGCGGCCACCCTCGCCCTGGATGTCACCGGCGAGAAAGCCGGCGACCTCATGGTCGAGGCGGCGAACGAACACTTCGGCGCCCTCGACGTGCTCGTCAACAACGCCGGCGCCGCCCAGTGGCGCCACCTCGACGACGTCCCCGACGAGGACTGGTACGCCCAGTACGAGCTCAACGTTATGGCGCCGCTGCGGGCGATGCGCGCCGCCGCTCCGCCGATGGCCGAGCGCGGCTGGGGCCGGATCGTCAACGTCTGCTCGACCGCCGGCAAGCGACCTTCGGCGGCGATGCCCGAGTACTCGGTGGCCAAGGCCGCCGAGCTCTCGCTCTCGCGCCTCTTTGCCGACCGCTACGCGAAGCAGGGCGTCCTCGTCAACGCGATCTGCCCAGGTCCAGTCGAAGCGGAGATGTGGATGGAGCCGGGCGGCCTGCTCGACCAGTCGCAGCAGATGTCCGGTGCCGAGAGCCGCGAGGAAGCCTGGCCGACGGCCGGCTCCAAGCGCCCGATCGGGCGCCTTGCCGAGGTCGGCGAGATAGCCGCCGCGATCGTCTTCCTCTGCTCCGAGCGCGCCTCCTACGTCAGCGGCGCCGCCTGGTCGGTGGATGGCGGCACCGTCCAGGTGATCATCTGAGCGGCGAGAAGTCGAGGCAGCCGTTCTCATTGCCGCTCTTCGGCTGGCCGGACGAGCTCCCGGCTCTGATCTTCACCGAGCGGCGCGCCGACATGCGCCGCCACGCCGGCGAGATCTCGTTTCCGGGCGGGCGTAAGGACGAGGTCGACGCCGACTTTGCCGCCACCGCGCTGCGCGAGGCAGAGGAGGAGATCGGCCTCGATCCCGCGGCGGTCGAGCTCGGCGAGGAGCTGCCGACCACCGGCACCTTCGTCACCGGCTACCGCATCCATCCCTTCGTCGGCCACATCCCCCACCCCGGCGAGCTGAACCTGGTGCCCAACCCGGCCGAGGTCGAGACCGTCCTCACCTTCTCGCTCGACGTCCTCCGCGACGGCTACGAGATGCGCCGCCTGATCCGCCGCGGCGTCCCCATCCACACCCCCACCTACGAGGTCGAAGGCCACCTCATATGGGGAGCGACCGCGCGGATCCTCGGCGACCTGCTCGATCGCCTCGACTAGGCCTCTTTGCTGGGCTGGGGCACGATGCGGATGTAGGGCCGCGGCTCCTCCCAGCCATCCGGGTAGATCTCCTTCGCCTGGTCGTTGGAGACCGAGCCGGCGATGATCACGTCGTCGCCCTGCTGCCACTGGGCCGGCGTCGCGACTTTGTGCTTGGCGGTGAGCTGCAGCGAGTCGATCACGCGCAGGACCTCGTCGAAGTTGCGCCCGGTCGTCATCGGGTAGACGAGGATCAGTTTGATCTTCTTGTCGGGGCCGATGACGAAGACGTTGCGCACGGTCTGGTTGTCGACCGGCGTGCGGTCCTCGGCGTCGCCGGAGACGTCGGCCGGCAGCATCCCGTAGAGCCTGGCGACGTTGAAGTCGGCGTCGCCGATGATCGGGTAGTTGGGCGCCGTGCCCTGGGTCTCCTCGATGTCCTTCGCCCACTCCTCGTGCTTGTCGAGCGGGTCGATCGAGAGGCCGATGATCTTCACGCCGCGCTTCGCGAACTCGGGCTCGATGCTCGCCATGTAGCCGAGCTCGGTCGTGCAGACCGGGGTGAAGTCCTTGGGGTGCGAGAACAGCACCGCCCAGGAGTCGCCGATCCAGTCGTGGAACTTGATCCGGCCCTCGGTCGTCTCGGCCTCGAAATCGGGTGCTACGTCGCCAAGTTGCAGCGCCATCGGACCAGCTCCTTTCGCGTTCGGCGTATTGCCTTAATTCCTATCCGAGTTTAGAGATATGACCTGGGGGAGCGGCCCACTCGTCCGGCATCGCGGAGAGAACCGCCAGGTCGGGGATCCGCCAGCGCTCGCCAGCGGCTTCGACCGCTTCGCGGCCGCGCGCCGAGGAGGGCCGGATCGACGCTACCCGCCGCCTCGTAGACGAAACGGCGCACGGGCGTTTCGACGATTCTCTCCAGCACCCGTTCGAGCGCCGTCCCATGCAGCGCGGAGAGCTCCTCCCCGCTCCCCTGCGCCGAGCCGAGCATCCAGGCGATCGCGGTGACGTCGCCGACGAGGTCGAGGACGGTTCCCGGAGCCGGCCGGGATCAGCGAGCGCCGGCTCGATCCCGGCCGTCTCGATCGCGGCCAGGCCCTCCTCCCGCCGGCTCGTCCCGCGCACCGCCCAGCCCTCGGCAAGCAGGCGCTCGCCCAGCCTCCGCCCCGGCAACCGCAACCGACGATCAGCGCCCGCGCCACGCCAGCCTGCGCTCAGCCCCCAAACGGGTCGCCCCGCCGCAACCGCTCCAGCTCCTCCTCTTCGACCTCGACTCGCAGCTCGTTCTCGTCGATCTCGGCGAGCGCCGCGCCGCCGCCGCATCTCGTTCTGCGCCTCGAGCATCTGGCGCACGTCGTCGATCTCGTTCTGCGCCTCGACTTCGGGCTAGCGGGTCGGCTTCCAGTCGACCAGGTCGGCCGTGCTGCCCTTGTAGCTGCGGTCGATCAGGAAGAGGACGCCGATGATCAGCGCCAGCATGCCGAGGGTGAGCAGGACGAAACCCATCGGGATCAGGATACGGCGCCGGGCCGCTTCACCTTTAATCCCCTGCCATGTCTGACGCCTATCTAGTCGACGCGATCCGCACGCCGATGGGCTCCTACCGCGGCGCCCTCTCCGGCGTCCGCCCAGACGACCTCGCCGCCCACGTCGTCCGCGCCGTCGTCGAGCGGACCGGCGTCGACCCGGCCGAGATCGTCGACGTCTACTTCGGCGCCGCCAACCAGTCGGGCGAGGACAACCGCGACGTGGCGCGGATGGCGGCGCTGCTCGCCGGTCTGCCGGACAGCGTCCCCGGCGCGACCGTCAACCGGCTCTGCGCCTCGGGCCTGGAGGCGATCAACTGCGCCGCCCGCGCGGTCAAGCTCGGCGAGGGCGACTTCTACCTGGCGGGCGGCGTCGAGTCGATGAGCCGGGCGCCGTGGGTCGTCGGCAAGCCCGAGCGCGGCCTGCCGCGGGGCGAGCAGACGATGCACGACACGACGCTGGGCTGGCGCTTCATCAACCCGCGCATGGCCGAGCTGGGCGTCTCGACCGAATCGATGGGCGAGACCGGCGAGAACGTCGCCGAGCGCTACGGCATCAGCCGCGAGGACCAGGATGCCTTCGCCCTGCGCAGCCACCAGCGCGCCGTCGCTGCTGCCGAGGCCGGCCTGCTCGCCGAGGAGATCGTGCCGATCGAGGCGCCCAGGGGGCGCGAGACGCGTCCTGGTCGAGGCCGACGAGGGACCGCGCCCCGACGCCTCGCTGGAGAAGCTGGCCGCCCTGCGCCCGGTCTTCCGCGAGGGCGGCACGCGTCACCGCCGGCAACGCTTCGACCCTCAACGACGGCGCCGCCTGCCTGCTGGTCGCCTCCGAGGCGGGGGTCGAGAAGCTCGGTGCCGAGCCGCTGGCGCGGGTCCTCGGCACTGGCGTAGCCGGCGTCGACCCCGCTTATATGGGGATCGGCCCCGCCGTCGCGGTGCCGCGCGCCCTCGCCGCCTCCGGCCTCAGCCTCGACCAGATCGACCTGATCGAGCTCAACGAG
This sequence comes from uncultured Solirubrobacterales bacterium, assembly GCA_963807885.1. Classification (GTDB taxonomy): domain Bacteria; phylum Actinomycetota; class Thermoleophilia; order Solirubrobacterales; family 70-9; genus VRUE01. The sequence goes on from CAWEDL010000003.1 coordinate 376,439, forward strand.
GCCTTCGCCTCGCAGGTTCTCGCCTGCGCCCGCGAGCTCGGCATCGACGAGGACCGCCTCAACGTCAACGGCGGCGCGATCGCCCTCGGCCACCCCCTCGGCTGCTCCGGCGCCCGCCTGACCGGAACCCTGGTCCGCGAGCTGCGCCGCCGCAAGGCGCGCTACGGCATCGCAACGATGTGCGTCGGCGTAGGCCAGGGCCTCGCGACGGTCTTCGAAGCAGTCTGAGCCGACCCGCCAGCAACTTCTGTCGCCTTTTGATCCCTATGGGCATAAGAAAGCGACAGAAGTTCGGCGGTAGCCTCGCGCGGCGATGAGCAAGCTCAGGGAACTGGCGAGTGTCGACGGGACGATGACGCCCGACCGCCGAGGCAACGGTGCCGATGAAGGACGACGGCCTCTACCGCGGCGACGGCGCCTTCGAGGTGATCCGTCTCTACGAGGGCAAGCCGTTTGCGCTCGGCGATCACCTCGACCGGCTGAGGCGCTCCTCCGCCGCGATCGAGCTCGAGTTCGACCGCGCCGCTCTGGAGCGGGAGATCGACGCGCTGCTCGCCGAGGCCGGCGACCCCGACGGGCAGCTCCGCCTGATCGTCACCCGCGGCGGCCGTCGCATCGCGGCAGTCGAGCCGATCCCCGCCCACGCCGAGACGCTCAGCGTCGCCACCGTCACCTACTCCCCCTCGGTGATCCTCAACGGCGTCAAGTCACTCTCCTACGCCGCCAACATGCAGGCGACCCGGCTCGCCAAAGGACAGGGCGCCGATGAGGCGGTGCTGGTCAAGCCCGACGGGACGGTGCTCGAGCCGCCGACCTCGGCGATCTTCTGGGTCTCCCCGCAGGGAGCGCTGCGCACGCCTGCCCTCGACGTCGGCGTGCTCGAGTCGATCACCCGCGACCGCCTGGTCAAGGCCCTCCACGTCGAAGAGGGCGCCTGGCCGGTAGCCGACCTGCGCGCCGCCCAAGAGGCCTTCCTCGCCTCGACCACGCGCGAGATCCAGGCCGTCGCCGCGATCGACGGCAAAGCGCTGAGCGAGGCACCCGGCCCGCGTACGCGCGAAGCGCAGGAGGCCTTCGCGGCGACGCTGGGACGCGAGCTTTGAATCGAGACGACACCGAGAAAGCAGGGATGAGATGGACTTTCAGCTGACCGACGAGCAGCGCCTGATCTCCGAAGCGGCGCGCGAATTCGCCGACAAGGAGATCACCCCGAGGGTGCGCGACAACGACCGCGCCGCCCGCTTCGACCGCGAGCTGGCCAGCAAGCTGGGCGAGGTCGGCTACCTCGGCGCGCCGGTCGCCGAGCAGTACGGCGGCCGCGGCCTCGACTACATCGGCTACGGCCTGATCGTCGAGCAGGTCGGCCGCGCCGACTCCTCCGCCCGCACCGTCGTCTCCGTGCAGACCTCGCTCGTCGCCGGCTCGATCGAGAAGTGGGGCAGCGAGGAGCAAAAGCAGGAGTGGCTGCCGCGGCTCTGCTCGGGCGAGGCTCTCGGCTGCTTCGGCCTGACCGAGCCCGACACCGGCTCCGACGCCGCCAACCTGCGCACCCGCGCCACCAAGACCGACTCGGGCTGGTCGATCAGCGGCCAGAAGATGTGGATCAGCCTCGGCAACTTCTCCGAGGTGGCGCTGATCTTCGCCCAGACCGACCCGGCGAAGAAGCACCGCGGCCTCGCCTGCTTCCTCGTCCCGACGGCAAGCGAGGGATTCACCACCCAGGAGATCCACGGCAAGCTCGGCCTGCGCTCCTCCGACACCGCGGAGCTCTCACTCGACTCGGTCGAGGTCGGCGAGGACGCGATGCTGGGCGAGATCGGCGACGGCTTCAAAGTGGCGATGAGCGCGCTCGACAACGGCCGCTACTCGCGTCGCCGCCGGCTGCGTCGGCATCTGCGACGGCTGCGTCGACGCCTCGGTCGCCTACGCCAAGGAGCGCAAGCAGTTCGGCGTCCCCCTAGCCCGCTTCCAGCTCGTCCAGGAGATGATCGCCGACATGATCGTCAAGCGCGACGCCGCGCGGATGCTGGTCTACCGCGCCGGCCTCCTCAAGGACGAAGGGCTGCCGAACACGACGGAGACCTCGGTGGCGAAGCTCTACGCGACCGAGTCGGCGGTCGAATGCGCCAACCTGGCGATCCAGGTGCACGGCGGCGCCGGCTACGTCGACGACTACCCGGTCGAGCGCTACCTGCGCGACGCGCGGGTGACGACCCTCTACGAGGGCACCTCGCAGATCCAGAAACTGATCATCGGCCGCGCCGCCACTGGGATCAACGCGATGATGCCCTATGAGCCGAGCGAGCAAACGTGACAGTCTGATTCTTCGTGAAGCGAGCGAGGCGAATGCTTGATCGGGGGGCATGTGACTGAACAGGTGCAGGTCTCTGTCGACGATTTCCACGTCGCGCTGCTGCGACTCAACCGCCCCGAGGCGCGCAACGCCCTCTCGCCGGAGGTGATGGAGGAGATCGCCTCCGAGCTGGAGCGGCTCGACCCCGACCCGGAAGTGCGCTGCATGGTCATCGCCGGCTCCGACGACGTCTTCGCCGCTGGCGCCGACATTCGCGCGATGAGCGAGCGCAGCTTCGCCGAGGCCCTGCGCCACCCCGCCGCTTCTTTCTGGCGGCGGGTCGCCGCGGTGAAGACGCCGCTGGTCGCGGCGCGTCTCCGGCTACGCGCTCGGCGGCGGCTGCGAGCTGGCGCTTGCCTGCGACATGATCGTCGCCTCCGACACCGCCCTCTTCGGCCAGCCCGAGATCACCCTGGGGATCATCCCCGGCGGCGGCGGCACCCAGCGCCTGGCGCGCGTGCTCGGCAAGCAGCGGGCGATGGAGTACGTGCTGACCGGCCGCCGCTTCGACGCCGGCATGGCGATGAGGTGGGGCCTCGTCAACCAGGTGGTCGGCAAGAACCGTTGGCTGGAGGAGGCGATGGAGCTGGCGCGCACCGTCGCCGAGCGCCCGCCGATCGCCGCCCGCCTGGCCAAGCAGGCGGTTCTGGCCGCGGAGGAGTCGGGCCTCTCGGCCGGACTGGAGAACGAGCGCCGCCTCTACGAGCTGGCGATGGCGACCGAGGACCGGGTCGAGGGAATGCAGGCCTTCCTCGAGAAGCGAGAGCCGAAGTTCGAGGGCAGGTGAGCACCAGACGCGGGGTAGAGCGGGTCGGCGTCATCGGCGCCGGCACGATGGGCGCCGGCATCGCCCAGATCGCCGCGTTGGGCGGCTACGAGACGCGGCTGCACGACCCGGCGTCGGCGGCGCTGGAGGCTGGAGTCGAGCGCTTGCGACAGGCGCTGGCAAAGGGGGCGACCAGGGGTCGCTGGAGCGATGACGGATGCGGAAGCCGCCAGTGCACGGGTCGGGCGCCGCGACAAGCCTCGACGACCTCGGCGAATGCGATCTCGTCGTCGAGGCCGCACCCGAGGACCTGGAGCTGAAGCGCGAGCTGTTCGCCGCTCTCGCTGACGTCTGCGGCCCGAAGACGATCCTCGCCAGCAACACCTCCTCACTGCCCGTGACCGCAATCGCGAGCCGAGGTTCCGCAGCCCGACCGGGTCGTCGGCATGCACTTCTTCAACCCGCCCGCGCTGATGAAGCTGGTCGAGGTGGTGGCGGCGAAGAGCTCGAGCAAGGCGGCACTCGCGACGACGACAGAGGCAGGGCGGCGCATGGGCCGCACGCCGATCCTCGCCAAGGACAGCCCCGGCTTCATCGCCAACCGCCTCGCCCGCCCCTTCAGCCTCGAGTCGCTGCGAATGCTCGCCGAGGGGGTCGCCGACGTGGAGACGATCGACCGGGTCTGCCGCCTCGGCGGGGGCTTCCGCATGGGCCCGTTCGAGCTGATCGACCTGGTCGGACTCGACGTCAACCTCAGCGTCGCCCGCTCGTTCTACAGCCAGGGTGGCGAGCCGGAGCGCTGGCGTCCCAGTCCGATCCAGGAAGAGCTCGTCGCCGAGGGACGACTGGGCCGCAAGAGCGGCCGTGGCTTCTACGCATACGGTGCGAGCCCACACCGCAGCGACGACCCAGACCTCGGCATCGAGGCGCCCACGCTCGACCCGGCGGAGCTGGCCAAGATCGACCCGGCAGCGGAGACCATCCTGCCTCGCCTCTTCGCCCAGATCGCCAACGAGGCCGCCTTCGCCCTCGAGGAGGAGGTCGGCTCGCCGCAGGACATGGACACCGCGATGCGCCTCGGCTTCAACTGGCCGCGCGGCCCGCTGGAGCTGACCGATCTGATCGGCCCCGAGCGCGCCATCGTTCTGCTCGAAGAGCTGCGCACCCGCGGCAACGGCGATGCCTACCTTCCCGCCCCGACGCTCGGCGCACGATGAGCGAGCGGGACTTCGAGGAGGCGCGCCGCGGGCTCGTCGCCCGCTTCGACCCGCCGGTGGTCGAGGACGAGCGCGGCCGCGTCGTCTGGGACCTGCGCTCCTACGACTTCCTCGACGGCGAGCCGCCGGACAGCGCCGATCCCAACCTCTGGCGGCAGAGTCAGCTGACCCGGATCGCCGGCCTGTTCGAGCTGGCGCCCGGCTTCTACCAACTGCGCGGCTTCGACCTCTCCAACATGCACGTCGTCGAGGGTGACGAGGGAATCGTCGTGATCGACCCCCTGGTCTCTGCCGAGACCGCGGCGGCGGCGCTCGCCCTCTACCGCGAGCATCGCGGCGATCGTCCCGTCACCGGGCTGGTCTACACCCACAGCCACGTCGACCACTTCGGCGGCGCCAGGGGCGTCGTCTCGGCCGCGGACGTCGAGGCCGGCAGGGTTCCCGTGCTGGCCCCGACCGGCTTCCTCCATCACGCGGTCAGCGAGAACGTCTTCGCCGGCACCGCGATGGGGCGCCGGGCCGGCTACATGTACGGAGCGCTGCTCGAGCGCGGTCCCGCGGGGCAGCTCGGCTCCGGCCTCGGGCAGACCGTCTCGCTGGGGTCGATCACGCTGATCCCGCCCACCGTGGAGATCGCCGAGACGGGCCAGACAGAGGTCGATCGACGGCGTACAGATGACCTTCCAGCTCACCCCCGGCACCGAGGCGCCGGCCGAGATGAACATCCACTTCCCCGCGGCGAAGGCGCTCTGCGTCGCCGACAACGTCGCCCGCTCGATGCACAACATCCTTACCCCGCGCGGCGCCCTGGTGCGCGACCCGCGCGTCTGGGCGCAATACCTCGACGAGGCGATCGACCTCTTCGGCGCCACCTCAGAGGTCCTCTTCAGCGGCCACCACTGGGGCCGCTGGGGAGGCGAGGGGATCGTCGAGCTGCTGGAGAAGCAGCGCGACCTCTACACCTATCTGCACGACCAGACCCTGCGCCTCCTGAACAAGGGCTACACCGGGCCCGAGATCGCCGAGGCGATCGAGCTGCCGCCCAGCCTCGCCGACGAGTGGCACTGCCGCGAGTTCTACGGCTCGGTCAGCCACAACACCAAGGCGATCTATCAGCGCTACATGGGCTGGTTCGACGGCAACCCGGCCCACCTCTGGGAGCACCCTCCCCAGGAGCAGGCTCGCCGCTACGTCGAGTTCATGGGCGGCGCGGAGGCGGTCCTGGAGAAGGCACGCCGGTCCTTCGAGTCAGGCGACTACCGCTGGGTCGCCGAGGTGGTCAACCACGTCGTCTTCGCCGAGCCCGAGAACGAGGCGGCGCGGCAACTCCAGGCCGACGCGCTGACCCAACTCGGCCACGGCGCCGAAAACGCCACCTGGCGCAACTTCTTCCTGATGGGGGCGAAGGAGTTGCGGGAAGGGACCGGTGGGACGCCGACCGCCGCCGCCCCTCCCGACATCGTCGCCAACCTCTCCGTCTCCCAACTCCTCGACGCGATGGCGATCCGCCTCGACGGCCCACGCGCCTGGGAGAGCGACCTGCGGATCGACTGGGTTATCGCCGCCCCCGACGAGGAGCACGCGCTGACCATGCGCAACGGGGTCCTGCACCACCGCCCGGGACGCCACGAACCGTCCGCCGATGCCACCCTGCTCCTCGATCGCGATGCCCTCAATCAGCTCCTGCTCAAAACCGCCGACATCGCCCAGCTCGCCGAGAGCGGCCGCCTGCGAGTCGAGGGCGACGGAGAGAAGATCGGCGAGCTGCTCAGCCTGCTCGACGAGCCTGACCCCGGCTTCGCGATCGTCACCCCGCGCGGCTAGCTCAACCGGGCGGCGGCCTGAGCCGGAACATCTCCTGGTCCACGTAGCACCAGCTCCAGTCCTCGCCGGGCTCGACCGAGCGGATCACCGGGTGGCCCGTCACCTCATGGTGGGCAGTCGCGTGCTTGCCCGGCGAGTTGTCGCAGCAGCCGATGTGGCCGCAGCTCTGGCACATCCGCAAGTGGACCCAGCTCATCCCCAGCTTCAGGCACTCCTCGCAGCCGGCAACCTCATCCGGTGGGTCGGCGTACTCGATCGAGTCGATGTGCGAGCAGATGGAAGCCGTGCCTCGACCTTAGAGCATGGGATGGCCCGCCTGATCGCATCGGCGCAGCCCCATCTGCAATGGTGAGCGGATGAGCGGCGCAGACGGAGGCGGGGAGCCGATCACCAAGGAGGGGATCGCGGCGCTGCGCGAGGAAATCGAGCAGCTCGAAGGCCCTGGCCGGACCAAGATGGCCGCCCGGATCAAGGTCGCGCGCGAGGAAGGCGACCTCAAGGAGAACGCCGAGTACCACATCGCCAAGGACGACCAGGCGCACCTCGAGACCAAGATCAAGCGCCTACGCGAGCGGCTCCGCACGGCGGTTGTGGTCGAGGTGGACGGCAAAGCGGACAGCTTCAGCTTCGGCCGCACCGCCGAAGTGCTCGACGAGGAGAAAGGCGCCGTCAACACCTGGACCCTGGTCGGCTCGACCGAAGCCGACCTCGCCGCCGGCCGCCTCTCAGCCGAGTCCCCAATCGGCCAGGCGCTGATGAACGCCAAACCCGGCAAGCCGGTCAAGGTCGAGACCCCGCGCGGCAGCAAAACCTTCGTAGTGCAAAAGCTGCTCGACTGAGGCTACGAACCCGGGGTCGGAGCGACCTCGGTGGGCTCGCCGCCGGCTACCCAGTGGGCCTCCGGGCTCGGTGGCGTGTCGCGTAGGTACCACTCGGCGTCGAGGGCGCCCATGCAGCCGGTGCCGGCGGCGGTGACCGCTTGGCGGTAGGTGCGGTCGACGACGTCGCCGACGGCGAAGACGCCGGCCAGGTTGGTCTTGGTCGAGCCCGGCTGGGTGCGGATGTAGCCGTCCTCGTCGGTGTCGACCTGCCCGCTGACGATCTCCGATTTGGGGATGTGGCCGATCGCGACGAAGGCGCCTTCGGTGCTGAAATCCTCGCTCTCCCCCGTCTCGGCGTTGCGCAGCCGCACGTGGTCGAGGTTGCCCCCGCCGTCGCCGGCGACGAACTCCTCGGGGACGAAGGGCGTCTTGAACTCGATGTTGGGCCGCTCGGCGGCGCGCTCGCGCATGATGCTCGAAGCACGGAACTCGTCGCGGCGGTTGACGATGGTCAGGTCGCTGGCGAACTTGGAGACGAAGATCGCGTCCTCCATCGCCGAGTCGCCGCCGCCGATCACGATCACTTTTTTGCCCTTGAAGAAGGCGCCGTCGCAGACGCCGCAGGTGGAGACGCCGCAGCCGCTCAACTCCAGCTCACCGGGGATGCCGAGCCGGCGCGGCTCCGCCCCCATCGCCAGGATCACGGTTTTGGCGAGGTGCTCCTCGTCGCCGAGGAAGACCCGGTGCACGCCGCCATCGTCGCTGAGCTCGACCCGGTCGACGTCGTCGGTGACGAAGCGGGTGCCGAAGCGCTCCGCCTGGGCGCGGAACTGGTTCATCATCTCCGGCCCCATGATCCCCTCGGGGTAGCCGGGGTAGTTCTCGACGTCGGTGGTGTTCTGCAGCTGGCCACCCCACTGGAAGCCCTCGAAGACGAGCGGCTCGAGATTGGCGCGCGCGGTGTAGAGGGCGGCGGTGTAACCGGCCGGCCCACCGCCGACGACGATCACGTTCTCGATTCTTTTCTCGTCTGCCATCAGTGCCGCCAGTCTAGTCAGATCGATCCGCTCCGAACCTGGAAAACATCACCGGACATCGGCCTCCTGGCCCGCGGTCCTATCCAATACTTCACTTTGTATAGTAACGCCCCGGTCAATCGGCAGGCCCTCCGCTTCCCAGTGCGTAACACGGCTGCGAAGCTGGAAGAAGGCGACGACGCCGAACGGGATCGGCAGCCAGAAGGCGACCAGGCGGTAGATCAGGATCGCCGGGAAGACCGTCCCCTCGGGGATGCCGAAGAGGACGAAGGCGCCGATCATCCCCGCGTCGACCGCCCCCACTCCCGCCGGCGCCAGCGGGAAGAGGTTGCCGACCATGCCGAGGAAGAAGCCCTGCACGACGACCGCCAGCGGCACATGCACACCGAACGCTTTGAACGAAGCCCAGAGGATGCCGATGTTCGTCGCCCAGTAGCCGACGGCGCCGATCACCGCCAGCCCACCCCGGCCGGGGTGGATCAGCAACCGAAAGCCGAACCTGACCCCCTCGCCCACCGTCGCCATCACTTTGGCCGCTTTGTCGGCGACCGCCCTGGCGCGGGGGCGGTGCACGTGCGAGGTGAGCCGTTCGCGCAGGTCGGCGGGGATCAGGGCGGCGAGCACACCGAAGATCAACACCAAGCCCGAGATCGCGGCCGGGACGATCGTCAGCTCGACCGAGGCCTTGCCGGGCATGACGCCGGTGCGCAACAGCACGCCGAAGACGATCAGCGCCAGCGGGTAGAAGACGTACTGGAGGGTGAGGAAGGCGACCATGCGCCGCGCCACTTCGTGACGGACCATCCCCGCCCGGCGCAGAGCCCAGTAGGTGAGGGCGATCCCGCCGGCGCCGCCGGCCGAGAAGAGGCGGGTGGCCGCCACGCCGGCGAGGTTGATGTCGTAGGTCTCGCGCCAAGTGAGATCCAGAACGTCACCTCCCACGACCGCCTTGAAGAGCGCGATGTAGGTGGCTATCGCGGCAAGCTCAAAGCCGATCGCAACGACGATCCAGATCGCCTCCGCTTCGCTGAGCTTGCTCATCGCGTCGCCGAGGCCGACCAGCTTCGGGAAGAGGAAGTAGATCCCGATCAGCAGGAGGAGGACGACGAGCAGCGTCTGCGCTACCCGCCGCCGGGTGAGCAGCGGCAGCTCGAAGCCGCCGTTGTCGTTCACCGGCTGCTCGGGAGACACACCCGCAAGCTACCCGTTGGCCAGGCGCTCCAGACCCTGCAGGCGACGATTCACCGCTTCCACCGCCGGCTCGCCGAGCGCCTCACCCCGTTGCACGGCGGCGACGAGGGCCCCACCGGCAGCGAGGTCGGTGACGTAATGCTCGCCCAGATAGACGAGCGCAAAGCCCAAGGTAAGGGCATACGCCCAGCCCGCCGCCCCGGCGCGGCGCCCCGTCTCGGCAAGGGACATCGCCGCCGAAACCGACGTCGCGAAGTGCAGCGAGGGCATCGCCGCCCAGGGATTGCCGCCCAGTGCCTTGTACATACCCGGCCAGGCCGATTTCCAGGTGTCTTCCCCGACCTCGACCATGATCCGCCGCACCTGCTCACCGCTGTGGCCGTTCTCCGAGGCCCACCAGGGCGGGGCGGTCGGAGCGGAGAAGTAGACGGCGCAGCCGACGTCGAAGACCGCGGCGAGGCGGCGCGCCGCGCGGGGGAAGTGCTCGGGGTGGCGGAGCAGGATGAAGGCGAGCGCCGCGTAGGGCTCGATAAACCAGAGCCAGTGCACCCAGGTCAGGAAGCGGTTGAGGATGCCGACGCCGCCAATGCGCGCGAGGGCGCGCTGCAACCGCACGTTGGGCAGCCGGCCGAAGCCGACGAGCCGGTCGGCGACGATCGGGTAGCGGATCCGCAAGCGGGCGCGGAGTCGCTCCGGATCGTCGTAGGGCAGCTCGTGGACCATCGTGAAGGCCCACATCTGCAGCGCGTACATCGCCACGTCGCGCTTGCGGGATCGCGGATAGAGGACGGCAAGCCCGAGGGGCCCAGCGGCGCAGGCGGCGACGGTCGCCGGGGCGGGGATCCGCGCCCGGCGGCGCAGCAGCGGTACCGCGATCGCCGCCCCGATCGCGGCGGCTGCTCCGGCACGCACCGCCTTGCGCAGCGCCGGAGATGGCGAGGTCCCTTTCATGAGCGCGGCGAGTATAGGATGGCCGCGCTTTGACGCCTCACAGTCCTGGCACCGACCAGATCGACACGCTGTTGTGGATCGGCTTCGTCGCCGCGACGATTCTCATCGTCGCGGTCGTCGGCGGGTTGCTCTACATGCTGCGCCGCTACCGCGCCGAGCGCGGCGCCGAGCCGCACCAAATCACCGGCGGCCGCCGGATCCAGGTTCGCGTCGGCGCCCTGCTGGGAATCTTCGCCGTGGTGCTGTTCGTGCTCAGCGTCGCCTACACCGACAGGGCCCGCGAGACGCCAGCCACCGGCAGCGCCGGGCTGCAGGTCTCCCACTCCGAGCCGCTGAAGATCGCGACGACCGGGCAGCAGTGGCTATGGCGCTACGACTACCCGAACGAAGCCTTCTCCTATTACAAGCTCGTCGTTCCGGTCGATACCGCGGTCGAACTGGACCTCGTCTCGACCGACGTCGTCCACACCTGGGACGTGCCGGCCCTGGCCGCCAAGAGCGACGCGGTACCCGGCAAGACCAACCACGTCGTCTTCCGCGCCGACGAGGAAGGCACCTACTTCGGCCGAGCGGCAACCCTCTCGGGCCAGGCTTACGCCTCGATGCGAACCGAGGTGGAAGTCGTCTCGCCCGACGAATACAAAGCCTTCATCGCGGGCGAGAAGAAAGACATCCAGTCGGCGCAGGACCGCGTCGTCGGCCTGATCGAAGAAGGGAAGACCCCATGAGCGCGCCCGTGCGGAATCCCGAGCTGGTCATCGACGGCTTCCCGCCGCGCCGCCCCCGCTGGGTGCAGATCGCCACCAGCGCCGACCACAAGGACCTCGGTCGGATCCTGATCAGCGGCGCCCTCGGCTTCCTCTTCATCGCCCTGGTCGAGCTGTTGATGATGCGGCTGCAGCTGGCGATCCCCGAGAACACCTTCCTCAACCCGGTCACCTTCAACCGGATGCTCTCGCTCTACGGCGCGACCGCGATCTTCTTCTTCGCGCTGCCGCTCGCCGTCGGCTTCTTCTACTACGTGGCGCCGCTGCAGATCGGCGCCCGCGGCACGGCCCTGCCGCGCGTCGGCCAAATCGGCACCTGGCTCTTCATCGCCGGCGCCACCGTGCTCTACGCGGGCTTCCTCTTCACCCCGACCGAGGCCGGCGTGAATCCCCTGCCGCCGCTTTCCGGGATCACCTTCCTGCCCAACAACGGCGTCGACGCCTGGGCCGCGGCGACCGGGCTGGCGACGCTCGGCTTCGTGCTGATCGCCGTCGACCTGGTGGCGACGCTGCGCCGCCTGCGCGCCCCGGGCATGGCCTGGCGACGCCTACCGGTCTTTTCCTGGGCGGCGGCAATCAGCTCCTCGCTGCTCCTGGTGATCGGCCCGGTGATGCTGGCCGCGATCACGATGCTGCTGATCGATCGCAACTTCGACGGGATCTTCTTCGCCGGCGACGCGGGCGGCTCGCCGCTGCTCTGGCAGCACCTCAGCTGGATCTTCTTCACCGGCGCCTACATGCTGGTCCTGATCTTCGCCCTCGGCGCGATCGCCGAGATCGTCCCGGCCCTCTCGCGCAAGCCGCTGTTCAACCGTGGCGCCGTGATCGGCTCGCTGGTCGCGATCGCCGTTCTCGGCACGCTCGCCTGGATGCAGAACATGTACACGGCGCCGATCGGGATCGGCTGGAAGTACTTCGCGATGGCGATGTCACTGGCCCTGATCGTCCCCTTCGGGCTGATCTTCTTCAACCTGATCGCGACGCTCTCCGGCGGCACGGTGAAGATGCGGGCGCCGCTTCTCTTCGCTACCGGCGCGCTGGTGATGATCTCGATCGGCCTGGCCTCGGAGACCTCGCACGCGATGGTCGCCCTGGGCTGGCGCCTGCAGCACACCACCGACAGCACTGCGGCAACCCATTTCGCCCTCGTCGGCGGCGCTGTCTTCGGCGGCTTCGCGGCGCTGCACTGGTGGTTCCCGAAGATGACCGGCCGTGCCATGGGCGAGACCCTCGGGCGCTTCTCCTTCTGGACGATGGCCGTGGGATCGTTGCTCGCCTTCTTCCCCCTGTTTCCCGCCGGCGGCTTCGAGGATCAGGTGGTCGACGCCTACAAGTTCTTCAACGACAGCGATCTCAACGCCTACAACCTGATCGCCACGATCGGCTCCTTCATCCTCGCCGTGGGGATCGTGATGGGCGTGGTCAACGCGATTCTCAGTCGCGAGGGCGGCGCTCCCACCGGGCACGACGCCTGGGGTGGCGACTCGCTCGAGTGGTTCGCCCTTTCGCCGCCGGACCCGCATAACTTCGACGTCCTGCCCGACGTGCGCAGCCCCAGGCCGATGCGCGACATTCGCGAGGCGATCGCCCATCGCAGTGCCCGTGCCGAGCGTCCGGCCCGCGAATCGCAGCCGGTAGCGTAGGCGCCATGAGCGGCGCCCAAACGGCTGCCATCCCGCAGAGTGCCGTCGCGCCCTCGCTGCTGCGCGACTTCCTCACGCTGACCAAGCCGAAGGTGCAGTCGCTGCTGCTCTTCACCACGGTGACGACGATGTACGTCGCCGGCGACCCCTCGCTTGGGCTGGTCTTCCTGACCTGCCTGGGCGGTGCTCTGTCCGCCGGCGGGGCCGGCGCGATCAACCACGCGATCGACCGCGACATCGACCTCACCATGGCCCGCACCGCCACCCGCCCGGTGGCCAGCGGCCGCATCTCGGCGCGGACGGCGATCGGCTTCGGCGCCCTGCTGGAGCTCTGCTCCTTCACCCTGCTGGCGCTGGCGGTCAACCCACTGGCCGCGGCGCTCTCCTTCTCGGGCTTCGCCGGCTACGTCTTCGTCTACACCCTTTGGCTGAAGCGCACGACGCCGCAGAACATCGTCATCGGCGGCGCGGCGGGCGCGGTCCCGCCCCTGGTCGCCTGGGCGGCGGTTACGGGCAGCCTCAGCGGCACCGCCTTCTACCTCTTCGCGATCATCTTCTTCTGGACCCCGCCGCACTTCTGGGCGCTCTCGCTGCTGATGGTGGACGAGTACGCGAACGCGAAAATCCCGATGATGCCGGTGGTCCGCGGTGAGGACGAGACCCGCCGCCAGATCCTCCTCTACACGATCCTGCTCTACGCGGTGACGCAGCTCCCCTTCTGCGCCGGCGGTTTCGGGGTCGAGTACCTCGTCGCCTCGATGGCCCTGGGCGCCGGCTTCATCTACTGCGCCGTGCGCCTGCTGCGCAGCGCCGACCGCCGCTGGGCCCTGCGCACCTACCTCTTCTCTCTCGCCTACCTGGCCCTGCTCTTCCTGGCGATGCCACTCGACCGGCTGATCGGGACCTAGCGCCCTGCCTGCCTGATAGAAATCCAGCCGTGGATCGCGAGACCGCCAGACGAGACATGGGTGCCGGCCTGCTGGCCGGTGGGATCGCCGCGGGCATCTTCGCCCTCTGCTTCGTCGCCGCCATGCTCTACATCGCGTCATGAGCGCGGAGCGACCAAGCGTGCATATCTGGTTCTTCGCGCCGGGAGCGGAGCGCGAAGCATTGTGATGAGCGCGGAGCGCAAGATCCCCGAGCCCGGCGAGATGGTCTACGCCACACGCCCCTCCTGGGCGCCCGCCTTCTTCGCCTTCGCCGCCGCTCTCGCGGTCTGCGGAGTCTTTGCCGAGGGCTTCATGGTCCGCGGCTGGATCTACTCGATCATCGGCATCGTCGTCGCACTCTTCGCCCTGCGCGCCATGATCAGGAGCGCGACGCGAGATTACTTCCGCCTGCCGCGTCGGCAGAAGGCGCGCGGCGGCGTATTGCCGGTGGAAACCATTTCTCCGCCGCGCTCCTAAGCGCGAGCGTTCAGTCTGGCGTCATCCCCGACGTCGCTCCAGCGCTCGTCCACACCCTGACAATGTCGCGGATCGAGAGGACCCCGACCAGATTCCCCTCGTCGAAGACGACCAGGTGGCGGATGCCGCGCCTCGACATCTCCGAGGCGGCATGCTCGAGGCTCCAGTCGGGCGAGGCGGCCACGACGCCCTCGCTCATATGCTCGGAGACCAGCTCCTCATCGGGATCCTCACCATGGCCGAGCGAGTTGAGGATGTCGCGCTCGGTGACGATGCACGGCACCGGGCGCTCGTCGTCGGTGACCAGGGCCGCCCCGATGCCCTTCTCGACCATCATCGCCGCCGCCTCGCGCAACGTGTGCGATGGCCCGACGGTCAACACCACCTCCGACATCCCGTCCCGTACCTGCATTCCCGTCCGCCTCCTTCGTCTTTCGCGGGTTAGTGATGATCGCCTCAAGCCTACCCGACGGGAGGCACTCCACACGCAGCTTGGGAGCGGCCCCGACGTATAGACTCCGGCGCGCTTCGCGCCGCACGACGATGCTCAAGCCAACGACCCCGATCCGACCCCTTCTCGCCCTTGCCGCCCTGGTCGCGGTGGCCCTTGCGGCCTCCGGCTGTGGCACCAGCACGGCGGACGAGCAGCGTGGCCGCGTCCTCTTCGTGCAGAAATGCGGCACCTGCCACGCGATGGCGCAGGCGGGCACGACGGCCCAGATCGGGCCCGACCTCGACGACGCCTTCGCCGCCGCCCGCGAAGCCGGCGAGGGTGGCGAAACGATCGAAGGGATCGTCGAAGCGCAGGTCGAGTTCCCACGGCCGAGCAACAGCAACCCCGCCGCCTCGATGCCGGCTGACCTGGTCACCGGCCAGGACCTCGAGGACGTCGCCGCCTACGTCGGCATGTACGCCGGCGTCCCTGGCGCCGCCCCGCCGAAAGTCCCGGGTGGCCCTGGCGCTCAGGTCTTCGCCAGCAATGGCTGCGGTGGCTGCCACACGCTGGCCGAGGCCGAATCGGGCGGAACCGTCGGACCGAACCTCGACGAAGTCCTGCCCGGGCAGTCCCTGGCGATGATCGAAGAGGACATCGCCGATCCCAATGCCGCAATCGCCAAAGGCTTCCCACCGAACGTGATGCCCGCCGATTACGAGCAAACGCTGACGCCGAAAGAACTCAAGGACCTGGCCCAGTTCCTGCTGGAAAGCACCCAGTCCGGCGGCGGCAAGGGCGGCGGCTCGAAAAGCCAGGGCGGCTGATCCACCCGCGGCCGCTCCCGGCCGCTGACATCATCTGAGGACGCATGGGGACCCGCCTCAAAGACCGCCTCGACATCTCTCCTCAGCGCTATGCCCAGGTCACCTCGGTCGCGCTCGCGGCGCTGGCGCTGATCGTGCTGACCGGCGCCGGCGTGCGGATCACGGGGTCCGGCCTCGGCTGCCCGGATTGGCCCAAATGCTACGGCGGCACGGTGCCCCCGCTCGACACCCACGCGGTGATCGAGTACGGCAACCGGGTGCTCACCGGCTTCGTCGGCCTCGCCGTGATCGCAGCCAGCGTCCTCGCCTGGTTTCGGCGCCCCTTTCGCTGGCACCTCGCCTTCTTCGGCGCCCTGCTGCCACTCGGCGTGATCGGGCAGGCGATCCTCGGCGCCCTGGTCGTCAAGTACCACCTCGCCCCCGGGCTGGTGATGAGCCACTTCATCCTCTCGATGCTGTTGCTCGACGCCGCCTTCGCCCTCGCCTGGTGCTCGCGCTACGAGCCGGGCGAGCGGCGCTTCTCGACCGACCGGCTCGGCGTCTGGGCGGTGCGGACGCTGATTCCCATCGGCCAGCTGACGATCCTCGCCGGGACGATCGCCACGGCTTCCGGGCCCCACGCCGGCGCCCACGACGGCCAGCTCGTCCACCGCTTCACCTTCGAGGGCACGGGCACCCTGGAGTGGGTCGTGCAGCGCCACTCGGCAATCGCAGCCGTGTTCGGCTTTGCCGCGGTCGCCGTCTGGCTGTTTCTACGCCGTCCTGACGGCGACAGACGCGCCGTAAGACCCCTGACCGCGGTAATCGGCCTGCTCGCCCTCCAGGGCGCTGTAGGGGGACTGCAGTGGGCCCTGGAGCTGCCCGGCGAGCTCGTCTGGATCCACGTGGCCCTGGCCACGATCACCTGGCTGGCGATGCTGTGGACGGTGGCTACGGCGGGGAGGCTGGAGCCGCGGGCTCAGCCGTCAGGTCGACGACAACGTGGGTTATCGGCAGATCGATCTCCGCACGCGCCCGGTCGACCACGCCGTGCTCCAGCCAGCGCGAGCGGTGCGGCGGGTGGGTCGAGATGACGATCTCGTCCGCGGGGAAGACGCGCAGCGCGTCCTCGATCGCCACGTTCGGGTCGGAATCGCCGATCTCACCCCTTGCCTCGAGGCCCTGCCTCTCGATCTCGATCCGCGAGAGCTCCATCCGCTGCCGCGCCAACTCGATCGCTTCGTCGACGTCGGAAGCCCAGTGCTCGGCGCGCGAAACACCGAGAGCCGGCGTGACGACCAGGATCTCGCAGTCCCGGTTACGGCAGCGCTCGCGAATCTCATCGAACAACGCCTCACCACCGACGGTCTCGTTGGCGACGACGAGCAGCCTGTGCTTGCCGTCCCCGCCCCGGGTCAAGGCAACGCTGCGCGGCAGCGAGCCACGCGAGTTCCGATAAGCGACACCAGCCCCAAAGCCAAGCAGCAGCGCCGCCCACACGACTCCGATGACCGGCCGGGTCAGCAACGTCAGCAAGATCACCGACACCGCCGCGACCCCGATCACAACCACCCACCGAAACGCATCAGCCTCGGATCTCAGCGGATTGTGCATACCCCTAGTTTTACCGCGTGGCTAAGAGATGTAAACAGCCTTAGCCAATACGGAACCGGCTTATCGCATCGTCGCCCACGTCCAAGCCGTAGAGCCAGCGCCCGTCGGGGCTGAGCAGCAGCTGGCTCACCTTGTAGAGGCCCGAGCCGTAGCCGCGGCGGCTGCCGGTCTTGAGGACCTTGGAGCAGGCCCCGTTACCGTCGGGACCGAATTTCGCGTCCGCGGTCATGCAACCGAGATACGAGAGCTTCCCGTTTGCGGGGTTGCGCTTGAAGGCCGCGAGCGCGGAGTCCGCGCCCGCCGCGACGTAGAGACGGCGGCCGTTCCTGCTCACCACGACACCGCGGGCGCCGCTCAGGCCGGTGCCGTCCGCCAGGCGGCGGGCGGCCGGGATGATCGTGCAGGTGGGCGATTCCCGCGTAGCGGCGATGCACGCCGTCGCGGTCAGGTCACCGGTCCCTCGGTTGCGCTTGAACACCTCCAGCGACCCGAACATCGAGGTCGCGTACAGCGAGCGGCCGTCTGGGCTCAGCGCCAGGCCGGTGGGCGCGTCGAGCCCGCCGTAGGAGTGGCGCCCCGCGGTCCGCGCCAGCGTGCAGGATGGCTGCAGGCGCTTGTTCTCGGTGATGCAGCTGCGAAAGGCGATCTTGCCGCTTGCGCGGTTGAGGTCGAAGGTGACGACGCTGCCGCCGTGCTGGTTGGCCAGGTAGAGGGTTCGCCCACCCGGCGCGATCAGCGGGCTGCGCGGATCGTCGATCACGTCCTTCTTCGTGCGTACGCACGGCGGCGAGTCGCTGGGCAGCGCCGTCAGGCAACCGGCGTAGCTGAGCGCGCCGCTGCCGGGGTCGCGCTGGAAGGTGGTGATGGCGAAATCCTGCGCGACGTAGACGAAGCGATCGTTGGGGCTGATCACGATCCCCACTGGATCGCTCAGGGCAGGGCTCGACATGGTCGGGTTCGGCGGGGCACCGGGAAGCATCGTGCACACCCCGGGGTTGTCGTTGTTCATTTCGGTGCTGCCGGTGACACAGCTGCGGAAGCTGAGCGAGCCGGTGAGCGGATCTCGGGCGAACGCCATGACCGTGCTGTCGCCGCCGTTCACGCCGCTGGTCGTGTAGGCGAAGCGGCCGTCGTGGCTGACGGCGAGCGCGTTGACCAGGTTGAGTCCCGAGCCGGTCGTCGTCTTGACCGTGGCGAGCTCGGTGCACGGCCCGCCGAAGTTCCCGGTGAGACAGTCCACGAAGGAGAGCGCCCCACTTGCCGCCGTGCGCCCGTAGTTGACCACGGACGAGGTGGACGATCCGGTCGCGTACAGCGACGAGCCATTCGCTGCCAGCGCCATCGCGCTCGGACGGTCCATCGCTTTGCCGGAGTTGCTCGGCGGAGGCGCGAGCCGACAGCCACCCTTTTGTGCCACATCCGGGTGGGCGGTGACGCAACCGGCAAAGGAAACACCCAGGTCGCCGTGCGCAACTGCCGGCCAAACGAACAGGGCCACGGCCGCGAAGAGCAATGCGCCCCTTTGCAGCGACCGCATTAGAGGATGTATACAGCGGTGTAGACGATGATCCACATGACGTCTACGAAGTGCCAGTAGATGCCGGGGACCTCTACGCCGAGGTGATCCTTTGCCTTGGGGCCGAAGTGGCCTCGGAAGGCGCGGATCGTGGCGAAGCTGAGCAGCATCAGGCCGACGAAGACGTGGGCGCCGTGCAGGCCGGTGAGGCCGTAGAAGATCGAGCCGAAGGCGAGGTCGCGGGCGCTGAAGCCGATGTGCACGTACTCGTTGATCTGGATGAAGAGGAAGGTCGCGCCGAGCAGCCAGGTGAGCACGAGGCCGAGCTTCAAGCCGTTGCGGTTGCCGCGGCGGATCGACTCCAACGCGTAGTGGATCGTGAAGCTCGAGGAGACCAGGATCGCGGTGTTGATGCCGGCGACGGCGACGGGCAGCTCGTAAGGCTCGGGCGGCCAGGTCGGCGGGTCGACGACGACGCGAAGGAAGAAGTAGGAGGCGAAGAACGCCCCGAACAGCATGATCTCCGAGACGATGAAGAGCAGGATGCCCAGCGTCTGCCGGTCGATCCGCGAGCTCTCATGGGCCTCGGGCGGGCCGTGGTGCTCCTCCTCGTGGGCGTGGCCGAGTGCGACCGTCGCGCTCTCCATCAGGACTCCTCTCCCCCGGCCACGGCGGCGGCGACCGCCTCCGCGGGTCGGCCGACCTCGAGGTGCTCGACCTGCTTGTCGGTGATCTCCCGGGTGCGCCCGATCAGGTCCTCGTCGAGCCAGCGCGAGCTCTCGCCGGCGAAGGTCGAGATCAGCACCTCGTCGATCCGGTAGTGCTCGATCGCGTTCTGCACGGCGTGGAAGGGATCGGGGCTCATCGGTTGGCCGGTGGCGTCGATGTCGGCCCGGTAGAGCTCGGCGAGGGTCGAGGCGAGGTCACGGACGATCTCCGGCTCGGAGACGTCCTCGGCGCGCGGGCAGATGATCGTGTAGCGGTGCGGATGCCCGGCGGCACGCTCCTTCAGCCTCGCGACCAGGTCCGGTGCGGCGACCGTCTGGGTGGCGACGACGAGGGTGTGGCTTTTCTCCCAGCTGATCGAGTCGTCCTGGACGCGCACCGGGATGTGCGTCACCGTCACATCGGGCTCGACAGTGGTCCTTCGCCCACTCGACGAGGTCCTTGCGGGTGAAGCCAAAGCGCGTTCCGGAGCGGCAGGAGAGCAGCACCTCGCCCGGTTCGTGGGCGCGCACCGCGTCGTCGAGGGCTAGCGCCGGATCGCGGTCCATGACCTCGCCGACCGACTCGACCCCGTACTCGGAGAGGATCGACATCGTCACCTCGACCCGCGCCCTGGCGGCGTCGCGCAGCTCGCCGGCGTCGATCAACTGGCCGACGGCGGGCTGGTTCTGCGGCGCGGCAACGGCGACGAACGGCACCTTCTCGGCCCGCTCGGCGACGGCCTGCAGCAGCTTGCGGCCACCGGCGACCTCGTTGAGGAAGACCAGCAACGGCCGGCCGGTCTCGTCGCTCACGTCTGCCCCACCACGGTCGGCTCGGGCTTGGCGACCTCGGTGCCCTCGCCGGCCATGATCGCGTGGCGAGCACCGGGAACGCCGAACTCATAGGGGCCGCCGACGACCCGCGGGATCTCGTCGAAGTTGAAGATCGGCGGCGGCGAGGAGACCTGCCACTCGATCGTGTTCGCCCGCCAGGGATTGGCGTCGGCGCGAGGCCCGAAGCGCCAGCTGACGACCATGTTGTAGAGGAAGACGAGCTGGACGGCGCCGAGCATGAAGGCGCCGCAGCTGATCAGGAGGTTCCACTCGCCGAACTGGGTCGCGTAGTCGGCGACGCGGCGGGGCATGCCGTCCATCCCCACCCAGTGCATCGGGATGAAGGTGATCCAGGTGCCGATCACGGTCCCCCAGAAGTGGACCCGGCCCAGTTTCTCGTCGTACATCCGCCCGGTCATCTTCGGGAACCAGTGATAGATGCCGGCGAAGATCGTGAAGACCGAGCCGCCGAAGAGGACGAAGTGGATGTGGGCGACGATGAAGTAGGTGTCGGAGACGTGGATGTCGATCGGCACCATGCCCAGCATCACGCCACTGATCCCGCCGATCGTGAAGGTGACGATGAAGGCGAGCGCGAACAGCATCGCCGTCGAGTAGGTGTGGATCTTGCCGAAGTAGAGCGTGCCCAGCCAGGAGAAGATCTTGATCCCGGTCGGCACCGCGATCAGCAACGTGGTGATCATCATCGGCACACGCAGCCAGCTGAACATCCCGGCGACGAACATGTGGTGCGCCCAGACCGAGTAGCTGAGCACGACGATCCCGATCAGCGCCAGCGCCATCAGCCGGTAACCGAAGATCGGTTTACGGGCGTGGGTGGAGATGACCTCGGAGATGATCCCGAAACCGGGCAGCATCATGATGTAGACGGCCGGGTGCGAGTAGAACCAGAAGATGTGCTGGTAGCTGATCACGTCACCGCCTCCGGCAAAGCCTGGAAGAACTGGGTGCCGAGGGCGCGGTCGAAGAGAACCATGAACTGGGCGCCGGCGATGAAGGGCGTCGCGGCGACGACCAGCAGCGAGGTCGAGAGGTTGGCCCAGACCAGCAGCGGCATGCGCCAGAAGGTCATTCCGGGCGCACGCATGGTGATGATCGTGACTAAGAAATTGAGCGCGGTGGCGATCGAGGAGGCGCCGGCGAACTGGACGCCCAGGTTGAAGAAGGACTGGCCTAACGGAGCCCCGGTGGAAAGCGGCGCGTAGCCGGTCCAGCCGGCGTCGAAAGCGCCGCCAGGGGCGAGGAAGCTGCCGATGAAGAGCAGCCCGGCAAGCGGCAGCATCCAGAAGCTGAGCGCGTTGAGGCGCGGGAAGGCCATGTCCGGCGCGCCGATCATCAGCGGCAGCACGTAGTTGGCGATCCCGGCGAAGACCGGGATCACGAAGACGAAGATCATCAGCACGGCGTGGGTGGAGAAGAGGCTGTTGTAGGTGGCGGCATCGACGATCTGGGTGCCCGGCTGCGCCAGCTCGGCCCGGATCAGCATTGCCATCAGCCCACCCACGAAGAAGAAGAAGAAGGTCGTGCAGATGTACTGGATGCCGATCACCTTGTGATCGGTGTTGAAGCGGAAGTAGTCCTTCCAGCTCTTCGCGCCGTGCTGGGAGTGATCCTCGGGGATCGTCGGCATCCCGGCAGCCCAGCGCAGCCAGTAGTCGAAGCAGCCGAAGCCGGCGAGGAAGCCCAGCGGGCCGGTGACGAGCGGCACGACGACGTGCGGGTAGCCGGTCTGCTCGGTCTGCCAGATCGGCAGGCCGGAGATGTCGCGCAGGACGACGACCAGGCCGACGCCGAAGGCGGCAGCCAACACGGCACCGAGCAGGCCTCGGATCCATCCCGGTTGCTTGATCGCGGCGACCATCAGATCTGCTCCTCCATTATGCCCCGCCCGCTCCTAGGGGAATCGGGTCGGTTTCGGTGTCCTGGCGGATCGTTTCAAGATAGGGATCCGGCACTTTGTCTTTCAGCCCGGCGACCCATTTGCGGAAGTCGGCCGCCGGTTCGACCACGACCTTCGCCCGCATCGAAGCGTGGCCGAAACCGCAGAGCTCGGTGCAGATCAGCTGATAGGTCCCCGGCTTGTCGGGGGTGACGATCGCGGTCGTCGTGATGCCCGGGACATTGTCTTTCTTGATCCGCCACTCCGGCACCCAGAAGGAGTGGATCACGTCCAGCGCGTGCATCTTGAACTGGACCTGGCGATCGAGCGGGACGTGCAGCTCACCCTGGGAATAGGCGTTGCCCTTGCCGGGATAGCCGAAGCTCCAGGCGAATTGCTGGGAGAAGACGTCGACGGTGAGCGGATTTTCGGCCGGTTCTTCGATGTCGTTGAGGACGGCCCAGCTGTAGCCGGCGCCGAAGAGGACGATGATCGTCGGGATCAGCGTCCAGGCGACCTCGAGCCGCGTGTTGCCGTGGATCGGCTCGCCGTCGGATTCGTCGCCGGGCTTGGCTTTGAATTTCCACAGGGCGTAGAAGAGCATCACCATCACCAGCGAGAAGACGAAGGCCGAGAGGACGATCATCACGTTGAGCAGCTCGTCGATCTTGGGGGCCGCCGTCGAGGCGCCCTGGCCGTCCCAGTTGATCGGCACCATCACCGCCGAGATCACCACGGTCAGGACAATGGTGGCGGCGAACATCTTCGCTATCGGCAGACGGCCCATCATCGGCGGCCCGGCATTCTATGCAAGCGGCAGACGGTCAAGCTCGCCCCGCGAAGCGGCGATCACCCCACGGGCCACGCCCTCCCAGCTCCAGAGCCGCCCCGCGGTGGCAACAAGCGCCTCGCGCGCCTCCTCCCGCTCCCCCTCGGGAAGCTCGAGCCAGCGGTTCAACCGCTCCGCAATCCCCTCCACAGCTCCCTCCTCGACAGGGAACGAAGTCAGCTCCCCCACCTCAGCCGGCAGCGCAGCGGCCAGCTCCCTGGAGACCTCCTTCATGCCCGAGTGCCCAGCGGAAACCGGCAGCACCCCACAGGCCGCGGCCTCGGCAGCCACCATCCCAAACGCCTCAGGAAAAGTGCTGGGCATAACCAACGCCTCCGCACCAGGCAGCAGCTCAGCAACCTCATCGTGCTCCAGCCGACCGATGAATTCGACCGACCCCGCGACGCCCTTAGCCGCCTCTAGATAGCCCTCGGGCGGATCAGCCAGAAACGCACCGAGAATCGACAGCGGCTCGGCAATGCCGCCCTCAAGCCCCCGCCCCAGCTCCGCGACCTCCCGCGCATCATCCAGATCCCCGCGATCGAGAGCCGCCAGCAACCGCCGCAGCCCATCCTCGTACTCGCCATAGCCCGCGATTTCCAACCTCGCCTCCGGGCGCGCAGCCCTGACCAACGGCCACGCGGCCAACAACAGATCGACGCCCTTGGAGACGATCAGCTTGCCGACAAACACGACCCTTCCGGCCTGCGACAGGACCCGCGGGCCGAATGCCTCCGTATCTACGCCAGGCGGTCCCAAGCGCGTCTTCTCTTTGAGCCCCTCCACCTCAGGCAACGCCGCCCAGAGCGACTCAGCCGTATGCCGCGAGCCAACCAGGACGCAACTCGCGGCATTCATCCCCTCTTCGGCGTAGGGAAGGAACCGCGGATGCGGTTTGACCGTGTACTCCAGCGCCGACCCGTGGATCTTGGCGGCAAACTGGCCGATCCCGGCCCGGGCGAGGATCGCGGGGCCCATGACCAGGTGGCCCGCCAGCGCGACGTCGAAGCCGCCAGCCGTCTCGGCAACCTCGCGAACGGCGGCGACGTTGGCATCGACGTAGCGATCGAGCTCCTCGTCGGTCATCTCCGGAAAGGCCTTGACCTCGAATCCCTCATAGGGGTCCTTGACATAGACGGGCAGCAACCCGTGGATATCCGGATTGTGGATCTGGACACCCTCGATCCGGACCTGCCGGTCCTGGCAGAGGAGATGGACCTCGTGGCCCAGGCCGGCCAGGGCACGAGCGAGGTTGGCGTTGTAGATGTTGCTGCCAGTGCCGCGCAGCATGTAGCCGTGGAACAAGAGGACGCGCATGTGCCGGAGAAGCTATTAGTGTTCCCGGCCGTGAACTCGAAGCAGCTCTACCGGATGCGCGCGCCGGCCTCGGGCCGTGAGGCGCTGGCCTACGCCGAGCCCGGCTCGGTCTACGTCGATCGCGAGACCGACGAGGAGATGGTCCCCGTGGCGATGGTCCTGCCGCTAGCCCCCTCCGCGTCGTCCCTCCCCCGCACCCCGGAGAACCTGCGCTCCTGCCGCCGCTGCGACCAGCTGATCGGGCTTGACGTGAGCGACTGCCCGTACTGCGGCCTGCGCCAAGAAGCCCTCTAGCTCGCGCTAGGGCGTCTTGACGACCGTCGCCGTGTACAGCAGCCGCGCGTTCGAGTAGTAGCAGCCGTAGGTCTTGGTCTTGCCGACGCCCTGCTGGGGGTGGCCGCCCTGGATGTCTTCCTTGGAGGAGCAGTGCTCGGGTAGGCGGCTGCCGCGCCAGGTGTTGTCTTCGTCGACGTTGAAGGCGAACATCGGCGCCCAGGTCGGGACCGTCAGGGCGACCACCTGGCCCTGGAGGACGCTGAGCGGGTGGTCGAGGGCGAAGATCACGGTGCTTCCGAAGTAGGGGTTGAGGACCTGCAGCGGGCTCTGGCGGACCAGGGTGAACTGGGGCGGCTTCGAGCCCTCGACCGGGCGCAGGACGCCGATCCGCGCCTGCGAGGGCTTGCCGAGGAATTCGTTGAAGAAGCCGACCTCGTTGGTCATGTTGTCGGTGTCGGTGCGCGAGGGGCGCGAGAGGGTGATCGACCAGGCGACGATCTTGCCGTCGAAGGGGACCTCGTAGGGGCGGGGAACGCCGCCGGCGATGGCCTGGAAGCCGCTCACGTGCCCCTCGACCCGACAGGGGATGACCTCGACGTTGTTGACGATTTTGCCGGGGCAGGAGGGCGGCGGCGTCGAGTCGGTCTTACCGAGGACGACAACCGGGGCCGGGGCTGAATCGGCCGCGCCCGGCCAGGCGACGGCAACGAGCAGCGCCAGCGCGCAGGCGAAGCCCAGCGCGACCAGCGCGCGGCTGTGGCGGATTGATTTTTCTGCTGCTATCACAAAGTTCTCCAGCGTCAACCCGGTCTTTCGGCCAGGGTTGCGCAAACGGATTCTGTCCTTCGCCGTCACTTTGCGGGGTCCTCCGCCGCCTGTGCACGATCGCGGCCACCCGACGATTGGCCAGTTGGCCAATCGTCTAGGGTTGCCAGCCGAGATGGAGAGCGCGGCTCCAGAAACCGAGTTCATTCCCGCCGGCCTCGCCTCGCTCGGCATCGAAGCCGACGAGATCGACCTGGCGGTGATGGCGGCCGTGCACGGCTTGCTCTGGTCGCCGCTGCTAGAGCTGCTTGCGCTCGACACCGAGGACGTCACTCCGGAGCGCTATCCCGACCTGTCGAGGGCGCCGGAGTGAATGCGGGACTCGACATAGGCCTGCGCGCGCAGGCGGCGGCGATCGCCGCTGGAGAAGTCGATGCCGGCGATCTGCTCGACGCCACCCTGGAGCGGATCGAGCAACGCAATCCCGCCCTCAACGCCGTGGTCGAGACCTTCCCGGAGCGCTCGCGCGAGATGCTCGCCGCCGCTCCGGAGGGGCCGCTGCGCGGGGTGCCGATCGTGATCAAGGACGAGTGGCCGCTGCCCTGGCGCGCGCAGCGCTTCGGCGCCGCCCAACTCCTCTCCCCCACTTCTCCTGGCGAGTCCGGCCCCTACCGCGCCCTGCGCGACGCCGGCGCCGTGATCGTCGGGGTCGGCAACATGCACGAGCTCGGCGCCGGCAGCACGGGCAACGTCTCGGTCTACGGCGCGGCCCGCAACCCCTGGAACACCGAGCGCTGCCCAGGCGGCTCCTCGAGTGGGCCCGCGTCATCTGTCGCCGGCCGCCTGGTCGCCGGCGCGGTTGGCGCCGACGGCCTCGGCTCGGTCCGCTTCCCCGCTGCCTACTGCGGGCTGACCGGCCTCAAGCCGACCTTCGGCCGCTCGGCGATGGAGGGCCACCACATGGCGCCGGTGACGACGCTGATCGTCTCCGGCCCGCTCTGCGCCGACGCGGCGGACTGCCGGCTGCTCGGCTCGGTGCTCTTCGGCGAGGAGCTCGCCGCGGGTGACGTGGCCGGGCTGCGGATCGGCGTAGTCCGCGACCCGGTCTCAGAAGACGTGACGCCTGAGGTCGGCAAGGCCTGCGAGGAGGCGGTCGAGACACTGAGCGCCGAGACCGGCGGCACGGTGAAGGAGATCGCCCTGCCGGACCTGGAAGCGGCGACCCTCGCCGCGATCCTGATCATCAACTCGGAGAGCATGAGCGGCACCAGGCCGGAGCAGCTCAACCAGCTCGACCCCGAGCTGAGCCCGATCGCCCGCGGCACCCTCAAGTACCGCATGCTGCTGCCGGCGGCCGCGACCGTGCAAGCCACTCGTGTGCGCACCCTGATGCGGCGCCGCCTCGCCGCGCTCTTCACCGAGGTCGACGTGATCGCCTGGCCGACCATCCCGGCCCCCGCCCCGCCGCTCGACGCACCCCTGGTCGAGCTGCCGTCCGGCACCCAGACCGCCGACCAGGCCAACGTCCGCGGCGCCGCCCTCGCCAATCTGACCGGGATCCCCTCGATCAGCATGCCGGTCGGGCTGAGCGACGAGGGGCTGCCGATCGCGCTTCAGCTTCAGGCCGCCTGGGGCCGGGACGAGTTGCTGCTCGACGCCGCCGAGGCGCTGGAGCGCGCCAACGCGCGTCGCTGGGTCGAGGCATTGCCGCCGCTGGCGGCAGTCGAGCCTACGGAGGCTTAGGGGATGGCCGCCATCGAGGTCGAGGGGCTGGAGCGGGCCTTTGACGAAGTGCGCGCGGTTCAGGGCGTCGACCTCGAGGTGGGCGAGGGCGAGATCTACGGCTTCCTCGGCCCCAACGGGGCCGGCAAGACGACGACGGTGCGGATGCTGACCACGCTGCTGCTGCCGACCGGGGGCCGGGCGACGGTGGCCGGCCACGACGTCGTCAGCGAAGCCCGCAAGGTCCGCGCCTCGATCGGCGTCGCCCTGCAGGAGGCCGCCCTCGATCCGCTGATGACCGGCCGCGAGCTGATCCGCCTGCAGGCCACGCTGCAGGGGCTGCCGGGCGGCGAGGGACGTCGCCGCGCCGACGACCTGCTCGAGCGGGTCGACCTCGTCGCCGCCGCCGATCGTCGCGTCGGCGGCTACTCGGGCGGGATGAAGCGACGCCTCGACCTCGCAGCCGCACTCGTGCACGAACCGCGCGTGCTCTTCCTCGACGAGCCGACCACCGGTCTGGATCCCGTCAGCCGCAAGACGATCTGGGAGGAGGTGCGGGCCCTCAACGACGAGGGCACGACGGTCTTCCTCACCACCCAGTACCTGGAGGAGGCCGACCAGCTCGCCGACAACGTCGGCATCATCGACAGCGGCAGGATCGTCGCCGAGGGAACGCCCGCCTCGCTCAAAGCCGAAATCGGCCACCCCCACATCCGCCTGCAGATCGAGGAGGGCTCGATCGCCGACGCCGAGGAGATCTGCGGCCGGATCGGGCCATTGCTGCCACCGGTCGACGGAAAGACGGTCCTGGTCGAGGTCGAGCACGGCGCCGCCGACATCCCTCGCGTGGTGCGGGCGCTCGACGAGGCCAGCATCGCCGTCGGCTCGCTGGAGCTGGTCCACCCCAGCCTCGACGACGTCTTCGTCGCCAAAACTGGCCACCACCTCGAGCACGAGGAAGAGGAGAGCGGCGAGGGCGAGGAGGCGGTGACGGCGTGAGCGGGCCGGCGACGAATCTGCGCGTCGTTCAGGCGCTCGGCATGCGCTCGATCCGGCAGACCTTCCGCCGGCCGCAGCTGATGGCGCCGATCGTCGTCTTCCCGACGATCCTCCTGGCGATCCAGACCGGCGGCGCGGGCGGCGCGGTCAACCTGCCCGGCTTCCCGCCCGTGCAGAGCTTCCTCCAGTTCATGCTCGCCGGAGCGATGATGCAGTCGTTGATGCTGGCCGGCAACAGCGGCGGCATCGCGCTCGCGGTCGACATCGAGATGGGCTTCACCGACCGCCTCTTCGCGGCGCCGATCTCCCGCTACACGATCGTGCTCGGCCGCCTCGCCGGGACCGCGGCCCTGGGCCTTTTCTCGGCGCTCTGGTTCCTCGCGATCGGCCTGGTCTTCGGCGCCGAGATCGAGGGGGGCGTGCCCGGCGCCCTGCTGGCGATCGCCCTGGTCACCGCGACGGCGATGGCGGTCGGTGGGATCGGCGCGGCGATCGCCCTGCGCACCGGCAGCGCCAGCGTCGTCCAGGGCCTCTTCCCGCTCGTCCTCGTCGTCCTCTTCCTCTCCTCGGCGTTCTTTCCGGTCGAGCTGATGATCGAGCCGGCCAAGACGATCGCCGAATACAACCCGCTCAGCTTCGTCGTCGAAGGCGTGCGCGAGCCGATCATCTCCGGCATCGACGCCTCCGACACCGCCGCCGCGCTGCTGGCGATCTTCGGCATCGTCGTCCTCGGCCTGGTGCTCAGCGCCCGGGCATTACGGCACCGCTTGAGAGTGGGCTGATGGAAGCCGCCGTCCAGATCCCGGCCTGGCGCGCCAACCTGGCGACGATCGGCGCGCTGATGTCGCGGGCCAAGAACGAGCTGCTGCGCGTGCCCGGCGCGGCGATCCCGGGGGTGCTGGCTCCGACCATCTTCTTCCTCGGCCTCAACGGCGTCTTCGGCGCCCTCACCCAACTGCGCGGCTTCGACAC
Source organism: uncultured Solirubrobacterales bacterium (assembly GCA_963807885.1). GTDB lineage: Bacteria > Actinomycetota > Thermoleophilia > Solirubrobacterales > 70-9 > VRUE01. Next base: position 405,105 of record CAWEDL010000003.1, read on the forward strand.
CAATACGTACGAGAGCTTCATCGTCCCGGTCAGCATGCTCCAGGGGGCCGGCTTCACCGGCGCCGCGGCGGGCGTCAACCTGGCCCGCGACATCGAGCAGGGCTGGCTCGACCGGCTGCTCGTCTCCCCCGCGCCCCGCTGGGTGCTGCTCGCCGGCACGGTGCTCGCCGCGAGCGCGCGGGCGCTGATCCCCGCCAGCTTCGTGCTGGCGATCGCCCTGGCGCTCGGCGCCGGCTGGCCGGGAATCGACGGGCTGCTCGTCACCTACTCGATGGTCGCCACGATGGCCGCGGTCGCCGCCTGCTGGGGATCGTTCTTGGCGCTGCGCTTCAAGAGCCAGTCCGCGGCGCCGCTGATGCAGGCGGGAATGATGGCGCTGATCCTGACCACGACCGCCTACGCCCCGCTCGCCCTGCTGCAGGGCTGGCTGGCCGACATCGCCCGCGTCAACCCCGTCACCCAGGTACTCGAAGCGGCACGGCAGGGCTTCGTCGGCGAAGTCACCTGGGCCGAAACCTGGCCGGGGATCTTGGCGCTCGCCGGCCTGCTGGCGATCCTCGGCGCGCTGGCGCTGCGCGAAATGCGCCGCACCGGAGCGTGACCTCGGCGAGAGAGCTTGCCGAGGACGTGCTGCGGCGGGGTTGGTTGGAGGGAGCACGCGGGGGCACTCGGTTCGCCTACACGCGGCCGAGTCCGGGGCGCTACCCGTGGCAGTGGTATTGGGACTCCTGCTTTGCCGCGATCGCCCGGCGGCACTTCGACCCCAAACGTGCACAGATAGAGCTGGAGACCCTGCTTGCCGCCCAGCGCGAGGATGGCTTCATCGGCCACACGGTCTTCTGGGACCGGCCCGTCTCACTGCAGCGCTACCTCTTCTACAACGTCACCTCGCGCGGTTCGTTGCAGACCGAGACGATCCAGCCGCCGCTGCTCGCCTGGGCCTGGCGGATCGCCGTCGGCGACCCGGCGGCGGAGCCCCGCATCGCCGCTCAAGCGGACTGGCTGCTCGCCAACCGAGACCTCGACGGCGACGGCTTGCTCTGGATCGTCCAGCCGGACGAGTCCGGGCTCGACGCCTCGCCGAAATTCGAGCCGGTCTGGGGCCGGCGGGCCAACGGGCTCGGCTTCCCCCTGCTCGTGCAGCGCAACCGGCGGCTTGGCTTCGACGCCCGCCGGATCCGCGAGCGCGGCGGCCCGGTCCTCTGCGAGACCCTGGCCAACACGCTCTGGTCGCTCTCGCTCCAGGCGCTCGGCCGCCGCTCGGCAACTCCCGCCTTGGTCGATCGACTCTGGGACGAGCGCCGCGGCCTCTTCCTCGACGAGGCCCAACCTGGAGGCGATCGGCCCGTCGTCACCACCTGGGCGGCCCTTGCCCCACTCGCCCTGCCCGACCTGCCCGAGGAGATCGGCCGGCGGATGGTCGAGGAGCACCTGCTCTCCCCGCGCGAGTTCCTCACCCCCGTCGCCCCGCCCTCGGTCGCCCTCAGCGAGCCCAGCTACGAACAGGGCGACGGCCACGGCCTGATCCGCCGCTACTGGCGCGGCCCCACCTGGATCAACGCCGCCTGGCTGCTCTGGCTGGGCCTGCGCCGCCTCGGCTACCACCAGGAGGCCGACAGAATGGCCAGCGGTCTGATCGATGCGGTAGAGCGAGAAGGCCTACGCGAGTACTACGACCCGCACACGGGAAGAGGGATGGGCGCCAAGGACTTTGCCTGGTCAGCGCTCATCGCCGAGATGGCGGATCCGAACCCAAAGGCAGCCGGCAGTTATTTGTAGCGATAGGTGATACGACCTCGGTCGAGGTCGTATGGAGACAACTCGATCTTCACCCGGTCGCCGGGGAGGATGCGGATGTAGTGGCGGCGCATCTTGCCCGAGATATGGCCGAGGACCTCGTGGTCGTTATCGAGTTTGACCCGGAACATCGTGTTGGGGAGGGCCTCGGTGATCTCGCCCTCCATCTCGATCTTCTCCTCTTTGCCCATGCGGGGGGAGCGTATCTGACCCTGGCTCAGCCGCGCACCTGGCGCGCCCGCTCCAGGGCCTGCTCACGGCTGCTGACCTCGCCCGCGTACTGGGCGGCCTCCAGCTCAGCGAGCAGATCGCCCAGCTCGGGGCCATGGGCCATCCCCAGCTCGGCAGCCAGCTCATCCCCGCGCAGCAGCGGCTCGGGCGGGCCTTCGCGGTGCCATTCGAGCGCCGCCGCCAGCATCTGGCGGGCCAGGTCGAGGTGGGCCTCGATCGCCTCGTCGGTGGCGAAGGGCCCGTTGCCCCGGGCCGAGAGCCGGTCGGCGACGGTGAGCAGCGTGACGTCAGCGGCGACCGGCTGGGTCGCACGCAGGTACTCGTGGACCCGCCGCGGCGGCAGGGGCGCCTCGTGGACCATGAAGCCGAGCCGCAGGTGGTGCAGGGTGAGCGCCTGCAGGTGACGGCTCAGGCGGCCGCTCGCGCGCAGGCGGCTGCAGATCGTCGCGACGATCTTCGCCCCGACGCTGTCGTGGCCGATGAAGGTCACGTAGCCGTCGCGTTCGCCGCGGGTGGCCGGCTTGCCGATGTCGTGCAGGAGCGCGCCGAAGCGCAACGCGGTGCCGCGCGTCATCTCGTCGGCGAGCGGCTCGTCGAGCAGCTCCCGCGTCTCGGCCGCCCGCTCGCCGGCGAAGCGCCCGAGGTCAGCCTCGACCTCCAGCGTCCGCTCGAGCACGGCGAGGGTGTGACCGTGGACGTCGAGATGATGGTTGGGGCCTTGCTCGACTCCCTGCAGCGCCGCCAGCTCCGGCAGCACCGCCGCGGTGATCCCGAGCTCGTCCAGCAAGGCGACACCGCGCAACGGATCAGGGCCGCCGATCAACCTGCGCAGCTCGGCGAGCTGGCGCTCGCCGGCGGGCTTGGCGGCAAGCTGGGCCTGCTCCCTGGCCAGGACAGCGGTCGCCTGGTCGAGCTCGAGGCCGAGATCCGTGGCGAGCCGCGCGGCGCGCAGCAGGCGCAGCGGGTCGGCGCAGAAGCAATCGGCGCTGACCACCCGCAGCAGGCGCCGCCGCAGATCGCCGATCCCGTCGTAGGGATCGATCGGCTCCCCGCCGGCAAGCGGCACCGCGACCGCGCCGAGGGTGAAGTCGCGAGCGGCCAGGTCGGCCTCGATCGTCCCGCCGCGCAGCGCCGTCGCGTCGACCTGCCAGCTGCGGTCGCGGCCCACCGCCCGCCAGGTCGCGAACTCAGCGGAGAGCTCGAAGGCGTGGCCGTCGCCGGCGCGGGCGATCGCCTTCGCGGCCTGCCCGGGGTCGCCGGCCACGGCGAGATCGAGGTCGGTCACCTCGCGACCGAGGGCGGCGTCGCGCACCGCTCCACCCGCGATCCAGGCGTCCAGCTCCTCCCCCACCGCGCCGCGGGCGAGGCGCACCAGCGGGGAAGCATCCAACTGCGCGGCGAGGCTCACCCCTACACCCGGGGGACCCGCGCAGAGATCCCGCAGGTGATCTCGTAGTTGATCGTGCCCAACCGCTGCGCCACATCCTCGGCGAGGATCGCCTCCTCGCCCTGGGAGCCGATCAGGACCGCCTCGGCGCCCGGCTCGACCTCGGTTGCCGGCCCGAGGTCGATCGTGATGTTGTCCATCGAGACGGTGCCGACCAGCGGATAGCGCTTACCGCCGACGAGTACCTCGGCGTTGTTGGAGAGGCCGCGGCGCACGCCGTCGCCGTAGCCCAGCGGCAGCACGCCGACCCAGGTCTCGCGCTCGGCCCGCCAGGTCTGGCCATAGCCGGCGCTGTCGCCCGGTGCGAAGCGCTTGAGGTCGGCCACGTAGGAGTGCAACGACAGCGCCGGGCGCAGGCCGTGCTCCGCGGGGTCGCCCTGGAAGGGGTCGAGGCCGTAGATGGCCACCCCGCAGCGCGCCATGTCGAAGTGAGCGTGACGGTCCCGAAAGACAGCGGCGCTGTTGGCCGCGTGGGCGACGATGCCCGGGAACTCGCTCTTAACCGCCTCGACGAGCTGGGAAAAGCGGCTGAGCTGCTCGTCGAAGAAGGGCGAATCGGGTTCGTCGGCGGTGGCGAAGTGGGTCCAGACTCCGGCCGGCTCGACGTCTGGGCTCTCAGCGCAGGCGCGCAGCAGCCCTTCGACCTCTGCCCGGTCGCCGTTGCCGAGCCTGCCCATGCCGCTGTCGTACTTGACGTGCACCCGCGTCGGGCGGCCGTGCGCGCGGGCGCGCGCCGCCACGTGGTCGAGGAAGTCACGGCGCCAAACCGCCACCTCGGACCCCGCCTCCAGCGCCGTGTCCAGCTCCTCGGGCGCCAGCGCTCCCATGGTCAGCAGGGGGACGTGGGCGAACCGCCGGCCGATCCGCTCCGCCTCGCCCGCGGTGGCCACCGCCAGCCGCGTCGCGCCGCCGGCCAACGCCGCCTCGGCGCAGGCGACGTCGCCATGCCCGTAACCGTCCGCCTTGACCACGGCGCACAGCTCGGCCTCGCGCAGCTCGGCCTTCAACCGCGCGCAGTTATCGCGCACGGCGCCGGCGTCGATCCGGGCGGCCGCCCGTTCCATGCTCAGTCCTCGACGAGCGCGGCCAGGGCGTCTGCCCGGGTGACCATGCCGACGAAACGGCCCTCGCCGTCGACCACGGGGAGGTGGTTGTGGTGCTTGTCAGCGATCGTTCGCGCCACGGTCTCGGCGCTCGCGTAGTCGTGGACGACGACGGGATCGGCGCCCATCAGCTCCGAGACCTTGGTCGCGAACGCCTTGTCGAGACGCTTCTCGAAGCCCTTCATCGAACCGACGAAGACGATCCCGCCCATGATGTTGAGGTAATGCGGGAGATGGAGGTCGGACTCCTCGTCGCTGAGGACCAGATCGGACTCGCTGACGATCCCGACGACGCGGCGATCGTCGTCCACGACGGGGATCGCCCCCTTGTCGGTCTTGGCCAGCAACTCGATCGCGCTGCGGGCGTCGGCATCCGGGGAGACGGCCGGAACTGAGCTGTCCATGATCTCGGCGGCGGTCTTCATCCCGGCGAGATTATTCGACGGGCGCGTCGGGGCGCATCCCCGCCGCGATCGCGTCGATCACATCGGTGGCGATCACCGACTCGGCGGCGCCGACGCGCAAGGCCGCCTCGCGGCCGGCGTGAGCGTGAGCGATCACCCCCGCACAGGCGGCGGCGAAGGGCTCCAGGCCACGGGCCAGCAATGCGGCGGTGATCCCCGAGAGGACGTCGCCGGTCCCGGCGGTGGCCAGGGCGGGTGCGGAGAGAGCGTTGACGGCAACCCGCTCGCCGTCGGTGACGATCGTGTCGTCCCCCTTGAGCACGACCACGGCTTCGGTCGCCGCGGCCGCTTCGCGGGCCGCGTCCAGGCGGTGGGCGGAGACCTCCTCCGCGGAGCGATCGAGCAGCCGCCCCAGCTCTCCGGCGTGGGGCGTCAGCACGGTCGCCGCTTCGCGCGCGGCGATCCGGCCAAGCTCACCGGCGAAAGCGTTGAGCCCGTCGGCATCGAGGACCAGCGGCGCCTCGATCGCCCCCAGCACCTCGCGGGCCAGCTCGACCGAGCCGGGATCGCGGCCAAGGCCAGGGCCTAGAACGCCTGCAGCGGCTGGCTCGAACGCGCGCAGCAGAGCCTTGGCCGAAGCGGGCGCCAGACAACCGTCGCCACCCGGGCAGCCGACCGACATCACCTCGGGCTGGCCCTGCTCGAAGATCGGCTCGAGGTCGGCCGGCACGGCGACGGTCGCGTAACCGGCTCCCGCCCGGATCGCCGCGCAGGAGGACATCTGCACCGCGCCGGTGAGCCCGCGGGAGCCACCGGCGATCGTCACCTGGCCGGAGCTGAACTTGGTCGACCGAGGCCCGCGGTGCGGCGCCAGATCGAGGACGGCGCTGTCAATCGCACCCGCCGCCGACTTCTCCGGCGCCCCGGCGGGAATCCCGATCGGCGCGACGCGTAACTCCCCCGTGTGCCACTTACCGGGAGCGACATAGTGGCCAACCTTGGCGCCGTGAAAGCTGACCGTGATCGTCGCCTCAATCGCAGATCCCGCAACCTCGCCGCTGGAAGCATCGACGCCGGAGGCGATGTCGCAGGCGACGACCGGCGCGCCGCTGCCGTTTATCGCCACAATCGCGCCGTGAGCCGGCTCGCGCGGCTCGCCGCTGAACCCGGTGCCGAAGATCGCGTCGACGATGGCGCCGGATCCAGCGAGGCGAGGCGCCAGATCGCCATCGGCCTGCTCGGCCCCGAAGCGCGTCAGGTTGGCGGCGGCGTCAGCGCTCAACTCCTCGGCCGGCCAGAGCAGCAGCGCCTCGACCTCGAACCCCGCCTCGCGCAGATACCTCGCCGCGACCAGCCCGTCGCCGGCGTTGTTGCCCTTGCCGCAGACCACCCGCACGGGCCCCTCGACCGCCAACTCCCCGACCGCCTCGGCCACCGCCCGCCCGGCCGCCTCCATCAACTCCAGCGAGGGCACCCCCGCCTCCTCGATCGCCCAACGATCGACGGCACGCATGCCGTCAGCGTCGAAGAGAGGCTCCAGCCAGGACTCCACCACGCTCAGCCTAATGCCGCTCAGCCTGACCTGAGCGTCACCCGGCGGCGTTCGGCCGGGGCGACCCTGGCGCCGTCGCTGCGCAGCGCGCGCAGGACGGGGACGCCGCGCTTCGATTCCTCGACCTCGATGCTGAAGGTCTTGCCCGCTTCTCCGCTGGCGAAGGAGTCGAAGCGGGCCTCGAGCACGCGGTTGCCACTGCGGGCGCGAATCAGGAGTTCGGTGCTCGCGCCGGTATCGCCGACCACCACCCGGCTGCCGGGGCGCAGCGGGGCGCCGAGCGCCTGGACGACCCCGCGCGTGGTCGCGCTGAGCCTGTTCTTCTCGCCGCCGGGAGCGGTGACGTGCATTGTGAGCCCGCCGCTCGGCAGTTCTTCGGGACTGCGCAGCCCGCGGGCGATCGCGCTCGGGTTGCAGGCCAGCACGGCAACCAGCGGGCCGAGCCAGTCGCTGCAGCCCTGGGCGGTGGAGTCGCAGGCCAGGTTGCCATCCTGGGTGGAGCACCAGGGGCTCTGGAAGCGCGTCTGCACGCCAGGTGAAGCGGGAGCCTGGGGGTGCTTGGCGTGGCAGCGCTTGCCGCAGGTCTCGCCCCAGAGCCCCGCCCAGGTGGTCCAGGTGGTCTGCCCGGGTTCGGCGCCGGGCAGGGGCAGCAGGCAGGAGCCTTCCGCGCCGGGCACGCACTTGTCGTCGTTGCGCGCCCACGTATCGCGGCCGTCGATGTCGGTCTCGGGCAGGTCGAACAGACCAGCGAAGGCAATCGGCTGGAAGCAGACGATCACCCCCTCACACGACTGCGGATAGGAAGCATGGCTGCCCCGGGCGACGTACACCACCGGCTGCCCTTCGCGCTGATCGAGCTGGTCGGCCGGATAGCGAAAGGTGCCCTTGTGGGCCGCGTAGACGACGTAGTCGAGCTTTTTCTCGTCCTCCGGCGCGGTAACCAGCGTCACCCCCTCCCAATCGCCCTCGTGCTCGTCGCAGATCCCGCTGTCCCCGCGCGAGCAGTTGGTCAGGCCGAAGTTGTTGAAGCGCAGGAACCACCAGTAGTCGATGTAGAAGCGCTGGTTGGAGGAGGTGACGTGGTAGTAGATCGCCGATCCCGGCTGGTCATCGCAGTCCAGCAGGCCGGCTTTTCGACACGACTCGCTTTGTCCCGGTGCGCGGTACTTGCCGCCGTAGGTACCGATGTCGAGGTAGGTGGAGTTGCCGAGCGCACGGTTCTCCGCCACGAGCTCTTCGAACCGAGCGACGCTCCCGACCGCCTCGCAATCGTCTTCCTTGCCCAGCGAGCGGGTGCAGAACCGGTGCAGCGGCTTTCCGTCTTCCCCGTGCTCCGCCAGCAAGCTGGCGATCGATTGCGGGCGCCAGTTCTCGCCGCTGTCGAACATCAGCCAGGGCCGGAAGCGCTTCGCCAGCTCGGCGGCTTCTTCTCCTTCAACCGGCGCGAACGCCCGGCCCTCGTCGGGAGCCAGCGGATCGGCCTCGTGGCTCGTCTTCAGGCAGAAGATGAGCGCACCGCCGCAAACCGCCCCCAACACGAAGACCGCCGCCAAGGCCAACCACCTCACGGCGCCACCCTACACTCAAATCGCGCCGACTACTTCAGTCCGATGATCAACTTCGCCGTGGCCAGCTCGTCCTGGGTGACCGAGCCGAGGGCCAGGAAGCGGATCTCCTTCAGGTACTTCTTCGCTTCCTCGAAGTCGCTTTCCGAGCTGGGGATCAGCGCGTCGGCGAGCTCGAGCGCGGCGGTGCCTTCGGCGAAGCCGCTAATCGGCGTGTCGCCGAGGGAGTCGACGGCGGCGCTGTAGGCGGGGAGGTCGGAGAGCGTCTTGTCCTCGCCATCCCCGGCAAGCAGCCCGCTCAGGGTCGCCGGCAGGCCATAGCCGATCGCCATCCGTCCTTCCTTGGCGGTGACGACCAGGGGCTTGTCGCCGAGTTCGTCGCTGCGGACCGAGAAGCCGCTGTACTTGCCGGACAGCGCGGTCACGCCTTCGACCTGCACGCTGCGCAGCAATTTGCCGATGTTGGCGACGGTGTCGGCGGCCTCGGAGCCCTTGGTGGTCAGCACCAGGGCGCCACCGAGGCTGCTTTCGCTGCTGCCGACGGCGAAGACTCCCGCATCCTGGAAGGAGTTGGCGAGGCCTTCCAGGTCGATGCCGAGCTGCTTCAGGCCCTTCTTCAGCTGACCCGGGGGAATCGTGTCCGGGATGCCTTCCTTGTCGAGGCTGTCGATCGCTTCGTTCAGCTGCTTGCCGAAGCCCGAGACGGCGAAGCCGGCGAAGGCGTTGCCGGGCAATTCACCGAGCAGCTCGGACGCGTCGCCGGTCGGCGCTTCCTGGCCGGCCAGGTCGCTGCTGAATTCGATCGCAACCTGGTCGGCGCCCGGCACGACGCTGGCGATCGCGGTCGCTTCGCTGGGGTCGATCCCGGCGTTGCCGAGGATCTGCCGCGCCTGGGGGTCGATCTGCCCGCCGGACTGGTCGATCAACTCACCCACGTCGACGTAGACGTCGGCCAGGCTGCCATCCGAGGCAGCGGAGATCGCCTTGGAGAAAGTGTCTTCGTCAGCGAGCGCATCGCCGGAGGAGGCGTCGACCATTTCCTTGAAGACCTGCTCGTTTTCGCCGAGTGCGAGGAAGTCGCCGACGACGCCGATCACGTTGTCTTCGTCCCCCCCGACCTCGTACTCGACTCCTTCGTAGGAGCCGGAGCGATACGGCTCGTCGCTACCTTCGGCGCGGGCGTCGACGAATTCCTGCGCGGCGTCGGCATCGGTCGATTCGACCGCGATGCCGAGGCCGGTGAGATCGTCGTCCTCGCCGAGCTTCTCGAAGAAGACACCGGCCCTCTCACCCAGCCAGGGCTCGACTTCCTTTTCGAAGTCGAATGCTTCGCCTTCGTCTTCAGTCTCTTCTTCGAGCTTGGAGATGACGAAGTCGCCGAGGTCGTCGATCCCGGCCACCTGCGTGGCGATCGCTTCGGTGTTCGACTTCAGCTCCCCGGTCGGCTGCAGCGTGCCTTCGACGAAGACGGGAGCTCCGGGGGGCGCCAGGTCGGCGACCTTGGAACCAGACGAGTCGCTGTCGCCGCAGCCGGCGAAAGCAATCAGAGCGGCCGCGACAACGGTCGCGAAGAGGAGACGAGGCATCATGCGGCCCGGCATCCTACTCACACCGTCACTCGACGGTGACGGTCTTGGCCAGATTTCGCGGTTGGTCGACGTTCAGGCCCCGGCTGCGGGCGATGTCGTAGGCGAGGAGCTGCAAGGGCAGGATCGCCAGGATCGGCTGCAGGATCCAGTCGCTGGCGGCGACCTCGATCGTCTGCTCGGAGACCTCGGTCACCCGCGTGTCACCCGCCGTCGCGATTGCGATCGTTTCCGCCCCCCGCGCCCGCACCTCTTCGACATTGGAGAGCACCTTGTCGAGTACCGGACTCTCGGTCGCCACGCAGACGACCGGCGTCGACTCGTCGAGCAGCGCAATCGGGCCGTGCTTCATCTCGCCGGCGGCGTAAGCATCGGTGGGGATGTAGGAGATCTCCTTCAGCTTCAGCGCGCCCTCGAGGCAGACGGGCAAGCCGATGTGGCGACCCAGGTAAAGGAAGAACTCCTGATCGGAGTGGGTCGCCGCGACCTCGCGGACATGCTCCTCGCAGCCGGCCAGCGTCGTCTCGATCTTCGAGGGCAGCGACTTCATCTCGGCGATCAGCTCGACCAGCCGCTCGCGGGGCATCGTCTCCCGCACCTCGGCCAGCCGCAGGCCCAGCAGGTACATCGCCGCGACCTGGGCGACGAAGGTCTTGGTGGCGGCGACACTGATCTCGAGGCCGCTGCGGGTGTAGAGAATGGCGTCGGCGTCTCGCGTCGCCTGGCTGCCCAGCACGTTGGTGACCGCCAGCACCTTGGCACCGCGCTCGCGGGCGAGCCGCATCGCGGCCAGCGTGTCCGCAGTCTCTCCGGACTGGGTGATGCCGATCACGAGGTCTTCCTCGCTGACAACCGGATTGCGGTAGCGGTACTCCGAGGCGACGTCCATCTCGACCGGCACCCGGGCCCATTCCTCGATCGCGTAACGGCCGACCAAACCGGCGTGGTAGGAGGTGCCGCAGGCGACGATCACGATCCGCCTGATGCCGCGCAGGAAGTCGTCGTCGAACTCGAGCTCGGAGAGGTCGACGCTCTCGTCTCCGGGCAGGCGGTCGGCGATCGTTTCGGCGACCGCGTCGGCCTGTTCGTGGATCTCCTTCAGCATGAAGGTCTCATAGCCGCCTTTCTCAGCGGCGGCCTCGTCCCAGTCGATCTCCTCGGCGTCGCGCTCGATCGCGTTGCCCTCCGCGTCGGTAAGCCTCACGCCGGAGGAATCGATGCAGACGATCTCGTCGTTCTCGATCGCCACGGCCCGGCGCGTCTCGGCGAGGAAGGCAGGGATCGCCGAGGCGAGGAAGGCCTCGCCCTCGCCGACGCCGGCGACCAGCGGGCACTCCTTGCGAGCGCCAACCAGCATGTCGGGGCTGTCGGCGTGCATGGCGACGAAGGCGTAGTGGCCGCGGAGCTCGGCGAAAGAAGCACGGACCGCGGCGGCGAGGTCGTCGTCGTAATGGCTGGCGATCAGGTGCGCGACCACCTCCGCGTCGGTTTCGGAGCTGAACTCCTGGCCTTCCGATTCGAGCCGCGCGCGCAGCTTGGCGTGGTTCTCGACGATCCCGTTGAGGACGATGTGCACCCGGTCGGAGCTGTCGCTGTGCGGGTGGGCGTTCTCCTCGGTGACGCGGCCGTGGGTGGCCCAGCGCGTATGGGCGATCCCGGTCGTCGCCGGAGTCGCAGCGACGGCGACGCCACCTCCCCCTCCTCGTCCATCGCCGCACGCAGGTTGGCGAGGTTGCCGACGGCCCGCACGCTATCCACGCCGCCCTCCTCGATCACCGAGACGCCGGCTGAGTCATACCCCCGGTATTCGAGCTTCTCCAGCCCCGCGACGAGGAGATCCCGACAGGGCCGAGCCCCGACATATCCGACGATTCCGCACATAGAAGGCCGTCAAGCGTAGACGGTGGGCGGGCTCAGCCCAGCTCTTGCTGGACCAGGTCGGCAAGGCGCTTGCAAACCGCGTTGGCCTCGTCTGCCTCGGGCGCCTCAACCATTACGCGGACGAGCGGCTCGGTGCCCGACGGGCGGAGGAGAACCCGGCCCCGGCCCTCCAACCCGGCACCCTCGCGCTCGACCGCTTCCCAGACAGAGGTCGCGTCGGCGATCGCGGTCGCGGTCGGCGACTTCGACGTTGACCAGGACCTGCGGCAGCTTCTCCATCGCCTCGACCGTGGCCAGGTCGCGGCCGGCGAGCTCGCGCATCGTCATCAGCGCGGCGGCCGTGCCGTCGCCGGTGGCGGCAAAGCCCGTGTCGATGATGTGGCCCGACTGCTCTCCCCCCAGGGCCCACTCGCGCTTGCGCAGCTCGTCGAGCACGTAGCGGTCGCCGACCTTGGTCACCGCGACCTCGATGCCGGCCTCCTCCATCGCCCGGTGGAAGCCGTAGTTGCTCATCACGGTGACCGCGACGCCCCCGCTCAGCTCGCCCCGCTCGGACATCCCCCGTGCCAGCAAGGCGATCAATTCGTCGCCGTCGTGGTAGCGGCCCTCGCGATCGACCGCGAGCACCCGATCCCCATCACCGTCGAAAGCGAAGCCGATCGAGGCACCCGAGGAAACGACGTGCTTGGCGACGTTGTCGAGGTGGGTGGAGCCGCAACCGGCATTGATGTTGCGGCCGTCGGGCTCCGCGGCGATCACCTCGACGTCGGCGCCAAGTCGTTCGAAGATCGCCGGAGCGACGCGGTGCGTGGCGCCGTTGGCGCAGTCGAGCGCGACCTTGACTCCGGAGAGATCCAGAGGGAAGGCGGACTCCAGGGCGCGGAGATAGTCCTCGGCCCCGCCGTCCAGCTCGCGCACGTGGCCAGGGTCCGCCGGCGGTGGACCAGCCTCGAGTATCGCCTCGATCGTCGCCTCGATCTCGTCGCCGAGCTTCGTCCCGTCGCGGCTGAAGAACTTGATGCCGTTGTCGCCGTAGGGGTTATGGGAGGCGGAGACGACAGCGGCGAGGTCGAGGCCCAGCTTGCGGACCAGGACGGCAGCGGCCGGCGTTGGCAACACACCGCCAAGCAAGGCGTCTCCCCCGGCCTCGGCCACCCCCGCCGCCAGGGCGGATTCCAGCATCGGCCCCGACTCGCGCGTGTCGCGCACGATCAGCACCTGTGGACGATCCGCCTCCAATGAAGCGGTCGTGGCACGACCCAGGGAAAGGGCCAACTCGGCCGTGAGAAACGTTCCAGCCTCCCCTCGGACCCCATCGGTTCCGAAGAGCTTGCGCTCCGTGGCCAAGGCCCGCCTCGTCAGCGCTTGCTGAACTGCGGCCGCTTGCGAGCCTTCTTCAAGCCTGCCTTGCGACGCTCCTTGGCGCGCGCGTCGCGGGTGAGGAAGCCACGCCGCTTGAGCTCCCCACGCAACTCGGGGTCGACCTCGATCAGCGCCCGGGAGATGCCGTGGCGCACCGCGCCGGCCTGGCCACTGACGCCGCCGCCATGGACCCTGACGCGAACGTCGACGTTGCCCTCGTAGCCGGTGATGGTGAGCGGCTGACACGCAGTCGTCTGGTGCAGAGGGCGCGGGAAGAACTCCTCTATCGGGCGGCCGTTGATCACGACTTTGCCGTCGCCGGGCAACAGGGTGACGCGGGCTATCGCGTTCTTCCGTTTGCCGGTGGCGAGGAAACGCGCGTCGCCCTCCATCTTGGCGGGAGCGCGACTGGCGGGTTGCTCCTCCTCGGAATCGGCGGTCAGCGCCGCTTCACGCGCCCGCTCCTCCTCTTCCTCAGCTTCACGCCGCGCCTGCTCCTCGGCACTGAGCGGCCGCTCCTCAGGCTCGACCGCGATCGGCTCCAGGTCAGCGCCGGGGATGACGTCTTTCTTCTTCTCGGGCTGCGACTCCTCTGCGGGAGCCTCCTTCTCCTCGACCGGAGGCGCTTCGGCCTGCGGCTCCTCGACAGCCTCCGGCTGCTCCTCAGCAGGAGTCTCCTCGACTGCCTCTGGCTGCTCCTCCGACTCCTCCGGAGTCTCCAAGTCTTTCTGCTCGTCCTCGGCCATCAGGCGATCTCCATCTGTTTCGGTTTCTGCGCCGCGTGCGGATGATCCGGCCCTGCGTAGACCTTCAGCTTGGTCAGCTGCTTGCGGGCGAGGCGGTTGCGGGGAAGCATCCCCTTCACCGCCTTGCGGATCACCTCCTCCGGGCGACGGTCGAGCATCTCGGCCAGGGTGCGGGACTTGATCCCGCCCGGATAGCCGCTGTGGCGCCAGTAGCGCTTCTGCTCCATCTTTTTCCCGGTCACCCGGATTTTCTCGGCGTTGATGACGACGACGAAGTCGCCGGTGTCGACGTGAGGCGTGTACTCCGGCTTACGCTTACCCCGCAGGGCATCGGCGATGCGGGTCGCCAAACGGCCCAGGGTCTGGCCCTCGGCATCGACGACGTACCAGTCTCGCTGGCGGTCGACGGGGGTGGCAACGTAGGTCTTCATCAGAGAAAAGCCGCAGGGAAGGCCCCAGCGGCTCCGGGATGATAGCCGCCGAGCCAAGTAGGCGCGCACGTCCCCTTGTAGCCGGGAGGCTGTCTATACTGCCGCGCCAGCAATAGGCCGAATCCCGTCCGGTCGCCGGATGGGAGCGGAGGAACCGCAGGGGCCTTGCAGGTCCCAGGGGCGAATCGGACGAAGAACCGTCCGTAGCGCATCTCTTTCAGCGCGAGCCCGACAGCTAACTCCGCAGGCGAACGAAAGAGAGGGCACGTGGCACGCAGTGCTTGGCTAGCTGTTTTTGCATCGACGATCGCATTGGCCGCATTCTTGGCGGGGCCTGTCGCGATCGCCGCAGCCGCGACCGGCGGTGCGCCGACGCCGGCGGGCAGCCCGCCCCCTCCACCGAGCGGCAGCGGCGCACCGGACGCCGCGCCCAGCGCCGGCTCGACGCTGACGCTGCTCTCGGCGACGACCTCGCCGCGCAAATCCTTCTACTACGGCGTGCGCTACCCCCGCCTGACCTACTCGGTCGACAGCGACCAGGCGCAGAACGATCTCCGCATCGACGTGATCAACACGGACGGAGAAACGATCAAGAGCTTCTACCGAAACGACGTCGCCCCGAATACCAGCGACAGCATTCGCTGGGACGGGACGACGGACGAAAACCGCCCCGCCGCCAACGGGCACTACTCCTTCCGGATCGCGCCGCAGACCAGCGGCGCGACGGCATCGCGAGCGTCGCGGCTGCGGGCCTCGAGCTCGTCCGCAGGCGAGCCGCTGAGCCTCGGCTTCGACCTCTACGGCTACGCCTTCCCGATTCTCGGCGCGCACGACTTCGGCAGCACCGGCGCACGCTTCGGCGCCGGCCGCGCCGGTCACACTCACGAGGGCCAGGACGTGATGGCCGAATGCGGCACTCCGCTGGTGGCAGCTCGTGGCGGCCGCGTCCAGTACTCCGGCTACCAGTCAGCCGCAGGCAACTACCTGGTCATCGACGGCAAGGGGACGAGCTACGACACGGGCTACATGCACCTGCTCGAACCCTCGCCGCTGCAGGAGGGCGAAGTCGTCCGCACCGGCGAACCGATCGGCGTCGTCGGACAGACCGGCGACGCAACCGCCTGCCACCTCCACTTCGAGATCTGGGCCGCACCCGGCTGGTATGAGGGCGGCAGCCCGATCGACCCGCTGCCTTACCTGAAGCAGTGGGACGAATACAGCTAGCGGGCTAGCCAGCGCCGGAGAGGCGTTGGCGGCGGCGTTCCGATAGCTCAATTACTGCCAGAGCCAGCGCAACCGGCACCGTCGCCGGCAGGACATCGACCGCGAAGAAGAGCAGGTCGAAGCTGAGCGCGAGCACGGCAACGAGCAGAGCCGCGGGGAGCGGGCGGTGGCGCTCCGCCGCCAGAAGGCAGCCGAGGGTGGCGGCGATGAAGAGGTCGCCAAAGCCCATCACCGCCGAGCCGAAGTGGACGACCTGCAGGCGCGGCAGCTCTGCCGGAGCGGCGGCGGTGAGCACCGCATTGGGGCCCTGGAGAAGGTCGGCTGCGACGAACCAGACGTCGATGGCGGCCATCGCGTAGATGCCCAGCTTCAGCCATTTGGCCGGTGCAACGGAGACCAGCAACCAGCCGAGGCCGAGGCACCCAAGGGCGGTCAGCGCCGTGGCGGCGGCCTCGCCGGCGAGCGAGTCGGGCGACGCCCAGGCGAGCGCGAAGAGTGGTGCGACCGCAAGCGCCCAGGCCGGTTGGCCGCCACGCACCAGCCAGCCCAGGGCCAACGCCGCAAAGGGAGGCACGGCGACGAGGGCGAGCCAGGAGAGCGCGGTCGCCGATTCCCCCTCCCAGGCGACGATCCCGACCACGACGACAATCGAGAGCGCCGGCACCAGCGCCCACCAGGGACTGCGAAAGCCATCGAGCCAGGCAAACCGCCGCGGCCGCGGCAGTGCGACGAGGGCCGCCTGCACGAGGCCGAGGATCGCTATCGAAACCGCGAAGGAGGGCGAACTACTCCCACTCGATCGTCGCCGGGGGCTTCGAGGAGATGTCCAGCGCCACCCGGTTCACGTCTTCGATCTCGTTGATGATCCGGTTGGAGACGCGCTCCAGCAGGTCGTAGGGCAGGCGGGCCCAGTCGGCGGTCATCGCGTCCTCGGAGGTGACGGCGCGGATCACGATCGGGTAGGCGTAGGTGCGGCCGTCGCCTTGGACGCCGACCGAGCGGACGACCGGCAGCACGCAGAAGGACTGCCAGAGCTGGCGATAGAGCTCGGCGGCGCGGATCTCTTCCTGCAGGATCGCGTCAGCGGCGCGCAGGATGTCGAGCCGGTCCTTGGTCACCTCGCCACCGACGATGCGGATCCCCAGGCCGGGGCCCGGGAAGGGCTGGCGCCAGACCATCCGCTCGGGCAGACCCAGCTCGGCTCCCACAGCCCGCACCTCGTCCTTGAAGAGCATCCGCAGCGGCTCGACCAGCTCGAATTCGAGGTCCTCGGGGAGGCCGCCGACGTTGTGGTGGGACTTGATCGTGTCGGCGGCGTCGCTGCCACCCGACTCGATCACGTCGGAATAGAGGGTTCCCTGGACCAGGTAGGCGGCGTCCTCGAGCTTCGCCGCCTCCTCCTCGAAGACGCGGATGAACTCCTCGCCGATGATCTTGCGCTTGCGCTCGGGCTCGTCGACGCCAGCGAGACGGGCGAGGAAGCGCTCCTCCGCCTCGACGTGGACGAGCGGGATGCCGAACTGCTCGAAGGCGGCGACGACCTGCTCTGCCTCGTTCAACCGCATCAGGCCGTGGTCGACGAAGACGCAGGTCAACTGCTCGCCGATCGCACGATGGACGAGCAGCGCGGCCACCGACGAGTCGACCCCGCCGGAGAGCCCACAGATCACCCGGCCGTCGCCGACCTGGGCACTAATCCTCGCCACCTGCTCCTCGATCACCGACTGCGGCGACCACTGCTCCTCGCAGCCCGCGATCTCGCGCAGGAAGCGGGTGAGAACCTCGGTCCCGTAGGGCGTGTGGACGACCTCGGGGTGGAACTGGATGCCGTAGAGGCCGCGGTCCGGCGCCTCGCAGGCGGCAACCGGTGAGGCCGGAGTAGAGGCCAGCGCGGTGAAGCCCGGTGGCGGCTCGAAGACCGCGTCGCGGTGGCTCATCCAGCAGCTCTGCTCCTCCGGCAGACCGGCCAGCAGCCGTCCTCCACTGTTGCGCAGGGTCAACTCAGCCCGCCCGAACTCCCCCGACTCGGCCCCTTCGACCTTGCCCCCAAGCGCCTGAACCATCGCCTGCATCCCGTAACAGATGCCAAGCATTGGAATGTCCAGGTCGAGGAGCTGGGTGGGGAATGCGGGCGCACCAGGCTCATAGACGGACGCTGGTCCGCCCGAGAGCACAAGGCCCTTGGGCGCCCGCTCTTTGATCGCCTCAGCAGACGCCGTCGCCGGCAGCAGCTCGGCAAACACACCGCATTCGCGGATACGCCTGGCGATCAGCTGCGAATACTGGCCTCCGAAATCAAGGACCAGCACCTCCTCTGAGGCTTGGGCCGACGCCTTGGTGGCGCCGGCCTCAGTCGTCGGCGACTCCAACACCGGCGGAGACCGCCGCGCGGCCGTTCGAGCCCATTCCCACCGACTGCTCGTTCTGCAGCTTCTTCCCCTCGCTCATCAGCGCCGGAGCAACCATCACCTCGGCCCGCTGGAAGGAGCGGATGTCCTCGTAGCCGGTCGTGGCCATCGAGGTTTTCAGCGCCCCCATCAGGTTGAAGGTGCCGTCGTTCTCCTGCGCCGGGCCGAGCAGGATCTCCTCCATCGTCCCGTCCTGCTTGGTCGAGACGCGCGTGCCGCGCGGCAGCGAGGGATGGAAGGTCGCCATTCCCCAGTGAAAGCCACGACCCGGCGCCTCCTTGGCGCGGGCCAGCGGCGAGCCGACCATTACCGCGTCGGCGCCCACCGCGATCGCCTTGGAGACATCACCGCCGGTGCGCATGCCGCCGTCGGCGATCACGTTGACGTACTCGCCGGTCTCCAGCATGTGCTGCGAGCGGGCCGCGGCGACGTCGGCTATCGCCGTCGCCTGCGGGACGCCGATCCCGAGCACGCCGCGCGTCGTGCAGGCGGCGCCTGGGCCGACCCCGACGAGAACGCCGACCGCACCGGTCCGCATCAGGTGCAGGCCGGTCGAGTAGGAGGCGCAGCCGCCGACCACGGTCGGCACCGGCACCTCGGCGATGAACTCCTTCAGGTTGAGCGGCTCGACCGTGGTCGAAACGTGTTCAGCGGAGATCACCGTGCCCTGGATGACGAGGATGTCGATCCCAGCCTCGACCGCGATCTCGTAGTGCTCGCGAACCTTCTGCGGGGTCAGCGAGCCACAGGCGACCGCGCCGCGCTCCTTGATCTCGGCGATCCGCTTGCCGATCAGCTCCGGCTTGACCGGCTCGTTGTAGATCTCCTGCATGATCCGCGTCGCCAGGTGCTTGGGCGCGGCGGCGATCTTCTCGAGCTGCTCCTCGGCGTCCTCGAAGCGGGTCCAGATCCCCTCCAGGTTGAGCACGCCCAAGCCGCCGATCTGATTGACCAGGACGGCAGTGTCGGGGCTGACGACCCCGTCCATGGCCGAGGCGACGAGCGGGAGCTCGAAGCGGTAAGGACCGAGGTCCCAGCTGATGTCTATGTCGTCGGGATCGCGGGTGCGGCGCGACGGAACGATCGCGATGTCATCGAATCCGTAGGCGCGCCGCCCCTTCTTGCCTCGACCGATATCGATCTCCAAATCGATCCTCCAGGGAAGTGGTGGCGTTGAACAGCCAGCCTACACTTCCGCGTGGACCTCCAAGTCGCGGACCTCGACCTCATCGAGCAGCCGCTCGACCCGGCGGCGGTCGACGGTGCCGGCACCGAAGTGCTGGGTCGACTCGGCGCCGCAGGCGACTCCGTAGGCAAGGCAATCGGCCGGATCGCGGCCGTCGTATAGAGCGGCGGCATAGCCGGCCAGGAAGGCGTCGCCCGAACCGACCGTGGAGACCGCCTCGAGCGGTTTGGTGCGGACTTCGACGATTCGCCGCTCGGCTCCCTCGCCGACCACCCCGACGCAGCCATCGGGCCGGGTAATCGCCGCTTCTCCAGCGCCGAGGCGGACCAGCTCGGAGAGCCCGTGGATGAAGTCCTCGCTGTCGGAGAACTCCTGCCCGACCAGCTCCTCGGCCTCGCGCTCGTTGGGGGTGACCACCGAGGCGCCGGCGCGCAAGCCGGCGAGCATCGACTCCCCCTCTGAATCGAGGATCGCTTTGACGCCGCACTCGCGCAGGTCCTCGACCAGCCGCGCGTAGAGCTCCGCGCCCGCGCCCGGCGGCAGGGTGCCGGCGAGCACGCAGATCTTCGCCCCGTCGGCGAGGTAGCGCAGCCGCTCGACGAAGCGCTCGACCTCCTCCGGGCTGACAGCCGGGCCGCGCTCGTTGATCTCGGTCTGGTCCCCCGAGGTCGGGTCGACGACCGACATGTTGATCCGCGTCTCCCCCGCGATCCAGGTGAAGTCGGTGAGGATCGCCTCCCGGCGAAGCTGTTCCAGCATGCGGTTGCCGGTCGGCCCCCCGGCGAAACCGGCGGCGATCACCGGCCGCCCGAGCAGGCGCAGCGCCCGCGCGACGTTGATTCCCTTGCCGCCGGCGACGGTGCGGCTCTCGACCGACCGGTGGCGGTGGCCGAGACGGAAGTTCGGAACCGCGACCGTGCGGTCGATCGCAGCATTGAGGGTTACGGTGAGAATCATCGCCTGGCTCTCGTTCGGCGCCCCAGCAGAGCCGCCACCAGCAGTATCGCGGACAGCGCCAAGACGATCCAGAGCAAATTGTCACTGACGAAGCTGCGCACCCTGTCAAAGCTGCTGGCCTCCTCCACCTCGCTGCCCGCTCGCAGCGGCACGGATGCCGCACGGCGGCCATCGACCAGGACGACAGCCGTGCCCAATCTGGCCCCGCGACGCAGTGGGCCCTCGACCTCCTGCGGCGCGTCGACCTCGAGCCGCAGATGCTGGCCGCGGCGCACCCCGACCGCTACGGTCCTGGCCGCGCGCAGCGGCAGCTCGCCCCCCGAGTAACGGATCGACGGCTCGGCGAGCACCTGCCCGGCGTGGACCGGCACCCGCTTGCGGTACCGGGAGAAGCCGTACTCGAGCAACTGTCTCGTCTCCGCATCTCGCGCGGTCGAGGTCCAGGTGTCGAGCACCGCGGAGATCAGCTCGACCCCCTTGCGCCGTCCCGACCCGACCAATACGTAGCCCGCGCCGAAGGTGTGCCCGGTCTTCACCCCCGTGGCCCAAGGCGTTTCGAGCAGGAAGTCGTTGATCGTCTCGATCCGCCGCGGCGGCCGCAGGCTGCGCAGCTTGGCACTGCGCGAGGCGGCGATCTTTGCGAAGGCGGGCTCCTCGAGCAGGCGCCGGGCCAGGGCGGTCAGGTCGAGTGCAGTCGAGTAGTTGCCGGCCTGGTCGAGACCGATCGGATTGGCGTAGTGGGTATTCGAGAGCCCAAGCGCCGCGGCTCGCAGGTTCATCTGGCGGACGAAGGCGGCCTCCGAGCCGGCCGCGGCAAGGGCCAGGTCAAAGGCGGCGTCGTTGCCACTGCGGAGGATCAAGCCATAGAGCAGGTCCCGCACGCTGATCCGTTGACCAGGCTGCAGTTCGAGCAACGACTCCCCGTAGATGGGCGAGTACGGCGCGGCGCGAACAATCTGTCCCAAGGGCAGCTCTTCAAGGGCGACGTAGGCCGTCATCAACTTGGTCGTGCTGGCAATCGGCAGACGCTCCGAGCCCCCATGCGACGCAAGCACCTCCCCCGAGCGAGCGTCGACCAACGCCCAAGCCTTGGCTTCGAGCTGGGGCGGCGCCTCATCCGCGGATGCCGCGACAGGACCCGCGGCCGCAACGCCCAGGAGCGCAACAGTCAGGACCGCGGCAAGAAGCCGCACGCTCACCGCAGCTTCAGCTTTTCGCCGGCGACCAGGATCTGCGGGTCGACGCCGGGATTCAGCTTGACGATCACCGCTACGGGAACGCCCGTCTCGTGGGCGATCGAGGTGAGCGTGTCACCACTCTGGACTTCGTAGGACTTTGGCGTCTGGCCGGTGCCCTGGCCCTGCTGGGCCTGTCCGGCAGGGTTCGCTCCCCTGCCGGATCCGTCACCGTCATTGCCGCCGAGCGTCGCCGCGATCAAGACGATCACGACGACGAAGCCGCAGATGACCGCGGCGGCGGCGAGAGCCCTGGCGGGTGCTCTGGAACTCAGCCCTTGACCTTGGCCTTCAGCGCCGAGCCGGCGGAGAAACGGGGGACCTTGCCACCCGGAATCGTGATCCGCTCACCGGTGCGCGGGTTGACGCCCTGGCGTGGGCCACGCTCGGCGACGTGGAATTTGCCGAAGCCGGTGAAGCTGACCTCACCGCCGCCGCTCAGGGTGTCGGTGATCGAGTCCAGCACGGCGTCGAGCGCGTCGCTCGCGGCCTTCTTGCTACCCACACGCTCATCAGCTGCCAGTTGGTCCAAAAACTCAGCCTTGGTCACGTCGAAGCTCCTCCGTCGTCGTTGCGGTCGCGCGGCAATCTAACAGCGGACTCGGCGTAATTGCGTGCCTGGCGGCAGGCGCACCCTCAGGAGCCGCTGACCGTCATCTCGCCGATCAGCAACGGCGGGGTACTGACCGAGCCTCCAAAAGGCACCCAGCGGGACGTCGATCCGGCCGCCTGGACCGCGCGCAGCATCGAGACGAGATCGCTGGCGATGGTGAACTCGCGCAGCGGCTCGGCCCGCTCGCCGGCCCTGATCGCCCGCCCCGATGCGCCGACCGAGAAGACGCCGGTGACCGGGTTGACGCCGGAGTGCAGGCCGGCGACGTCGTTGACGTAGACGCCCTCACCGGCCTCGCGCAGCAGCTCGTCCAAACTCGACGAGCCGGGGCTGACGATCAGGTTGGACGCCGCGACCCCGGGGGGCGAGCGGTAGCCGGAACGGCCGGCGCTGCCGGTCGATGCGGCTCCACCACGCCGTGCCGTATAGGAGTCGTAGAGGAAGGTCTGCAGCCGGCCGCCCTCGATCAGCGGAGTGCGCCGCCGCGGCGTTCCCTCCCCGTCGATCGGCGCCGTGCCGAAGCCAGCCGGGTCGAGCCCATCGTCGCGCAGGACGAAGGCCTCGCCGGCCACCTCCTCGCCAAGTCGCTCGGCCAGCGGTGAGCGGCCGCGCTGCACGGTGTCGGCGCCGATCGCTTTGCCGAGCAGGCCGACGAAGCTGGCGGCGACCGTGGGGTCGAGCACGACCGGGCAGCTCCGCGATGCCGGCTTGGACGAGCCGATCATCTCCGTGGCCCGCTCGGCGCCCTCGCGGCCGATCGCGGCGGGGTCGAGGGCGGCCGGGCCGCGGGCAAGGTCGAAGCCCAGCCCCGTCTCACGCGCCTCCCCACCGCCGGCCAAGGCCTGGAGGTAGGCGTAGCAGCTCGTCGTCTCGTACTCGCCGCCAGGCGCCGATGACGACGCGATCGCGACTCGCTCGCCGCTGTCGAAATAGACCGCCTGCTCGACCGCGACGACCCCGGGGTCGGCCAAAGCGGTCCGCTCCACGGCCAAGGCCAGATCGGCGATCTCGGCCGGCGACCATTCGGCCAGGGAGGGGTCGTTGATCCCCTCCACCCGCGGCCGCTCCTCAGATCCCTCAGGAGCACCGGCGAACTCGTCCTCATCGGCAACCCGAGCCGCCTCGACGGCGCGAGCCGCAAT
This sequence comes from uncultured Solirubrobacterales bacterium, assembly GCA_963807885.1. GTDB lineage: Bacteria > Actinomycetota > Thermoleophilia > Solirubrobacterales > 70-9 > VRUE01. Next base: position 427,975 of record CAWEDL010000003.1, read on the forward strand.
CTCGCCCAAGCCGTCCGGGGAGAGGTCGGTGCCGAAGCCGTAACCCACCCGACCGCCGATCCAGACGCGCAGGCCGAGGCCCCGCTGCGTCGCCGCCGTCAGGCTCTCGACCTCGCCCGCATGGACGCGCACCTCGCGGTTCGTGGCTTCGCTGAGATAGGCCTCCGCGTCCGTAGCGCCGGCAGTCTGCGCCGCCCCCACGGCCCTCCGCGCCAAATCAGCCTCAACCACCACCAGCAACCCCCCCGAGTTCGCTTTTTGTCGCCCCCTGCTCGACAAGGAACGAACTCATGCCTCGGTCCCGCCAACGGTCATCGAGGCGATCCTGACGTGCCCCTGGCCGGTTCCGACCGGCACTTTCTGGCCGCCCTTGCCGCAGATCCCGGTCTTCATCCAGAAGTCGTTGCCGACCGCGTCGATCGCGGCGAGGGCCTGCAGGCAGTTGCCGACCAGCGTCGCCCCCCGGCAGGGCCTGGTCACCTTGCCCCCCTCGATCAGGTAGCCCTCGTTGACGCCGAAGACGAAGTCGCCGGTAGCCGGGTCGACCTGGCCGCCGGCGAAGGAAACCGCGTAGAAGCCGTTGGCGACCTCGCCGATGATCGCCTCGGGCTCCGCCTCGCCGGGAGCGATGTAGGTGTTGGTCATGCGGGGGATCGGCAGGTGACGGAAGCTCTCGCGGCGCCCGTTGCCGGTCGAGTCCACGCCGTCGCGCTCGGCGCTGCGCCGGTCGTGGAGGAAGGCGACGAGGCGACCGCCTTCGATCACCCGGGTCTTCTGCGTCGGCGTCCCCTCGTCGTCGATCGCGTCGCTGCCCCACTCGCCGGGGAGGCGGCCGTCGTCGTAAGCGGTCAACAGGGGTTGCGCAACCGCTTCGCCGAGCTTGCCGGCGTAGACGCTGGCGCCCTTCTGAACGTGGTCGGCCTCGAGTCCGTGCCCGGTCATCTCGTGGAAGAGGACGCCGCCAAAGCCGCCGCCGACCACGACCGGCATCGAGCCGGTCGGCGCCGGGCCGGCATCGAGCAAAGTGAGCGCCTTGCCGGCTGCGCTGGCCGCGATCTGCGCCGGGTCCCCGTCGAAGAGCTCGAAGCCGCGATGGGCGCCGAGCGTCTCGGCGCCGGTCTCGACCCGGTCGTCGCGGCGAGCGACCGCCTGAGCGCCGATTCGCACGCGGGTGCGGTCGTCGCCGCTGAACAGGCCAGCGGAGTTGGCCACGGCAACCTCGCGCCTGGCCTCTCCATAGGAGGCCATCGCCTGGACGATCTCCTCGCCGGCTGATCGCGTGCGCTCGTCCAGCTCGCGCAGCAGCTCGGCCTTGCGGCTGGCCCGAACATCCCCCGGGGGCTGCTCGATCGGCAGCGGGTTGCCCGCCTCGGCGCGCAACGGGCGAGGCTCGGCGCGCTCGCCGCGCAACGCCGCGGCAGCCTCGCCGGCGGCCCGTTCGAGGTCGGCCGGATCGAGGCCGTCGACGTGGGCGAAGTAGGTGGTGCCGCCGCTCAGCACCCGCACGCCGGCGCCCTCCTCCGCGCCCGACTGCACCGACTCGATCCGGGACTCGTCGATCGCCAGGGTCAGGCCGCTGCGCCGTTCGGCGAAGACCTCGGCGAACTCTCCCCCGTGCGCGAGGGCGCGGGCGAGGACGCGCTCGGCGACAGCCGGGTCGAGCAGATCGGCGGGAGAGCTCATTGCTTTGGCCGCTTTCCGGCGACCTCGATCAACCTGCCGGCGGCGACGAAGAGCTCACCGCCGACGGCCGAGTCGGTGGCGTGATCCGCGGCCCTCCCGCCCGGGTAGTAGAGGCGGGCGAAGGGCCGGCGCGAGGCGCGACGGCGGCGCATGTAAGCGGCCGCCTCGTCGGCATAGCCGGAGACACGGTCGAGCAGGACCCTGTGCGGCTTAGGCGCCATTGGCAAGGTCGCGCAGCAGGGCGCGCATGTCGAAGAACGTGAGTGAGGCGAGGGCGAAGCGCTCGGTGACCGCGATCGCCGCAAGGCCGGCGTGGCGCAGGGCGAAGACCTCACCCTGCTCGGTGCCGATGTGGACCTGTTCCACCGGCTCGCCATCGGCCTGGTCGGCGACGGCGAAAAGCGTCGCAGCGTCTTCACTCCAGCGACCGGCCCGATCGCTGGCCGCAAGCACCGCGCCGTCGGAGTCGAAGATCGCCGCGCCGCGCAGGTCCGGGGACATCTCCGTCAAGTAAGCAAGTGCACCCTCGGCGGCATCGCCCGAAACCGCCGCGCTCGCGTCACTGTCTGGCATCTCGGTGAAAATACCGGCCCGTGTCCCTGGCCCGAGCCTCCTGGATCACCGTCGTCGTCATTTGTGCGATCGCCGCGATCCTCTTCGCGGTCAGCGGCTACACCGGCTACACGGTCACCGTGATCGCCGTCGGGCTGGCTGCGGCGGTGAATTTGCTTCCTTCCCCTTAAGCCGCCACCTCCTCCGCTTCGCGTCTGGGGGTGGCGGAATCAGCCGGCCCGGAAAGGTCCGTCGCGCTCCTCTCTGGGGTCGTGAAAGGAGGTCTCCGGCTCGGCGTGAATCAGGACCTCGGCGCGGCGGATGCCGGCCTCGATCTCGGCGCGCATCTGGTGGGCGAGCTCGTGGGCGCGCTCGAGGCTGGTCCCGGAGCGGTACTGGACGTGGAAGTCGATGTAGCGCCGACTGCCCGCCCGGCGGGCGCGGAGCTTGTGGTAGCCGGCGACCTCGGGCGTCCGAGCGGCGGCGATCGCGGCCTCGATCCGGTCCATCTCGGCGTCGGGCAGGGCTTCGTCCACCAGCACCCCGGAAGAGCGGCGGATGATGCGAATGCCGGCGACCACGATCGCCGCGGCGACGATCAGCGCCGTGATCGAGTCGAAGGCGACCACCCCGGTGACCTGGACGAGGGCGAGGCCGACGAGGACGCCGGCGGAGGTGAGCGCGTCGGTGCGCAGGTGGGCCGCGTCGCCCTCGAGCGCCGGCGAGTCGTGCGCCTTCGCCTGGCGCGAGAGCACCGAGGAGACGACCAGGTTGGCGACGACGGAGAAGCCCATCACCGCGATCCCCACCCACAGGGTCTCGACCTGGGCGCCGACGACGAGGCGATGCGTCGCCTCGTAGACGATGATTCCGGCGCCGACCAGGATCAGCATCCCCTCGATCGTCGCCGCCAGGCTCTCGACCTTCTCGTGGCCGTAGGGATGGTCCGCATCGGCCGGTTCGTCGGCCTTGCGCACCGAGACGAAGGCAATAACCGAGGCCACCAGGTCGATCAGCGAGTGGATCGCCTCCGTGAGGATCGCGATCGAGCCGGTGATCGCGCCGGCGGCGAGCTTGATCGCGATCAGGACCGAGTTGGAGGCGATCGAGAGCCCGGCTGCCCCGCTTTTGGTGCGGATCATCGGCCCGCGGGCGCCGCGCCGGCGGCGCTGTCCTCCAAGTGCTGGGCGAGCAACCGTGCAGCGCGGCCGCGGTGGCTGATCTCGTTCTTCTCCGCCTGGCTGATCTCCGAATAGGTGCGCGTGTCCTCGCGGCCCGTGGCCTCGGGGACGAAGGCCGGGTCGTAGCCAAAGCCGCCCTCCCCCCGCGCCGCCTCGATCAGGTAGCCGTCGCAGCGCGCCTCGAACACGTGCTCGCTGCCGTCGGCTTCGACCAGCGCCAGCGCGCAAACGTAGTAGGCGCCTCGCTCATCCCCCGCGGCGGCGACCTCGCGCAGCAGCTTCGCCAGGTTCTCCTCGTCGCTGGCACCCTCGCCGCCGTAGCGAGCCGAGTGGATGCCGGGCCGCCCGCCAAGCGCCACCGCACCGATGCCCGAGTCGTCGGCGATCGTCGGCTTGCCCGTCGCGGTGTGCGCAGCTCGCGCCTTGTCGAGCGCTATCCCGGCAAAGCTCTCGCCGTCCTCGGGGGGCAGCGCGACCCCGTCGGGCAGCGGCTCCAGCTCAACCCCGGGCAGCAGTTCGCGCATCTCGCGCAGCTTGTGCTTATTGCCGGTGGCGAAGATCAAGGCGAAGATCAGGTTCCGGCTACCCGGTCCTGCACCTGACGCAGTCGCGAGATGCCCATCTCCGCGAGGCCAAGCAGCTCGTCGAGCGAGGCGCGCGAGAGCGGCGTGCGCTCCGCCGTCGCCTGGACCTCGACCAGGCCGCCGTCGCCGGTCATAACCACGTTGGCGTCGACCTCGGCCCGCGAGTCCTCGCCGTAGTCGAGGTCGCAGAGCGCCCGCCCGTCAACCATGCCGACGCTGACCGCGGCCACCGACCCGGTCAGCGGCATCGTCTCGATCTTCTTCGCGTCGAGCAGCTTCTGCAGCGCCAGGCGCAAAGCAACGTAGCCGCCGGTGATCGCCGCACAGCGGGTACCGCCGTCGGCTTCGAGTACGTCGCAGTCGACGTAGACGCTGCGTTCGCCGAGCGCCTTGAAGTCGACGACGACGCGCAGCGAGCGGCCGATCAGCCGCTGGATCTCCACGCCGCGCCCGTCCTGCTTGCCGCGCGAGACGTCGCGGGCCTTGCGATCCCCGGTCGAGGCGGGCAGCATCGCGTACTCGGCCGTGACCCAGCCCTTACCGCGCCCCTGCATCCATTTCGGCACCGTCTCGTTGACGGAGGCGGTGCAGATCACCCGCGTTTTGCCGATCGAGATCAGCGCCGAGCCAGCGGCACTGGCGACGAAACCGGGGTCGATGTCGACCGGCCGGATATCGGCGGGCGCCCTGTCGTAGCTACGCGAAGCTGGCATTCGGCGAGTCTGTCATGGCTCCGGCCATATGCGCAGGCCGCGCTGGGCAAAATGGGTGTCGAAAGCGAACGCCTCGCCACCGCCGTCGCGCTCGATCAAGGCGAAAGAGGTCGCGTCGACGTAGCTCCAGCGCTTGTCGTCGTGGCGCTCGAGGATCTCCCAGGCCTTCTCCTCGACCTCCGGTTCCAGCCGCACCAGCTCGATCGCCTCACCAGCCCGGAAGCGTCGGCCCCACTGCACCGCCTCCTCGCGGCCGACCCTGACCAGCAAGGCGGTGTAGGTCTCGGCGAAGACGTAGTTGGAGGTGAAGAGCGTCACGCCCTCGTCGATCAGGCTCGTCAGGGCAGCCCGTGCCCGCTCGTGCTCTGTCTCGGATTCGTTGCGCAGCGCCACGAAGGCGCTGGTGTCCACGAACACCGATCTCATGAGCCGTAGAGATCGCGGTCCAGGGTGGTGACGCTGGTGCCCTCGCGCCCACGGCCTGGAGCCTCGTCGACGAGGAAGCGCAGCAGGGGATCGGCGCCTGGATCGGCAAGCCGAGCGCGCTCGGCTTCGATCAGGTCCCGCACCACGGCGGCGATGCTCCCCGCCTTGCCCGCCCGCTGGCGGAGCCAGCGGTACTGGCCATCGTCGAGATATAGCTGAGTTCGATGCTTCATGCTGGAATACAGCATAAGCCTTACGTCGGACGCCATCCCCACATCAAGCGCCCGCGCTCCGCTCAACGCCCCTGGGGGAAACGGCATCGGGACAGCCCGCGTCGCGAGCTGCCCCTCCTCCGCCCTCATTTGAAGGCCACCTTGTCGACGGCCTGCTTGATCTTGTCGACGATCACATCGGCCAGCTCGGTGCCCTGCTTGCCGTTGAACCCCTTCATCGCGGCGACCATCCCGACCATCAACAGCGAGACGAGCAGGATCAGGCCGACGTACTCGACCGTGCCCTGCCCGGACTCGCCGCCAGCCAAGCCCCGGATCGCTCGCAGCCGTCGCTCGATCGCGGCATGCGCGAAACCCATCAGCATGTAAATCATCGAAGCCTCCTTTCGGGTTTGCCTCGATGCTGCAAGGCCGCGAATCACGGATCTAGACCGAAAAGGACCAATTCAGCGGCGGGAATGTAAAAAGACAGCGCAAAACGGTCCCCGCCCCGACTGCGGGTACGCTCAGCGGCCGATGCGGGTCCTCGTCGTGACTAACTTCGTTCCCGACGCCGGGGCGCCACAGCGGGGCCGCTGGGTACGCGATCAGGTTGAGGAGATTCGCCGGCTCGGCGTGGAGGTCGAGGTGTTCAGCTTCCCGCGGGGCTCCAGCCACTACCTGCCGGCGGCTTGGCGCCTGCGGCGATTGCTGCGCCGCGAATCCTTCGACCTCGTCCACGTCCACTACGGGCTGACGGCCACCTCGGCGCTGCTTGCCGGCGCCCGGCCCCTCGTCGTCAGCTTCCACGGGACCGACGTCCGGCACCCCGTGGTCGGACCGCTCTCGCGACGCCTTGCCTGGCGCGCGGACCTCGTCGCCGCGGTCTCGCGAGCGCTCTTCGAGCCCGAGGACGGGAGACCCGGCCTCCCCCCGGTCCCGAGCTCCGCGATCCTGCCCTGCGGCCCTGATCTCCACCGCTTCCGGCCGCTTCCGCGCGCGGACGCCCGCCGAGAGCTGGGGCTCGACCCCGACGGTCGCTACCTGCTCTTCCCCGCCAACCCGAGCCGCGTCGAGAAGCGCGCCGACCGCGCCGCCGAGGTCGCGGCGTCAACCGGGGCCGAGCTGCTGACAGGCGGCTCGATCGAGCCCGACCAGATGCCGCTCTGGGTCAACGCCGCCAACGCGGTGCTCGTCACCTCCGACTACGAGGGATTCGGCCTCGCCTGCGTCGAGGCACTCGCCTGCGACGTCCCGATCCTCTCCACCCCGGTGGGAATCGCGCCCTTCGCCTTGGCCGGGATCGAGGGTGCCTTCTGCGCTCCCTTCGAGGCAGCGGCCTGGAGCGAGGCCGCGGGCCCGCACCTGGCCGCGGCCAACCCCCGGATCGCCGGCTCGGCCCGGGCGGCCGCGCTGTCGGCGGCCCGGATGGCCGAACGGACGGTGGTCGCCTACCGCGACGTCCTCGGGCAGGATCCGCCACCCGAGCGATCGCCGAGTAATAGATAGATTGAGCCGAAGATGAGTGAGGAGAAACGCGACCCCGGCAGCGGCGGCACCGGCCCGCAGGTCGAGGCAGCCGAGCGACGGCTGCGCGAGGCCGCGGCGTCCGCCACCGCGGCCGAGGAGCGGGTGACGGCCGAGATCCGCGCGCTCGAAGCGGATCTGGAGAGAGAGCGCCAAGCCCACGCCGAAGAGCTCGAGCGGCTGCGACGCGAGCACGCCGAGGAGCTGGCGAGCGAGCGCCAGGCGCGCGAGCAATCGATCGCCGCCGCCGAGAGCCGCCTGGCCGAGATCGACGCGCAGGCCGCGGCGGCCGAGCAGCGGGTGGCGGAGGCTGAGCGCCGCGCCGCGAAGGCCGAGGGCTCGGGCACCGACGTCGAGACCCGAGCCCGCGAAGCGGCGGCCGCCTGGCTGCGTGGTCAGGTCGAGGCGATCAGGCGAGAGGCAAGCCGATAGCGGCAGTCAGCGAGTGCGACGTCGCCGTGGTTGGCGGCGGGGCGGCGGGACTGTGGACGGCGCTGCGCGCGGCCGAGCAGGGCGCCGATGTCTGCGTCATCTCCCGTACCCCACTCTCCCAGAGCGCCAGCTTCTGGGCGCAGGGCGGTCTGGCAGCCGCCTTGGAGCCTGGTGACTCCCCCGCCCAGCACGCCGCCGACACGATCGCCGCCGGACGGGGACTCTGCCGGCCCTCCGCGGTGGAAACCCTGGTGCAGGAGGCCCCGGCCGCGGTGCACGAGCTGCGCGAGCGCGGGGTCCGCTTCGATCTCGACGGCGATGGCGAGCTGTCCCTGGGCCTCGAGGGCGGGCACACCCGCCGCCGGATCGTTCACGCCGGCGGCAGCCAGACCGGGCACGAGATCACCGCCAAGCTCGCCGCGATGGCGGCCGCCGAGCCCCGCATCACGGTCCGCGAGAGCACTTCGGCGGTGGCGCTTTGGAGCGACGGCGAGCGCTGCCACGGGCTGTTGACCGGCGAGGAGCCGATCGGCGCCGCCGCGACGGTGCTGGCGACCGGCGGGGGCGCGGCGCTGTGGCGGCGCACCAGCAACCCCCGCGGCGCGATCGGCGCCGGTCCGGTGCTCGCCGCCGCGGCGGGAGCCGACCTCGCCGACCTGGAGTTCTGCCAGTTCCACCCGACCGCGCTTGCGCTGCCGGGCAGCCGCTTCGACGGAATGCTGATCACCGAGGCCGTGCGGGGCGAGGGAGCCGCGCTGCTCGATGCCTCCGGGCGCCGCTTCACCGATGAGCTGGCGCCCCGCGACGCGGTGACGGCGGCGATCCTCGACCGCATTGAGGCCGACGGGGGCGCCCACGTGAGCCTCGACCTGCGCGAGGTCGATCCCGATCGCTTCCCCAACGTCTTCGAGTCGCTACGGGAGGCGGGGCTCGACCCGGGAACCGAGCCGGTGCCGGTCGCGCCGGCTGCTCACTACACGATGGGAGGCATCGCGGTCGACCTCGACGGACGCTCCTCCCTGCCGGGACTCTTCGCGGTCGGCGAGTGCTCCTGCACCGGCCTCCACGGCGCCAACCGCCTTGCCTCCAACTCGCTCAGCGAGTGCTTCGTCTTCGGCGCTCGCGCCGCCCGGGCGGCGCTGGATGATAAGGCGACGGGCAAGCGTCCGCCGCTGCCCGAGTGGCGCTTCCAGCCACCGACCGAGGCGACCCGCGACGCGGTCTGGCGGCTGGCCGGCCCGCTGCGCGACGCCGAGCAACTGCGCGAGCTTCTCGGCAACTCCTATCCGCTCGCCCCGGCGATCGCCACCTGCGCGCTCGAGCGAACCGAGACGCGCGGCGGCCACCGTCGCACCGACTTCCCCGCGATCGACCCCGAGCTCGACGGCGTCCACATCGTGCTCGCCCCCGACGGCAAGACGCGCCACGAGGAGTGGCGCTGAGCTAGCTTCACCCTGTGCTGCTCGGTGTCGACGTAGGCGGGACCTTCACCGACGCCGTCCTCTTCGACGGCGAGACGGTCCACACCGCGAAGCTGCCGACGACGCCAAAAGACCAGTCGGAGGCCGTGATCGCCGCGGTCGAGGAGGTGCTGGCACGGGCGAGCGCGGTACCGGCCGCGGTCGAGTCCTTCGCACACGGGATGACGGTGGGGACCAACGCTCTACTCGAGGAACGCGGGGCGCGCACCGCGCTGATCGCGACCAAGGGCTTCGCCGACCTGCTCGAGATCGGTCGCCAGGACCGACCCGAGCTCTACCGCCTCTGCATGCCGAAGCCGGCGTCGCTGGTCGACCCCGAGGCGCGCTTCGAGGCCAGCGAGCGCACCGGTCCGAGCGGAGAGATCGAGCCGCTCGCCGACGGCGAGGCTGGGCGGCTGGCGGAGTCGGTGCGGGAAAGCGGTGCCGAAGCGGTCGCGATCTGCCTGCTCTTCTCCTACGTGGATCCCTCACACGAGCGGGCGATCGCGACGCACCTGCGAGAGGCGCTGCCCGGGGTCCACGTCTCCGCCTCGCACGAGGTCCTGCCGCGCTTCCGCGAGTACGAGCGCTGCTCGACCACGACCATCGACGCTTACCTGTCGCCGCTCCTCGGTCGCTACCTGGGCCGGCTTGGCGCGGCGGCGCGGTCGGCCGGGCTGCCCGACCCCCTGGTGATGCAGTCCTCCGGCGGGGTCGCCTCCGCCGAGGATGCGGCCCGGGCGGGCGCCTGGAGCGTCCTCTCCGGGCCGGCCGGCGGCGCGGTCGGCGCCGGCCTGCTCGCCCGCGCCAGCGGAGACGGCAACGCCCTCGGCTTCGACATGGGCGGCACCTCCTGCGACGTCTGCGTGGTCGAGGACGGCGAGGTGCGGCGCACCGACTCGCGCCAGATCGGCGGCCGCGTCATCCAGCTCCCGATGGTCGACGTGCACACGGTCGGCGCCGGCGGCGGCTCGGTCGGCTGGAGGGACCGGGGCGGCGCCCTGCGGGTCGGCCCGCGCTCGGCCGGCGCCGAACCTGGCCCGGCTTGCTACGGCCGCGGCGGCACCGAGCCGACCGTCACCGACGCCAACCTCCTGCTCGGCAACCTCGCCGCGGACTCGACCCTCGCCGGTGGCGTGCCGCTTGACGTGGAGGCGGCGCGAGCGGCCGTCGGCCGGCTGGCGGGCTCCTTGGACCTCGGCGAGACGGAGACCGCGGAGGGGATCGTGCGAGTCGCCAACCAGGAGATGGTGCGAGCGCTGCGGGTCGTGACCGTCGAGCGCGGCGTCGACCCACGCCGGTTCGCCCTCCTGCCCTTCGGCGGCGCCGGCCCGATGCACGCCGCGGCGATCGCCACCGAACTCGACGTCGAGCGCATCCTCTGCCCACGCGCCGGCGGCGTGCTCTCCGCCCTCGGCCTCTGCGCCTCGGACCGGCGCCGGGACACCACCCGCACCGTGATGTTGGGCGGAGACGATCTCACCGCGGAGCGCATCGCCGCCGAGGTCGCCGAGCTCGCGTCGAGTTTGAACTTCCCCACCGATGACGCGGGCAACGGCAAGCTCGAAGTCTTCTACGAGATGCGCTACGCCGGCCAGGCCTTCGAGCTGCCGGTCGCCGGCGACGCGCACCCGGACCCGGCGGACCTCGTCGCCAGGTTCGAGCAGCTGCACGAGGAGCGCTACGGCCACCACGACCCCGACGGCGAGGTGGTGCTCGTCCACATCCGCCTGGCGATGGTGGCCCCAGGGCCGGAGCCACGGCTCAGCGCCGCGCCGGAGGCCGGCCTGGCCGAGAGCAGCCGCGCCGTGCGCTTCGCGGGCGACTGGGTGGAGACGCCGGTCCTGCGCGGCGAGCCACCCGCCGGCCTCACCGCTGAGGGCCCGGTCATCTACGAGCTCCCCGAGGCGACTTTCGTCGTCCCGCCCGACTGGCACACCGCGGTCGACGACGCCGGCACGATCGTCGCGGAGGCACGATGAGTGGGCTGGACCCGGTCAGCCTGCAGGTGATGATCGGCGGGCTGCGGGCAGCCTGCGACGAGATGGGCGCGACGCTGATCCGCTCCGCCTACTCGGCCAACATCAAGGAGCGCCACGACTGCTCGACCGCGCTCTTCGACGCGCGCGGCGAGCTGGTGATGCAGGCCGAGCACATCCCCGTCCACCTCGGCTCGATGCCGGACGCCGTCGCCGCAGTGCTCGAGCTCGACCAGCGACCGGGCGAGGCATGGATTCTCAATGACCCCTACCGGGGCGGCACCCACCTACCCGACATCACGATCGTCTCGCCCGTCTTCACTCGTGGCGTCCACGTCGGCTTCGCCGCCTGCCGCGCCCACCACGCCGATGTCGGCGGGCCGACTCCCGGTGGGATGCCGTCTAGGTCCACGCGGCTCGAGGACGAGGGCGTAGTGATTCCGCCAACGCCGGCCGGCATGCACGAGCTGAGGGAGCTGGCTTCCCAGATGCGCTTTCCTGAGCAGCGCCTCGCCGATCTGCGCGCCCAGCGGGCCGCCAATCGGGTCGGCGCGGAACGGCTGACCGAGCTGGAGGAGCGCCATGGCCTGGCGACCCTGCGCAGCGCGATGGAAGAGATCCTCGCTTACGCCGAGCGCCGCACCCGCGCCGTGCTGGCCGAGCTGCCCGACGGCGCCTACGCGGCGGAGGAGGTGCTCGAGGACGACGGCCGGGACGGATCGCGTGACGTCGTCCTGCGGCTCGAGGCGCGCGTCGAGGGCGACCGCCTGGTCCTCGACTTCAGCGGCACCGACCCCCAGATCGAGGGCAACCTCAACTGCCCTCTCTCGGTGACCCAATCAGCCGCCTTTTTCGCGGTGCGCGTGCTCACCGACCCCGACGCCCCGCCCTGCGCGGGCGCCTACCGGCCGATCGAGGTCGTCGCCCCCGAGGGCTGCTTGCTCAACGCCCGCTTCCCGGCAGCAGTCGCGGCCGGCAACGTGGAGACCTCCAGCCGGGTGGCCGACCTGACGATCGCGGCGTTGGGTGGGGCGCGACCGGTGCCGGCACAGGGTCAGGGGACGATGAACAACCTGACCCTCGCCGGCGAGGACTTCACCTACTACGAGACGCTCGGCGGCGGCCAGGGCGCCTGTCCCGACGCCGACGGGCCAAGCGCGATCCACGTCGCGATGTCGAACACGCTGAACACGCCGGTCGAGGCGCTGGAGACCGAGTTCCCCCTGCGGGTGCGTGAATTGTCCCTGCGCCGCGACAGCGGTGGCGACGGCCGACACCACGGCGGCGACGGCCTTGTGCGCGAGATCGAAGCGCTGGAGCCGATGCGCTACACGCTGATCGGCGAGCGTCGCCGCCATCCGCCCCGCGGGCGGGACGGTGGCTGTGACGGCGCGACCGGCAGGGACCTGCTCAACGGCAAATCCCTCCCCGGCAAGGGAGAAGGCGACCTCCAACCGGGCGACAGACTGCGGATCGAAACCCCCGGCGGAGGGGGCAGCAGCCGGGTGTCCGATCGCACACAGCGTTAATTTGGCGATTCGGCCAGCCTCGTCTAGAATGCGCGACCTTGGGCGGGGCTTTCGCCTGGACATGGTCCGAGGCGCCAACTCCTCCCAGCCACAGAATCACCGACCTTCTCGGGTACGAATTCAAATGCCGATCGCTTTAAAGGAATGGGCAGTAACGGTGCGCGCTCTCTCTGAGGGCGAGCAGCTGCTGACCCTGCGCAAGGGCGGCATCCGCGAGGACAACAAGCACTTCGAGCTCGATCACGAGCGCTTCTTCCTCTACCCGACCTTCGACCACCAGCGGAACAATTTGGTCCGCGAGTCGCACCACCCGGAGCTGCGCCGCGCCCTCGAGGAGGGTGTCTGGCCCGACGAGGAGCCGCCCCCCGGAGCGCTGATCCAAGATGGCGGCATCCCTCAGCCCGACCGGGTCCGGCTGCGCTGCTGGGCCGAGGTGACCGACCACCTGACGGTCACCAACCCGCGCATCGTCGACGACCTTTCCCCCTATTACGTCTGGACTCCCGACTACGCCGAGAAGCGGCTCAACTGGAAGCGGCGCCACCCGCTGCACATCCTGCTGCTCCGGGTCCACCGCATCCCCCGGCCGGTCACGGTGCGGGTCCGCGACGAGTACCACGGCTGCCGCTCATGGGTCGAAATCGACCGCGACCTGCCCTTCGAGGGCACCCCGGTGATGGCCGACGAGGAGTTCGACCGCGCACGCAGCGAGATCCATTCCGTGTGCACGGCTTCCGAGCCGGTACTCGTTTAAGTCTCGCTTGTAGGCTCGCCGCATTCCCTGGGTCGAGACTCACTCGCTTAGCTTCACCGCGCGCCATGACAGCGGCGACGCCGCCTTCGCCGAGCGGACGCTCGACCGCATGGAGGAACTGCGGCTGCGCCTGGAGGACCGCTTCGAGACTGTCCCGGGCGACGTCACCGTCGTCGTCCACACCAACCCCGCGCTGCTCTCCCTCGCCCACCCCTTCCTCCCGGCGGCGCGCTGGTCGGCGGCGCCGGCCGGGCGCCGCTACCTAGCCGGCTGGGCGATGGCGACCGAGCTGCACGTGCTCAACGACCCCCACATGGAACGGCGCGCCGCCGGCGACGACTCGCGCGAGGCGCTGCGCGGCACCGCCGAGCGCCTCTACGCCCAGCTCGTCATCGCCGCCAACAACCCCGACCTCCCCCCCTCCTGGACGCCACGCCGCTTCGCCCGCTATCTCGGCTGGGCCTGGCTGGTCGAGGGAGCAGCCCAGTACTTCGCCCGCCAGGTCGGCCTCTACCGCGCGGCGGTGATCAGGCGGCTGCGCGAGAGCGGCCGCCCGTCGTTCCCACCCTCGCGCCGCGACGCGGTGATCCTCGGCGGCACCCTCTTCGACCTGCTCGAGACCGAGCGCGGCCCGGAGGCCTGCGAGCGCCTCGCCCTCGAGCTCGTCCCCGGCGGATCGGGCCCGACGCTCGAAGCCGCATTCGACGCCAGGGGCAGCGAAATCGAGGCCGCCTGGCGCGACTACCTGCGGGCGATCGTCCGGCCCGGTCCTCCTTAAGTCCATTCCGGTGCGCCTTTCCCACTCCATGGGAGGAAAAGGCGCACCGGAAGCGTCAGGACCACGTTTCACCGGCCTGGGCGCGCTCGAAGCCGACCCAGAGAGAGTTCATCGCGGTTGTGACCACGCGCTCGCGGGGCACGTCGGGGTGCTCGGACCACCAGACGGCGAGGCCCTGGAGGACGCCGCGAAGGACGACCCAGACCATTTCGATCCCCTCGTCGGCGACCGAGCCGGCGAGGTTCTCGGCGCCCGGCTCGGCGGCGAAGAGCGGCAGGATCGCCTCACGGCTATGGGCCGCCACGTCAGCGTGGATCGCCTCGATCTCGGGATCGGTGCTGTAGCGGAAGAGCACCCGCCCGGCGAAGGGGTGAACTTCCACGTAAGCGAACCAGGCGTCGAAGGACTTGGCGACGCGCTCCTCCAGCGGCGCCTCGCCGACGAAGTGCTCGCCCCAGACCTCGCGCAGCTCGGCGAAGTGGCGTTCGAGCAGATCGCGGTAGAGCTCACGCTTGGAGGAGAAATGTTCGTAGACGACCGGTGGCGTGACGCCCGAAGCCCTGGCGATCTCCTCGATCGAGGCGCCCCGGTAACCACGCTCGGCGAAAAGGACCGAGGCCGCGTTGGCGATCACCTCGCGCCGCGCCGAGGCGCTCATCCGTCGCCGCGGCTGGTCGGGTGTCTCGCTCGAGGTTGACAACTTAGTCGCGCCTAAGTACGGTGCATCACGAATCTACTTAATCACCCCTAGGTTACCCTGCCCAGGAGGGAGGCCCGCAATGATCGTGTCCGTCCACCTCGCTGACGTCGGCCGGCTGAGAGTCCAGCGGATGCTCTTTCGCCCCGTGGATGCCGCCCAAGTGGCGGGCATGTCCTACGCGGAAACGGTCTTCGCGGCTGACCTCGGCAACCGCCTTCCCCTGCCCCATTCCGGTCGCGTCGGCCTGATCGCCTGCTGGGAGGACGACGCCGCGCTGGACGGCTTTCTCGCGACCCACCCCTTCGCCCGGCGCTTCGCGGATGGCTGGCACGTCCGCCTGGAGCCGCTGCACCGCTTCGGCTCCTGGGAGGGGATGAACGAGCTGCCGATGAGCGATCCGCCCGCGGCGGACGACGAGCCGGTCGTCGCGCTCACCCTGGGACGCCTGCGCAGGACCCGCACGCGCGCCTTCCTCAAGGCCGCGAGGCCGACCGAACGCGACGCCGTCGAGAACCCGGCCGTCGCGGCGGTCACCGGCTTCGGGCGGCTCGCGCGTCCGGGGCTCGTCGCGACCTTCACGATCTGGCACAGCCTCGCGGCGATGCGCGAGTACGCCTTCAGCCCGGACGGCTCTCACCAAGCCGCGGTCAAAGTCGACCGCGCCAAGCCCTTTCACCACGAATCGGCCTTCATG
Organism: uncultured Solirubrobacterales bacterium; assembly: GCA_963807885.1. Lineage (GTDB taxonomy): Bacteria > Actinomycetota > Thermoleophilia > Solirubrobacterales > 70-9 > VRUE01. Next base: position 443,179 of record CAWEDL010000003.1, read on the forward strand.
CGCTTCCGGCCCTACGCCTCGGAGGGCGCCTGGGAAGGCCGCGACCCGCTGGCGACGTTGATCCCGCGCTGACGTCCGCCAGGTCAGTCGGCGCCGGGGGTGCCCTCGAGCACTTCGCGGGCCTGCTCGGCCAGCTCCTCGGCGACGAGCACTTCCCGCGGTCCGGCGGCGAGGAAGTCCGGGACGTCCCAACCAGCCGCCCGCCGCAGCATGCTGGGGATGCCGTGCTCGGCCAGCAGCCCCTGGATCATTTCCGCCTCGGGCTGCTGTTGGCCGTAGCCGACCTTGACCAGCTTGCCTCCGCTACTCGACGACGAGCTCGGCATCGGCGATCTCTCCGTTCTTCAGCCAAAACGCCTTCACCTCGGGGGCCTCGCGGTCCTGCAGGGAGACGATCAGGTAGACCTGTTCGGGCCAGCTGATCGCCTCGTTCAGGTCGGTCTGCGACGGATAGGCGGGGCTCTTGGTGTGCGAGTGGTAGATCGCGACTAGCCCTTCCCTCCGCTCCCGCATCTCCTTTTCGATGATCCGGTACTGGTCACTCGGATCGACCCGGTAGCTGAAGGGACTGGCGAAGGCGTTGCGCGCCCGGTAGAGCGTCTGTGCCTCTCCGTCCTCCCCGCCACCGATCAGCCCGCAGCACTCGTTCGGCAGGTCTTCCTGCGCGTGCGCGACCATCTCGTCAATCATCGCCTGCGGGATGCGCATGGCGTCAGCGGCCGGACCTACCACCAGACGGTGGAGTCTAGATTCTCAATCTCGTCTATCGGTTTGGTGTAGACGCCGGAGGAGAGGTACTTCCAGCCGTCGTCGGGGATCAGGAAGACGACGTTGCCGCCCTCGAGCTCCTCGCCGATGCGGACGGCGATGCGGGCAATTGCACCGGAGGAGACACCGGCGAAGACACCCTCCTCGTCGAGCAGCTTGCGCGTCCAGACGATCGCGTCGCGGTTGGAGACCATGATCTTGCGGTCGAGCAGGGTGATGTCGATGATCGGCGGGATGAAGCCGTCGTCGAGCGAGCGCAGGCCGTGCACCATCTCGCCCTGCATCGGCTCGGCCGCGACCAGCAGCGTCTCGGGGTTGTGCTCCTTGAGGCGCCGGCCGTTGCCCATCAGCGTGCCGCCGGTGCCGAGGCCGCCGACGAAGGCGGTCACCTCGTCGAGCTCCTCGAGGATCTCCACCGCCGTGCCGTTGTAGTGGGCGTTGGGGTTGGCCTCGTTGCCGTACTGGTAGGGCATGTAGTAGCGCGAGTCCTTCGCCATCTCCAGCGCCACCTCGACCGCCCCGTTGGAGCCCTTGGCGCCCTCGGAGTAGGCGATCTCCGCCCCGTACATCTCGAGCAGCTGGGTGCGCTCGGCGGTGACGTTGTCCGGCATGACGACCTTCAGGTCGTAGCCCTTGCGGCGGCAGATCATCGCCAGGGAGATGCCGGTGTTGCCCGAGGTCGGCTCGAGGATCGTCTGGCCGGGTTCGATCGCGCCCTCGGCCTCAGCGGCCTCAATCATCGATTTGGCGACGCGGTCCTTGACCGAGCCGGTCGGGTTGCGGCCCTCGAGCTTGGCGTAGATGCGGACGTCGGGCTTGGGAGAGAAGCGCGGCAGCTCGACCAGCGGCGTATTGCCGATCGACTCGACGATGTCGCCGAAGCGTCCCCCGCAGGGTCGATTTAGTAGCTCGCCCGTCACTTCAAAAAGTATAGCCAGGGGGTTTCGAGGCGCCCGGGCGCGTTATCGGTGCTATGCGCGGATAAAGCGCCCGGGCGGCTCAACCGCCCGCCATCGCCGGCAAGATCACGACGGTGTCGCCGTCGGAGACGGCGGTGTCGAGGCCGTCGAGCACGCGCACGTCCTCGTCGTTGAGGTAGACGTTGACGTAGCGGTTGAGATCGCCCTCGGGGCCGAAGAGCTGCTCCTCGGTGGCTGGGTGCTCAGAGGTCAGAGCACGCAGCACCTCGCCGACGTTCGAGCCGGCGGCCTCGACCTCGGGCTGGCCCCCGGTCTGAGCGCGCAGCACTGGTGGAATCCTCACGGTCGCCATGCGGACGCGATCCTAATGGAGGTGACTGGCGCGCGGACTCAACCGGCGCAGAAGGCGTCGTAGTCGGGGAACTTGCCGAGGTCCTCGTCGGCAATCTCCGGCGCGTTCTCGCCGCAGATCGGGCACTCGGGATCGCGCCGAACTTTCAGCTCGGTGAACCGCGTGCCGAGCGCCTCGTAGAGGAGCAGGCGGCCGATCAGCGGCTCGCCGACCCCAAGCACCAGCTTGATCACCTCGTTCGCCTGCAGGGTGCCCATCGTCCCCGCCATCACGCCGAGCACGCCGTTGGCCGAGCAGCTCGGCGCCAGCTCGGCCGGCGGCGGCGTCGGGTAGAGGCAGCGGTAGCAGGGGCCCTCGAAGGGGACGAAGGTCGAGATCTGGCCGTCGAAGCTGAGGATCGAGGCTGAGACGACCGGCTTGCGCAGCCGCACCGAGGCGTCGTTGAGCAGGTAGCGCGTGGGGAAGTTGTCGGCGCCGTCGACGATCACGTCGTAGCCCTCGATCAGCTCGAGGATGTTGCGGGAGTTGAGCCGCAGGTTGTGCTCGACCACGTTCACGTCGGGGTTGAGGGCCTCGATCGTCTTGCGCGCCGAGGAGGTCTTCGGCTCACCGATCCGTTCGGTGTTGTGGATCACCTGTCGCTGTAGGTTGGAGGCGTCGACGACGTCGTCATCGACCAGGCCCATCGTGCCGATCCCCGCCGCGGCGAGATAGAGCGCGGTCGGCGCCCCGAGCCCGCCGGCGCCGAGCAGCAGCACCTTCGCGTTGAGCAACTTCAGCTGACCGTCGACCCCGACCTCGGGCAGCAGCGTGTGGCGCGAGTAGCGGTCGCGCTGCTCGGCGGTCATGCCGCTGGCGGCGACGACCGGCAGCCCCTGCTCCTGCCAGGCGAGGATCCCGCCGGCCATCGAGGCGACGTCCTCGTAACCGAGCGCCTGCAGCTGCTCGGCCGCCTTGTAGGAGCGGTTGCCGCTGCGGCAGTAGAGGATCGTGCGGGCCAACTTGTTCGGCGCCGCGGCGCCGATCTCGTCACCGAGCAGTCCGGGCGGCACGAGCTTGCCGTTCTCGAGATGCGCCTCCTGGTACTCGTGCGGCTCGCGGGTATCGACCAGGACGACGTCGCCGCCCTCGATCTCCTGCGATGCCTCGAATGGCTCGATCTCCTCGACTACCTGCTTGACATCCGTGGGGGCCATGCCTCTCCTAAGACTTGGGTAAATACCCTAATTCCGATCCGGCTTTACTTCAAAAAGTATAGCGAGACCAGATCGCCAGTTACGTCGGGTAGTTGCTCGACCCGGCCCGCATCCACATCACGGGCGATCAGGGAAAGGGTTCCGCCGACGAGCAGCTCCTCGAGGTCCGCGGGGAGCTCGTGGCTGCCCGGGCGGGCTGCCCTCAGCGAGCCGGCAAGGCGCGCAATGCAGACCTGCTGACGACGCCACGCCACGGGCCCCGCCTGCAGGGCCTCGACCGCGATGAGATGGGCTATCTCCGGGTTCGCCGCAAGCAACCCCATCGCTTCTGAGACGCCGGCGCGAACACGCGAGGACCACGGCTGCTCGGCAGCCGCGGCGCTTTCGACCCTCTCACACAACCACTCCGCGACGATTTCGTAGGTGGCGAGGAAACACTCCTCCTTGCTCTCGAACTGGCTGTAGAAGGCTGAGCGCGACACGCCGGCCTCACGGGTGATTTGACCGATCGTCGTCTCCGCGTAGCCGTGCCGCGGCAGCACGCGCAGCATCGCCGCAACGATACGCAGACGCTGGTTGCTCGCGACGAACGAGCGGGGCAGGCCATGGCGGCCGGCCGGCAGTCGCGAGAGGGCAAGCTCGGGAGGCAGAGCGGCGAGAGCGTCGGGCTCGAAGCGCTCCGGCTCCGCGTCAGTCGGCGGCGACCCGGGCATTTGCCGCCACAGAGGGTGCGAGCAGGTACCCGAGCAGTACATCGTGGTCGTCCGGCAGGCGCTCGGCCTCTCCGGCGAGCACGCGACCCGAAATATGCGACGCCAAGCCGCCGGCAAGCAGGCGCAGCGTCGCCTCCGGCACGACTTCGCCGCCCGGAAGCTCAGCCGGGGGACGCAGGGCTTCCGCGAGCCGCACCAGCGAGCGCTCGTGCTCGAGGCGGGCGGGACGCGCGGCGGCGAGCGCCTCGACGAGGAGCAGATGGGCCAGGGGCGGGTCGGTTGCGAGGAAATCGAGCCCGGCGCTCAGTCCTGCGGAGAGCCGAGCCCCCCAGTCGCCCTTTTCCCCCACCGCATTCTCGATAGCGATCACGAGACGCTCGACCCCATCCTCATAGGCCGCCGCGAAGCAAGCCTCCTTACTCTCGAAGCGCTCGTAGAAGGTGGCGCGGGATACGCCGGACAGTTCGACCACGTCGGTGATCTTCGTGTCCTCGTAGCCGTGGTAGGCGAGGGCGGCCGCCATTCCCTCGAAGACGCGGCGGCGCTGGTTGGCGATCACCTCAGCCCGGGAAAGCCCGGAGCGAGGCGGGACACGCTCGAGCTTCGGGGGCACCACATCGGGCCGCCGGCGCGATCCGCGCGGTTCCCGCGTCGCCGGCTCGATACCGGCTGCGTTCTTAGCCGAAGACACCGGCCAATACAAACACGTCAGTACGCATTTGTCAAGATACGCACGTGGTATTTCTGATGCCCCGACGGGCACTAGGCGGCGGCTAGCGCCGTTTCCCCCTCCGCCCCTCCCCACAATCCGCCCGCATCACCGGGTTGAAGTCACTCATCTTCCCGTTCTGCCCATCGGACTGAACGTTGGCCCTGTTGGTCGAGGCGCAGAGGTTCCTGCTGTTCACGATCAGACCCTTTTTGGCACCTTGCATGCGCAAGACGACTTTCGAGAGCGGTGCGTCTGGGATCGAGTCAACAGAGGCCCTGACTCCGCCCCTGACTGAATCGATCCTGGTCGCGACCTCGATGTCAACGAGGCCGTGCAGGTCGAAGACCAGGTCCGGCAGCTTGTGGTTTGAGGACCTGAGCCAGACCGGACCCTGCAGCGGCTCCTCTAGGAGCGGGGTCCAGGCTTTGATGTAGCCGTACTGGGCGCCTTTGGGGCAATTGTCAGCTGCGAACTGGACCCTGGTGCAGATCGTGCGGATGTGGGCCTGGTCGAGGAAGGCGGATCGCGGTAGGCGGACAACCAGTCCCTCCACGTTCGCGTCGCCTTTCCTTGGCCTGTAGGTGGCGGTTAGACCTGGATGGCCACCTCGCTTGGTGCCGCCCTTTAGCTTCAGGCCCAGCTTTGGTTTGAAGCCAAGGCTTGCGCAGCTTGCAGCTTGGAAGCGGTCTTGGAGCAACACCGGGATGTCATCCCTTGAAGTGAAGGCATTGCCTCCTCCACCAAAGAGCTCTGCGTCGGTAGCGCTTGGATTGCATGAAGTCGGGTTCAAGGTGAACTTGTCGCGATCGACGTAGACCCTGAGATCTCTGAGCTTCGCCGGAATCCCTTTGAGGATGTGGGGGATCGGATCCGATGCGGAGCCGTCGACTTCGACTTCGGCGGTGCGTGGGTTGAGCGTCAATGCCTCGTGCACGACGACCGTGCCGACATCGAAGGGCCCGGCGACCACAGGGGTGATCGCGATGATGCTCAGCGGCCTGCCGTTGAACGGTCCGCCGAGGTAGACCTTGCCCGGAACGTAGGTGAGGACAGAGCCGACGCCCGCGCCGACGATCGAACGTCCGATCTCGGAGTTGGCGGGACACGACGGGTGGTCGATCTCTTCCTGGCCGCCGTGCGGTCCGGTCTTCGCCTTCGCCGTCGCAATCGCCGAGTCGGGGCACTTGGTGATACCGGCCAGCTTGCCGAGCATCCCTGGAGGCAGCACGGCGCTGAACCTCGTCATGTCCTGTTCGCCGTCATTGCGCTGGATGCGCATATTGAATGGTGAGTAGGCACCGGCGTTGTTGTTGATGCTTCCGGCGCTGAAGAGCGGCTTGAAGGAAGGTGTGCCTCCCGAAGGGCAAGGCCCTCCGCCGATCCCGTGGACGACCTGGAAGTCGCTGGTCGAGGTGATCTTGTGGCCTGGATCAGACCAGGGGGTGAATACCGCTTCGGTCTCGTACGTCCCGCAGGTGGGCGGGGTGATCAAAGGCGCCCTTGCTCCCTCTCTGAAGTGGAACTTGAAGTCAGAGAAGGGGAACTGGGGGACGTTCTTCACATCAGCTTCGATGCGGCCCGTGGTTTCGTTCAGGCGAAGTTCCACCGGCAGCTTGACAAGGATGCCGGTGTTGGGGTCTTCGACGACGATGTAGATGGCGAGGAGGCTGTTGAAGGGATTGTCGTAGGGCTTGGCTACGTAAACAGAGCCCGGGACCGGGTCATCCAAGAGCTGGGTCTCCACGGAGACAGTGCCTACCTTGGAATTGGACGGGCAGCCGTGCTGGCCGTCGGGATGGAATTCGAGCCTCGTGCTCTCATACTGAGTGGGCTTGCAGACACCGAGGCCCTCGGCCTGGGAGGGGTTGATCGTCACGCCCTGCGGCAAGGTCACCTTTACCTCTTTGAGATCTGAGCTGGAGATGCCCTGGGGGTTCTCGAGACCTGGGTTGGGCACTTCGATGTGGGCGGTGAGACCGGTGGAGGTCTCGGTGTCCAGCGCGGTCGGGGCTACTGAGAGGCGGCCCTTGACCGGGACCTCAGCGCAGCCCGTCGTGCCCGCTTGGGCACCCCAGGGCGTAGTCGAGTCCTCAGGGCTGAAGGGATAGCCGGGCGCTTCGTGGGTGAAGACCGAGGCCGGTTTCCAACGGGAGTCACTGAGGACCGGTCGCCCGTTCGCCCCAAGCGCGCCAGGGTTAAACCAGGAGTCGACCTTGGTGGCGAAGGGCAGCCCCTGCCCTGGCGCGGTGCAGCTGGTCGGCATCCGCAGGAATGCCTTGGGGGCAGAGCTTGCTTTGCAGGTCGAGCCGCGTACCGAGTGGGGGCTTTTTTTGCCCGGGCAGGCCCGTTCTTCGTCGTGGCTGGGGTCGGCGGGAACACCCCACAGCGTGATGCTCGAGCCGACGAGGGTGAACCCCTCGGGGATGTTCTCGGAGCTGGCGGTAAGGCCGTAGTCGCCGTCAGAGCGCAGCTTGGCATCCAAGACCACGGTTGAGCCGAAGGCGTTGAAGCCAAAGCGGGCCGGCACTCCCGGCGGCGGCTCCATGCTGAAAAGCGGGTAGATCGGCGGCATCACCCCGACGGGGCCCCCGCCGGCTGCGGCTTGGAGCGCGACCGTGCCGACCTGGGAGTCGATCGGGCAAAGCGGCAGTGGTTCCAGAAAGGTCGGGCCGTTGCTGAGCTGCAGCAGACTGCAAATTCCCGCCGCAGTCGGGTTGCCGATCAGTCCCGGTGGCAGGTCTACGTATACGTCGCGAACCGGCTCTACCGGGGTGAGCTGGCCGTAGTAGGGGTCGGGGTCGGTATGGGTGTTGAAGAAAATCGAGGTGGTGAAGGCATAGGGATGTCCCCCGGCCTGGGTGAATGCATCGCCTTGTGCGCTTGCGTCCAAGCCGACGTCGAAGGCCTCGACGCCGAAGCCCGGCGCGATTGCCGAAATCCTGGTTGGGTCGACGGTTTTGCCTGGCGTTGCCGTGCCGCCGCCGAAGAATTCGAAGGCGTTGGTCAGAGTGCCGGTGGCATTGGCGTCGATCGAAACTTCGAGCCTGGCGAAGGCTTCGCTATGAGCGCCGAGAAGACCCGTGCTTTCGCATTCGAAGCTCGAGTCGCCGACGCTCACGCTCGAGCAATCGAACGAGAGGTTTTCTTCGGAAAGGCTGACGAAGCTGATGCCCGGCGCCAGCGTGGCGATGAAGTGCATCGGTTCGAGTGAGCTGTCGGCGCTGCTGTCGCCGTTGTTCTGCATGCTTACGCCGTAGGTGAGCTCGGGCGTATTGATATCACCGTCGCCGGGGGCGACGGTGCTGTTGGCGGCTGAGACGACCCGCCACTTGACCGCGGCCGATGCGCTTGCGACGCCAATGATAAGGAGACCGACTGCGAGCAGGACCGCGAACAGGCCCCCACGCTTGAAATTGCGCTTGCTGACGACGTTCATCGGCCTGCCCTCCGGTTGTGCTTGGCGGTTCGCTTGTGCTGCTTTTTGGCGTGGCGCCTGACGCAGCGGCTCTTGCCGTTGCGGGTCTTGACCTTGCGCTTGCCCTGTGGGCAGCGGCTGGCGGTCGGGTTGCCCTCTCCCTTGAAGGAGGAGGAGGCCGGGGTCGGGTCGTTCAGCTGGAGGGGGGTCGGCTGGCAGGCATCGCCCTGGCATGAGGGCGATGGCGGCACCGGCTCCGGCTGGCCACCGTCCACGCGAGCGTCATAGAGGTCATAGCCCGTATCGACATCCCAGCGGCTGAGCTTCTCTGCGGTGACTATGAAGACATCGCGTCCATCTGCCGAGGCGTCCATGAAGTAGGAGGGACTCTTGTCCTCGCCACTGGAGAGCAGGTGGGTTGCTTCGGTCTCGGTGTTGTAGAGGTAGGCATCCCAGGTGCCGTTGGTGTCGCTTGGGACGAGGCGTTCTTCGCTGGAGAAGAAGACGTAGCGGCCGTCGTCTGAAAGTGCGTGGCTCAGGTGTGAGGTTGGCGTGGTGAGTTGGCCTGATCCGAGGATGTCGACACGGGCATCCACCGTGGCCGGCTCGCCCGATGGGTTGCAGCTGGCGCAGCGCAGTTGGCCGCTGTCGGCATCGTAGACATAGAACTCCTGACGGCCGCCGGAGTCGCCGAGGCCGCCATGGTCGTAACCGGCAAAGCCGCCGCGGCCTTTGAAGCCTCGGTCGGTCGTGGTCACGAAGAGCAGGTGGTGACCGTCGGGGGCTACGCGGGATCGTTTGATGCCGCTGTCGAAGTCCCAATGTGCCCTTTGAGGCGAGTTCGTGCTGGATATCACAACATCCCCGCCCCCGACGTAGGAAATATCGCCGTCGTGCCACAGGTAGAGGCCGTTTCCTTCGGCCGGCGGTTCACCTACGACCAGCTGACCATTGGCGATGAAGTAGACGTAGTGCCCGTCGTCGCTGGCGCCTATGAAAGACTCCGTGAGGCTGGCGTCCGGTGGGTCGTTGTCGATGGACACGATCGTCAAGCGTTCGCCTTCGGGCTTTTCCACCTCATACATGTAGAGGTCGGGGAAGGCGTCTTCGTCTTCTTCGACCAGGCTCTGCGCGGTGGTGAAGAAGATGCGCGAACCATCACGGGAGGCGTCCAAGATTTGGGCGTCACCTGCAGGAGGTTCGGGCGGGTCCTTCTCGGAGGCGTTCAGCAGGAAGGTTCTGGTGCCGTCTTCACGCAGGTAGATCTGGCCGCTAACGCCATAAGGCGTCTGGAAGAGGATGCGCGAGCCGTCGGCGGAGACCATGCGTGAGGAGTAGTTCGGCGATGCCCAGATCCCGGCCTGGGAGGTGGGAGCGCTGACGCATTCCCTCGAGGGCCCGCCGGCATCATCGCAGGAGGTCTCATCCGTTTCTTTGGGGACGCGGCCGACGAGGCGCACGGTGCCTTTGTCGTTCTCGTAGAGTTTGTATTGAAGATTGAAAGGGTTGAAAGAGGCAGCTTCAGTCAGCCCTAGGGGAGATTCGAAGGCGACGTGGCTGAAGTCCGAGGATGCGCCGACCAGCCACGGTGGCGTGTATTTCGCCAGAAAGTACGGTGGCCATGCCAGTCCGAGCGGAGCGACGGCGTCGCTCAGCAGCTCGTAGTTGCCGGCGCCGGGGCTGCGCAGGTCGGTGCGCAGGTAGAGGTTGGTGACTTCGGCGACGTTGGGAGCGTTGGTGAGGGGGCGCGCGGAGCGGAAGGCCGCGTGCGAGAGGTCGGCCGAGAAGTCCCCCTGGTAGTCGGAGAGACTGCCCGCAAAGGAAGTCGTAAAGGTGAGCGAGCCGAGGCGCGGGGTGATTGCGTGGGTGCTCCAGCCGTTGGTTCCGGGCCGACCGTCGCGTTGGCTCATGTATTCGACGAAAGCGTCGCTGCCCTGGACGTCGCTGAAGCCGATCGCGGAAACGAAGGCGGCGGCGTCACCGTCGGCGGCGGCACGAGTCCGCAAGCCAAAGGTTGCAACGCTTCCGCCGTGCTTGTCGGGAGGCGAGACCATCTCCCAGGCGCGGTTGTCGGGGAGGAAGCCCTGACCGGGGAACTGGCCACGGAGGCCTTCGTTCGAGGTGGCGAAGGTCGTGAAGGACTTGGGAGCGCTTTCGGCGCTATCGACGGTATTGCTCGCTACGACGCGGAACGCGTAGGAGGTCCCCGGGTCAAGACCGGAGATCATCTGGCTGACCGCGACGTCACCTGCCCCTGCGCCGATGCTCGCGTCAGGGGCCGGCGCTTTGGTCGCATTAGCGAAACCGTTGGCTTCAAAGTCGGCCTCACCGGTGTACTCGAAGCGGTAGGAGGTCTCTGCGCCGGAGGGGTTGATCGTCGCCTTCAGTGTGGCGCCGGAGGCGGTTACGTCTGAGAAGGAGGTGGAGCTGATCGTCGGCGCGTTCGCCTCGGTGGTGAACTCCTCGGGCCCGGCACTTGCGCTGGTGCCGGCGTTCTCAGCGACGAGGCTGACTTTGTATTTGGTGCCGGGGAGTAAGCCGGTTGCTTCCGCCGATACTTCGTGTTCTGCGTTGTCGGCTTCGAGCTGCCCTTCTGCACCCGGGCATGCCGGGCTGCACTGGAAATGCCAGGAGATCCTGAAGCCGGCTTCTACCTCAGCCGAGGTGGGAGCCGCTTCGGGGGCGTTGGGGTTGACGTGACCGACGAGCTGAGCAGTTGAAGAAGTGGCGGTCGATACCGGTTCGATCGTGACCGAGGGGCTGGCGACTCCAAGAGTGGAGAAGGAGGGAACCGCGACGCTCGACTGACCACCTTCGTTCGTTGCGACAAGGCGGGTGTAGTAGGTGGTGTTGGGCTTGAGGCCCGTTAGGTCTCCTTCGACGGGGAGCCCGGTGTCTTCTTCGGCTTCGGTCCCTTCGAAGCTGCCTTCTGGACCTGGGGTCCAAGGGCCATCTGGGCCGTCGCTTGAGTACTGGAACTGCCAGGCGGTGGTTGAAGGACCGCCGTTGGGGTTGACTTTTCCTTCGAGGTGGGCAGAGGTATAGGAGACCGAAGAGACCGGTTCCATCGTCGGCGTCGGTGCGGTGTCGGCGATGGCTTGTGCCACTCCGACGATGACGAGCAAGGTCAGTGCCGCAACCAAAGCCTTCGCGTGGCGTCTCACAAACTCTCTCCTTGTCCCTTGAGCCCCTGCCGACCGCTTCCCTTAGCGGCCTCCCTGTGGCTCGGTTTTTCTCTTGCGCCCCTGCTTGGGATATTTCGTTGGCTATACCGCCTCCGTTCCCAAGCGAAGACGTGGCCAGATGCAAACACAGTCGTACGTAATTGTCAAGATACGCACATGGTATTGCTAACTGGAATACGGGATCTGCAGGGACTTCTTGCGAAAATCGCGAGTGTGAAACCCCAACTGTTCCTAGATAAACAGGCGCTTGAGCCCGGTACGTGTGCGTACCCGCAGCTAACGCCTGATTACAAGGCTGGCACCAACACAGCCGCAGTAGCACTCCCCGCCTTCCACTCCCCGCCTTCTCTGACCATCGTCAGCTGGTAGAGCTTGGCTCCCGGTGCCTTGAAGACGACGAAGCCCTGCTTCTCTTCGATCCGCACCTTGGTGACCTGTCCCTCTGCCTGGGCCCGGGCAAGCGGAGTGGCGCTCGGGGCGAGGATCGCCGGCAGTACCTCTGCGCAGCTCGCTCTCTGGTTGGCGATCTGGGCGAGCGATTCCCGCACCACCTTTGCGAGCTGTGGGCAGGCGCTTTGGTAGTCGCGCTCACCAAGCGCTCCCAGGTAGGAGCTGAAGGTGGAGAGGACCGCCTCCCTTTCGCTACCGCTTGCTTCTTCGCCTAAGCGCTCGATGCTCTGCTCGCCGCCGACTCGCTGGGGTTGAACCGTGGTGGAGCTTGAAGTGCTCTCCTCTCCCCCCTCCCCGCAGCTCGCAAGGGCGAGGACGGGGATGAGAAGCAGAATGAGAGCTCTAGGCGCCAGCGCCATCCCTACCTGTAGAGGAGGATGTAGAAGGGGGCTTTGGTGGGGCCTCCGTTGTGGGTCTGGACCTCCACCGCGGGAGCCGCGCAGGATGCGGTGCCGCCGATCGTCACGTAGGCGGTGAGGTTGCCCGAGCCGTTGTAGCGGGGGGTCACCTGGGCTCCTCTGGGCGCGAAGCCGGCGACCGAGACGCAGTAGATCCCCGGTTCAGATCCCTGCGTGACCGAGATCTGTCCCTTTGAGAGCGAATTATCGACGCCGCCTTCCTGGCTTACCGCGGCAAAGGCGGCGGGGTTTGCCGATTCTGCGAAGCCGGCGGTGTTTGCGGCATCTGCCTTTGGCACCTGGGTCAGGGTCGACTCGTTGACCTTGGGACCGGTTACCGCATCGTCTGCGATTTTCTCGGTGGAGACCGCTCCCAGGGCGAGCTTTTGGCTCACCACCGATCCGTTTGCGAGCTTTGGTTCCTTGACCGCTCCGGTCGCGAGCTTGCCGCTCTTGATCGCCAGGGCCTCGATCTTCGGCGAGGTGACCGCGTTCTTTCTGATCTTGTCGGCGGTGATCGCTCCGGGGCGAAGCGCCTTCGCCCCTACCGACTTGGCGGGCAGCTGATCGACGGCATAGGCGGTTGCCCCGCCGAGCGCCAAGAAGAGGGCGATCGTCGAAGTCACGTTTGCGTAGCTCAGTCTCGGTCTCATCCTTTGCTCTCTCCCCCTTATCCCTTCGCCTTGCAGTCTCTGTTCAACGTCGCGCTCAGGACCTTTCCTCCGACAAATGAGAAACGGGTCTTGACCAGCGGGAAGATCGCTCCGGGGAAGCCCTCGGGGGCCGGGCAGCCCGCCGAGAGGAAGCTGTGGTGCTTTCCTCTTGCGGTGTAGGTGCGGCCCATCTTCAGCTCCAGGCCGGTTACGTAGCCCCAGTTGCCGGTCGCGGCTGGAAGCGAGCCCTCCAGGCGGGTCGAGAAGGCTCCCTTTTGGTGGTGGATCGTCAAGGGCAAGACGTAGGAGGTCGGGACCGGCTCGGTGCCGTAGATGTGGGCGAAGATCGCCGGCTCTCCCCTGAGGACGCCGTTGAAGGCAAGCACCTTGCCCTCTGAGGGAAAGGGCGATTGCTCGGGGAAGAGGACGTTTGCCGAGAAGTGGCCCTCACCGACGAGTGAGGAGCCGCAGTTCTGCAAGGCCTCTTGGCTGGTCGAGGGGTTGATCCTGCCCAGGCGACACTTGGCAAGTCCCTTTATGTCCAGCTTGCCCCCTTCGTTGAAGGCGAAGGAGACCTCCTTCAGCTGCGGGGGGCCCGCTTTGGAGGTCGAGGAGATCTGCCCGCCGATCTTGACTGTGATCGGCGCGGTTCCGTGTCTTGGCAGGCGCTTTGGGTAGAGCGATCCCAGTACCGCGACGCGAACAGAGCCCTTCTGGATCAGCTCGGCTTTTGCCTGCGGGATCAGGATCGCCGCGAGGGCGGCGATGAGCAGGGCGCCTTTGAGGGCCCTGCTCTTTTGCCTTCTGCCCCCCAACTAACGCCCGCGCTTCTTTGCCTTGCGCACCTTGCAGTTGGCGCCCAGTGGCGGTCTCAGGGTGATCTGCTTTTTGTTCTGTGCGCCCAGCTCGGCCTTCATCTTGTAGGTGCGCTCACAGACGTTTCTGCTGTTGGTGAGCAGGCCCTTGCGCCCACCCTGCATGGCGATCGCAAAGCTCTCGACGGGGACGTCTGGGATGTCTTCGAAGGTGGCCCTGATGCCGCCTTTGATCGAGTCGATCCTGGCTGAGACCTCGACGTCGACGATGCCGCGCAGGGCGACCACGAGATCTGGCAGCTTGTGGTCAGAGGAGCGCAGGTAGACGGGTCCCTGCAGGGTTTCCTCGAGCAGCGGGGTCCTTGCTTCTGCGTGGCCGTAGATCGATGCCGCCGGGCAGCCCGCTCCTCCCCCACCCCCTGCTGCGAACTGGACGCGGGTGCAGACCGTGCGGATGTGGCTTTGGTCGAGGAAGGCTGAACGCGGCAGGGTGACGACCGCTGAGTCGAGGTTGGCATCGCCTGATCTTGGTTTGTAGGAGGCTTTGAATTTGGGATGGGAGCCTCTGATCGTGCCGCCGAAGAGGTTGGCGCTGAGCCGTGGTTTGAAGCCGAGGGTCGCGCAGTCGGCTGCCTGGAAGGGGCTGCCGCTCTCTTTCGATTTGCCTTCGGTCGAGAACAGGGTCCCGCCCAGGGCGAAGCGTTCGCAGTTGGTCGGGTTCAGGGTGAACTTCTGTCTATCGAGGTGGATCCGCACGTCTCTGATCCGCACCGGGACGCCCTTGAAGATCTGGGGCAGGTCGTCGGTTTTGATCCGCAGCTGTCCCTTCTGGGGGTCGACGTAGGCCGGTGCCCTGGTGACGACCGTGCCGAGGTCGAAGGGTCCCGCCACCGCCGGGACTATCGCCACACCTGAGAGCGGGGCTCCTTTGTATGGGCCGGCTAGGTAGATCTTGCCGTGCACGTAGGTGAGGATCTGGCCTACCCCTGAGCCGGCGTCGACGGTGCCGACCAGGCTGTCGGCGGGACAGGATGAACCTGTGATCTCCTGCTCTCCGGTCCGCTCGGGGTTCGCGGCCCTGGCGATCGCCGCCTCTGAGCAGCGGCCCACTCCGCGCAGGGAGCCGAGCAGGCCCGGGGGAGCGGTGGCGTCTACCGCCCTAAGCTCCTGGTCTTCATCGCCTCTGACCATCTGGATGTCCAGCGGGCTGAAGCTGCCGGCGGCGTTGTTGACCGTGCCGCCGAGGAGGGTCGGGTTAAAGGGACGATCTGAGAGGTTCTTGTGGCAGGGCGATCCGTCGGGGTTCTGGGTCACCTCATAACGGCTGGTGGCGTGATGGGGGGTGCTCGGGTCCTGCCAGGTGAAGAGGGTGGCGTCGATCGTCTTGGTGCCGCAGGTCTGCGGGTTGACCAGGCCTGCTCTCAGGCCTCCCTTGATCGCGATCGTCGTGTCTTCGAGCGGGAACTGGGGCAGGTCGTCGAAGGTCGAGGTGATCCGGCCGGTGTTGGGATCGAGATCGACCTTGCCCGGGATCTTCGCCAGGATGCCCCTCGCCGGTTCCTGGATCACCAGATAGAGCGTCAGGAAGTTGTGGAAGGGGTTGTCGAAGGACTTGGCGACGTAGATGAAGCCCTCCGCCGGTTCGTCGTGGGGGAGCAGCGGCGTATGCAGGGTCATCGTGCCTAGCTGGGATGCGTCCGGGCAGCTGACCGGGGAGTCGGTTCCCAGGCCGATCTGAGACGGCGAGCACGAGGCAAGCCCCTGAGCGGCGGACGGGGAGACCGTCATCCCCTCGGGGAAGGCCACCACGGCTTTCTTCAGCGGCGGCGTCGGGATCGCCTGCACGTCGCCGTTCTCGGCGTAGAGGTCGGTGGGATCGGTCACTTCGTCGTCTCGCTGGGGAATCTTCAGGCTGACGCTTAGGCCCGTCGGCCCACCGGCGTCCTTTGAGGTCGGCTGCACGTCGACCTTCGGGTTGAAGCGGAAGCGCAGGTCATCGCAACCGGTGACGTTGAGAGGGTCTTTGTATTCCTCGGCGGGGGTGAAGTTGCCCGGGTCGTTATATGAGTCGACGCGGATGCGGCTGCCGCCGTTGTCGAAGCCACAGTCCATTGGGTTGGTGAGGAAGGGCTTGATCGGGGCGTTGCCGAAGGGGGCGCCGAGGAGCGGCTGAGCGCCGAAGGGGCCGGATAGATAGCGGAAGCGATCGTGAGTGGGATCTGCCGGTACTCCCCAGAGCGTCACTTCAGCACCACGAGGTACGAGAAGGTTCGAGATATCGGGCGAGACCGTCTTGACAGCGTAGTTCTGCGCCGGGTCGAGGGTCGGGTATATATGGGCTTGGACGAGCCCGCCCGCGTTGAAAGCAAAGTCGGCCACCTGACCATGCGGAGGAACTAAGTTGTATATGGCAACGTGCAGCAAGAAACGGGGGTCGAAGACTCCATAACCGCGGAGTTCTTTCCCGTTGCCATAGTAGATGTTGAGGTAACCGACCTGGGTGTCGGCCGGACACTGGGTGGAGTGCAAGCCACGCCCAAGAGTTGCGAAGCTGGCCGGGTCGCACTTCGGCATCGCCTCCGGGTTGCCGATAAAACCCCGTGGCAACGTGAACACAACGTCCTTGATGCGGCCGTGGGCGCCGGTGTACCGTAAATTGTCAGCGAGGGGGCCAGCATCGTAGATGCCGCTTTTCTGGTTCAGATCGAAGTTCACCTGCAGCTCGTAGGGATGAGCGCCAGCCTGGCGAGAAGGTTGTCCCAAGGGGCGTTCGGCGGCGTAGGCATCGCTCGAAAAGCTGCCCGAGACCATGCCGAAGCTCGATGGCGTCGAGCTGAAGGTGACCGGATCGGTGTCGGTCGCGGTTCCGGCGTAACCACCGCCGCTGGCGGTGACTTCGTTGCTGGAGATTCCGCTGGCCGTCGGAGAGACTTCAACATTGACGAAGATGGGGAAGAGAGAGCCCGACGGGTTAACAGCAAGAAACCCCGACGACCCAAGTCTCTGCGCATCTGCTTCCTCGGCGAGGAATTGGCAGGTGACGGTTTCGGTGCCGACGCCGGCGCAGTGGGAGGCGAGTGCGCCTTCGATGCTTTTTGCTTTGACTCCAGCGGGGAGCTGATCCGTGATCGTCATCGGGCCCGACCCATCCACCGTGCCATGGTTCTGTGCCATCAGCGTGAACTGCCCTTCACCGCCAGGTGGCAGGTAGGTGTCACCCCACAGGGCCTTGATCGTGTAGATGGGTTCATCGGCGGCGGCCGATGCCGAGGCGATGCAACCGATAAGGGCGAACGCCATCAAGGGAAGCAAGCCGAACCCCGCGATCCGTTTGGCGAGTCCTGCGCGCTGAGTGTTCAGTGAATCTCCCATCGCCTGAGCTCCCTGCTTCCTCGGTCCCCGGCCCCTCATTTAGCCCCTCCCTTATCGTCGCGCCGCGATCGCTTCTGCTTTGAGTTCGCTTTGTCTTTGGCGCAGCGCTGCCTTGGCTTTGCTTGCGACCTACGGCAAGCTCGCTGCGATTTACGGCGTTTGGAAACACAACGTCCCTTGCGCCTCACATTGGCGCCGCGGCAGCGAGCCTGAGGGCCACTGGCGGCGTTGCCGTTGCCGAAGAAAGTTGAACTGGCCGAGCGAACCGAAGCTGGCGATACTTCAAGCGGGCCCTGGCAGGAATCGCCATCGCAATGCATCGGAGAAGTCCGCGGCGGGAAGCCGCCACCAATCCTTGCGTCATAGAGATTGGACAAGCCATCCAGCTCGAAGCCAGTCAGAGGCGCTACGAGGCTGAAGAAAATGTCGCGGCCATTGGCGCTGACACCCCTGACCGTTGGAGCACCAAACGAGGGGCCTCCGCTGGGATCTCCCCCGGGAAATTTCGTCACCCCGTCGGTGATCAACCCGAGCTTGCCGTGGTGCCACTGGTAGATGTCGGAGCCGCCGTTGACGTCACTCGGCAAAAGCTGTTCCGGCGTTTCAAATGCGACCGTGTCGCCGTCGTCAGATACCTCAAAGCCGTAGAATCCAGCGTCCTGTCTAGTCACACCATCGGGTACGCATGAGAGGCACTCGATGCTTCCATTCTCCTCGTCGTAATAATAAATCTCGGTGCAGGTATGTGGGCCGTCCTGATAGATGCTGGTCGGACACTGGGCCGCGACGGCATCGTCCGTGAGCCGCTCTTCGGTGCGAAACACAGCAGCTGATCCATCTGGCGTCAATCCATTTCCGAGGCCATTTTGGAGCTGGAACCTTCCCGCGAAGTGGATCGAACCATCGGCGCGGACGACGTAGGTGCCACCCCCCTTTCGTTCGCCCTGGACGAGCTCGTTAGGCGATGTGAAGTAGGTGCGGCTCAGGTCTTCAGAGGTGGCCACATCCCCTACCTCCGCGTTCGGAACGCTACAGGTAAGGCATTTCGTCCCCAGGCTCTCAGACCAGCGGTAGATATCACGGGTCGAGTTGGAGTCTTCGCCACTGAGCGCCAGGCTGGTAGAGAAAAGGGCGGCTCGTCCGTCTGGCGTCGCCCGGATGAAATTCCCCGCGGCGACCAGCTGCGTCGTGTCTTCGGTTTCCCGGTTGCGGACGTAAACGCCTGCGGGATCGCCGCAGTTGTCTCCCTGGGCCTCAAAGAAGACGCGCGAGGCGTCGGTGGTGGCAATCCAGTGGTAACCAGGCCAGCTGTAGAAATTCGATACGCCACAAGCAGGGGGTGAGTCATCGGCCATCACCGCGACCTCTTCGGGAATGCCGCTTCCGTAGTCGTAGACTCGACCTGAACCATCTCCAAAGCCGTCGTTGTAAAGGACGTGCCGACCGTCTCGGGAGGTCTCCACTCGCGCGTATAGGCCACCGACCTGACCGGGGAAGGTCGCCAACGGTTCCTGAGCGCCATCGCGATCGGAGCGCACGATTGCAGTGTCAGGGGACGTGAGAACCCCTTCTTCTGCGTAAAGTATGAGGCTGGAGAGATCAGGGGATGCGGAAATGAACTTAAAGTTCTTATTACCTTCGCCGTACTGCTCCTCCGCGGAACCAACCATGCTCTCCGTGCTCCAACCGTTTGGCCCGCGTCTCGAGAGGAAGGGGTTTTTGGCAGTGGTCGTCCCGCCGGGGGCGCCGCCGGCAACTGACCAAGCAGCGGCTTCTCCGTCAGGCGTGTTCACGAAGTGTGCCCCCCGTTCGCCTAGCCAAACTCCTTCAATGTTCTGATTCCCCTTGTTGGGATCGTTGACCAGCTCGTACCCCCGCGGCGCAAGGACCATTTCCGCGGCACTGCGCGTCTCGAAGGTTTTGTCGACTCCGCTCGCGGTGCCGGCGGCGCTCTCAGCGACGACGCGGTAGTGGTAAGTGGTCGATTCAGAGAGCCCTTCGAGCTCCTGGGAGACAAGGTGGCTTTCCATGTCGGTCGGCGAGACCGTGGCGTCTTCGGTTAGCGGCACGCTCGTGCACGGGTTGGCCGAGCAGTCGCTGGGCCCGTATTGGAAGTAGTAAGTCGTCTCGGAGTTGTTGGGAACGATGTAGGCGTTTAGGCGCGCGCTGTCGGTGTCGCGCGGGGCGACGAAGGCGGTGTTTGCTTGTGGGCCGATCGCATCGGTCGTGAACGTCGTCTGGTCGCTTGCTTCGCCGGCCGCGTTTCGGGCGGTGAGGGTGATCGTGTACTCGGTGTTTGGCAAAAGGCCTTCGGCATCTGCTTGGACGCTTTGGTCGGTGCCGTCGCTGGTGATCGGCTGAAAGTCATCGAGTCCTTGACAACTTGGCGAGCAGCTGAAGGCATATTCGGTTGCTTCGCCGGGATTTGAGCCGCCGGAGTTGACCGTGCCGGAGAGGTGGGCTGAATAGACATCAACTGAGCTCGCGCTGTCAATTTCGACTTCGGGGAGATTGACCGCTTCGGTCGTGAAGGTCGAGGCCGCGACGGCGTTGTCTTCGCCGTCCTCGTTGGTTGCGACGAGGCGCAAGTGGTAGGTCGTTCCCGTAGCGAGACCGAGCGTGGCTGAGACTTCGGTGTTGCCTGCGTTTTCGGGAAGAGAGGTGTGGTCGGTCTGGGAGGCTTCAGCCCATTCGCTATTGGTGAACTGGGCCTGGGTGGCGTACTCGAAGTGGTAGTAGGTTTCCTTGTCGGCGGGATCCACATGGCCGGTTGCTTTGGCGCTGTTGAAGCCGACTTCGCCGGCGTTTTCGATCGTCACCGTCGGCGCGGTCGCATTGGCGAGTGAGACGCCGATCGCGAGCGCGGCGAAGACCGCCGTTGCGAGCATGACAAGAAGCCTTGAGGGCCTCCGGCGCTTCTCGAGTCCGGCACTCAACGGCTTCACGTGGCTTCTCACGTAGCTCTCTCCTTGTCCTTGAGCCCCTGCCGGCCGCTTCCCTTAGCGGCCTCCTGTGGCTCGGTTTCCCCTTGTGTCCCTGCTGGGTATTTCGTTGGCTATACGCCTTCGTTCCCAAGGGAAGACGTGGCCAGATGCAAACACAGTCGTACGTAATTGTCAAGATACGCACATGGTATTGCTAATTCCTATGCCTGATTTGCAGGGACTTATTGAGGGAACTTCGGCTGTAAAACCTCGGAAGTTCCTAGATAAACGGGCGTTCGAGCCCAGTGCGGGTGAATCTCGGGGCTAGGCGCTGGCCTGTTTGCGCGCCGGCTCGACGGGCTCTCGTGCTTGGCGTTGCTCGCGCTCGAACGCGACCAGCTTGCCCTCCTTGGGGCCAGGCTCGCTGAGCCGGAAGAAGGCGAGGACGTACTCGACCAGGGGGGCTGCGAGGTCTGGCAGCTTGACCGCTCGGCCGTTTAGCACCTCGCTTGCAACACGCGAGGCGATACCACCGACGATCACACCCTCGACCTCAGGTGCAGGTTGTGTCCCGGGGGGCTCAGGCGCAACCGAGCGCAGCAGGGTGCCGTAGCGCCTCAGCCAGTCGTGATAGCGGAGCGCTATCTCCTCTCCCGCCGAGGGTGCCTCGACGAAGAGCATGCGCGCCATGTCGGGGTCGGAGGCAAGCGCGTCGAGGCCCGCCGAGAGCGAGCCCTCCACCCTCTCTTCGATCGTCGTCGCCCGCTCGCACGGCTGCACGAGCACCTCGAAGAGGCGTTCGTGGCCGGCGTCGTGAGCGGCCGCGAAACACTCCTGCTTGTCGGCGAAGTTCTTGTAGAAGGCGTTGCGGGAGACGGCGGCTGCCTTGACGATGTCGGCGACCGACATCGCTTCGTAGCCGCGCTCGGCGACGACGCGAGGAACGGCGTCGATCAAGCGCTCGCGCTGGTCGCGCAGCACATCCTCAGGCGCAAGCGCGTGACGACCGCGTGGGAGGCGGCGAGGCGCTGCGGATTTGGTGCGGGCGCGTGCTTTTGCCATGTACGCGAACGGCCTATGCCGTTACACGTACAGGGTAGTTCTTAAATACTTCCCAGTCAATCAGCCGAGACTCGGCCGCATTTGACGCAGTCGCTTCACCCGCTCTTCGATCGGCGGGTGGGTGGAGAAGAGACCGGCGATGCCGCCCGCCTTGAAGGGCTTGACGATGTAGAGCGGCTCGGCCGCCTGGTTGACCCGCATCGGGATCGCTTCCGCCCCCTGCTCGAGGCGCAGCAGGGCGCTGGCCAGCGACTCGGGGTTGCCGCAGATCGCAGCGCCGCCGGCGTCGGCCGCGTACTCGCGCTGGCGCGAGATCGAGAGCTGGATGATCGTCGCCGCGATCGGCGCCAGCAGGACCATGGCCAGCGAGGCGACGAGGCTGAGCGGCGACTCGTCGTCGCCCCCGAACCACATCATCATGTAGGCGAGGTAGGTGATCGCGGCGCCGATCGCGGCGGCGACCGACTGGATCAGGATGTCGCGGTGCTGGATGTGAGCGAGCTCGTGGGCGAGGACGCCGCGCAGCTCGTCCTCGGAGAGCAGTTTGGTGATCCCCTGCGTCACCGCGACCGCGGAGTTCTTCGGGTTGCGGCCGGTGGCGAAGGCATTCGGCTGCTCCTGGGGAATCATGTAGAGGCGTGGCATCGGCAGGCCGGCGCGCGTCGTCAGTTCGCGAACGATCTGGTAGAGCCGCGGCGCTTCGGACTCGTCGATCGGCTTGGCGCCGCTCATTTTCAGCGCCAGCTTGTCGCTGAAGAAGTAGGAGCCGAGGTTGATCAGGAGGGCGATGCCGAGGAAGAGCGCGGCCGTGCTGGGTCCGCCGATCAGTGCACCGATCAGGACCAGCAGCCCCGAGAGGGACGCCAGCAGGATCGTCGTGCGGAGGGTCGCTCCCCAGGTGGACTGCTTCGTGGTCGTCATCGCATTCGCTCCTATTCCGAGTTTGCGCAGCTCAGAGGAGTATTGCCTCCGATAGGCGATCCGGCCATAGGGGCCAGCCCCTATTCAAGCTCGGCCGACTACCCCAACTCAACCCCGTGCCGACGCAACCAGGCGTGCGTGCCGCCGATGAGCCTCGGCAGCGCATCGCGGAAACGCTCGATCGCCTCGCGGACTTCCTCCGCGTCCACGTCGGGTGACGCATGCTCGAGCCGGCCCTCGAGGACGTAGATCTCGTTCAAGAGACCCGCCTGGGCTTTGTCGAGACAATCATCCGCGACAAGTGCTTCGAAGACCTGATCGGCACGCGGGCGACGGTGAGGCACCAGCCCAAGCAAACGTGAGCCGGCACTGGCTTTGAGGATCTCGACGTAGGCGTTGAGGACAGCGGAGTGATCGCCTGTCACGACCATCGTGCGGTTGGCGTCGGGGGGCGCGGCGGATTCGAACGCCGCCCTCCACTCGTCGGGATCGAGCCGGCCGCCGAAGTTCTCCTCAATGGCCAGGTCGAGCGCCTTGCTGTGCTTGCCGATCGTCTCGATGAAACGCGCCAACCGGGCCTGCTCAATTCTCAGCGCCTTTGAGCCGACCGACGGCTTCAAACCGTCAGCCACGGGTGAGTTCCGCGATCACCCCGGAGGCAATCGCCATCTGCCGGTGGTGGGCACGCCGGCCGCGGGCGCGAATCGCGCGGCGCCGCCCCTGCAGTTGCGCCCACTGGCAATCCCGATCGACAAGGACGCGGCCCTCGTCGAGAACGCGATCGAGAAGCAGCGGAGCGCCGGCCTCAACCCGCTCAAGACGAGCGACGTCCACTCGCCGTCCGGCCACATCCTGAAGGCGCGCGCTCAGGCCCGAACCAGCCGTGTCGCCGGCGAGAGATACGAGCAGATCCAGATCGGAGCCCTGGTCCTCGTCGCCACGTGCCAACGAGCCGTAGAGGACAGCCAGCCGAACCCCCCGCTCGACGCGGAGCGCGCGGCGAAGAGCGGCCAGGAGCTGCCAGTGAGCGCGAAGGTACTCGTCCTCCCGCGCCTCCAAGCGCAACCGGCGTGGACCGGGGCGCCAGGCGCGGACGGTCCCCTGCGACACGGCGCGACGAAGCGTGCGCTCGTCGGCGCCGAGATCGTGTGCAAGCTCCTGGAGAGATCCCATGCTGACATTATAACTCTGTATGTCCGTTACAAGCCTAATCTTGGGTTCACCACACCGCGCTACCCTTACTTCATGCGACTAAGGAGCTCGAGGGACTCCCGATGACGACCCTGGTCATCGTCGTGCTCGGCGTGGTCGCGGCGGCGCTGGCCTTCCAGCTCGTCTCGGTGCTGCGCCGCCTGGCGCCGCTGGAGACCCTGATCGAGGAAATGGAGAAGGTCGACCTGAGCACGCCCGGGCCGCTGCCGGACTCGATCGACGGGGTCGGCGAGACCGAGGAGGTGGCGCGGATCGAGCTCGCCTTCCTGCGCATGATGCGCCGCCTGGAAGCGGAGCGACGCCGCGCCGGCAGCGCCGCCCTGCGCGCCCAGGAGGAGGAGCGGGCGCGGGTCGCGCGCGACCTGCACGACGAGGTCAACCAATCGCTGACCGGCCTGCTGCTGCGGCTCGAGGCCGTGCGCGAGGCGGCCCCGCCGGAGCTGGAGCCGGAGCTCGCGGCGACCCGCTCGCTCGCGAACCAGGCGATGCAAGAGCTGCTCTCCCTCGCCCGCCAGCTCCGCCCCACCGCGCTCGACGACCTCGGCCTGTCCGCCGCCATCGCCGGCCAGCTCGAGCAGGTCGAGCGCTCCGGCCTGGCCGCCGAGCTGACGACCGAAGGCGACTTCTCCGATCTCGAGGGCGATGTGCAGCTGGTCGTCTACCGCGTCGCCCAGGAGGCGCTGAGCAACGCCGCCCGCCACAGCGAGGCGCAGCGAATCGCGGTGAGCCTGCGTCGCTCTGGCGACGGAGTCGACCTGGAGATCTCCGACGACGGCCGCGGCTTCGCCTTCGAACAGTCCGAGCGCGGCCTCGGGATCGGCGGCATGAGGGAGCGGGCTCTGCTAATCGGCGCCGAGCTGACGATCGAGTCGCGACCGGGCGACGGCACCACCGTGCACCTCTCGGTCCCCGGAGCAATCTCGTCACCTGTCGCGGAGTAGCGCAGCCAACGTCTGCGCCACCTTGCTTGGCTCCTCGTTGATCTGTCGTTCGGAGAGGCGGATCACCTCGTAGCCAAGGCCCTTGAGGTCGAGATCCCTGCTGTGATCGTCCTGGAAGGCCTCTTCTCCACGGTGGTAGATGTAGCTGTCGGTTTCGACGATCAACCGTCGATCTAGCCAGAGGAAATCGACGAGGTGAGAACCGATGGGGACGTTCACCTCCGGCGCTGGAAACCGGTGGCGACGACACAACTGCAGGAAGTCGAGCTCCAAGTCGCTGCGGGTTTGATCATCCCCGCGTCCAGGGCCGATCGCACCTTGAGCGCCGATCGGCAGACCGAGCACGCCCGCCTGCCGAATGGCTCTACGCAGCTCATGAGGGGAAAGGGCTCCCCTCCATCCCTGCGACACAGCCCGGCGCAGATCGGCGATCGTCCGCGTCGGTGTCGTGACCGGGATCCCCCGGCGCAGGGTTACCTCTTGGAATGAGCATGTAGGAGCGGTGCACGCGAATTCCCCGGCGATTCGCTCGACCGCTGTCTCCCTTGACGATGACGTCGGCTGGGTGATCTCCAATTGAAAGGAGATTCCAGAGGCAAGCAGCACCGCGATGGCTCACCGCCGCACCCCAGTAGTCGAGCACCAAATCGCCGGCGCGATGCGACCCGGCGCCGATGGCAAGAACGGCCGCCATCCATCGTCCCTCCGGGGAGAGAGTCGGATGGCCAACCGCGTAGACACCCCGATGCACCCGATGCAGGCGACCCCTTGCGACGCGTCGTCGCACCGTTTTCTCGCTCAGGCCCGCGCGACGCAGTTGCGCAAACGACACGACGCCGTGCTGGCGTGCTGCGACCTTGGCCACCGAGACCTCGGCTCTGGCGACTTTCTGGTCCACTGGTGACGTTAAGTCGCCAGAGAGGCCCGGTTCTTCCCCCTCTCGGGCTGGGAAACTGGGCTCTGTGCGAATTTTGATCGCAGACGACCATGGGATCGTGCGCTCCGGCTTGCGACTGCTGCTGGAGCGGCAGCCGGACATCGAGGTGATCGCCGAGGCGGCGGACGGGGTTGAGGCGCGTGAGCTGGCGATTCGCGAGCGGCCCGACCTGGCGATCCTCGACGTGAAGATGCCGAAGCTGACCGGGTTGCAGGCGACGCGGGAGATCAAGGCGCAGGCGCCCGAGGTCGCGGTCCTGATCCTCTCGATGCACGACGACGAGGGCTATCTCACCGAAGCGATGGAGGCCGGCGCGTCCGGTTATGTGGTGAAGACGCAGGCGGATACCGACCTGCTGGCGGCGATCCGTGCGGTCGAGCGCGGCGAGCCCTTCCCCCGCCCCGCGGCGCAGCGCTCGCTCACCCCGCGCGAGGAGGAGATCGTCAAGCTGGTCGCCGAGGCGCACACGACGAAGGAGATCGCGGCGATCCTCCACCTCTCCGAGAAGACCGTCGAGAACCACCGGGCCAACGCGATGCGCAAGCTGGGGATGCGCGACCGGGTCGAGCTGGTCCGCTACGCGATCCGCCGCGGCCTGATCGAGCCCTGAGTCGAGCGGCTCGATTTGCTTGACTGAGGAACCAGTCTCGATGTCCAGTCCACAAGACTTCCGCGAGAAACGCTGGCTGGCGCTGATCCTGCTCTGCTCGGCGCAGTTCGTCGTCGTCCTCGACGCGTCGATCGTCAACGTCGCGCTGCCGACGATCGGCGACGCGCTCGACTTCTCCCAGGAGAACCTGCCCTGGGTCGTCAACGCCTACATCCTCACCTTCGGCGGCTTCCTCCTGCTGGGTGGGCGCACCGCCGACCTACTCGGACGGCGGCGGGTGTTCATGGCCGGCCTGCTCCTCGTCGCCGTCGCCTCGCTCGCCGCCGGCTTCGCCGCGACCGAGGGTCAGCTGATCGCGGCGCGGGCGGCGCAGGGCCTTGGTGCGGCGATCATCTCGCCTGCGGCGCTCTCGATCGTCACCACCACCTTCAGCGACGGCGCCGAGCGCAACAAGGCGCTCGGGGTCTGGGGCGCGGTCGCCGGCTCCGGTGGCGCCGCCGGCGTCCTGCTCGGCGGCATTCTCACCGACGGGCTCGGCTGGGAGTGGGTGTTGTGGGTCAACGTGCCGGTCGCCCTGCTTGCCTTCGCCCTCTCCCCCCGGCTGATCGCCGAGAGCCGCGCCGAACACGAGACCCGCGTCTTCGACGTCGCCGGCGCGATCACGGTCACCGCGGCGCTCTCGATCCTCGTCTACGCGGTCGTCGACGCCACCGAGGCGGGCTGGGGCTCGACCAAGACGATCAGCCTGCTCGCCGTTTCCGCAGCCCTGCTCGCCGCCTTCGTCGCGATCGAGCTGCGCACCGCCAAGCCGCTGGTGCCGTTCTCGATCTTCCGCATCCGCACCCTGACCGGCGCCAACGTCGTCGGCCTGCTGGTCGGCGCCTCGCTCTTCTCGATGTTCTTCTTCATCTCTCTATATATGCAGCAGGTGCTCGGCTACAGCGCGATCCACGCCGGCCTCTCCTACCTGCCGCTGGCGGTGACGATCATGGCCTCGGCCGCGATCGCCTCCCAACTCGTCACCAAATTCGGCTACAAGCCGATCCTCGCCGCCGGGATGCTCTTCATCGTCGCCGGCCTCGTCTGGTTCAGCCGGGTCTCAGTCGGCGGCGGCTTCACCACGGACATCCTCGGGCCGTCGCTGCTCGCCGCGGCCGGCCTGGGCTTCTCCTTCGTGACGACGACGATCGCCGCGGTCTCCGGGGTCGAGGAGACCGAGGCGGGGCTGGCCAGCGGCCTGATCAACACCTCACAGCAGATCGGCGGCGCGCTCGGCCTCGCCGTGCTCTCGACCATCGCCACCTCCCATACCAACGACCTGCTGGAGAGCGGGACGGCCCTCCCTGCCGCGCTCACCGACGGCTTCCAGACCGCCTTCCTCGGCGGTGCCGCGATCGCCGCGCTCGGCTTCGTCCTCACCCTCGTCCTGATCAGCAACCGCGACAGCAGGGCCCATGTCGAGATAGGCAGGGAGGAAGCACGGCAGCGCGCCAGCGAAGAGGCAACCGAAGCCGCCTCCGCATAACCGACCGCTTCAGTAGGATTTAGGTCGATGCTGTTTTCGACCAAAGCCGAGTACGGAGTTCGCCTGATGGTTGAGCTGGGACGCCAACCCGGGTCCGCCCCTGTCTCGCTCAGCGCCGTCGCCGAGGCGGAGCGGCTGCCGCTCTCCTACCTCGAGCACCTGGTCGCCAAGCTGCGCAACGCCGGGCTGGTCAGCTCGACGCGCGGCGCCCACGGCGGCTACCGGCTGGCCAAGACGGCGGAGACGATCACGCTCGACGAAGTGGTCGAGGCGCTGGAAGGTCAGATCGCGCCGATGGAGTGCTTCCACGAGACTCCCGAGGGCAAGGTCCTCTGCTCGCACGAGAGCGACGGCGACCATGCCTGTGCGACGAAGCTGCTCTGGACCCGCGTCCAGGGCGGCGTCACCAAGGCGCTCGCCGGCACCACGTTGGCCGAGCTGGTCGAGTTCTCTGGCGGCGCCGAAGACGCAGCCGAGAAGACGCCCGTCAGCAGCGCCGCTTAATCCCACGCAACCACGAACGGAGTGACATTGGCTGAGCTGGAGATACGCAACCTGCACGTGAGCGCCGAGGGCAAGGAGATCCTCCGCGGCCTCGACCTCGACGTCGAGAAGGGCAAGGTCCACGCGCTGATGGGCCCGAACGGCTCCGGCAAGTCGACCCTCGCCAACGCGATCATGGGCCACCCCGCGCTGGAGGTGACCGAGGGCTCGATCGTCTTCAAGGGCGAGGACATGACCGAGGCCGATCCCGACGAGCGCTCCACGCGCCGGCCTGTTCATGGCCTTCCAGTATCCGGTGGCGATCCCCGGCGTCTCGGTCAGCAAGTACCTGCGGATGATCCTCAACGCCCGCCGCGAGGCGCGCGGCGAAGGCGAGATCAAGATCAAAGAGTTCGCCAAGACCGCCCAGGAGGCGATGCAGCTGGCCAACATCCCCAAAGACTTCTCCAGCCGCTACCTCAACGACGGCTTCTCGGGCGGCGAGAAGAAGCGCATGGAGCTGCTGCAGCTCGCCCTGCTGCAAGCCCGAGATCGCCGTCCTCGACGAGACCGACTCCGGCCTCGACATCGACGCCCTGCGGATCGTCGCCGACGGCGTCAACACCTTCGCCGGCCCCGATATGGGCGTGCTGATCATCACCCACTACCAGCGCATCCTGCACATGGTCAAGCCCGACTCGGTCCACGTCATGTTCGAGGGACGGATCGTCAAGGAGGGCGGCCCCGAGCTCGTCGGCGTGCTCGAGGAGAAGGGCTACGGCTGGATCCGCGAGGAGGTAGAGGCGGGCGCCACCGCCTAGCCTCGTAGAGATGGAGCCGACGACGACCACGCCAGCGACGTCGGCCTTCCCGATCGAGAAGGTCCGCGCCGCCTTTCCCGCGCTGGAGCGCGAGGTCCACGGCAGCCCGGTCGCCTACCTCGACAGCGGCGCCAGCTCTCAACGGGTGCTGGCCTCGATCCAGGCGGTCGATCGCTACGAGCGGGCGCACCACTCCAACGTCCACCGCGGCTCGCACACGCTCTCGGCCGAGGCGACCGCGGCCTATGAGGGGGCGCGGGCGACGGTCGCCGACCACATCGGTGCGGGCGACCGCCGCGAGGTGATCTTCGTCCGCAACGCGACCGAGGCGATCAACCTGGTGGCTCGCGCCTGGGGCGATGCCAACGTCGGCGCCGGCGACCGCATCGTGCTCACCGAGATGGAGCACCACTCCAACATCGTGCCCTGGCAGCAGCTCGCCGAGCGGGTCGGCGCCGAGATCGACTGGGTACCGGTCGACCGACGACGGCCTGCTCGACATGGACGCTTTACGCGGCGCTGCTGGAGCGGGTGCCGAAGCTCGTCGCCGTCGCCCACGTCTCCAACGTGCTCGGCACCGAGAACCCGATCGCCGAGATCGCCCGCCTCGCCCACGACGCCGGCGCCCTGGTGCTCGCCGACGGCGCCCAGGCGGCGCCGAAGCTGCCGCTCGACGTGGCCGAGCTCGGCGTCGACTTCTACGCGATCACCGGCCACAAGCTCTACGCGCCGACCGGGATCGGCGCGCTCTGGGGCCAAGCTGCGACCTGCTGCGGGAGATGCCGCCCTTCCTCGGCGGCGGCTCGATGATCCGCAAGGTGACCAAGGGCGGGACGACCTACGCCGACCCGCCCGCCCGCTTCGAGGCGGGAACGCCGGCGATCACCCAGGCGATCGGGATGGCCGCCGCCGCTGCGCTGGCTCGACGGGCTCGGCATGGAGCGCGTGCGCGACCATGAGCGGCAGATCGCCGACTATGCGCTGGAGCGCCTGCTCGGAGGTTCCCGGACTGCAGCTCTTCGGCCCGCCGCGCGGCGCGGAGCGCATCGGGCCCGTCTCCTTCGAGCTCGAGGGAGTCCACGCCCACGACGTCTCCGAGATCCTCGACCGCCACGGCGTCGCGGTCCGCGCCGGCCACCACTGCGCCCAGCCCTGATGGATCGCCTCGGCATCGCCGCCACCGCCCGCGCCAGCTTCGGCGTCTACACCACCCCCGAGGAGATCGACCGCCTCCTCGACGGCCTCCACGACGCCCGCAAGGTCTTCGGCCTCTGATGGAGGACCAGCTCTACCGGGAGCAGATCCTCGACCACTACAAGCGACCGCACAACTTCG
The DNA here is from genome assembly GCA_963807885.1 of uncultured Solirubrobacterales bacterium. Lineage (GTDB taxonomy): Bacteria > Actinomycetota > Thermoleophilia > Solirubrobacterales > 70-9 > VRUE01. Next base: position 472,899 of record CAWEDL010000003.1, read on the forward strand.
GCCGGATCGGAGGACCCGACCTCGAGTTCGAGGACACGAACCCGCTTCTGCGGCGACGAGCAGCACGTGACCATTCGGCTCGACGAGGAGGGCCGGGTGGCGGAGATCGCCTTCGAGGGTCAGGGCTGCGCGATCTCGACCGCGGCGACCTCGCTGCTCACCGACGAGCTGCGTCGGCAAGACGCGCGAGGAGCTGCTGCGCTGCCCAAGGAGTAGGTCCTCGACCTGCTCGGGATCGAGATCTCGGCGACGCGGATGAAGTGCGCGATGCTCGGCCTCAAGGTGGTCAAGAGCGCCAGCCTCGGCCAGCCGGCCGAATGGGAGGACGAGGGCGAGGCCGGCGACCCCTCAGAAGCTGCCGCCGACCTCGGCTCCTCCTGAGCGCCGTGATGTTAGCGCGTTTTCCCCGCGTCCCTTCGCTGAGGGCGATGACCGCGAAGCTTGCCCCGTGCGGGTCGGTGAGGATCGCGAAGCGGCCCGCCGGAACGTCCATCGGCTCGACCATCACGTTGCCACCGCTCGCTTCGCCTGCTCGACGGTCGCGTCGGTGTCCTCGACCGCGAAGTAGACCTGCCAGTGGGCGGGCACCTGCTCGGGGACGCCGCGAGCTGCCATGTCGAGCATCCCGCCGACCGTGTCATCCGCCCAATTTCAGCGTCGTGTAGGTGCCCGTCTCCCCCATGTCGTTGTCTTCGAAGTCCCAGCCGAAGACGGCGCCGTAGAAGGCCTTGGCGGCGTCCGGGTCGCGGGTGTTGAGCTCGTTCCAGGAGAACGCGCCCGGCTCGTTGACGATATCGGCGCCGATGAATGTGCCCGGGCTGCCAGATCCCGAACACGGCGCCCGGTCGGGTCGGCGAAGAACGCCATCCGGCCGAGGTCGAGCACTTCCATCGGCTCGGCGATCACGGTGCCGCCGGCGTCGCGTCACCTTGGCGGCCGTCGCGTCGGCGTCCTCGACCGAGACATAGGTCGCTCCAGGCGGGCGGCTGACCCTCCTGCATCAGCGGCATCACCCCGCCGACTGGCTTGCCCCGCAGCATCGCCTGGCGGTAGCCACCGGTCTGCTCGGCGTTCTCGGCCTCGGGCACGTCCCAGCCGAAGAGACCGCCGTAGAAGTCGACGGCCGCATCAAGGTCGGGAGTGCCCAGGTCGACCCAACAAGGGGTTCCCGGCTCGTAACTGGTTCGCTCGCTCATGCTCTCTCCTATGGTCGAAGTTCCCACCGATCCTCTCATCCCCGCTGAGCCGATGGTCAAGCGCTTGTTACGCAACCCAGCCCGCCCGGCCGGCCGCTAAAATCCGACTCAGGAAGTAGGATTAAGTTTCAACCCGCACGAACGCGCCGCGGAGAGCGCGTGACGAAGGGCTCCTCTTGACCGACACCGCTGGAACCACTATCCCCGTCTGCCCGCTCGCCGAGCTTGCGGCCCGGCGCGATGCGCCTGGTCGAGCACGAGGGGTGAAGATCGGCGTCTTCAACTGCGACGGCACGCTGTACGCGATCGAGGACCGCTGCTCGCATGACGACGGTCCGCTCGCCGAGGGCGAGTTCGACTCCGCTACCTGCACCGTCGAGTGCCCCCGCCACGGCTCGCTCTTCGACCTGACCACCGGCAGGCCGAAGACGCTCCCCGCCTATGCTCCGGTACGGACGTTCACGACGACCGTCGTGGACGACACCATCGTCTTGGAGGTGACTGACCATGGCAACGCCAGAGGCTGTTGCAGAGAAAAGAGAGCTTGCCGGGATCAACGCCGACTACAAGGAGAAGTTCGGCTTCCACGATCCCGAGAGCGGCTACGCCTACAAAGCCCCCAAGGGCCTCTCGCGCGAGGTCGTCGAATCGATCTCCGAGTACAAGGACGAGCCGCAGTGGATGCGCGACTTCCGCCTCAAGGCGCTGGAGCACTTCTACTCTCGCCCGACCCCGACCTGGGGCGGCAACCTCGGCCAGATCGACTTCGACGACATCCACTACTTCGTCCGCGCCTCGGAAAAGAACAGCCGCGATTGGAGCGAGGTCCCCGAGGACATCAAAAACACCTTCGACCGGCTCGGCATTCCCGAGGCGGAGCGCAAATTCCTCTCCGGCGTCGGCGCCCAGTACGAGTCCGAGGTCGTCTACCACCAGGTCAACGAGAAGCTCGAGGCCCAGGGCGTGATCTTCACCGACATGGACACGGCGCTGCGCGAGCACGAGGATCTCGTCCGCGAGTACTGGGCGACGATCATCCCGCCCAACGACAACAAACTGGCGGCGCTCAACTCGGCCGTCTGGTCGGGCGGCTCGTTCGTCTACGTGCCGGCCGGGGTCAAGGTGGAGATGCCGCTGCAGGCCTACTTCCGGATCAACACCGAGAACATGGGCCAGTTCGAGCGGACGCTGATCATCGCCGAGGAGGGCTCCGACGTCCACTACATCGAGGGCTGCACGGCGCCGGTCTACTCGACCGACTCGCTGCACTCCGCCGTGGTCGAGATCGTCGCCAAGCCAAGCTCACGGGTCCGCTACACGACCGTGCAGAACTGGTCGCAGAACGTCTTCAACCTGGTCACCAAGCGCGCCGTCGCCCACGAGAAGGCGACGATGGAGTGGGTCGACTGCAACCTCGGCTCGAAACTGACGATGAAGTACCCCTCGATCTACCTGCTCGGCCCCGAAGCGCACGGCGAGATCCTCTCGATCGCCTTCGCCGGCGAGGGCCAGCATCAGGACGCCGGCGGCAAGATCATCCACGCGGCGCCGCGCACCTCTTCCTCGATCTTCTCCAAGTCGATCTCCAAGGACGGCGGGCGCAGCACCTACCGCGGCCTGCTCGAGGTCGCCGACGGGGCGAGCGAGTCGCGCTCCAAGGTCGTCTGCGACGCGCTGCTGCTCGACGAGGACTCGCGCTCGGACACCTACCCGACGATCCGGATCGACGAGAACGACGCCGACGTCGGCCACGAGGCGACCGTCTCGAAAATCGGCGACGAGCAGATCTTCTACCTGCAGAGCCACGGGCTCGACGAGGAAGAGGCCTCGAAGATGATCGTCAACGGCTTCATCGAGCCGGTCACCAAAGAGCTGCCGATGGAGTACGCGGTCGAGCTCAACCGCCTGATCGAGCTGCAGATGGAGGGCTCAATTGGCTGAGCTGGCGACGCTTCCACCCCTTCCGGACCAGAAGGCGAAGGGGTGGGAATTCACCGACCTCTCAGGCCTCGATCTCGACGCCTACGAGCCCGCCTCGATCGAAGCTTCGATCGAGAGAGTAGGGGCGCACGGTGCTGCCACTGGCCGAGGCGGTCGATTCCCACCCGGAGCTGGTCGAGGGCGGCTGGGTCGCTGTCGCAAGCGAGGACCCGTTCGTCGCCCGCAACAAGGCGAACTGGCAGCAACGGCGTCCTGGTCCACGTGCCCGCCGGGGTCACGGTGGCCGAGCCGATCAAGGTCGAGCTGCCGGTGGACGAGGACGGCGCGGGAGTCTATTGGCGCACCCTGGTCGTGATCGAGGAGGGCGCCGAAGCGGAGGTCTGGGAGCACAGTGGCTCTGACAGTGACGAGACCGACGCGCTACTCAACTCGGTGGTCGAGCTTCACGTCGGCCAGGCGGCGACTCTGCGCTACGTCTCGACCCAGGACATCTCCGAGCGGGGCTGGATCTTCTCCAGCCAGCGGGCGCAGGTGGAGCGCGACGGTCGCCTCGACTGGACTGCGCTCGGCTTCGGCTCAGGGCGCGGCAAGGTGCGGATGGAGACCAACCTCGCGGGTCCCGGCTCGGAAGCCCGGGTGACCGGCGGCTATGCCGGTGGGCCGGGACAGCACCTCGACTACGACACGACCCAGGAGCACGCCGCTCCCAACACCAACTCCGACCTCGCCTTCCGCGGTGTGCTCGCCGCCGGCTCTACCGCCGTCTGGCGGGGGATGATCCGGGTCGACCCGGGCGCTCAGGGGACGGACGCCTTCCAGGAGAGCCGCAACCTGCTGCTCTCCCCCGAGGCTCACGCCGACGCGATCCCCGGCCTGGAGATCGAAGCCGATGACGTCCGCTGTACCCACGCAGCCGCGATCGCCCAGATCGACAAAGACCAGCTCTTCTACCTGACCTCGCGCGGACTCGACCCGGCCGGGGCGAAGGCACTGATCATCGAGGGCTTCCTCGAGTCCCTGGTCGAACGCCTTGCCGAGGGTCCGGTGCGCGAGGAGATCTCAGCCGCACTCGAGCGCCGGCTCGGCGAGATCCTCTAGCTAGGCGAACACCTCGCTGCGCCTCTGCAGTGAGGGGGCGAACAAAGCCTTGTGCAGGCCGGCGATCAGGGTCCGCGCCAGGCGCCCGTCGCCACCAAGCTCGAGCGATTCTCCGTCATGGTCGATGAGCGCTCTGAACCAAGCGCCGACAGAGCCCGATGCCCAGGCGTCGGCGGTTCCGTCCAGGCGCGAGGTACAGGACGCCACGGAACCCTCTTCGAGGCCAGCCACCACACCCGCCACGCGCCCCTCTCCGCCGCTGGGAAGCTCGACCGCGAGGCGACAGCGGCCAGAGAGCTCCTGATCCAACCTCAGCAGCGGCATCGCCAGTAGAAAGGCTGCCTCTACGTCCAACCCGGCCACCGGCGCACTGCTCTCGGTGAGATGCAGCCGCTCCCAGCGGATCGCCGCGAGGAGCGGCGCGACTCCTCGGCGCAGCCAGGTGGTCACCGCGTAGGGCGTTTCGCGGCCGCTGGCGGGACAGGCTTCGACCTGACCGGCGTGGCGCATCGCCGCGATGCGGCGTTCGAGCGACGGATAGTTGAAGCTGGCGATCAGGCTGTCGAGGTCAGCCACCGAAAGCGGCTTGGCGGCCAGCGCCCGGAGCAGGGTCGCCGACCATCCCTCCGCAAGGGCACCGATAGCCGCCTTGGCGCAGTTGCCGGCAAAGGGACGACTCGCGTGTGGCGATTCCGCCAACCAGCGCTCGAGCACCTCGGCCACGACGAGGAGATCCTCACCCGCGTCGGTCAACTCGTATTCAGCGGAGCCGCGCCGGAAACCGCCGTTGCGGCAGGCGACGATCACATCCGCGTCGGCGAGATCCCTGAGGCGTGCGCGAAGGGTGGACCCCGGCGCCCCGCCGCGACCCTGCAGCTCGGCCAAGCTGCTCGGCCCATCGGCAAGCACCTCGAGCACAACCGGGTTGGGCGCTGTCGCCAGCAACGAAAGAGCTCGGGCACCGGCTCGGGCGCGGACCTCTCCTCGCTTGGATACGTGGGCAGCCAACTGTTCTTATTTATAGCATTTTCTTAATCAAACTTTCCGATCACCGATCCTCCGGTGTATTCCCAAGAAGGCGCTCTCCAGACAGCAATCCCTGATTTAAAGCCAAATCAGTAAATCATTCGTACCCAGAACTTGATTTTGTGGTTTTCATATGTTCTTATTAGAGGCGCGCTGCCTCCCCTGTGCTTGGTTTCCCTGCAGTGGAGGACGGCCTTGAGTAAGCGGACGGGGCCCCGGGCTAGCTAACCCCATTAGCGAGCCCGGGGAGTCCGTGCGCGGACTTATCTACTCGGCTGGTTGCGCCCGTCGCCGTTCGAGATCCTGGCCGCTTCTTCGCCACCGAGAAACGGGGAGAGGATCACGTAGGTCGCCATCGGCGCGACCTGTGGCAGCGCCTCCGCCTCCTCGGTGACGATCTGTTCGTAGACCAAGGTCCAAACGGCGCCCAGCACCACATCTGCAACGACCGGCTTTGTCTCCGGGGAGGCCTCGAGGGCCGGCTGCAGAAGGCCCAGAAACGCCTCGAATCGTCTGTCTCGTTGCGCCAGCGCCGTCGAGCCGGCGGCGTAGATCTCGACGACGGCAAGCCGGGCCAGGTCGGGCTCGGATGCATAGAACGCGCAAAGGCCACCGATCGCAGCGCGGATCGCGCTCGGCCAGTCCGATGCACGACGAGCAGCGGGCATCGCGACGCCGAGCATCTGCGAGCCGGCGGAATCGATTGCGGCTACCAGCGCGGCCTGCTTGTCACCGAAATGCGAGTAGAAGGTCGCCTGCGAGATCGACGCCCGGGCAGCGATCTCGGCCACGGTCACCGCGGGGTAGCCCCGCTCCCCCGCCGCCGCCGCTAGCGCCCGCACGATCTTCTCCGCCTGGCTGTAGGCCACGAATGGGGGTGGGCCGCCGATCGGTCGCGGCCGGCGGCCGCCGAGCCGTAGCGGCACGCTCGGCGCCTCGTAGCTGAGCAGCAGATCGCGCAGGGCCTTGGCATATTCGGGCAGGCGCTCCGCTTCTTCTCGGCGCAAATGAGTCTGGATGACGATGTGGGTGCCACCGACCAAGCCATGGACGAGGTTCCTCGGCAGCTTGCTTCCGCTGATCCCCGCAATCGCCTCCTCCACCACCTCGGTGACCCCTGCCATTGCCCGCTCCACCGCCAGGCGCCCACGCTCGCCGGCGGCGTAGATGTCGCAGAAGCAGAGACTGGCAGCGGCTTCCTGTTTGACGATCGCGTCGAACAGCGCATCGAGGGCGTAGGTGGCGCGCGCATCCCACGATCCGTTGTGGTCCATCTCGCCGCGAACCAATTTCACCGACCTGGCGACCAGCGCATCGAACGTGGCGAGAACGCAGTCCTCCTTGTCGCGGAAGTGCTCGTAGAAGGCGCTCCGCGAGACACCCGACAGCTCGAGGAGGTCGGCAACCGTGGTCGCCTCATAACCCTGCGAGGCGACGCAGGCGACGGTTGCGCCGAACAGCCTCTCACGCTGACTCCGCGTTACGTCTTCACGCGGCATCCCCGGCCCCGGCCGCAGCATCCTCTCGCGCAGTTGATCTGCTCTGCCCCACGGCGTTTGGACCATCTCGGTCGGACCATAGCCCGCCATTTCCGCTCCTAGGGACGTTGGACGTGACGGCTGGGAACGGCGGTCCGGTGGCGTCCACGCCGCGCCCGGCCACAATTCAGTGTGCCTGCTTTATCCGACACTGTCAAGCGCGCAAATAACCCCGTCCAACGGGCCGGCCCTCTTCATAATGCACTTAGAGTCTTTATGTGTTCTTATCTTTTCGCATGGTTGTGACCTGGCAGGGGTAGGTGACGCCCATGCATCTGATGACGCTTACTCAAACGCAAGCCCAGCGCCTCGGCGCCGACGCATTCGTCTTCGGCTTCCCGTTGCTGCTGATGATGGCGACGATGCGCCAGGCAATCGGCACCTGGCCGGTGTCCAACGGGGACAAGCTCAATCGCTTCGCCCATCTGCGTCAATTCGCTGACCCGAACGTCAGAAGCATCGTCGCCGCCAACGTCGACACCCTCTACTCGCTCACCTGGCTCGACCTCGCACGTGAGCCCGCACTGCTGAAGCTCCCCGACACCGGCGGGCGTTCCTACCTGATGCCCTTACTGGACGCTTGGACCAACGTCTTCACTTCGCTCACGCCCGACACAGTCGGAACCGACGGGAACACCTTGGCGATCATCGGTCCCGGCTGGAGAGGTGAGATCCCCGAAGGCACCCGGCGTCTCGACGCACCGACCAACAACGTCTGGGGAATTTTCCACCTCCATGCGCATGACCGCGAGGATCTGAATGCCAGCCGAGCCATTCAAGGACAACTTGACCTGACACCGCTGAGTGCCCATGGGGCTACCGTGCCCGCTCCTCCGCCTGGAGAGCCCGGCGAGCCGGCACTCGATCCACTTCCGCCCGCGCATCGACGGGTAATGGAGATGGATGCCCCAGAATTCCTCACCGAGCTGGCAATGCAAATGAAGAGCAATCCACCCACGGCGATCGACTTTCCCATGCTCGACCGCCTGGCGGCAATCAAGCTCCGGCCCGGACAGCCTTTTGACTGGTCGGTCCTCCCGGAGTCCACCAAAGAGGGCCTGACGAACGGGTTCGAAGAGGGCCGGGGGATGGTCATGGCCCCATCGGCTGCCGAGGCAGAGCGTGGCTGGCAGGTGCTCCACAGCGGGGCGGGCTCCTATGGAACGGACTACCTGCGTCGTGCCCGTATTGCCAACTTCGCCCTCGGGATCAACAGACCCGAGGACGCGATCTTCCCGCTGAGCACCACCGATGAGGGGGGCAGTCAGCTAACTGGCTCGCATCGGTACGTCCTGCGCTTTGAGCCCGGCGCCCTACCGCCGGTTGACCGCCTCTGGTCGCTGGCTGTCTACGACATGGACCAGCTCTTCGTCTCCAACCCGATCGACCGCTATGCACTGGGTAGTCGCGACGAGCTGGAGCCTGCTGCCGATGGCTCACTGGAGATCGTCATCCAGCACGAGCCGCCGCCTGGCTCCCATACGAACTGGCTGCCCGCCCCGCCGGACGACTTCTACCTGATGCTCCACCTCTACTCGCCAGACAGGAGTGCCATCGACGGCACTTGGACACCTCCGCCCATACAGCGCGTTAGCTGAGGCGACAAAAACGCATCGAGGCCGTCGGGTGGCTGATATTTCCGACGACCCCGATGCTGTTCTCACTTATGGGAGGGAGACGGTTGAAACTGCTCTGATTCGCAACCTCTGCCTTAGTCAATCACCTAAGGCCCCGTGGGACATCAGTAGAAAACCGACCATCCGCAGGGATAATTCTGCATTTACCCGGATCTTGCGGATTCAATCCTTCCTATCCGTTCGCCACCGAGAGCAGGTACAGGCCAAAGCAGGTGAAGGCGACCATCACCGCCAGCATCCAATACTGCGAGCGAGCGGCCTGGCGGTAGTCACCCCAGTAGGCAGTGGCCCGGTCATGGGCCAGGGTGAGGCCGATGACGTGGCCAACCACAAGGGCACCTACCTGCACGTACCAAATCGCATTGGCGCTCAGTAAGCGGAAGTCGATCCCAGACGAAGCGGTACCGAAGAGGTCAGTCGTCCCCGTGCCGAGTGGATCGGAGAGCAGGTAGGTGAACTGGGCCTGCTCCTGGAAGACGAAGAGGCTGAAGTAGTGGGCGACTAGATAGGCGAATGCGATCGGGATCAGGGTGTGGGCGAAGCCGTCGCGCAATTTCTTGAACGAGGGAGCGCCGGGGACGCTTGCCATGCCACGCACGCCGATCAGGTAGACGAGGCCGACGCCGGCGAAGCAGAGCAGGATGAAGAGGGTGTCGGTGAGCCGCAGGGCCGTGGTCAGCCCGATGCCACGATCGGCGACCCATTCGAAGGTGCTTTCCATGGCCCCCTTGAACGCTCCCTCCTGCGCGCCGTCGAAGCTGGTGGTGGCGATCGAGGCGATCACCACGGCAACCGAGCCCGGCACGGTCGCCCATTTGGTCGCTGCCGAAAAAGGTCGCCGCAAGCCGAGGCGACCCTTCTCCACGCCGAAGCAGCCGAGCCGCCCGAACATCCCGAAGTAGACCGAGAAGACCTCGCCGGTGCGGCACCACCGCTCGACTCCGAACAGCGCCATCATCGCCAGCGTGTAGCCGCTGTAGACGAGGGCCGCCACGGCCGCCGCATGCGGGGAAAGCCCCACCGCGACCCCACCGCTGGCGCCGTAGACGATCTCCAACCAGACGACGGCGATCAGGCCAACCGCGGCCGGCCAGCGCCCGAGCGCCTCGGGATAGCGCAGGTGGGCGGGCCGCTGGCCGGCCAGCGCGGTAAACCCCGCGCCGATCGCGCGGCCCACCGCCCGCCAGGGGTTGAACGGCCGGAACACGTCACCGAGGAAGACGCTGAACAAGGGGAACCCGAGCCAGGCGGTGACGTAGAGAAAGGTCAGGGCGAAGTTGCGGTCCGGTGCTTCGGTGCCTCGCAGTCCAGCGTAGATCGCCAGGCCGAGCAGGAAGACACCGATCAGGCCGCAGATCGCCTGAGCCGGCAGGCTGAGCAGCACCCGCGAGAACCCCGCTCCGAGGGGACGCCAACGGTCCTCCTCGAAGCGGGGCGCACGCCAGCTGACCGAGAGCGCGAAGAAGGAGACGATCAGGACGATCGACGCCCCCCAGGCAAATAGCCAGGCCGGGACCGGTAGGTCCTGCCGCGCAACGAGGGCGTGCGCGAACGGCAGCCAGCTCACGGGTTGACTCGCAACTCCGCGATCTGTTCCTTGAGTCCCTCCAGCTCGACCTCGAAGATCCCTTCGATTTCGGCAGGGAAGGAGAATGAGACCGAGCCGCCGGCCGGTACGTCCTTCATCAGGTCGTAACCGTGGACGTGGATCTCGTCGGCGACGTCGGAGTCGACCTTGAAGCGAACCTGATCGCCGGCGCTGTATTCGAGCTCCTGCACACCCCCAACCGGTTCGCCGTTCTTGACGGTGATCGTCGGTACTGCGTTCTTCACTTCGGTGATGCTGTGGCCGCCACCGTCATCGCCGGCGTTACCAGCGCTACTGCTGTCACTGCTGTCATCGCTCCCGCATGCCGCAAGGCCTGCGATCGCGAAGACGGCGAGCAGCACGGCGAAAACCCTCTTTGCATAGGACATGAAGACTTCTCCTCTCGTTGAGCAGAACGATTCGTGCGTAAGGGAACTGCTCAGCCGGGAGGAGCTCGGCCCGAGAGGCCAAAGGCGAGCAGGAGCCCGCCACGCACAGCGCCTGAGGCGGGCGGACGAGGACGCCGCCAGTTGCTCCCCGTTGTCGGAGTCGATCGATGTCGCGCGGCGATCCGAGCGGCGATCCGCATCGCCGCCTCGCAGCCGGGGTAACGCCCGAACAGCAGCGAGACGAGCAGCAGCAAGAGCGGAACAGCCGCAATGGCGAACTCGATCATCGCCGGAGAAGCTAGCGCACAACCTCAAGGCCGGATAAGTTTCCGCGCCCTGCGCCCCGAACGCGACAACATTGCCGCACCCGACCTGCCCGACGGGACCCAGTGGATCGGCGAGGCGCCGCGCTCGATGCCGGTGGCGACGGCGGGCGGGCCGGTCCTCGTCCACTTCTTCGACTTCGCTCAGCTCAACAGCGTCCGCACGCTTCCCTACGTCGCCGAGTGGGCGCGGCGCTATGCGGCGGATGGGCTGACCACGATCGGCGTTCAAGCGCCTCGCTTCCCGTTCGGAGCGGAGCGCGAGGTCGTCGCGGCTGGCCTGGAGCAACTGGGCGTCGAGTTCCCGGTGGCGATCGACGCCGATCGACGCCTCTGGCACGCCTACGGCTGCGAAGGCTGGCCGAGCCTCTTCCTCTGGAAGCTGGGCGGTGCGCTCAGCTGGTTCCACTTCGGCGAGGGCGAATATCGCGCCAGCGAGGAAGCGATCCAGGCCGAGCTGCGCGAGCAGGACGCCCTGCGTGCACTACCGGAGCCAATGGCGCCCCTCCGCCCCACCGACTCACCGGGCGCGAGGGTGATGCCCCCCACCCCCGAGCTGTTCCCAGGCGGTTCATGGGAGAGGCCATGGACTGGCGGCGAGCTGCGGGTCCCCTACGAAGCCGGCGGCGCGTACGTTACGGCCGAGGGCAAGGGTGAGATAGCGATCAATCTCGACGGTTCGGCACGAAACCCGATCGCAGTCTCCAACCCCGGCCTACACAAGCTCGTCGAGCACCCCAAGCACGAGCGGCACGAACTCCTTATTGAGCCCTCCGAGGGCCTCCGCGTCTGGTCCGTCAGCTTCTCAGCGGGCTTGCCCTAAGCGCCGGCCGCGGCAACTTCGCGAATCTTCTTCGGCAGCATGAACCGCACGTCCTCGTGCACCGTGCGCAACTCGGAGACGTCCTCTGCCCCGCGCTGGCGAAAGAGCTCGACGAGCTGTTCCACCAGCTCCTCCGGGGCGCTGGCGCCGGAGGTGATCCCGACCGTCTCCACGCCCTCCAGCCACTCCTCCTGGACCTGCGTGTGGTTGTCGATCAAGTGCGATGCGGCGCCGTGCTCGCGCGCCACCTCGACCAGCCGGTTGGAGTTCGAGGAGTTGGTCGAACCGATCACCAGGACCAGCTCGCACTCGCGGGCGAGCTGCTTGACGGCGATCTGCCGGTTGGTCGTCGCGTAACAGATGTCGTCTGACTTGGAGCTGACGATCCCCGGGTACTTGGCTCGAAGGGCGGCGATGATCTCGGCCGTCTCGTCCACCGAGAGGGTCGTCTGGGTGATGAACGCGACGCGCTCGGGGTCCGGGACATCGAGGTCGTCCACCTCCTCGACCGTCTGCACGAGGACGATGCTCTCCGGTGCCTCACCGGTCGTCCCTTCGACCTCCTCGTGGCCCTCGTGGCCGATCATCACGATCGTGTAGCCGTCGGCGGCAAAGCGGCGAGCCGAGACGTGGACCTTGGTGACCAGCGGGCAGGTGGCGTCGATCGTGCGCAGGTTGCGCGCGGCGGCGTTCTCGTGGACGGCCGGGGCGACGCCATGGGCCGAGAAGACGACCATCTCGCCCTCCGGCACCTCGGTCTCCTCCTCGACGAAAATCGCCCCCCGCTTGGAGAGCTCCTCGACGACGTGCTTGTTGTGGACGATCTCTTTGCGCACGTAGACGGGGGCGCCGTAGTGCTCGAGCGCCCGCTCGACCGTCTGCACGGCGCGATCGACGCCGGCGCAGTAACCGCGCGGAGCGGCAAGCAGGACGCGTTTCGGCGCTACGGCCGTGGGCGTAGTAGGCATGCCCTCAGGGTACCTTTCTAGGATGAGCACCGCCGGAGACCACCTCGAACGCCTCAGCTCGACCGATGCCTCGTTCCTCACCAACGAGAACTCGTCCAGCCACATGCACATCGGCGGCTGCCTGCTGTTCGAGGGGCCGCCGCCGCGCTACGTCGATCTGGTCGAGCACGTGCGGGGCAAGCTCGACCAGGTACCCCGCTTCCGCCAGCGCTTGGTCGTGCCGCCACTGGAGGCCGGGCGACCGCTTTGGGCGGACGACGTCAACTTCAACCTCAGCTACCACATCCGCCACACGGCGCTGCCTGAGCCGGGCGGCGAGGCGCAGCTCAAGCGGCTCGCGGCGCGGGTCTTCTCGCAGCAGCTCGATCGCTCCAAGCCGCTCTGGGAGATGTGGCTGGTGCAGGGCCTGGAGCGCGACCGCTTCGCGCTGCTGACCAAGACCCACCACGCGGCGGTCGACGGAATCGCAGGGGTTGACATCGGGACCGTGCTCTTCGACCTCGAGCCGATCCCCGACCCGCCCCCCGTCGAGGATGGTTGGCGACCGCAGCCGGCGCCCACCACGGCTGAGTTGATCGCCCGCGGGGCGACCGATCTGGCGGCGGCGCCGGTGAAGCTGGCCGAGCGCGCGGTCGAGGTGGTGCGTCACCCCGAGAGCGCCGCACGGCGCGCGGTCGAGGCGCTGGAGGGCGTCGGCGAGGTCGTCGGCGCCTTCGCTGATCCCGCACCGGACGTGCCGCTCAATCGCGACATCGGCCCGCACCGTCGCTACACCTGGGCGCGCTCGGAGCTGGCGACCTTCAAAAGCATCAAGGACGCCCTGGGCGGCACGGTCAACGACGTGGTGCTCGCGGTTGTGACCGGCGCCCTGCGCAAGTGGCTGCACTCGCGCGGCATCCGCACCGAGGGCCTGGAGCTGCGCGCCCTGGTGCCGGTCTCGATCCGAACCGCCGACGAGCGCGGCGAGCTCGGCAACAAACTGGCGGCGATGCGGGGACCGCTGCCCGTTTACGTCGAGGACCCGGCACGGCGGCTGCGGGTCGTCAGCGAGCAGATGGAGGGATTGAAGCGCTCCAAACAGGCGCTTGGCGCGGAAGTGATCTCACGCTTCAACGACTTCGCCCCGCCGACGCTGCTCGCGCAGGCGGCGAGGATCAACTTCTCGACCCGGCTCTTCAACATGATCGTCACCAACGTGCCCGGACCGCAGTTCCCGCTATACGTCCTGGGGCGCAAGCTGGAGGAGATCTTCCCGGTCGCCTTCCTGCCCCAGAACCACGCACTGGCAGTGGCGATCATGAGCTACAACGGCCGCGTCTGCTTCGGCCTGCTCGCCGACTACGACTCGATGGAAGACGTCGAAATCATCGCCGAAGGCATCGACGAGTCGCTTGCCGAGCTGCAGGAGGCCGCGGCGGCAGCGGCGGCCCCCGCCTGAGCCGTGGCACTGCTCGTCGGCCTCTTCATCGTCGTCCCGATCATCGAGCTGTACGTGATCATCAAGATCGGCGGCCTGATCGGGGTGATCCCCACTCTCGCCCTGCTGCTGGCTGACGCCCTGCTCGGCTCGCTCCTGCTGCGCCACCAGGGCCGCGGTGCCTGGCAGCGCTTCAACCAGGCCCTGGCCGAGCGCCGCTTTCCCGGGCGCGAGGTAGCCGACGGCCTGATGATCGCGATCGGCGGCACCCTGCTGCTAACCCCCGGCTTCGTAACCGACATCTTCGGCCTCCTCCTGCTGATCCCGCCGACGCGGGCAATTGCCAGAGGCCTGCTGCGCCGCTACGCCGCCCACCGCTTCGTGGTCGTCGGAATGGGCGGAAGCCGCGGCGCGCCACCATCCCATAAGCCGGCCAGCCGTCCGTACGACTTCGACGGCACCGCCGAGGAGATCAAGGGCGACGATCCGCAGCTACCGCGCTAGGACGTCCCGATCACCTTGCCCTACGCTGTCCCACCAGCACCACGCGTCTCTAACCGAACTTGTTGACGCCAAGAAGCGGAAGAACCTGCTCAATCTTGAACGACACGGTAGTCACCCCTTCTCAGTGGGTTCGACCTGCCAGATCTATTTTCACGAAGTCCGGACTCTTCGGCACAACCGCAGCCTAAACGCCGAGTGCGACGATACGTTTCGGCGATGGCCGATCCGTTTATCCGCCGACTCGCCGCTGATGCCCGAATCCTGGTCGATTTGGAGGGACGCCCGATGGAGCGCTACGCAGTCATGCTCCAGCTACGGATCGAGCGCAAATGGCAAACAATTCGCCTGCTCGATAATGCCCATGGCCACCACGATATGCACCGCTACACTGGAGCCGAGAAGCAGCCTGCGGAGCGATTTTCCGATGGCGCAGCCAACGAGGTCGCACCGGAAGCCATCCGCTATCTGATCGATCATTGGGAAGCAATCGTGGAGTCATGGAAAAACTAGAGCGCAGCAAGTTCACCGCAGCGGGCGAGATCGCCAACGAGCGACTGATCGAAGCTGCAACCAACCCCGACCGCTATCCCGAGGGAACCACTTTCATCGCGGCCGACCAAGAGGGCTTCCGCGCAATCCTTGCCGAGGCTGTAGCCGAACACCGGCCACTGGCAATCGTGTATCCCGACGGCCGCGAGATAGTCGCTGCGCCGCGAGGCGGCGCTCTCGCATTCGTCGAGCATCTGCTGACCCGTCGCCGCGAGTCCAAGTACCGCGAGCCAGCCGTGCCGCTGCCCGCCGATTATCAGGTTGAGATCAGAGACCGCCAGTCCCTCGCTGCCGCCTGAGCCCTCTTAACCCCGCACTCCCGCCTAAAACCCAAGTGCGAACTTGGCGTCCTCGGTCATCATCTCGGGCGACCAAGGGGGGTCGAAGATCATCTTTGGGTGGACGGCTTTGACGCCGGGGAGGTCGCCGACGAACTCCTTCATCTGCTCGGAGACCTGGGGGCCGATTGGGCAGGCCGGGGTGGTCAGGGTGAAGGTGACAAAGACTTCCTCGCCCTCGATGTCAACGTCGTAGACGAGGCCGAGGGAGACGAAGTCGAGCCCCAGCTCGGGATCGATTACCTCCTCGAGCGCCTCGAACACGTCATCCTCGGTGAGTACTTCAGTCTGGTTCTCAGTCATCGGACCATGGTAGCCGGGGCCAGGGATCGGGCGGCAGCGGGCTCCGCTGGCTTCAAAACTCGCCAGGCAGAATAGGCTCCCGCGCGATGAGCGAGGGCTATGACCAGGCGCTGCGGCGATCGATCGGAATCGTCTTCTCCGACGGAGGCCTGCTGGCGCTGAGCGCCTCACGTCCCGCGGGCTCCGGTGGACACGGCGACGAGCAGGTGACGGCGGTTCTCTGCGACCCCGATGGCGCCCCGGTCGAGGTCAGTGAGGCCCTGCTCTCGACCGAGTACGGGCCGGACGGCGTACAGCGGCGAGCGACGCTGGAGTTGTGGGCCAACGATGAGGACGGTCAGCCGCTGCGCGGGGGCGGGACGCTGATCAGCGCCGCGAAAGTCTGCCAGCCGGGGATCGAGTCCGACATCGCCTTCTTCCGCTGGTCGGTCGAGGGACGCGAGGGACTCGGGCACTACGAGGTAGTGCGCGGCGATGGCTGAGCGAAACGGACGCATCCAGGCGGTTATCTCTGACTTTGGCGGCGTCCTGACGACGCCCCTGGTGCAGTCCTTCATGGCTTTTCAAGACCAGACCGGCATCACGACCGAGGTTCTCGGCAAGGCGCTGCAGGCCGCGACCGAGACAAACGGTGACAACCCCCTCTTCGAAATGGAGCGGGGCGAGATCACCGAGGTTGCCTTTTTGGAAAAGCTCACCGACAGTCTCGAACCACTGCTCGGCCACCGTCCGGAGATGCACCGCTTCAAAGAGATCTACTTCGAGGCGCTCAATCCGAACCCGGAAATGATCGAACTGATGCGTGAGCTGAAGGACAGCGGCTACCGGATGGCGATGCTGACCAACAACGTGCAGGAGTGGGAGCCCCTGTGGCGCGCGATGCTGCCGGTCGACGAGATCTTCGAGACGGTGGTCGACTCGGGCTTCGTCGGCTGCCGCAAGCCCGAATCGAAGATCTACTTACTAACCCTGGAGCGAATCGCCATGCCCGCCGAGTCCTGCCTCTTCGTCGACGACGTCCTGGTCAACTGCGAAGGCGCGGAAAAGGCCGGGATGACGGCGGTCCACTTCCAGGACACCGAGCAGGCAATCGCCGACGTGCGGGCCGCGCTCGCTTAGTTGTCGCTGCCGGCGCGGTCCCAGATGTAGAGCTCTACGGCCTCTACGGCCAGCTCCATCAGGCGGGGCTGGGAGAGTAGGCCTAGGACCAGCTCCAAGGCGTCGTCTTCGGTGACGCCGGCGTCTACGGCCTCCTCGCCGCGGAAGCCTGCGGCGAGCTTTAGGGCCTCGCGGCGGTTCTCGCCGAGGGAACCGAAAGCGCCCATCAGGAAGTCACGGTTGGGGACCGGTTGGCCAAGCTCCAGTGAGCCGTGCCAGGCGGCCAGCATCGAGAGGTCGTGCTCGTCGAGCTCGGAGAGGGCTTTCGCGTAGTGGACCTCGAGCTCGTCGTCGGGGATCTCGTCGACCCAGGAGCGGACGGCCTCGCCAAGGAGCTGCCGTCGCGCCTCGCGGCCGACCGAGTCGGCGATAGCGCGGATGGCGTCAGCGGGGTCTACGAAGCAGAGGGCCATTAGCTGCGCTCAATCTAGAGGGACCGCAAGACGGTAAAGCGGGGGCTGAAATCGCCCCAATTGCGGCTTTGCGTAACGGCTTTGCGACATATCTGGGCACGCCGGGGACGGACCTATGCTGGGTTGCTTCTGCCATGTCACTGAATCTGATCCACGGACCCCCGAATTCCGGCCGCGCCGGCCTGATCCGGCAGCGCTTCGGCGCTGCTGCGGAGCAGGATCCGATCCTCGTCGTGCCGACGATCGACGACGTCTACAGCTTCGAGCAGGAGATCAGCGAAGACGGGGCCGTGCTCGGCGCCACGGTGCTGACCTTTGGCGGCCTCTTCCAGATGGTGGCGACCGCCGCCGGTGCGCCGCCGGGGGCGGAGCTGACCCCGGCGCAACGCCTGGGCGCGGTGTCGGCCGCGGCCACCGAGGGACGCGACAGGCTCGGCCCGCTTGGTCGCTCGGCCCTCCACCCCGGCTTCGCCGTCGCCCTCGAGCGCCTGCTTGACGAGCTGCAGGAGGCCGGCCTCGAACCCGCGGATCTCGAAGCCGGCGCGGGCAGCCTGGAGAGCTCCGCCTACCTCGGCGACGTCGCGGCGCTCTTCTCCGGCTACACGGCGGTGCGCGATCGTCTCGGCCTGGTCGACTCGCACGGCATCGCCGCAGAAGCGATCCGACGGCTGCGCGACTCCGACGAAGACTTCTGGCAGCGGCCGGTCTTCCTCTACGGGCTGGACGACCTGACCCGCAACCAGCTCGAGTTGATCGCCAACCTGGCGGCGAGAACCGAGGTGACGGTGGCGCTGCCATACGAGGAGGGCAACTCCGCGCTCGCCGCACGGTCCTCCCTGCTCGACAGCCTGCGCGAGATCGGCGTCGCCTCCGAAACGGTGACCGCACCGGACCCGCGCAACACCGAGTCCCCCCTGCTGTTCCACCTCGAGCGCAACTTCGGCGTGGCCACGGGCAAACGTCGCGAGCCCGACGCAAGCCTGACCTTGCTGCGCTCGGCGGGCGAACGCGCCGAGGCCGAGACGATCGGCGCCGAGGTGGCGAAGCTGATCTTCGCCGGAACCGACCCAGCCGAGATCGCGATCGTCGTCCGCGACCCGTCCCGTCACGGTCCCCTACTCGCCTCGATTCTGGAGTCCTACGGGGTGCCGACGGCACTGGAGGCGACGGTCGGTGTGGGACTCACCGCGGTCGGCAGCGGTTTGATCGCGCTGCTCGAGGCCATGCTCGGAGCTGGCCGCGCCGCCGATCTGCTGCGCTACCTGCGCGCCGCTTCCGGCCTGCCCGGCGGTCAGGTCGACTCGTTCGAGCGGGCGATCCGCCGTCGTCGCATACAGGACGCAGCAGGGGCGATAGCCCTGTGGGAAGAGCGCTTTGGCGACCCGCCGGATGACCTGGCACGAATCAGGGCGACAGCAAGCCGGCCGCAGGAGCTGGCCCTGGAGGTGGGGCGCATCGCGGCTGCGATAGCGACGCGCCGGCTGTCTAGCGGCGGGGGCGACGGGCTGCTGCCCACTCACTGCGCGAACCTCGAGCAGCTCGCGGCGGCGGCGATCTCAAACGTCCTCAGCGAGCGAGCCGAGCTCGCCGGCCTCGCCCCGTCGCCGACCGCTCTCGCCAGAACCGTGGAGGAGGTCGAGGTCCGCGCCTGGAGCGGTCCGGTCGGCAGCCGCGTACGGATCGCCGATCCATACCGGCTCAGGGCAGCGCGCTTCGATCAGGTTCTCGTCGCCTCGCTGCAGGACGGCGAGTTCCCGCGCCGCGACGGACGCGCCGATCCATTCCTCTCCGAAGCGCAACGGGAATCGCTGGGGCTGCCGCCCCGCCGCGATACCGACGCCGAGGAGCGCTACCTCTTCCACGCCTGCCTGGCCCTCCCCCGCAAGCAGCTCTTCCTCTCCTACCGCGACAGCGATGAGAACGGCACGGCGGAAGCTCGCTCGCCGCTGCTCGACGACGTTCGTCGCCTGCTCGCCCCAACCCCGGCCGGCGATGCGCTCGATCCGGTGGAGGCAGAGCTGACCAGGGGGCGCGACCTCGCTCAGGTCGTCCACCGTGTCGCTGAAGCCCCCTCGGAGACCGACCTGGCACGGGCGATTGCTGCGCACGGGCCCAGCGCCGACGTGGACTCGCTGCTCGCCGCGGCAGCGGCAGACGGCGACACCGCGGCGCGGGTTAGAGGGCGCCTCGCGGCGGCGCAGCGGGCGGAGACCTCGACGCGAGCGCCCGGGCCGCTCTCGAACCCGGTGGTAGTCGAGGCGCTGAGCGCGGTGCCCGCCTACGGCGGCACCACTTTGGAGGGCTTCGACCTCTGCTCCTACCGCTGGTTCGTCTCGCACGAGCTGGATCCCCAGCCACTCGATCCCGTACCCGACGGCCTCATCCAGGGAGGGATCATGCACGCGGTCCTAGACCGCCTCTACGGCGAGCGCCCGGGGGGAGATCCCCTCCCCCGCCCAGGCTCGCTGGGCGCCTGGATCAGGCGTGGGCGCGAGCTGGTCGGCGAGATCGCCAGCGAACGTGAGCTCGGCACCCACCCGACCGAGCGGGCGATCGTGCGCCGAGTCGAGGGGCTGCTGGCCCGATTCCTGGCCGAAGAGGCCAGCCGCGATCCGGACGGCTTCGAGCCCTGGCTGCTGGAGGCCGGCTTCGGGGAGGCCGAGGGAGCCGAGCGACCGATCCTGACCATCGACGACTGGGGCCTGCACGGCGCGATCGACCGGGTCGACCGCGCCTCGGACGGGCAGGCGCTGGTACTCGACTACAAGCTGTCCAGCAAGGTCACCCCCGGCGAGAAGCTGGAGGAGCAGGCCAAGCTCCAGCTCCAGCTCTACATGATCGCCGTCGCCGAGCACTGGAGCGCCGACGTGGTCGGTGGCCTCTACCACCCACTGCGCGGGACCTCCGAGCGCCGACCCCGCGGCATGGTGCTCGAGGAGGCCGCCGACCGGCTCGCCTCCTACGGGCTCGCCCGCACCGACGTGGTCGAGGGCGAGGGCTTCGATGAGCTGCTGGCGGATGCACGCCGGCGGGCCGGCGCGATCGTCGCGCGGATGCGTCGCGGTGAAATCCGCCGCGATCCGGGCCCGCGGGCGGGCCTGCGCGGTCACGGGATCTGCCCTCCGTTCTGCGACTTCGCGCCGATCTGCCGCCGCGACCGCGCTCCGGTGGAAGCCGCGAGCGAGAACGGAGACGAGCAGTGAGCGAACGGGCGCCCACGAGCGAGCAGCGGGCGGCGATCGCCGCGTCGGGACGCAACGTCCTCGTCGAGGCCGGCGCTGGGACCGGCAAGACCGGCGTGATGGTCGACCGCTACTGCCGACTTGTTTGCGAGGGCGGTGTATCGGCGGATGCCGTCCTTGCCTTCACCTTCACCGACAAGGCCGCCGCCGAGTTGCGCCAGCGGATCCGCGCCGAGCTCGAAGTGCGGGCTGCCGCGGGTTCCGAGCGGGCACAGGACCTCCTCGGCGGCCTAGGCGGCGCCTGGGTGACGACGATTCACGGCTTCTGCAACCGGCTCCTGGCCGCCCACCCGGTGGCGATCGGTATCGACCCCCGGTTTCGCGTCCTCGACGCGCCGGAGTCCGAGCGCGCCGCGCGGGAGGCGTTCGAGGAGGCCCTGGAGGAGTTCCTCGCCGGCGGCGACGAAGCTCGCGAACGGACGGTCGCCGCCTTCGACGTCGCCGGATTGCGGGCGATGGTCTGCGGCGCTCACGCTGAGCTGCGCAGCCGCGGCGTGGCCGACCCCCGCCTGGGCCAGCCACCGCTGTCCGACCTCGGCGCCGCGCTGCGCTCGGCCAGCGAGTCCGCGGCAGCCGCCCTGGAGGAGCTGCGCCCGACCGACCCAAACCGCGAGCTGCTCGAACGTGCGCTGGAGGTCCTGCCGACCGAGGCAGGCGACGCTCCCGACCTGGACGAGCTTGCCGGCCTGCGCACCGGCAGCAAGGCAAAGCCGCTCGCCGCTTACCGGGAAGCGATCGAGGCGGTCGTGGTGGCCGCCGCCGAGGCAGGCGAGGGCGGCGCTGCCTACCGCCACGTAACCGAATTGATGGAGCTGTTCTCGGCCCGCTTCGCCGCAGCCAAGGAGCGGCGCGCTGGTGTCGACTTCGAGGACCTGCAGATCCTCGCCGTGCGGCTGCTCGAGCAGACCGAGGCCGGCGTCGCCTACCGCGGGCGCTTCAGCCACCTGCTCGTCGACGAGTTCCAGGACACGAACCGGCTGCAGCTTCGCCTGATCGAGGCATTGGGGGGCCCGGCCAGCAAGGTGATGGTGGTGGGCGACGAGCTGCAGTCGATCTACGGCTTCCGCCATGCCGACCTCGAAGTGTTCCGCGAGCAGCGTCGCGCGATCGAGGCAGCCGCCGACGGTGAAGCCCTCGAGCTGAGCGGTAACTTCCGTTCGCGGCCCGAGGTGATCGGCGCGGTCAACGCGATCGGCGAGCGGCTGCTCGGCGACGACTACAGGCCGCTGCGGGTCGGCGCCCCACCGCAGCACGGCGCACCGCCCGGCGACGGGCCGGCGGTCGAGCTGTTGCTCACCGGGCGCGACGACTGGGACGGCGAGGAGATCGAGCTGGAGCCGGCGATCGACGCACGCACTCCCCTCAACCAGCTGGCCGAGGCACGCTTCCTCGCCGGGCGCCTGCGCGAGCTGACCGACGCCGGCGTGCCGCGCGGTGAGATGGTCGTGCTGTTGCGCGCCTTCACCCACCTCGACGCTTACGAGGACTCACTGGAGCGGGCGGGTCTGCGCCCCTACGTGGTCGGCGGGCGCGGCTACTGGTCCCAGCAACAAGTCGCCGACGTCTGCGCCCTGCTGGCCACGATCGCCAACCCACTCGACGATCAGGCGCTGTTCGGTTCCCTGGCCTCCCCTGCCTGCGGGGTCAGCCCAGACACGCTCTGGCTGCTGCGGGCGGCAGCGGGCAAGGGCAGGAGCATTTGGCGCACGATCGAGTACGCCGCCGGACTCGGTGAAGTCGAGCTCGACGACCCGCAGCGACTGGAGCAGATCCCCACGGCGGAGCGGGAACTGCTGAACCGCTTTGCCGAGACGATGGTGGCGCTTCGAGCCCGGGCGCCGTTCCTTCCGCTCCCCGACCTGATCGACGCCGCGGTCGCCGAGACCGGCTACGACCTCGCCGTCCTGATGCGCCCAGCCGGAGAGGCCCGCTTCGCCAACCTGCGCAAGCTGATGCGGCTCGCCGCCGAGTACGAGACCGGCGAGGGCCGCGACCTGCGTGGCCTGCTCGACTTCCTCGCGGCGCGGGCAGAAGCGGACGGCGACGCCCAGGCCGCGACCGCGGCGGAGGGACACGACGGCGTGAGGATCATGACGATCCACAGCGCCAAGGGCCTCGAGTTCGGCGTCGTTGCCGTGCCCCAGCTCTCGCGCAGTCTGCTCGCCGGCTCGCACACGCCCCTGCTCACCCTGGGCCACGAGGCCGAGGAGCCACGAGTGGGGATGCAGCTGCGCCGGCTCGGGGCGCCATCGCTCAACCTCTTCGCCCACCGCGAGCTGCGCGAGGAGGGCCGGCGGCGGGACGCCGAGGAGGAGCTGCGCCTCTTCCACGTCGCCGCGACGCGGGCCCGCGAGCGCCTCATCCTCAGCGGCGTCGTGCGCCCCGAGGCTCCGCGCGAAGTGAGCACCGGCGGCGCCGTGGTCGAGCGCATCGTCGAGGCGTTCGGCGTCGACCGGGCCGAGGACTCCGAGGTCCAGATTCCTCCCCCGCAAGCCCGCGACGGCCTGGACCAGAGCTTCCCGATGTCCGCGCTGGCGGTGCGGGTCAACCTCGCCTCCGCCGAACAGGCCGCGCTGCTGGCGGGCGTGCGCCGGGGGACGCCGCGGCCCTCGATCTGGGCATCGGCCCGGCCCCCCTGCTCGATCACCACCCCTCGACCGCGCCCACTAGGCCCCTCTCCTACACCGCGATCACCGCCCACGACGAGGACTGCCGTTCGCCTTTTGTCGGGCGGAGGGCGACAAAAGGCGAACGGAGAGGTTGAGGACGTCGCTGCGCCGGCGCAGGGGGACGGAACGGCACGGGGCCGCGCCGTGCACGGACTGCTGGAGTGGAGCGCGAATCGAGGCTGGCTGGAGCCACCGGTCGAGGTGGTCAGTCGCTTCGCCGCCGCCGAGGGACTCAGCACCGAGGCCGCAGGGATTCAGTCGCTGCTCGACCCGCTGCGCGCCTGGCTCGGCTGTGACCTCTTTACGGAGCGGGTGCGCTCGGCCGATCGCAGCCGCGCCGAGATCTCGATCTCGATGCCGCTCGCCGGCACGCTGCTCCGCGGCTCGATCGACCTGCTGGTCGAACGTGAAGGCAACGCGCCGCTGATCCTCGACTACAAGACCGACCATCTGGGGGACCAAGGCCCAGAGGAGCGGGCCAGTCACTACCAGGTCCAACGAGACATCTACGCCCTCGCGGTCAGCGACGCTCGCGACTGCGAGGAGGTCGAAGTCGCCTACGTCTTCCTAGAGCAGCCGCACCGGCCAGTCCTCACTTGCTTAGACGCGACGGCGATCGAGGCGAGCCGGTCGCGTTTGATCGAGGCGAGCCACTCGGTACCTGAGGCGGTCTGACCAAGCAGATCAAGGAAGCAGGGAGCGTGGCGTGCTCTGCACGCGAGCGACCGATGACGCGGATATGCGCCGGTCAGCCCGCCTCAGGCTCCAGTTTCGCCGCTAGCTCATCCAACCTCAGCTCCTTGAGTCCCTCGCCGACCGCGTCGAGCTCGGCCGAACAATAGGTGACGAGCTCGCGACCCTCGCGGCAGAGATCGAGCGTTTCGCGCAAGCCCGCCTGGCCCGAGTCGAGCCGGTCGATGATCTGCTCGAGCCGCTCGACCGCGGCCTCGTAGGACTCAGGCTTCTCGCTCATCTTCGTCTCCATGCTGATCGATTTGCGCGCCGACGCCGCCGTCGGCGAAGCGCAGTTTGACGCGCCCGGCGGCGATCGCCGCGTCGGCGGAGGTCACCGGCCGACCGGCGGCGTCCTCGGCGAGGGCGTAGCCGCGTTCGAGCGTGCGCTCCGGTTCGTGAGCGCGGAAGGCGACTTCCGCGCGGCGCAGCGCCTCGCGCCGGCTGTCAGCCTCGGCGCCGGCCGCGCGGCGCGCGGCGCGGGCGAGGACGACGAGGGCGAGGCGGCGCTGGAAGGCCCGGCGCTCAGCCACCCCGCGGTCAGATGCGGCGCGGATCTCCCTGGTCTTCTGGTTGAGCGCGATCCGCTCGCGCCGCAATGCCCGGGCGGGACCACGCGCCAACGCCACCAGATGCCTGCTGCGGGTTCCCACCGCACCTTCTCCGGCGCGGCGCAGGGCGGTGGCGCTGCGGGTCAGTGAGTCGCGGGCGGCGTGGCAGTCGAGCGGCACGACGGCCTCGGCCGCGTGCGTCGGGGTCGAGCAGGCAACCGCGGCAACGTCGTCGATCAGGGTCGAATCGCGCTCGTGGCCGACCGCGCTGATCACCGGCACGCGCAGCATCGCCACGGTGCGGCAGAGGGTCTCGTCGCAAAAGGCCCAGAGGTCGGCGAGGCTGCCGCCGCCGCGGGTGACGACGATCGCCTCGACCGCGGGGGTCGCCGCCAATTCCTGGATCGACGCTGCGATCGCCGGCGCCGCACGGCGGTCCTGGACAGGCGCGAATGCCCAGACCAGGGTCCCTGCCCAGCCCCGCCGTTGCAGGCCCGCCAGCAGGTCGCGGCGGGCGGCACCGCTCTCCGCCGTCACCACGCCGATCGTCCTCGGCAACCGCGGCCGCGCGAGTTGCTTCTGCAGCTCGAAGAGACCCTCCGAGCGAAGCTGCTTGCGCAACGCCTCCAGCCGGGCCAAGAGATCGCCTTCCCCGGCAAGGCGAATATCGGTGGCCCGGAAGGAGAAGCTCGGCGAAGCCTGCGCACTGCCGGGTAGTAGTCGGGACCGCCGCCGATGACGACTTCGGCGCCATCGCGAAGACCACTCGAAGGCAGGTCGGCTTTCTCCAGGTCGTTCAGCCAGATCGCGCAAGGCACTGCGCCCTCCGCATCGCGCAACTCGAAATAGGCTTGCGCCTTGCTGCGCGACTGAGACCAGTGATCTCGCCAATCAGGGATACGCGCGCGCGGCGGCGCATCTCTTCCTGCAGCTTGCGAGCGTAGCGACCAACCGGGAACGGTCCGGGTAAGCTCTTCCACCCGCCGAGGCTACTCAGCCAGCGCCAGCGGTTGGCCCAGGTCTTGAGCTCGGTGATCGCGGGCCGCAGGTCGACCCCCGCCTCGGTCAGCGAGTAGGTGACGCGCACCGGCGAGCCCGGCTCGACCTCGCGCTCGACCAGGCCCTCCTGCTCCAACTCGCGCAGCCGTCGCGAGAGCAGGCGGTCGGAGAGTCCCGGCACGGCCTTGGCCAGCTCGCCGAAGCGCAGTGGTCCGTCGGTCAAGGCGAAGACGATCGCCCCGGTCCATCGCTTGCCGATCAACTCGATCGCTGCGTGAAAATGCGGGCAGACCCCGGGGGGTTGTCTTGCGCAGATACGGCCTCCACCGCAACTGAGCTTACTGAACGTAAGTGACGGGCCGGAAGAGCGGGCCTGCTTGGATTCCCCTATGACCGTCCTCGACTGGGCCATCGTCGTCTTCACCATCGCCTTCGCGATGTGGGGCTACCGGCAGGGGCTGGTCGTCGGCATGCTCACCCTGCTCGGCTTCGGGGTCGGCGCCTTCGCCGGCAGCCGGATCGCGCCGCTGCTGCTGAGCGAAGGCGCCAAGTCGCCTACGCCCCGCTGTTCGCCGCGCTTGGGGCGCTGATCGTCGGCGCGCTGGTCGCGGTGACGCTGGAGAGCCTGGCGCTGGGAGTGCGCGAGCGATTGATCCGCGGGCGGGCGCTGCGCCTCGCCGACGGGGCCGGCGGAGCCGCCTTGGTCGCGGCCGTCGCACTGGGGCTGATCTGGGTCTTCGGCGCGGTCGCGCTGCACGCCCCGAGTACGGCCGAGCTGCGCAGCGACGTCCAGCGCTCGCTGATCCTGCGCCAGCTGAACGACCTTCTGCCTCCCTCCGGGCCGGTCCTCAACGCTCTCAACCGGGTAGATCCGGCGCCTTCGATCACCGGCCCGACCGGTCCGGTGGCGCCGCCGGATGCGGCGATCGCCTCCGATCCGGACGTGCGCCGGGCGAGCCGCTCGGTCGTGCGGGTCCTCGGCACCGCCTGCGGCCTCGGCGTCGAGGGCTCCGGCTGGATCGCGGCACCCGGCCTGGTGGTGACCAACGCCCACGTCATCGCCGGTGAGGACGACACCAGCGTGACCACGATCGACGGCGCTTCCCTCGATGCGACCCCGGTCCGCTACGACCCCGACAACGACCTGGCCCTGCTGCAAATCGACCCCGCGATCCCCCCGCTGGAAGCTCGCCGCCGACCCGCAGGCCGGCACCGGCGGCGCCGTGCTCGGCTATCCCGAGAACGGCCCGTTCGCCATCGCCCCCGCCCGGCTCGGCGAAACCAGCACCGTGATCAGCGAGGACTCCTACGGCGACGGCCCGATCCAGCGCGCAGATCGCCTTCCTCCGCGGCAACGTCCGCAGCGGCAACTCCGGCGGCCCGCTGGTCGACTCCCGCGGCCGGGTGATGGCCACCGTCTTCGCCGCCACCACCTCCGGCCCACCCGGCGGCTTCGCGATTCCGAACGACGTCGATCAGCTCCGCGCTGACGGCAGCGGCAGCGCCGGTCGATACCGGGCCATGCACCGGCTGAGGCGCACGCGCAGTGGCTTCCGGTGCGCCTTTTGCACCCATGGATGACATAAGGCGCACCGGAAGGGTTTGAGCAAAGAGGACCCGACCTGCTCCAGGGCTAAATTTCCGCAGTGAACCCCCTGCCTGCCGAGGTGGAGCGCCGCCGTCGCCTAGCCACCCGGGCTGCTGCCGCTGATCGTCGTCGCAACCGATCGCCTTCGCCGTCGGCGCAGCCACGGGAGCACCGGGCTCGCCCGAGAAGGAAGCAGCCGAGCGCTATGGCGGAGGCCTGGGCCGGCAAGGACTTCCGCGCGATGTACCGGGAGCTGAACGACGCCTCGCGGCGGCTGGTCAGCGCAGATGAATTCGCCGAGGCCTACCGGAAAGCCGCGGAGGTCGCCACGCTGCGCACGATCGACGTCGACTCGGCGGAGGATCCCGTTGACCGAAACGGGGAGACGGTCGTGCCGGTACCGATCGAAGCCGGGACGGTCGCCTTCGGCGACGTCAGCGCCGAGCTCGACGTGCCCTACGCCGATGGCGGCATAGCCTGGGACCCGAGCCTGGTCTTCCCCGGCTTGCGAAAGCGGCGAGCACCTCGAAAATCGGGTCGACCTGGCGCCGCGGGCGGCGATCCTGGCCCGCGACGGAACGCCGCTCGCCGAAGGACCCGCCGAAGAACGCGAACACCCGCTTGGCAGCGCCGCGATCGACGTCACCGGTGAAATCGGCGAAGCCGCGGAAGAAGATCTGCCGAAGCTCGCCAGGCAGGGCTTCCCGATCGGCACGCCCGGTCGGGCATCAGCGGCCTCGAGCAGGCCTTCAACGCTCGCCTTGCCGGGCAAGCCGGGCGGCTCCCTGCTCGCCGTCGAGGACGAAAGCGGCTCCGCCCGCATCCTCTCCCAGGCCGAACCCGCAGCCGGGCGCGCCGGTGAAGACGACGATCGACCCCGACCTGCAGGTGGCCGCGGTCTCGGCGCTGGCCGGTCGGTCCGGGGGCGTCGCCGTGCTCGACGCGCGCAGCGGCGACGTCCGCGCCCTCGCCGGCCAGGCCTTCTCGGCGCCGCAACCACCCGGGTCCACCTTCAAGACGATCACCACCGTCGCCGCCCTGGAGAAGGGCGTCGTCTCGATCGAGGACGAATTCGAAATCACCGACGGGGCGAACGTCGGCGGCCGCTTCATCAGCAACGCCAACGGCGAGTTCTGCGGCGGCACCTTCCGCGAAGCGTTCGCCGAGTCCTGCAACGCCGACTTCGCCCCGCTCGGGCCGGAGATCGGCAACGACGACTTCGTCGAGGTCGCCGAACGCTTCGGCTTCAACTCCCCTCCACCCTCTATGCGCCGACGGTCGTCGCCGAAGTCGAACCCGCCGAATCGACGATCCCCGACCGAGATCGGCGAAGAAGTCGACCTCGGCGTGACCGCGATCGGCCAGGGCGAAGTCCTCGCGACGCCCCTGCAGATGGCGAGCGTCGCCCAGACGATCGGCAACGGCGGCGTCCGCCAGCCGACCTCGATCGTCGCCAACGCAAGCTGCGGCCCGAGACGGAGCCCGGTGCGGGTGATGTCGAAGAAGATCGCCGACGAACTGACCGAACTGATGGTCGGCGTGGTCACCGGCGGCACCGGCACCGCCGGGGCGATCCCCGAGGCGCAGGTGGCCGGCAAGACCGGCACCGCGGAGCTGGGGCCGAAGCCCGGCACCGAGGAAGAAGAGGAACCGGAGCAGATCAAGGACGCCTGGTTCACCGCCTTCGCCCCCGCCGAAAAGCCCAAGCTCGCGGTCGGCGTGCTGCTGATCGAAGCCGAAGCGGCAGGCGGCGAAGTAGCCGCCCCGATCGCCAGCGAAGTCCTCTCCGCCGGGCTCTGACGCCTAGAGGTCGAGCGTGACCGTCGCCGGACCTTCGGGGCCCGGGATCGAGAGCGTCAGCGGGCGGTTCTCCGAGGCGGACGCCGGCAGTTCGAAGAGGACGACCGAGCCCTCGATCGGCCCCTGCTCGGGCGTCGAGTCGAGGACCGGGATCTGTTCCTGCGATTCGACTTCGCCGCCGAACGGCAGCGCGTAGAGGCTTTCGCTCGGGAATCGCCTCGAAGGTCTCGTGCCCGGCGTCGGTGATCGTCAGCGAGTCGGCCAGCGTCTGGGGCTCTTCGCTTTCGTTCTGGACTTCGATGAAGACGCCGAAGTAGCTGTGCCCCGGCTCGGGTTCGGGCTGGCCGACCAGGTAGGCGGAGTCCTCGTTGTCGTGGGGATTGAGGAAGCGGGAGAAGATGACGTTGTACTGCAGCTCGCCCAGCTCGACCGGCTCGCCCTCGACCACCTCCTTGGAGTCACTCGAGGAGCCGCACGCGGAGAGCGCGAAGACCGCAGCGACGAGCAGGAGCGCGGCAAGCAGCGATGAGACGATTCTGCGGTTGGCGGCCATCGGCGGCGAGAGTCTATAAAGGCGCTCGGCAGCCCGTCTTACGGGATGCCGGTCGCGTGTGTATTGCCGCCCGCCACCGCGAGTGGCGCCGCTGCGCTCTCGTCGCTCTCGATCTTGTCGCGGAGACGCTGCAGCGCCTCCCGCCAACCGCGCTGCTCCCAAACCGAGTTGGCAGCGGCGAGCTCGACGGCCCGATCAATCGGGTTCGACGGGCTCGGTCCAGCGAGAGAGGCGAACCCTGGTCAGCAGGCCGGCGCCCTCGGTCAACTCCCAGACCGTGGTCACCGGAATGCGGTTGGCGCGGCCACCCCGGCCTTGCTCGACGAGCCTGTGCGGGGCTGCCAGCTCGGCGATCGTGGTGTCCATCCAGACCGAGCGCAGCGGCGCCGCGACGCGAAAGCGCGCCCCGGCGCCGACCCCCGTCGACTCGAGTCCGGGTGAGGTGGAAATCGGTGAGGAAATGGTCGGTGAACGAGGGGCGCAGGGCGAGATCCGCGATGGTCGCGAAGACACGCTCCCGCGGGGCGTCGATCTCGATCTCTGCGCTGATCGGCCCCATTAGGAGCGCGATTCTAGTCTTGCCGCAGCTCCGACGTTTGGTGCGAGCTCTTTGACGGGTATCCCTGCGGCAAAACCCCGATGCCCGCGGTTGTACACGACGATAGGATCGTTCAACGGAACGCGCCGGGAAGGAGCAGACATCAGCACCAGCTTCACCCCCACCCCAGCTTCCGATAGCTACGACACGGGGACTTTCCCCGGGCCAGGGACCTATTTTTGCGTCGAGTGCGGCTCCCAGCTCGCCCTCCACGAGGAGGACCAGCTCCCCGACTGCCCGCGCTGCGGGGCCTCCAGCTTCGAGCTCGACTCGATCTTCGAGTCGATGCAGGAGCATGGTGAGACGACGGCGGAATTCGATCTGCCCACCGAGGCCGGCTCCACACGCTGGCTGGAGGAGCTGCGACGGGGGCTCGACCCCGGCAGCCGTCACCTCGTCTGCCGGGACGGGGGCAGCGAGGTGCTCGACTTCGAGATCAAGACCGGCTGGACCAGGATCGGACGCAGTGTCACCGCCGACCTCCAGCTCGACGACCCCAGCGTCTCCCGCCGCCATGCCCTGATCGTCTCCGAACCGGACGAGTCGCTGCGGGTATTGGACGACCGCAGCCTCAACGGGGTCTTCGTCAACGGCGACCTGATCGAGTGGGGCAAGCTCGCCGACGGCGACGAGCTGGCGATCGGCCGCTACCGGCTCTTTGCGGTCGAAGGCTGACCCGCCCTCTATTTCGCGCAAATTCCGGCCTACGGCGCCCCTAGAGTGGGCGCTATGGATCAGCCACAGGATCCCTCGATAGCGGCAGAGCAGGCACGCGTCCGCCTGCACGAAGAGATAGAGCGCGTCCGCACGGGCGTGGAGGAGATGCTTGCCGAGCAGGGGGGCGATCACGACCACCCGGAGCTGCGCCGCGAGCTCGATGAGATCCGCAAGCAGACCCGCGGCTACGTCAAGAAGCAGTTGCGCAAGAGCGAGAGGCGCACCGAGAAGCGCCTCGTCAAGCTCGAACGCCGCATCGATCAGGTCGAGGCAGACCGCCAGCACGCCGAGTGGCGGATCCACACCAACACCGAGCAAATGCTCGACGGCCTGCTCAAGGAGGTCCGCGCCATCGCGGATCTCCTGACCCTGACTCGCTAGGGGTGCCTACTCGGTCGAGATGCTCGGGTCCGCCTGCACCTTGTGCGGCACGACCATGAGGAAGTTCTCCGCCGCGCTGGATGCCAGCGAGCCCATCCGCTCGGCCTCCTCGTCCTGGCCGGTGGCCCGCAGCTCATCGGCGTAGTGGGAGAGCAGGTCGTCGATGTCGAGGAGCCCCTCGGCGTCGATCTCCTTCAACTCCACTTTGGCGCCCTCGCCGAGGCGAGCTTCGATCGCGTCGCGATCGATGCCGAAGGCGTTGTGGCGGACGTAGACGCGGCCGCCGGTCATCCCGGCGCAGGCCCAGGGACCGAGGTCGCCGAGCACGATCGCGCGGCCGGAGGTCATGTACTCGAAGGCGAAGCCCTTGGCATTGGCGCGGTTGACGATGCAGCCGCGACTGTCGTCGATCGCCTCCTCCGGCTCGCCGCCGAGAACGACGTCGGCGCCGGAGAGGCGGATGCAGAAGCGCGAGTCGGCCGAGCCCTGGACGAAGAGGCGGCCGCGCTGGGCGCCGTAGGCGAAGGACTTGCCGACCGAGCCGTTGAGGCGCTTGCCCTTGGCCCCCTTGCCCTTCAGCACGGCGACGGTGCCGCCCAGCATCGTCTTGCCGACGCCGTCCTGGGCGCCGCCCTCGACCCGGATCGAGACGCCGTAGGAGTTGAAGGCGCCGAGGCCCTGGCCGGCAACCGAGCCGCCGTTGAACTCGAGGCTCGCCAGCACGTCGTCGTTCGACTCGGGGCCGTCGTCGAAGATGCGCGAGCGGGCGATCGCACCGGCGAGCTCGGTGCCGAGCACGCGGTCGTTGGCGTCGGTCGCACGCGGGAAGCTGCTGCTGACCGTGCTGCCGGAGCAGATTTCACCGGCGAGGGCGCCGATCTGCGCCGAGGCCTGCTTGGCCTCCATGCGGATCGGCCGGGCGACGACGAGGCCGGCTTCGGCCCGCTCGTCGGCAACCTCCTCCGCCACCGGCAGGTCGATCGGCTCGAGATCGAGGAACTCCTCCAGCGGCGTGATCAGCGGCGCCAGGTCGATCTGGTCCTGATGGGAGATCTGCTCGAGCAGGTCGTAGCGGCCGACCAGGTCCTGGGCGCGGTCGTAGCCGAGCGAGGCCATGACCTCCTTGACCTCCTCGCCCATCGCCTGGAAGAAGCGGGCGCAGCTCTCGGCCGCGACGTCGATCTCCTGCGGGGTGAACTTCTTCAGGCCGTGGTCCTGGGCCTGCTCGACGGTCTCGATCTGCGTGGCGATGCCGACGTGGCAGGTGTCGAGCTGGCAGCCGCGGCAGATCGTGCAGCCGAGGCTGACCATCGCCAGGGTGCCGAAGCCGACCCGGTTGGCGCCGAGGCAGTGCAGCTTGACGACGTCGTGACCGGTGCGGTAGCCGCCGTCGGCCCAGATCTCGACCCGGTTGCGCAGGCCGGCCTCCATCAGCGCCCGGTGCACGGCGCGGGTGCCGATGTCCGAGGGCAGGCCGACGTGGCGCAGCGCGTGCTGGCGCGCGGCGCCGGTGCCGCCCTCGAAGCCCGAGAGGGTGATGATGTCGGCGCCGGCCTTGGCGATGCCGAGGCCGATCGTGCCGATGTTCGGCACCACCGGCACCTTGACCGAGACGCGCACGTCGGGGTTGACCGTCTTCAGCTCGTCGATCAGCTCGGCCAGGTCCTCGATCGAGTAGAGGTCGTGGTTGTTGGAGGGCGAGATCAGGTCGGTGCCGGGGGCCGCGTTACGGGCGGCGGCGACCTTCTCGGAGACCTTCTTGCCGGGCAGGTGGCCGCCCTCGCCGGGCTTGGCGCCCTGGCCGATCTTGATCTCGGCGACGTAGGAGGAGTTGATCATCTCCGCCGAAACGCCGAAGCGACCCGAGGCGACCTGCTGGCCGCGCCACTTGCGGTACTTGCCGTACATGTCGCGGATCTCGCCGCCCTCGCCGTTGACGCAGAGGACGTTGATCGCCTTCGCCGCCTCAGCGTAGGCGCGGAAGGCCGGCTCGGACTGCGAGCCGAAGCTCATCGAGGAGATCACCACCGGGTAGTCGTGGTGACCGATCCCGGCATCGACCGCCGACGCGTCGGCGAGGGGCTCGCGGTCTCCCTTGAGACCCATGATGTGGCGCATCGAGATCGGGTTCTGCGCCTCCAGGTCACGCACTTTCTCGCGAGTATTCGGCGTAGGAGCCGGAGCCGTTGGCGGTAGCGATCGCCGCCTTGTAGACCTTGGGGTAGAAGCGGAACGTCTTGGCCGGTTTGGCGTCCTCGTCGCCGCCGAGGATGCGGGCGCGCACGTTGGTGTCCTCGTCGAGGCCGACGAAACCGACCCCGCCGCCTTCGGAGGCGGCGAAGGCCTCGGTCTGGAAGATCTCGGCCAGCTCGGGCTTCACGCCGATCGAGGAGAACTGGCGCGCGTAGCCGCGCACCTCGTGGATGCCGATCGTCGAGATCACTTTCTCGATCCCCTTGGCGAGCGCGGCGCAGAGGTTGCCGATGTCGGTCTGGTAATCCTCGACGCAGATCACCTCGACCATCGTGTAGGGGCAGACGCCGTTGGCGCCGAGCCCGAGGGCGAGCATCGTGTCGTGGACGTTGCGGATCGCCGCCGAGCGCAGCACCAGGCCGCAGCGACGGCGCAGGTTCTCCTCGCCGGGCTCGACCTTGAACTGCTTCAGCGCCTGGTCGACCGCCGAGGTGGCGAGGTGGGGATCGAGGTAGCGCCGCTCGGCGTCATAGACGGTGCGGTCGGTGAGGACGAGCAGCTCGGCGCCGTCGCGGACCTTCTTCACCGCCTCCTGCTTGATCCGCTCGATCGCGCCCCGGGTCGTCTCCGACTCCAGCAGCGAGATGTCAACCGCCGCGGCGCGGCCGCGGAACTCCTCCCAGAGGTCCTCGAGCAGGTAGGTGTGGTGCTCGCGGGCGATCTGGCGGTAGGTCTTGATCGGAAAGCGGCGCCATCCCGTGGTGGCCGCCGAGGATCACCGGGAAGGAGGTCTCGACCGTGCCGGTGTCCTCGCCGGCGGCGTCGATCGAGGGGCGCCGGCCGAAGACCGAGCGGGTCGAGAAGTGCTCCATCTCGCGCTCGCGGTCGATCGCCGGGTTGGTGACGACGGCGACCGTCTCCTTGAAGTAGTCGGCCAGGTTCTGGCGCTCGGGAGAGAGCGCCGCCAGCGGGCCGTCGTAGCCGAGCGACCCGACCGGCTCGGCGCCGTTGGAGGCCATCTGCTGGACGAGTTTGACGTCGTCGCGCTGCCAGCCGAAGCCGGCGAGAACCCGGTCGGCGACCTTGACGGGCTCTTCGGGGCCGGCGTCGGAGTAGCCGGGCACGTCGGTGCCCTCCAGCGGGCCACCGGTCTCGAGGGCGCGGTCGTAGGGCGCTGCCTCCTCGGCGCCGTTGCGCTCCAGCCAGCGGTCGCGCACGACGCGCAGCATCTCGTCGTGAGAGAACAAGGTCGAGCGCTTGGCGCTGCGGTCGATCGACACCAGCGCCTTCTCGCCGGGGGCGAGCGGCTTCGGCTCGGAGACCATCTCGGCGACGGCGACGACGCCGGGCTCAGAGCTGAAGACGAAGTCATCGCCGGTCTCGACCTGCCAGAGCGGGCGCAGGCCGAGGGCGTCGGCGGAGAAGACGCACTCGTCGCCGTGGCGGGCGATCAGCGCCACCGGGCCCTGGGCGAAGGGGCCCATCGCCTGGCGCAGGTACATGTAGAAGCGGTGCAGCTCATCGGGTAGCGAGCGGATCTCGTTGACGATCGGCGGCACGACCATCTCCATCGCCTCGGCGAGACTGAGCCGGTCGCGGCTGACCAGGGTGTCGATCGTCCGGTTGAGGTCCTGGGAGTCCGAGCTACCCGGTCGGATCGGCACGCCGAGCATGCGCGCCTCCTGGCGAAGCTGTTCGATCGGTGTTGATCTCGCCGTTGTGGCCGAGCACCGAGAACGGCTGGACCCGCTTGAAGGAGGGCCAGGTGTTGGTCGAGTAGCGGTTGTGGCCGAAGCAGCCGATCGTCTCGAAGCGCTCGTCGCGCAGGTCCGGGTAGTACTCGCCGAGGATCTTCGGCGCGCCCATCACCTTGTAGACGCAGGTCGTCGCCGAGAAGCGAGGGGACGTGGACGTCGAGCTCGCTGCTCGAGCTCGATCATGCAGGTCGAAGAGGACGCGGTCGCGGCGCGAGGCGTCGGCGACGAGGCCGGCGAGCTGCCAGAAGTGCGGCTCCTCCTCGCGCGCGGTCGGGCCGAGAGCCGGCGAGTCGACCATGCCGATCCGCTCGGCGAGGATGCGGAAGCCGCCCGCGGCCGAGCAGCTCGCGGGCGTCGTGCTGGACCTTCTCCAGGTCCTGGGAGCGCTCGATGAAGACGTGGGCGACGGCGAAGGCGTCGTCGAGGGTCAGCGAGGGGTCGTGGCCGCCGGAGCGGACCTCCTCGGCCCAGATCTTGCGCGGGATGTCGACCAGCAGGCCGCAGCCATCGCCCTCGCCGTCGACGTTGCCGGCGCGGTGGAGCATCTTCTGCAGGGCTGGGATCGCGCGCTCGATCGGTTCGTGGCTCGGCGTCGCGTCCTTGCGCACCGAGGCGTAGATCGCGCAGGCGTCCTTGTCCTCGACGCTGGGCGGAGAGACGAGCGGCCGGTAGGCACGCTCTGGCGAGTAGCGGACGGGCTCGCCCTCGCCGTGAAGCTCACGGGACTGGGTATGGGACATCTCGACCTCCCGGTTTCCGCGCCTTCTCCGAGCGGGCGCGCGACGGGTTGACAGGTTGTCGGATTATAGGGACGGCGGGCGGTCCCGCCTAGCCCCAGCTCATCGGCTCGTAGCCACCGCTCGGATCGACGCCGATGAGCAGCGCCGTGACCGGCGCGTCGGAGCGGTTGAGGATCGGTGCGGCTGGCCGGCGGCTCGATCGAGGCGAAGGTGCCGGCTGGGGCCGGGATGGTCCTCACCGTCGAGCCGCATCACCGCCTCGCCCTCGAGCACGATGTAGAGCTCGACCTGGCCGCTCTCGCTCTCGTCATGCTCGGGAATTTCGCCACCGGGCGCGATCTCGACCAGGTTGTAGCCGCAGGCCGTGGTGCCAAGCCCCTTACGGGCCAGCTTCCAGGTAGCTCCCCCCGAGCCCTCCATCGACTCGAACTCGTCACGGTGCTTGATCGTGTAGTTGGCCATCGGGCAACTCCTCTCCTGACTAGCGGCTCCAACTCGGTTCGAAGGCGTTCTTCGCCAGTACCTTCGGCTTCCCGCCTGCATAAGGGATGGTGACCACGTTGTGCCCTGGGCCGGGTTCGAAACCGCCGGTGGCGCCGAGGACGAGTTTGCCGTCCGTCGAGAGTCCAGCGCCGATGACGCCCTGCTCGGTCGCTGCGACCAGCGGTCGCTGGGCGCCCGTCTTCGGGTTGACGGTGACGGCGTAGGTCGTGTCCTGGCCCTCGAACTGAGTAAGCAGGCGCTTGCCGTTGCCTGACCACTGGGTCGGGAACAGGCCCAACAGAAGCGGGCCGACCTTGGTGTGCGTCAGGCGCCGCACCTGCTTGCCGGCGGGGTCCATCAGGTAGAGCTCGTTCTTGGGGCCGTATTTACGCTGCTTGGCACCGAGTTGCTTGACGAAGACGATCTTGCCGGCGGGGCCCCAGAGGGGACTCGTCGAGCGACGGTCGCGGGTGAGCCGAACCGGGACGGGGACGCGAATCGGCTGGCCGCCGGGTATGTCGTACCGGTAGACGTCGGTGTTGGACGGGAAGTCTTCACTCGCCGATCGGCCGTAGACCAACTGCCCGCCTTGCCCGACTTCGGGCGCAAAGCTGACCCCAGAGAAGAAGCCGCGCGCGATCGTCTGCTGGGCACCCGTGACAACGTCGATCAGGACCAGGCGCTTGGGCCCGATTTCGGGGCCGAGCACGGCGGCGATCGAGGCCGAGTCAGGCGACCAGTCGAAGGCGGAGATTTCGCGCCAACCGACCGCCAGCCTGCTCACCGGCGCGCTGCCGTCCGCGGGCACCAGCATCAGCTCGGGCTGGGAAGAGCGGCCTTGCCCCTGGTGGAGGAAGGCGACGATCTGGCCATCCGGCGAGACCCGCGGGTTGGATCCACTCGCCAGCCGCCGCACCCCCGAGCCGTTGTCGGCAGCGGACCAGACGCTTGGACTCATCGGGCTGCGAGAGAAGACGAGCGTCGCCTGAGCCACCGCCGGGATGGCAAGGAGGACGACCAGCAGCGCAAGTGCGGGGACCCATCTCAGTCTCAGCCCGCGCGACACAGCGCGATGGTATCGACGAGAGAGGTCGCCGTCGATCTTCAGGCTGCAACCGGCGCAGCGACCTCGAGCACGATGACACGATCGGGGGCGGCAAGGGCCGCGTGGGCCGCAGCTCGCAGCGCTGGGCCATCCAGGGCGTAGCGCTCAGCCACCACGTTAAGGAGGTCAAGGTTCTGGGCCGGGTTGAGCACCTCGACGCAAGACGGCCTTCCACTGGCGAACCCGACTTGGCAAAAGGTGTCGTGAACCGAATCCTGACGCTCGAGACGCTCGAACCGAAAAAGTTCGATGTCGAGAGCGTCGGCCTCGCTGTCGTAGTCAGCCCGCATCAGTTTCTCCTGCGTGGATTGTGACGATCAAGTCCGGCTCGTCAAGTGCGACGACCACACGAACGCGAACGCCCCTGATCTCCCCAATGTATCGAGGCTTTCCGTATTCATCGACGTCGACGGCCTCCGGTTCCGCAATCACCAATTCCACGTCTGCGACCGTTGCCTGTAGGCGTCGACGACAGTTCCTGGCATGCCGCGTGAGGCGCACGCACCTCTAAGAATCCAGCGGCCAAAACTCTCCCCCCTACGGCCCGACGATCGCCGCTGTGACGAAACCACCGCTTACGCCCAGGAAGGAGATGGCCGCG
Source organism: uncultured Solirubrobacterales bacterium (assembly GCA_963807885.1). Lineage (GTDB taxonomy): Bacteria > Actinomycetota > Thermoleophilia > Solirubrobacterales > 70-9 > VRUE01. The sequence goes on from CAWEDL010000003.1 coordinate 510,817, forward strand.
AGCACTCGGCCCCGGATCAGAGCTCGGGGACGTCGGCGCCCTGGTTGCTGAAGGGGATGCGGCGAATTTCGGCCCAGTCGCCGCAGCGGCGCTCCAATTCCTCGACCACCTTGCCCGCGTCCTGCCAGGTCGTCCAGACGAGCACCGTCGGCCCCGCGCCGGAGATCGTCGCACCCAGGGCGCCCATCTCTTCCACCTCTTCGACCAACTTCATCGAACGGGGATAGAGGCTGCGGCGGCGGCGCTGGTGAATGTTGTCGCGGAGACTGGCGGCGATCAGGGCGAGATCACCGCGGTAGAGACCGAGCGTCAGCCTGGCGGCGGAGAAGATGTTTCCCAGCGCATCGCCGAGGGGGATCTGTTTGGGGATCGCCTCGCGCGCCTCTTCGGTCGGGACCTCCTCGCCGGTGGGGATGACGAGGACGCCCTCGAGCCCGTCCGGCGGCGGGAACCGGGAGGCGTCGGGTTTGCCTCCCTCGGGAATCGGGTCGCAGATCACGAACCCGCCGAAGATCGCCGCTGCGACGTTGTCGGGATGGCCCTCGAGCTCGGTGGCCTGGGCGAGGAACTCCTCCTTGGAGAGCGCCAGCTCGTAGAGGTGATCGGCGGCGACCAGGCCGGCGACGATAGCCGCCGCGCTGGACCCGAGGCCGCGCCCCAGCGGGATCGTCTCCTTGAGGCGGAAGGCGATGCCGTCGGCGGGGTGCAGGGTCTCGAAGGCGCGCACGATCAGGTTGTCGCGGCCGGTCGGTACGTCAAGGCCGGCGGGGTCGAAGGAGAACTCGCCCGTCTCCTCGATTTCCAACTCGAGGAAGAGGTCGAGCGCGGCGGCCATCACGTCGTAGCCCGGCCCAAGATTGGCCGAGGAGGCGGGGACGCGGACGACTCTGCGGCGCGCGGTCAATCGAACACCGCGCGCTCGACCGCGCTGAGGTCGTTCTCGCAATTGATCACGGCGGGGGCCTTGGAGAGGGCCGTGTCGGGGTCCTTGAGGCCGTGGCCGGTCAACACGCAGACGACGGTCTCGGGCCTGGCCGCCCCCTCGGCGGTTGGCAACCCATGGGCGAGCAGGCCGGCGACCGAGGCAGCAGAAGCGGGCTCGCAAAAGACCCCCTCGTTGGCCGCCAGCCAATGGTAGGCGTCGAGGATTTGCTCGTCGGAGACGGCGGCGACCCGACCACGCGAGGCGGTGAAGGCGGCCATCGCCTCCTCCCAGCGGGCGGGGTTGCCGATCCGGATCGCCGAGGCGACGGTCTCGGGTTCGGCGACGGGCGCTCCGTGGACGAGCGGCGACGCGCCCTCGGCCTGGAACCCGTAGACGATCGGCGCGACGCCGAGCTCTTCGAAGCCGCGCCAGTAGGCGGTCACGTTGCCGGCGTTGCCGACCGGGATCGCCAGGGCGCCGGGCGCTTCGCCGAGCTCCTCGACCACCTCGAACGCGGCGGTCTTCTGGCCCTCGATCCTGAACGGGTTGACCGAGTTGACCAGCTCGATCGGGTGCTTCTGAGCCAGCGCGCGGACGATCTGCAGCGCCTCGTCGAAATTCCCCTGCAGGGCGACCACACGCGCGCCGTGCATCAGCGCCTGTGCCAGCTTGCCGATCGCGATCTTGCCCTCGGGCACGATCACCGCCCCGCGCATCCCTGCTCGCGCGGCATATGCCGCCGCGCTGGCGGCGGTGTTTCCGGTGGAGGCGCAGATCACGGCCTCCGCCCCACGCCCCTTCGCCCGCGACACGGCCACCGTCATCCCCCGGTCCTTGAAAGACCCGGTCGGGTTGGCCCCCTCGAACTTGAGGTAGGCCTTCACACCAAGCCGCTCCGACAGCCGCTCGGCCTCGATCAACGGCGTCGACCCCTCGTTCAAGCTGACGATCGGGTCGTCGGGCTCCAGCGGCAACCGCTCCTTGTATCTCTCGATCAGGGGGACGGGGCTCAAACGAACTCCTCCTCGATGACCCGGATGAAGCGGGGGGAAGAACGGATCTCGTCGAGGCCGCCGATCTCCTTGACGGCCGCCGCAAAGCGCGACTCGAGACACTCGTGGACGACCATCACCAGGCGGGCATCGTCGCCGATCCCGCGCTGCACGACGCTCTTCACCGAGATCTCGTTCTCGCCCAGCACCTGCGCGATCCGCGCCAACACCCCCGGCTGGTCGGCGACCTCGAGGTGCAGGTAGAAGGACGAGGTGACGTCGGCGACCAGCGGCAGCTCCTCGCGCGCCTCGTTCACCGGCGCATCGCCGGAGAGGACCGAGACGACGTCGCCGAGCACCGCGGAAGCGGTCTCGACCCCGCCGGCGCCCGGTCCCGACATCGTCACCTCGGTGATCGCCGGCGCCTCGACCATCACCGCGTTGAACGGCCCACCGATCGGGGCCAGGGGGTGGCCGCTGTAGAGGAAGCAGGGGAAGACGCGGACGCTGATCCCGCCGTCGCGGCGCTCGGCGACACCGAGCAGCTTCAAGGAGAGATCGAGCTCCTTGGCATAGGCGAGGTCGTCGGGCTGGATCGCCTCGATGCCCTCGTAGGCAACCTGGTTGAGGCTGACCGGGGTGTGGAAGGCGAGCCGGGCGAGAATCGCCATCTTCGCCGCGGCGTCGGCTCCGTTGACGTCATCGGTCGGGTCCGCCTCGGCGTAGCCGAGCTCTTGGGCGCGTGCCAGGACCCGCTCGTAGGCGGCCCCCGTCGAGGCCATCTCGGTGAGGATGAAGTTGGTCGTCCCGTTGACGATCCCGAAGACCTTGTCGATCTCGGTGACGCCGAAGCTCTCCTGGATCGTGCGCACGATCGGGATAACGCCGGCGACGGCGGCCTCGAAGCGCAGCTGCACCCCCGCCTCGCGGGCGGCCACGAAAAGCTCTTCGCCGTACTGGGCCAGCAACTGCTTGTTGGCGGTGACGACCGGCTTGCCCGCCCGCAGCGCTTCGAGCACGTAGTCGCGTGCCGGGTCGGTACCGCCGATCAGCTCGACGATCAGGTCGGAGCGGGCGAGGATCTCACCGAAGTCGCCCTCGCTGCGGGAGAGCGTGCCGGCCAGCTCCGGTCGCCGCCCGGTCGCCGCCTCGACCGCATCGGCTCGCTCGGCGAGCAGCGTGGCGAAGGCGCCACCGACGGTGCCGCGGCCCAGCACCCCGATACGGACCGGTTCAGGCATCGACATCGCGCGAGGTCAGGTCCTCAAAGGACTCGCGTCGCACGACGACCCGTGCCTCACCGTCGCGGCAGAAGACCACCGGCGGCCGGGTGACGCCGTTGTAGTTGCTCGCCATCGCGTGGCCGTAGGCCCCGGTCGCGGGAGTGACCAGGACGTCGCCGACGGCCGGTGCCGCCAAGGTCGCGTCGCGGACGATCACGTCCCCCGACTCGCAGTGCATGCCGGCGATCGTCGCAGTCGTGTCGGCCGCGGCGCCCGCCCGGTCGGCGATCAACGCCTCGTAACGGGAGCCGTAGAGCATCGGCCGCATGTTGTCGGACATGCCGCCGTCGACGGCCACGTAGGTGCGGATGCCGGGAATCTCCTTGACCGTGCCGACCCGGTAGGCGGTGAGGCCGGCGTTGCCGACCAGCGAGCGTCCGGGCTCGATCAGGATCCGCACCCCCTCGCCGAAGACCTCGCGGACACCACGGACCTTCACGTCGACGTAGGCATCGATCGAGGGGGGCGCGTCCTCCGCCATGTAGGCGATTCCCAGCCCCCCGCCGACGTTGACCAGGCGGCACCAATCGCCGGCCAGCTCGCTGATCGCGCGGATCGCCAGCGTGTAGGGCTCCAGCTCGAAGATCTGCGAGCCGATGTGGGCGTGCAGACCGACCAGCTCGAGCACCTCGGAGCCGAGCACCCGCTCGATCGCCCGCGTGGCGAGGCCGTCCTCGATGCCAAAGCCGAACTTCGAGTCGAGCTGCCCGGTGGTGATGTAGTCGTGGGTCGAGGGCTTGATTCCCGGCGTCACCCGGATCAGCACGTCCTGCGGTTCCTCGAGGAGACGCTCGCAGCGCTCGATCTCGTCGAAGGAGTCGAGGATCAGATGACCGACGCCGGCGCGAGCAGCGAAAAGGATTTCCTCGTCACTCTTGTTGTTGCCGTGCATGTGGATGCGCTCGGGCGGGAAGCCGGCGCGCAGCGCGATGTGCAGCTCGCCGCCGGAGGCGACGTCGACCGAGAGCCCCTCCTCGGCGAAGAGCCGGTAGGCGGCGGCGCAGGGGAAGGCCTTGCTGGCAAAGAGAACCTCGAAGTCGGCGTCGCGCTGCTGGAACGCCTCGCGGTAAGCCCGGGCCCTTGCCCGCATCTCGTCCTCGGCGTAGATGTAGGCGGGGGTGCCGTGCTCAGCGGCCACCTCGACAACGTCACAGCCGGCGATCTCCAGATGGCCGCGCTCGTTGACGCGGCTGCCGGCAGGGTAGACCGGCGACCCCGCGATCGGGTCCGCGACCGCGCCTGCCTGTCCGTGCTCGGGCATCGCACGGCATTCTGACGGTAATCAGCGGTACCGGGCTAGTGGCTCCCGCCGAGCAAGCCGCCGACCGTTTCCTGGACTTTTTCCACGGTTTTGTCGACGGTCTGTCCGACGGTCGATTCGGGGCCGGCAACCCCGTTGACGACGTCTTCGGTGACTTCGGTTACGCCGGTTTCCCCCAGCGCGCCTCCGGTTGCCTCGTCGACCCCGGAGACGGTGTCGTTGACCGTGCCGGTGACGGTGCCGGAGACAGATGGTGGTGGACTGCCGCCCACGCCGCCGGCTTCTCCGCCCGAGCCAGCGCCGGGTGATTTAGGTGAGCCCCCGCCAGGCGTATTCCCGGAGCCATTGCCACTCGATGAAGCGTTGCCGGCGGAGCCTTGCGGTGAATTGGCGCTACCGCCTCCCGGCGAGCCGGGGACAGAGCCTGGGCCGGAAGCCGCCTGCGGATCATCTGCGGCGGGTAAGCCGAGGGCTGGCGAGGTGGCGCCATTGCGGCTTTGCTGGCGCGCGCCGACTTTGGAGGCGGGACGGTCGGCTGCGGCAGCACCGCCGGGCGCCACGCCGCCAAGGCTCGAACCCGCGGGCGTCGCCGCGGAACGCTCGAGGGGGGCGGCGCTGCTGCTCGAGTCCTCGCTCCCACCGTCAAGACCGGCGAGCGGCCAGTCGCGCAGGCTCTGCAGCGAGACGAGCATGATGAATGCGACCATGGCCGCTGCGACCAGCGCCGTGCCGGATACCGCTCCTGCAAGGTAGTTGCGCGTTTGGCGGACCATCTTGCCTCCCTTCGCTTGCTACCCAAGGGTCGCAGGCGCGAAGCGTCCAGCCATACCCACTAATTGAATTATTTAGCGATTTTCGGTACGCAGAGCTACAGGTAGCCGAGCGGATCGGTCGGGGCGCCGTTGACGCGGACCTCGAAGTGGAGGTGGTCGCCGAAGCAGTGCCCCGTGCAGCCGACGTAGCCGATCACGTCGCCCTGCGAAACGCTCCCCGAGGTGACCGCGAAGGAAGACTGGTGGGCGTAACAGGTCTGCAAGCCACCGCCGTGGTCCAGGCAGGTGAAGTTGCCGTAGCCGCCGCTTTCCGCTTCGGACTGCGCAAGCACCACAGTGCCGGCGGCCGCCGCGCGGATCGGCGTCCCGGCGGGGACGGCGATGTCGATGCCCTCGTGCATCCGCCCCCAGCGCATGCCGAAGCCGGAGACGACCGGGCCGTCGACCGGCCAGATGAACTGACCAGAGCCGTAGCGGACCGGGCCGGCCGGGAGCGGCGCCGACGCGGTTTCGCTGAGCGTGGCCGCGAGCTCGGCCTGGATCTCCGCGACGGAGCCCTCGAGATCGCCGGCGACGCTGTTGACCTTTTCCAGAGCCGCCTCGCGGGTACGGCGCACCGACACCAGCTGTGCCTGGCGTTGCTGAACCGCCGAGCGGGCACTGGCCAGCGCCTGCTCTTCAGCGGCGATCGCGTCGCGGGCGGATTCGATCCGCAGCTTCGCCGAGCGCAGGCGGGCGACGGTTTCCTTCACCTGGTCACGCAGATCGCGGACCCGGGTGACGACCGCTTCGTCGAGCCCGTGGATGCGGTTGAGGTACTCGGTGCGGTTGACCAGCTCGTCGTAGCCACCCGCTTCGATCAGCACGCTGAGGATGTCCGGCGTACCGGTCTCATAGATCGTCACCAGGCGCTCGCGCAGTGAGACCAGCGCCCGCTTCAGGTGGGCGCGAACGACCGCCAGGTGCTTCTTGGCCACGTCGAGCTCGGCAACCGCGCTGTCCAGCTCGGCCTGCTTGGCTTCCAGCCGCGCCTGCGCTTCGGCCTCCTGGGCTCGCAGCCCAGCAACCTCATCGGTGAGCCGTTCGATCCGCTCTCGATAGCGCGAGATCGTCGTCGTCAAGACGCCTTCGCGCTCGTGGACCTTGGAAAGCTTCGCTTCCTTGGCGTTGAGCTCCGATTCGAGATCTTTGGCGGGCGCGGTCGAGCTGCCGAGCAGCACGACGAGCGCCGCCACGGCAGCGAACAGAGCCGCCGGGGCAAGGCGAGTCTTGAACATGACGAGGGAGGCTAGCTGAGGCCGATTCTCGGCCCGAGGCTAGCTTTATCCCTGCAAAACGCTATGCAGCTACTGCCTCTTTGCCTGCCTGGGCAGCGGCCTTCTCGGCCTCGGCGACAACTTCAGCGGCATAACCGAGTCGCTCGGCGTATTCGCGCGCCTGCATGCGCGAGATGACCATCCGCTGGATCTCGGCCGTGCCCTCGAAGAGCTGGTAGATCTTGGCGTCGCGGAAGAACTTCTCCAGCGGCGACTCGGTGCTCCAGGCGTCGGGGCCGACGAGGTCCATCAGGGTCGTCGTCGCCCACATCGTCACGTCGCCGGCCTTCAGCTTCGACATCGAGCCCTGGCCGCCGCGCATCGGCACGCCGTTGCGGCCCATCCAGGCGGCCCGCTGGACGAGCAGGCGTGCCGCTTCGATCTCGGTTGCGACGTCGGCGAGGGTCTGCTGGACGCGCTGGATCTGCAGCATCGGCGTGCCCCCTTCGGACTGACCGTCGAGGTACTCGAGCGTCCACTCATAGGAGGCCTGGGCGATGCCGAGCGCGGACGCACCGACAAGTGGGCGGGTGATCTCGAAGGTCGCCAACGCATCGGCGCCGCGCGATTTTTTCCCTTCGCGCCCGCGCTGCAGCTTCTTCTCCAGCTTCTCCTCGCCGCCGAGCAGGTTCTCGGCCGGGATGCGGCAGTCCTCGAGGACGATCTCGGCGGTGTGCGAGGCGCGGATGCCGAGCTTCGACTCCTTTTTGCCCTGGCCGAGGCCGGGGGTGTCCTTGCCGATCACGAAGGAAGCCTGGCCGCGGGTGCCGAGGCTGGGATCGACGGTGGCGACGACGACGTGGACGTCGGCGATGCCGCCGTTGGTGATGAAGACCTTGGTGCCGTTGAGGACCCACTCGTCGCCGTCGCGCTTGGCGGTGGTCTTGAGACTCTTCACGTCCGAGCCGGCCTGCGGCTCGGTGACCGCGTAGGCGCCGAGCTTGACCTCGTCGCCGGCCCCGAAGCACTCGGGAACCCACTGGGCGATCTGCTCGGGGGTGCCGGAGGAGGCGATGCCGGCGGCGGCGAGGCCGGAGCCGGAGATGGCGAGGGCGATCCCGGCGCAGCCCCAGTGGAACTCCTCGGCGGAGATCACCTGCATCTGCCCGTCGGAGTCAGAGGCCGAGCGCTGAATCGCCTCGAGGCCCTGGAAGCCCTGCTTGCGGGCCTCCTTGACGACCTCCCAGGGAGTGCTCTCCTCTTCGTCGTGTTTGCGGGCGGCGGGACGGATCACGTCGCGGGCAAAGGCTCGCGCCTGATCTTTGAACTCCTGCTGCTCCTCGTTCAGTGCGAAATCCATCCGTCCCCCTCGTGGCGCGCTAGCTCGTTCTGGTGGTTGATTGACTGGTCAGTCAATCGCTTACAAAGTTTAGCTGACCAACCAGCCAGGCTGGGCGCGCCTGCCAAGCATTAGCGTTGCCGCCATGCCACGGCCGATCAACGCTGATGTGCCGGCGGAGAAGCCTGCCCCGAAGGCCGCCAAGCGCCGGCGCAAGCCGGTCCCGGCCGCGATCAAGGCGGTTGCGGGGCTGTTCATCCTCGCGGTCGTCTTCATCCTCGCCGCGATCCTGGGTGGCGGCGGAGGCGGGAGCGAGAGCCCGGAAACGCCGGCGCCGGTCAGCGAAGCGCCCAGCACCCCTGCAGAGACGCCCGCCGCCCAAACGCCGGAGGAACTGGGATACCCGGCTTTCGCAACGGCGAACACGACGCGCGTAGGCGGGCCCGATCCAGCGTCCAACGCCGCCGGCGTCGCCCTCGCCACCTATCCCTCGACCGCCCCATCGCAGCAACCCCCAGCCGTCACCCTGGTCGACGCCGACGACTGGCGCAGCGCGATCGCCGCCGCGGTGCTGATGGCGGCCCCGGTCGGCGCCCCGCTGCTGATTACCGACGCGGACGACATCCCGGACCCCACGGAGCAAGCGCTCGAGGCACTCGATCCCCGGGGCGACAAAGCGACGAAGGGGATCCAGGCATTCGCGGTCGGCGCGGCCTCCGCTCCCTCTGACCTGGAGACGAAGCGCATCGGCGAAGCGGGTGGCACCGCCGGCGCAGCGGAAATCGCCAGCCTGCGCGACAAACTGCTCGGTGGCGCACCACAGCACGTCGTGATTGCTCCCTCGGCGCAGCCCGCCTTCGCGATGCCCGCCGCTGCCTGGGCGGCCCGCTCGGGCGATCCGGTGCTCTTCGCCGGCGAGGACGAGTTGCCGGCGCCGACGGCAAGGGCGCTGAAACGCCACCCCAAGGTGCCCGTCTACGTGCTCGGCCCCTCCTCGGCGATCTCCTCTGACGTGGTCCGCCAGATCGGCAAGATCTCCAAGCGGGTGCAGCGCGTCTCGGGAGAGGATCCGGTCGCCAACGCGGTCGCCCTCGCCCGCTACGCCGATGGCGAGTTCGGCTGGAACGTCAACGACCCCGGCCACGGCTTCGTCGTGGCCCGCTCCGATGAGCCGCTCGATGCCGTCGCGGCGGCGGCGCTCTCGGCGTCGGGGACGTGGGGACCGCTGCTGCTCACCGACAGCGCCGATACGCTTCCACCAGCGCTGCGCGGGTACCTGCTCGACGTCAAGCCGGGCTACACGACCGACCCGACGCGCGCCTTCTACAACCACGTTTGGGTGATCGGAGACCAGGAGGCCATTGGTGTGAGCGAGCAGGCAGAGATCGACGAGCTGGCCGAGCTGGCCAAGATCGGCGGCGGGGAATGAGCGAGGCCGAGAGCCCCGAGCTGCTCGGCGGTGGACATGAGGTCACCGCCGAGGACATCCGCGCCCTGGCCGGCGCCTCCACCCCCCACTTCGCCCTACAGGTCCGCAACCGTGTCCGCCGCCTGATCGAGCCATTGCCGCCGGGCCATCCGGCGCGAATCGAAGGCGAACGGAAGATCGCCGAGCTGGAGGACCTGGCCGAGCACAGCGGCGACCCCCGCGGCACCACCGGCATCGGCCACCGATGAAGCAGCTCGCTCCCGGTGTCTGGCGCCTCAAGGAGCTGCCGTTGCCGACGATCAACATCTACCTGGCGGAGGACGTGCTGATCGACGCCGGGCGCACCTGGGATCGGCGTCGCGTCTTCGCCGAGCTCGAGGGCATCGAGATCTCGATGCTGGCACTTACCCATGCCCACCCCGACCACCAAGGGGTCGCCAAGGACGTCTGCGAAGCGCGCGGCATTCCACTCGCCTGCCACGCGGATGACGTCGCGGCGATGGAAGGACGCCGCCCGCTCCAGGAGGCGCACCGCTCCCACCTGGTCAATCGGGTGATCAGGGGCATCTGGGAAGGACCGCCTTACAAAGTCGAGCGTGTGCTGGACGAGGGCGACGAGGTCGCCGGCTTCCGCGTCGTCCATGCCCCCGGCCACGCCCGCGGCGAGGTGATCTTCTTCCGCGAGTCCGACCGGGTGGCGATCTGCGGCGACGTGATCCGCAACCTCAGCTACGCCACCTACCGGCCGATGCTCGCCGAGCCGCCGGAGATCTTCACCTACGACCCAGCCGAGAACCGCCGCTCGATCCGCAAGCTGGCCGACCTCGAGCCCTCCCTGATCCTTCCCGGCCACGGTCCCGCCGTCACCGACATCGCCGCCTTCGAGAGCTTCGTCGCCGCACTGCCCGCCTAGTCCGCAGCTATCGTTGCCCCCACGTGTTACTTGATTTCGGGTACTTGACCTGAAACAGGAGGAAGTTATTCGCTCCCCCGGTGGGGTATCGGGGCAGACACGCGGCTCGACAGGAGGTAGAGAGATGAAGAGGCTGATGCGCAGACGACCGTCACCGGCGATGTTGGTTTCGGTGATCGCTTTGATCGTTGCCTTGGGCGGCACCGCCATCGCCGCCCAGAACATCAACGGCGGAGCGATCAAGAAACAGACGATCGGCGGCGGCAAGCTGAAGCAAAAGACGCTGACCGGCTTCCAGATCAACACCAACAAGCTCGGCACGGTGCCGAGCGCGCGCCGGGCCTCCCACACTTATTGGGCGGTCGTCAACAACCCGGCGAGCCCGGGCAACGCGGCGCTCGCCCGCGCCAGCGACGAAGGCATCTCGGCCGCCGAGGGCGGCGGCGCGGTCACGGTGACCTTCCCGGTCAACGTGAGCGGCTGCGCCAACGTGTCCGCCCGCAACAACGCCGGCACGACCCCACCGGGGGCGGGCACCGCCCAGACCAATACCTCCCCGGCGAACGCCAACGCGGTCGAGGTCCGCACCCGCGACGCCAAAGGCGACCCCGAGGACGCCGACTTCCACTTGATCGTCGTCTGCCCATAGGACGGGCGGCGCTGTGGCCCGACCCCTTGAACAAGCCCGGGGGGTCGGTGCCCACAGCCTCTTCGCCTCTATGCTTGCCGACGTGAGCGACGCACCGCATGAGTTCAGGGAGGGCGACAAGGTCTGGGTCGAGGACGGTGACGGCAAGCACCACCCCGGCATCTTCGTCGGCAACAACGAAGCCTCCGGCTGGTTCGGCGGCGGCCCCAGCGCCTACGTCGCCCACCCCGAGGCCCACCAGGCCGAGGTGGTCTCGGTCTTCCGCATCACCCCGCGCGACAAGTAGCGGGCCTCAGAGCTCGTCCGCGAGGAGCTCCATCAGCAGGCTGTCGTGCCAGCCGTCGCCGTCAGCGTCACGCTCTGACTGCCGCATCACGCCGACCGGCTTGAAGCCGGCCTTTTCGTAGGCGCGCACCGCGGCGACGTTCTCGGTTGCGGGGTCGATCGTGATCCGGTGGTGGCGACGCTCCTCGATCAGGATCCGCACGACTTGTTCGACCGCCGCGGTTCCGATGCCGCGGCCGTGCAGGGCCGGGTCGACGAACAGATCGACCCAGGCGTGGCGGTATTTGGCTTCTTCCTCCTCGCCGAACTGGACCATCCCGGCCACAGCGCCATCCACCTCGATCGTGAAGCGCGTCGCCTCCGGCTCGTCCCCCAGCGGAAAGTCGTCCTCCAGCTCATCCCACCAGCGCATCACCTCCGGCATCGCGCGGATGCGCCGCAGCTCCGCCACGTCACCGGGCTCGAGCGGGCGCACGATCATGGGACCCGGGCGACCTTCATGTCGACCCGATCGCCGCGAAACGGGACGCCCTCGGCGACCAGGTGACGCTTCTGCCGGGCTCCCTTGGCCAGCGAGCCGTCGGCGCGAACGACCCGCCACCAGGGCAGCTCGGGCTCGTCGCACTCGAAGAGGACGGCGCCGGCAAAGCGCGGCGCGCCGGGGGAAACGTCCCCATATGTCTGCACGAACCCCACCGGGATCTCGCGCACCCGCTCGAGCACTTCCTCCACACCGCTTCCGGTGCGCCTTTCCCACGTCATAGGTGGATAAAGCGCACCGGAGCCCGGGGTGCGTTCAGGCTCCGGGGCCGAAGGCGTCGATCAGGCGGTTCTGGTACTCGCTCAGCTCGTCGGGGGAGATGAAGTAGGTCGGCGGGGTGAGGAAGAGGCCGTCGGCCCGCTCGGCGGTCGCTTCGACCCGGGCGCGGACCTTGTCCAAGGGACCGGCGGCGCAGTAGGTGTCGACCATCTCGTCGCTGATCGCAGCGGGGACGGCGGCGAGGTCGCCGCGTCGGAAGGCCTCGCCCGCGGCGACCGCGTTGTCGGCGAAGCCGTGCAGCTCCCAGAGCGGCATGTAGGTCCTGACGGTCGCGTAGAAGGAGATCGTGCGGCGCGCCATCTCGATCGCCTTGGCCTCGTCGTCGTCGATCGCGCAGCAGACGGTCGGCAGGTAGTCGAAGCCGGCGCGCTCGCGGCTGGAGCGCTTCAGGCCCTCCTCGAAGGAGGAGACGACGACATCGTCGATCCAGCGCAGGCTCTGGATCGGGTGGCCGATCAGGCCGTCGGCGACGTCGCCGGCCATCCGGCACATGCCTCCCTGCACGCCGGCGGTGTAGATCGGCACCGACTCGCGCGCCGCCGGGTGGGGGCGGATCCAGCCCTTGATGTCGATGTCGTAGTAGCTGCCCTCGTAGCGGATCGGCTCGCCCTTGCCCGCCTGTTGCATGATCAGCCGCGTCGCCTCGATCGCCTCGCGCAGGTGCGGCGCCGGTTTACCGTACTCGGCGTTGTGCCAGGTTTCGTTGAGGCGTTTGACCCCGGAGCCAAGCCCGAGCCGGAAGCGGCCGCCCGACATCTCATCGATGTCGAGTGCCGAGACGGCGAGGATGAAGGGACTGCGGGTGAAAGCCCAGGCGATCCCCGTGGCAACGCCGATCTTCTCGGTGCGAGCGGCGAGATATGCCGCCTGGGTGACCGAGGAGCGGAAGAGCTCCGGCGCCCAGACGCATTCGACCCCGGCCGCTTCGGCCCGCTTCGCCTCGGCCTCGAGGTCGGCGACCGTGGTGCCGATCGCGGCAACCGAGATGCGGTCCAGGGCGGACAAGCTCAGACCGGCTCGGGGACCGGCGCCTCGGCGAGGACGAGCTCGGCAACCCGGCCGCGGTGCCAGCGGGCGTCGCCGAAGCTGGCGGCGTTGGCCTTGCCGCGCTTGAGGAAGAAGTGCAGGTCGTGCTCCCAGGTGAAGCCGATGCCCCCGTGCACCTGGATCGATGCGTCTGGGACTCGCCAACCGGCATCGGAGGCATAGGCCTTCGCCATCGACGCGGCCAGCGGCAGCGAGTCCGGCTCGGCGTCGGCGGCCCAGGCGGCGCCATAGACGGCCGAGCGCGAGTTCTCGGTCTCGAGAAGCATCTGGGCGCAGCGGTGGGAGACCGCCTGGTAGGAGCCGATCGGGCGGCCGAACTGCTGGCGGTCTTTGGCGTACTCGACGGCCATCTCCATCGTCCGCTGGGCAAGCCCGGTGGACTCGGCGGCGACCGCGACACAGGCACGCCAGAGCACCGGCAGGTACTCCTCCTGCCCGCCGTTCAAGGTCGCGTCGGCACCGACCCGCACGTTGTCGAAACGGACCGAGTAGAGGCGGCGCGTCAAGTCGATCGACTTCTCGGCGCTGATGCTGACGCCGTCGGCGCCGCGCTCGACCAGGTGGCGACGGCCGTCGGAGGTGGCGACAAGGAAGAAGTCTGCCGATGCAGCGTCCATGACCAGCACCTTTTCGCCGTCAAGGACGACGCCGTCGCCGTCGGCCACGGCCTCCATCGCGAAGTCGCCGATCCTGGCCGGCGTGCCGGCGTCGAAGAGGGCGACCGTGCCACGCGCCTCGCCGGCGGCGAGCGGGCGCAGCCAACGCTCGCGCTGCTCGTCGGTGCCGTTGGTTGCAAGAGCCAAACCGGCGACCGTGGTCGAGAGCAATGGCGAGGGAGCCAGCGCGTAGCCCATCTCCTCGAACAGCACGGAGAGGTCGACGACGCCAAGGCCCTGGCCTCCCCACTCCTCCGGCAGCGCCAGGCCGGGCCAGCCGAGCTCGGCCATCTCCTCCCAGTCGGACTGCTCGAAGCCATGCTCGCTCTCGACCAGCGCGCGGATCCGCTCGGATTTGTAGCGCGCGGCGAGGAACTCGCGCGCGGTCGACTTGATCGCCTGCTGCTCGTCGGTGAGGTCGAAGTACATGGGCGACGCTCCTAGCGAAGCCTCGGTAGGCCGAGCACGCGCTCGGCGATGATGTTCTTGAGGATGTCGGTGGTGCCGCCCTCGATCGAGTTGGCCCGCGAGCGCAGGAAGCTGTACTGCCAGGCGCCGTTGGCGACGGCGTGCTCGGCGCCACGGTCGAGCGGCGCGTAAGGCCCCTCGATGTCGAGCGCCAGCTCGGCGATGCGCTGGTTGATGTCGGCCCACTGCCACTTGCCCAGCGACCCCTCCGGCCCGGGAATGCCCGACTGCATCGTCTTGGTCAGGCCGCGGTAGGCGTTCAGCCGCATCGTCTCGGCCTCGATGTTGAGCTGGGCAATCCGGTCGCGGATGATCGGATCGTCGGCCGCGCTGCCGCCGTTGATCCGCGTCTCCTGGGCCAGCTCGCCGAGCCGCTTGAGGTTGTTGGCGATCTGTGAGATCGCCCCGAAGGCCAGGCCGGCGCGCTCGTTCATCAGCGTCGTGATCGCCACCGACCAGCCGTTGCCGACTCCGCCGACGACGTTCTCGTCGGGGATCCGCGCTTCCTCGATGAAAACCTCGTTGAACTCGCCCTCACCGGTGATCTGCACCAGCGGTTTGGCCTCGACGCCAGGCTGATCCATGTCCATCAGGAAGTAGGTGAGCCCCTTGTGCTTCGGGGCGTCGGGGTCGGTGCGGGCGACGAGCATGCACCACTTGGCGTACTGGGCGAAGGTCGTCCAGACCTTCTGCCCGGTGACGACCCATTCGTCGCCGTCCTTGACCGCCTTGGTCTTCAACGAAGCGAGGTCAGAGCCCGACTCGGGCTCGGAGAAGCCCTGGCACCAGATCTCCTTGGCGGTGAGAATCGGCTCCAGATAGCGCTGCTTCTGCTCGTCGGTGCCGTGGGCGATCACGACCGGACCGCCCATCGCCAGGCCGAGCACGTTGGCCGGGCTGGGCGCTTCCTGGCGCGCCGCCTCGCCGACGAAGATCGCCTGCTCGATCAGGGTCGCGCCGCGACCGCCGTACTCCTTCGGCCAGGAGATCCCCGCCCAACCCGCCTCGTGCAGCTTGCCCTGCCACTCGGTGCGGAAGGCCATTACCTCCTCGAGGCCGGCCTCGGGCTCCGGCCCCGGATGGTTCTCTTCCAGCCAGGTCCGGACCTCGTCGCGGAACTCGCGCTCAGACGGTGAGAGGCTGAGGTCCATCGGCCCGGAGACTACTGGCTAGCTGGCCAGCCGCCTAGATCCGCTCGATCAACGTTCCAGTGCCGAGGCCACCACCGCAGCACATCGTCACCATGCCCATCTCCTTGTCGGAGCGCTCCATCTCGTGCAGCAGGGTGGTGATCAGGCGGGAGCCGCTGGCGCCGAGCGGATGGCCAAGCGCGATCGCGCCGCCGTTGACGTTGACCCGATCCATATCAGGGTCGAGCTCACGGCGCCAAGCGGCAAGCACCGAGGCAAAGGCCTCGTTGACCTCGACCAGGTCGATGTCGCCCATCGCCATGCCGTTGCGCTCGAGCAGTTTCCTGGTCGCCGGGATCGGGCCGGTCAGCATGATCACCGGGTCGACGCCGACCGTCGTCTGGTCATAGATCCGCGCCCGCGGCTTCAGTCCCAGCGCGTCGGCCTTCTCGCGGGTCATCAGCAGCACCGCGGAAGCACCGTCGGAGACCTGCGAGGAGTTGCCGGCGGTGATCTTGCCGTCCTCCTTGAAGGCCGGCTTCAGCTGCGAGAGCTTCTCTAGCGAGGTGTCGGGGCGGATGCCCTGGTCGGTCGCGTAGGTGTCGCCGTTGACCGAGAAGGGGACGATCTCGCGCTCGAAGCGGCCCTCCTCGCTCGCCTTGGCGGCAAGCTGGTGCGAGCGCAGGCCAATCTCGTCGAGCTCGGAGCGGGGGATCTCCCATTTGTCGGCGATCATCTCCGCGGAGATGCCCTGCGGCACGAGGTTGTAGCGCTCCAGCAGCTGCGGGGAGAAGGCGAAGCCGTGCTCCTGCATCACCGACGCGGAGTCGGCGAAGGAGATGTGGCCCATGTGCTCCACACCGCCCGCGATCATCACGTCGTGGACGCCGGAGGCGACCATCGCCGCCGCGTAGTTGACCGCCTGCTGACCGGAGCCGCACTGGCGGTCGACGGTGGCAGCGGGGGTCTCAACCGGCAGGCCGGCCTCGAGCCAGGCGTTGCGGGCGATGTTGATGCCCTGCTCACCGAACTGCTGCACGCAGCCGGCGACGACGTCCTCGACCAGTGCGGGGTCGATCCCGGCCCGCTGGATCACCTCGGCGTATGCCTTGGCGAGCAGGTTGGAGGCATGGACGTCCTTGTAGTAGCCCTTCTCCTCGTGGCCACGTCCAATCGGCGTACGGACCGCCTCGACGATGACGACCTCGCGGCCGCCGAACTTGCCGTTTCCGTTCTCTGACATCGAAGCCTCCGTTCGCTGATTGACCGGTCAATCAACTTTAGCGCGCCGCGACGTGATAGGAACCCGTCTCCAATGAGCGGGAACACGGGATACGAGGCGCCCGGGATTGCCGGCAGCGGGGCAATAGCCACCGGGCTGGCGGCCGTGGCGACGACCACCGCGGACACGATCCTGCTGGCGCGCAGCGAGGCTTCGGCCTGGCGGGCCGAGGAGAAAGTCGTCGCCGCCTGCGCCAAGATCGAGGGCGCCGAGCCTTCGCGGCTGCGGGTCACCACCGATCCCAAGGACCTCTCCGAGTGCGACATCGTCGTCGAGGCGGTCGTCGAGGAGGTTGAGCCGAAGGGTGAGGTGCTTGGCGCTGTCGCCGAGGCCTGTCCCAACGCCGACCTCGCCACGACGACCTCGTCGCTGAGCATCGCCGAGATCGCCACCGCCGCGAACATCACCGGCCGCCTCTTCGGCCTGCACGTCTTCAACCCGGTCCCGCGGATGAAGCTGGTCGAGGTCTGCTTCCCCGACAGCGGCGACGGGACCCGCGAGCGGGCGCTCGCCTGGTGCGCCGCGCTGGGCAAGACCGCGGTTGAGGTCCCCGACCAGGCCGGCTTCGTCGTCAACCGCCTGCTCTTCCCCTATCTCTTCGAAGCGGTGCGGATGATCGAGCGCACCGGCATGGAGGCGGGCGAGATCGACACCTGCATGAAGCTCGGCGCCGGCCACCCGATGGGACCGCTGGCGCTGCTCGACTTCGTCGGCCTCGACGTCTCGAAGGCGATCGGCGACGCCCTCTACGCCGAGAACGGCGAGGACGCGAGCAAGCCCCCCGGTCTGATGGTCGAGATGGTCGGGCAGGGGAAGCTGGGCCGCAAGAGCGGCGCCGGCTTTTACTCCTACGACTAGCGCTTTCCGGCGCGGTCCCAGATCACGTCGGCCGGTGAGCAGCCCTGCCGGCGGGCGGCTGCTTCGATCTCCTCCCAGGGAAGCTCGGCCTCGGGCAACTCGTCCCAGCGGGCCAGATCCAGTGCCTCGACAGCTCCTTTGAGAGCCGGGCCGAGATGTTCCTCGGAGCGCAACAACGCCCTCAAGACCTCGAGCTGCTTATCGCTCAAGCGCACAACCCACATGCAATACCTCCAGGGTTAGGCGAAACGCGGGTTGCTCAGGAAATCTAGGTAGCGGAGCGGACGGAATCGCCGTCGCCACCGCTGCCGGTATCGCTGATGCGGACCGCCTCGACCCGGTTCTCGCGCACCGACTCGACCCGGATCGTGTAGCCGTTGGCGGTGATCGAATCGCCCCGCTTCGGCAGGCGGCCGAGCTCGCCGAAGACGTAGCCGCCGATCGAGTTGTAAGCGTCGCTGTCGACCGGCAGCTCGATGCCGCGGTCGGCGAGGTCGCCGAGCGAGACGTGGCCGCGGACGAACCACTCACCGCCGGCGAGCTGGCGCATCGCCGCGGCGCGCGGGTCGGTCTCGTCCTCGATCTCCCCGACCACCTCCTCGAGGATGTCCTCGACGGTGACGATGCCGACCGTGCGGCCGTACTCGTCGACGATCACCGCCAGCGAGGTCCGCTGCACCTGCAGGTCGTGCAGCAGGTCGTCGAGCGGTCGCGTCTCGGGAACGATCACCGCGTCGCGCACGACAGGCTCGATCTGCGCCTCCGGCCCGTCGCTCATGTAGAGACGGGCGAGGCTGTTGTTGTGGACGATCCCCTTGACCCGGTCGGGATTGTCTTCCTCGATCACCACCAGGCGGGTGTGGCCGGAGGTGACGCAGCGTCGCAGCGCCGTCTCGACGGTCTCCGACGCGTCGACCGTGACGACCGCCGGGATCGGCGTCATCACCTCGCGCGCCTGCTGCTCGTGCAGGTGGAAGACGCCGCCGAGCATTCCCGCCTCACCGGGGTCGAGGGTCCCCCCCATGCGCGAGCTGTCGATGATCTGCTTGAGGTCCTCGGCGGTGTGCTGCTCGTCGATGTTGGTCGGATCGACGCCAAAGAGGCGGACGATCGCGTTGGAGATCTTGCTCAGCAGCATCGTCGCCGGCGCGGTGCCGACGCGGAACCAGTTGAGCGGACGGGAGACGCGACGGGCCGTGCGCTCCGCCTGGTCTATCGCCAGCATCTTCGGCACCTGCTCGCCGATGCTGATGTGGAGGGCGGTGACGAGGGTGAAGGCGATGCCCACCGAGAGGGCGACGGCGAGGCCGTGGGAGAGACCGCCGAAGGCGGGCTCCAGCAGCTTCGCCAGCGAGGGCTCGCCGAGGAAGCCGATGCCGATCGAGGCCATCGTGATGCCGATCTGGCAGGCGGAGAGCGATTCGTCGATCTCGTCGAGCTGGCGCACCACGGTCTCGGCGCCGCTCTCGCCTTCCTCGGCGAGCTGTTCGATCTTGCCGCGCCTGGTCCGCACCAGCGCGAACTCAGCAGCGACGAAGAAGCCATTGATGGCCACCAGGACGAGCAGGAGGACGAGCAGCAGGGCGCTCATTCGGCTCGGAGGCCCCTATTTGGCCCGGTACTTCGGGGGAGGTCGTCTTCGGCCATTCGGCAATTGGTGAATATAGCTTCCTCGTCCGCGGAAGGGCGAAACCAGCCGTTCAGGTGACATATTGGGCAGCCCATGCGCATCGCCAGCCTCGTTCCATCCGCGACTGAGATGCTGTTCGCCCTCGGCCTCGGCGACAGCGTCGTCGCCGTGACCCACGAGTGCGACTACCCGCCGCGGCGCTCACTCCCCCACCTGACCCGGACGGTCCTGGCCGAGGGACTGGACGCCCGGCAGATCGACAGCGCCGTCAAGGAGACGGTGGGCGAAGGCCGGGCGCTGTACGAGCTTGACGAGGAGCGACTGGCCGAGCTTGATCCCGACCTGATCGTCACCCAGGCGATCTGCGACGTCTGCGCCGTCTCCTACGACGACGTGGTCGAGGTCGCGGCGCGGCTGCCGAGCCGCCCGCGCGTCCTGCAGCAGGACCCGAGCACGCTCGCCGAGATGCTCGAGGACGTGATCCGCCTTGGCGAGGCGACCGGCCTGGAGTCGGAGGCGCACCTGATGCGAGGCGAGCTGGAGGGACGGCTGGCGACCGTCCGCGCCGCCGTCTCCGGGGCGCGCACACCCCGGGTGATCGCCCTGGAGTGGCTTGACCCGCCCTTCGTCGGCGGCCACTGGATCCCGGAGATGATCTCGATCGCCGGTGGCGACGACGTCGCCGGCCCGCCCGGCCTGAAGTCGCCCGAAGTGCAGTGGGGAGCGCTGTCGGGGCTCAACCCCGACGTGGTGATCGCGATGCCCTGCGGCTGGTACGTGAGCGAATCGCACTCACAGGCAGTCGAGCACTGGAGCCGGATTGCCGAACTCGGCGCCGGCCGGGTCTACGCGGTGGACGCCGCCTCGACCTTCTCCCGACCAGGTCCGCGCCTGGTCGACGGCGTCGAGCTGCTCGGCCACGTCCTCCATCCCGACCTGGTCGACCCGCCGGGGAACATCGGCTTCGCCGAAGTTCGCGCTCCGCTTTAGCGACCGCGCGGTCTAGGCAATGGCTATAGCGGCGACGATCGAGACGATCCCAATCGCGATCATTCCGAGCAGCTCGATCGGCATGCGCCGCGGCCCGAGCATGCCGCGCTCGCCGGCGACGACGAGGAGGGCGCAGAGCACGCCGGCGACGAGACCTCCGAGGTGGCCGCCGATGCTGATTTCGCGGCTGCCAAAGGTGATCGCCAGGTTGAGCAGGAGGACCACTCCGATCGACGCCGCGAGACCCTCGATACCGCGGTGGCGGGCGATGACGAAAGTGGCGCCGAAGATGCCGAAGACCGCGCCTGAGGCGCCGATCGTGAGGGCGTTCGGATCAAGCAGCAGCGCCCCGAGGGAGCCAGCAAAGAGCGAGGCGAGATAGACGGCGACAAAGCGGACGGTGCCGATGCCCGGCTCGAGAATCCGCCCGAGGAAATACAAGGCGAACATATTGAAGCCGATGTGAATGATGCTGGCGTGCAGGAACCCGCTCGTCAGCAGCCGGTACCACTCGCCTTCGGCGACGAAGGGGCCGTAGAGGCCGAAGTCGAAAAGAACCGAGCTGGTGCCGGGGCTCAAGCCACCACTACCGCCTGCAATCTCCACCAGGTAGGCGGCAACGTTGAGGGCGATCAGAACGTAGGTCGCGGGTGCGTCATAACGACCTGGAGCGACCGCGCCCCGCGTCACCTTCGTCTTCTGCCTGGCGCACTCCGGGCAGCGCATCCCCACCGGGGTCGGCGTCATGCAGTCGGGGCAGATCGGGCGCCCGCAATTGGAGCAGGAGACGCCGGTCTCGCGGTTCGGGTGCCTGTAGCAAGTCTCCATCGCGGGGGCGGAGCCTACAATCGCCGCCGATGGAGGAGGCAAGCCCCACTCGGCTCTTCGCCGCCCTGGTCGGCGCCGGGCTCGTCATCTACGGCATCGCCGGCTTCTTCTTCGACTCCTCGTTTGCCCAGCCGGACGGCGTCGGCGACGCAGCCGGGCTCCTCGCGGTCAATGGCTGGGCCAACTGCTTCCACATCCTCACCGGAGCGGTCGGCCTACTGTTCGCCGGCTTCGCCTCGCGGCGCTACGCGGTCGGCGTCAGCACGGTCTATCTCTTGATCGCCGCTGGCGCGCGGTGGTGTCCTAGAGCCCGACCCGGCCGGTGACCGAGCGCAGGCGACCCTTCGTCTGCTGGCGGCCGCGGCGGCGCAGCTCGAGCAGAACCAGGGCGCCGGTGGCGATCCCGCCGGCGCCGACAGCGACCACCGGGCGCACCCAGTTGCGCGGATCGCGCAGCGCCCGCAGCTCGCTCTCGGAGAGCTCCTCCGCCCAATCGGAGAGCTCCTCGGCGGCCGCCTGGGTGACGGCGGCGAGGGTGTCCTCGAAGCGGCCCGAGAGACGCTCGGGGGGCTCCATCGGTCGCAGCGCGTCGTCGAGCAGGCGCTCGACGTCCCAGGTGCTGCCGGTCAGCTTTTCGCTCGCCTCACTCATCGCTCATCGCCTCCTCGAGCTGCTTGATCGCGCGATGGATGAGGACCTTGGTGGCCCCATCGCTGCGCCCCAGCGCGCGTGCGATCTCGCGGTTGTCCATGCCAAGCGCGAAGCGCATGATCAGCGCGTCGCGGCGGTCGTCGGGAAGGTCGTCCAGCTTGGCGATCACTTCGCGCAGCTCCTCGCGCCCCTCGGCGATCGCCTCGGTGCCATGCCGGGCTGGGATCGGGTCGGCGTTCTCCAACGGCGTCTGCGGGCGACGCGAGCGGTCGCGGTAGTAGTTGAGCGCCAGGTTGTGCGCGATGCGGATCAGCCAGGGCCGCAAAGGCCGCCCGTCGGACTCGCGCCGCGCCCGGTCGAAGTGGCGGTATGCCTGTAGAAAGGCCTGCTCGGTGAGGTCCTCGGCGTCGTGCTGGTTGCCGACCCGGTAGTAGGCGTAGGAGTAGACGTCTTTGAGGTGGTCGCGGTAGAGCTCGGCGAAGGCGCGATCCAGCTCCGCCTTCGCGGCGGGGTCGAGGCTCGCCGGCTCGACGTTCTCCTTGGGGCCGGGCACTCGACGAAGCGTAGCCTCATGCCGCCTCCCTCTTCGCGCGCTCACCCATGCGCAGGCTGGCGACCCAGGCCTCGGTATCGGTCTCGCCGCGGACCAACGCGGCCAAGCCGTTCAAGGCCTCGGCCGAGTTGCCCGAAGCGGAGATCGCCGCCGCCAGCAGGGGCACCGTGTCGAGGCCCTCGGAGGCCTGGCCGATCAGCCCCGGAATCTCGGCGGCGGGCGTGCCACGGCCGAGCAGCTCACCGGCCCGACGGTTGCGGCCGGCGGGCGCCAGCACCGTCGCGGTGAGATCGCCGACTCCGGCGAGACCCGAGAAGGTCTCCAGCTCGGCGCCGCGCGAGATCGCGTAGGCGATGCACTCGCACCAAATCTGAGCGGCGGCGATGCCCGCCGCGTTGAGGCCGAATGGCTCGCTCGCCGCCGCGGCCAACGCGGCAGCGTTCTTCGCCGCACCCGCCATCTCGACCCCGGTGACGTCACCCGAGCGCTCGCAAACCAGGCCGGCGCGGTCGAAGACCTCGCCGAGCTGGTGGCGCAGGTCGGCGTCACCCGAGCCGAGAACCAGCGCGGCTGAGCCCGAGACCGCCTCACGCGCGTGGGCCGGGCCGCCGAGAGAGGCGACCGCGCGGGCGCGGATCCGTTCCCCGACGTACTCGGAAGGAAGCTGGCCGAGCGGCGCGACCAAGCCCTTGGTCAGAAGCAGAACCGAGGAGCGGTCGCTGACCCGGTCGGCGATCGCGCCGACTGCCTGTGGCAACGAGCCGGATGGGATCGCCATGCAGAGGAGGTCGAGGCCGGCGAGCTCGATCTCCGAGGCGGGACAGACGAGCAGCGAGTCGGGCAGCTTGACGCCCTCCAGGTAGCGGCGGTTTTCACCCGCCTCGATCATCTCCGCGGCCTGCTCGGCGGTGCGGGCGCCGAGCTGAACCTCCAGCCCACCGCGGGCGAGCAGCACTGCGACCGCCGTCCCCCAGCTTCCCGCGCCGATCACGGCGGCACGGCGCATCGGCGGCAGACCACCCATCGCTTCCCACTGGAGGAGGACGTTTGGCCAGATCCTCGCCGTCACGGACTCGGCCAAAGGCGGCGAGGGCTCCTCGACCGTGGGGAAGGTCATCGCCTTGCCGAGCCGCACCCGCACCTGGCGCGGGCGGATGCGCCACCCGCGTCGCACGTGCTCGCTGCCGAAGACGGCGGTCGGCACGACGGGGACGCCGGCCTGCAGCGCCAGCCGGCCCACGCCGCGCTTCGGCGACGCCAGCGTGCCGCGTCGGATCCGGGTCCCCTCGGGGAAGATGCAGACGGTGCCGCCGCGCTGCACCGTGCGCCGGGCGGTGTCCATCGCGAGTGTGTCGGACTCGCCGCGACGGATCGGGAAGGCGCCGAGCCGCGAAAGCAGCCAGCCCTGCCAGCGTCGCTCGAACAGCTCGACCTTGGCGACGTAGTTCATCGGCCGCCGCCAGGGCAGAGCGGCGCCGATCACGAAGGGGTCGAGGAAGCTGCGGTGGTTGGCTGCGACGATCAGCCCGCCGCGGACGCGACCGTACTCCTGGCCGGTGCGCCCGAGGCGGAAGTAGACGAGGAAGAACGGCGTCATGAAGAGCCTCGCCAACAGGTAGAGGGGCCAGTTGACGCCGTGGCGGCGGGTGTAGTCGTGGTAGCGCTGGAGTCGCTCTTCGCTCACGAAGAGCGCTACACGGGGCCGCCTTTGCGGTTACCAGGCGCTTGCGATCAGCTGCGCCAGCTCGTCGCGGCTGGGCGGTTCG
Source organism: uncultured Solirubrobacterales bacterium (assembly GCA_963807885.1). GTDB lineage: Bacteria > Actinomycetota > Thermoleophilia > Solirubrobacterales > 70-9 > VRUE01. Next base: position 534,601 of record CAWEDL010000003.1, read on the forward strand.
GGAGTAAAGGCGAGCTCGGGGCGGAGCAGCATCGACTCGATCGCCTGATCGAGCTTTTCGCGGTCGGCGCCCACCGCGTCCAGCCCAGCGGGATTGCCGCCTAGTTCGAGGATGCGGGCTTCGATTTGCTCGGGGGCGGTGCCGATTGCCTCGGCGAGCGAGGTGAGCTGGTCGGGGGCCCGGGGGACCATGAAGGCCATTGCCCGGGGCAGGATCGCGGCGTTGGTCTCGGCGTGGGGGCTGCCGCAGATGCGGACGAGGGTTTGGCAGATCACGTGGTGCAGGCCGAAGGCGGCGGAGTCGATCGCGTAGGCGCAGAGCAGGGAGCTTTGGGCCAGGGCTGCGCGGTTGCGCTCCTGCCGGCTCTTCGTCGAGCGAGCCGGCGATCAACGCGGCGCCGCGCAGGGCGGTCATCTGCGAGACCGGGTTGGCGAACGGGGTGTAGAGCGAGTCGGCGCCGTGGGCGAGGGTGTTCATCGCGCTGGCACGAAGCGCCTGCTCGCTTGGCTCGTCATCGCCTCGGGGTCGGCGATGGCCAGGTCGGGCCGCACCATCGCCCGAACCCGCGACTCGGCCCCGGCGGGAAGGCGATGGATGCCGGTCATCTCGGCGCCTGAAAGCGTGGTCGGGACCGCAGCGACGCGGGCGCCGCTGACCGCGGCGACCGCCTTCGCCGTGTCGATCACCCGGCCGCCGCCGAGGGCGACGAGCTGCGGCGCCCTGGCACGATCGAGCAGGACGGCCGCGGCCTCCGGAACCTGGCCGGTGGGAACGGCGTGGACTGCCTTTGCGGCGGCCTCGAGCTCGGGCGCGCCCGGCAGGGCCCGCGGGGTGGTCAACAGCTCGAAGTTGGTCGAAGCCGTACTCGTGGAGGACCTGCGGCGCCTGGGCGATGCCGTCGGAGCGGAAGACGACGACCCGGCCGGCGTCCCTCCAGACGAAGCTTCCGTTCACCCGGTCTTGTCCGCGGCGACGCGAGGGTTGACGATCGGCCGCAGGTTCGGTTCGACCTCGGACCGCAGGTGCTCGTAATCGGGCGGCAGCGAGAGCTTCTCGCCGAGGTGCTCGAGGGGCTCGTCGACCGTGAAGCCGGGGCCCAGCGTGGCGATCTCGAAGAGGACGCCGCTCGGCTCGCGGAAGTAGATCGAGCGGAAGTAGAAGCGGTCGATCAGCGGCGTCGGCTGCGCGCCGGCCTCGATCGCGCGATCCCGCCATGCCTCGTGATCGTCCATCTCGAGGCCCAGGCGACGTGGTGGACGCTGCCGGCGCCCTGCCGCGAGCGCTCCTCGGGCGGCTCGTCGTAGATGTAGAGGCCGCCGCGCTGCTCTCCGCGGGCCTCCCAGCCGCCCTCGACCGGCTCGAACCCGAGCGTCTCCAGCAGGCGCCGGCTCTCCTCGGCGGCCGCGGTGTACGCGCAGACGGCGTGGAAGCCCTGCAGCGCCAGCTCCGCCGGCACCTCGGGGTGCTCGGCGCTGAGCGGCTGGTCGGGCACCTGGACGACGGCCAGCTCATGGTCGAGCCCCTCCGGGTCGGCGAAGCGCAGGCTGTCCGCCGCTCGCTCCGACTCGATCCCGTTTGCGCCAAGCCGCTCGGCCCAGAAGTCGAGCGCCTCGACGGAGCCGACCCTCCAGACGATGCGGTGCACGTCCCCGGCTCCGGCCCGTCCCTCGGGCACGCCGGGGAACTCGAAGAAGGTCAGATCGGAGCCGGCGCTGCCCTTCTCGTCGGCGAAGAAGAGGTGGTAGACGGTCGGGTTGTCCTGGTTGACGGTTTTCTTCACCAGGCGCAGTCCCAAGACCCCGGCGTAGAAGTCGACGTTCTTCTGCGCGTCGGCGGTGATCGCCGTGATGTGGTGGATGCCCTCCAGCTTCACGTCAGTCACGTATAGCATCCCTAGCGATGAGCCGCGCAAGGCGACGCACTGTCAAAGCCCTCGTGGTGCTCGGCTCGCTGCTCGCCTTCCTCAGCGTCTTCGCGATCTGGACCGAGCGCCAGGCGCTCAACACCGACGATTGGGTCGACACCAGCGGGCGGATGATCCAGAACGAGGAGATCCGCTCCGCGGTCAGCGATTACCTGGTCGACCAGCTCTACGCGAACGTCGACGTCGAAAAAGAACTCGAGGGGATCCTGCCCGGCGACCTGAAGGACCTGGCCGGCCCTGCGTCGGGCGGCCTACGCCAGGTGGCGGGCGGCGGCGCCGAAGAGGTGCTGCAGACCTCGACCGCGCAGGAACTGTGGAAGCAAGCGAACCGCAGCGCGCACGAACAGCTCCTCGCCGTGCTGGAAAACAAGAAAGAAGCGGTTGAAACCGCCGAAGGCGAGGTCACCCTCAACCTCGGCAGCCTCGTCACCAACCTCGCCGATCAGGTCGGGATCGCCTCCCAGCTCGCCGACAAACTTCCCCCCGACGCGGGCCAGATCACGATCCTGCGCTCCGACGAGCTGAAGGCCGCACAGGACATCGCGGTCGGGATCAAGGGGCTGGCGCTGGTGCTGACCCTGTTGACCCTGCTCTGCTTCGGGGTCGCGATCTATATCTCGCGCGAGGGGCGCTGGGTGACCGTGCTCTTCTGCGGGATCGGGCTCGTCGCCGCCGGCTTCGCCGTGATCGTCTTCCGCGAGATCGCCGGCGGGATCGTCGTCGACCAGCTCGTCAAGGAAGAAAACGTCAAGCCCGCGGCTGAAGCGGCCTGGTCGATCGGCACCTCGCTGATGGTGAGCATCGCGACGACGGTGATCGTCTTCGGCGCCCTCTTCGTGATCGCCGGCTGGCTCGGCTCGCCGACCGGTCGGCCAAGGGGACGCGCCGCTTCATGTCCCCCTTCCTGCGCGACTACATCCCCTACGTCTATGCGGGTCTAGTGGTCGTCGTCTGCTTCTGGTTCCTCTCCGCCTCGGTGCAGAACCTGCGCTCGTTCCTGACCACGCTGATCGTCGCCGGCTTCGTCGCCTTCGGCATCCACGAGCTGCGCCGCCAGTCCGAAGAGGAATTCCCCGACGCGCAGATCGGCGACTACTTCGGCGGCGCCAGGGACCGCGTCGTCGACGCGGTGAAGAGCGCCAACATCGGCGAGCGAGTCTCGAAACTGCGCCTGCCGGAAATGCGCAGGCCAGGCGATGACGAGGCCGATGCGGGTCCCTCCGCCGGGCCCCAGGGCGACGACGAGGAGAGCCGCCTGAAGCGACTCGAGCGCCTTGCCGAACTGCACGCGAATGGAGTCCTCACCGATGAGGAGTTCGCGGCGGAGAAGGCGCGGGTCCTCGGCGGCGGCAACTCCTGAGACCCTGAACGAAGCCCGCCTCCGGGGTTGAACCGGAAACCTCTCGATTACAAATCGAGTGCTCTGCCAGTTGAGCTAGGCGGGCGTGTTTATCGAATATAGACAGGGACAAGGGCGGTGTGGGGATGGAAACAATCACTTTCAGGTATCTGGAGCCTGGCGAGGGCCAGGTGCTCAGCGAGGCGATTCGAGCCGCATACGGCGATACCTACGACGTCCGCTGGGTCTACGACACCGCTGAGGTCGAGGCCCGCCTAGCGGCAGGGACCTACGTCTCCTGGGTCGCCGAGTCCGCCGAGGGCGAGTTGCTCTGCCACGAGGGGATGAGCCTGGCGGCGGCCGGCGACGCGGTCGGCCACTCGGGCCAAGCGGTGACGATGCCGGCAGCCCGCGGCCAGCACCTCTTCACCCGCACCAAGCAGCACCTGATGGACTGGGCGCGCGAGCGTGGCCTGGCCGGGATGTACAGCGAGGCGACGGCGGCCCACCCCTACAGCCAGCGCGCCAACCTGGAGCTGGGCGCCCACGAGACGGGCTTCCTACTCGGCTGGATCCCGGCGAGTGTCAGCAACGACGCCGCCACCGACCACCGCCCTCGCCGACAGTCTGCGGCGCTTTTCTACACGAAGCTGAACGACGGCCATGAGCGCGAGGTATACGCCCCCGAGCGCCACCGAGACATCATCGGGCAGACGCTGGAGCTGTGCGAGCTGCGCGGCACGCTTGCCGAGCCGCCGGCAAATGTGGCGATCCCCGAACGGACCAGCTTCCACGTCGAGGTAGACGAGGACCACAACCTGGCCCTGATCACCGCCCACGAACCAGGGGCGGACCTGGAGCAGGCAGTAGCAGCAGAGCGCCATCACCTCTTCCACGCCAAGTGCCTGGACGCGATCTACCTGGATCTCCCCCTGGAGAACCCAGCCACGGCCCTACTGGCCGACCACCTGGAGCGCCTCGGCGTCTCCTACGCCGGCATCTTCCCCAACCCCCGCACGACCGGGGATGTCCTCCGCATGCAATCGCTCCACCGGACGAGAGTCACGGCCGACGATCTCGCCGTGGGTTCTGGCCACGGCCGCGAGCTGCTTGAGTACGTCTTAAGCGACCTACCGAATTAGCAAACCCGGCCTGGCTCACCGCCGCGAAAGTGCTGCCGTGATGGACGCTACGATCAAGCGATGAGCAAGGCTGAGCTTCATGCCCAGATTGACCAGATGACCGATGAGGAAGCGGCAGAGGTCAAGCTGATCTTCGCACCGGAGTGGCCCTCCAGGGCCACGTCCATCGAGGAGATCCGCAAGCGGACCGGGACCAAGCCGATGAGCCGCGAGGATTTCGACCGGCATTTCGGATCGCTGCCCACCGACGGCGAGGGATAGGCCCCGGTGAGCGCGGGCGCGGGTCCGCGCTTTGAAGTCCGGGTAGTCGATGACGTTCTTGCGGAGGATCTCCCTCGTTGCACTGCGGCGGCGCGAGCGGCCATTGAATCGGCCTTAGATGAAGTGCGGCGCGAAGGCGTCCCGCTCGAATGGCTTCGACGCTGCGAAGCCGAAGGCCAGGACGGCACTCATCTCGGCGGCTGCGTGAAGTTCTACATTCCCCGACCCGCAGGCCAGTGGGGCGCTGTTCTCTCCGGCGACGAGGAGGCGTCCAAGCCCACTCTCGTGCTTGTCGCGGTGGGGGAGCGCCACCCGGCACAACCTTGGAGACCCAGCGTCTACGAGGTGGCGCACCGCCGACTCAACCGATGAGTTCTGCTGACGCCGAGCGCTACGTAAAAACTGAGGGGGCCGTGCCCGGAGGGTCTCATACCCGAAGGTCGCGGGGTTCGAATCCGAATAAGGTGGGTGGATGGTGCATGACGATGCCGTGGACCAGCCACACGTCGAGGGCAGGCCGATTGCGGTCTACGGAGCCACGGGGTTCACCGGTGGGTTGATTGCTCGGGAGTTGCAACGGCTAGGGGCTGACTTTCTGATTGCTGGGCGGGATGCTCGGAAGCTCGAGGCCCTTGCGGAGGAGCTTGGGGGCGTGCCCTTCAAGGCGGTATCGGTTGACGACGCGGCTGGGCTGCGGGAAATGCTCGAGCCTTGTTCGGTTGTGGTCGCTTGTGCTGGGCCGTTTGGTTTGTACGGGGAGCCGGTGGTCGAGGCTGCGGCGGAGACCGGGACGCATTACCTCGATACGACCGGGGAGCAGCCGTTCATGCAGATGGTCTTCAATCGCTATGGGGCTCGGGCGGCGGAGACCGGGGCGGCGCTGGTTTCCGGGATGGGGTTCGACTACTTGCCTGGGGATCTGATTGCGGCGCTTACCGCTGAGGGAATGGGGCCGCTGGAGGAGATCGTCGTTGCCTATTGCGTGCATGGGTTTGCGCCCACGCACGGGACCGCCCTTTCGGGGCTGGAGATCATGCGGGGCGGGGACGTGGTCTGGGCCGATGGGGATTGGCAGCCGGCGCCGCGGAGCGCCAACGGTGGGCGCTGGCGCTTTCCGGACCCACTTGGCGAGCTGCGAATGCTGCGCTATCCGGCCGGCGAGCAGATCACGGTGCCACGGCACGTCGAGACCGCCCGGGTCCGGACGCTGCTCAACGGGATGGTCGTGCCGCCGCCGCTGATGCCGGTTGCCGCCGCTGCCTCTCCCCTGCTGGGGATGGCGATGCGCACGCCGATGCGGAAGGCGCTGGGCTCCCTGATCAGGCGCCTGCCGGCGGCGCCGAGCGAAGCGGACCGCAAGAAGGCGCGATTCACGATCAGTTGCGAGGCACGGGGCAAGGCCGGCGCCCGTCGCGGCACGGTTCGCGGCGGCGACGTCTACGGCCTCACCGCGGTCAGCCTCGCCCACGGGGCACTGCTCTGCGCGGACCCGACCTTCGATCGCAAGGGCGCGCTGGCGCCGGCGCAGGCCTTCGACCCCACCTCGTTCTTCGCCACCCTGGCCGACTTCGGCGTCTCCACCGAGGTCGAGCCGTTGCCGGCCTCAGCCGACCGCTGAGCCGCCGCCTATAGGTGAGGCGCGGTGATCATGGCGGCGATGATCACCGCCATGGCGCCGATCAACACGTAGTAGAGCCAGTCGAAGCGGCCGTCGACGCGGTCGAACCCTTCTTTCGTCTCCCTCCGGACCGCATCGAGCTTGTCGTCGGCCCGGTTGAAGCCCGCTTTCATCTCCTTCCGGAACGCATCGAGCTTGTCGTCGGCCTGCTCGATGCGTTTGTCGACCTGCTCGATGCGTTTGTCGACTTGCTCGAAGCGTTTGTCGACTTGCTCGAAGCGTTTGTCGATGCCTTGGCTGAGGGCGTCGATTTTCTCGCCGAGCGCGTCGATCCTGGCGTTGGTTGATCCCGCCTGCATGCCTTCCATTCTTGCATCGTAAACGTTTCGCTGCTCTCCGGGATGCTGATGACCGGGATCGGACTCGAAAGCGTGCATGCCCTCCTAAGGATTCCGGAGGCGAAACTCTCCCCCTTCTCCCATACGACCGTCGCGAGATCCCCGCAATTTTCGCGGAAATCGTGGCTCCTGTCGCCATTAGTGGAGAAAGCTCCAGCAGACAAGAACTTGACAGGGGATCGCGTACCGTAGAGGGTACCCGCTCGTTCCATAACCACTCACGGCCGGGGAGGCAAAGTTGTTCGATCTCAGCAGGGACCAGAGGCATGTGCTGCGTTGGCGGGATGCTCAGGGCTTCCTACCGAAGCTCCTGCTCGCGGCCTTGCTGAGCGCACTCCTTGCCGCCACATATGGCGCTGCTGCGGCCCAGGCCAGCCAAGTCCCCGTCGCCGCCTACTCCTTCGACGAGGGCTCGGGCTCCACCGTCAAGGACTCGGCCCGCAGTCATGACGGAACGATCAACGGGGCCACGTGGGCGTCCGTTGGCAAATACGGCTCCGCTCTTGACTTCGACGGAGTGAACGACCTCGTCTCGATCACCGACGCCCCGGACCTCGACCTGACCAGCTCCTTCACGCTCGAGGCCTGGGTGCGGCCTGACACCCTTACCGCCAGTCGCCCGGTGATCGCCAAGTCCGAAAGCGCCGGCGGCAACTCGGGCTATCTGCTGAGTGCGAGATACACCGGCAACCCGACCGGCTTCGTCGCCAGCGCCGGCGCGGCCAAAAGCGTTGTCCGGCCCTCACCGCTTCCCGAAGCGGTCTGGTCCCATCTCGCCTTTACCTCCGATGGCACCAACCTGCACTTCTACATCGACGGCAAGCTTGCCGCCACGGCACCCGCCATCGCGGCCAAAGCCACCGCCGCCAGTCTCGTCATCGGCTATGGCCAGGTTCTGGGCGGCTACTTCGACGGCATGATCGACGAGGTCCGCCTCTATGACGTGGCGCGTTCCGAAAGCGAGATCCAGGTCGACCGCGACACCGCCGTGGGCCTCGACCAGATCCCTGTCGCCGCCTACTCCTTCGACGAAGGCTCGGGCACGACCGTCAAAGACGCCATCGGCAGCCACACCGGCACGATCTCAGGCGCGACCTGGTCTTCCTCTGGCAAGTACGGCTCGGCGCTCAGCTTCGACGGAACCAATGACCTCGTCTCGATCGTCGACGCCGCGGACCTCGACCTGACCAGCACCTTCACCCTGGACGCCTGGGTGAACCCCACCTCGACCACCGCCGCGCGCCCGGTCATCAGCAAGGGCGAAACCAGCGGCGGCAACTCCGGCTACGCGCTGAGCGCGCGCTACACCTCCACTCCCCCCGCGGGAATCGTGGCGAGCAGCGGCACTCTGAAAAGCGTCGCCGCTCCCTCCGCCCTGAAAACGGGTGAATGGTCCCACCTGGCCCTCACCTCGGACGGCACCACGCTGCGCCTCTACGTCAACGGGAGCTTCGTCACCAGCGTCGCGGCGATCTCCGCCAAAGCCACCACCGCCCCCCTCGAGATCGGCCACAGCTTCCTCGGGGGCTACTTCGAAGGCAAGATCGACGAGGTCCGCATCTACAACGAGACGCTCCCAGAAAGCCAGATTCAGGTTGATCGGGATAACCGAGTGCAGACACCAGCCCCGACGGAGGTCACCACCAACCTGCTGGACACCGGCCCCTCTTCCGAGCTGGTATCGAGCGTGCCGATCACCGCCAGCGGATCCGAAACGGTTGTCTACTCGCTGGCAGTCCCGACCACCAAAGCCGGTGAGGTGCTGCGCGCCACCGGCAATCTGCAGCTCACGAACACGCACAACTACGACGTAAGTGATTCGGTGCGACTTGTCCTAGGAGCAAATGCTTCCGATACGAATGGGTCAGTCGTTACGCCATGGACCCATGTTCAACAAACGAAATCCATGCTTCACTGGACGTTTCCGATTAACGGCATTTACAGATCCCCAGCGGACGTTGGTTCGACCCGGTATCTAAAGGTCATTGTTAAAACTGCATCACCCAGCGCGCAAATTGGCGACACGCTAAAAGTCCAGCCCAATTTTGGAGGCTTGACTGCAACTCGTTATTCCATCGCCCAAGGGCCAATGTCTCAGCCCACTCATCAGCTTCAGTCCCTGACTGATCCGGTTCAAGAACAGATCACGACCATTCCCGTTGACTCGGTATGGCGTAGAGTCCTAACGCGTCGTCTTACCGACCTCTCAGTTGACGATGTCATTGACCTCACTGGCCAGCTGTCTGTTCAAAACACCAGTGGTACCACTGTGCAGCTGGAATCAATGGTCAAAATGACCACCGCGCCTTCGACGGGCGGCTCCACGGCATCACCACCGATAGCTGACAGGCTCACGTCAGATATGAGTGCGGACCGGATTGTTCATGGAGTCCAGTTTCAGGTTACCGATCCAGCGAAGCGCTATCTGAACTTGCTCGTTCGTGCAGTTCCGATTGGCTCGTCTCCTAAACCGCTGACGATATCTGCCGGATCCGCCACCCTTTCCATACTGCGAATGGATTCCAATCCTGGAACCCCAATCGCCCCGCTCAAAACTGGAACCGTTCAACTTCAACGCACCGATTTCAGTGCCGATGTTTCATCGATTCCGTTCGCTGTTTCCGGTGGTAGCGAGAAGCGGGTTGTAGCAAGCGTCCCACTCAGAGACAGCCTTTGGAAAGGGGAAGTTCTTCAAGGACGCGGTTTCGTCGTAACCGATCTCAATGGAGGCGACGTAACGCAGATACTCACTCAGCTGGTGCTTGGAGATACTCCAACGGATACGACTGGCGATGTAGTCGCGAAACTCAGTGGGGACAAGGTTCCTGCGACCACGCCGATTCACACCTCCATAAAGGAGGGGGCCTACATAATGCCAAGAGCAGAATCCGTGACCAAATATCTCAATTATGTTGTCTATGCGAGCCAGGCAAATCCCAGTGGCAACATGAATATCCTTGAAGCGTCTGCGTCGTTCACGCGATCTAGGCGAACCGCAGCCGTCGATGAGGGATTTGAGACCGGGACTGATATGGATGGCCTCGACTCTGTCTTTGAGTACGAGTACAACGGTGTTTTGAGTGCAAGCTCAGCCGTGGCTCGCGAGGGAAATAAATCGCTACTGGTCGATTTAGACTTGTCGAGCGACTTTCCTGGCGATGATGACAAGGGAGGAATTCGCAGAAATGAGGTTCGTCCCCCAGATATAAGGTCAGCGGCTGGATATTTTGGCGAGGATAGCTGGCATGGGTTTTCTGCTTACTTTCCATCCGGCTTTCATGCTCCTGGGCCTGAACAGGCAAAGTTTTTCAAAGGCCTTATTGATGAGGTCCGGATATATGACGTCACGCTTTCCCAAGAAGACATTCAGGCTGATCGGGACGGCAATTACCAACACTCGTCTACACCAATCGCGTTTTATGCCTTCAACGAGGGCACTGGGTCAACGGCGACTGACTCAGCCGGAAATCACGATGGTCTAATTAAAGGGGCGACGTGGATGTCTTCTGGTAAGTATGGATCCGCAGTTGGCTTCGACGGACTCGACGATCAAGTTACTGTTAGTGACTCTCCAGACTTTGACCTAACTGGCTCATTCACTCTGGAGGCGTGGGTAAGTCCAGAGACTCTTGCTAATATGGTGCCAGTAATTTCAAAGTTTGACTTATCAGTGGGTTCTGGCTATGGGCTAGTGCCCAGTGTAGGCGCGCTAGACAATGTTTCAGCAGGGATAGTTGCTGGTTCCGGCGACGTGACACTTGCGCCTGGAAGCCAGGCGCTACCGACCCAACAGTGGTCACACCTTGCCTTTACGTCAGACGGCACATCCTTACGGCTATACGTTGACGGTCAGCTAATTGCAACGGCCGGCGAAAGCTCTGGCAGCCACGTCCGTTGATCTCATCATCGGCGGCTCTTCCCTACAGCCCCCAAGCATGGGAACTTGGAATATCTTTACTCAGCTTCATCACTTAAGTGATGAAAATACGATTTTAGAATGTGCCGAAGACCCTGGCGGAGTCCCCATCTCGTTCAACGTTCGACATTACCTAGCAGGTGCTCATACTAATCCTGGCTCGACGGAAACTGCCACGCCGGTCGAGGGCGACTACATTGAGGTAGGCTTGGATGGCGGCGAGGTCAACGATAGTTGTGAGGCAGTTAAACCAACTGAGCGTTATGTCATAGCGCCTTTGGTACACGACCAATGGTATGACTTTGTCCTTCACACTAGATGGACGCCTTTGGAAGGCAGTCCTGGTAACTCTGTCTCCGAGGTGTGGCTCGACGGACAGCAAGTGCTAGGTGACCAATCAACGCCAATCTCTCGACCTACCCTTAGTTGGCGCGGCAGCCCCGACAGGCACACTAATGGCGCATATATGCAGTTCGGACTCTACCGAGGTCCCTCACCTGAAGACCCTGCCGTGAACCTCTATATTGACGCCGTTCGAAGCGGAAATTCGTACGCTGAAGTTGCGCCTGGGCAATGAAAACCGCTTCCTTTGGGCAGGTACTCATCGACTTACATCAAGTAGGCCGGCTCGTTGCGCCAAATCGGCAGGAGCGCGGCGATGATCTATCGCCGGCTAAAGGAGTGGATGGTCTGACTTCGTAGTCTCGGACAAGGTGTTCCTCAAAATGTGACCTGCGAAAAACCCACCTTTTATAGCTCGGGTGGCGGATCCGTTGATGCGTCCTCAAATTTGCCGACCACAGTCTCAGCCATGCGAGTCAGATCCCCTTCCAGCTCCGCCTCCCGTGCTCTTAGCAGGCCCACCTGGTCCTCCTCGGTTAGGGATTCGTGGAGTTGCTCTCTCACCTCTCGTAGCTCGCTCTCGTACTTACGTCGGTGCCTCCAGAGCCGTTTGACGACACTGTAGCCATGTGCATCGGCGTTGGCCAAATACCGGGCCGTCCGTGCTTCATCGATGCCAAATTCAGCCGCCAGCTCTTGGAGGCTCATCATGAGATCATCACCTCCCGACTTCTGAATCCCCGAATCAGCCTGCTTATGACGGCAGTAAAGCCACATCGGCTGAGTGGTAGAGACAACCTGCACGTCGTATCCTTTTTCTGTAAGGAACTCCCCCATCCGACTGTGTCCAGCTGAGACTGCGGAGACGCGATCAGGGATCCGGGAGAGGACGAAAACACTGGTGCCAAGAAAGGGAAACAGGTAGGAGCGAATCGTTGCGTCGCGTTCGAGCTCGCCGCCTTTCCAACGGCGGTCAACGTCGAGCATGTCATACATCACCCACTCAAGGCCGCGCTCAAAGGTAACACCCAGACCGGGCGCCTTACTCCCCTCTCGCAGCCAGCGGCTGCACCGCTGGCGGACAGCACTAACAACTTCTCTATTCCAGGCATCATCGTCGTCGATTAGCCCGGTGAGCACTAGCTCGTCATCAGCGACTACGCCTGCCCCTCGGGCAATGGTCAAGGCATTCCACGTGTCGAAGCGGCCACCCGCGTGCAGAATCGCCCGCCCGCCGAAGGGTGCGAGCGTCGCTTCTAGTGCTGAAAGTATGTCGCAAGGTAGATCTTCGTCTACTAACAAGGCCCAGCGAAAGTTTTTGTCGTTCTGCGCGAGTAGGGAGGGTGCAGTGATCGACGAGATGAGGATCATGCGGTGCTCAAGCCAGTCTCTATCTTTGACGCCGAGGCCAAATCTGGTCAGGATCAACAAGGGCGGCGTCCCAGTACAAACGTTCCCCAAGCGGTCGCTACCAACAGTCATGCCACCCTGCCCTTTTTAGATATGTCCAAGCGGTCAGAGTCGCGTCGCGCGATCCGTACCTCAGATTCGGGATCGCCAGCGTTTGACACTACGATGCCATTGTTCGTAGTCCGAACATCATAATTTGATGAGTGTCCGCCGAGAGAGACCAGCGTGACTAGCGAGAGATCCTTCCCCGAGCAGGTCAAGGACACGGTCGGGACCGGCCGCCACTCACGGTAGGCCGGAAAGCACCAACCCATCAAAGCCGGCTCGCGCCGTCCTTCGATTAGCTTCGCATTGATCTCGGCGCCGCTCTGGTCACAGAGCACTCCGCTGACCCCACTGGACTCGAACTCGACCGCGCCCTCTGGTAGCAGTTCAGCGACCACTCCCGGTGCAAAGTGGAACAGCCGCGTGTACTCGCGAACACAGGGAGACTCAACCATGTCGACGATTACGAGCAGGACACCGGGTCTATAGACGAACAGCCTGCGGTGCTCCACATCCTGGCGAGCCAGCAAGGGATTCGACCCTTCGACAGCAAACCAGCCCGCACCTTCACCGACACGAGACAGAGCGCCCCCGTAGGGTGGGGCGCCTAACGGCGTAAACGGCTCACCGTCCACGAGCAGGACGCTGTGGGCCCGGCTCGAAACTGCATAGACACGGGCGGGGTCAAGCTTGTCGTAGCCATACTTTCCGGCCTCGGCGAGCAGCAAGCTGCCTCTCTCAAAGAGGCAGAACCCGAGCTCATCGGCATGCTTGTGCGCGTGGGTGTGGTATCCAGCCGAGACAACCAGCATCGAGTCGCTTGTCCGCACCGACGCAATCCCTGCCTGCGCGAAGAAGCGCATGCCATGGCAGAGACGGGCAGACTCCTGGGCCCACGGTGGCGCAGGAATCATGTCGGAGTCGCCGAGTGGCGGAGTGCTGCCGTCTGGCAACACCAACCATCCGGCGGCTTCCTCCAGCTCTTCCAGCATCTCAAGCAAGCGCTCGTCACTGAGGTCGGCCAGATCGCGAAAGCGCCGCACAAGGCCGACCATCAACCAGTGATATGCCGGCGAGTGCTCTAGGTGGACGCCCTCTCCGTCGCCGGCTACGTGCCTGGTAAGCGTCTCCTGAAACCGCTCGATTCCGCGTTGGCGCCATCCAGCAGCTTGGGGGAGGAAATCTATATAGGCACCGAGGAGGACGAGGCCGACATCCTGATAGAGCCCGTGATTAGAGCTGGCGGTGTAGGTGGAGTCGTCGTACAGGAACCTGGCATGGTCGAGGACGGCAGCGAACAGAACTAACAGCTCCTCGTCAGAGAGCAGCCCCTCCACCGCAGCGGCTCGCAGCAGGTAGCCAAAGAAGGGAGCGCGGTCCCCTGCCACCTTGTCCGACCACGCCATATCACTGAGGCCCTGGGCGCCACGCCGATTTGTCGCAATCCAGTCGAACGCTATCTCGCAGGCAAAGCGCAGCGCCTGCAGGTCATCTTCATGCCGGTAGCGGGAAAGAAGAACGTCCAGGAAGCGCAGCGTGTGGAGTTGGGCGCACCAGGATGGGCTTGCGAACGGATCCTGCGTCCAGTCGATCGGCGGCACGAGCAGGGTCCGCTCCGCAATGCTGGGGAAAACGACGAACAGCCCTCGCTCCGAAGCCTCCTCCTCAACGGTGCTGCGCCGTCGCACCCCCATCACGGTGTACTCGGCTCGCCCGGAGCCTCCTAGCCGCCGTCGAAGCTCCTCTACCGGCATCGCTGCCCCTAGCTCTGGCCCGCTCACCGAGATCGCCAGAGCCTCAGATGTCCCGCATCTTTTGACACATAGCCACGTTGCTGGACCACAAATCGATCTTGTAGCGATTGGTGGTGAATACGTTTGCGAGGACGCGATTGGGGCCCCCAGCAAGGCCCTCTTTGGAAGAGACGTTTGCTCCCACATCGTCTATGGCGACGTGTCCACCGACCCTAAGCATCCGATCCACGCAGATGAAATCGATAAGGGCTACCTCGAACTGGTGACTGCCATCAATAAGGGCGAAGTCATACTCGTTACCCGCCTCGATCAGCTTTGGCAAGATGTTGGTCGAGTATCCGGCATGAAAGGTGACGCTGTCGGCGAGACCAGCCTCCCCCACAAGGCGTTCCGCGACCTCGTGGATGTCTTCGACCTCCCGCCCATCGTTCCAAGTGCGCTTCTTGTAGCGCACATCAATGGTGTCTAAGTGGCCACCTACCTCGGCCACGGCCTCTGCCAAAAATAGGGTTGAGAACCCAAACAGAGTTCCTATCTCCAAAGCGTCCTTTGCCCCATGCTCAGCGATGGCGCTGGCGTAGCGGCGGCAGGTATTGGCGGGCGTGCTGTGGGCGATCGGGTAGCGGTCGCCGCGGTGCGTGAACTCGCCGCTGGCAATCAAGTTCTCGATTACCGGGTTCACGGCGACACCATCCGATCTGCGAAGGCACCCTCGCCTTGGCGGGTTCCCGCCAGGGATTGGCTCTCGAGTTCGAGCGTCTCCATCCAGCGAGGGAGAATCGAACGCGGCAACCAGTCTGCAGCGTGATCGGCAGCGATCGTGCCTTCCGATCTCCATTCATCTATACCGAGCTCCGCCACTGCATCGACGGCCTGCCCCACGCTTGAGTACACCCACCGGCTGGGGTACTGATCACGGGCACCTGGGCGGTCGATGATCACTGGCACAGCGCCCGACGCCGCGCCCTCGGCCAGCGCCACCTGATGCCCCTCGGAGTCGCTGGTCGAGAGAACGAAGCCGGCTTGCTGGAAGACCGGTGGGAGGTTTTCCGTAAAGGGAAGGAAGGTGACAGCGCCGCGAAGCTCATCGCTGGCTTGGATCCGTGCGTAGCACCGCCGGAAGAAGTCGACCTCGTCGGGACGTCTCACAACCCAACCGAACCCAGACGGTGGATGGCCTATCAGGAGCAGGCGAAAGCGCGGATCCCGGCGCCTCAGCGACTCGATGACATCGAGTGCCAGATCGAGGCGCTTTCGTTGTGGCACGTAGCCGACCATCGCCAGCGTGTGGAGCGCCTCCTCCGGCTTGGACAGGCGAAAGCGCTCGACATCGATGCTGTTGGGGATAACGAGCAGCTTGTCCGGGTCCCAGCCAAAGCGCTCGATCGCCTCATCGGCGATGTGTTTTGAAACGCAGACGACCCTGTGGACGTTGCCGATGTCTATGTCGGCCGGATAGTCGGTGTAGATCTCCATCCGGTGCAGGCGCACCACCAGCCGCTGATCGGGGCGCTTGTTGCGGCTGTACCAGACGGCGTTGCCCAGGCACCACTCACAGAGGATGACGTCGGCTTGTTCCAGGGCAAGGCGGCTGGCGGCCTCGTTGTGCTCGGTGTGGCTTTGCCAGACGTCCTCGGCGATGGTGTTGCCGCTGGCGGCTATCGCTTCGCGAATCGGGGCGAGGAACTTGAGGTCGTGACCGGCGACGAGGACGCGGGTGGGTGGCTTGGCATGGGGTGAGGAGCCGTTGGTCGACGGGATCGACGGGATCGACGGCGCGGGCTGGGGCAGTTGGTCGGCCAGGCGCGCGGCGACGCTGGAGAAGGTGAAGTCGCGGCTGGCGGCGTGGCAGGCGCGCGCGGCCTCGGCGCGCAGCTCGGGGTCGAGGGCGGGGCCGGTGAGCACGTTGCCGGCCTCAGCCGGGCTCGTCGATGAAGAGCGGGTAGCCCTTACCCAGCAGGCGCTCGTAGGCGGGCGCCCGGTTGAGCACCACGGGGAGGCCGGCGGCGCCGTACTCGAGCACCTTGGTCGAGATCTCGCGGGCGGCCTCGACGCCGGGGTCGCGGATCGAGAGGGCGAGGTCGCACTCGGCGAGGAGGCCGGGGATGGTCGCGCGCGGCACGGCGCCATGCCAGCGCAGTCCCTCGGCCTCCCGCAGCGCCCGCATGGCGCTCTCGTGGAACCCCGGCTGATCGGGCGGGCGGTGGACCTTGTCGCCTAGGACGTGCAGCTCCGCGCCGGGCTGGGCCGCGCGCAGCGCGCCAAACGCCTCGACCGTCTCCAGCCAGCAGTACTCGGGGGCGACCTTGCCGGAATAGACGAGGCGAAGCGGGCTCTCCGCTCCCGACCCATCTCGCTGAGGGGGCGGCCCAACGTCGGGGATCATCGGCGGCAGGACCAGCACCGAGCCGTCCGCCTCGGGGACGATCTCCCGCAGCTCTTCGGCTACGGCGTCGGTCTGGCAGAGGAGGCGATGGCTGCGCGCGGCGAGCGCACGCAGGGTCGCGCCCGACATGCCCCGGCCGGTCATCGCGTAGGACCAGAGGCGGCCGTCGAATCCGTCGCGCCCGGCTGCCTCGCTGAGCACGGCCTGGCCGCGCAGCACCACGAGGTCGAAGCGACCGCGCTCGCGGTCCAGCTCCCCCAGCAGGTCGAGTGCCTCGGCCGGCGCCAGCAGCCGCTGCCCCCCCCCATCGACCAACTCGATCGCGTCGTTCGCCTCCAGCGCCTCGAGCAGGAAGCGCCGCTCGGGCTGGAGCGGTCGCCGCAGGAGGAGCGTCACCTCGACCCCATCGAGGGAGGCAAGCACCTGGCAGATCGACTGCAGCCAGACCGACGAGCCATCAACCAGGTTGGGATCGATTTCCCCGTAGACGGCCACCCGACAAATCGATCCCCCCGAAACCCTCACGATACCCGTGAGTTTACCCGCGGATTCCGCCCCCCGCTCCGAGAGGGAAAGACGGCCGCGATGACAAAAGGATCCATCCGGGGGACGAGAAACTGACCCGAACCTAAAAGGGCGCCGCTGGTTCCTTGGTGCTTGAGATGGTTTCGTTGGCGGCTCTCTTGGGCGGTACCATTCTCTAGCCCATGGACATGCAAAAGCTCGCGACTAAACTTGGCGATACGCCCCCGCCACCCCCTCCGCGCATTCCAGGCCTGGGCCGTCCTGAGATCAGATATCCCTCCTCGGGTCGAAGCAAAAGATCGATTTTTGCCCGTATCGTCAGCCGAATCTCACGATAGAGGTTACGGCTCGCGGCTCCGAGCCGCAGCTTTGACTAGCTCCGGGAAATCAGGGTTCCGAACCGTGCGCTCAGTAATTATCTCGTCAAGAAAGTCCTGATCCATTTTGATCTCCCTCCGAACGATTCGAGCCTTTTCGTCATACAGACAAACAGTAGCGGCCTTGGTCGCCATCCAGTACACTCGCTGGTTGACTTCCCTTGAAGGATCCGTCCTCTAGCCCTGATGGAGACCACAGCTTGCGCCAGTCACGAAATTTTGAGAAGCAGTCGCTAGGAAGATTGGCGAAGGCCAATGCTCTTGTAGATGAAACCCAGATGGACGAGGCAGAAAGCTACTCAAGGATCTCGAGCGAGCCGGAGTTGAGCGGCGACGCTACGAAATCGTCTCACCATACGAGCGACGGCCCTTGAGACATCACGCCCGTCGGCACGCCTGACACAGTCTCCGTCGGCGGCCAACCCGGAGAAGAGTCGTTATGGCAGACACGCAAGAAATCGAGCTGGTCTTCGAGCCCCAGGACGAGGGCGGCTACCACGTCTACGCGCCCGACCTCCCGGGCCTCCACGCCCAAGGCGATGACCTTGACGACGCAATGGCGAACGCCAACGAGGCGGTCGCCCTCTACGTCGAGGGGCTGCGTGAAGACGGCGAGCCACTCGACAGCGGCGTGATCCGCCGCACGATTTCACTGCCAGCATGAGTCCGCGCCAGCCCGAGCCTGCCGCTCAGAAACGGCTTCGAATCGGCCCAGTTGGCGCATCCGTAACTGACTCTGCCCAGATGCGGGCGGAGCGGAGCGAGACGTATCGCGAGGCGCGGGATGAGTATGCGGCGATTCGCGAGCTACGGAAGAGGAACTGGATCGCAGCGCATATCCGCGAACGCCGCTATGAGCTGGACCTGACTCAGCAGGAGGTGGCTGGAAAAGCGGGGACGTCGCATTCTTTCGTCTCGAAAGTGGAGGGCGGAAACCACATCCCCACGATCCCGGTGCTTAGACGCATCCTTGCCGTCCTCGACGAGGAACTGCTGATCGGCATTTAGAGCCGGCTGCCAGGTGAGAGGCCTGAACAGGAGTTAGCCCCTGTGCCAGACCTAGCCGCCTGAGCCCTCCAGGCCCGCGGTTCTCCGGCGTTTGCGCTGTTGAGGGGGAGAGTTTTCGGTCCTGGCGACTTAAGACAGCGTGACTGAGAGTGATGCTCCGCAAGACGGTGGATGAGAGAGACGAACCATTTGGACAACCTCAACCAGGTGGTAATCTATTGTCTGACAAGATGTCGATAGGAGGGCCAATGATTTCAGAGGAGCTGAAGAAGCGGATCGAGCGCACGCAGAAGCTAAATCGGGAGACGGTCAAAGGGGTCCAGGAGCGGCGCGAAATGTTAACCCGAGCCACCGAACGATCGGTCATTGTCGTGGACCGGGCGGTCCGGCAGCTACGCAGAGAACTGAACCGCTAGCTGACGAGCGCCTCATTAACGCGCTCCGCAAACAGAGCGGCAAGGCCTTATAGAGCGACCAGTTCCCGCTCTGGATGCTTGGCTGGGCCGAACTCGAAGCCGACAACTGCGCGACCCCCAAAGGCCCCGCCGAGCTTCTTGAGAGTCTGGGCGCTGGTGGCGTGCTGGCCACTCTCGATCCGAGAGATCGCCGAAGCCGTCGTGCCCATACGGGCTGCCAGCTCTGCCTGGGTCAGGCCGAGTGCGGCGCGGCGCATGATAACGATTCGTGCCAGCTCCTCGTAAGGAGCCAGGCGCTCATACTCCGCTCGAAACTCAGGGTCCTCAACGGACTCCTTGATGTGATCCGAAACGGATTTACCGGCGGGGCTGACTGTCTTGCTCATCACTCACCTCTGCCGAGCATGTTAGCAAGCGTGCTAACACACAAGAATTTCATGGAGCGTCGCGACCGGCGGCGCGCGGTGGCTTCCGAGAGTGCGCATCCATCCGCGCCTTGAAGTCCTCCCAACGTTCTTGGGCGATCTTGATCTCAGCTTGCGGCAACTTCCCGGTCTTCTTCGGAAAGACGTGCAGCAAGACAATCAGGCGCTTGGAGCGACGGTAGAGCACGCGATAGTGGTCGGAGCCCATATGGCATCGCAGCTCCCGCAACTCGCCCTCGACCTGGGAGGTATGCGGAAATGGCAAATGCGGCACCGCGTCCGAAAGATCGTTGAGTCTGTCGATCTGACGCATCAGCGTCGCGCGGGGCTTCGCGTCGAGCCCGCCTAGGAACTCCAAGACGGGTTCGTTGCCGTCCGCGCTGCGGAAGTAAACCGCTTGCAACGTGCTCACAAGGCGTCTTCTCTTGTCGATGGCCCTTCAATCACCCGTCACAGATTAGGACCGGCCGCGGCGTTTTGTCGTCCTCGTGCTGAGTGCTCTGTCATGCCAGTAGGGGCTCCATCGCCTTTGCCATGACAGAACCGATTCGCAGTCGGCGTGCCAGCGCCAGCAGCTCACCCGGTTTGGCGTCGCCGCCCTGCAGATACCTGCGCAGCCCGGACAGCGCCAGATCGCGGCCCACACGGGACCGAAGCCGCATAAGGTCGACAATCGTTCGCTCTTTGGAGCTGATGGCAATCGCCTCGCCTGACTCGACTTTCCGCAGGACGCGCCCTAGCGAGAACGTAGCGGCAGCGAAGACATGAACCTGGGTATGGGGGTAGGCAATCTGGGGACGATGCTTTCCGCGTGCGATTGCCAGGTGGACCGAGTCCGGCAGCTCGTCAGTCAGGTCCCAGAAACTGGCGGCGGAGTTGAGGCAGATCATTCCCTCCGGTGCCCTTCGGCATACCGCCAACAGGTCGAGGTGAGCGGTCGCCGGGGCTTCGGCAACCCGGTAGACGCCGCGCGAGAGCTCAATTAGATCCCCGCTATCCCGCAGCCGGTAGAGATCGTCCCAGCGGGCGCCACCCTTAATCAGCTCGGCAGCTGAGGAGATTCCGCCCGCACGGCGCGCGATGTCGAGGACTTCGTTGAGCCGCATTTCCAAAAAATCTACACATATAGGAACTACATGTGTAGGATTTCATACGTTCCAAGCCCTGGAGCGGGCGGATCCGGAGCCTACGCCTGCGAACGCTGGTTTCCCGTCGTCTACGAGAGAGCGGCTGTGGCAAATCCTGGCCGAGGGTCCGTCTCGGCCGTGCGTACCGGCGGTTCTCCGGGGTTTGCGCTGTTGAGGGGGAGAGTTTTCGGTCCTGGCGACTTAAGACAGCATGACTGAGACTGATGCTCCGCAAGGCCAGCCCGACCGCCGGTGGGGGACTCGGCTCCTCGGGGTTGTGCTGCTCGTTGGGCTTGCCACCCTCTTGGCCATCTTGGTCAAGGGCTTGTACCCCTCCGATCTCCCGATCGACAAAAACTACGCAGAGAACTGAACAGCTAGGCAGTCCCCAGCAAGTCCCCGTCCGCGGCGTAGAGGCGAACTCCGTCGTCGGCCCAGGTGCGTAGCTGGGTGCGGATCTGGTCGGGGGAGCCGGTGGGGCGGCCGCGGGACTCGATCAGCTCGCGGCGGAGGAGGAGGGCGCGGGGGTCGAGGTCGGTGACCTGGCGGTGCTCGGGAGCAGGGGTGCCGTTGCTGGCTGGGCTGGCACCGATTACGTCGGCCTCGGCGAAGGTGGTCGCGGCGGCCAGGTCGGCGAGGGCTGGCTTGGAGAGGGTGACGCCGGGGTCGAGAGCAAGTAGCCAGGGGTGGCGGTCGCCGGGAGCGCCCTCGCCCGGAGCGGCGAACGGCCTGCGCCGCAGCGAGGAGGTATCGAGGCCGGCCGTGGCCGCGATCGTCACCAGGCGCTCGGCGTAGGTGTGCTCGGCGAAGACGGCACGACGGGCGGCACGAGTGCGGCGGGTGCGCTCCTCCTCGTCGCCGAGGACCCGTTCGAGCGCCTCCCCGGCGGCTGCCTCGTCGCCTGCCTCCTCCACCATGCCCTCGCCGAGCAGGGCCGACAGCGCGGCGCCGGGGGTGCTGACGATCGCCGTGTCGCAGGCGGCCAGCTCGAAGACGCGCCGCGAGCACATCGTCGGCGAATCGACCACCGAGTTGGCGTTGAGGAAGACCCGATGGCTCTTGTAGACGCCGAGGATGCGCTCGTAGGGCAGCTTGCCGAGCACATGGGGGGCGAAGCGCTCCGGGAAGCCGAAGGCATCGTCGTCGCCGCCAAACCGGCGGTCGTAGATGACGAGCCCGTAGGGGCGGGCGGCGTCGAGCAGCGCCTCCAGGGCGTGGCGGCGATCGGGATGGCGGTCGCGATACCAGGCGCCGGCAAAGCAGGGCGAGGCGCTGCGCTCGGGAACAACGGCCGACGGATTGTGGATGCGCGGCTGGGCGGCGAAGGGCAGCGGCGTCACCGTGCGCGCGCCCGGCAGGGCGCGGTAGCGCTCGACGCAGCGGGCATCGGTGGTGAAGACGTGGTCGAAGAGCGCGGCCGCCTCGGCAAAGCGATCGAAGTGGACGGGGTCCTCCTTGTTCCAGAAGGTGGTCGGGATGCCGCGCTCCCGGCAACCGTCGACGAGCGCGCGCAGGGCCGATAGGCCGACCAGATCCTTGCGCGGGTAGGCGGCGATCCGGTACTGCCACTCGCCGCCGTTGGCGTTCCAGGCCGACTCGACCAGCAGCAGATCGGGCTGCGCCTCGTCGAGCTCCTCCGCCCACTCCTCGAGGCTCAACGGGACGAGCTCGCACTCCGGCGCGAAGCAGGCCTGGGACATCTCGTCGAGGATCGAGGCGACGCGCAGGCGCTCCCCTTTGGACCGGGGGCGCACCGGGCGCTTGCGCTTGGCGGCGGCGGGTGGCGGCGGCACTTGGGACGCAGCGGTGGGTGTCGCCGGGTCCGCGTCCTCCTCCGCGGGGGCCTCGATTGCCGCCGCGTCCTTGGGCGCCCGGCGGAATGGCCGGCGCAGGCGCCAGAGAACCCGCATCAGCCGGTAGGCGCGGCCTTCCCGCAAGGTGAGGAGCGCGTCACGGAAGTGCTCGGCGCGCTGCTGGGACTTCTTCAGTCGCGCCTCGCCAAGGGCCAGCTTGCGGTCCTGCTCGCGAACCGTGGTGCGCAGACGCGTCAGCTCGCTGTCGCGCAGCGCGAGGGCCTGTTCGGCTTTGGCGAGCTCGCGCCGGATCCCCTCCGTGGTCGAGCGGCTCAGCTCGAGCTCAGCCCGGCGCTCCTCCAGCCGCGCCCGCGCGTCGGCCAGCGCTTGCTCGGCGCCTATAAGCGCATGCTCGACGTCGGCGACCTCGCGCTGCCTGCGCTGCTCCGCCTCCGCCGCCTGGCGCTCCAGGCGGCGCTCCAGCTCGATCACGCCATCCCCAGCGAGCCGCGCCTTCTCCTCTGCGAGATCACGCTGGTGCGCGGCAGCCGCCAGCGCCGTCTCCAGGCGGACGACGTCGCCGCGGGCGTCGCCGAGCGCGCGTTCCTCTCGTTCGCTGTTCGCCTCCAACTCGGCCACGGAATCCGCCAGGCTATCGACGGTCTGGTCGCGCTCCGCCAATCGCCGCTCGGAGACCTCGAGTGCGCGGTGCCAAATCTCGGCCCGGTTCCTGGCCGTCCCCTTCTCGGCCAGCAGGCAAAGCCGCCCATCCACCGCCTCGATCTCCTTCACCGCGAACCCGCTCAGCTCGCTCAGCAGCGGCTCCAGCGAGGCCCCACCCCCGTCGCCCCCGGCAGCCGCGGCGTACGGCACGCTGACAATCAACCGGCCATCCGGGCGCAGCACCCGGCGCGCTTCGGCGATCGGCCGCTCCCGGCTCGCCCATTCGGCCAGGAAATCGCCGAGCAGGACCGTGTCGAAGCTCGCCTCGTCAAAGGACATGTCTCCCGCGCTGTCGGGCTCCGCAATAATCATCCGGTGGCCCTCCCGTTCAAGCTGCTTCCGGACCTCCGAATCGGCGCACCCGAGGTCGAGCACATCGCCGGCGACGTGAGCGCATATCCATCTCCCCGAGGACCGCAAGATACCCTTAGACTACCTCCAGGTTCCCAATGCGGGGAGGGGCACTTTCGTGGGAAACAACGGCTCGGCAGCGAGCTCTGAGACAGTGACCCCCGAGCGCCGGGTACCGCTTGCCTCGCCGCTTTTGCTCGAGTCCGAGCTGCGCGAGGTGATGGACGCCTACCGCTCCGGCTGGCTCTGCATGGGGCCACGCACCGCCGAGCTGGAGGAGTCGATGTGCGCCTACACCGGCGCCGGGCACGCGGTCGCCGTCTCCAGCTGCAGCGCCGCCCTCCACATCGCCTGCCTGGCAGCTGGCCTGGGCCCCGGTGACACGGCGATCGCCCCTTCGCTGGCCTTCGCCGCGACCGTCAACGCGATCACCCTCACCGGCGCCGCGCCCCGCTTCGCCGAAATCGCCGCGCTCGACCGGCCCTGGCTCGCCGCCGACGCGGTGGAGGCCGCGATCGAGCCGAGCACCAAGGCGATCGTCGCGATGTCCTACGGCGGCCACCCGGGAGAGGTCGCCGCGCTGGCCGAACTGGCCGAACGTCGTAGTCTGATCCTGATCGAGGATGCCGCCCACGCGAGCGGCTCCTGGCAGGACGGCCGCCACGTCGGCACCTTCGGCCTCGCCGGCGCGCTCAGCTTCTCGGCCAGTAAGAACCTCGGCGTCGGCGAGGGAGGCATGCTGCTCACCGACGACGCCGAGGTCGCACGGCGGGCGCGCAGCCTGCGCTGGCATGGGATCAGCGCCTCGACCTGGGACCGCCGCCGGGCCGCCGCCCCCGAGTACACGGTCGAGGAGATCGGCCTCAACTACCGGATCGACGATCCGCGGGCGGCGCTGGTCAACGCCCGCCTGCGCCGCCTCGACGAGGACAACCGGCGCCGGGCGAAGATCGACGCGGCCTACCGCGAGGCCTTCGATCCAGCTGAGGGCCTGACCCCGGTCGCCGCGCCACCGGCCGGCGAGCGGGCCAGCCACTGCGTCTTCGCGATCGTCCTCGACGAGGGGATCGATCGGGTCGCCTTCCGCGAGCACCTCTCGGGCCGCGGCGTCGAGACCAGCATCCACTTCCCGCCGCTGCACACCAGCTCGGCCTACGGCGCGCCGGTCACCCAGCTGCCCCTGACCGAAGCCTTCAGCGAGCGGGCGATCTCGCTGCCGATCTTCCCCCACATGGAGGAGTGGCAGCGGGATCTGGTGATCGAGGCGACGCTGGCGGCAGCGACGCGGCCGCGGAGCGATGCGCGTCTGCATGCTGCTGCATAAGAGCGTCGCCAACGACACCCGGGTACAGCGCGAGGCGGGGGCGCTGGCGGGTGCCGGACACGAGGTGACGGTCGTCCACCTGCCGCCGCCGGACAGCGACGCGGAGGTGCCGGACCTGCCGGTCGCCCTGGTGCCGGCGACGCTGGGGCGCAACCGGACGCGCATGCCCCATCCGCTGCGCCTGGGGGTCGAGGCGGCCCGCCTGGCGCGGCGGGCGGGAGCCACCGGGCCCGACGTCGTCCACGCCCACGACGCGGCGATGCTGCTGCCCGGGGTGCTGGCGGCGCGCAAGGCGCGCGCCAAGCTCGTCTACGACTCACATGAGCTGGCGACCGGCGTCCCTTACCGGCGGGGCGCCTGGCCCGTGGTCGTCGGCGGCGTCGAGCGGCTCGGCGCGCCCCGGGCGGACGCCGTGATCACCGTCTCGGACGGGATCGCGGCGCGGCTGAGCGAGCGCTATCCGCTGCGCCGGCCGCCGACGGTCGTCCGCAACCTGCCCGACCTACCCCCTCCCGGAGCCGCGCCGGCGCCCGACCTGCGCCGCGAGCTGGCAATCGGCGAGGCGCCACTCGTCCTTCATCAGGGCGCGGTCGCTCCTGGCCGCGGCGGCGAGATCCTGCTGCAGGCCCTGGGCCTCCTGCCCGAGGCCCATCTGCTCTTCCTTGGCGCCGAGGGGGAGTACGCCGCCCGGCTCCGCTCGGCCGCCGGCAGGCAGGGCCTCGCCGACCGCACCCACCTGCTGCCGCCCGCTCCACCGCGGGCGCTCCTCTCCTACACCGCCCAGGCCGACGTCGGCGTCTCGCTGCTGGAGGCGAGCTGTGAGAACCACCGCCTCGCCCTGCCCAACAAGCTCTTCGAGTACCTCGCCGCCGGCCTGCCCGTCGTGGTCAGCGACCTGCCGGAAGCCGGCAAGCTGGTGCGCGAGCGAGGGATCGGCTGGTGCGCCGACCCCTCCGACCCGCAGTCCGTCGCCGCGGCACTGCGCAGCGCACTTGCGCAGCGGGACGACGAGGGCTTGCGGGATCGCGTCGGCCGGGCGGCGGCGGAGCTGAGTTGGGAGCGGGAGAAGCCGCGCCTCCTGGCCCTCTACGAGGATCTCGCCGGTGCCGCGCCGGGGGCGTCGCGATGAGGCTGCGGATCCTCACCCACTACTTCCCGCCCGAGGTCGGCGCCCCGCAGATGCGCCTCTCCGCCCTGGCGCACGGCCTGGCCCGCGCCGGCCATGAGGTCACCGTGCACACCGGCTTCCCCAACTATCCGGACGGCGTGATCCAGCCGCCCTACCGCAACCGGCCCCTGCGGATCGAACAGGTCGACGGGGTGCGGGTGATGCGCAGCTGGGTCTACCCCGCCCCCAACCGCGGCTTCGGCCGCCGGCTCACCAACCACGCCTCGCTGGCGACGACGGCACTTGCCGCGGCGCCGCTGGGGGGACGCGCGGACGTGCTGCTGGTCGAGACGCCGCCCCTGCTGCTCGCCGGCGCCGCGATTGCCTACGCGCGGGTCAAGCGGGCGCGACTGGTCCTCAACGTCGCCGACCTCTGGCCCGACTCGGCGGTCGAGATGGGGACGCTCAACTCGCCGCGGGCGATTGGGGCGGCGCAACGGCTCGAGCGGGCCGCCTACCGCGAGGCCGCGGCGATTGCCTGCCCCACGGAGGGGATCTACACGACCCTACGGGGGCGGCCGGAGTCCGCCGACAAGGCGGCGCTGATGCGACCCGCGGTCGACCTGGGCCGCTTCGCCCCCAGCGCAGCCGACATTGACCACCCCAGAGGTGGGTCAATCTCGGCTGAGCCAGATGGCGAGCCGCTGCGAGTGCTCTACGCCGGCACGGTTGGCCTCGCCCACGGCCTGGACACGCTGCTCGACGCGGCCGAAGCCGTGGCAGGCGACGGGGGCTCTCCCCGATCCACCCCCGCTCCGCCCGTTGCCGTGACGATCGCCGGCGACGGAGCTGAGGCGCCCGCTCTGCAGGGCCGCCTCGCCAACGGCGGACCGGCCGGGGTGCGCATGCTCGGCGCCGTGCCGGCCGAGCGCATCCCCGAGCTCTACGCCGAAAGCGACGCCGCCGTGGTGATGCTGCGCGACCTGCCGATCTTCGAAGGCGCCCTGCCGACCAAGATGCTGGAGGCGATGGCCGCCGGGCGGCCCGTCGTGCTCGCCGCTCGCGGTGAGGCGGCCCGCCTGGTCGAAAGCGAGGAATGCGGCGTCGTCGTCCCACCGGAGGACCCCCGCGCCCTGGCCGCGGCGCTCTCCGCCTTGGCCGCCGATCCAGGCCGCCGCGCCGCGATGGGCGCCGCCGGCCGCCGCGCCGCCGAGCGCGACTTCGGCCGCGAGGCCTGGCTGGGCCGCTGGGAAGAGCTGCTCACCTCCCGCGCTTGAGCCTCCCCCACGCCCGCGCCGCGGTCGCCACCGCGGAGATCTCTCCCAAGCCAACGCCGACGACGAGGAGCGGCAGCATCGCCGCGGTGGCGAGGCCGTAACCAACCAGCGAACGACCCCTCTCGCTTGCCCTGCGCCACCACCGGTCGGCAGATCCGACTTCCAGCCGGCGCAGGGCCTCGAGCTCATGGTGCAGCGCGTCCCGCTCCGCTTCGACCTCCTTGCGGCGGCGAAGCTCGGCTTTCGCCGCCTCCGTGGCGGGCTTGCGGATATCCGCTTCGAAGCGGTCGAGCACCTCGGCGACCGTGTCGTCGCCGATTTCCTCGGGATCACCCCGGGTGACCTCGGAAAGGATGTTCTTCGCGAACTGGTGGTAGATCAGGTTCTGCACCTGCTCAGGAGAAATCTCATCGTCCTCCTGCAACCTGCTGATGTGGCGAAGCCAGCGGTCCCACAGCTCAGGCGTCGGGTTCAGGGCGGCGTAGCAGTCCGCGATCAGCAGCTTGCCCGGCAGGTCAGGGCGCGGATGCGGCGCGCGGATCCAGAGCTGTGCGGTGAAGGCCATTTCGTGCATCGCGTGGGGAATCTGGGCGCCCCTGTCTTCCTCGTCGAAGAATTTCCTGCTCGCCCACGCGAGGTGGGAATTGGAGGTGACGAAGATCGCGTTCGCCTGGGAGAGGTCCCGGGGCCGCGTCTCCCGGCGCAGGCGATCCACCGCCGTCAGCGATTTCAGGTCTTTTTCTTTCGTGCTCGGGGATTTGTAGCCGACGACCAGGTCGAGGATCGCGTCCAGGCGCTCCTCGTTGACCTGCCCTTTCTCGGAATGAGGAGGAGTCTCAACCGGGCAGATGCCAAGCGCCAGCAAGCGAGCCTCGAGTTCGGCGTTCAGGGCCTCGATTTCGCCCGGCGTGGTGCCCCTGGCCACGAGCACGTCGAAGGCTTCGCGATTCCTCCCCGAAGCCTCCTGCATCACAGGACTCGCGGTGCCTTCGCGCAAGGCAACCGCCAGCCGCTCCAGTACGCCTTCGACCTCGGTCAGCGTGTGGGGGAAGACGAACATCCGCACCTTGCACTCGCGCAGGAGGGACAGCATCTCGTGGGTCGCCGCTGCAACCGGCTCAGCCGCCAACTCGAGCGCATGCAGGATCGGGGTGGTGTCCAGGTAGACCCGCAGCCGCTTGAGCTTGCTCGAGACGTGCCCGACATCCGCGAAGTACATCGCGTTCACCAACATCGACCCCTGGACCAGGTCCTCCAGGTACTTGAAATTGGCCGGGTCGGAATCGATCGCACGGCGGGCGAAGCCGTGCACGACCGCGAGACCCTCGTCGTCGCCCAGGTCGGTTTGGCGGAGGCCGCCTTTTTGCTTTGCCATCGCCAGCTCGGCGCCAAACTCTTCGGCCAGCCGCTCCAGGGCATCGGTGGCGTCACCTGTCGACCAGTCGAGCCCGTGGACGTCGTTCGCGTACTCGACCACCGCCAGCGCGAGGGCGTTCATGCCGGCGAGCATCTCCTCTTTCTCGCCGGCCAGGCTGGGGACCTGCGTCAGCTTCTCCACGTTCGGGTACCAGTCGCCGCGCATGATCACCTCCCTACGCCGCTGGGCTCTCTTCAGGAGGATCTTCCCTACCGCGGTCGGCAGCGAGGGGACCCCCCAGGCATCACAGATCGCAGCCGTCAACGCCCTGGGCTCAACCGGCCGAGCCGTTCCCCAGTGCTTCAGGCAGTCGGTGGCGAAGGGCTCGAAGTTCGAGATGTAGTCCTGGTTGGCGTCGGCGTTGGCCCGGACGATCGCCAGGGTCGTCAGCAGACGACTCGCGGCTCCCCTATCCGGCTCCCCAGCTTTTACCGACAACCGCGACTCGCGATGCTCAAACGTTCCTCCCTAAACGCACCGAAGTACGGCGCCATTCCCTGGTGAATCCCCGGGAGAGCCTAAACCAATATCTCGACTTCGCAAGTGCCAGACGCCGGGGTGGAATCGAAGCCGCTGGTGGGAGCGGCGGACGCCGGCTATGGCAGGTTCTTGAAAGCGCCGTAGGCGGGCTTGGGGGAGCCGTCGGAGCGCATCAGGCCCCAGTTGGCGCTGCCCACCGCCGGCGCCTCGTCGAGCAGGGTGAACCAGCCCATTCCGGCGACGTAGGGGGTCCGCTTGGCGATCGCGAAGGCGGCACGCAGCCAGCGCGCCTGTTCAGGCGCGGTGACGTAGAAGTTGAGGAAGATTCTGCTCGGTTTGTCGGAGATCACGGTCCACTCCGAGAGCCAGAGGCGCGGCACCTTGCGGTGGCCCTGGCGGTAGTAGGCGGTGATTTCGCGGTGCAGGGTGTCGATGTCGTTGAAGCCGCGGAAGCGCCCGATCGGTTCGTCGGCGAGCTTCGGGAAGCGGTTGTCGAAGGGGTTGTGCCCCCAGAGGTCCATGCGCGGCGGGCGGCCGTCCGGCAGTTTCATCCGACGCAGGAAGAGGGTCGGTTTTACGGTGCCGCCGTTCAGCGTCATTCCCCCGACGACGAGATTGCCGGGCGAGGCTTCCTTCAGAGCGCCGTAAGCGGCATCCACCATGCGCGCGTAGAGGCGCGGGCCGGCTGGGCTGTTGGCCTGCATGGGACGGAAGTTTTCGGCCCGGGGCGGCTCCCCCCAGATCATCCACGTATGGACGCTGGGCAGGCGACGGCTGGCCGCGTAGAGAAAGTCGGCGAAGGTCTTGGGGTCGAGCGGGGCCCAGATCGGCGAGTGATTGCCGTTGGCCCAGCCGGGGGACCGCTGGACGAGGATCGCCAGGCGGATCCCGTAGCGCTCGGCTTCCGCCGCGATCTGCTCGAGGTTGCCCCAGTTGTACGCGGGGTCGTCGGGATCGCGGGGATGCTCGGGCCGCGTCGGCGCCACTTCGTCCCAATGGATCTGGTACTGGAACACGTCCACGCCGAGCCGCTGGTAGACCGGGAATGCGGAGCACGGCTCCGTCGCCGTCGGGCAGGCCCTGTTGCCGGCTGTCAGTTCGGTCGGCCCCCAGATCGCCTTCACGCCGCTCGCCTGGGCGGGCACGGCAAGGGCGGCGAGCACTGCGCAGCAGGCGAGGAGCGCCATCGGCATTGATCTCTTGCTCACGATTCTTCTCCTCGGCTCAGTTTCCGCAGGCCGGTGTCGAGTGGATTCAGGGCCAGGGCGCGGCGATAGTAACCACGCGCTCGGGCCTCATTCCCCGCCCGCACCTCCAGATCACCCAACAAGCCGAGCGTGACGAAGTTGCCCTGCTCCAAGTCCAGGGCGTCGAGCAGCTTCTGCCGCGCGGCGGCGCGCTCGCCCTCGCTCTCCAGCGCCGCCGCCTGCAGGTAGAGGGGCGTCACCGAGACGGGGTCGAGCTGGGCCGCGGTGCGCGCCGAGGCAAGCGAGGCCGAGGGTGCGGTCAGGGCCTGCTGGCGCGCCTTGCGGATGTACACGCCGGAGAGGAAGAGCGCACCGACGCTGAGGATCGCGGCGAACAGGGCGATGCCGACCAGCGCGCGCGGCGCCAGTCCCCACGGCCAGGCCTCCTCGACGTCGTCCTCGCTTGCGGCCGCCAGGCCCAGGGCCAGAACGGCCAGGCCGAAGAGCGCCGGGATCAGCCACAGCCAATCGACGCTCGACTGGGCGACGACCACGGTCCCGGCCGCGGCGAGGCCGGCAACGAAGGTCCGCTCGCGGGAACCGGCCAGGCGGGCTCGCCTGGCGATCGCGACCGCCAGGGCGATCAGCCAGAGCGCGAACAGCCCGGCGCCGATCAGCCCGGTCTCCGCGAGCAGGCGCAGGGGCAGGCTGTGCGCGTCGGCCAGGTTGCGATCGGTTTGGCGCTCGCGGTAGTAGGCGAAGCGAAAGCTGCCCTCGCCCGCGCCAACCAGCGGTGCTTCGCCGAACTGGTCGACCGCGACGCGCCAGATGTCGTAGCGCGGTCCACTGACCGTGCCGAGCCGGGTGCCGCTCGCGGTGCTCGCTTCGACCTCGGTGAACTCGTCCCATTTGTCATTCGCGTAGCTGACCGGGTTGCCGGCCTTGACCAGCGCCCCGACGGCAACCGCCGAAACGATCAGGATCAGCCCAGCGGCGGCCGCGCTGCGCAGTCCCCGGGAGAGCTCCGGCGAACGCAGCCCGTTGTCGAAGACGAAGGCGAAGAGGCCGGCGAGGAAGGAGCCGGCGCAGAGCAGCGCCAGGATGAGGCCGGCGTGGCGGATGTCGGCCGCGGCCGCCGCCCCGGTCCCCGATCCCGACCCGTGGTAGGGCGCCAGCAGCGCGCCGGAGCCAGCGGCGATCACGACGATCACGGCAAGCGCCAGCCAGGCGCGCCGCAGGCGATCGGGGCCGATCGCGAGCGAGACGATGCCGCCGCAGGCAAGGCCGATCAGCATGCCGCGGGACTGGGTCAGGAAGGCGAGCCCGATCGAGAGGACCGCGGCCGAGAGCGTGGCTGCCCTGAGCCCCGAGGCGCGGCCGCGCTCGGCGGCGAAGCCGGCCAGCGGCCAGGCGGCGAAGGCGAAGAGCGCGGCGGTGCCGTTGCGGTAGCCGATCGGGTCGTTGAGCCGCCCGGCGAGGAAGGCGCCGGTGTCGCCGCTGAGCAGGCGCACCTCGCTGATCAGTCCGGTGGCGACCACGCCGAGCACCAGGCCTGCGCCGATCCAGGCGCGTCCGCGGCCGGCGGCCGGGGTGGCGACGGCGAGGGTGAACAACGCCGCGTAGAAGATCGCCAGGGCGGCGCCTTCCCAAGCCGCGCTCGGACTCTCCGACCAGGCGGCCGAAAGCATCGTGTAGGCAGCGAAGATCCAGATCGCCCCGACGGCGAGCGTCAACGCCCCACCGCGAGGCAGGGAGATGGTGCCGGCGGCGACGAGGGCGAGGAGCAGGGCGAGCGAGAGCAGGGTCAGCGGCGCCCAGTAGCGCATGTCGAACGCGCCGTCCCACCAAACCGCGACGACGGTCAGCAGCGCCGCCAGGAGCAGCGGCGCAGCGGCAATCGCTTCAGCCGCCGTACCTCCCTCGGGTGGGCCGTGGCTATCCTTGCGTGGATGGTCCGACGGCGCCGCTCCAAGTTCGCGTACCTGCTGGTTTCCCTGCTGCTCCTCCCCGCGACCCTGCATTCGTCCACAGCATATTCAGCGGCTGGGGACCCCCCGAGCGGCAGCCCGGCCGGCGCCGTCTACCAGCTCCCCCTCGAGCAGGGCCGCTCTGACGCGGCCCCCAAGGGAACCGGCGGAACCGGCGCGGTACCACCGGCGGGCGGAGGAGGAGGAGGAGGAGGAGGAGGAGGAGGAAGCGGGACCAGCGGGAGCGGCGGCGCGGAAGCGAGCGAATCGGGCTCCCTCTACCGGACCGAGAACAACTTCGGCTCCTCGTCCCATGTCCCCGGCGTGGCCAGCACGGGCGGAGGGTCCGGTGGCGCGGGCGGGTCCGGCTCGGCGGCGGGCAACGGGTCCGGCTCGGGCAGCGCCGCGATCGCCGGCGGCGCCGTAGCCGCCGAGACCGCCGACACCGGCAACACCTCGGTCACCGCCGGGATCGTCCTGATCGCCGCGATCGCTCTGATCGCCATCGCCGCCGGATTCCTCTCCCGCCGCTTCCTGGCTAGTCGAGCCAGCTGAGCAGCTCGTCGACCACGCGGTGGCCGGCGGCGCCGTCGCCGTAGAGGGCGGGGCGCTCGCTGCCTCGCAATCCGTCCAGGCTCGCCAGCGCGTCCAGCGCTCCGGTCGCGTCCAGGCCGACGAGGCGGTTCCAGCCGCTCTCGACCGTCTCCACCCACTCGGTCTCCTCGCGCAGAGTCACGCAGGGCACTCCGGCGAGATAGGCCTCCTTCTGCAGCCCGCCGGAGTCGGTCAGGGCGGCGCGGGCGCCACGCAGAAGGCAGGCGAAGTCGAGGTAGCCGAGCGGCTCGCAGAGCTCCACGCCGGGCGCGCTCTCGAGATCTGCCAGCAGCCCCGCCGTCGCCAATCGCGCCCGGGTGCGGGGGTGGACCGGGAATACCAGGGGGCCTTGGCGCTCGGCGGCCCCGCGCAAGACCTCGACGAGGCGCGCCAGCGCCGCGGGGTCGTCGACGTTGGCGACGCGGTGGGCGGTGGCGAGGAGGTAGCCGGCCGGCTGCAGGCCGAGGCGGTCGAGCACGTCCGAGCGGCGCTCGGCGATCGGCCCAAAGCGCGCGGCGACGTCGGCCATCACGTCGCCGACCAGCCGCGCTCCCCCGCCGAGTCCCTCCCGGCGCAGATTCTCGACCGCCGTCTCGGTGGAGCAGAGCAGCAGGCCGGAGAGGCGGTCGGCGGCCACCCGGTTGACCTCCTCGGGCATCGCGCGATCGAAGGAGCGCATGCCGGCCTCGACATGGGCCAGGGGGACGACGAGCTTGGCCGCGACCAGCGCGGCGGCGAGGGTGGCGTTGGTGTCGCCGTAGACGAGCACCAGGTCGGGGCGCTCCGCCACGACGACGGGCTCGAGCCGAGCCATCGTCTCGCCGGTCTGCCGCGCGTGGCTGCCGGAGCCGACGCCGAGCTCGTGCTCGGGTGGCGGAACGCCGAGCTCCTCGAAGAAGATCGCCGAGAGCTCGCGGTCGTAGTGCTGGCCGGTGTGGACCAGCACCTCGCTCGCCCGCTCGCGAAGCGGCCCGGACACGGCAGCGGCCTTGACGAACTGCGGCCGGTTGCCGACCACGCTGAGAACCTTCACGGCCAGCTCCTAAGCCGCGCCCAGGACGGCCCGCGCGGCGGTGGCGATGGCGTCGACCTGTCCCCCGCCGAGCGCCGGCCCCATCGGCAGCGCCAGCGAGGTCGCCGCCACATGCTCCGCATTGGGCAGCCCCGCCTCGGGCGCGAACCGTCGCAGCGCCGGCTGGCGGTGCAGGGGAACCGTGTAGTAGGCGCGGCTCTCGACCCCGGCCTCGGCCAGGCCCGCCGCCAACCGCTCGCGCTGCTCGCTGAGCACCACGTAGAGGTGGTAACAGGACTCGGCCCCGTCGCTCTCGTGCGGCAGCTCGACCACCTCGCCGAGGCCGGCATCGACGTAGGCCCGCGCGGCCCGGCGCCGCGCCGCCGTCCACTCGTCGAGGTGAGGGAGGAGGACCCGCAGCCCGGCCGCCTGCAGCTCGTCGAGGCGCGAGTTGTAGCCGACCTCGGTGTGCAGCTGCTTGTCCTCGGAGCCGTGCAGCCGCAGGCGGCGAGCGCTCGCCGCGACCTCGTCGTCGTCGCTGAGAATCGCGCCGCCGTCGCCGAAGCCGCCGAGGTTCTTGGAGGGGAAGAAGCTGAAGGCCGCCGCGTCTCCGAGCGACCCCGCCCGGCGCCCCCCAGCGCGGCCCCCGCCGCCTGCGCCGCGTCCTCGAGCAGCCGCAGGCCGTGGGCCGCCGCCAGGTCGCGCAGCTCGTCCATCGGCGCCGGGTTGCCGAAGAGGTGAACCGGAAGCAGCGCCGCCGTGCGCTCGCCGATCAGCGGCTCGACCGTCGCCGCGGTGATCGCGAAGGTGCGCGGATCGACGTCGCAGAGGACCGGCCGCGCGCCGGCGTTGACGACGGCCTCGGCGGTCGCGTAGAAGGTCAGCGCCGGCACGACCACCTCGTCACCGGGGCCCACCCCGAGCGCCCGCAGGGCGATCGTCAGCGCCTCGGTGCCGTTGGCGACGCCAATGCAATGGCGCACGCCGACGTAGGCGGCGAGCTCGCGCTCGAATGCCTCGACCTCGGGGCCGAGCACGTAGCGGCCCGAATCGAGCACCGCCCGCTGCCTGGCGGCGACCTCGTCCAAGAGCGGCTCGAGCGCCGCTCGCGTCGCGAAGAGCGGCACGCTCGCCGTCGCCGCCCGGCTCACCGCCAGTGCTCCAGCCGATCGCCGTCGGGGACGTCCCGCACGACCTTCGCCGGTACCCCCATGACCACCGCGCCGGCGGGTACGTCGGCGGCGACCACAGCGCCGGCAGCGACGTAAGCCTCCTTGCCGATCTCGATCCCGGGACAGATCACCGCCCCGGCGCCGACCCGGCAGGCCTGCCGCAGCGTCGGCCCCCGCAGCTCCTCCCCGGCGGCGTGACGGCCCATCGTGTTGTCGTTGGCGAAGGTCACCCCCGGGCCGACGAAGACGTCGTCCTCGATGGTCGAGCCGCGGGCGAGGTAGCAGCGGGTCTGCACGCTGGCCCGCCGGCCCACGTGGACCTCCGGGTCGACCGAGACGAAGCTACCGATCGTGGCGCCGGCGCCGATATGGGCGCCCTCGCGGATCTGCGCATGGTCGCCAACCCGAACCCCTTCCCCGATCTCGACCCCGGCGTGGAGCACGACGTGGCCGCCGAGCTTCGCTCCGGCGCCGACCCGCACGCCGTCGCCGATCAGCAGCCCGGGCGCCAGATCGCCAGGCAGCAACCGTCCCTCACCCACAGAAAGCCTTCCGGTGCGCTTTATGTGCGTATAAGGGACATAAAGCGCACCGGAAGCTCACGCCGGCGCCTCGCTGGCGGCCAGGGGCACGGCTGCGCCGTTCGCGTCGAGCGATTCCTGCAGCGCAGCCAGCACGCGCACGACCTGCAATCCCTCGCGGCCGCCGGTGCGCGGCTCGGCATCGCCGCTGACGCACTCGAGGAAGTGCTCGAGCTCGATCCGCAGCGGCTCGCGCCGCGAGATCGCCGGGCTGTGCTGCTCACCCGAACGGGCGACGTAATCGCCCTCCGTCACGGCGTCGGGGTCGAACCCCTTGTCGTAGACGGTCAAGGTGCGCTCACTCTCCATGTCGTCGAAGGTCGCCATCCGCCGCGAGCCTACAACCGTCAGGCGCCGCTCCTTGCGCGGATCGAGCCAGGAGACGTGGATGTGCGCGGCCAGCCCGCCGGCGAAGCCGAGGTGGGCGAAGACGACGTCCTCCACCCCGTCGCGCACGTAGCTCTCGCCGCGGGCGCTCACCTGCGTCGGCATGGCGCCGGTCAGCGCCAGGATCGCCGAGACGTCGTGGGCGCCGAGGCTCCACAGCGCGTTCTCGTCCGCCCGCAGGCGGCCGAGGTTGAGGCGCTGCGAGTACATGTAGCGGGTCTCGCCCAGCTCGCCCGAGTCGCAGAGGTCCTTCAGCGCCTCCAGCGCCGGGTGGTAGGCGAGCAGGTGGCCGACCATCAGCACCCGCTCGTGCTCGGCGGCGAGGGCGACGAGGCGCTCGGCCGAGGCGACGTCGCAGGCCAGCGGCTTCTCGACGAAGCAATGGCGCCCGGAGGCGAGCGTCAGCTCGGCCAGCGCGGCGTGCGTCGGCACCGGGGTCGCCACGGCAACCGCGGCGACGCTCTCATCGGCGAGCACCTCGCTCAGGTCGGCGGTGAAGCGGGCGCCGGGGAACGCCGCACGCATCCGCTCGCGCCGCTCATCGTCGGTGTCGCAGCACCAGGCCAGCTCGCAACCCGGAAGCGCCTCGAGGTTGCGGGCAATGTTGGAGCCCCAGTAGCCGAGCCCAGCGATCGCGACGCGCAGCAAATCCGCCCCCGCGCTAGCGCGGCGATCCCAGCGTGAGCAGGAAGAGCAAGGGCACCGCGCCGATCGCCATCGTGCCGGCCAGCAGCGGCCGCCAGCCGCGGCGCCGCGGCTCGTCGCCCTCTCGCCGACGGAAGGGCAGCAACAGCGGCAGGGCCAGGGTGCGGCCCAACACGGTGAGATCGGCGGCGAAGGAGCGCGAGCGGGCGTACTCGAGGTCGAGCTTGACCTTGTCGGGGAGGAGCTCCTCGCGGTAGAAGCGCTCCGGATCGGCGTGGAGGCTGAGCAGGTGCGGCTCGAGCCCCGCGTAGCGGAGCTGGGTCGGGCCGGTGATCCCCGGCGGCACGGCGAGGATCTCGCGGTAGTCCTCAGCGTGGAGCTCGACGAATTCCTCCAGCTCGGGGCGGGGCCCGACCAGGCTCATCTGGCCACGCAGCACGTTCCAGAGCTGAGGCAGCTCGTCGAGCCGGGTCGCGCGCAGGAAGCCGCCGACCGGGGTGATGCGGCTGTCGTTGGCGCCAGCCACGGAGTGACCGGCGTTGTCGACCCGCATCGTGCGGAACTTGATCATCTCGAAGGGGCGGCCGCGAAAGCCCATCCGCCGGGCGCGAAAGAAGACCGAGCCGGGCGAGTCGAGGAAGACGGCAAGGGCAACGATCAGAAATGGCAGGAGCAGCAGGGGCGCCAGCAGGGCCAGCGCAAAAAGGTCGAAGGCGCGTCTACCGAGCGGAATTCGCCCCCCATCTGGCGTCTGCCGCCGCCTCGAATGCCACCGTCTCCCCACTGCCCGGAGAGTACGTTGCAGCGCGCGTGATTGTCAAGAAACCTCCGCAGTCCTTTTGATATAGAGTTCCTGATTGATGGGAAGCGTTGCCGAAGTCCCGCCCGACTGGTATCGCTCGGGCTTTCCGCCGATCACGGCGGCGATGCCCTGGGCCGACCGGACCGAGGTCGAAGTCGACCGAGCGATGATGATGCTGCGGCCCGAGGGCGGCGAGCGCATCCTCGACCTCGCCTGCGGCATCGGCCGCCACTCGCTGGAGCTGCGCCGCCGCGGCTTCGAGGTGGTCGGAGTCGACATCTCCCCCGACCTGCTCGAGATGGCCGAGCATGAGGCCGCCGACCAGGGCCTCGAGGTTTCCTTCGTCCAGGCCGACCTGCGCGAGCTCGACATGCGCGACGAATTCGACCTGGTGCTGAGCCTCAACGACGGCGCGGTCGGCTACTTCGAGACCGACGCCGAGAACTTCCGCACCTTCGAGGTCGTCTCGCAGGCGCTGCGGGCGGGCAGCGGGCACCTGATGCAGCTTCCCAACGTCCTGCACGCGGAAAAGAACCTGCCGAAAAAATCATGGATCGTCGGCGAGTCGACCCTCGAACTCTCCGACCACCACTGGAACGCCGAGGACCGCTACATCGAAGGCTCAACCGTGCCGATCCGCCTCGGCGAGGTCTTCGAGAAATACGAGGAGATCCCCTTCCGCCAGCGCCTCTACACCGCCGAGGAACTCGCCGAGATCTACGAGTCGGTCGGCATGCGCCTCGCCAACACCTTCGCCGGCAGCGGCAAAGCCCGCAAGCCAAAGCCCAACCAGTTCGAGA
Source organism: uncultured Solirubrobacterales bacterium (assembly GCA_963807885.1). Classification (GTDB taxonomy): domain Bacteria; phylum Actinomycetota; class Thermoleophilia; order Solirubrobacterales; family 70-9; genus VRUE01. The sequence goes on from CAWEDL010000003.1 coordinate 572,634, forward strand.
TCTTCGTCGAGGGCCGTAAGTGATCCGTGGCTTGGTCGCAGTCGCCACCGCCATCGCAGTGACGACGAGTGCAGGGGGCTGTGGGGCCGAGGATGAGAGCGCCCCTGGCAGCAGCGCCACGACCTTGTCCTCCACTCCCGTCCGAGCCGCGCCGGGCCTGACCAAGCACGAGTTCCTCGCCCATGTCAACGACCTCTGTCAGCGCAAGTGGCACTTCATCTTGCATGCCTTCAGGGAATACCGCGGGGACCTAGGTTCGACTGAACCGGCGCTCAGCAACAGGCAGCGTTACGCGAAAGCCGCTCGTCTCGCCTATCTGCCCAGCCTCAACTTCCACATCTTCGACCACGTCCGTAGCCTGGGGGCGCCACCGGGCGAGGAGGTGGAGGTCGAAGAGGTCATCACGAAGATGCAATATGCGATCCGGCGTGGCGGGCAGATGCAGCCTGCCACTCACAGAGCCCAATTCGAGACGCTGTTCGCCGACTACAACCACGCGGCCGGCGCGTACGGCCTCGACGAATGCCTCGCGACTTGGCAACGGCTCCCGCACGGCGAAGCCTGAGCCCACACGCCATCGAATCCACAAGTTGGCGGGCGACAGGTAGCTCGACGCTGGCAGCCTTCTGTCTGCCGCACGTTCGCCTGGCGCCAGAGCGCTGTGGGTATTCGGGTGGGTGCCACCTAGGCTGCCGCACCCACGGTGTCCGAGGAGCTATGGCAGAGGGGCTACGTAGGCGATCGCGGCGGACTGCGCGGCGACCCCGCCGGCGAATTCGAGCTGTTCAACCTCGGGGCGACGAACCTCGCGCAGCTCGCTCTTGCCGGAGCCATCGCCAAGCGCGACTACGGCGACAAGGCAATGCTCAAGCCCGACGCACTGTTCGTCTCCCGCAACGGCGTGGGTCCCGTCGTGCGCCTGGTCGTCGAGTTCAAGAATGCCGGCGTCCTGAACAGCGAGTCGACCCTGAAGGCCACCGTGCAAAAGGTGGCGAGGGACTACTGCGGCCCGCTTGCCTGCGGGCTGGCGGTCCTCAGCGACGGCGCGACGGTCCGCTGGATCGCGGTGGATACCAAGACGTCGACCGGGCAGATCATCGAGCGCGAGGACGGCTATCCGCTCGACACACCGATCGACCTCGACCCCCACGGCAACGGCCCCACGGAAGCGGGCAGGATGATCGCCCGCATCCAGAGGGAGCTCAACCCGGGCACCGGGCGACTCGAACCGCCCGAATCCATTGACCCGACCAGGCTCGCCGACCAGACCTGGCAGACGATCTGGCTCGGCTCGGGCGAGAACCCGGAGCGTTGCCTGTCGTTCTTCATCGAAGTGCTGCTGTTCAAGTTCCTCTCCGACCTCGGCACGCTGAACAAGGATCGCGACGGCTGCCCGACGACCTTCGACCACGTGGTGGGCCTTGCCCCGACCGAGAGCCTGAGGTACTACTCCAAGCTGGTCCGCCCCGAGATCACCCGCCTCTTCCCGGCGGGCCCAGACGGCACCGGCGTCATCGATGAGCTCGTGCTCGACCCAGACAACGGCGACCACGGCCGGCTCTTCTGGGAGATCCTCGCCAACTTCCGCAAGGCGGGGCCGCTCAAGCGCATCGACCCCGAGTTCAAGTCGCGGATCTTCGAACGCTTCCTGAAGAAGAGCGTCAGTCGTCAGCACTGGGGCCAGTACCTCACTCCGCGCAACATCGTCAAGGCCATCGTCGAGATCAGCGGCATCGAGCACCTCGTTCCCGGCGCCGACGTCGCCGACCCGTTCTGCGGCGTCGGCGGGTTCGTCCTCGAGCCGCTGGTACACAAGCGCCCGCACGACTTCCGCCAAAACGACGACTGGGCGCTCGCCTATCACGGCTTCGACCGCGATCCGAAGACGATCGTCCTGGCCAAGGCCAACATGCTCATCCACCTCTCCGAGGTACTGGAGGAGGACCCGCAGCACGCCCCGGCAAGGTTGGCGCTCGTGCTCGAGGCGACCTTCACAGCCGTCGGCGACTCGATCACCGGCTCGCTCTCCCGCGCCCCACGCGACGCCTGGGACCTTGTGATGACGAACCCGCCCTACGTGGTCCCGGGAATGCGGGCGCTGCGCAGGATGCTGGCCGAGGACCCGGCGCTGGCGAGCTACTACTCGATCCCCGGCCTGGGAATAGAGAACCTCTGCCTGCAGGCGATCATCGCCGGGCTGCGACCGGGCGGGCAAGCCTTCGTCATCGTCCCCGATGGCCTGCTCATCCGCCACTCCGAGGAGGCGCTGAAGCGGCACCTGCTGCGGCAATGCTGCCTGGAAGCCGTTGTCTCGCTGCCCAGGAACAGCTTCTATTCGACCTCCAAGAAGACCTATGTCCTCGTCTTCCGCAAGAAGTCATACGCGGACAAGCGGCAGGAGCACGGCGTCCTCACCTATCTGGTCGACGAGGTCGGCGAGACCCGCGACGCCAGGCGCTTTCCGATCGAGGAGGACGACCTGCCGGCGATGGTCCGGGCCGCCAAGAGGTTCCTGGCGGACCCCGCTGCCTACAGCGGCGAGGATCTCGCCGAGCGCCTCGCCGACGAGCGGGCGAGGATCGTGCCGGTCAGCTCCTTCCGGCCCGAGGAGCACTGGCTCGTCGACCGCTGGTGGCCCGAAGCGGAGCGCCGGGCGCTTGGCGATCACGACCAGCCCGAGGTGCTCTCGCCCACCGCCCTGGCGTCGAGGCTCCGGGAGGACTCCGAAGCCCTGCGAGAGCTCGCCGACCTGATCGACGAGACCAGCGAGGTGGACGGCCCGCTTGCATTCGCGACGGTCTCCCTGGGCGACCCGGGTCTCTTCCGGCTCTCGATCGGCAAGCGGGTCCTCAAGAAGCAGCTCTTCGGCAGGGACGACGGGCCGATCCCCCTCTACAGCGCGAACGTGAACCAGCCGTTCGGCCACGTGCACAGCTCCAACGTCGCGGACTTCAGCCACCCCTCGGTGCTCTGGGGAATCGACGGCAACTTCCACCTGGCCGCGAAAGAGGCGGGTGTCGAGTTCGCCACCACCGATCACTGCGGCAGGATCGAGATCCTCGACGACCGGCTCGACGCCGGCTATTGCCGGGAGGCGATCGCGCTCGTCCGCAGGCACGATTTCGACCGCACGCTTCGCCCTTCCCTGCAACGCATCAAGGCACTCGAGTTCGAAGTCCCGGTCGGCCCCGACGGGAAGTTCGACCTGGCGAGCCAGAAAGCGCTCGCCTCGGCATACGACCTGGCCTCGCAGGCTAAGGAACTCGCTCTTACCGGCCGATAAAGGCCGCGATGTTCGAAATCGACTCAGCCCTGCGCACGCTTGTCGAGCGGGGTGGCTCCGACCTCCATGTGAAAGTGGCGGCGCCGCCGACGATCCGCCTGCACGGCGAGCTGGTCCCCCTCGAGGGACACGAGCCGCTGAGCGGCGAGGACACCGAAAAGGCCTTCCACGACATCGCCGAGGTCCGCTCCTTGACCGAGTTCGAGGAGGTAGGCGAGGCCGATTTCTCCTACGCGATCCCCGGCCTCTCGCGCTTCCGCGTCAACACCTTCAGACAGCGCGGCTCGACTTCGATCGTCTGCCGCGCGATCCCCTTCGAAATCCGCTCGGTCGAGGAGCTCGGCCTGCCCGAGGTCGTCACCAACCTGGCCGAGGAGCAGCGCGGGATCATCCTCGTCACCGGCACCACCGGCTCGGGCAAGAGCACGACCCTGGCGGCGATGATCGACCACATCAACCGCACCCGGGCGCACCACATCGTCACGCTCGAGGACCCGATCGAGTACCTGCACGAAGACAAAGGCTCGATCGTCAACCAGCGCGAGGTCGGCTCGGACACCCAGAGCTTCGCCCGCGCGATGCGCCGCGTCCTGCGCCAGGACCCCGACGTGATCCTGATCGGCGAGATGCGCGACGAGGAGACCGTGCGCACGGCGCTCTCCGCCGCCGAGACCGGCCACCTCGTGCTCTCCACCGTCCACACCCTCGACGCAACCGAGACGATCAACCGGATCATCGACTTCTTCCCGCCCCACCTGCAGCACCAGGCGCGGGTGATGCTCGCCTCGACCCTGAAGGGCGCGATCGCCCAGCGGCTCGTGCCCGACATCAGCGGCGAGGGCCGCGTCCCCGCCTCCGAGGTACTCGTCGTCACCGGCCGCGTCCAGGACCTGATCCTCAACCCGGACGAGACCGGCAAGATCACCGAGGTGATCGCCGAGGGCGAGTACTACGGCATGCGCACCTTCGACCAGTCGCTGCTGCGCTACGTGATGGAGGGCAAGATCGCCGAGCAGGTGGCGCTCGACTACGCCTCCAGCCCGCACGACTTCAAGCTGATGCTGGCCGCCGGCGGACAGCGCGCCAGCGGCATCGAGCAGCTCGAGAGCGCTTAGTACTCCGGCAACTCGCCGCCCGGGGGCCGCAGGTAAACCGCTTCGTCGCGGAAGCCGAGCGCGTACGAGGTGGCGACCTCGATCGCTTCATCGATCGCGCGCCGGTACCAACCCTCCTCCTGCGCGCGCTCGGCGATCGCGCCCAGGCTGCCGCAGAGCGGGCCCATCAGCGAGACCGCTTCGATCAAGGACGACTGGAACTCGAGCCCGCAGCGCTCGATCGTGTGGCGGATGTCGATCAGCAGCGGCGCCGGCGGGACATCCTCGCCGATCACCCTAGGCCGCGGCCTGGTCTCGCCGTAGATCTCGGTCGAGGCGATGTCGTAGAACGGCGCCAGCATCGGCCCATCGCGCCCGAAGAGCAGGGCGGCGTCGGCACCGCGCAGCTCGGTACAACCAATAAGGAGGTCGCAGAAGGTGATCCTCATCAGGGCCTCGACTGCGGAGCCTTCGTCGATCGCCCGCAGCAGGCCAGCCGCTTCACCCAGGGTTGGCGTTCCCGCGACGAGCCTGCCTTCGGCATTGTCCGGCGTCACCCCGAGCGCCTGGGCAAAGCTCTCCTGGTGCAGGCGCTCTGCGTTTGGACCGGCGCCCCAGCGATCGAAGCGCTTGCTGACCAGGCAGGTCCTGCCGGCGATCGTCTCGACCGAGGTGTGGGCGACCGGAAGGCCAAGTTCGCGGTAGGCGAGCGTGCAGGCGTGCTCGTTGGCGACCAGGCCAGGGCGCTCAGGCGCTTCCGGCTTGACGATGTGGGTGCTGGGCACGCCGGGCTCCGGCCATGCCCAGCGACCGCTCTCCTCGTGCCGTACCAAGGCCAGCTTGTGGCGCTCGCCAGGCAGGGCGAAGCGCATCCGCTGCGGTCGCGCGGGGTCGAGCAGGCGGGACGGCCGGGGCTGCACGACTTCCTCCAGCTCGGCTTCGCTCAGCCAGGCGATCGAGCTTTCGTCGCGCGGCTCCTCCGTCTCTCCCTCGGCCAGAAAGGTGACGGCGCCGAGGCAATCGCGCCCCAGCTCGGCGATCAGGCCGTAGCCGTCGCTTGGATCGACGCCGAGCTCGCGGGCGATCGCCCGCCGCCGGGCGCCCTGCGGAAGCAGGCCCTCGACGTAGGCACGACTGGCGTCCGGGCCAAAGGGTTCCTCGCTGACGGGCAGCGAGTTGCTGAGCAGGACATTGCCCGCGCCGAACTCCTCGACCGCCTCCGCTCGGTAGGCGAAGCTGTAACTGTCCTCTCCATGCCGAGACAGCGCGCCGACCGGCTTCCCGCGCAGGTTGACGTCAAGACTCATCTAGGCTCCCCCTGAGTCGTGTACTGGTCTTCTGCTGTTCAGAGCAACCTAGACCGGATCGGCGCAAAGCGCAATCCCCGATTGGACAGATTGGTCTCTTTTCGAGACGAATTGCGCTACCGTGGCAAGCGATGCTCCCCTCCAGGGTTGAGGCTGCAGCGGGACGCTCCGGGCTGGTCCGCGAGGCGCTTGCGGCAGCGCGGGAGCTGCACCACGGCACGGTGCGCGACCTCGGTGACGACGTCCCGTTCATCGAGCACCCACTGGCTGTCGCCGAGCTCCTGGCGGAGTACGAGGCAGGTGACGAGCTGCTCGCCGCCGGCCTGCTGCACGACACGCTCGAGTACACCGATCTCGGGCTCGATCAGCTGCGCAAGAGCTTTGGGATGAAAGTCGCGCTGATCGTCTGCGCGCTCACCGAAGACTTCGATATCGACGATCACGAAGAGCGCAAGCGCGAGGTTCGCGAGCGGATCACCCGGACGGGCAGCGAGGCACAGCGAGTCTTCGCTGCCGACAAGATCGTCAACGTGATCGAAACGCGCGACGACTACGCGATCCTCCAGGAGGACATCGACCTCGGCCTGCCGCTCGACCTCAACCACAAGATCCTCGATTGGGAGTACGACATGGAGATGCTCTTCGAGGCCAACGAACACGAACCGCTGTACCAACGGCTCTCCGAGGAGCTGCTCGGCCTCTGGGACCAGCGCTGCGCCCACGCCGACTCGGCGTGACCGGCAACGGGCTCTGCGACACCTGCGCCCACCAGAAACCGATCCCCAACACGCGGGGCTCGGTCTTCAGCCTCTGCTTGCGCTCACGCGAGGACCCGGCCTACCCGCGCTACCCGCGGGTGCCGGTCCTCGAGTGCAAAGGCTACGAGCCGCCTAGCTCGCCGCCATCGGGTCAGGCTCGCCCAGCTTGCTGATCTCCGGCGGCTCATAGGTCTCCCCCGGGACGCCGCCAAGCACCAGCAGGCGGATGCCGTCCGAGCCCGGCCAAACCTTGCGCATCGTCCCGGAAGCGACACGGGCGACATGGGCGGCGTCGAGCGGGAAGCGCTCGCCGGCGATCTCGATCTCGCCTCCCCCGCCGAGCGCGAAGAAGACCTCCTCCTGGCCGTCTTCGGCGTGGTCGTGCTCGGGGTAGCCCTCGTAGCTCGGCGGCAGATCGATGATCTGCATGCCGAACGACTCGACGCCCAGCTCAGCCCGGGCGCGTTTGAAGGCGCCGCCGTACACGGCCTCCATCTCATCGATCTTCTTCACTGCGTGGGTGCTCATCTCAGCCCTCCCGATCCGCGGCCCCCGCTGGGCCGAACGCTCGGCATTCTTGCACTTTGAATTTCCAAGTGACGCTTGGGTTCGCCGGATCCCGCAAAGAGCGGCCGCGTTGCTTTCCCGGCCCGCCTGCGCTCCAGCTAGCTTTGATCTGTGAGCGGGCCAGCAACCTTGTTCGACGCCGATGCGGCTGCCTTCAGCGGCACGGTCGAGGTGCTCGGGGTGATCTTCAGCGCCGAGGACGACGGCTACGCGGTGCTCGAGGTGCAGGACGCCGAGTCGGGTGAGGGCTTCGCGCTCGTCGGTCCCGTCGCCCACCTCAGCGCCGGCGACCGGGCCGAAGTAAGCGGCGACTGGCAGACCCACTCCCGCTACGGCCGGCAGCTCAAGGCGCGGGGCGCGCTGCCGCTGGACCCCGCCGACCGCGAGGGCCAGATCGCCTACCTGACCAGCCTGCGCCACATCGGTCCCGCCCGGGCGGAGCGATTGGTCGACGAGCACGGCGAGGGCGTGCTGGGCGCGATCGCCGCCGACCCGGCGGGCGTCTTCGGCGCCCTGCGCGGGGTCAGCGCCGAGCAGGCCGCGACCGCGGCGGAATCGTGGCACGCCTCGCGGGCGATCCGCGACCTCCACGTCCAGCTCGCCCCGCACGGACTGGCCCATCTGGCCGCCCCGATCCACAACCGCTTCGGGGAGGGGGCAATGACCGTCCTGCACGAGGACCCATACCGCCTGACCGAGGTCGCCGGCGTCGGCTTCGCCCGCGCCGACAAGATAGCCCTCGCCGCAGATGTGCCGCCCGAGTCCGACCGGCGCGCCCAGGCGGCCGCCGTCTTCGCCCTCGGCGAGGCCGAGCAGCAGGGCAACAGCTACCTGCCCGTGGACGAGCTGAACCGCCGCACCGCGCAGTTGATCGGCCTGAGTCCGGACCCCGACGTAACCGTGCGGGCCCGCGGCCTGCTGCTCGACCAGGGGCGCGCCTACCGCGAGCCGACCCACGCCAGCGAGGTCGCCGTCGCCGCGACGCTGGCCGCGCGCGCCGCCGCTCCTCCCCACATCGACCATGACCCCGGCGAGTCCCCGCCCGCGGACGAGGCGGCCGACGAGACGCGGCGCCTGACCGAGGAGCAATGGGCGGCGGTGCGGGGCGCCTTCGCGACGCGGATCTCGGTCCTGACCGGAGGCCCCGGCGTCGGCAAGACCGCCGCCACGCAGGCGATCGTCGCCGAGGCACAGCGCGCCAACGTCACGATCGCCCTCTGCGCGCCGACCGGACGCGCCGCCCGCCGGCTGGAGGAAGCAACCGGCCACGAGGCGCAGACGATTCACCGGATGCTCGGGTGGATGCCCGGCCGCGAGCCGGACTACCGGCCAGGCCACCCGCTGCCGGTCGAGCTGGCGATCGTCGACGAGTCCTCGATGCTCAACCTGCGCCTGACCGAGGTGCTGCTCGGCGGCCTCGCCGAGTCGACCCACATCGTCTTCGTCGGCGACGCCGACCAGCTCCCGCCGATCGGCGCCGGCAAGCCCTTCGAGGACCTGATCGCCGCGGAGATCGCGCCGGTCGTCCGGCTCACCCAGATCTTCCGCCAGGCGGCCCGCTCGATGATCACCACCGCCGCCCACGAGATCAACCAGGGGCGGCCGCCGCACCTTCAGCCCCAGGACGAGCAGGACCACGACTTCTTCTTCATTGACCGCGCGGCGCCGGAGCGGGCGCTGGAGACCGTGGTCGACGTCGTCGCCGAGCGGGCGCCGGCGAGCTTCGGCGTCGACCCGATCCGCGAGGTGCAGGTGCTGGCGCCGATGTACAAAGGGGCGGTCGGGATCGACGCCCTGAACGAGCGGCTGCAGGCGCGGCTCAACCCGGATGGCCGCGCGGCCGTCAGCGAGCGCTTCCGGATCGGCGACCGGCTGATCCAGACCCGCAACTCGCACGAGCTGGGCCTGATGAACGGCTCGATCGTCTTCCTGCGTGCCGATGACCCCGGGGAGGAGACGATCCTGGTCGACACCGACGAGGGTGGCTCCCTGGTCATCCCTTACGGCGAGACGGCGACGCTGCGCCTCGCCTACGCGATCTCGGTCCACAAGGCGCAGGGCTGCGAGGTACCGGTCGTCGTCGGCGTCTGCCATCGCTCCCACAGCCGCATGCTGACCCGCCCGCTGCTCTACACGGCGATCACCCGCGCCCGCCAGAGCTGCGTCCTGATCGGCGACCCAGCCGCCCTGGAGATGGCCGTGCGCCGCGACGACAGCGGCACCCGCCACTCGGGTCTAGCCGAGCGCCTGCGCGCCTGATGGAATCGCCACGCCCTTCATTCGCCGCGATCGCCGTCACGCTGGCCGGCGTCGCCCTGATGGCCGCCATGGTCCTGGCGATCCCGGAGCTGCGCGACGCCTTCGAGGCGGCGGTGCGCGGCGACACCGACGAGGTGCGGCGCCAGATCGACGACCTCGGCGCCGCCGGCCCGCTGCTGATCCTCGCCCTGGCGCTGATCCACACCGTCGTCTTCTATCCGGCGGAGATCCTCGACGCCGCGGCAGGGTTCGCCTATGGCTTCTTCCCCGCGCTGGCGCTGATGATGCTCGGCTGGCTGCTCTCCGGCCTCGTCTGCTTCGCGGTCGGGCGCTCGGTCGCCCGGCCGCTGCTCGACCGCTGGTTCGGCAAGGAGCGCTTCGAGCGTGTCGAGGGGGCGATCGAGCGCGGCGGCGTCACCCTGCTGCTGGCCGTGCGACTGATCCCGATCCTGCCCTTCAGCCTCGTCTCCTACGCCGCCGGCGCCGCCCGCGTGCCGCTCTGGCGCTTCATCTGGACGACGGCGGTCGCCTATCTGCCACTCACCGCCCTCTCGGTCTACTTCGGCACCCGCCTGGAGGGACTCAGCCTCACCGACCCACTGGTCTGGGGCAGCGCCGCAGTGCTGCTGGCGCTGCTGCTCATCGGCCATCGCATAGCACGCCGGGGCGGGGTCTCCCGCCCAGCGGAGCGCTAGCTCAGCCGGGCTGGGTCTGGGTAACCCGGAAGCGGAAGACCGCCGGGGTCTGGTCGGTCTCAGCGTCTTGGTCGCGCGCTTTGACGCGGAGGAGATGCGGGCCTAGCGCGAAGCGCCGGGCAAATCGCTGCGGGCAGGCCCGGAAAGGGAGTTGGTCGATCTTGCAGAGGAAGGCAACCCCCGCCTCGTTCGAGCCGAAGCGGAAGACCGCCATCGCGCTCTGCCCCTCGGTGCGGATGACCTTCGGCGGATGCTTGCGGAAGAAGGTGGAGGGGGGCTCCGCTGGCGTCGGGCCCGCGGGCGACGGGCTGGGCGGCTCGGAAACGGCGGGCGGGGGCTCGCCGCCCGGCTCGCCCGGGTTGGAGGGCGGCGCTTCCGATCCCCAATCGCCGCTCGCCCGAGATTCCTCCACCGAAGCTTCAGGGGCAGGCGGTTCGCAGGCGAGGTTGACTTCGCCCGCGGAGCCGAGCAGGGCTTCGACCGCGCCAACCGCGTCGATGAGCCCCGCCCCGGCGGCACAAGCGCCGAATTCGCCGACCGGTTGCGCACTGGCAAGCATCGCCGTGCGGATGTCCTCCGGCGGTGCGGATTCCGCGTCAATCATCAGGGCCGCAACCGCCGCGGCATGGGGGGCGGCCGCGGAGGTTCCACAAAACCTCCACGCGACCGTCGCTTCCTGGAACACCGGCTCGGACCCGAAGAAAGTCGTGACCCCACAATCGGTCGCCGCTACGTCGGGCTTGGAGAGAACTTCGGCGGACGGCAAAGCCGCGGCGGCTTCGCTGCCTTCGACCGGGGCGAAATAGTGCGTCACCGGCCCCTGTGAGGAGTAATCCTCGACGAGCGCGCCGTCGTCGAAGGGAACCGCCGCGACGGAGATCGCCGCGGCCGCCCCGTTGTGACCGAAGATCGTCGGGCCGACGACATCAGTTCCGGTTGAGCGGGGGTACTCGATGGCCGTCACCCCGAACCCGTTCTCGAGAAAGGCGATCTTGAGTCGCGGGGATTCTCCCGAGTATCGGTTGACAACGAGCTGGACGGTCTTCTGGCTGGCACTTTCGTTCTCCCACTGGAGGAACTCGACCGGCCTCTGGCTACCTTCGACGTTATCGCTGGCCTGAGCCCCCACCAGTCCTCCGGTCGAGTTGAGCAGATAGGCATCGAGGTCGGTCTGCACGCCGTTCCACGGCTCGGCCCATTGCAGGTCGACGAGAGGGTTGCCCCCGCTGCGACTTTGATCCCCAGCGTCCCGTCGATTTGGGAGCCGGGATTGAAGTCCTGGCAGTGGGTGCCATGAACTCCCGGTACCGCCTGAATCGCCGGTGGGCAGCCGCCTGAGTCGCGGTACTGCGCCGCTTCCCAGGAGCCGATCTTGTTGCCGTCCGGATCGAACAGGTTGTTGTTGGCCGCCGAGGAGAAGTAGGTGGCGCCGCTTTCGACCACTTCGCGGACCGCGACGCCCACCGGGCCTTCCTGGAAGAACGGCTCGGTCGGATAGGCGACGTCATCGACGATCACGCCGGCCCCGGCGTCGCGGAGGTCTTCGATGTTTTCGGCGAAGTTCAAGAGGCCGGTGAAAGCGCTCGCGTAAGCAAGCGTCGCCCCGGGGGCGAGGTCGTGGACGATCTGCCCCATCGCACGCCCCTCGTCCTCGCCTTTGGCTTCCGAGTCATCGAGGAGCTCGACCGGCGTTACGTCCCCGCAGGGGTTGTCGACCCCGGGCAGATCGCCGTTTGCGACATCCTCAGCTTCGCTCGTTTCGGCGAGTTCGTCCTGGTTGAAGGAGTCGGAGAGGATGCCGACCTTCACACCGTCGCCACTGAGTTCGAAGGGGGCGGCCTGCACCTCGTCGGCGCGGAGTTGTTCATCGCCCTCGGAGACGATGGGGCCCGAGGGACATGCCGGCGCAGCGGTGAACGGCGCGAGCACCTCGGTCGCCGCGCGCGCACCCGGCACTCGTGAAAGGCGGCGCAGCTCACCTGGCTTCGCCGCGATCGTGACGGTCTGGTACCGGGGGCTGACGCCGAGGACCTTGCCCCCGGCGGCGCGCAGGTCATCGACCGCGGCCGCGGCACCCTGCTCGAACCGCACTTCGACGACGATCCTGCTGCCTTCGCGCAGGAGGCTTCCGGGGCCGCTGGGCGCGAGGCTGAGCTTGCTCGCCTGCTTGCGTGGCGGTGCCGTGCGCACAGCGGGCTTCGCCAGCTCTGCCAACCTAGGAGACAAATCGCCAGCCGCTGGCTTGACCGATGCCGCCCAGCCCGCAGCGGGGCCGAGAGCGCAGGCGAGACCAAGAACGGCAAATGAGCAGACCACCGTCCTGCGGCGGCGCGGTTTCCCTGTTGGCATCACGATTTACGGTATCGACTGGACGGCGGGCGATCTCAATTTTTCGTTCCGCTGTTAGTTCTGTGCCTATAAGACACATAAATCACAGCGGAAGAGCGTCCGCGGGGGAACGGGTTGGGGGCCGACCCTGCTACGGTCCGCGACGTTAGGCCGGTAGACCCGGCAAAAAGTTGTGTCTAGCGCTCGCGTCGTTGCTTCACCGCATGTGCCGCGTTCGCAGCACATGAAGTGGAGGCAATTGCATGCCAACTGGAACTGTCAAGTGGTTCAGCGACGACAAGGGCTACGGGTTCATTACGCCCGACGACGGCTCGAAGGACGTCTTTGTTCATCACAGCGCGATCCTGGGTGAGGGCTTCAAGTCCCTGACCGAGGGATCCAAGGTGAGCTACGAGTCCGAGGAAGGCCCCAAGGGCCCGGCCGCCGCGAGCGTCCAGCAGACCTCGTAGCAGCGCACCGCTCTTAGCTGTGCATTGAGGCCCGCCTCCGGCGGGCCTCTTCTTTGCCCACCTATCCTTCGCGCGTTCGCTGTTTGTGGAGCCCTCCGCGACAAATAACGAACGCACATGCTTATGACGACAAGAGACGACCTCAGAAATATCGCGATCATCGCCCATGTTGACCACGGCAAGACGACGCTGGTCGACGCGATGCTGTGGCAGAGCGGCGCCTTCCGCAAAGGCCAGGACGTCGCCGACCGGGTGATGGACTCGATGGACCTCGAGCGTGAGAAGGGGATCACGATCCTCGCCAAGAACACGACCGTCAACCACAACGGGGTCAAGCTCAACATCATCGACACGCCGGGCCACGCCGATTTCGGCGGCGAGGTCGAGCGCGGGCTGACGATGGTCGACGGCGTGCTGCTGCTGGTCGACGCCTCCGAGGGCCCCCTCCCCCAGACCCGCTTCGTGCTGCGCAAGGCGCTGGAGGCGAAGCTGCCGGTGATCCTCGTCGTCAACAAGGTCGACCGCCCCGACGCCCGCATCGCCGAGGTCGTCGACGAGGTCTACGAGCTCTTCCTCGACCTCGACGCCGACGACGAGCAGGTCGACTTCCCGATCGTCTACACCAACGCCAAAGCAGGCTGGGCGGCGCTCGAGGAAGGCGCGGAAGGCAGCGACCTGACGCCGCTGATGGACCTGATGCTGGAGCGCATCCCGGCGCCCGAGCACGACCCTGCGCACCCCTTCCAGGCGCTTGTCACCAACCTCGATGCCGACCCTTACGTCGGCCGCCTGGCGCTCTGCCGGGTTCACCACGGAACAGTCCGCAACGGGCAGCAGATCGCCTGGTGCCGGGCCGACGGCAGCGTGGCCCGGGCGACGATCTCAGAGCTCTACGTGACCGAGGCGCTCGACCGCGTCCCGGCCCAGGAAGCCGGGCCCGGCGAGATCATCGCGGTCGCCGGCCTGCCCGACGTGACGATCGGCGAGACCCTGGCCGACCCCGAGGACCCGCAGCCGTTGCCGGTGATCGCGGTCGACGAACCCTCGCTCTCGATGGTGGTCGGGATCAACACCTCGCCCCTGGCCGGGACCGAGGGCAAGAAGCTGACCGCCCGCCAGGTCCGCGACCGCCTCGATGCCGAGCTGGTCGGCAACGTCTCGATCCGCGTCACCGACACCGAGCGTCCCGATGCGTGGGAGGTGCAGGGGCGCGGCGAGCTGCAGCTGGTCGTGCTGCTGGAGATGATGCGCCGCGAGGGCTTCGAGCTGACCGCCGGCCAGCCCCGGGTGATCACGCGCGAGATCGACGGCAAGGTCCACGAGCCGGTCGAACGGCTGGCCATCGACGTGCCAGAGGAGTACGTCGGCGCAATCACCCAGCTGCTGGCAGGGCGCAAGGGCCGCCTCGACCACATGGTCAACCACTCGACCGGATGGGTGCGGATGGACTACCTGGTCCCCGCCCGCGGGCTGATCGGCCTGCGCACCGAGTTCCTCACCGAGACCCGCGGCTCGGGGATCCTCCACCACGTCTTCGACCGCTGGGAGCCCTGGGCCGGAGAGCTGCGCACCCGCCCGACCGGCTCTCTCGTGGCCGACCGGCGAGGAGCAAGCGCCAGCCATGCGCTGATGAACCTGCAGGACCGGGGCACCCTCTTCATCGGCCCCGGCGAGGAGGTCTACGAAGGCATGGTCGTCGGCGAGAACGCCCGCTCGGACGACCTCGACGTCAACGCGATCAAGGAGAAGCACCAGACCAACGTGCGGGCCGCCAGCGCCGACATCCTGGTCCGCCTCGAGCCGCCCAAACGGCTTTCGCTGGAAGCGGCGCTGGAGTTCCTGCGCGACGACGAGTGCGTCGAAGTGACGCCCGAGTCGGTGCGCCTGCGCAAGGTCGAGCTGGACAAAAACAGGCGCCAGAAGGCGGCGCGGCAGGGCGCCCGCGCCGCCTCCCAGGCCTGAATCGCTAAACCGTCGCCGCGGCCTGCTCGGCCTGGCTGCCTTCGGCGGCCTTGGCCTTCGCTTCCGCCTCAGGGGTGGGCTCGTCGACGCTGCGCGGCAGCAGTACTTCTTTGGCGATGACCAGGCGCTGGATCTGGCTGGTCCCCTCATACAGCTGCATGATCTTTGCGTCGCGCATCAGTTTCTCGACCGGGTACTCCTTGATGAAGCCGTAGCCGCCGTAGACCTGGACGGCGTCGACGGTGATCTCCATCGCCGAGTCGGCGGCGAAGCGCTTCGCCATCGAGGAAACGCGGCTGTTGCGAACCCCCTGGTCGAGCATCACTGCCGAATTCCAGACCAGCAGGCGACCGGCCTCGACCTTGGTCGCCATGTCGGCGATCATGAACTGGATCGCCTGGTGCATCGCGATCGGCACGCCGAACTGAACCCGTTCTTTGGAGTAGTCGGCAGCGTACTCGAGGGCCGCGCGACCGATGCCGACGGCCATGGCCGAGACGCCGGGGCGGGTGCGGTCGAGGGTCATCATCGCCAGCTTGAAGCCCTTGTTTTCCTCACCGATCAGGTTCTCAGCGGGAATCTCGACATCGTTGAAGGAGATGGTCGCGGTGTTGGAGGCCCGCTGGCCCATCTTGTCCTCCTTCTTGTCGACCGTGACCCCGGGGAGGTCGGCGTCGACGACGAAGGCGCTGATTCCACGATGGCCGGCCTCGGGGTCGGTCTTCGCGTAGACGGTGAAGTAGTCGGCGTAGGTGCCATTGGTGATGAAGCACTTGGAGCCGTTGATGACGTACTTGTCGCCCTGTTTCACAGCGCGGGTCTTCATCCCGGAGACGTCGGAACCGGCGTCGGGCTCGGTCAGGCAAAAGGAAGCGAGCTTCTTGTCTTCGGTCAGCATCCCGAGGTACTTCTTCTTGGTCTCCTCGGAGCCACCGAGGGCGATCGGGGCAGAGGCGAGGCCATTGGCCATCAGCGAGGTGCCGATGCCCGAGCAGCCCCAGCCCATCTCCTCCTCGATCAGGCAGCCGGAGAGGTAGTCGAGGCCGGGTCCACCGTAGGCCTCGGGGATGTGGGTGTTCATCAACCCGACCTCCCAGGCCTTGTCGATGATCTCCTGGGGCCAGGTGCCGTCCTTGTCGTACTCCCAGGCGACCTTGCGGATCTCTTTCTCCGCGAAGTTGTGCGCCAGCTCGCGCAGATCCTTCTGCTCGTCGGTCAGGGTGAAGTCAACCACTGCTCGAAGCTCCTTTTTTCGGGTGGGAGTGGGCCGATTGACTAGTCAGTCAACCAGCGCAAAGAGTAGCGGATGGCCCACTGGCGGCTAGTCTGGGTAGGCAATGCTCCCGGTAGGCGATCTGATCGATATCCAGGCGGGCTTCGTCCTGACGCTGATCACGCTGATCGCCTTACCGATTGCCCTGATCGCCTTTGCCCGCACCGGGCCGCTCTGGGAGAGCGTCGGCAAGGGGCCGTTCGCGATCGAACAGGAGATCCCGCCGCCGAGCAGCATCTCCCAGCCGGACCCGCCGGTCGACCGCAAGCTGCAGGAGGCGGAGGCCCGCCAGATGCTCGAGGCGAAGTCCTACCGCCGCCAGCAACGCGGCGAGGCGCCGCTCGACGTCGAGGTCGAGGTGACACGCTTGCTCGATGCACCGGGCGCAGCCGGCCCCGCGATCGACGAGAAGTTGCGCGCCGAGGTGCGGCAGCTGGTCGTCGCCCGCAACGAACGCCGTATGCGCCGCGGCGAGGAACCGCTCGACGTCGAGGTCGAGATAGAACGCCAGCTCGCGGATTTGTAGGATCGAGTCAATGGCCGCCGACCGCGACAACCTCTACGAGGTCGAGGAGCTGCTCAACCAGCCCGGGACCTACTTCAACCCGCAGACCGAGGTGCTTGTCGTTGTCGACGACTCGACCTCGCTCGACCAGGAGGTCTTCAACCTCGAGGACTACGAGGGTGCCGAGTGGGTGCGAATCTCCGATGACGTTCCAGTCGACGAGGACCGGCGCGACCGCGCGCTGGAGCAGTTCCAGACTCATTACCACCCCGGCCTGAGCGGATCGGTCTCGGAGACCGCCCTCGAGCAGGGCGACGAGGAGCTCGACGAGGACGAGGACGGCCAGGACCCCGGCCGCGAGGACTGAGGAGCGGCCGATGCTCGAAGCCGGTCAGGCCGCCCCTGACTTCACCCTGCCCGACCAGGACGGCAAGGAGCTGACCCTCTCCGAGCTGCGTGGCGGCACGGTCGTTCTCTACTTCTACCCCCGCGCCGACACGCCCGGATGCACCACCCAGGCTTGCGGGGTGCGCGATCGGAGCAGCGACTACGCCGCGAGCGGTGCCCGCGTGATCGGCGTCTCACCGGATGAGGTCGGCGCCGTGAAGAAGTTCGCCGACAAATTCGACCTCGACTTCACCCTGCTGGCCGACGCCGATCACGCCGTCGCCGACGCATACGGCACCTGGGTGGAGAAGTCGATGTACGGCAAGAAGTACATGAGCGTGCAGCGGGCGACCTTCCTGATCGACCCCGACGGCAAGATCGTCAAGGTCTTCCCCAAGGTGTCACCGAAGACGCACGACGACGTGGTGCTCGAGGCACTCGCCGAGCTCGCCGCCGCCTGACCAGCGGTTCCGGTGCGCCTTTTGTCCTCTATACGGACATAAAGCGCACCGGAAGCTCAGGCGCCCACGGCTACGACGAGGATGTAGGCGGCGTAGAGGGCAAACCACGTCACCACGGCCGGCAGACCGAAGCGGCCGCGGCGGTGCAGGGCCTCGTAAGCGAGGAAGCCGCCGGCCAGGCCGAGGACTATCGAGAGGGTGGCGTTGCCGCCCAGGTCCCAGTCGGTGAAGATCAGGCCGATCCCGAAGGGGATCGTCGACTGGAAGACCATTGCGCCGCTGATGTTGCCGAGGGCCAGGGCGTCCTTGCCTTCGCGGACCCAGAAGAAGCTGTTGACCTTCTCCGGCAACTCGGTCGCCAGCGGGGCGAGGATCAGCGCCAGGACGACGGCCTCGACACCGAGGCTCTCGGCGATGTGCAGCAGCTCCTCGACGAAGAGGTGGGCGCCGCCGACCATCGCCCCGAGGCCGACCAGCAACTGGATCACGCAGAGCAACAGGCCCGGATTGGTGCGCAGCTCGGCGCGGCGCTCGAAGATCAGCGGGTCGAGCGAGCCGTGCGCCTGCACCTCGCCGCCGCCCGAGAGCGTGCGCTGGATGTAGACGAAGTAGGCGAAGATGACGAGCACGCCGACCGGGATCCGCAGCGCGTCGGGCGCCCCCCAGGCCAGCGCCAGGGAGAGGGCGAAGAAGACGAGGAAGAAGAGCAGGTCGCGCTCCAGGGTCGGGCCATGGGCGTCGAGCTCGAGTCCCTGCTCGCGGCGCTCGCGGTAGAGGTAGGCGAAGAGCCCGACCAGCCCCATCGCCAGGGTGGCGAGCAGGAACGGCGCGCCGACGATCGCGCCGATGGCGACCTGGTCGGCGCCCTCCTCGGCGCCGATCAGGGCGACGATCGCGATCAGCGTCTCCGGCATCGCCGTGCCGACCGCGGCGAGGACGCTGCCCACCGCCCCTTCGCCGACTCCGAGCCGGTGCCCCAGCCACTCGACGGCGTTGGTGAAGAGCAGCGCACCGGCGAGGATCACGGCGAAGCTGACGATCAGGAGGACCGCGTTCATGCGTAGAAGAAGGCGAGGCCGAGGACGGCGTAGACGGCGAGTAGCTGGACACCCTCGAACCAGGTCGACTCACCGTCCTGGGTGACGTAGTTGGCGATCAGAACGGCGAGCAGGAGGGCGCCGAGCTCGAAGCCGTTGAAGACAAGGGCCAGCGGCCCGGGGCCGATGAACAGCGAGGCCAGGACCAGCACCGGCGCGACGAACAGCGCCACCTGCGCGCTGGAGCCGACCGCGATGTTGACCGCGAGATCCATCTTGTTCTTCATCGCGACCAGGACGGCGACCCAGTGCTCGGCGGCGTTGCCGACGATGGCGACGACGATCACGCCGATGAAGAACTCCGAGAGGCCGGCGGCCTCCGAGGCCTCGCTGATCGAGCCGACCAGCACCTCGGACATCACTCCCACCAGCACTCCGGCCACCGCCAGCGCGATCACCGAGGTGCGCACCGACCACCCCCAGCTGTCCTCGTCCTCGTACTCGGGGTTGAACAGGTCTCGGTGGGTTTTAAGCGAGAAGAGGAGGCCGAGCACGTAGGTGGCGATGAGGACGATCGCCACGGCGAGCGAGAGGTGCTCGACGGTGGAGCCGTAGTTGACGATCTCGGCCCCGGGCTTGGGCAGGCCCTGCCCCTCGACCAGCTCGAAGATCGCGGGCATCAGCAGCGCCGCCGCCGCGAGCAGCAGCATCGAGGTCTGCACGCTGGCGCTCGTACGGCTGAAGAGCTGTTTGTCGCGGCCGATCCCGCCCGCCAGCATCGCCGCGCCGAGGACGAGCAGGATGTTGCCGATGATCGAGCCGATGATCGAGGCCTTGACCACCTCGTGCAGGCCCTGGCCGAGCGCGAAGAGGGCGATGATCAGCTCCGGCGCGTTGCCGAAGGTGACGTTGAGCAGACCGCCGATGCCCGGGCCCGAGCGGGCCGCCAGCTCCTCGGTGGCCCGCCCCATCAGCGCCGCGGTCGGGACGATCCCCAGCGCGGAAGCCGCGAAGACGAGCGTCGCGGAGCTGCCCGCCAGCTCCATCGCGACCGCGATCGGGATCAGTGGAGTCAGCAGGTAGGGCCAGCCATACGGCCCGCGCAGGAAGCTGCCTAGCGAAGTTGGGATGCGCCCAGCCCTTCGAGCAGCCCGCCAAGCCCTTTGCCGCCGCCTTCCCCTTCCAGCAAGCCGAGCAGTTCGATCGGATTGACGCCGAGCTTGAGGAAGAGCTTGCTCAAGGGTTTGGCATTTTCAGGCGCGGCAATGTGCTGTTCCTCGTTGACCCCGCTGAGCTTCAGGTCGAGGTCGACTTCGACGCTCTTCGGGCCCTTGCCATCGCCCTCGGGTTCGATCGTCAGCTCCGCTGAGATCTGGCGGACGATGTCGTCGTCGCCGACATAGACGTCGACACGGGCGCTCTTCAGCGAGCTGGTCACTTCGTCCTTGGCTTTATCGATTTCCGTTTGCGAGGGAAGTGGCCCAGCGGCGGCGAGTTGAGCACGGCAGGCTTGGCTTTCGGCTACTTCAAGCACCGCGTCGAGCGCGCCGGGGACGTCGAGGTCGCCGCTGACCTTGGTCGTCGCGGTGCCGGCAACCTCGGCGCTGCCTTCGTTGACGCCGCCTTCGAAGAAGTCGGCGACTTTCAGCTTGCCCGCTTCTTCCTGGCAGGCGGCGGCGCCGGTGGATCCGGTTTCAGCGCCGGCTTCGCTCTGCGCCTGCTCGAGCGCCGATTCGACGAAGCTGAAGGTGGTCGGATCGACTTCGTACTCGGTCCCTTCGTAGTTCACATAGGCGCTGTTCGGCAACAGCACGATCCCACCGATGAAGTCGATGTCTTTGCCGTTGATCGAGCCTTTCGCCTTCGCGTCCATGTCGAGCTGCGGCAGGCTGCCCTTGCCTTCGGCCTGGAACGGGCCGGAGAGGCTGACGTCGAGATTGCCGCCTTCGGCTCCCGCAGCCTTGACGCCGAGCGTGAGGTCGATCTTGCCGCTCTCGATCCCCTGCAGGGTCGCTTCGTCGAGGACCGTCTGCGGGCTCTCACTGCTCTTGTCGCTGCCTCCCCCACAGGCGGCAAGCGCCAGGCTGGCCGCGACCAGGGCAGCGGCGGTGAGAAGGACGTGAAGGAAACGGGGTCGACTCAAGACGGGAGCCTCCTTGTAGAGGTCGGGACTGCGTTGCGGGATCGTAAGGCTAGCGACGGTCCTTTAGCGATTCTTAAGCTGCGGCGGCGTGCTCTCGGTCAGGTTCAGCGCCAGGGGGAAGAGGAAGGCGCCGAGGAAGATCAGGACGATGCCGACAGCCACCAGCCAGCGCGACGTGCTGAGGTGACCGGCGATGGCGACGACGAAGCCGATCAGCACCAGCAACATGTAGGGGCCGGCGCTGTGCGGGAGCAGCGTCGCGAGGGATAGGGCGAGGTCGGGCACCGGCGCGGATTATCATCGCCGGGATGAGTGAGGCGCAGCCACCCGACTCCGTAGCGGAGACCAAGCAAGCGCTGGCCGCCGCCAGCTACCTCGCCGACGAGCCCGCGGCGCTGGTTTCCTTCCTCGCCCAGCGCCTCGGCAAGCCGATCCTGGTCGAGGGCCCGGCGGGCGTCGGCAAGACCGAGCTGGCCAAGGCGCTTTCCCGCGCCAGCGGCCGCGAGCTGATCCGCCTGCAGTGCTACGAGGGCCTCGACGAGGCCAAGGCGCTGTACGAGTGGAACTACCGCAAGCAGCTGCTGCGGATCCAGGCCGGCGGCGAGTCGGGCTGGGAGGAGGTCCACGGCGACATCTTCGGCGAGGAGTTCCTGCTCGAGCGGCCGTTGATGCAGGCGATCGCCAGCGCCGAGCCGGTCGTCCTCTTGATCGATGAGATCGACAAGACCGACCAGGAGTTCGAGGCGATGCTGCTCGAGCTGCTCTCCGATTTCCAGATCACGATCCCCGAGCTCGGCCAGGTCTCGGCCACCTCGATGCCGATCGTCGTCCTCACCTCGAACAACTCACGCGAGCTGACCGAGGCGCTGAAGCGGCGCTGCCTCTACCTCTGGCTCGACTACCCCGAGCTGGAGCGGGAGATGGAAATCGTCCGCCTGCACACGCCGGATCTCTCCGAGACCCTGACCCGACAGCTGGTCGAGGTGGTGCGGATGGTTCGGGCGCTCGACCTGAAGAAGCCGCCGTCGATCGCCGAGACGATCGACTGGGCGCGGACGCTGCTCCTGATGGGCGCCGAGGACATCGACCGAAAGACCTTCGAGCAGTCGATGTCGATCATCGTCAAGCACCGCACCGACATCGACCTGGTCGCCGAGCGGGTGGGGATGAAGCTTGCCGAGTCCGTACGGCCCCAAAGCTGAGACCGGCCCCCCGGGGCTGGCGGCGAAGCTGCTCGGCTTCTGCGAGGAGCTGCGCAGCGAGGGCGTGGCGGTCGGCACCTCGGAGATCCTCGACGCCTTCGCGGCGCTCGAGCAGGTGCCCTGGGAGTCGCGCGACGACTTCCGCGAGGCGCTGGCGACGACGATCGCCAAGTCGCAGGAGGACCGCCGCGTCTTCGAGCTGCTCTTCGAGCGCTGGTTCTTCCGCGCCGCCGAGGCGGAGGCGATCGAGCGCGAGATCGTCGAGGGGGGCCAGCGTCATGAGGGCGCCGAGCGGCTCGACATCGACGAGCTGCGCGAGCAGATCCGCCAGGCGATCGTCGAGGGCAACGACGGCGAGATGCGCGACCTGGCCCGCCTGGCGATCGCCGCCTTCGGCCGCCAGGGCGAGGGCTCGGGCGTCGTCGGCGTCGACGTGCAGCGGATCCGCCGCACCCTGGAGCTCTCGGCCGGCACGCAGCCGCAGGGCGATGCGGTGGACGGCGCCGCCGAGCTGCCGCCGATCGACCGCGACCAGCTCAACCGCTTCGAGCGCCACCTGCGCCGCGAGCTCGAACGCGACCTGATCGAGCGCACCGAGACCCTCCCCCCCTCCCGGCCGCTGGCCGAGCTCGACCGCGCCCTGCCGACCAGCCCGACCCAGGACCTGGCGGCGGTCCACCGCGCTGTCTCGCAGATGAAGCGCCGTCTGGCGACGCTCGGCCACGAGCAGCGGGGACGGCGCAAGGGCCGCACGGTCGACGTGCGACGGACGATGCGGGCCTCGCTGGAGACCGGCGGCGTGCCGATGCACCTGCGCTACCGGCCGAAGCGACCACGCCGCCCCGAGATCTACGTGCTCTGTGACGTCTCGACCTCGGTCACCTCGGCCAGCGTCTTCTTCCTCTCCGTCCTGCACGCCCTGCACGACTCGTTCCGCAAGCTGCGCAGCTTCGTCTTCATCGAGCGGATCTCGGAGGTGACCGAGATCTTCGAGCACGAGCGCGACTTCCGCGAGATCGCCCGCCGCGTCTCCAGCGAGGGCGGCGTCGCCGACGTATCCGGTTACACCGACTACGGCCGCGTCTGGCTCGAGTTCCTGACCGAGATCTCAGACGACCTCGACCCGCGCTCGACCGTGATCGTGCTCGGCGACGCCCGCACCAACGGCCGCGAGCCCCACGCGGAGGTCTTCGCCCAGGTGGCCGAGCGCGCCGGCCGCCTCTTCTGGCTCAACCCCGAGCCGAAGCTCTACTGGAACTACGGCGACTCGGTGATGGCCGCCTACGAGCGCTACTGCGACGGCGCCTTCGAGTGCTGGACGACCCGGCACCTGGAGAACTTCGTCAACGTCGTCGCGGGAGGAGTTCCCGCCGCGGAGTAGAAGGGAAGCGAGAACAGAAAGGGGAGCAGAGATGGAGTCTTCGTCCTATCCAGTCGCACCTTCGTCCTATCCGGTCACGTTCTCGGTCGAGTACCCGGAGCGCCAGCTCAACCGCCTGACGACGTTCTTCCGAATTTTCACCGTAATCCCGATCGCGATCCTGATCGCCCTACTGCCGGGCGGGAGCATCGGCAGCTACGAGTACGGGGTGGCGGCCTCCACCGGCACGCTGATCTTCGTGCCGATCGTGCTGATGCTCCTCTTCAGGAAGAAGTACCCGCGCTGGTGGTACGACTGGAACCTCGAGTTCCTCCGCTTCGCCAACCGGGTCGGCGTCTACCTGGCGCTGATGGACGACGAATACCCCTCGACCGACGAGCACCAGGCCGTCCACCTCGACTTCCCCTACCCCGACGCCGAGCGCCTCGAGCGGGGACTGCCGCTGGTCAAGTGGCTGCTCGCCATCCCCCACTATTTCGTCCTCTTCTTCCTCTCCATCGGCGTCTTCTTCGCGGTGATCATCGCCTGGTTCGCGATCCTCTTCACCGGCCGCTACCCCCGCGGCCTGTTCGAATTCGTGGAGGGCACGATCCGCTGGCACAACCGCGTCGTGGGCTACGCCTTCACGCTGGTAACCGACCAGTACCCGCCGTTCCGGCTCAAGCCCTGAGCGACATCTAGTGCGGCAATGGGCCGCCGGCCACGGCGATTACCACGCCAACAAGGGCGGCGGCCAGAAGCGTCGTTACGACGCCGCGGCGGGCGGCCAGCAGGGCTACTGCGGCCAACGCGAGGACGACGACCTGCCAGTCCTCGGAGAGCGCCAGGGCGAGCGGGATCGCTGAGCCGAGGATGGCGCCGATCGCGGCTGGGCCGGCGCCGTCGAGGAAGGCGCGTGCCTTGCGGTCGGAGCGCAGGCGGTCGAAACGCTCGGCGCCGATCAGGATGAAGGAGAAGGAAGGGGCGAAGGCGACCGCCGCGGCGAGCAGCGCTCCCCAGATCCCCGCCGCGGCGTAGCCGACGACGGCGACGGTGTGGACCACCGGACCAGGCGTCACCTGGCCCAACGCCACCGCGTTGAGGAACTGGCCGTCGGTCATCCAGTGGTAGTGGTCGACTGCGTCGGCCTGCATCAGCGGAACGATCACGAAGCCGCCACCGTAGGAGAGCGCGCCGACCTTGAAGGCGGTCCA
Source organism: uncultured Solirubrobacterales bacterium (assembly GCA_963807885.1). Lineage (GTDB taxonomy): Bacteria > Actinomycetota > Thermoleophilia > Solirubrobacterales > 70-9 > VRUE01. The sequence continues at coordinate 596,939 of CAWEDL010000003.1, forward strand.
GGCGAGGGCGCCGACGCCGGCGCTCGCGGCGGCGAGAGGTAGGAAGGAGAAGCTCCCCAACCCCTCGCCGGCTATCGCCCCAGGGCGGCGCAGGGCGAGCTCGATCAGGCCACAGGCGATCAGGACGAGCACCAGCCAGGCGCCGACCAGTGCGGTCGCCACCACCCCGGCGACGGCGTAGAGAACCCAGCGCAGCGGATGGGTGCCGCGCGCCCGCGCCCAACTCGACGGGACCAAGCCGACTCCCGCCCGCAGGGCTACGGCAGCAACCGCCGCGCCGGCACCGGCACCGGCGCCCAAGACCCACTCCGGCGGTGCCGAGGCAAGAAAGAGCACAGCGAGGCCGATGATCGCCACCAGCCCCGGCAGGATGAACCCCGCCCCACCGACGAGCGCGCCGCGCACGCCCCGCAAGCGCCAGGCGCAGAAGATCGCCAGCTGGGTCGAGCCAGGCCCCGGCAGGAGGTTCGTCGCCGCGATCGCGTCCTCGAACTGCTCGCCGCTCAACCAGCCCCGCCGCGCTACACAGAGATCGCGGAAGAGCGCGATGTGCGCCGGGGGCCCACCGAACCCGATGCAACCGATCCGGCCCCACTCCCGCAGGACCGTAAGCAGGGAAGGGCTAGTGGGGCTCCCAGACACCTGGCTCCGCAGTCAGGCGCAGGACCTCCGTTGGTAACTCGCCCCTGGCAACATCCGCCAGGGTCACCGCCTCGAGGACGGTGCGCATGCTTGCCCGCAGCGCCACCCACACGTCCCGCAGCGGCGCCGCCGGCCCAACATAGGAGAGCTCGTCCGGCCGCTCGGAGCGGATGCTGGCGATCGGTCCCTCGACGGTGCGGATCACGTCGGCGATCGTAATCGTCTCCGCCGGCCGTGCCAAGCGGTAGCCGCCCTCCGATCCGCGCTGACTGCGTACGAGCCTCGCATGGCGCAACTCGAGCAGGATGTTCTCGAGGAAGCGGAACGGCACCCCCTGGGCGATCGCGATCGCTTCCCCCTTCACCGGCCCGCCGTCGGCTGCCGCCAGCTCGACCATCGCCCGCACGGCGTAGTCGACCTTCGCGGTCACCTGCATGGTTGGGCCGATCATCGCGAGCCGATCGCCCTTGACTCAGTCGCCACGCGTTTCCCCGAGCAGCCCGGGCGCAAGCGACTTCACCTTTGGCTCGTCCGCCAAGCCGAGGTGGTCGAGCCCGAACAGATCCTCGATCGTGCGCAGCAACGAGTACGGGTCGTAGGGCGCCGGGTTGGTCGCACCGGGGGAGACGAAGCGGGAGACCAGCAGTGCGCCCACTTTCGGCGGGCCAGTGGGAGTGGTCGGGGCCGATGCAGGATCGGGCGGAGTTGAGCTCTCCGAAGGAGACAATCAGCAAACCGTCTTTCTCGTAAGCGGGCGAGGCGAGGAGCTTCGGCACCCACTGGGAGAGGAAGGCGTCGGCACTCGCCGCGCCATCAGGAGCTCCTTCCGGGCACTGGCCGGTCACACCGGCGTTGCAGAGGTTGGGCGAGATAAGCGCGTAGTTGGGCGTCGTGTCGAGCTTGCTCAGATCGGCGTCGAGCTGGTCAAGCGAGACGTCGTTGAGCGCGCAATCGCCGAGGTCGAGCAGCGAATGGAAGTAGACGAAGGGGTTGTTCCTCGTCGCATAACCGCCAAGCGGCGGCTCCTCGGCGCCGTCGGATTCGGGCTGGACGCAGGTGTCGGGTTTCCCCGTCTCGTCGACCATCCCCTCCATGTAGCCGTGCCATTCGAAGCGGCCGACGGTGAGCTGATCCGCCAGCGTCGTCACCTCGACCGGGAAGAGGCATTCTTCGAATTTGGGGCAGTTCTGCTCGGTCTGGGCATTGGGAGGCTGACCGCTGATCGCCGCGATCTGGTTGGGGAGCGCGGCGTCGTCCAACAGGGAGTAGCCGGAGAGCAGTTCGCCTTCGGGCCGCAGGGTGCCCGCCAGGTAGGGCATCTGCGGCGTGGCGCCAAACGCCGCGTCGTAGCCGGAACTGGCGAGCGAGATCACGAAGACGTGCTTGATCCGGCCGGCTTCGGGCAGCGATTCCTTTGGTGGCGCCGGTTGCTTGGCCGGCGGCGCTGGTTCGCTCGGCACTGCCGAGGGTTCAGCCGAGGTCAGGGGTTCGCTCGGCGCCGCGGGGGCCGATTCGGCGCCGGTCGACGCGCCGGCGGATGCAGCGCCCGCCGAAGGTGACTTCGCCGCCGGACTTTCCACCGCCGCGGTCTGGGAGGGTCGCTGTCCGAGCAGGGCGGCCAGCGCGCTGTTGTCGCTGGAGCCGGCAAGGCCGCTCGCCACGATCGCCGCCGTCGCGACCAGCGAGGAGGCGACCAGGAGGTTGAAGCGGGTGCCGGTGAGCGACGAGGCGGCCGCCACCGCGCCGTCGAGCGATTTCCTCAGCCGTTTCACTCGAACATCGGAGGGAGAAGGAAAGGTGGGGGGGGGGATGGGGCATGGGGTCGAGTATCCAGCATCCGTTCGACCGCCAGCAGCTCGGCATCGACCCGCTGCAGCTCGGCCGCCTTGCGGGTCAGCACGTCCATCCGCACGTGGTCGCGGATCGCCATCTCGTAGAAGGCGCCGCCGAGGTCGGACTGCATGATCGTGAACTTCTCCAGCAGTCGATCCCGCTGAGCTCGCAGATCAGCATTCCCGACCGCGGTCTCCTCCGCCGCCGTACTCATGGCTGGCTCCCGGTCGGCAGGGCGGGTGCTTCGTCGGGGTCGCCCCCAACCACGATCACGTCAGGCAGGTTCTGCTGCGCTTCGATGTAGGTGGCGCCGGACTGCTTGACGTTCGATTCGACGATCTTGGTGTCTTCTTCGGTCTTCTGTTTGGTCGGCGCGAAGCCGGTGATCTGGTGGACCGAGCCGTTCTTGGTCTCGGCGATGACCTTGCCGCCCCCCTTGTTCTTGCCTGCTTTGGCCGCTTTCGAATTCGCCGTGCCCGCGGCGGTCGGGCCCGTCGCGGCCGGGCCGGCGCTGGCCACGGCGACGTCCTGCTGGCGCAGCGCTTGCAGCAGAGCGTCGTCGGTGCCGTCCGAGCCGGAGCGGCCGACGACGACGCCGACCGCGACCGCCACGGGGAGCAGCGCGAAGAAGGCGACGGCGGCCGCCCGGCTTCCCGAGCCGGCCTTGGCTTGCGGCTGGGCCAGGGGCCGGCGGGCGCGTTTGCTCATCGCGGCGAAGTACTGCGAGGAGGGGTTGGCCCCGTTGCCCCGCCGCGCCGCGCACTCAACGCAGTAGCGCTGCTGCGGGTCGAGCGGCGCGCCGCACTCCTCGCAGGGCTCGTACTGGCTCTGACTGGTGGCATCTCTCGCCTCCTTTTGCTCGCTCGCTGCTGTCGCTTCTCGCGCGCTTCGAGGATGCGCTTCGATTCGGCCTGCTTCTTGGCCGCGGTCTCCTGCGTCGTCGCGCAGCCCGACAGCCCGCCGAGCAGGAGCAGGCCAGACGCCGCGAGCAGCGCGAGTAGGGGGGCGATGGAGCGGGGGCTAACCGAACGCACCGCTCACGTACTCCTGGGTCCGTTTCTCACGCGGCGATCCGAAGAGCGCCGTCGCGCTGCTGTACTCGACCAGGTCGCCCAGGTACATGAAGGCGACGTGATCGGCGATCCGATAGGCCTGCTGCAGGTTGTGGGTGACGATCACCACAGCGACGTCGTCGCGCAGGTTGACGATCAGATCCTCGATCACCTGAGTCGATTGCGGGTCGAGCGCCGAGCAGGGCTCGTCGAGCAGCAGCACCTCCGGCTCGGCTGCCAAGGCGCGGGCGATGCAGAGCCGCTGCTGCTGCCCACCCGAGAGCCGCAGCGCCGGGTGATCGAGGTTGTCCTTGACCTCCTCGAGCAGGCCGGCCCGGTCGAGGGCGCTGTGAACCTTGGGCTCGAGCGTCTTTTTGCGCTGGCGGCGCGAGCCCTGCTCACGCAACACGTAGGCGATGTTGTCGAAGACGCTCATCGGGAACGGGTTTGGCTGCTGGAAGACCATCGTCACCCGGCGCCGCAGCAGGGTCGGCTCGATCGCCGTGATGTCAACGTCGTCGAGCAGGATGCGCCCGCTGAGCTTCGCCGTGCGGGTCAGCTCAGTCAGCCGGTTGAGCGAGCGCAGCAGCGTCGTCTTGCCACAACCGGAGGGGCCGATCATCGCCAGCACCTCGCCCTGGCGGATCGGCAACGAGACCGACTTGACCGCTTCGCGCTCCGCGTAGGAGACCGAGAGGTTGTCGACCTCCATGCGCCGGATCGAGAACTGGGGAGCGCCGATCGAGCGACGCGCGCCGGTAAAGCCACTCGGCGCACTGGGGGCGCCACCATTGCCGTTGCTGGCGACGGAAGGCGCCTCCACCTCATGCGCCGGCTTCGGCTTCTCGAGCTCCAGCCGCCGGATCGGCGGCGGAGGGGATTTCACGAACTCCACGTTCCCACCTTTCGTGCGCGGCGATGGACGATGTCGACGGCCGCGTTCAGGGCCAGAACCATCAGCAGCAGGACGAAGGCCGCCGCGTAGGCTTTCTCCGGCTGGTTGAGGTTTCCGGTCGGCGAGGCCTCGTAGACGAAGTTGGTCAACGTGGTGCCGGCGCCGCGCAGGTAGTCGAAGGGGAACGCCGCGCCTTCGACCGGGGCGAAGTTCTGCGTCGCCCCCAAGAGGACGACGATGATCGCCGTGTCGCCGATGATCCGTCCCAGGCCGAGCATCGCCCCGGTCGCCACCTGCGGGCGGGCGGCGGGCAGAAGGATCCGCCGCGCCGTCGCGATCTTCGTCTTGCCGACCGCATAGGAGGCCTCGCGCACGTGCTGCGGAATCGCGCTGAGGCCCTCGCGGGTGCTGGCGACGACGAGCGGCAGCGCAACCAGGGAGAGCATCGTCGAGGCGGCGAAGAACGAGCGACCGAAGACGACGCCTTCGGAAGTGCGGCTGAGAAAGCCGAGCGCGGTACTGGAGAAGATCACCGTGCCGAACAGGGCGAGGACGATCGAGGGGATGCCGGCGATCGCCTCGATCGTCGATTCGGTGATCCGTGCCAAGGCCGCGGGTCGGCCGTACTCGACCAACCAGACCGCGATGCCGACGCCGACCGGCAGGGCGATCGAGATACCCATCACCGCGACGATCAGGGTGCCGAAGAAGGCGTCGGAGAAGCCCCCACTCTCGCTCTGGCTGAACCCGGCGGAGGCCGGCGTGAACAACATCTCCGGCCGCAGGTACTTGACCCCCTGCACGAGCAGGTAGACGACGATCGCAACGGCGATCGCGCAGAAGAGCAGCCCCAGAGCCCAACAGAGGGCGAGGCCAAGCCGATCGCTCCACCGCCAGGTGGGGCCCTCGACGGCACCCTTGCCAGGACGCGGCGGAGCTTGCGGCGGCGAGCCGGGGGCGGCGTGCGACGAGGATCCATCAGGCCGTCGCTCCGTATTTGCGCATCGAGCGTCGCGCGGCCCAGCCGGCAAAGGAGAACATCGCCGCCGAGAGCAGCAGCACCGCCGCGATCGCGAAGAGGGTGCTGTTGGCAGGCTTTGATCCGAGCAGGTCGATGTTCTTGACGATCGTCGGCGCCAGCGGCCGCGAGGGCTCGAAGATGAAGATCAGGCCGTCCGCCGGGTTGGGGGCGAAGGCGACCGAGCCGGAGACCATCGCCAGCATCACCGCCTCGCCGATCGCCCGCGCGGTCGCCAGCACGGTCCCGGCGACTATCGCCGGCCGCGCCGTGCGCACGGCGATCTTCCAGGTGGTGCGCCAGCGGTTGATACCAAGCGCCAGCGAGCCTTCAAGCCAACCGGGTCGCACCGAGCGAATCCCGTCGGAGAAGATCGAAGTCATCAGCGGCGCGATCATCACGGTGAGGATCAGCACCCCCGCCAACAAGCTGTAGCCACTCAGCGAGATGACGCCGGCGACCGAGGCCTTCTGTGCCTCGCTGACCAGGTGGTTGCCGATGAACGGCACGATCACCAGCACGCCGAGCAGGCCGTAGATCACCGAGGGGACGCTGGCCAGGAAGCGAACGACCGGCGCCAGCACGTTACTCATCCATTCCGGCGCGAACTCGACCAGGAAGACGGCGACGAAGAGCGAGGAGACGAAGGCGAGCAAGACCGCGCCGCCGGTGATCAGGAAGGTGCTCCAGAGCAGCTGCCAGGCGTGGAAGGTGTAGACGTCGGCCTCACCGCCCAAGCCGGAGAGGTAGATCAGGTTGATCTGCTCGTCGACGTTGCCGCCGGAGCCGAACCAGGACAACCCGTTGTGGGCAAACGAAGGCCAGGCCCGGTAGAGGACGGTGGCGATCAGCGCCAGCAGCAGGGCGACAACGGCGCAGACCAGCGCGCCGAGCAACCGCTCGGCGCGCTGGTCCGGCACACGGGGGCCGTACTCAGGGAGGTACTCGGCCTCCATCCGGCGCTACTTCTTGGCCTTCTTGTTGAAGGCAGGAACGCCGCCGGCTTTGAGAATCGTCGGAGCCGCCTCGGGGCTCGTCCGCGCCCAGTCGATGAACTTCTGCAGCGTCGGGCTGACGCCGGAGTTCGGCACGACCAGGAAGAGGTAGCGCGAGAGCGGGTACTTGAGCGGCTCGACGCTGATCTTCGAGGCCTGGCAAGGGACGCCGTTGACTTTCAGCGCCTTCTGGCCCTTGCCCTGCCACGCCAGCCCGTCGTAGCCAATCGCGTTCGGGTCCTGCTTGACCGCGTTGGCGACGAGGCCGTCCGAGGTCAGCGCGTTGACGTTCGACGAGGGCAGTTCGTTGTTGAGAACGGCTTGGAGGAAGAAGTTGTAGGTCCCTCCGTTGGTGTCACGGCCGACCGGGTCGATCGTCGTGTCCAGGCCCGAGCCCGGAATCTGGTTCCAGTTGGTGAGCAGGCCGCGATAGATGTCGTGGACCTGCTGGATCGTGATGTTGCTGAGCTTGTTCTTCGGGTTGACGTCGATGCAGAGCCCGTCGAGGAACATCTTGATGTAGGTCGTCCCCGCATCGCTGGGGAGCGGCGTGCGGGCGTTCCCCGCGAACTGGCTGGTTCCGTTCTGGACGTCTTTGACGCCGGCGTTCCCCCCATTGGCGGTGTAGACGAACTTGACCTTTCCTTTGGTCACCTTCGTGTACTGGGCAAAGAGCGCCTGCAGCACTGGCTGCATTGCCACCGAGCCCGATCCGATGATCGTCTTGGCACCGGCAGACGCCGGTACGACGAGCCCCATGAGGGCGATCGCCGCTATGGCGAAGGTCTTGCTTCTCATACGAGTTTGCTTCCTTTCCTGCCGGGTACTGGAGTTTGTTGAGCAACTAACTCGACATGACCCTAGCAGCTTCTGTACTTTATTGACCTCTTTAGTAAAGAAGGCTTCCCGGCGGCCCCGAAAATGGAGGATCAATTGCTCAGCAGAAGACTGTCCAGGCCCCGCGCGGCACTCGTGGTCGCGGTTGCGGCCAGCCTTGCCGCCGTGGTTGCCGTAAGCCCGTCGTTCGCCGGGTCGTTCCTGACCGGCGAGAAGGCGGCGCATCTCTACCTCACCAACCAGAAGGCGAGCGGGCTCTACCTGAAGAAAAAGGCGGCGGGCAATACCTTCGTGAAGAAGGCCAATGCGCCGCTCTCGCCGATCGTCTCGATCGCGGCGGGCAGCGCCCCCTTCGAAGCCACCGCGACCACGGCCGGGTATATCCCGACCGCGTTCACCTCGTTTGCGACGAAGGACGTCGCGCCGGCGGTGATCACGTTCTCCGGCTCGGCCGTCTGCGTCGCTGAAAAACCGACGGTCGAGCTGGCCTGCCCGATCCAGATCCTGGTCGACGGGCAGGCGACCGGGAAAGTCAACTTCTCCCCGGCGACCACGGGGGCTCCCAAAGCAGCCCCCCTGGTTCACACCGTGACGCAGACGACGGTGCTCGGCAAGGGCGGCCACACCATCGCCGTCCAGTACGCCGGAGCCGCCAAAGTCTCCTTCATCCTCAAAGGCTGGAACCTGGCGGTTCAGGCGTATCCGGAAAAGCCCGAAGAAGCGCTCACCGACCCGACTGCCGCAGGGACTCAGGGCGGCGCAAAGACTCGCCGAGGATGAGCCGGGCGCGGTAGTAGATCGCCTCGTCGACGCCGTCACGATCACCGGCGGCGTCGGCGAGCGCCCCTTTGCGAGCGCCCAGGCGCTCCCCCCGCAGCACCCCACTCAGCTTGCCCCTCGAGACCACGGTCGTCTTTCCCGCTGCTCTGCTCATCTGCATCCCCTTTCTAGAGTTTGTTGAGTTTGAAAGTCAAGAATAGCACTAGGCGTAAGACTCGACGAATCGGGGAAAGGGAGGCGAATCGATGGGAGCAAGGGATAGATCCGATGGCTGACCTGCTGCTCGGCCCCCACCTCCGCTACGTGTCGGAAACCGAGGCGACGGTCTGGGTCGAGACGAGCGAGGGCTGCGAGGTCGAGGTATTGGGCCACCGCGAGCAGACCTTCGGCGTCGGCGGGCACCACTACGCCCTCGTCCGCATCGAAGACCTCGAGCCCGGCGGCTTCTACGAGTACACGGTCGAGCTCGACGGGGAGCAGCGTTGGCCTCCTCCCGACCACGACCTCCCTCCCAGCGCGATCCGCACCTTCAAGGCCGGTGAGCCGGTCGACATCTGCTTCGGATCCTGCCGGGTCGCCCTCCCCCACGAAGAGCCCTATACGAAGACCCAGGACGAGGACGAAGACGGCCACGAGCTCGACGCGCTCCGGGTCCTCGCCCAGCAGATGATCCGCGACGACCGCAGCAAGTGGCCGGAGCTGCTCTTCCTGCTCGGCGACCAGGTCTACGTCGACGAGGGCTCACCGACGACGCGCGAGCGGATCCGCGCCCGCCGCGACACCAGTCAACCGCCAGGCGAGGAGGTGATCGACTTCGAGGAGTACACCTGGCTCTACCGGGAGTCCTGGGAGGACCCGATCATCCGCTGGCTCTTCTCGACCGTCTCCACCTCGATGGTCTGGGACGACCACGACATGAGCGACGACTGGAACATCTCGCGCTCCTGGCACGAGGAGATGGACCGCAAGGAGTGGTGGCACGAGCGGGCGATCGGCGGGATCATGACCTACTGGATCTATCAGCACCTCGGCAACCTCTCGCCGCGCGATCTCGACGAGGAAAACGAGATCTACGCGAAGGTCAGGGGCAACCCCGACGCCACCGAGGTCCTGTACGAGTGGGGCAAGAGCATCGACTCGACCGCAGCGGGAACGCGCTGGAGCTTCTGCCGCGACATCGACGGAGTGCGGGCGATCTTCATGGACTCGCGCGCCGCGCGGGTGCTGACCGACGAGCGCCGCTCGATGTTCGACGACGAAGTCTGGGACTGGATCGTCGACCACACCAACGGCGACTTCGACCACCTCTTGATCGGCACGACGGTGCCCTACCTCCTCTCCCCCGCCTTTCACGACATCGAGGCCTGGAACGAGCGCCTCGCCGACGGCGCCTGGGGCGGCTTGGTCGCCCGGATCAGCGAGAAGCTGCGGCGCGCGGTCGACTTCGACCACTGGGCCGCCTTCCAGTTCTCCTTCCAGCGCTTCCGCCGGCTGCTGGAAGAGGTCGGCTCCGGCAAGCGGGGAAAGCCGCCGGCATCGATCGTGATCCTTTCCGGCGACGTCCACCACGCCTACCTCTGCGACGTCGCCTTCAGGCGGAGCGCCGAGATGAAGTCCCCGGTACTTCAGGCCGTCTGCTCCCCCTACCGCAATCCGCTCGACGAGCGCGAGCGCCAAGTGGTCCGGGCCGGCTTCTCCCGTCCCTTTGGCCTGCTCGCACGCGGGCTGAGGCGCTTGGCTGGAGCTCCTGACCCCGGCATTCGCTGGCGCCTACTCGAGGGCCCGTACTTCGACAATCAGGTCGGCACGGTGCGGCTCGACGGCCGCGAGGCGATCGTGCGACTCGACAAGACGGTCGCCGGCGAGGAGGACGAGACGGCGCTGGAGAAGACCTTCGAGCGTCGCGTAACGTAGGTGGCGAGATGGGGCGGGGCGCCACCCGGCAAAGCGCGCCCCGCCCCGTCGCCCCTTCAGGCGGCTGCAGTTACCTCTGCGTCGTCGTCGCCCTCTGGATCGCGGGGAGTCGAAGCCCCATGACCGTCGGATGACGGGACATCACCGCTGAAGCTCTTGGTCTGGCCGGGGCGCAGGTGGACGATCTGACCTTCGCGCAGCTCGAGCTTCTGCAGCTCGGCGCGGGTCAGCTGCGCCCAAACCTCGGTGCCATCGGCGAGCACGAACTCGACCCGGATCTCGAAGCCGAGCGCGACGATGCGTTGCACCATCGCCTCCTCGCTCCGCTCGTCGGGATCGAGCACGACGTCCATGTCGTGCGGCCGCACGAAGTGCTCGCCCAGCCGGTTGACCTCGCCGACGAAGCTCATCACGAACTCGTTGGCGGGATGGTCGTAGAGGTCATCGGCGGTGCCCGACTGCTCGACCCTGCCGTTGTTCATCACCACCAGTTGCTCGGCGACGTCCATCGCCTCCTCCTGGTCGTGGGTGACGAAGATCGTCGTCACGTGCATCTCATCGTGCAGGCGGCGCAGCCAGGTACGCAGGTCCTTACGCACCTTGGCGTCGAGGGCGCCGAACGGCTCGTCGAGCAGCAGCACCTGCGGTTCGACCGCCAGCGCCCGGGCCAGGGCCATGCGCTGGCGCTGGCCGCCGGAGAGCTGGTCGGGGTAGCGCTCGGCCAGCCCGTCGAGCTGGACCAGGCGCAACAGCTCGTGTACGCGATCGCTGATCTGCGGCTTGGACCACTTGCGGATCTTGAGGCCGAAGGCGACGTTGCCGAACACGGTCATGTGCTTGAAGGCGGCGTAGTGCTGGAAGACGAAGCCGACCTCACGCTTCTGCGCCGGCGTCGCCGTCGCGTCCTGGCCGTTGATCACCACCTGGCCGGCATCGAGATCCTCCAGCCCGGCGATCGCCCTCAACAGAGTCGACTTGCCGCTGCCGCTCGGCCCGAGCAGCGCCGTCAGCGAGCCGTCGGGCACGTCTATCGACACGTCGTCAAGAGCCTGAAAGTCACCGAAGCGCTTGCGCGCTCCCTCGACTGCGATTCCCATCAGGAACCCTCCTTTGCATTGGACGTTGAGATCGCGGCATCACCCGTGATCGGGATTGCCCCACCCTGGGCCTTCGCCTTGCGGCCGCCGATACTCATCAGCAGCAGGGTGGTCAGGGCGAGCAGGGCGAGCACGATGGCTCCCGCGTACGCGGCTTCATCGTTGAACTGCTCGAAGGCCTTGCCAACAAAGAGCGGCAGGGTTTCGGTCTCGCCCGAGATCGCCCCAGAGACGATCGTCACGGCGCCGAACTCGCCGAGGACCCTCGCCGTGGTCAGCACGACCCCGTAGGCGACGCCCCAGCGGATCGCCGGCAAGGTGACCCGCCAGAAGGTCTGCCAGGCATTGGCGCCAAGGGTTGAGGCGGCCTGCTCCTGCTCGGTGCCAATCTCCTGCAGCACCGGCACCGTCTCGCGCACGACGAAGGGCAGCGAGACGAACATGCTGGCGAGGATCATTCCCGGGGTCGAGAAGAGGACTTGGATACCCCATTCGGACAGGGTCGGCCCGAACCAGCCGTCGTTGCCGTAGAGCAGGAAGAGCGAGAGCCCGATCACGATCGGCGAGATCGCGAAAGGCAGGTTGATGATCCCGTCGATGATCGCGTTGCCCTTCCATTTGTGACGGACGAGCAGCAGCGCGCAGCCGACGCCGAAGACAGTGTTGAGCGGGACGGCGACGGCGACCATCAAGAGGGTCAAGTAAATGGCGTGCAGGGCCTCGGGCGAGGTCATCGCTTCGACCGGCGGCCCGATCCCGTGTTCGAAGGTCTTGTAGAAGATCATCGCCACCGGGGCGAGCAGCAGCAGGCCGAGGTAGCCGAAGGCGAGCGTACGCAGGCCCCACTTGGCAGTAGGCGTGGAGGTCATTTCTTCGAGCTCCAGCGGACCAGAAGGCTGACCGCGACCAGCAGCAACAGTGAGATCGCCAGCAGGACGACCGAGACGGCGGAGGCACCGGAGACGTTGCCGGACTCGATCTGGCTGCGGATGAAGACCGAGGAGACCTCGGTCTTGAAGGGGATATTGCCCGAGATCAGGATCAGCGAGCCGTACTCGCCCAGCGCCCGCGCGAAGGCGAGCAGCACGCCGGCGAGGATGCCGGGCAGCAGGTTGGGGAAGATGATCCGCCGGAAGACGGTAAATCCACTGGCGCCGAGCGAGGTTGCCGCCTCCTCCATCTGCTCGTCCATCTCCATGAGCAGCGGCTGCACCGCACGGGTTACGAAGGGCAGGGTGATGAAGCAGAGCGCGACGATGATCGCGACCCTGGTGAAGGCGATGTTGAGGCCGAACGGACTGTCCGACCCGTAGAGGGTCAGCAGCGTGAGACCGGCGACGATCGTCGGCAGCGCGAAGGGCAGGTCGATCAGCGCGTTGACGGCCCCCTTGCCCGGGAACTCATCGCGGACGAGGACCCAGGCGATGATCGTGCCGAAGACGGCGTTGATCGCGACGACGATCAGCGAGCAGATCACGGTCAGCTTCAGAGCCGCCATCGACTGGGCACCCGTGACGGAGTCCCAGAATGCACCGAGGCCGTTGACAAGCGACTCGTCGAGCACCGCTGCCAACGGCAGCAACACAATCAACGACAAGTAGAGGCCGACGAGGCCCCTACCAAGGCCAGCACCGACCCCGGGCAGGCGCAAGCCTGCCCGGGGGGGTGCGGTGGGGATGGTTGCCGGGTGACCCTCCATGCTTCCTCGCGGCTAACCGCTGGTGGAGACCCCGAGTTCCTTCTCGATGTCGGCGACCTTGCCGGTTTCATCGTCGAAGAACTCGTCGTTGACCGTTGACCAGCCACCGAACTCGTCGATCTTGAACAGATCCTCAGGGGTCGGGAACTGCTTCGGATCGACCAGCTTCGGGTTGACCGGCCGGTAGCCGTTCTCGGCCCACAGTTCCTGGCCGGCGTCCGACCAGATGTAGTCGAGGAAGGACTGAGCTGCCGCCGGCGCGTCTTTGGTGACCGCGATCGGCGTCTCGATCAGGATCGTGCTGGGCGGGATCGCGTAGTCGATGTCCTCGCCCTCATCCTGGGCTTTGATCGCCTCGTTCTCATAGCCGAGCAGCACGTCGCCCTCGCCCTGAGTGAAGGCAGCGAGCGCGTCGCGAGCGCTGCCGGGCTGGACCACGGTCTTCTCGAGCAGGGCCTTGACCGAAGCGAGCGCCTCCGTTTCGGACTTGCCCGCATGCAGCTCAGAGCCGTAGAGGGCCATGATGTTCCAGCGGGCCGAGCCGGAGCTGAACGGGTTGGGCGTGATCACCTCGACGTCCTTGCTGAGCAGGTCGTCGAATGACTCGATCCCCTCGGGGTTGCCCTTGCGGGTCATGATCACGACGACCGAGTCTTGGGCGATGCCGTCGTACTTCTGCTTGTCCCAGTCCTTGGCGACAAGTCCCCCTTCTTCGACCAGACGTTCCATGTCGCCGGCCTGGGCGAAGTGGACGACGGAGGCCGGCTGGCCGGCGACCACCGCGCGGCTCTGATCGCCGGAAGCGCCGAAGGAGTTGCTGAAGCTGACGTCGGCACCGGCGGAGGTGCCTTCGAAGCCAGGCTCGAGCGCTTCCTCGTAGACGGCCTCGGGGGTCGAGTAGCCGACCACATCGAGCTTGCCGCCGCCGGAGCCGGTCGCGCTGTCGTCGCTGCCCCCGCAACCGGCTACCGCCAACGCGATCACCGCAAACAGAGCGGCTATCAACCACACCCCAACCGTTCTCTTGCCCTTGTCAGGGTTCGTCATCCCGGCCTTCCCTTCTTTCTTGATGAATTTAATGGAGAATGAAGTTGGGCACCTTAGCAGAAAGTCGATCAGCAAAGTCAGGAAGGGACATAAAAGAAAAGCCCCGCCCCAGGCTTGGGGCGGGGCTGCGGAAAAATCCCCTAGATCGACTAGCCGATGTATGCGATCGCGATCGCCATCGCGTCGTCGATCAGGTGGTGGCCTTCCGGCACGTTGTAGATCCCGTGCAGACGAATCGTCTGGTTTTTGCTGATCGTCGAGATCGGATTACCCGTGCAGACGCCCATCGAGGAGACGTGTTTACGCCCGTCGGGGGTTTCGTAGCCGGGACCGCCGTAACCCGCCACCGAGTTGCAGAGGACGGTGCCGCCGGTGCTCTCGTTGGTCAGTTCGATGTTGACGCCGTGGTCGTGGATGTGACCGGCAGCGGCGATCAGTTTGCCGCCGAAGGTCGCTTTCCAGTCGTAGTGGGTGTCGCTGAGCCCAATCGGGACCGAGATATAGCTGTTCAGCGAGCACTGGTTGGCATCGAGCCAGACCGGGCGCAGCGGCGCGCGGCTGGTGTGGTCGGTGCCGGTGGCGTACTTCCAGGTCATCCGGATTTTCACCGTTTTGCTGGTCGTTTCCCAGTTCATCAGGTCGAAGACCATGTTCCAGGTCTCGCTGCTGTTGACCTTGTAGCCATAGGGCAGCGACTGCAGGTCGACGGGGGTGCGCTCGTCGCCGGAGGCGAAAAAGCGTTCGCCCAGCAGGCCCGGTCCTTTACCGGCGCAGGTCACGTCGGACTTGCCGCTCGACTGGGCGGCGAACATCGCGTGGTGGAGCATCGGACCCTGGCTGATCGTCGCTTTGGTCCCGTCGGTGTAGACGAGGTCCGGGGTAACGCCGATGATCGAGCAGCCGGTGCACGGCTTCGCAATGTTGTTGACGATCTGGTTGGTGATCATCCCCGCGTTCTCGTGGTCATGCGGGTCGCCGTTGCCGGCCGGGATCGTGTACGGGCCGTAATCGATCGTTTTGGTCGTGATCGTCGCCCCCGCCGTCGCCGGTGCCGCAAATGCGGCAAGGGCACAGGCAAGCAGCGTCAACCGCTTGAGTGCTGACATGGATCCTCCCTTGTAGTGACACGAGATCGGCCCTCCCGGCCGATCTTGACATGATTATTTGTAAAGATTATGAGTAATATAAACCGCTGTCAACTCCCTGCCCGGGAGCAGAGCATGCGGTACGGCCGGGACAGTCCGGAGGGACGGGCGAGGCGTCTAGCGGGGGGCCCAGGCGTCGGGCTCGGCAGCGAGGTGCTCTATCGCCTCGGGTAGTTCACCGCTAACCAGATCGGCGAGGGTGACGTGCTCCAGGACAGCGCGGAGGTTGGCGCGGACCGCGATCCAAACCTCCTGCAGGTGCTCGGCGTGGCCCTTGTACTCGATGTCCTCTGGCGGCGAAGACTGGACGTGGGCGATCGGGCCCTCGACCGCGCGGACGACATCGGCGATCGTCACCTCCTCGGGCGGCTTGGCGAGCCAGTAACCGCCCTTGGCGCCGCGGCGGGCGCGGACGATGCCGTGGTGCTTCAGCTCCAGGAGGATGTGCTCGAGGAACTGCAGCGGGATGTCCTGCGCCTCGGCCAGCTTCTCCCCCTTGACGGGTTCGTCCTTGACCGCCGCCAGCTCGGCGGCGGCGCGAACGGCGTAGTCGGCCTTTGCGGAGACGCGCATAGGGCTAGTTAATCAACCAGCCGATTCGAGAGCGAGCTCTGCAGCTTCCCGTTCGCGACGGCGGTGCAGGATGCGGGGCGCTGCGAGGATCCCGCCTAGGCCGATTGCGGCAACGAGGGCGGCGATCGGCCAGACGTGCGGGTCGCCCTTTTGGATCGTGACTATTCCCGAGCCGATCAGGACCACGCCGAGGGCGGTGCGGATGAAGCCCTGTGGAGCTTTGCCGGACAGAGCCGCGCCGATCACTACGCCGGGGACCGAACCGATCAGGATGTTGGCGGCGAGAACGAAGTCGACGTTGCCGCCGATCCAGTGGGCGAGGCCGGCCGCCCAGAGCAGGACCGCGGCGTGGAAGACGTCGGTGCCGACGACTTTCTTCGGCGCCAGGCGGTAGACGGCGATGAGCAGGATCGCGATCACCGTGCCCGAGCCGGCTGAGGTGACGCCGATCACGAAGCCGGTCGTCGCGCCGATCACAACCGCGGCGACCTTGTGGCGCCGCTCGACGTCAAAGCGGTCCCGCTCCTCGACGAGGTTGCGCAGGATCAGCGCCCGCGTCAGGGTGATGATGCCGACCATCAACAGAGTGCCGCCGAGAACCGCGTAGACGAGCGAGTCGAGGCGGTCTTCACCGATCTGATCCTGGATCAGCGAAACAATCGCCACCCCGCCAACCGCCGCCGGCACGCTGCCCAGCGCCAGCCACTTGACCAGCTCCATGTTCACGGTCCCGATCCGCAGGTGGCGCCATCCGCCGACGGTCTTGGTCACGGCCGAGTAGAAGATGTCGGTGCCAATCGCCGTGGTCGGCTGGATGCCGAAGACGAGGATCAGCAGCGGCGTCATCAGGGATCCCCCACCCATGCCCGTCATGCCGACGAGCACGCCAATGCCAAGGCCGAAGAAAATTATTGCCGGGTCCACTTTGAGTCTCCGCTGGGTGCTTATCGACTTTCCTGACCTCTTTGGTCAGGAGCGCGGATTGCGCCAGGATACCAGTGTGAGCGCGGAAAGAGAGCAATTCGCCGTCGCCGCGCCATCGCCTTCCAGTGGCGATCCCGCCGCCGCGGTCTCCATCCGCGGCCTCAGCCACAGCTACGGGGAGCTGCGGGCGATCGAGCGGCTTGACCTGGAGGTGCCGGAGCACGGGGTGCTCGGCGTGGTCGGTCCCTCGGGTTGCGGCAAGTCGACCCTGCTTGAGCTGATCGCGGGCCTACAGCAGCCAAGCGGTGGCGCCGTCGCCGTCGGCGGCGCCACCGATCCCAGCGCGCGCCTTGCCCGCTGCGCCTTCATGCCCCAGCGCGACATGCTCCTGCCCTGGCTCAACGCGATCGACAACGCGGCGCTGGCCCTGCGCAACCGCGGCGTCCGCCGGCGCGAGGCGCGGACCGAGGCCGGGCGCCTCTTCGAGCGCTTCGGCCTCGCCGGCTTCGAGCGCACGCGACCAGGCGAGCTCTCGGGCGGCATGCGCCAGCGGGTCGCCTTCCTGCGCACGCTCGTCGCCGGCAAGCCGGTGCTCGCCCTTGACGAGCCCTTCGCCTCGCTCGACGCGATCACCCGCGCCGAGATGCAGGGTTGGCTCGCCGGCGCCCTGGCCACGGACCCGCGCACCGTGGTCCTCGTCACCCACGATGTCGAGGAGGCGCTCTACCTCTGCGATCGCGTCGCGGTCCTCTCAGCACGACCCGCCCGCGTGGTCGAGGAGCTCAGCCCACTGACGCCGCGCGCGCCCGACCGCGACGCCGCGGTAACCGACCCCGCCTTCGTCGTCATGCGCGAGCGGGCAATGGCCAGCCTGCATGCGGGGTCGAAGTGAAGCGCTGGGCGCTACCGCTTCTGGCACTCGGGGCGCTGATCGGGCTGTGGCAGCTGGCTGCGAGCACCGGCGCGCTTGCCGACGTGCTCGGCGTCGAAAGCTTCCTTGTCCCCTCCCCCGCGGAAATCGGCGAAGCGCTCTGGGAGAGCCGCTCACTGCTCGCCGAAAACGCCTGGGTCACCCTGCAGGAGATTGCGCTTGGCTTCCTGTGCGGGCTGGTCCTCGGGCTCGGCTTCGGCTTCCTGCTGCGGCCCTTCGAGGCCCTGCGACTGAGCTTCTACCCCTTGATAGTCGGCTCACAGGCCATTCCGATCGTCGTCTTCGCTCCCATTCTCGTCGTCTGGTTCGGCTTCGGAATCGGCCCCAAGCTGGCGGTCGTCGCCCTGGTCTGCTTCTTCCCGATCGCCGTCGCCACCGCCGACGGCCTGCGTTCGGTCGACCCTGACGCGACCAAGATGATGCGCACCCTTGATGCCTCTCGCGGTCAGCTGCTCTGGCGGCTGGAAGCGCCCTCCGCCCTGCCCTACACCTTTAGCGGGGCGAAGATCGCCGTGACGTTTGCCCCGATTGCCGCGGTCTTCGGCGAGTGGGTGGGCGCGGACTCCGGCCTCGGCCACCTGATCCTGCAGGACAACGCTCAACTGGAGACGGCGCGGGTGTTCGCCGCGGCCTTTCTCCTCTCCGCAATCGCCATCTGTCTCTACGCCCTGGTCGCCTTCGCAGAGCGTCGCGTCGTCACTTGGCGATAGAAAGCAGGGATGAAGTCGCTCCGCCTGCCGGCGATCGCCGCCGTCGTTGCCCTGATCGCCCTCGCCCTCGCCGCCTGCGGCGAGAAGAGCGAGGACGAAACCGGCGCCGCAGCCGAACCGCTCAGCCTGACGCTCGACTTCTACCCCAACCCCGACCACGCCGGCATCTACATGGCCGAGAAGCTCGGCTACTTCGACGACGCCGGCCTCGACGTCTCGATCCACACCCCCTCCGACCCAGCGGCGCCGATCAAGCTGCTCGCCGCGGGCCAGACCGACCTGGCGATCTCCTATGAGCCCGAGGTCCTGCTCGCCCGCGAACAGGGGCTTGACGTGGTCGCGGTCGGCGCACTGGTCGACCGCCCGCTGACCTCGCTGATCTGGCTGAAGAAATCAGGCGTAAAGGGGGTGGCGGACCTACGTGGCAAGACGATCGCCACCGCCGGCATCCCCTACCAGGACGCCTACCTGAAGACGATCCTCGCCCGCGCCAAGCTGACCCCGTCCGACGTCGACACGGTCAACGTCGGCTATGGCCTGCTGCCCGCCGTCGTCGGCGGGCGGGCACAGGCGATGCTGGGCGGCTTCAGCAACGTCGAGGGCGTCGATCTGCGCCTGCGCGGCAAAGACCCCGTGGTCACCCCGGTCGACCAGCTCGGCGTGCCGACCTACGACGAGCTCGTCGTGGTCGCCCGGCGCGAGCAGCTCGAAGATGACCCACAGGCGATCCGCCTCTTCCTGGCGGCGCTGGCCCGCGGCACGGCCGCAGCGGTGAAGAGCCCGGACGCGACGACGGAGGCGCTGCTCGACGCCAACAAGGACCTCGACCCCAAGCTCACCCGCGCCGAGGTTGAAGCGACCCTGCCGCTGCTCTCCAAGCAGGGCACGATGGACCCCGCCGAGTGGAAGGCGTTCATCGCCTGGATGCACGACAACGAACTGATTGCCGGCCAGCCCGCAACCAGCGAAGCGCTCAGCAACGAATACCTAGCGGGCGAGATTCCCGAGTAGCTCGAAGCCCCCCTCGCGCAGCAGGTTCGTCACCTTCTGGGGGGCAAGCGGCCGCGAGAAGAGGTGGCCCTGGGCGAAGTCGCAGCCGAGGCGGCGCAGCTCGGAGAGCTGGTCCTCGTTCTCGACCCCCTCGGCGATCGCATCGAGCGAGAGGGCGCGGGCCATGCCGATCACCGCCTCGACGATCGCCGTGCGCTCCTGCTCGACGCCGAGCCCCTCGACGAAGGAGCGGTCGATCTTCAGTGCGTCGAAGGGAAAGCGGTTGAGGTAGGCGAGCGAGGAGTAGCCGGTGCCGAAATCGTCGAGGACGAGCCGAACGCCGATCTCGCTCAACGCCTCCAAGGTCGCGATCGCACTGGCCGACTCCTCGACCAAAACGCTCTCGGTCACCTCGAGCCGCAGGTTGACCGGGTCGAGACCGGTGCGGGCGAGGATCTCGCGCACCGCATCGGCCAAGTCGCGGTGGGCGACCTGGCGCGCCGAGAGGTTGACGGCGACGTCGAGCGGCCGCTGGTCTGGACGCAGCTGGTGCCAGCCGAGCGCCTGGCGGCTGGCGGTCTCCTGCACCCAGCGCCCGATCGGCTCGATCAGGCCACTGTCCTCGGCGATCGGGACGAACTCACCCGGGTCGAGCAGGCCGCGCTTGGGGTGATTCCAGCGCACAAGTGCCTCGAGGCCGGTGATCTCACCGCTGCCGAGCGCGATCACCGGCTGGTAATGCAGCTCGAACTCGTCGCGATCGAGCGCGTGGCGCAGCTCGCGCTCGGTCTCCAGCCGGCGCACGGCGCGAGCCCGCATCTCCGCGTCGAAGACCTCGCAGCGCCCCCGGCCTCGTTCCTTGGCCCGATACATCGCCGCGTCGGCGTCGCGGATCAGCATCTCGGCGTCAACCGGCTCGCGGCCCGTGGGCCGGGCGACGGCGATGCCGATGCTGGCGGTGACGAAATGGTCGGCGCCACCCATCGAGTAGGGCTCGGAGAAGGCACCGGCAACGCGGTCGGCGATGGCCTGCGCCTCGTCCTCGTCGGTGAGACGATCGACCAGGATGCCGAACTCGTCGCCGCCGAAGCGGGCGACGATGTCGCCGGGACGCAGGTGGGCGCGCAGGCGAGGCGCCACCGCCTGCAGCAGGTCGTCGCCAGCGTGGTGGCCGATGCTGTCGTTGATCAGCTTGAAGTGGTCGAGGTCGAGGAAGAGGATGCCGACAGGCGAGCCGGAGGCGATGCTGCGGCGCAGGGCGTCGCGCAGCGAGTCGACGAAGCTGAGCCGGTTGGGCAGCCCGGTGAGCGAGTCGTGCAGGACCCGGTGGCGCAGCGCCTCGTCGGCGCTGTGGCGCTCCAGCGCGTCGGCGAGGACGTTGGCGGACGCTTGGACGAAGTGGACGTCCTGCGGGGTAAAGCGGCTCGGCTCGGTGGAGTGGATGTCGAGGACGCCGTAGGGCCGCTCCTTGCCGGCGATCGGCACGGCGAGGCTGCTGCGCACCCCGAGCACCCGCAGTGCCGGCGGCATCGAGAAGCGCCGCTCGCTGGACCAGTCGTCGACGATCACGTGCAGGCCCGACTCGAGCGCCGCGCCGGCGTGGGAGTCGCGCGCCGCCGAGGCGCGCCGCTCCGCGCCGCCGCCGCGCTCCTCGAGCCCGGCGCGAAGGTGCAGGCGGCGGCCCTCGCGGCCAGCCTCCCAGACGCAGGCTGCCTCGACCCCGTCGATCTCGGTCATCAGCGGCACGACCTGCTTGGCCAGTCTGGACGGATCGGCGTCCTGCAGCGCGTGGCGGCCGAGCCGTGCCACCGCGGCCTGCTGTGTCGCCACCCGTTGCAGCTCCTGCTCGGCGATCTTGCGCTCGGTGATGTCGTAGAGGACGCCGTGCCAGACCGGAGTGCCGCTCGCGTCGGGCTCGAGGACCGCCTCGTCGAGGATCCAGACGACGTTGCCCTCGCGGGTGATCATCCGGTAGTCGACGGGGGGAGTGCTGCTCTCGGCGGCGACCTTGTGGGACTCCTGCTCGAGCGCGCGCTCGCGGTCGTCGGGGTGGAGTCGCTCGGCCCACAGGCCGGGGTCGGCCATCCACTCCTCCGGGGTGTAGCCGAGGATCTCCTCCACCTGGGGACTGACGTAGCGCCAGCGCCCCTGCTCCCCAACCTCACAGGAGTAGACGATCGCCGGCAGGCGCTCGACCAGACGGCGATATTCGTCGCCCGCCGAGGAGATCTCGTCGAGAAACTCGGTGACGCGCTCTTCGGGCCATCCCTCACCCTGTCCTGGGCGTTCCATGCGGGCCTATCGGCAGTGCGCCCACCTCCTTGAAGTCTGCGCCTATCTGTACAGGCCGATCGTCCACAGGCCGGCGAGGCCGCGGAAGGGCTCGTACGGCGCGTAGAACTCCTCGACCTCCTCGACCGTGGCCCGACGGCCCAGCCGGGTGAGGCGGCCGACCAGCTTGAGGTAGATCAGATCACCGGCCGGTAGCGAGTCGGGATCGCCGCGCCCGAACAAGCCCAGGCACTGCACGGTCCAGGGGCCGATTTCCGGGATGGCGAGAAAGCGGCGGTCGGCGAGGGGGTCGGCCGGATCGCAACGTCCTGTGGCGATCTCACGGGCGACCGCTCGCAGGGCGAGTGAGCGGGCCGGCGAGAGGTCCATCGAGGCGAGCTCGGCCGGAGCGCGGCCGGCGATCGTCCCCGCCCCCGGCACATCGCGCAGGGCTCCCCGTTCGCGACCGAGGCGCTCCCCCCAGCGACCGACGATGCGGCGCTGGATGACGGCCGCCCGCTCGGTCTCGATCAGCTGCTTGACCACCGCCCACGCAAGCGCCTCCCAAGCCCAGGGACGGCGGCGCGGGCGCAACCAGGGACGACGGCGCAACAGCGGCCCCAGCAGCGGGTCGCGGCGAAAGCGCCGGTAGAGCTCGCCGAGATCGTCATCGACGCCGAGCGCGAAGCGCATCCGCTCGGTGGCCAGGCGGAGCTGGGCTGTGCCGGCGGGACGGCTGGGCTGTGGCGGCAGAGATCGCGGCGTCGCCAACCCGTCGGGGTCGACCGGCTCGGCGCGCAGCGAGACCCGCCCCCGACCCGGTTCCCACGCCCGCACCAAGACAGGGCTCTCCCCCACCCGCAACAGCCGCGAGAGGACCCCGTCCCGAACCCGCATCGTCCTGTCCTCGCTGCTGTAGGAGGGCAGCCGGAACGGCGAAGGCGGCAGTACCTCGAGCTCGAACGAGCTCAACGTCCGAGCAGGTGCACGTCCACCAGGAAGGAGCGGCTGGCGACGATCTTCGGCTGGCGCCTGCGGCGCCGCAAGAGCCGACCCGGCGACTTCCTCGCCACCGCTCGTACGGTTGCCACCGTCGCCGCGCCGGCGAGCACTCCACCGACCGCCGCTATCGCGGCCGTACGTGCCTCGCCACGAAGGGCGAGCGCATTCGGGGCCTCACTCTCCAAGACCCGGACGCGAACCGGCTCGAGCTCGAACTCACTCACTCGTCCGACTGTAGCGATGCGACCAGCGCGATCCGACAACAAAGCCGGAAACTGCGTCGTTAAGACGGCTGGATCGCCTTCTCGTAGATCCGGTATTTCTTGACCACTTTGCCGCCCATGCCTTCCATCGCCCGGTTCATCGGCCCGTTGGTCTCGAGGATCCAGCCGGTCTCCCCGGCCGGGACGCCGTCGGGGCTGGCCGCCTCGAGGTGCTTCAGGTAGAGACCGGCGGCGATGCCGGTGTGCTGGTAGGCCCGCCTGACGCCCAGCACAAAGACACGCACCCGGTCGATCTTCGGCTTTCCGCGAAGGAAGCGCAGCCAGCCGAGGGGGAGCAACCGCCCCCCCATCCTTGCCAGCACCTGATTGATATCCGGCAGGGTGAAAGCGACCCCCACCGTTTCGCCGTCCTTTTCGGCGATGAAGCCCCAATCCTCGTCGAGCACCTGCTTCAGGGTCTTGGCGTGAAACTCGATCTCGGCGTCGGTGGCGGGGACGAAGCCCCAGTTGTCGGACCACGCCTCGTTGTAGACCTCGCTGAAGCGGCGCATCTCCTCGGGCAGGTTGCGCTTGTCGAAGTTGCGGATCGCGATCCCTTCGTCGCGCAGCGCCTTCTCCGCGGCGGCGTGGATCTCGGGCGCAAACTGGTCACCTTCCTTGAGCTTGCCCAGCTCGAGGTACCACATCAACAGGTCCATGGCCTTGCCATAGCCGAGGCTCTCGAGCAGCTCCTTGTAGAAGGGCGGGTGCCAGTTCTGCAGGATCATCGGCCGCAGCTCGAAGCCCTCGATCAGGATGCCGACCTCGTCGTTGGTGGTGAAGTCCATCGGCCCGAGCAACCGCCCCCGGCCTTGCCCGGCGAGCCAGTCCTCGGCGGCGCCGAGCAGGGCGGCCGCCACGTCGCGGTCCTCGATCGTCTCGAAGAAGCCGAACATGCCGTCGCTGCCGCCCTGGGCCTTGTCCCACTCGCGGTCGACCTGGGCGCTGATGCGACCGACCGGCTCACCGTCCCGTTCGGCGATGAACAGCTCCGCCTCGCCGTGCTCGAACCAGGGATTCTTCCCCCGGTTGAGGAACTGCATCCGATCGAAGATCAGCGGCGGCACCCACTGCGGGTGGTCGCGGTGGAGCTGGAAGGGGACCTTGACGAAGCGCTTCAGCTCGCGCCGCGAGCGGACAGGGCGGATAGCGACGGTTGACACGGGGCCCTGAACCTACACTTCGAGCATGAGCGAAACCGCGAAGGCCCCCGTCGACGTATTCGAGAAGGCCCGTAGCCACGAGCGGCTCGAGCAGCTCGAAGCGGCCAAGCAGCACGACCTCCTCCCCTACTTCCGCCTGCTCACCTCGCAGGCCGGCCCGGTGGTCGAGATGGAGGGCCGCGAGACGATCATGCTCGGCTCCAACAACTACCTCGGCCTGACCGGCGACAGCCGGGTCAAGGGGGCGGCCCGCGACGCCCTGGAGACCTACGGCACCGGGGTCACCGGCTCACGCCTGCTCAACGGGACGACCCCGCTGCATGTCGAGCTCGAGCGCGAGCTGGCGGAGTGGGTGGGGACCGAGGAGGCGATCGTCTACACGACCGGCTACCAGGCGAACGTCGGCTGCATCGGCACGATCCTCGAGCCCGGCGACACGGTGATCTGCGACTCCGGCGACCACGCCTCGATCCTCGACGGCTGCAAGCTCTCGGGCGCCAAGCTGCGCCCCTTCCGCCACAACCGCATGGACAAGCTGGAGAAGATGCTGCAGCGAGCCGGCGAAGCCGACGGCGGCGTATTGGTGGTCGTCGACGGCGTCTTCTCGATGGAGGGCGACGTCTGCGACCTGCCGCGGATCGTCGAGCTCTGCCGCGGCTACGGCGCCCGGTTGATGGTCGACGAGGCGCACGGCGCGGGTGTGCTCGGAGCGCGCGGGGCGGGCGCCAGCGAGCTCTTCGGCCTCGAGGACGAGGTCGACCTGCGGATGGGGACCTTCTCCAAGAGCCTCGCCTCCTGCGGCGGCTTCATCGCCGGTCCCGCCGACGTGATCGAGTACCTGCGGATCGCCTCACGCTCCTTCATCTTCAGCGCCTCGGCGGTGCCGGCGGCGGTCGGCGCGGCCCTGGCCGCGCTGCGGGTGATCCGCTCCGACGGTCCACAGCTCTTCGCGGCGCTGCTCGGCAACGCCGAGTACCTGCGCGAGGGCCTGCGCAACCTCGGCCTCGAGGTGATCGAGCCCGGCACGCTGCCTGACGGCTCGGTCGCGACCACGCCAGTGGTGCCGGTGATGGTCGGTGACGACTGGCAGGCGGTGCTGCTCTGGAAGGCGCTCTTCGACGCCGGCGTCTACACCAACGTCGCCATTCACCCGGCGGTCCCGCCCGGCGGAGCGCTGCTCCGCACCAGCCTGATGGCGACCCACGAGCGCGAGCACCTCGACAGCGCTCTGGAGACAATCGCCCGGACCATCGAGGACTTCCCTGAGCTTCCGCGTACGTAGACGGCTATCCATACCCCTGTGGGGGTAGTTTCGGCCTTGTCCATTTCGGGACAAGACATTTGGAACGAGAAAAAGATGCTCTTAGCGAACGGGCTGTAGTCGGTTTGGCGCCTCCGGGTTGACGCTCCCCCGCCTGACCACATAGCTTGCCCACCTCGCCGCGCATCCGGGTCAGGAGGAAGCGGCGGCGTCATCAACTCAGTCAGGCCGAACCCCGTTGCGGCCGGGCACAGGAAACCAGTCAAGAAACCCCTAGTTGGGAGGAGCCCCAGTGGAAGCTGTTTCGATTGCCCCTGCCTCGCCGAGCGCTACCGCGAGCCAGACACCCCAGCACATGCAGGCTCTGGCTCGCGCCAATCGCGTGCGACTCGCCAGAGCGGAGCTGAAGCGATCGATCGGCCGCGGTGATGTGGAGGTGGCGGAGATCATCGAGGACTGCCCCTGGGAGACCGAGAGCATGACCCTGGCCGAGCTGCTGACCAGCCAGCGCCGCTGGGGACGCACCCGGGCCCGCAAACTGCTGCAAGCGCTGGCGCTGAGTGAGAACAAGCGGCTCGGGACGCTGACGCCGCGTCAGCGGGCACTCCTGACGAGCGCGCTCAGCCCACGCTCACGCGACACGGTCCTCGTTTAGAGGACCGTCAGCCGCGCAGGCCGCCGGCCTTGAAGGACAGGCCGCCCGACGCTTTTTGGAAGGCACGACGCAAGGTGTAAAAAGACGCGGCGAACGCGATTGCGCCTGCTGCCAGGGAGACGGCGAGGATCTGGCCCGCCAGGTAGAAGAGACCGCCGGTGAGGACGACGAAGACGGTGCCGGCCAGCAGGGTGGTGTGGGAGCGGTAGCCGGCCAGGTGCTCGCGGAGGGAGACCTCGAGGCCGCCCAGGCCGGCGAGGACTACGCCGAGGCCGATGCCGGTTGGGCTCTTGGTGACGACGCCGACGATGAGCGCGATGATCCCGGCGAGGACGGTGAGCTCGGCAAGGGGGAACGCCCCCCAGGGCGCAGGAGGGCGATCGTCGCCCCGCGGTGCTGCCTTCTTCTTATCGGTCAACGGCCGCAAGCCGCCCGGCTAACGGGCATCCCGAAGAGATTCTGATTCGCCACCAGCCCATCAGCATCCCGAGCAGCCCCAGGCGGGGGCGGGAGTGCCAGTGGCCGCAGCCGGGCTCACCGACGTCGGCACGCGAAACTCGCAGCCACTTGTGGCCGGCCGGATCGGCAAGCATCCGCTCGAGCAGCTCCCGGTTGCGGGTCTCGAGCTCGGTCTGCTCCTGAAGCTGGCGCTGCGCAGTGCCGATTTGCGTGGCAAGCGAATCGCGGATCGCCTCCAGGTCACCGAGGCCAAGCGCCCGCGGCTCTCTCGAGACCGCGGCGACACCGGTGTCCAAACGCAGCCGCGGAAACGCCTCGGCGACCAGCGAGCCGAGCCGCGCTTCGAGGCGGCCGATCTGACGGCGCAGCTCCACCCTGGCGAGCCGCTCGTCGCCATCAACCCGCAGTGCGGTGAGAGTCTGTCTATCCAACAGATCCGGCATAGCCCGAGAACGAGTGTAGATCACGGCCACGATCCAATCGCAATCGTCGCGTTAAGCCGCTTGAAGCGTGGTGGCCACCATCCAGAGTGCCTCATCAACGGCAATCTGGGGGACGCCGTCGACCTGCACCGCGGCGATCGCAATGCGACGGGTGTTGCGACTGACGCTACGGCCCCCGCTGGTGGCACCGAAGAGGAGTCCAGTCGGCGCCCGCTCGTCGGCGATCACCAGGGTTCCGTTCGAGAGCTGCCCCGGCCTGCCTTCCAACGACTCACCCGGAGCCGAGTCCCGGATGCAAAGCGAGCCTTCGATCTGCTCGGCGTCGAAGGCGCGCAGAGCGATCCCGGTCTCCACGGTGGCGATCGTCAGCGCGTCGGCGGGCAGCCCATGGGTCTTGAAGCCACCGTCCTGGAGGCGGTCGAGGGCAAGCTGCTCGACCGGCGTGCGGGTGCGATCGGGGTCGAGCCCGATCTGGCGGAAGAAGACCCGGTAGGCCCAGGGAATCGGCCGTTCGCGCATATGGATCGCGTGGGCGCCGTAGAAGCGGTCGGAGGTTTCGCGGAGGCGGCGCTCGACCGGCTCAGGACTGCGGCCAGGGCGACCGTCGACCTCGATCCAGGAGATTCCCAAGCCGGGGAACTCGTCGGCGACGTGTGGCGCCACCCAACCTGGCGTCGGCGCCGGCTCCCAGCCCCACTCCGACCCGACCGCTTCGGCCCCCATCAGGCCGTCTCCGCAGCGGCAGTCGCTTGCAGCAAGCGGTCAACCCGATCGCTCAACTCACCGTCGCCGAGGTTGCCGATGCTGGCACTCTCCAACGTCCCCCCCGGATAGACGTAGGCAAACGTCGGGCACCCACCGATCCGGTAAAGGCTGGCGACAGCGCCATCTCGGTCATAGCCGATGGGCATCGCCCAGTCCCGCTCCCCGATCAGCTCGCGAACGGTGTCGCGATCGTCGCGAATGTCCAGCGAGAGGAAATTCACCCGTCCACGGTAGCGCGAGTAGACCCTACTGACGACGTCCTGCTGATCGACGCAGTCACCGCCTTTGCTGAACCAAAACGAGATCACCAAGGGTCGATCAAAGAGATCACAAATCCGAATCGCTTCAGGCGTGCTCACCCGACAGGCGGGAGTACGGCGAGCATCGGCCGGACAGGGCAATTCTCCGGCCGAGCAATCGTCCTGAGCAACGTTCGCATCCCCTTCGAGCCTGCCCGCCGCATCGGGGACGGCAAACTCAGGCAAAGCCCAACGCTCCGGCTGCTCATCGAGCCCCAACGTCCCCCCACCGCCCCCACCAGGCACCCCATTGAGAAACGCAATAGCCACGATCACGACGAAGAGCAGCCCGGCGACGATCGAGTAGCGATCTTTCATTTGTCCCTAGCCTCGAACCAAATAAGCGTTGCGGGCAACGCCACCAAGACGCCCAACAACGCCACAGATAGGTCGATCACGGTGACGAATCCGAAGTCACGCAACATCCCGACGTCGCTGGCAATCAGCACCGCAAATCCGGCAATCGCGGTGACCGCCGAGGCCAGGACCGCAGCGCCGGTCCGCGTATAAGCGCTCTCCAGCGCCGCCTCCAGTCCACGCCCAGCTCGCCTCTCCTGCCGAAACCGCGCGGCAAGGATCACGCTGAACTCGGTGGCGATAGCGATGGTCAGCGCCCCGAGCGCAGCCGACATTGGATTGAGCGGCACCCGAGTCAGCCACAACACCAGCGAGGACCAGCCCGTAGCCATCACGATCGGCACCAACGGGATCAACGCGCGAGACCACGAGCGATAAACCGCCAACAGGACCAGAGCCACGGCAAGCAGACCGGCCAGCGTCAGCAGGTATCGACTGTCCGAAAGGTCGGAGGCAGCGGATGCTGCGATAACCGGGAGTCCCGCCAGCTCCACCTCCACTCCAGACGGCGGCCCGCCTTTCGCGCCAGGCTCACCGATCTCATCCCGAATCCGGTCGATCAGTGCCTGCTGGTCGTCTAGCGATTGCGCCCGGATTCCGAACCCCAGCAGCGCAGTGCCGGAGGGCAGCCCAGTCTCCGGATCGACCGTCGCCACCTGCTTCAGGTCATAGGCGGGTATCTGCCCCAGTGCCGACCGAATACCTTTGCGGGTAAGGACAGCGTCTTCAGAGGCAGTGAGTCCGCCCCCAGTCACGAAGTCCGACAGCGCCGGCCCTGGGCAGACTTCCGCCGTCTTGCAGCTGGCGTTCGCGCCCGAGAACCCACCGGCCTCCAGCACCCGCCGCTTGAAGTCAGCCATCCATTTGATGGTCGCGGGATCGGTCAGGTCCGGCGCAGTGACGCTGACATCGAGCTCGCCAGAGACGCCCGTGATGTCTTGCAACTCATCGAGTTCCTTCACCGCATCGACACTCTGCGGCGCCAGCTCCTGGATATCGGTCTGAGTTTCGATCTGGGTCCCGACTCCCCAGCCAATTACGGCAAGAGCCAACCCAACCGCCAGGACCCTCCCCGGATACGCCTGCGCAACGAGCAGCACGCGCTGCAACTGAGGCGGGAGTGTCGGGTGTCCCGGAGTCGCGCGGCGTCCCGTTTTTCGCCCCAATCCCCACCTCGGACGGCGACCACGTCCCCAGGCGAAAAACCCAGCGCGCGGAGGGACACCCGGCGCTCCCGCCCCCTGCGGAGAGCCACCCGCCGCTCCCGCCCCACCCCGCAGGCTGAGCGCCGCAAAACCTCCGACGAAAGCCACGGCAAAGGCAATCGCGATACCGACGACAAGCAACAACCCGAAGCTGCGAACCATTGGGGTGGGCGACAACTGGAGGGCAAGGAACCCGACGGCAGTGGCGAGGCAAGCGGTGGCGATGGCAGGACCGCCACCGCCCGCGGCCAACCGGGCAGCATCGGCTCCCGGACTCGCGCCCAAAGCAAGTGCCTCGTCATAGCGAGCCTGAAGCTGGATCGCGTAGTCGACCGCGAGGCCGATCAGGATCGGTAGGACCGCAATCGAGGCCATGGTCAGCGAGCCTCCAACCAGACCGAAGAAACCAAAGGTAAGCGCAGCGGCCATTAGGGCTATCGCAAGCGGGAGGAGCCTCCAGCGGGAGCGGAAGACGAGCAGCAGAGCCACGGCCATGACCACAAGGGCGACGCCGAGCAGGACAAGCAACGCGTCCTTGAGCGCCCGCGTCACCGCATCGACGACGACAGGGACGCCGGAGATCACGAAGCGGCCGCCGTGCGGCTGAAAGCAACGCTCCGCTTTGCCCTTGAACTTGCACTCCGCCCGCGCGACGGGATCGCGGACGACCGCCTCGATCGCCTCGATGGCACGGTGACGCTCGGACTCGCTCAGGTCCGGCTTCAGCCGCAGGATGATCTGCGTGGAGTGGTTATTCGGGAAGAGGTAGGACAGCCGAGCCTTGGGCGTCCCCCGCCCTTTGTTCAGGTCGAAGACGACCGCGGCGAGGAAGTCCGGATTCGAAAGACTGGGCGTGCTGGTGATCCCGTAACGGGCAGCTACCTGGAGAATCAGTTCGCGGAATTGAGCCGGAGATACGGTCGCAGAGAGACGGCGAAGCTGGCGATCGATCTGGATCACCGCCTCGTTGAGAAAGGTCGCTGGCCCGATGACCGACTCAACCGGTTCGAGCTCAGCCAGTTCCGCACACGGCCCCGGAATCGGCTCCGCCCCTTTGGGGACCTTGCCGGAGAGGCAACCCTCCAAGCGCAGAAAGCGCCCAAGGTTCGCCGTCAGGATCAGCCGCTGCAAATCCCCCTCAGCGAGGATGACGATCGGTTCTTCGCCGAACTCCTGACGGACCTGCTGCGTCGCCCTGTAGCTGGCCGTGTCCGAATCGACCAGCGTGTCGGTAGCCGCGTCGGTGGGAAGCTGAGTAGCCGCAACGGCCGCGCCGATAGCCGCAAGCAGCGCGACGACGAGCACCGCCCGCGCATGGCGGACCGCCCAGGCGGCGACTGCGCTCAATCCATCGAGAGCGGGCCGGTTACGTCAGCGTTGAGGAACTGGTGGACGAACTGGTTTTCGGAGTCGAAGAGTTCCTCTTTGGGGCCCGACTCGACGATTTTGCCGTTCCAGAGGACGGCGATGAAGTCGGAGATCCGCCGCGCCGTGTTGAGGTCGTGGCTGATCACCAGGTAGCAGCCGCCATTCTCGGCGTGGACCTCGCGGATCAACTCGCAGAGCAGCGCCGTGCGCACCGGGTCGAGGCCTGAATCGGGCTCGTCGAACATCACGATCGCCGGTTCCAGCACCAGCGCGCGGGCGAAGCCGGCGCGCTTGCGCATCCCGCCGGAGAGCTCGTTCGGCATCTTGTAGATCGCCTCGATCAGCCCGACCTCCTTGAGGCGGCGATTGACGATCTCGCCAATCTCCTCCTCGCTCTTGTCGGTGTGCTGACGCAGCGGGAAGGCGGTGTTGTCGTAGATGTTCATCGAGCCGAACAGCGCGCCGTCCTGGAAGAGCAGGCCGAACTTTTTGCGCACGTCGAAGAGTTCGTCGTCGGTCATCGCCGGGATCGATTCGCCGTGCACGAGGACGTCGCCAGAGTCGGGGTAGAGCAGGCCGACGATGTGCTTGATCAGCACGCTCTTGCCGGTGCCGGAGGGGCCCAGCACCATCGAGACCTGGTCTTCGGGCAGGCCGAGGTTGAGCCCGTTGAGGATGCGGGCGCGACCGAACTGCTTGACCAGGTTGATGATCTCGATCGCGTCGGTGCTGCCGTGGTCGCGCTTGCGGCCGGTGTGGAAGCGGTAGGGATCGGACTCGGCCGGGTCGACGCCGGGGATGACGAAGTCGCGGCCCATCGTCGCCCCGTCCTCGCTGATGTAGGGCCCACTGGGAGCGGGTTCGGCAGCCGCCTCTTCGGCGAGCGCCTGCCCGTCTTCTTCGTCGCGGATCTGACTCGGCTCGTCCATGGACATAAGGTACTCAGCCTCCTATTGGCGCTCGCGGGTTGGCACCCCAGAAGACCAGCGTGCCAAGCATCCCGATGATGTGGACTAGAACGATGTTGAGGACCATCGACTTCGCGGTCGCCGTCCCCACCCCGACCGGGCCGCCGGCGGCGGTGTAGCCGTAGTAGCAACCGACCATCACGATCGCGGTCGCCATGAACATCCCCTTGATCAGGCTGAAGATCAGGTCGGGCGGGTTCTGGAACATCCAGAAGATCAGCAGGTAGCCCCCCGAGGAGACGTCGCCGATCTGTTCGACGACGGCCACGTAGCTGGCCAGGTACATGATCCCGATCCCGACCAGGTACATGAAGGGGAAGGCGATCCAGGCGGCGAGCAGGCGGGTGGCGGCAAGGAAGGTGACCGGCGGCACGCCCATCACCTCGAGGGCGTCGATCTCGTCGGAGATCCGCATCGCGCCGAGCTCGGCGACGATGCCGGTGCCGACCTTGGCCGCGAGCATGTAGCCGAAGGCGTAGGGCATGATCTCGCGCAGGTCGCACCAGGCGGAGAAGACGCCGGCGTAGGCCGGGGCGCCGTTGGCACGCAACAGGTAGGCGCCCTCGATCCCGCACTGCAGGCCGAGGATGAAGACGAGGCCCCAGATGATCACGGCGGAGCCGAGGATCAGGATGCCGGCCTGGCGCAGGCTCTCCCCGAAGAAGCGCAGGACGCGACCGCTGTAGACGAGGCCGGCGACGCGCGAGCCGAAGCGGGCGATCTCACCGAAGGAGTCGAGCCAGCCGCGGGGGACGTCGAGCCAGGGGTTCATCGAATCGTCTGCAGGTCGGGGTTGGTGGCGAGCAGGGTCTGGGTGAAGACGTAGTTGAAGGCGAAGACGCCCATGAAGGAGATAACCACCGCTTGGTTGACCGCGCGGCCGACCCCGGCGGCGCCTCCGGACGCAGTCATCCCCTTGTAACAGCAGACGATCGAGATGATCGCGCCGAACAGGGTGCACTTGATCACCGAGCCCCAGAGGTCGGTGATCGAGGCGTTGGTGAAAAGGGTGGCGAAGAAGCCGCCGAGCGGCTGGTTGTAGAGCGTCTCGGTGAGGATGCCACCGCTGATGCCGAAGATCAGCGCGTAGATGTCAAGCAGACCGGTGATCACGATCAGCGCCAGGAAGCGCGGCACGACGAGGTTCTTGATCGGATCGACGCCGAGCACCTGCAGGGCGTCGAGCTCCTCGCGGATCTTGCGGGCGCCGAGATCGGCGGTGATCGCGGTGCCGGCAACGCCGGCGACGACAACCGCGGTGACGAAGGGGGCGAACTCGCGGATCGAGGCGAGGACGAAGAAACCGCCGAGCCGGTCGAGCGAGCCGAACAGGGTGAGGAAGTTGGCCGCCTGCAGGCCGGGGGCGCCGAAGCCGAAGGCGACGGTCGAGACCAGCAGCGGGAACCAGCAGAGTTGCAGGGCGAAGAGGAACTGGCCGATGAACTCCTCGCCGTACGGATAGGGAGGTTTGACCGCGGAGACCATCGTCCGCGCGGTCAGGATCATCATGTCCCCGACCTGCTCGAAGAACGACTTGGCGGGAGCGATCCTCCTGCCTATCGATGCGGCTGCTTCCATCTGCTCCTCCGGAAAAGCGAGGTCGCATCGGGCGGCCTCTGCTCTTGACATGAGTCTATGGGATGTGCCAGCGACCTCCGTTAGCCGAGTGTTGAGATCCCGCTAACGCCGCCGCTGCCCGCTCTGAGCCGCCGGGAAGCGCCGAATACCCATGGTATGTTCCGGCGGCTTTGGGGGGGTACCGCAGACACCGCCGACGTACCCGCCGGCAGGCCCTTGCCGCCGCGGCCTTGGCGGGCACCCTGGCGGTCTTCGTTGCCGCTTGTGGCAGCGATGAGTCCTCCTCCGACTCGGGGGAAACCACGGGTACTTACCCCGTCAAGATCGTCACCGCGGAGTTCCCGACGAAGCAGCGTCTCGGCGAAACGACGCTGCTGCACCTCGGCGTCCGCAACAGTGGCCGCAAGACGGTGCCGACGCTGACCGTGACGATCTCGGTCGGCGGCGAAGAGGGGCGCAACTCCTCGCTGCCGTTCGGCTACCGGGACCCACAGCCGGGCATCGCGCAGCCCGACCGGCCCGTCTGGGCCCTCGCCGCGAAATACCCGAAGCTGAACGGCTCCTCTGAGCGGGCGGGGGCGGAAACCTCGAGCCCGAAGACCTTCGCCTTCGGCCCACTGAAGCCGGGCGCGACGGCCGACGCGGTCTGGAAGCTGAGCGCGGTGAGGAGCGGCAAGTGGGAGGTCTTCTACGAAGTGGGCGGCGGCTTCGGCGGCACGGCCACGGCCGAGGCCGCGCCCGGAACCCAGGCCGGCGGCTCCTTCGTAACTGAAATCAGCGAGGAACCTCCGGACACTGAAGTAAAGGACAACGGTGAAGTCGTCGAAATCGGCGGCACGATGGACAGCGGCGAGTAGCCTCGCGGCGCTGCTCATCGCTCTGGTCCTGCCGGCCTGCGGCTCCGCGCAACCACCCGATCAGCGCTCCACCCTGAAGCAGGGGGGCAGGGGCGTCGGCCTGAAGCAGATCGGCAGCTTCGACAGCCCCGTCTATATAGCGGGGGCCCCGGGCTTCCCCGAGCTCCTCTTCGTCGTCGAGCAGGGCGGGACCGTGCGGGTGCTGCGCGATGGGAAGCGCGTGCCGGGCGCCTTCCTCGACATTCGCGCCCTCGTCTCCTTCGAAGGCGAGCGTGGGCTGCTCTCGATCGCCTTCCCATCCGACTACAGGAGCAGCCGCCGCTTCTACGTCTACTACACCGATCGCGCCGGCAACATCCGCATCGACGAGTTCAAACGCAAGAGCGCGACGCGAGCCGCGCGGGGCTCTCGTCGCGCAGTAGTGCAAATACCCCACCCGGTCAACGCCAATCACAACGGCGGCCAGCTTCAGTTCTTCGGCAATTTCCTCTACTTCGGGACCGGTGACGGTGGTTCCGGCGGCGATCCGCCGAACAACGCCCAGAACCGCAACAGCCTGCTCGGCAAGCTGCTGCGGATCGACCCGCGGCGGGCTGGCGCCAAGCCCGAGATCTACAGCTACGGCCTGCGTAACCCCTTCCGTTTCTCCTTCGACACGGTGACCGCCGCGCAGCCGCGAATCGCGATCGCCGACGTCGGGCAGGACGAGTTCGAGGAGCTCGACTACACGACGGTGGCCGCCGCCCAGGGAGCAAACTTCGGCTGGGACGCGCTCGAGGGCTTCGCCCCCTACGAAGGCGCGAACAGCGGCACGCGCGATCCCGGCGGCACCGTCAGGCCGATCTTCGCCTACTCGCACAGCCGCGGCGGCAGCTGCACGATCATCGGCGGCTACGTCGTCGGCGACCGGCGCCTGCCGGGGCTCTACAAGCGCTACGTCTACGCCGACCTCTGCGAGGGCGAGCTGCGCAGCCTCGTCCCCCACCTGCGCCGGGCGAGCAACGAGCACAAGCTCGGACTCAGCGTCGAAACGCCGAGCTCATTTGGCGAGGACACGCAGGGCCGCGTCTACGTGGCGTCGCTCGAAGGACCGGTCTACCGCTTGGTACCTCGATAGCGGTTACCCTTGGCTGGCCAGCCAAATTCTTGAAGGGAGCGGTCAGGTGGAGAGCGGAACGGCACCGAAAGTCGATGGGGCGGTAAACGGCGCGAGCGTCAACGAGGCCACCGCCGAGCGGATCGAGGTTCTCAACCCCGCCACCGGAGCGAGCATCGGCAGCGTCGCCGTCGCCTCTCCGGCCAAGGTCGCCGAGACCGTCGCCCGGGTGCGCGCCAACCAGGCCGAGTGGGAGGCGCTGGGCAACGACGGGCGCTACCGCTGGCTCGGCAAGCTGCGCGACTGGCTGTTCGACAATCACGAGCGCGTGCTCGACACGATGCAGGCGGAGACCGGCAAGGTCCGCGGCGACACCACTGCGGAGACGGTCTACCTCACCGACCTGATCAACTTCTACGGGAGCAAGGCCGCCAAGTTCATCGGCGACGAAACGGTCCGCCCCCACTCCGCCCTGGCGGCCTCGAAAAAGCTGATGGTCCAGTACCGGCCCTACCCCGTGGTCGGCGTGATCAGCCCCTGGAACTTCCCCCTGGCGCTGGCGCTGGGCGACGCGATCCCGGCGCTGCAGGCGGGCGCCGCGGTGGTCGTCAAGCCCTCGGAGTTCACCCCGCTGGGCCTGGCGGAGATCGTCGAGGCCTGGAAGCGGGAGATCGGCGGCCCCGACGTGTTCGACTGCGTGCACGGCACCGGCGAGACCGGCGGCGCCCTGGTCGACAACGTCGACTTCATCCAGTTCACCGGCTCGGACCGCACCGGCCGCAAGGTGATGGCGCGCGCCGCCGACACCCTCACTCCGGTCAGCCTCGAGCTCGGCGGCAAGGACCCGATGATCGTCCTCTCCGACGCCGACGTCGACCGCGCCGCCAACGCCGCCACCTGGGGCGGGATGTTCAACTCGGGCCAGGTCTGCCTCTCGGTCGAGCGGATCTACGTCGAGGAGCCGGTCTACGACGAGTTCGTCGCCAAGCTGACCAAGGAGGTCGGCGCGCTGCGCCAGGGCGCCGACGGCAAGACGCCGGAGAAGGACGTCGGCGCGATGACCTCGCCCAACCAGCGGGCGATCGTCGAGGCGCAGGTCGAGGACGCTCTGGCCAAGGGCGCGAAGGCGACGACCGGCGGCAAGAAGGTTGAGGGCCCGGGCGACTACTTCGAACCGACCGTGCTGGTCGACGTCGACCACTCGATGACGGTGATGCGCGACGAGACCTTCGGCCCGGTGGTCGGGGTGATGAAGGTGCGCGACGCCGAGGAAGCGCTGCGCTTCGCCAACGACACCCGCTACGGCCTCGCCGCCTCGGTCTTCGGCGAGAAGGAGCGGGCCGAGCGGGTCGGGCGGCGGATCGAGGCCGGCGCGGTCAACGTCAACGACGTGATCGTCAACTACGTCCTGATGGACGTGCCGATGGGCGGCTGGAAGGAGTCGGGGATCGGCTTCCGCCACGGCGAGTACGGGATCAAGAAGTACTGCCGGCCGGAGTCGGTAATCGTCGCCCGCTTCGGCGGTAAGCGCGAGCCGACCTGGTACCCGTACACGAAGGCCCGCCGCGGCCTGATCGGTCGCATCGCCCGAGCCGCCAACGCAAGAGATTGGCGCCGCCGCCTCGGCCTGCGCGCTCGCTGAACCGGCCGCCCCGCTCTTGTTGCAGCATTTTCCACACCCCGGTAGGGAAAATGCTGCAATGAGCGACTAGCCTGCCGCCCATGGCGGACTTCGCGGATTACTACCGGGAGATCTATGCGCGTGGGTTAGGCGGCGATACGCCATCGATCCCGGTCGCGGTCGAGGAGCAGGAGCGGCGCGCCCATGAGGCGATGGACGAGCGGGCGGCCAACTACGTCTTCGCCGGCGCCGGCGCCGAGCACACGATGCAGGCCAACCGCGACGCCTTCGAGCACTACCGGATCGTGCCCCGGATGCTGCGCGACGTCGCCGAGCGCGACCTAGCGATCAAGCTGCTCGGCACCGCGATGCCGGCGCCGCTGCTGCTGGCTCCGATCGGCGTGCAGAAGGTGGTCCACGAGGACGGCGAGCTGGCCACCGCGCGTGCGGCGGCGGAGGTCGGCGTGCCGATGATCGCCAGCACCAACTCGCACTTCACCCTGGAGGAGATCGCAGAGACAGGTGGCGAGGCGCCGTGCTGGTTCCAGCTCTACTGGCCCAACGACCGCCGCCTGGCGGAGAGCTTCGTCAGCCGTGCCGAGCTCGCCGGCTACAAGGCGATCGTGCTGACCGTCGACACCTTCGTCCCCGGCTGGAAGTCGCGTGACCTGCAGCAGGCCTGGCTTCCCTTCCTCAACGGCATGGGCATCGCCAACTACTTCCAGGACCCGATCTTCCGCGCCGGGCTCGACAAGTCGCCGGAGGAGGACCAGGGGGCCGCGACCGGCCACTTCCTCGGCGTCCAGGCCAATCCCTCGCTGACCTGGGATGACCTCGCCTGGCTGCGCGAGCGAACCTCGCTGCCGATCGTCGTCAAGGGCATCCAACACGTCGACGACGCTCGCGAGGCGGCGCGGCGCGGGATCGACGGCATCATCGTCTCCAACCACGGCGGCCGCCAGGTCGACGGCGCGATCGCCTCGCTCGACGCCCTACCGCCGATCGCCGACGCGGTCGGCGACGAGCTGACGATCCTCTTCGACAGCGGCATCCGCAGCGGCGCCGACATGCTCAAGGCCCTCGCCCTCGGCGCCGACGCCGTCTGCCTCGGCCGCCCCTACGTCTGGGGCCTCGCCCTCAGCGGCCAGGCCGGCGTCGAGACCGTCCTCAAGATGGTCCTGGCCGAGTTCGACCTGACGATGGCCCTCTGCGGCTACACGAGCCCGGACCAGCTCAGCCCGGACGCGCTGGCGCCGATCACGTAGCGTCATCGAAGAGTGCCAATCGCACTGAATCCGCTGGATGATTCAGATTTACCGGATAGCATCCGCGCGCAATGGGACGGGCACTAGGCATCGGAGCCCTGCTCCTCCTCGCCACCTTCGCTCCGCCGACGGACGCCTTCCGGGCGCCCCGCGACGACGAGTTTCGCGCTATCGCAGCGGCGGTCGCGAAGAACCCCGATGGCAGCTACTACTGCGCCGAGCGACGGACGACCTGGGTGTCCACCCTCCGTCCCCGCTGGGCCCTGGCCCAGATGCTCAGCAACTGCGGCCTCGGCAGCCAGACCGTTCGCTTCTTCCTCGAGCGGAACAGTGGCCAGCGAGCCGGCTGGCACCTGGTCGAGCGCCATTACGAGCAGCTCGGCACGGGCAAGGGCATCCCCTGTGGATCCCAGCGCACCCCAGCGGACATCCGCTGCGGCCCTGTCGGCGTACACGACTGAGGGAAACAGACCCCCAGGTTCGGTCGCCTTCAGGCAGACGCCGTCTCGATCTTCGGGAAGAGCGGCGGTACGCGCTCGACCTTTTGGCCGCCCGGCCGAAAGCCGAGGTCGGTGAGCTCGCGTGAGTCCTCACCCAGCGCGGCCAGCAGCTGCTCGCTCGTCCGCGGCAGGTAGGGCGCCAGCAGCAGGGTCGTCACCCGCAGGCCCTCGCTGAGGTTGTAGAGGACTTCGTCGAGGCGCTCGGGGTCGGCCTCGTCCTTGGCCAGCTCCCAGGGCCGCGTCTCCTCCACGTAGCGGTTGAGGCGACGGACCAGCTTCCAGACATCCTCCAGCGCCTGGGTCAGCTCGGCCCGGTCGAGCAGCTCGCTGAAGCGCTCGACCGCGCCTTCGAAGTCCTCGTCGAGCACGGCGTCGACCTGCGCCTCGGGGACGACCCCGTCGCGATAGCGGTCGACCATCGCCAGCACCCGGCTGGCGAGATTGCCGAAGTCGTTGGCCAGCTCGGTCTCGTAGCGCGCCTCGAAGCCGGCGGTCGAGATCGAGCCGTCCTGTCCGAAGCTGACCTCGCGAAAGCAGTAGAAGCGCAGCGCATCGGCGCCGAAGCGGTCGATCACCTCGAAGGGGTCGAGCACGTTGCCGAGCGACTTCGACATCTTTTTGTCGCCCATCAGCAGGTAGCCGTGGATCGCCATCCGCCGCGGCGGCTCGAGGTCCGCCGCCCAGAGCAGCGCCGGCCAGATCACCGCGTGGAACTTGAGGATGTCCTTGGCCATCACGTGCAGGCTGGCCGGCCAGAAACGCGCCGTCAGATCCTCTCCCTCGCGGGCGAAGGTAAGCGCCGTGACGTAGTTGAGCAGCGCGTCGAACCAGACGTACATCCGCTGCTCGGGGTCCCAGGGCAGGCGCATCCCCCACTTCAGCTTCGGCCGCGAAAGCGAGACGTCCTCCAGCCCCCCCTTGATGAAGGAGACCGCCTCGTTGCGGCGGAAGTCGGGCACGACGAAGTCGGGCCGTTCCTCGTAGAGGCCTTCGAGCTGGGCCTGAAAGGCGGAGAGGCGAAAGAACCAGTTCTCCTCGCGCACTTTCTCCAGCGGGATCTCGTGAATCGCGCAGGTCTGCCCGGGCCCGAGCTCACGCTCGGTCTTGAAATCGGCGCAGCGCGGGCAGTACCAGCCTTCGTAGGTGCCCTTGCTGACCCAGCCGTTGTCGTAGACGCGCTGCATGATCTCGGCGACCTTCTCGGCGTGGCGCGGATCGGAGGTGCGGATGAAGAAGTCGTTGGTCGCGTCGATGATCGGCATCAGCTCTTCGAACTTGGCCGCGTTCCGGTCGGCCAGCTCCTGCGGCGTCACGCCCTCGCGCTCGGCCGCCATCTCGATCGGCTCCCCGTGCTCGTCGGTGCCGGTAAGAAAGAAAACGTCCTCCCCCCGCTGACGCATGTGGCGAGCGAGGATGTCGGCCGCCATCGTCGAGTAGGCATGGCCGAGGTGCGGCTCGGCATTGACGTAGTAGATCGGCGTGGTGACGTAGTAAGACATCGAGGCGAGGCTAATCGATCACTTGCGCGGCTCGCGGCCCGTCAGCGCCCGGTAGAGGTCGTTGGCCCGGGTGCCGGTCAAGGCGGCGACGACGCTGGCGGCGGCGCGCGGGCGGGCGCCCGACTGGACCAGGTGGCGGAGCGCGTCGACGGCGAAGCCGACGTCTTTGTCGTGGTCGTCGGCCGAGGCCGGGGCGATCACCAAGACGATCTCACCCTTGACGTCGCCGCGAAAGCGCCGCGCCAGCTCGGCCAGGGTTCCGCGCGAGACCTCCTCGTGCATCTTGGTCAGCTCACGGCAGACCGCGGCGGGTCGGTCGGAGGCGATCGCCGCCAGCGCGGCCAGCGAGTCGCCGACCCGGCGCGGCGACTCGAAGGCAACCACCGTCTCGGTCGAACGCAGCACCCGCTCCATCTCACCGGAGCGCTTCGGCAGGAAGCCCTCGAAGCGCCAGCGATCGGTCGGGAGGCCGGAGGCGACCAGGGCCGCCGGCACCACAGAGGGGCCGGGTAGCACAGTGACGTCGAGGTTGCGGTCGATGCAGCGACGAATCAGCCTGAAGCCGGGGTCGGAGATCGCCGGCATACCGGCATCGGAGACGAGGGCGATGATCTCGCCGCGTTCGATCCGCTGCGCCAACTCGATCGCGCGCGGCGCTTCGTTGCCCTCGTGGATCGAGATCAGCGGCGGCGCCGGGCGGATACCGAGCTTGTCGAGCAGGCCGCCGGTGCGGCGGGTGTCCTCGCAGGCAATGTAGTCGGCGGCGACCAGCGCGTCGCGGACACGGATCGTGATGTCGTCGAGATTGCCGATCGGGGTCGGGCAGACGATCAGCGTTCCCGGCATCAGCCGTCCCGCTCTAGTTCGATCCGTGCCATCGCGGCGGCGCCGATCATGCCGGCGTCCTCGCCGAGCTCAGCCGGGACGACGGGCGTCTGGTTCATCGGCCGCAGCGCCCGCGCCGCGAGCTCGCGACGAGCCGGATCCAGCAACAAGTCGCCGGCGGCCATCACGCCTCCTCCGACGACGATCACTTCCGGCTCGAAGATGTTGGCGAAGCTGGCGAGCGCGACGCCGAGGCGGCTGCCGACCAGGTCGAAGACCTCGATCGCGGTCGCGTCGCCGTCCTGGGCGGCCAGCGTTACCGCCTTGCCGTCGACCGGCTGTTCGTCGGCGAGCAGCTTGCCCAGCGCCGAGTCAGGATTGCTTTCCGCCGCCGCCAGCCCTTCGCGACCGAGCGCGGTGCCAGAGGCGAACGCCTCGACGCAACCCCGGTTGGGGCAGTTCCCCTGACAACCGGGGCCGTCCATCTGGATCGCCATGTGACCCAACTCGGCTCCGGCGCCAATCGAGCCGCGGTAGATCTCGCCGCCGAGGATCAGGCCGCCGCCGATCCCGGTGCCGATCGTCAGCATCACCGCGTTTTCGGTTCCCCGGGCCGCGCCGAAGAGGTGCTCGGCCAGGGCGGCGACGTTGGCGTCGTTGTCGACGAAGGTCGGCAGACCGGTGCGCTCGACCACCAGGTCACGGATCGGCAGGTTCTCGATCGGCAGGTTGACGGCAGCGATCGCCAGCCCCCTCTCGTGGTCGATCGTCGCCGGGATGCCCATTCCGATCGCCTCCACTCCGCCGTGCTGCGCCCGGGCCTCTTCGACCTCGCGCACAAGCAGCTCGACCAGCTCGTCCTCGCCCTCCCCGGCGGAGCGCTCGCGGCTCTCCCAGACGGTCTTGGAGTCACCGTCGAGGACGCCGAGCAGCATCTTCGTACCGCCCAGATCGACGCCTATTGCTTCGGCCTGGCTCATCTCTTATTCGGGCTCATTTCGCGCACGACCGCGGGCATCGGCATGATTCCGGAGTCTTTCATGGCAAACGATGGCGAGCAGCGGCCCTCCGGGCCGCCCGATTACAAGGTCTACCGAGCCCGCCAGGGCCTCCTCTCGCGCTTCCGCAAACCGGACCTCTCGAGCCTGCGCGACCGCGACTGGCGGGCGCCGAAGCTGCCGGGGCGACCGGGCGGCCCGAAGCGCGAGCGCGGCCCTCGGCCCGAGCGCCCCTGGCTGCGCCGGACGCTGAAATGGGTTGGCCTGGCCGCGCTTGGCTGGATCCTGCTCAGCTTCCTCGCCTTCGCCGTCTCCGCCCAGCTGCAGGCCTTCAAGCTCTCCGGCGACGCCAAGTCCACCCTGCACGGCAACCCGTTTCTGCTGTTCAACGCCCAGACGATCCTCGTGCTCGGCACCGACGCCCGCCCGCCGGACACCAAAGAGCCCGGCGCGGCGCCGTCACAGGAGTGCTTCGACCAACAGGCCCACGGCGACGTCCCGCACGGCCAGTGCTCCTTCGGCGAATTCCGCGCCGACACGCTGATGCTGATCCGCGCCGGCGGCGGCGCCTTCCGCAAACTCTCGATCCCGCGCGACAGCTACGCCGAGATCCCCGGTCAGAGCCCGCAGAAGATCAACGGCGCCTATGCCTTCGGCGGCGCCGGAGCGGAGATCGAAGCCGTCGAGGACTTCCTCGACATCGAAGTCGACCACGTCGCGATCGTCAACTTCACCGGCTTCGAAGACCTGATCGACGCGGTCGGCGGGGTCGAGGTCGACGTGCCGGTGAAGATCTGCGCCGACATCTCCGGCGGTGCGGGCGGCGGCCAGGGCGGCTCGACCCTGCGACTCGGCGAGGGTGAGAACACGCTGGACGGGGCGAAGGCCCTGACCTATGCCCGCATCCGCCATGTCAGCCCTTGCCCCGGGCCGGGAGCAAGTGCCTACTCGCTCGGCTACGACGACCTCGACCGCGAGAAGGCACAGCAGGCGGTGATCAGCGGCATCAAGGGGCGCCTCACCGACCCACTCCGCCTCCCCTACAACTTCGTCAAGGGCCCGATCATCGGCTGGAGCGCCCCCAAGGCCTTCGTCAGCGACATGGGCTTCTTCACGATGCCCCAGCTAATCCTCGCGGCGGCGATCGGCGGCGACAGCGAGGCGGACGTGCTCTGCCAGGGCGCCAACTCGGGCTGCTCACCCGGCCCGGCGGGCTCGATCGAAGTGCCGGACTCCGAGCGGCGTAGGGCCGTGAAGAAGTTACTGGGCGAATAGGGTCGCCTCGCCGAGTGCCTACCACCGCCTTCGGCGGTGGAATCTTGTGCCGCTTCGCGGCTGAAAATCACCCTGCCCGGGGCCG
Organism: uncultured Solirubrobacterales bacterium; assembly: GCA_963807885.1. Classification (GTDB taxonomy): domain Bacteria; phylum Actinomycetota; class Thermoleophilia; order Solirubrobacterales; family 70-9; genus VRUE01. The sequence goes on from CAWEDL010000003.1 coordinate 640,099, forward strand.
CTTCGCGAGGCATCGTCGAGGCGACCCTATTCGCCCTAACCGTCTAGTCGGCTTTGGCGGCGGACTTCGAGTCGCTTGACTTTGACTCCGAAGTCTTGGAGTCGGTTGAGTCCTTCGAGCCCTCTGACGAGCTTCCGTTGCTTGGAGCTTTCTTTTTCCCGTAGTCGGTGTTGTGGAAGCCGGAGCCCTTGAAATGGATCGCTACGGGGTGCAGAACGCGCTCGGCGGGGGCACCGCACTCCTGGCACTCGGTGAGGGCCTCGTCGCTCATCCTCTGGATCACGTCGAAGACGTGGCCGTGGGTGCATTTGTACTCGTAGATCGGCATCGCGGTGGGCGATTATCGCAGCCGATACGGTTCCGCCATGGCAAGTGCCGACCAGGTCGCCGCAACGGGAACCTCGATGGAGGAGATCGTCGCGCTCTGCAAACGGCGCGGCTTCGTCTTCCCCTCCTCGGAGATCTACGGCGGGCTCGGCTCGACCTACGACTACGGCCACTACGGCGTCCTGCTGAAGAACAACGTCAAAGCCGAGTGGTGGCGGGCGATGCTGCAGGAGCGCGACGACATCGTCGCGCTCGACTCGGCGATCCTCCAGCACCCGCGTGTCTGGGAGGCCTCCGGCCACTTGGAAGGCTTCACCGACCCGCTCGTCCAGTGCCTCGGCAAGTGCAAGAAACGCTGGCGCGAGGACCATCTGTGCGAGGCGGTCGAGGCGGAAGGCGGCGATCCCGAGGCGGAGCTGCGCTGCCCCGAGTGCGGCGGGGAGTTGTCGGAGCCGCGCCAGTTCAACCTGATGTTCGAGACCCACGTCGGTCCGGTGGCGGGCGAGGGCTCCGAGGTCTACCTGCGCCCGGAGACCGCGCAGGGCATCTTCATCAACTTCAAGAACGTGCTCGGCTTCGCCCGCAAGAAGCCACCCTTCGGGATCGCCCAGATTGGCAAGTCCTTCCGCAACGAGATCACCCCGGGCAATTTCATCTTCCGCACCCGCGAGTTTGAGCAGATGGAGATGGAGTTCTTCGTCCCCCCGGCCGAAGCGGAAAAGTGGCACAAGACCTGGATGGACGAGCGCGAGCGCTGGTACACCGATCTCGGCATCCGCCCCGACCTGCTTCGGGTGCGCGCCCATGGCGCCGACGAGCTCTCGCACTACTCCTCGGCAACCAGCGACATCGAGTACCTGTTCCCGATCGGCTGGTCGGAGCTGGAGGGAATCGCCAACCGCGGCGACTTCGACCTCACCCAGCACGCCAGGTACAGCGGCGAGAAGCTCGAGTACTTCGACCAGCAGACGAAAGAGCGCTACGTCCCGCACGTGATCGAGCCGGCGGCCGGCGCCGACCGCGCCACCCTCGCCTTCCTGGTCGACTCCTACGACGTCGAGGAAGTCGAGGGGCGCCAGCGCACCGTCCTGCGCCTCCACCCCCGCCTGGCCCCGGTCAAGGTCGCCATCCTCCCCCTCGTCTCCAAGGAGGGGATGCCGGAGAAGGCCCGCGAGATCTTCGAGCAGGTGCGCCGTCGCGTCCCCGCCGAGTTCGACGAGGGCGGCTCGATCGGCAAGCGCTACCGCCGCCAGGACGAGATCGGCACCCCCTGGGGCATAACCGTCGACCACCAGACGATGGAGGACGACACCGTAACCCTCCGCGACCGCGACTCCCTGGAGCAAACCCGAGGCCCGATCGACGGCCTGGCGGACGACCTGGCGAACCGCCTGGCCCAGCCCTGGCGCAGCCCGAAGCTGGGCTAGTCAGACGTAACCGACAAGAACCGGGTGACATCTGCGGCGTCGGCTTCGAATGCCGCGGCGTGCTTGGGGGCGAGGCTCTCGTAGGGATCCATCGTCACTTCGTTCTTGGCCCATTTCCAGCCGGCGACGGCGCGGCCGTCGGCGAGGGCGAAGGGGCGGAAGAGTCCACCGGTTACGACGCGGGCCTCGTGCTCGCCGAGGACCGGCTCACGGGAGGTCCAACCGAGCAGGACAGGATCGAAGGCGCCCAGCAGGCGCGAGGGTGGAACTCCCTCCGCCGGAGGCTGCTTGCGGAGGCGAAGAAGGCCGTCGTCGCCCTGGTCGAGCTCTGCGGCAATCGCCTCCAGGCCGGCGCGGACGTCGCGCAGTGGCAGGCCGGCCCACTTGGCGAGGTCACGGTCGCTCGCCGGCTGGTGGCCGACCAAGTAGCGGCGGGCTAGCTCGGCCAGCGCTTGCTGACGATCGACTGGCTTTTGCTCGCCCAACCAGTCACGCACCAAGACATAGGCGTGCTGCTTGCCGACCATCGGACCGCGCGCGACCATCCCGCGCAGGGCGGCGAGGAAGAGGAGGTGGAGCATCGCCTGACCCTCGCTTCGCAGGCCCGCCGCCTCGATCCGTTCGCGAAGCTGGACGCGGGTCAGCGGGCCTTCGTCCGCCAGCGCGGCCTCGATCGCCGCCATCGCCCTCTCGGCCTCCGCTTCGCTCACCCCCTCCTGGCGCAGGCGCCGGGCGCTCGAGGTGAACAGCGGCGGCGTGGTCAGCGCCTGCAGCCATGGGTAGTCCTCGCTGCTGACGAGATGGAGGGTGCCGCGATTGAGCCAGGTGACAACCAGGCTGCGGTCCTCGCTCAGCGCCCGCTCCACGTCCGCGGCGGTCAGGCCCGCGGTCCTCGCCCGCACGGCGAGGCGGAAACCGCGCGGGTCCTGGCCCTGAACGGCGAGCAGACGCTCGGCGACCGCGACCGGGCCGGACAGCGGTGGTCCCGAGAGCGCCTGCGCTGCGAAGCGCTCGGCGAGAATCGATTCAGAGGTCACCGGCATCCGCCGATGCGAGGCTTAACCGACTTCGAGCAGGTCGATCACGAAGACAAGCGTTTCGTTCGGCGGAATCGTCGGCGGGGCGCCGGTTTCGCCGTAGGCAAGTTCGGGCGGAATGACCAACTCGCGCCGTCCGCCGACCTTCATCCCTTCGACGCCCTGGTCCCAACCGGGAATGACTTCACTTGCGCCGAGGGTGAAGCTGAATGGTTCGCCACGATTCCAGGATGCGTCGAATTCCTTGCCGTTCTTGTAGTTGACCCCGACGTACTGGACGGTGACTTTGTTGCCCGCTTTCGCTTCGGCGCCGGTCCCCGCTTCCAGTTCCTTGATTTCGAGCTGGGCGGGCGGCGCACCGTTCGGCGCCGTGACTTTGGGCCTGGTCTTCTTGGCCGGCGCCTGAGCGGTCGTGGTCGCGCTGGTCGAGTCGCTCGAGGAGTCGTCATCGCCACCGCAGCCGGCGATGGCAAGGGCGGCACAGGCGACGATCGTCAGCATCAGCGTCTTCATGCTGCGAGCATCCTAAGCAATTGCGGCCCGGCGGGGCAGTCAAGGGGACGGCGGCGATCCTCGAGCAGGGGCGGGTTCTTTGACCTTGAGCAGATCGATGACGGACACCAGGGCTTCGTTCGGTCCAATTTCCGGCGGGACGCCGGCTTTGCCGTAGGAGAGGTCTGCAGGCGCGTGCAGCTTGCGACGGCCGCCTTCCCTCATTCCTTTGATTCCCTGTTCCCAGCCGGCGGTCACGTTGCCCCCGCCCCCGCCGAGTTCGAAGCTGAGCGGTTTGGAGCCCCACGACGAGTAGACCTCTTTACCGTCTTTTTGACGGAGAACGACGTAGTGGACCGTGACGACGTCACCCTCCTTCGCTTCGGCCCCGGCTCCAACCACAAGATCCGTCACTTTCAGCTCCGTCGGCGCTGGAGCCTTCGGGGGCTGGACCTGCGGTTTGGTCTTCCCCACCTCGGATGCGGCAGTGGCAGCACCGTCCTGAGGGCGCTTCGCACCGTCCTGAGGACCGTTCGCACCATCCTGAGGGCGATTCGCGCTGGTCGTGAGGTTGTTCGATCCGGCCCCTTTGGGCGCCGAGAGGGAATCGTCACTCCCCGCAATAAGCCCGATGCAGAGCGCGATCGTCAGGAGCGGAATAATCACGCAAGATATCCTAAGCAAAAAACTGAAGTTATTCTCACACGCTCATGGATCTCAACCTCGCATCGCTGCTGACCGAGAGCGCCAAGCGCTCGCCGGAGGCACCGGCCATCCGGCTCGGCGAGAGCGAGCTGAGCTACGCGGAGCTCGACGATCGCAGCGCCCGCCTGGCGACGCTCCTGCGCGAGCAGGGCTTCAAGCCGGGTGACCGCGTCGGGGTGATGTTGCCCAACGTCCCCGAATTCCCAATCGCCTACTACGGCGTGCTGCGCGCCGGTGGCATCGTCGTGCCGATGAACGTGCTGCTCAAGCGGCGCGAGATCGCCTTCTACCTGGAAGACCCGGGCGCGAAGCTGCTGCTCGCCTGGCACGGCTTCGCCGAGGAGGCGAGGGCGGGCGCGGCCGAGGCGGGCGCCGAGCTGATCGAGGTAGATCCGGCCAGCTTCGAGGCGGACGTCATCCCACACGAACTGACGCATGGCCTCGCCGAGACGGCCGAGGACGACACCGCGGTGATCCTCTACACCTCGGGCACCACCGGCAAGCCAAAGGGCGCCGAGCTGACCCACGCCAACCTGGCCCGCAACGCCGACGTCTCCTCCCGCACCACCTGCGAGATCGCGGCCGGCGACGTCGTCCTCGGCGCCCTCCCTCTCTTCCACTCCTTCGGGCAGACGGTTGCGATGAACGCTTCGCTCAGCGTCGGCGCCTGCCTGACGCTGGTGCCGAAATTCGACCCGGGCGAGGCGCTGGCGACGATGCAGCGCGACAGCGTCACCCACTTCTACGGCGTGCCGACGATGTTCGGCGCGCTGCTCCACCACCCCGAGCGCGAGAGCTTCGATACTTCCTCGCTGCGCAACTGCATCACCGGCGGCGCCTCGATGCCGGTCGAGGTTCTGCGCGGCTTCGAGGACGCCTTCGAGGCGAAGGTGCTGGAGGGCTACGGTCTCTCGGAGACCTCACCGGTCGCCTGCTCCAACCATCCCGACATGGAGCGCAAGCCCGGCTCGATCGGCACTCCGATCGAAGGCGTCGAGATGCAGGTGGTCGACGAGAACGACCAGCCTGTCGAGCAGGGCGAGGTCGGCGAGATCGTGATCCGCGGCCACAACATCATGAAGGGCTACTGGCAGCGCCCCGAGGCGACCGAGGAGGCGATGCGGGGGGGCTGGTTCCACAGCGGCGACATGGGCCGCACCGACGAGGACGGCTACTTCTACATCGTCGACCGCAAGAAGGACCTGATCATCCGCGGCGGCTACAACGTCTACCCGCGCGAGGTCGAGGAAGTCCTCTACGAGCACCCGAAGATCCGCGAAGCGGCGGTGGTCGGCATCCCCCACGACGAGTGGGGCGAGGAGATCGGCGCCGCGGTCGTCCTCCACGAGGGCGAGGAGCTGAGCCCCGAGGAGGTCAGCTCCTACGTCAAGGACCGCATCGCCGCCTACAAGTACCCCCGCATCGTCTGGTTCCTCGACGACCTGCCAAAGGGCCCCACCGGCAAGATCCTCAAGCGCGAGATAGAGACTCCCGCCGCCGTGCAGTAGGCCTGGTTTGCCAGAGTTCCTCTTGGACGCTTTGTCTAATGATCAAGGAATTCTGACTATCATTCGGCGCATTGCTGCACAAAACGGGGCATGCGCGGCTGCCCCACTCAAACAACGGGAGGCACCATGATCAAGAGACGCCTTACGGCGCTCATCTCCGCAGTCGCCGTCTGCATCACCGGCGCGGCGTTCTCGCCAGCCGGCGCGATGGCAATCGACCCGATCCTCTTCGTCCACGGTTGGTCGAGCAGCGCCTCGACCTGGAACACGATGATCGGTCGCTTCGAAAAAGACGGCTACCCGAAATCGTACCTGCGCGCCTACACCTACAACACCTCGCAATCCAACAAAATCGACGCCGAAACGGTCGTCAAAAGCGAAGTCGAAAAACTGAAGAAAGAAAGCGGCGCCGCGAAGGTGGACATCGTCGCCCACTCGATGGGCAGCCTCAACACCCGCTGGTACATCAAGTTCGTGGCAGGTGGCGAAGCAAATGTCGACGATTGGGTTTCGCTCGGCGGCCCAAACCACGGCACGAACTTCGCCTACTTCTGCTTCAGCACGGCCTGCACGGAGATGCGGCCGGGCTCGACCTTCCTCAATACGCTGAACTCCGGCGACGAGACGCCCGGGACCGTCAACTACGGCACCTGGTGGTCGCCGTGCGACGAAATCATCAACCCCGACTCGAGCGTGCCGCTGAGCGGCGCGACGAACACCGAAACCGCCTGCATGTCGCATGGCGATCTGCACGAGAACGAAGCGGTCTACAAACAGGTGCGCGAATTCACCAAATAGCGACGCCCTGGGGCAATTGTGGCGGGGCGCCCGGCCGGCGCCCCGCCATCCGCGCGATCAAACTGGCTGGCTGGCCAGGATTCGCGATAACCTTCAGACGGCAGCCACCCCTGACCGCGAAGGAGAGCCCATGAGCGTCGCATCCCAGAGCCTGATGGACAACATCACCTACGAGGACCTCTACAAGCGCTGGGAGCAGGGGAACTGGAGCGCCTACGACATCGACTTCTCCGAGGACCGCAACGGCTGGGAGGCGCTGAGCGACATCCAGCGGCGCTCGGCGATGTGGATCTACTCGATGTTCTACTACGGCGAGGACCGGGTGGCCGACACGCTCGCCCCCTACATCACCGCCGCGCCGACCGAGGAGCAGTCCTACTTCCTCGCCACCCAGCAGGTCGACGAGGTGCGCCACTCGATCTTCTTCCACCGCTTCTTCAAGGAGGTGATCGGGGTCGGCGGCGACTCGATCGAGCAGACCCTCTCCTCCACCATGCCGCAGCTCAACTGGGGCTACCGCGGCATCTTCGATCGGCTCGACCTGATGGCCGAGGAACTGCGCAAGGACCGCTCGCTGCCCAAGTACGCGCAGGCGATCGCCCTCTACCACCTGATCGTCGAGGGCAGCCTCGCCCAGCCCGGACAGCACTTCATCGAGGACTTCTTCGCCTCGGAGGAAACGATGCCCGGCTTCAGCGCGGGGATGGGCAATGTCTCCAAGGACGAGCAGCGCCACATCGGCTTCGGCGTCAAGGTGCTCTCCGAGCTGCTGGGGGAGGGCAATCCGGGCTGGGAGGAGAACCGCGCGGCCGTCGTCGAGCTGCTGCGGGAAACGCTCCCCTATGGGCCGGCAGTCTTCTACCCGCCCAACATGGATCGCTCCTACACCGAGTGCTACGGCTTCTCGCTGGAGGACATCTTCTCCTTCGGCCTCAAACTGATCCGCCAGCGCTGGCGCACGATCGGCTACCCGACCGAGGAGATGCCGCCCGGCGTCTTTCCCTTCGACCCCGAGGCCTCGGCGGAGGAAGTCGCAGCGCGCCAAGTGCAGCTGATGGAGGCGGGGGTCCTCGGTCCGCCCGACGGCCCGACCCCCGACGCCTCGTCTGAGACGCAGCGCCTCTACTTCGACGTGATCAAGCGTGCCGCCGACCCGAGGGCGGCCAACGGCTCGCCGCTCGTCTACCAGTACCGCTTCAGCGACGCCGACCCCTGGCATTTGACGCTCGACAATGGCTCGACCAGGGCCGAGCCGGGCGAGGCGCCCAACCCGACCCTTACCCTGGAGACGAGCTGGGCGGATTTCGTCGCAATGAACAAGCCGGAAGCCAACCCGCTGAAGATGGTCCTACAGCGCCGCATCCGCCCGCGCGGCAGGCTGCGCGAGATCGTACGCTTGCGCAAGGTCTTCCGCTGAGCGCAAGTCAGGAGATCGGCGGACGCTTGTCCGCCCAGGGCCGCTCAGCCTCGAGCTGGGCGGCTAACGAGAGGAGCGTCGCCTCGTCGCCGGGGCGGCCGATGATCTGAACCGCGAGCGGCATGCCGTCCGCGGCAAAGCCGGCCGGCACCGACATCGCCGGATTGCCCAGGTGGTTCCAGGGGACGCAGTACGGATAGAAGCGGCTCATCCCGAGCAAGGTCCAGAGCGCCCCGCGCCCCTCCCAGCGCCGTACCGGCAGCGCCGTGCCGCCCATCACCGGCGTCATCAGGACGTCGTTGGCGTCGAAGATCGCGTTGACCCGAGCCGCATCGGCGGCCTGGGCTTTCCGAGCTCGCTCGAAAAGCGGCGTCGGGATCAGCCGGCCGAACTGGGCAAAGCCACGGGTGCGGCGTTCGAGCCGCTCTGGGTGCGGCACCCTGGCGAGGTCTTCAGCCACGCCACGCAGATAGCGGGGGACGATGTTGTTGCCAATCTCGCCCCAGTTCGGATCGCGCTGCTCGACCTCGTGACCGAGCGAGCGCATCAGCTCGGCGGTCTCGGCGACGGCGCCCTTGGCGGTGTCCGAGACGGTCGGCGGCGCGGCAGCCCGCGGCGCGGCAGTCGACCAGGCGACTCGCAACTTGCCGGGCGAGGCTTGCGCCGACTCGACGAAAGGCCGCTCCGGGGGCGCCGGCGCCCCCGGCTCCGCCGAGCCGCCGCTGACGATGTCGAGCCAGAGCGCGCTGTCGAGCACGTTGCGGCTGACGCAGTTGTAAGCGGAAAGGCCGTTCCAGTGCTCGCGGTCGGGGGCGAGGGAGACGCGGCCACGCTGTGGTTTCAGCCCGAACAAGCCGCAGGAGGCGGCTGGGATGCGGATCGAACCGGCCCCATCGGTGGCGAGCGCGATCGGCACCAGCCCGGCCGCCACCGCGGTGGCGCTACCGCCACTCGAGCCGCCTGAGGTCCGCTGCGGGTTCCAGGGGTTGCGCGTCACGCCCCACGTCGCGGTCTCGGTGAAGCCGCAGACCGCCAGCTCGGGCAGCGTCGTCTTGCCGATCAGGATCGCGCCGGCCTCGCGCAGGCGCCGCACGATCTCGCTGTCGGCTCTGGCCGGTTGGTCGAAGCCGTCGGTGCCGTAGGTGGTGACGTCGCCGCCGACGTCGACGCAGTCCTTGATCGCGATCGGCACGCCGAGCAGTGGCCGCTCCTCGCCTGCCTTCAGCCTGGCCTCGGCCTGCTCGGCTTCGAGCAGCGCTTTCTCGGCGAACACCGAGCGGAACGAGTTGAGCTGCGGGTCGAGGCGGGCGATGCGATCGAGGCAGATCCTCACCAGCTCGCTCGGCGAGACCTCACCCGCCTGCAACATCTCAGCCTGCCTGGCCGCCCCCGCGAAGGCGATCTCCTCGCTCATGCGGGTAAGCGTATTAGGCCTCGGCGGGCTCGGGCTCGGGGGTGGCTTTGCCGCCCTCGAAGCTGAGCCGTGGCAACACGCGGTCGAGCCAGGACGGCATCCACCAGTTCCAGTCGCCGAACAACTTCATCGCCGCCGGCACCAGGATCAGCCGCACGAGCGTCGCGTCGAGCGCGATCGCCACGGCGCAGCCGAGGCCGAGCTCTTTGATCGAGGGCACGCCGGTGAGCACGAAGACGGCGAAGACGCAGCTCATGATCAACGCCGCCGAGGAGATCGTCCGCGCGCTCGAGGCGAGCCCTTCGGCGACCGCCCGCTCGTTGTCGCCGTGGACCAGATAGCGCTCGCGGATACGGGACATCAGGAAGACCTCGTAGTCCATCGAGAGACCGAAGACGATCGCAAAGATCAGCGGCACGTTGATCGTGTCCAGCGCGCCGAGGCTTTCGAAGCCGAGCAGGCTGTCGAGCCAGCCCCACTGGAAGATCGCGACGAGCACGCCGAAGGCGGCGCCGATCGAGAGCAGGTTCATCAATACGGCCTTCAACGGCAAGATGATCGAGCGCAGCATCACCATCAGGACGACGAAGCTGAGCGCCAGGACGAAGCCGATGATCTTCCACAGCGAGCCGGAGATCTGGGCGCGGGCGTCGTCGGTCCGCGCCGTCTCGCCGCCGACGTCGACGCTGCTCGCGGCAGCAGCCAAGCCGCTCGCCGGAACCACCTTGTCGCGCAGCCTGCTGACCTGAGCGGAGGCCGCCTCCGAATCGCTGGGCGCGCTCGACGTCGCTTCGATCAGGACGCTGTCGTCCGCGTAGACGGGCTTGGCGACCGAGCTGATTCCGGGCTGGGAAGCAAGCCCGTGGGTGAACTCTGCCACCGCCGCCCGGTCGACGGCGCCGGGAAAGGAGGCGACGACCTGCACCGGGTCGGCGCCGCCGCCGAGCTGCTCGGCGACCAGCTCGTTACCGACCCGCACGTCGCTGTCCTTGGGGAACTGCTGGATCGCGTTGGTGCCGGTCTCGAGCGAGAGGAGAGGGATCGCGAGGACGAGCAGGATGCCCGCGGCTCCGCCGGCGGAGAGCCAGGGGCGGGCCATGACCCGGCGCGACCAACGCACCCAGAAGGCTTCGCGGTCGACGGGGTGCTCGCGTCGCGGGATCCAGCCCAGCACCCGGGCGACGATCCCACCCGGCATCACGCGATCGCCGAGCATTGCGATCAGCGCCGGCAGCAACGTCGTCGCGGTGAGGATCGAGACGGCGACGACGGTCATCGCGCCGAGCGCCATCGAGCGCAGCGCCTGGTTGTCGACCATCCAGAGGCCGGCGAGCGAGACGATCACGGCGATCCCCGAGAAGGCGACCGCCAGGCCCGAGGTGGCCAGGGCCTCGGCCCGCGCCTCCTCGCAGCCACGCCCATCGCGCCGCTCCTCGCGGTAGCGGGCGAGGATGAACAGTGAGTAGTCGACGGCGACGCCGATGCCGATCATCGAGGCCATGTTGGTGACGAAGACCGAGGTCGACATCTGCAGCGAGAGGAAGTAGACAAGCGCGCCGGTGACGATCACGCTGACGAAGCCCAGGGTCAGCGGCAGAGCCGCGGCGGCGAGCGAGCCGAAGATGACGAGCAGGATCAGAGCGACGATCGGGAAACCGCTTGCCTCTGCCTTGGCGAGGTCTTCCTTGGAGAGCTCCTGCATCCCGGCCCAGACGGTGGCCTGCCCGGCGAGGTAGGGCGTAACGCCACCCTGGGCCGTGCCGGGATCGAGCCCTTCCCGCAGGTCGACGGCGGAGTCCACCAGTTCGTCCTGGGAGACCTGGCTGTTCAGCGGCAGCAGGGCTTTGTCGCCACGGCGCAGTTCCAACTCGGCATGCCGCGCGACCGGCGCCGGCAGCGAGACGCCCTCGACCGTCGCGACCTCGTCGCGCACGCGACGCACCGCCGCCACGCGCTCGGCCTCGCTCGCGCCCGGCGCCGCGCGCAGGGACACCGCGATTCCGTTTGCCTCGCTGGCGAATACACCCTGCATCGCGTCGGCGACAGCCTTGGATTCGCTGCCCGGCACGTCGAAACCGCCGCCGGTCAGGTGTTCGGTCTGCCGCGCGGCAAGCGGAAGCGAAGCGACGACGAGCAGGATCCAGGCGCCCACGACAAGTCGGCGTCGGCGTGCCAGGAACCCTGCGAGTCGGAGCATTGCGTCATGCATTGGCTGGTTAGCCAGCCTTTCGCAGCGAGCCTCAGGAGTCTGTGAGGAGGGTCACTCCCCGGCGAGCAGGAACCGCGCCGAGGCGGCGCCAGCCGCCAGGGCGGCGCTGATGTCGCGGCCGGGCTCGGAGAGAGCCTGCAGGGCAAAACCGTCGCCGACGGCGAAGAGATAGGCGACGATCGCCTCGGCGCCGTAGCGCAGGCTGAGCACGCCCTCGCGCTCCTTGGCCTCGAGGACCTCGGCGACGTGGGAGCGGGTGCGGTCGAAGAGCTGGCCGACCTCGTGCTGGATCTCCGGGTTGCGCCGCCCGGCGCTGAACAGCTCGTAGAGCAGCAGGAAGAACGCCGGTTCGTTCTCGATCAGGTCGGTGAGGTTGGCGACCAGCACGTCGACGACGTCATCGACGGTCTTTGCGCCACCCAGCGGCTCATCGAGGCGGGCGACGCGGATCTCGGCATCGCGGCGGACGACCTCGACCAGCAGCCGCTCCTTGGTGCCGAAGTAATAGTGCAACAGGCCGCGACTGACGCCGGCCTCACGAGCGACGTGCTCGAAGGTCGAGCCGGCCGCGCCGCGTTTGGCAACGCTCTCGCGCATCGCGTCGATGATGCGCTGGGCCTTTTCACCGCTCAGCTCGCGCTCTTTGGTCGCTGCCTCCATCACTTCAGTCTACGGCGCGAACCGGGCGACCCGCGCATTGCAGAGGGGAATTAGGCGCCGTTAATGCTCGTAGTCGACGTGTACTCGAACTCCTCCTCGGCGCCAAACAGGGTGTCGAGCACGGCCTTGCGAGCATCCTCGCTGACCACCAGCGCGATCACACCGCCGACGATGCCGAACAGGATCAGACGGCCGAGGCGGCTCTTCTTGCGCTTCTTCGGCGCTTTGAACGCCTCTGAGGCCTCGCGCAGGCTCTCCGCCGCGGTGCGCAGGTCCTTCTGCACCTTCTTGTCGCTGGTCACGGCCTTGACCGCGCCCTTGCCGTTACCGGTCGCCCGGGCGTAGGCGCCGCGCGCGGCCTCGAAGGCATCGCGCAGGCTCTCGCGCAGCTCTTCGTCCTCGATCAAGCGCTGCACGTAGGGGTTTTCACGGGCAGTCGAATAGAGGTCCGCAGCCTGGTTCGCCTTCGTTTTGGTCATGCCATCTCCTCGCTGGTTCTGCTCTGGGGGACGCTCAGGATAACTCCAATTGAGTTCCCGTTATCAGCCCGGTCCAATCCCGTCCAGAAGAACAGCGTTCGAGCGGAAGTTGAGGTCGGCGCTGCGGATCCGTCGCAGGCGAAGGTGAGTGAGGTCCGGACCGGGCAGGGCGTACCGCCTCACGTACAGGCGGCCGACCCGTTCGTAGCCGACCTGGCGGAAGCGTGGCCCGAGCAACCTGGCCGGAACCGGCGGCGCCGGCCCGTCGGAAATGAAGTCGACTTCGTGCACGTCCCAGACGTAGCCTTCGGAGGGATGCGCCTGGAAGGAGCCGCTCGAGAGGTAAAAGCGCAGCGACGCGGCGCCCAGCGTCCAGAGGACCATCGCCCGCGGCGCTTCGGGCTCCCCCAGGCGAGCGGCAACCGAGTCCCAGGCGGGCCTCTGCAGCCCTGGGGAGACGCTGGCCCAGATGGAGAAACCGAGCGAGTAGACGACAAGCACCGAGGCGATCAGGACTCCCACCCGCCGAGCCCTTCGCAAGGTCAATCCGATCGCCACCACAGCCAGCAGCGGCACCAGCGCCGGGAGGAGGTTGCGCGAGATCACATAGTCCTTGCCGGGAACGAGTACGGCCAGGATCACCGGCACGGCGACGGTGACAGCGGCGACGGCGAGCATCAGCACAGCGGCGCGGCGCTCCTCCCGCTCCCCCCGCAACACGAGCAGTAACAGCCCAACCCCGATCGCCAGCAACGGCACCAGCGCCGGCAGGATGGTCTCTGGCCGGGCGATGATGTCACCGGTCTCGCCTACAACGAAAGTGACGCCAGCCTCCCAGAGACGATGGCCGAGGCTGCGACCACCAATCCACTCCGCGTGACCCAGCGAGGTCTGGTGGACCACCAGCGGCGTCAAAGCCAAGCCGGCGAGCAGCACGATCCACAGCCCGGCCAGGCTCGCACGGCCGCGGCGCCAGAGCAGCCAAGCGCCCTCGAGGACGATCGGGAAGATCGCGAAGTAGTGAGTGGCGAGGGCGAGCGCCGAGGCAACTCCCCAGCCGGTGAAGTCGCGGTGGCGTCCCTGGTCGAGAGAGCGCACGAAATAGAGCGCCGCAACGGCTGTCAGCAAAACCATCAGCGAGTAGCCGCGCGCCTCCTGTGAGTACCAGAGCAGCATCGGATTGACCGCGACCAGGGCCGCGGCAGCGACCCCCGTGCGACGATCGCGCAACTCGGTGCCGAGCAGGTAGGCGACGGGCACCGTGGCCACACCGGCCACGGCCGAAAGCGAGCGCAGGCCGAACTCACCGGTGCCTGTCAGCTGGGCCCAGGCCCAGGCCAGGGCGTAATAGAGCGGCGGCGCCGACTCGCTGAAGCCGACCGCTTCCATGGCGTGCCAGAAATCGGCCCGCAGCACTCGGCTGGCGGTGACGATCTCGTCGTGGTGGTAGGCCTGAACCCCGAGTGTCGCAAAGCGCAGCCCAGCGGCGGCGACGGTCAGCCCGGCGACGATCCAGAAGCTGAGCGAGCGCGCCCGCAGGGCCTCGCGGATCGCCTCGTAGAACGTCGACAGGTTGCCTCTGCCCAGGGCTTCGGCTGCCTCCATGGTCGTTACTTGAGGGCGGCGTCGATCGCCTTCGCGACCTCGTCGACGTAGACGAACTCCAGCTCGCTGCGCTCGTGCTCGGGGATCTCGGCCACGTCGCCTTCGTTGCGCTTGGGCACGATCACCCGCTTGATCCCGGCGCGCTGGGCAGCCAGCGACTTCTCCTTGAGGCCGCCGATCGGCAGCACCTGGCCGGTCAGGGTCACCTCGCCGGTCATCGCGACATCGTTGCGGACCGGCCGGCCGGAGATCAACGAGGCCAGCGCCACGGTCATCGCCACGCCGGCCGACGGCCCGTCCTTGGGCACGGCGCCGGCGGGAACGTGGATATGGATGTCGTGCTCGGCGAACCAGCTCTCGTCCAGGCTCGGCGCGATATCGCGCCAGTGGCCGCGCACGTAGGAGAGCGCCGCCTGCGCCGACTCCCTCATCACGTCGCCGAGCTGGCCGGTGATCGTCAGCTTGCCCGAGCCCGGCATCGCGGTCGCCTCGATGAAGAGGACGTCGCCGCCGGTCGGCGTCCAGGCCAGCCCGGTGGCGACACCGGGATCCTTGGTGCGGCGGCGCTGCTCGGCGAAGAAGCGGCGGCGGCCGAGCAGCTCGCGCGCCCGTTTCGCCGAGACCTTGACCTTGCCTTTGTTCTTGCCCTCGGCGACGTCGCGGGCGACTTTGCGGCAGATCGTGCCGATCTGGCGCTCCAGGTTGCGGACACCGGCCTCGCGGGTGTACTCCTCGATGATCGCGGTGAGGGCAGAATCGGCGAACTCGATCTGCGAGGGCTTCAACCCGTTCGCCTCGATCTGGCGGGGGACGAGGTAGCGGCGGGCGATGTGGCGCTTCTCCTCGAGCGTGTAGCCGGCCAGCTCGATCGTCTCCATGCGGTCCTGGAGCGGGCCGGGAATGGTGTCGAGGATGTTCGCGGTGGCGATGAAGAGAACCTCGGAGAGATCGAACTCGAGGTCGAGGTAGTGGTCGCGGAAGCTGTCGTTCTGCGCCGGGTCGAGCACCTCCAGCATCGCCGAGGAGGGATCGCCGCGGAAATCGGATCCCATCTTGTCGATCTCGTCGATCATGAAAACGGGGTTGCGCGAGCCGGCGTCGCGTAAGGCGCGGATGATCGTGCCCGGCATGGCGCCTATGTAGGTGCGGCGGTGACCGCGGATCTCGGCCTCGTCGCGCACCCCGCCAACCGAGATGCGCTCGAATTCCCGCCCCAGCGCCTTGGCGATCGAGCGGCCGAGGCTGGTCTTGCCGACCCCGGGAGGGCCGACGAAGCAGAGGATCGGCCCGGGCGAGTCCGGCTTCAGCTTGCGCACCGCCAGGTACTCGAGGATGCGGTCCTTGACCTTCTCGAGGTCGTAGTGATCGGCGTCGAGCACTTCGCGGGCATGGGCGATGTCGAGGTTGTCCTCGGTCTCATGCGACCACGGCAGCTCGACCAGCCACTCCAGATAGGTGCGGATGACCCCGTGCTCGGCCGCCGCGGGCGGCAGTTTCTCCAGGCGCGAGAGCTCGCGCTCGGCGGCTTTGCGCGCGTGCTCGGGTAGATCGGCCTCCTCGATCCGCTGGCGCAGCTCGTTCGCCTCGGCCTGCTGCTCGTCCCCCTCCCCCAGCTCGTCCTGGATCGCTTTCAGCTGCTGGCGCAGGAAGAACTCGCGCTGGCCTTTGTCGACTTCGGACTGCACCTGGGACTGGATCTGGCTGCCGAGCTGGACCACCTCGAGCTCGCGGGCGAGGATCTGCGAGAGCCTGCGCAGACGGGCCGCGACGTCGACCTCCTCCAGCAGCTGCTGCTTTTCCTCGGTGGAGATGCGCAGCGCGCCGGCGATCAGGTGGCCGAGGGCGGCCGGGTCCTCGATGTTGGCGACCGCCATCTGCAACTCCTCGGGCAGGTACGGGATGTGCTCGACGATCTCCGAGAAGGTGCGCTGCACGTTGCGGCTCAGTGCCTCCAGCTCGGGACCCTCGTCGACCATGTCGGGCAGCTCGGCGATCCGCGCGACCAGGTAGGGCTCCTCGGCTACGTAGGGCCCGAGCCGGACCCGCTGCGTGCCCTGGACGAGGATGCGCAGCGTGCCGTCGGGGACTTTCAGCATGCGGGCAACGACGCCGACCACGCCGACGTCGTGGAGATCCTCGGGTCCCGGCTCCTCGTCCTCGGGGTCGCGCGAGGCGACCATGACAAGCATGCGGTTGGCGCCGAGCACGTCGTCGACCAATTTGATCGAGCGCTCCTGACCCACCGCGAGCGGGGTCAGCGTCTCGGGAAAGGTGACCGTCTCGCGCAGCGGCAGCACCGGCAGTGCATCGGGAAGCGGCTGGTTGGCGCGGATCGCGTCCTCGGCGTCGAGCTCGGACTCGACCACCTCGAGGACGGGGGTCCCCTCCATCATTCGCGCCCTATCGGCACACGCCGCGTCGTCTGCGAGGGATCACGCAACGGCAGGTCGATCCGCAGCACGCCGTCCTCATAGGTCGCCTTGGCCTGGTCGGCGTCGACGTCCACCTGCAGCTCGACAACCCGACGGAACGGCCCCGAGGGAATCTCCACCTGCTGGTAGACCCGCCCCTCGGTCTCCTGCACAGGCCGTTCCCCGACGATCGCAAGTTGCCGCCCACTCACCTCGATCCCCACCTGTTCCAGATCCACGCCGGCGAGATCGACCTTGACAACAGCTCGCTGCGGATCGCCGCAGTAATAGACGTCGACGTTCGGGGAGAAACCGCTGCTCCTGCGGCTGACGTAGGCGGTCCTACCCCAGGCTCCGCCCAGCATCTGATCCATCTCCCTACGCATGCGCGCGAAGTTGGCAAATACGTCCCGTTCAGGCATAGGGGCAAAACATAGCCATCACGAGCCCGGCAGCGCTATGCAGGCTGCGATTGGGCTGCCCAGCGCGGCGGACGCATCAGCAGAACCGGCTGGCGAGGTGGCACAAGCCCCTCGGGGCGATTCTGGCGGAAGGTGGTGCAGGGCTCCTCGAGCTGGAGGGCGCAGAGCTGGTTCTTGCGGAAGTAGCAGTCGTCGCAGGTGGGGGGCTTGGGCTTGCGCGGCACGACGGCCATGTTGCCAATCTCGTGACACTTCCGTGACGCCTGATTTCGCAAATCGCAACGTTCTTGACACAGAGTCGTCACATCTTCCCCGCGTCTTGCGGGAGTCGGGTCCGCCCAGCGCTACCATTGGCGCGAATGGAGGCTCACGACCGCACCGACAAGCTCGCGGCCTCGCCGCAGCTTTTCGAGAGCGAATTCCTCAACTTCTTCTCGCGGGTCCACCCCGCGATCCCGGCGGTCATCTTCCTGCCGGTGATCGTCGCCATGGAGTGGCTAGGGGCCGACCACGGCCAAGGGGCATGGCAACTCGTCCTGCTCAGCCTCGGCGGCGTCGCGATCTGGACGCTGACCGAGTACTGGCTGCACCGGCTGTTCTTCCACTGGGAGCCCGACAACGCCTTCGGCCGGCGCATGCACTTCATCATCCACGGCATCCATCACGACCATCCCAACGACAAGATGCGGCTGGTGATGCCGCCGGCGGTCTCGATCCCGCTGGCTGCGCTCTTCTTCTTCGCCTTCACCTTGATCTTCGGGACGCCGGCTGCCTACCCGCTCTTCGGCGGCTTCATCGCCGGCTACCTCGCCTACGACTACACGCACTACTACGTGCACCACTTCGTGCCCAAGTCCGACCTGGGCAAGCGGCTGCGCGAGCAGCACATGCGCCACCACTTCCAGGACCACCGCTTCGGCTACGGCGTCTCCTCTCCGCTCTGGGACGTCGTCTTCCGCACGTTGCCCAAGAAGCGCCGCCGTTAGATAGATGGAGTAATCGTGGAGCCTTAGCGTCGAAACCTGTGGAGTACCTTTTTCCGATCACGCTCACACCGACGGGATGGTGACCCACATAGTCCAGGTTCCACAATAGTCAGGTTGGGGTAAGCCAATCTGGCCAGTGCTCTGTCCACAGTCACAGTGACTGTGCAACACTGCGGTTCGTAAACCCTGCCTATGTGATCCGGTGAGCGAAATGCGCCGGACGAAAGGAACGAGATGCCAAGCACCACTCACGTACTCGACGAGGCCCGCGATCTGGTCCTGAAGCGCCTCGCCGAGCTGGACGACGAGCGCAAGCGCCTCGAGCGCGCCCTCGCCGAGCTGGGCGGGAAAGCCCTCAGTCGCCCTGGCCGTCGTCCGGGTCGCCCCCGCGGTTCAGGCACGAAAGCTGCTGCCAGTCCCGGTCCGAAAAAACGCCGCCGCCGCCGTAGTGGCACCCGAGCCGACCAGGCTGTCTCGCTGGTCGAGGGCAGCCCCGGCATCAGCGCTTCGGAGATCGCCAAATCGATGAAAATCAAACCCAACTACCTCTACCGGGTCCTCGGTGACCTCGAGAAAGAGGGTCGGGTCAAGAAG
Source organism: uncultured Solirubrobacterales bacterium (assembly GCA_963807885.1). Taxonomy (GTDB): domain Bacteria; phylum Actinomycetota; class Thermoleophilia; order Solirubrobacterales; family 70-9; genus VRUE01. The sequence goes on from CAWEDL010000003.1 coordinate 658,590, forward strand.
AAAGGGCGCCAGTACTACGCCTCCAAATAGCGTCCCAGGTAGCACTTGTTAAAAAAGCCGGCCCACTGGGCCGGCTTTTTGTATCCGCAGGCGTAAAAAAACGCGTTAGACCAAGCCGAGCTGGCTGACCGCCTCACGCTCCTCACGTAGCTCGGCGATGCTGGCGTCGATCCGGGGTCGTGAGAACTCGGGGACATCCAGCCCCTCGACGATCTTCCATTCGCCGCCTGAGCAGCTGCATGGGTGGCCGGCTACGACGCCCTCCTCGATTCCGTAGGAGCCATCGGACGGCACGCCCATCGAGACCCAGTCGCCGTCGGGGGTACCGAGCACCCAGTCGTGGACATGGTCGATCGCGGCGTTGGCAGCGGAGGCGGCACTCGAGGCGCCGCGGGCATCGATGATCTCGGCACCGCGTTTGGCAACCCGGGGAATGAACTCCCCACCGATCCAGGCCTCGTCGTCGACCGCATCCCAGGCGCTCGCGCCTTCGACCTTGGCATTGACCAGGTCCGGGTACTGAGTGGTCGAGTGGTTGCCCCAGACAGTCATGTTGCTGACGCTGGAGACCTGCTTGCCGAGCTTGTTGGCGAGCTGCGCGATCGCTCGGTTGTGGTCGAGGCGCATCATCGCAGTGAAGCGCTCGCGCGGCACACCGTCGGCGTTTGACATCGCGATCAGACAGTTCGTGTTCGCTGGGTTGCCCACGACGAGCACCCGCACGTCGTCGGCCGCCCCGGCAGCGATGGCTTCGCCCTGCGGCTTGAAGATGCCGCCGTTGGCCTCGAGCAGGTCGGCCCGCTCCATGCCGGGCCCGCGCGGGCGGGCGCCGACGAGAAGGCCGACGTTGCAGCCCTCGAACGCCGGTTTGGCGTCGTCGAAGATGTCGATCTTGCGCAGCAGCGGGAAAGCGCAGTCGTCGAGCTCCATGGCGGTTCCCTCTGCCGCCTTTACCGCGTCGGGAATCTCGAGCAGGCTCAACTCGACTGGGGTGTCAGGGCCGAGCATCTGTCCGCTGGCGATGCGGAAGAGCAGCGCGTAGCCGATCTGGCCAGCGGCGCCGGTGACGGTGACTTTGACGGGGGTGCTCACTTTTTCGTCTCCTGAAGTCGTGGTTTGGGTGGTAAAGGCTCTTTAGGACGCCATCGCGCCCTGGAGGCGCTCGTCGATCGCGGCGAGGAACTCCTGCGTGGTGAGGAACTGCTGGTCCGGACCGACGAGGAGAGCCAGGTCTTTGGTCATCTTGCCGCTCTCGACCGTCTCGATACAGACCTGCTCCAGCGTCGCGGCAAACTGTGACACCTCTGGGGCCTCATCGAGGCGACCGCGGGCGGCAAGCCCGCGGGTCCAGGCAAAGATCGAGGCGATCGGGTTGGTCGAGGTCGGCTTACCCGCCTGGTGCTGGCGATAGTGGCGAGTAACGGTTCCGTGCGCCGCCTCGGCCTCGACCGTCTTGCCGTCGGGGCTCATCAACACGCTGGTCATCAGGCCGAGCGAGCCGAACCCCTGGGCGACGGTGTCGGACTGCACGTCGCCGTCGTAGTTCTTGCAGGCCCAGACGTAGCCGCCTTCCCACTTCAGCGCGGCGGCGACCATGTCATCGATCAAACGGTGTTCGTAGCAGATGCCCTTCGCCTCGAACTCCACTTTGAACTCGTTCTCGTAGACCTCGGCGAAGAGATCCTTGAAGCGACCGTCGTATTTCTTGAGGATCGTGTTCTTCGTCGAGAGGTAGACCGGGTAGCCGCGGTCGAGGCCGTAGCGCATCGAGGCCCGGGCGAAGTCGCGAATCGAGTCGTCGAGGTTGTACATGGCCATCGCGATACCCCCGGAAGGGAAGTCGTAGACGTCGAGCTCGACCGGCTTGGAGCCGTCCTTGGGCGTGTAGGTGAGGGTGAGTGTGCCCTCGCCGGGAACCACCATGTCGGTGGCGCGGTACTGGTCGCCGAAGGCGTGACGGCCGATCACGATCGGCTTCGTCCAGCCGGGCACCAGGCGCGGGACGTTGGAGATCACAATCGGCTCGCGGAAGATGACGCCGCCGAGGATGTTGCGGATCGTGCCGTTGGGCGAGCGGTACATCTCCTTGAGGCCGAACTCCTCCACCCGTGCCTCGTCCGGGGTGATCGTCGCGCACTTGACGCCGACGCCGTGCTGCTTGATCGCTTCCGCGGCTTCAACCGTGATCCGGTCTTCGCTCGCGTCGCGACTCTCGATCCCGAGGTCGAAGTAGACGAGGTCGAGATCGAGATAGGGAAGGATCAGCTGCTCCTTGATGAACGACCAGATGATCCGGGTCATCTCGTCGCCGTCGAGCTCGACGATCGGGTTCTCGACTTTGATCTTCGCCATGAGCGCGGCGATGCTATCGATGCGACAATCCAAGCGATGGCCACCGCCGAGCGCAGCACTACCCAGACGGACGAGGTCTTCAACCAGGCGACGCCGCTCGAGGACTACAACTCCTTCGACGCCGATCGTGTCCTGGTCGAGGCGCTGCACCGCGAGGGCGGTGGCTGGGCCGAGGAGCAGGCCCGCGAGCTGGGCGCGATCTGCGGTTCCTCGCAGACGATCCGCTGGGGCTTCGAGGCAAACGAGCGCAAGCCCGAGCTGCGCACCCACGACCGCTACGGCCACCGCATCGACGAGGTCGAGTTCGACAGCTCCTGGCACGAACTGATGCGGATCGGAGTCGACCACGGCCTGCACGCCGCGCCCTGGCGCGAACCCGGCCCCGGCGCCCACGTCGCCAGGGCGACGATGTTCACCCTCTTGATGCAGGCCGAGAGCGGTGTCGGTTGCCCACTCTCGATGACCTACTCGGCGATCCCGGCGCTGCGCAGGCAGCCCGAGCTGGCCGAGGAATGGGAGCCGCGCTTCCTCTCGCTCGACTACGACGAGCGTTCGCTCCCCGCCGACCACAAGCGTGGCGCGCTCTGCGGGATGGCGATGACCGAGAAGCAGGGCGGCTCCGACGTGCGGGCCAATACCACGACCGCTACTCCGCTTAACGGAGGGGGACCAGGAGCCGAGTACGAGCTGGTCGGTCACAAGTGGTTCTGCTCGGCGCCGATGTGCGATGCCTTCCTCGTCCTCGCCCAGACCGACTCGGGCATCTCCTGCTTCCTGATGCCGCGCTGGACCCCGGACGGCGAGCGCAACGGCTTCCAAATCCAGCGGCTCAAGGACAAGCTCGGCAATCGCTCCAACGCCTCCTCGGAGCTCGAGTTCCGCGGTGCCTGGGCGCGCATGGTCGGCGAGGAGGGGCGCGGCGTGCCGACGATCATCGAGATGGTCAACCACACCCGGCTCGACTGCGTGATCGGCGCCGCCACCGGCTACCGCGCCGGGGTCGCCCAAGCCCTTAACCACACCTCGCAGCGTGCCGCCTTCGGCAAGGATCTGATCGACCAGCCGCTGATGCGCAACGTGCTCGCCGACCTCTGCGTCGAATCCGAGGCGGCGACGATCGCGGCGATGCGCCTTGCCCGCTCCTATGACGAGGTCGCGGCGGGCGACCAGGAGGCGACGGAGTTCCGTCGCATCGCCAACGCCGTGCTCAAGTACTGGCTCTGCAAGCGACAGCCGTGGCACGCGGTCGAGTGCCTGGAGTGCTTCGGTGGCAACGGCTACGTCGAGGAGTCGGGCATGCCGCGCCTATACAGAGAGGCGCCGCTGGCCTCGATCTGGGAGGGCTCGGGCAACGTGCAGTGCCTTGACGTGCTCCGTGCGATGGTGAAGAACCCGGCGTCGGTCGAGGCTTTCTTCGCCGAGGTGCTCGAGGGCACCGGAACCGAACCGAAGCTCGACGCCTACGTCTCGACGCTACGGGCCGAAATCCCGGGCGACATCGAGACGATCGAGTCACGGGCGCGGCGGATCGTCGAGAGGATGGCACTCGCCCTTCAAGCCTCACTGCTGATCCGCTACGGAGACGAGGCCGTCGCCGACGCTTTCTGCGCCTCCCGCCTCTCCGGCGACTGGGGCAACGCCTTCGGGACGCTGTCGGCGGGCACCGACTTCAGCCGCATCGTCGAGCGGCACATGCCTGCCTCCTAACCTGACGTTTAAGTCCAGTTAAGGAGTTAGAGCCGCCGTGGCCGGCGTGCGAGAATACCCTGTGTTTATGTTCAGGGGGAGCCGAATCGCCGTACCGCTGGTGCTTGTCACCGGCATGCTGGCGGCGATGGCCGGCAACGCCTCTGCAGCGGGCTGGCTTCCCGCGGTCAATGCATCGCCAGTCCTTTCCAATGCATCGATATTCAGCGGCTCGCTGCAGGATGTCGCGGTCGATGCGCAAGGCGACGCGACCGCCGTATGGGTCCAGTGGGTGGGATTCGGAGATATGGAAATCCTCGAAGCCGCCACGCGGCCGGCCGGCGGTAGCTGGAGCGCCCCGGTCCAGCTGTCTCAAGCCGGCGAGCAACCTCTGTCGCCGAAGGTCGTCGTCAGCCCTGATGGCGAAGCGACCGTCGTCTGGTTCGGCTACGACGGGTCGAAGGAAGTCGTGCGAGCCGCGACGCGTCCAGCCGGTGGCGCTTGGAGCCAGCCAGTGGCGCTCTCCGATGTCGATGGATATTCCTCCGAACCCGACATCGCGATCGACCCGCAGGGCAACGCGACGGCGGTCTGGACCACCGGACCCCAGAACCAATATGGCTTTGTGCAAACCGCCACCCGTCCCGCCGGCGGCTCCTGGAGCCAGCCGGTGGCGCTTTCCGACGAAAGCGAGGCCGCCGTCTGGCCTCACATCGCCTCGGACGCACAGGGCGACCTCACGGCCATCTGGGACTCGGGCGGGGAAGAGGGGGTCATCCAGTCGAAGACGCGCCCGGCGGGGGGCGAATGGAGCTCCGCGGCAGTCGATATATCGGACGAAGACGGGCTGTCGAGCTATCCGCGGATCGCGATCGACGGCCAGGGCGACGCGGTCGCGGTCTGGCAACAGAAAGACATCCACGCCCCCAGCGGCTTTCACTACTTCGTCCAAACGGCTCGCCGAACCGGGGGTTCGTGGAGCACGCCGCTGACGATCTCGAGGGAAGACGGGCTCGCGATGAATCCGCTGCTGGCACTCGACCCACAGGGCAACGCGACCGTGGTCTGGGACTGGGCCCCGCTGGCCACGGGCACGGCGCATGGGTTGCAGGCCCGCAGCGCTACCGCCGGTGGGTCGTGGGGCGCCACCGTCTACGTCGCGACCAGCCCCGGCGGGCTCGAACCCAGCGAGTCCGGCGTTCAGCTTCTTGCCGATCCGCAGGGCAATATGACCGTCATCTGGGAGGGTTGGTCCGCGCCCAACGACGTCGTGCGAAGTGCGCATCGCACTGCCGGCGGCACATGGAGCTCGCCGGTCACCCTCTCCACCGGAGAGTCGTTTATCCCGGCGGCCGCTATCGACCCACAGGGCACCGTCACCGCTGTCTGGTCGGGACGCCAGGGAACCACCCAGGCTGTTCGCTCGCGGGTCTTCGACCCGATCCCTCCCGAGCTGAACGACTTCGAGGTGCCTGCGACGGGCGTCGTCGGGCAACCGGTCGCGATGTCGGTAGATCCGTTCGACCTCTGGTCGCCGGTCACGAGCTCCTGGAAATTCGGCGACGGCAGCTCGGGCTCGGGTGCGGCAGTCAGCCACTGCTACAGCTCTCCGGGCGAGCGCACCGTGACGGTCACCGGCACCGACTTGGCGGCAAACGCGACGAGCGCGTCGCAGGCGATCACGATCGAGCCCGACCCGGCGCTCGGCCCTGGGTCGCATCCCTGCGCTGCGCCCGAACCTCCCGAACCTCCCGAGAACCCCGGGATCCCCCAGAATCCCGGCCCTACTGGCGATTCCGGCTCGCCTGGCTCCGATGGCCATCTCGACCCCGGGCCGGCGGCGCCGGTCGTGTCCGACCTGCAGCAATCCCACCCACGCTGGCGCACGCAAAGCGCCGGCGGCCGGTCGCGGCTGCCGATCGGCACCACCTTCCGGTTTCGACTCGACCGCCCGGCACGGGTTCGGCTCGCCTTCTCACAGGCTGTTTCCGGTCGACGAGACGGCGCGCGATGCGTCAGGACCACCAAGCTGAACCGCAAGCAGCCCCGGTGCGACCGCTACCTGGCCCGCGGCACACTGGCGATCGCCGGCAGGGCCGGGACGAACGCCTATGGCTCCGTGGGCCAGATCGGCGGACGGACGCTCGAGCCTGGGCGCTACCGGTTGCTCGTAACCGCTTCTGCGGATGGCGAGACGTCTGCCGCCGCGTCGATCGGGTTCACGATCGCCCGCTGATCGAGCGTCCGCGCCACGGCCCGCTCCTTCGTTTTCCGTCCGTGCTCAGCCGGCGGCGTCGCGCAATGCCCGTCCGACCTGCTCGGCGGTGATCACGCCGGAGAGCTTGCCTTCGGCGTCAACCGCCATTACGGCCCCAAAGCGGCGCAGGGCGCGGTTGGCGAGGAGCGTGTCGAGTGGGGCGTCGTCGCGGACCTGGAAGGTGCCGTCGTCGCGCTCCAGGAGGTCCGACACGAGCGAGGTTGTCCGGGAGGTCTCCGGCACTTCATCGGCTTTGTCGCGGACCACGAGGCCCACGAAGCGGTAAGCGGCATCGACGACCGGGAACCAGGGCCAGCGGTAGCGGAGGAAGTACTCATCGAGGGCCTGCTCCACGTTGAGCTGGTCGGGGATGGCAACGGGTTCGCGGTCCATGATGTCCGAGACCGTGAGCTTGCTGATGCCGCTGGTGATCGCCGTTTGTGCGGTGGCGGCTTTGGCGGAGCCGTTTACAACGAAGCCGATCAGGGCCAGCCAGACGCCGCCGAAGACGTAGCCGTCGACGATCAGGAGCAGGCCGACGCCGACGAAGAGCCAGGCGAAGACGCGGCCGAGGTTGGCGGCAAAGCGAGTCGCCGAGGTGCGGTTTCCGGTCCGCCACCAGGCGATCGCGCGCACGATCCGGCCACCGTCCATGGGGAAGGCCGGCAGCAGATTGAAGACGAGGACGAGCAGGTTGATCGTGGTCAGCCAGGCGATCATCGTGAGCACGCCCGAGGTGCCAGCGTCGGTCTCCACAAGGGCCGCCTTGCGGAACTCCTCCGGGCCGGCTGCGGCGAGGCCGATCGCGGCGAGCACGATCACGATCACAAGGGTGACCAGGGGGCCGGCGATCGCGACCTTGAACTCGGTTGCGGGGCTGTCGGATTCGCGGTTCATCCGCGCCATGCCGCCGAAGATCCAGAGCTGGATGCTGGAGATGCCGATGCCGTTGCGCAGCGCCGCCATCGCGTGGCCGAGCTCATGGAGGACGATCGATCCGAAGAAGCCGAGCGCGCTGAGCAGCGCCAACAGGAACGGCGTCGAAGACGAACTGCTCTCGCCGAGGACATCGCCGTAGAAGTCCGAGAGCCAGAAGATGACGAGGAAGAGGACGAGGAACCAGGACCAGTCGACGGCGATGCGGATCCCGCGCACGTGGAAGAGCGTGATTGGTTTGCCCCCGAGCATGTCCCAATGGTAAGCCGCCGGTAAGGTCGCGCCCTGATGGAGCCCAATAAGGACCGCCTGCGTGCACAGCTCGAGGAACTCGAGCAGATCGAGCGCCCTTCGGCCTCCGAGGGCGAGCGGCGCGCCGCCGAGTGGCTGGTCGAGCGCTTCGCCGAGCTCGGCGCCGAGGCGAGGATCGAGGCCGAGCCTGCCCATGGCACCTACTGGTGGCCGCTCGGGATCGGCGCGGGGCTGGGCGCGCTCGGCGGGATCGCGGCACTGCGCGGGCGGCGGCTCCTCGGCGGCGCCCTCGCGGCGGGCGCGGCTGTGGGAATGGCGTCTGACTATCCACCCGGCAAGCGGCTGCTGCGCCGGCTCCTCCCCCGCCGCACCACCTACAACGTCGTTTGCGAGCTCGGCCCGGCCGATGCCGAGCGGACCATCGTCCTCATCGCCCACCACGACGCAGCCCACTCGGGGCTGATCTTCCATCCCAATCTGCCCCATATCGGCGACCGGCTGGGTCTGATCGAGCGCAGCGATACCAGCCCCCCGTTGATGGCGCCGGTCGTCGGCGGACCGGTGCTCGCTGCCGTCGGGGCGCTCACCGGCAGGCGAGCGCTGACCAAGCTGGGCGTCTTCCTCGGCATCGGCACCGCCGCGGCGATGACCGAGATCGGCCTGCGTGATGTCGTCCCAGGCGCCAACGACAACGGCACCGCAGTTGTCTCCCTGCTGGCGCTCGCCGAGCGGTTGGTCGCCGAGCCGACCGACAACCTGCGGGTGATCCTGCTCTCGGTTGGCGCGGAGGAGTCCTTCAGCGAGGGCATCAAGGCCTTTGGCGAGCGCCACTTCGCCGAGCTGCCGCGGGAGAGCACCTTCTTCCTCTGCCTCGAGTCGACCGGCTCACCGCACCTGCTGGTCCTGCGCGGCGAGGGTTTCCTGAAGATGCGCGAGTACCCGCCCCGCTCGCTCGCCCTGATGGACAGCCTCGCCGAGGAGCTCGGCGTCGACCTCTTCCCCAACCTGCGCCTGCGCAACGGCACCGACGGCCTGGAGTCGCTGGCGGCCGGCTATGAGACCGCTGTCCTGGCGAGCTGCACCGACCTCAAGCAACCCGCCAACTATCACTGGTGGCACGACCTCGCCGAGAACGTCGACTTCGACACGGTCGCCGACGGCATCCGCCTCTCCGAGGCCGCGATCCGCCGCCTCGACGAGCGCTGGCTCTAGGCATCCAAATCCGACTGCGGGGTCGGATTTCGGCTCTATAGAGTCCGCGCTCGTGCCTACGCATGACGTATTGGTGATCGGCGCCGGACTGGCCGGACAGAGGGCCGCCCTGGCCGCCGCCGAGCAAGGCGTATCGGTAGGGATCCTCAGCAAGGTCCACCCGGTCCGCTCGCACTCCAACGCCGCCCAGGGCGGGATCAACGCCGCGCTCAACCCAGGCGACTCCTGGGAGTCGCACGCCTTCGACACGGTCAAGGGCTCCGACTACCTGGGCGACCAGGACGCGATCTCGATCATGTGCGAAGAGGCGCCGGAAGAGATCCTCCACCTCGAGCACCTCGGCGTCACCTTCCACCGCAACGAGGAAGGCAAGCTCGGCACCCGCGCCTTCGGCGGCGCCTCTGCCGCCCGCACCTACTACGTCGCCGACATCACCGGCCAGGCGATCATGCACGTGCTCTACGAGCAGCTGATGAAGTACTCCGACTCGGTCGCCCGCTACGAGGAGTGGTTCTGCACGGCGCTGGCGATGGACGAGCAGGGCGAGTGCTGCGGCGTCGTCACCCGCAACATCGCCGACGGCTCGATGCAGCTCTTCACCGCCAAGTCCGTGATCCTCGCCTGCGGCGGCAACGGCCAGGCCTGGAAGCCGACCACCAACGCCCTGATCTGCACCGGCGACGGGATCGCGATGGCCTACCGGGCCGGCGCCAAGCTGATGGACATGGAGATGATCCAGTACCACCCGACGACGCTGGCGGGCAAGGGCTTCCTGATCACCGAGGGCGCCCGCGGCGAGGGCGCCCACCTGCTCAACGCCAAGGGCGAAAGGTTCATGGAGCGCTACGCGCCGAACAAGATGGAACTCGCCTCGCGCGACGTCGTCTCCCGCGCCGAGCAGACCGAGATCAACGAGGGCCGCGGCTTCCCCGACGGCACCGTCGCGCTCGACATCACCGTGGTGCCGAAGAAGCGGATCCATGAGGCGCTGCGCGAGATCGTCCTCGTCGGCCAGGACTTCGCCGGGGTGGACATCACCAAGGAACCGATCCACATCAAGCCCGGCAACCACTACACGATGGGCGGCGTCAAGACCGACGTCGACGGGCGCACCGACATCCCCGGCCTCTACGCCGCCGGCGAGACCGCCTGCGTCTCCGTCCACGGCGGCAACCGCCTCGGCGCCAACTCACTGCTCGACACGCTGATCTTCGGCCGCCGCTCCGGCGTCGATGCCGCCTCCCGCGCCAAGCGAATCGAGGGCTCGCGGCCCTCGCGCGGCGTGCTCGAGGCCGAGCAGGACACGATCGAGGCAATCTCCGCCCGCGAGAAGGGCTCCGGCCGGCGCGTCTCGGAGATCAAGCTGGAGCTGGGCGAAACGATGGACGGCAAGGTCGCCGTCTTCCGCGACGAGGCGGGGATCCAGGAAGCGTTGGAGATCGTCCGCCGGCTCAAGCAGGAGGCGAAGTCCGCCTACATCGACGACAAGGGCGCGGTCTTCAACCAGGACATCCTCGGCGCGATCGAGCTCGGCTACATGCTCGACAACGCCGAGTGCACCTGCCTCGCCGCCCTGGAGCGCAAGGAGAGCCGCGGCGCCCAGTACAGGACCGACTTCCCGGAGCGCAATGATGAGGAGTGGCTCAAACACATCGACCTCCAGCTTGGCGACGATGGGCCCGAGCTCTCATACTCAGAGGTGACGATCACCCAGTGGGAACCCGAAGAGAGGAAGTACTAGGACCATGGCCGAGTACACCCTGAAAGTCCGCCGTTACCAGCCCGAGAGCGGCGAGGGCGCCTACTGGGAGGAGTTCAAGGTCGACCTCGATCCCTCGCTCTCCGTCCTCGACGGCATCCTGCAGGCCAAGGACCGCGACGACGGCTCGCTCTCGGTGCGCTGCTCCTGCCGGGCGGCTATCTGCGGGTCCTGCGGGATGAAGATCAACGGCCAGTCGGGCCTCGGCTGCAAGACGCAGATCGGCGAGGCGCAGGAGCTGGCCGATAAGAAGGCGAGCGTCGGTGAGGGCGACAACACGATCGTGGTCGAGCCGATGGGCAACATGCCCGTGATCAAGGATCTGATCACGGATATGGAGTCGACTCACTGGACCAAGATCCGCCGCGTCACCCCCTGGCTCCTCCCCCACGGCGAGGCACCCGAGCGCGAGTACGTGGTCGATCCGGAATCGATGATCGACATCACTCAGTCGATGGCCTGCATCCAGTGCGGCGCCTGCGTCTCCTCCTGCCTCTCGATGGAAGCCGACCCCGACTTCATCGGCCCCGCGGCTCTCGCCAAGGCCTACCGCTTCGTCGGCGATCCCCGCGACGCCGAGACCAAAGAGCGCCTGCACGACTTGGCCGAGGACCCGCACGGGATCTACGACTGCACCCACTGCTTCAGCTGCATCGACGCCTGCCCCAAGGGGGTCGCGCCGATGGACCAGATCATGCGGCTGCGCCGCAAAGCCGAGGAGAACGAGGTCGAGGACCCCAACAACGGTCACAGCCACATGGCCGCCTTCACCAAGATCATCGAGAAGAAGGGAACCCTCGACGAGTCGCTGCTCCTGCAGGAGTCATATGCGCCGGGCGTCAAAGGCAAGCTCAAACCGACCAAAGGCGCGATCAAGGGGCTGCTGGGCTCGATCCCTACGGCGATCCGCGGCCTGCGGACGGGGAAGATGCGCTCGCTGCCGAAGCTAATCCCGGGCGTCCACCCAAAGCTGCCCGACGGCGCCCAGGACGAGGTCAAGGCGATCTACCAGCACGCCGAGGAACACCGCGAGGAATTCAACATCTACATCCGCGGCGAGGAGGACGTCGAACCCGAGCCCGACGAGCCGACCGAGACGATCCTCACCGACGAGGCGAAGGCCGCAGCGGAGAGCAAAGGAGAGTCGTGATGAGCAACGGGCAGATCAAGGTCGCCTACTGGCCGGGCTGCGTCTCGCGTGGCTTCACCGCCGAGCTGCATGGCTCGATGGCGTTCACCGCCGAGAAGCTCGGGATCGAGCTGGTCGAACTCGACCGCGCCAACTGCTGCGGCGCCGGCGTCATCGCCGAGCACAACCAGGAGCTCGCCGACACGCTCAACGCCCGCACCTTCGCCCTCGCCCAGCAGACCGGGCTGGCGATGATGAACATCTGCTCGACCTGCCAGGGCGCTCAGTCGGAGTGCCAGCAGCGGCTCGACGCCGACTCCTCTTACCGTGCTCACATCAACGAGGTGCTGAGCGGCCAGGGCCTCTCCTACGAGAAAGGCAAGGACGGCTTCACCAACAAAAACTTCCTCTGGCTGTTGGTCGAGGACTACGGGCTCGACCGGCTGGCCGAGAAGGTCGTGCGACCGCTCTCCGGCCTGCGGGTCGGTCCCTTCTACGGCTGCTACGTAGTGCGACCCAAGGAGCGGCTCGGCTACGACGAGTTCCCCGACCGCGACATCTACCTGGAGAAGGTGATCGAGGCGCTCGGCGGCGAGGTGGTCGAGTACGACGGCGCTCGCAAGTGCTGCGGTTTCCCGGTGATCACGATGAACCGCGAGACCTCGCTGCGCCAGGCCGGCACCCACGTCGGCGACGCGATCGACGCCGGCGCCGACTGCCTGGTCACCCCTTGCCCCCTCTGCCACCTCAACCTCGACATGCAGCAGCCCGAGGCGGCCAAGGTCGTCAACCGCGACCTCGGCCTCGCCGTGCTGCACCTGCCGCAGCTCGTCGGCCTGGCGCTCGGCGCCGAGCCGAAGCAGCTCGGGATGAGCAAGCACATCGCCTCGACCGGCTGGGTCGAGGAGCGCCTCGCTTCGGTTCCCGCCTGACTAGGCCGGATCCCCAGACTCAGAGCTTTTTGCAAGGCCCGTTTGACGGGCTACCCAGCGGGCGCCGACCGTGTCGGTGAGGCCGTGGGCGACGATCGAGCAGATGATCGCGATCGCGGCTATGTCGAAGATCAATTCGCTGTCCCCTACCTGGGACTTGAGCACGAAGAGGGCGAAGAGCATCGAGGCGACACCCTTGGGCCCAAACCAGGCCATGAAGGCCTTCTCTGCCTGGGGAATCCCGGTGCGTAGGAAGGAGAGCAGGACGGCGGCCGGACGGGCGATCAACAGTGCGAAGACGACGAAGACCACCAGCGGGGGGATGCTGTGATCGAAGCCGGTGGCAACGATCAGGGCGCCGAAGACGAAAAAGGTGAGGACCTGAAGGATCGCACTGGCGTTCTCGGCAAACTCGACGAAGCCGTCGGGCACTTCCCGCTCAGTCGCGCCCATGGCGATGCCGCAGACGAAGGCGGCGATCAGGCCGTTGCCAAAAGTGACGTCGGAGAGGCCGAAGGCGACGAGGGCGAAGCCGACCGCGTAGATCCCCTCGTAGCGGGCGGTCAACCCGCCGCCCGGAAGTCGGTGGTGGAAGCGACCCCCGAGCACCCCCAGGGCGACGCCGATCGCGGCGCCGACGAGAGCCTCGGCCACCAGCTTCGCCGCTTCGGCACCGGCGTCGCCGCCAGGCGAGGCGAGGACGAGGAAGAAGAGGACGAAGGGAAGGGCCAAGCCGTCGTTGAGGCCAGACTCGAGGTTGAGCGTATGACGCACGCTGCTGGGGACGAGCTTGGAGGTGACCACAGCCGACGTGACAACCGGGTCGGTCGGCGAGAGCACGGCCGCGAGCAGGAAGGCCTCGGCCCAGTCGAGGTCGGGGAAAAGCGCCTTCGCCGCCAGAGCAAGCAGCACCATCGTGATCGGCATCGCGATTACGAGGGACCGCGCAACGGGGCTCCAATGGCGGCGCAACAGCTCTCGCTCGACGAACATCCCGTCGGAGAAGAGGGTGAGAATCAGGGCCAGCTCGACCAGCTCGACGATCGACTCGTCGGTGGCGTCGACGCTGACCACGTCGGTCGCAGCAAGCGCGATGCCGAAGGCAACGGAGAGCACTGAGGCGGATAGCACGGTGCCGCGAATGACGCCAGAAAGCGCCGCCACCACCGCTAGCAACCCACCGAAAAGCAGCAGCGCTTCACCAAAGCCGATGTCCATCGACCTCAGCCTATGAGGTTGCGCTCGACCAGCAGCTCGGCGATCTGCACAGTGTTCGTGGCGGCGCCCTTGCGCAGGTTGTCGGAGACGACCCAGAGGTCGATCGCACGCTCGTTGCCGGGGTCGCGGCGGATGCGGCCGACGTAGACGTCGTCGCGGCCGGCGGCCTCGATCGCCATCGGGTAGCGGCCGGCGGCGGGATCGTCCACCACGGTCACACCGGGCGCGGCGGCGAGCAACTCGCGGGCGCGCTCGGGGTCGAGCGGCTCGCGGGTCTCAACATTGACGGCCTCCGAGTGCCCGGTCACGACCGGCACGCGGACGCAAGTCGCGCTGACCCGGATCTCCTCGTCGCCGAGGATCTTGCGGGTCTCGTTGATCAGCTTGCGCTCCTCGTCGGTGTGGTCGTCGCCGGCCGGAAAGCTGCCCGCCTGCGGCAGGGCGTTGAAGGCGATCGGGTGCGGGTACACCGATGAGGCCGGATCCTCGCCATCGAGGGAGGCCCTTGACTGGGTGAGCAGCTCGTCGATCGCCGCCTTGCCGGTGCCGGAGACGGCCTGGTAGGTGGAGATGACCAACCGCTCGATCCCGGCGGCATCGTAGAGCGGCTTGAGCGCGACGACCATCTGCATGGTCGAGCAGTTCGGATTGGCGACAATGCCCTTGTGGGCGGCCAGGTCGTCGGGATTGACCTCGGCGACGACGAGTGGCACGTCGTCGTGCATCCGCCAGTAGCTGGTGTTGTCGACGACGACCGCGCCGGCCTCGACCAGCTTCGGCGTCCACTCGGCGCTGACCGATCCGCCCGCGGAGGAGAGGACGACGTCGAGACCCTGGATCGTCTCCTCGTTCAGGGGACGCACCTCCAGCTCATCGTCACCCCAGGCGATCGACTTACCCGCCGAGCGCTCAGAGGCAAACGGCACCACCTCCGAGATGGGGAAATCGCGATCCGCGAGCAGCTCGAGGATCGTCGTCCCGACCAGCCCGGTCGCGCCCAACACTCCGATTCTGTATCCGTCGCCCGCCATTGGCTCGAGTATGGCGGCGCTCAGTTTTTGACCGTTGGGCGGTGGGCGCCCATCGGGTCCTCGGCTTTGACCGCGTCCTCGCCGAGCTCGAAAGCGTGGTGCAGGGCGCGAACCGCATCTGGGACGCGGTCGGCGGAGATGACGCAGGAGATCTTGATCGGCGAGGTGGTGATCATCTCGATGTTGATCCCCTCACCGCCGAGCACCTCGAAGACTTTGGCGGCGACTCCCGGGTGGGAGCGCATGCCGGCGCCGACGATCGAGACCTTGCCGATCCGCTCTTCGCTGCGCACACCCTGGCTGACCTCGAGGGCGCCGACGGTGTCGGTCGCGGCGGTCAGGTCGGAGCGATCGACGGTGAAGGAGAGATCGGCCAGAGCGTTGTCGCCGACTGGCTCGTTCTGGATGATCACGTCGACGTTGATGCCGGCGTCGGCCAGCGCGGTAAAGATCCGGCCGGCAACTCCGGGTTCGTCGCGGACGCCCGTGAGCGTCACTCGCGCCTCGCCGTCGGAGTGGGTAACTGCGGTTACAAAAGGTTGCTCCACGCTCTCCTGCTCGCTTTCCTCTTCGCTGACCACGAGGGTACCGGGGCCGTCCTCGAAGCTGCTGCGGCAGTGGATCCGGACGCCGTTGTTGCGGGCGTACTCGACCGAGCGAAGCTGCAGGACCTTGGCGCCGGAGGCCGACATCTCGAGCATCTCCTCGTAGGAGGCGACCGGCAGCTTGCGCGCGTCGGGGACGATCCGCGGGTCGGCGCTGAAGACGCCGGCCACGTCGGTGTAGATCTCGCAGACGCTCGCGTCGAGCGCGGCGGCTAGGGCGACCGCGGTCGTGTCGGAGCCGCCCCGGCCCAGGGTGGTCACGTCGCTGTTGTCGGTCGAGACGCCCTGGAAGCCGGCGACGAGGACGATCCGATCCTCTTCGAGGGTCGTGCGGATGCGATCGGCACGGACGTCGATGATCTTCGCCCTGGTGTGGGAGGAGTCGGTGACGATGCCGGCCTGCGACCCGGTCAGGGAGATCGCGTTGTGGCCCATGTCGTGGATCGCCATCGCGCAGAGCGCACAGGAGATCCGCTCGCCGGTGGAGAGCAGCATGTCCATCTCCCGGGCCACCGGCCGCTCGGAGATCTCCAGCGCCTGAGCGACCAGCTCATCGGTCGTCTTGCCCCGTGCGGAGAGCACCGCGACGACCCGGTTGCCGGCATCCCGCGCCGCAACGATCCGCCGCGCCGCCCGCTTGATCTCCTCAGCGCCGGCAACGGAGGTGCCGCCGAACTTCATCACCACGATGTCGGAACCAGGCGCACTCATGTGACGTCCGAGGATAGTCGCGGAAGCACGTCTGCGATGGCCGCCCCGGCGCCTGCCCGACTATGCAGCGTCGGCGCCCAGGATCTCGTCGGGGAGGACGATTGCATCACTCCTTCTGGAGAATCCACGACCCCCGAGCTGTCTTTCTCGGCAGGTGACCTCACCTTTTCTTGATGTCTGATCTTCGATTCCCAAGCAGGTCGTAAACGCCCTGGCGAGAGAGGCCGGCCTCTGAGGCAATCCGAGCAACCGGAATGCCCGCCTTCTGGGCTTCTCGGCAGTAGGCTCGTAGCTCGGTAGTCGCCTCTCGTTTTGCCGCATCGGCCTGGGCTCGCTTGCGGGCGGCAACCTTGATCCGCCTGATTACGGCGGTCTCGGTCATCGCCCTCAAAGTGGTGCTGGTGCTTCGTCGCGTAGCGCTTGAATGGCTTCACTTCCTACTCGACAGAACATAGCCTGTCAAGTTACTAGACAAATGAAGCGTTTTGGCTGCCGTTTCCAGCGCTAACTTTGTTAGCACCCAGATTGGCTCCGAAGAGCTAAAAAACTCGACGGGAGGTCTACACTCGTCTCATGGCTGGCAATAGAAAGGCAGAAAAAGCAGCTTCCGAATTGCTGGAGGAATGCTGGGACGGCACCTTGCCGATTGACCCTGTCCGCATCGCGAAATCCCTGGACGTCGAAGTCCTAGACGTCTACCTAAAGCCCGACGTATCGGGGGCTCTTGTCAAGAAAAAAGGAAAAGATCCCTCCATCCTGCTCAACACCGAGGACAGTAGGAATCGGAAGCGATTTACCTGTGCCCACGAGCTTGGTCATTACATTCGCCGATCGGCGCGACCGGAACAACAATACGAATATGTGGACTATCGGGATCAAAGATCCTCGACCGGCACGGATGAGGAGGAGCGCTACGCCAATAGCTTTGCTGCAAGCCTTTTGATGCCAGAAGTCGCGGTTAAAGCATTTCACGAACAAGAGATGGCCCCCTTCCGCATTGCCAAGATTTTCGGCGTGTCTCCCGAGTCCATGCAGCACCGGCTGGACAACCTCGGTCTCTCCTAAGCCATGAATGGGAACGAGTCGGCTGGCGGCTCCGCTGAGTCACTGGAGTCTTCACAAGGGCACGTGGAGAAGCCGAGCAAGCTCGCCGAAGCGGGCATTTCTCAGGAAGACCTCGACAACGCAGTCCCACTGGAAGGGCTCGATCCTCACGACCACAAAGCCCTGGTCGGGATCGATCACTTCCAGGACATCAAGCTCAAGAAGAAATACGCCAACTGGCTGTTGTGGCTCATCACCATCCAGCTTGCTGTCGCGGACGCTGTATTTGTTGCCTATGCCTGGGCAGGAGAAGATTGGCACCTCGACGCGGCCGTGATTCAAGTCTGGTTGGTCGCCACCCTTGTTGAGCTAATTGGCGTCGCACTCGTCATCACTCGGTACCTGTTCCCTCGCCGTGACCGGCAGACGCCGGCCTCGTAGTTTGATCTGCTCAGGCTTGGGGCGGGGGACCCCCATCGGCACCTTCTCTCCAACATAAGCGGAGCAACAGTGTGACTCGCATCACACTGTTAGATATATCGGCTTGATATATCTCACTGCGATGGACCTGAGCGCTACCGCCTACGTGATCCTCGGCATGGTCTCGCGCGAGCCGCGGTCGGGCTATGAGATCAAGGCGGCGGTTGATGGCACTACGCGGTTCTTTTGGGCGGCCAGCTACGGGCAGATCTATCCGGAGCTGAAACGGCTTTCCGAGCGCGGTTTGATCGAGGGGGTCGATGCCTCGCGGGGCGATCGCAAGCGCACCCGTTATGGGATCACCGCCGATGGCCGGGCGGAGCTGAAGGATTGGCTGCGCCGGCCGCCCAAGACCGTCGAGATGCGGGAAGAAGGGTTGCTGAAACTGTTCTTCTCGGGAGTGCTGAAACCGGCCGAGGCGGTCGAGACGGTGCGCACGATGCGTGCCCACCGGCTCGCGCTGACCGAGCGGTTGCGCTCGCTGGAACCGGAGAAGGTTGAGGCCGGTCCGGAGGATCCCTACCCGCTGATGGTGCTGCGGGCGGGGATCGAGTTCAACGAATGGTTTGCCGACTGGTGCGAGCGGATGGAAGCCCAGCTGCTCGAGCCGGCACTAGAGAAGGGAACAGCTGATGTTTGACTCACTCGCACACCTCGCCGATGGACACGCCCGCCGCGTCGGGCTTTTCGCGATCGTCTTCTTCCTGCTCGCCGGCGCCCTCGGCGGCTCGGTCGCCGATCGGCTTGACCCCTACGGCGCCGACGACCCGTCGACCGAGGCGGTCGAGTCACGGGATCAGCTCCACGACGCCGGGCTGCGCATCCCCGCGGTACAGGTGGTGGTCGAGAACGCACCCGTCGCCAAGCCGTCGACTCGGCGCCGCATTGCCGCACTCGAAGCCGAACTGCGCAAGCGCGCTGACGTCAGATCGGTCAAGAGCTACTACACGACCCGCTCGCGCAACTTCGTCTCCAACGACGGCAAGTCCACCTACCTGGCGGTTTCGCTCAAACCCGACGACGACAAGGAATGGCAGGAAGCCGGGGGTGACATCGCCGACCAGTTCTCCAGCCGCCCCGGCATCCTCGTCGGCGGTGCCGCCGTCGCCCAGGAGCAGGTCAACAAGCAGGTCGAGGAAGACCTGAAAAAGGCGGAGATGCTCGCCTTCCCGCTCCTCTTCCTGCTCTCCTTCCTCTTCTTCCGCAGCCTCATTGCCTCCCTGCTGCCGGTGATGATCGGCCTGCTGGCGATCGTCGGCACCTTCCTGATTCTGCGGGTAGCAAGCGAATTCGGCTCGATCTCGATCTTCGCGCTCAACCTGACGACCGGGTTGGGGCTCGGTTTGGCGATCGACTACAGCCTCTTCATCGTCTCCCGCTACCGCGAGGAGATCGCCAAAGACGGGCCGGGGCTGGCGGCGATGCGGCGGGTTCTCGCAACGGCCGGCCGCACGGTCTTCTTCTCCTCGCTGACGGTGGCCGCGGCGCTCGCCTCGCTGCTCGTCTTCCCGCAGCGCTTCCTCTACTCGATGGGGCTTGGCGGGTCGCTGGTCGTGCTGCTCGCGGCGCTGATCTCGCTCACCGTCCTCCCCGCCGTGCTGACCCTGCTCGGGACTCGGGTCAACTCATTGGCACCGCGCTTCCTGCGGCGCCGCGCCGAGGCCGACACGCGGCCCGACGAGCACGGCTTCTGGTACCGGCTCTCGCGCTTCGTGATGCGCCGTCCGGCGCCGATCGCGACGCTCAGCGCTCTCTTCCTGATCGTCCTCGGCCTGCCCTTCTTCGCGATCAAGTTCGACACCGTTGACCCCAGGGTGCTGCCCAAGGACGCGAGCGCGCGGGAAACCTACGATCTCGTCACCGCGGAGTTCCCGCCTTACCAGGAAGCACCGATCTGGGTCTCGGTCAAAGGCGGGGACCGCGTTGGAATCGCGAAGCTCACCGCGGAGGTCCGCCGTACGCCCGGCGTCGCCGCCGTCTACCCGCCGCAGCGACTGCGCGAAGACGTCACCTCGATCCAGGTGCTCTCGGCCAATCCGTTCAACTCGGAGGCGAGCAAGACGACCGTGAAGCGGGTGCGGGAGATCCCGCCCCCACCGGGCGCCACCGCGCTGGTCGGCGGGGCGACGGCTGACTTCATCGACTTCCAGGGCAGCCTTGCCCGCCACCTGCCGATCGCCTTCGCGATCATCGTCATCGCCACCTTGGTGATTCTCTTCCTGATGACCGGCTCGGTGGTGCTGCCGATCAAGTCGCTGATCATGAACGTGCTCAACCTCAGCGCCGTCTTCGGCCTGCTCGTGCTGATCTTCCAGGACGGCAGGTTCGAATCCCTGCTCGACTACACCAGCAGCGGGGCGATCGAGCAGACGATGCCGATCCTGCTCTTCGCCGTCGCCTTCGGGCTCTCCACCGACTACGCCGTCTTCCTGCTCTCGCGGATCAAAGAGGCGCGCGACCACGGCGCCTCTGACTCGGAGTCGGTGGCGATCGGGCTGGAGCGGACGGGGCGGATCGTCACCGCGGCGGCTCTGATGTTCGCGGTCGCAATCGGCGCCTTCGCCACCTCGCAGATCATCTTCATCAAACAGAACGGGGTAGGGACCGCGCTTGCGGTGCTAATCGACGCCAGCATCATCCGTGCCCTGCTCGTACCGTCGCTGATGGAGCTGCTCGGCAAGTGGAACTGGTGGGCGCCGGCGCCGCTGCGGCGGCTCTATGAGCGGTTTGGGATCAGCGAGACGGCACTGCCGGAGCCCGAAAAGGTCTAGCGCTCGGCGTCACCGAATCTTCACCAAACCGAGACCTGACTGAGCGACCCTCAGGGTCGTGGGCGGACAATCTGCAATCGGTGTGCATCCGAGCGGGGTCGACCCGATCGAGATACGCGCCGACGAGATGCAGGTCTTGATTGACGGACGGAGAGCGGGCCTCACGGCGAGGGAGTTCGAGTTGTTCGTTCTACTGGCAGATCGCAACGACCGAGTCGTGCTTCGCACCAAGATCTACGAAGAGATGTGGGGGGCCATGATGCCGCGTCGAGACCGATCGGTCGACGTCCTGGTCCATAGACTGCGCTCCAAGCTTCGCCTGGCGTCGCCCGAATGGCGATATATCCACACGCACTTCGGGATTGGGTATCGCTATGAGCCGGAAAGATTGCCGGGCTAGGCGAACGCCTGATTAGCCCGGCGGCGCAGATCGGCGTTGAGCATCCCCGTCACCTGGCTGGGACGCTCGCCGGCGCTGGGGATCGCGTCGCCGATCAGCCCGCTGGCGCGGAAGCCGTAGAGCGGCGCGTCGAAGCCGGCGTCGCGAATCTTGCGCACGAGCTGCACCGCGCTGGGGGTGTCAGCGCCGGGGCCGCAGAGGACGATCGCGGTCGGCTCGAGGGCGCCGAGGGCGCGCTCCATCCGCTCCTCGCCGAGCTCGTCGGAGAGCATCAGGACGCGGAAGCCGGCGCGGCGCAGGGCAAGGTCCAGCGCCTGGGCGTGGACGGCCTCGGCGTCGGAGCCACGGCTGGAATCGAGCAACAGGATCCCCGCCGGGCGGGACGCGGTCGAGGCGAGACGTCGAGCGCCGTGCAGCCATCCGGTCGCCCAGCGGGCGGCGAACTCGAGCTCGGCCTCACGGTTGGGGTCGACGGCGAGATGGTCGATCGCCGGCAAGAGCATCTCCTCCACGGTCCGCTCCAGTGGCCGGATCGCCAAGCTCTGCTCGATCGCCCGGTCGGCTGCATCCTCGTCGAAGCTCTCGAAGGCGATCAGCAGGTTGCCGCCGCTGGCCGGCGCTTCCTGGCGCTGGCGGGAAAGCTCGATCGCCGAGGAGATGTTGCCGGTCTCGGCGAGGGCGTCGCGCAGCGTCTGCAGCTCGACCAGCTCGTAGTTACGGTGGTTACCCGGGGTGCGCTTCGGTACGGGATAGCCGTAGCGACGCTCCCAGCTGCGCAGCGTGTTGGGGCTGACGCCCAGCACTTCGGCAGCGGCATTCGTGCGGATTCCCGGCATGCGCAGCATTCTGCCAGCGCTTTTCGAGGTTTACACCAGTTATGGACAAATTTCGGGAATCTGTCAGCGATCTTGCAAGGCGACTAATTCCACAGGGCTGACACCGGCAGCGCCCAAAGCCGATCCCCAAAGGGAAGCGTCTGCTCGCCAGCGTGGATCACGACGCCGGCGACGAAGCTCTCTCCGCGGCTTTCGCGCAGCTCTTCGAGACCGCGAAAGTCGCGCGGCGACAGCGACGCAGAAGCCTTCATCTCAACGCCCACGATCTGCCCGCCTCGGCGCTCGAGCACGGCGTCGACCTCACGGGCACCACCTCTGGTGCGGAAATGGAGAATGCTTGGCCGCGCCTTGCTCCACTCCACCTGCTTGACCAGCTCCATACGGGCAAAGCTCTCGAACAGTCCCCCCGTGAGAGATCCATCGCCCGCCACCCTGTCGCGGTCGATGCTGAGCAGATGCGCCGCCATGCCGGAGTCGACGAGCTGGTACTTAGGCGCCGCCGTTGCCCTGCGGCCAAGGTTGCGACGCCACGATGGAATCCGCAGCAGAGCGAAGACCGAGCGCAACAAGGAGAGATAGCGACGAGCGGAGGCTTCGGAAACGCGCAACTCGCTCGCCAGCGCGGCGATATTGAGGGGGCCGGTGCTTCGAGAGGCGACCAGGGCAAGCAGAGCGGGCACCTCGTCCACTGCCCTGATATCGGCGAGGTCCCGAACGTCCCGCTCGACCAGGGTCTCTAGATAAGAAGAGAACCACGCGTCGCGCCGCCGTCCCTCTTCTCTTTCGCGTGCCTCGGGGAACCCCCCAGCCAGCGCCCTGCCAAGCCAGGCTTCACTACCCGCGAGTGCACCGGCAATCGACGGCGGCTGAGCCGCAAAGAGCGCGTCGACCAGATTCTGCGTCGATCCCTCGACCTCGGCCTGAGAGATCGGCCATAAGGTGACCGGCTCAACCCGGCCTACCAGAGCGTCGGCGACACGCGGCAAGGACAGCACTCGGGCCGAGCCGGTAAGCAGGAACTGACCGGGACTGGGATCCCGGTCGACGATGCGCTTTACCTCGAGCAGTAGCTCAGGAGCTCGTTGAACCTCGTCGATCGCGACTGGTAGATCAAGGCCCGCGACGAAGCCGGCGGGGTCCTCGGATGCGGCTCGTCGAGCGCTGGCCTCGTCAAGAGTGACGTAGGCCATGGAAAGCGAACCGCCGGCGAGGTCACGCACGAGCGTCGTCTTCCCCGCCTGGCGGGGGCCTGCGACGAGAACGACCCGGGAATCCTGTACCGCCTCAACGATCTGGGAACGTGCCTGACGCTCGATCATTCACACATGATGGCAAATCTGTCAGCTACTGACGGAATTTCCTTCAGTAAGTGACGGAATTTGCAACTCCTGCGCACTTGCACAATTGGAGGCGTTCAACTTGCCGAATTGGAGGGTTACTTGCAAATTCCGTCAGCTGCTGACGGAATTTGCGTCATTACCCAGCGCGCCCACGCCGACTGGCTGACCGACCGAGCGGGCCCGCCACATCGCCTCGTCGGCCTTGTGGAGGAGCAGGTCGGCGGCGTTGCCGTGATCGGGACAGGCTACGACTCCGGCGGTGATCCCGATCCTCAGGCCACCGGCCCGCTCGAGGTCGTCGAGCTGGCTGAGCAGGCGCTCGGCCATCTGCACCCCACCGATCGTGTCCTGACCCGGAGCGAGCACGCAGAGCGCGTCCTCCTCGAGGCGAAAGGTCTCATCGACGAGGCGGACGCTGTCGCCGAGCGCCGCGCCGACGACGGCGAGCGCGGTCTGCTTGCCCCCACCGGCGTCATCGGACCTCGTCCCCGGCCCCTCGACATCGAAGACGACCAGGGCAAACGGCTGCTCGTAACGGCGCTGCAGCTCGAGCAGCTGGTCGAGCCGGCGGCGCATCTGCCCGGGGCGATAGAGACTCGGGTGCTCCTCCGCGGCTGCCGTGGGGGTGCCGTTGCCCTCCCAGAGCGTGCCAACCGCCGTTGCCGTGACCGAGCCGAACTCCTCGGCCAGCTTCTGCGCCGCGGCGGCGAACAGGGCGGCGTTGCCACCCTCCATCTCTTCGTGCAGTTTGCCCAGCAACGAGGCCTGCAGCGTGGACACTTCGCGAGCCAGCTTTCCCGGGTTGGAAACATCCTGCGAGGCGGTCGGTGTGGGGGTCTCGGTCGCCACTCCGTGACCTTGGCGATTCGGCCGGACACCAGAGCGCCGAAAACCCGCTATTTGCGAACTGATACCCGTCTAGGCGAAATGGCTAGATTCGATCTCAGTCGAGCGTACGGCGGCCGGCGAAGGCGTTGCCGAGGGTGACCTCGTCGGCGTGCTCGAGGTCGGCGCCGATCGGCAGGCCGCTGGCCAGGCGGGTCACGGTGACCTGACCCCGTAGCTGCTCGGCGATGTGGAGCGCGGTGGCCTCGCCGGTGGTGGTCGGGTTGGTGGCGAGGACGACCTCGTGCACGCCGCCCTCGGCGACGCGGCGCAGCAGCTCGGCGATCTTCAGGTCGCTCGCGTCGACGCCGTCGATCGGCGAGAGCGCTCCGCCGAGCACGTGGTAGAGGCCGCGGTACTCGTGGGTGCGCTCGATCGGGATCACGTCGGCCGGCTCCTCGACCACGCAGATCGTCTCCTGGTCACGACCCGAGTCCGAGCAGATCCGGCACAGCGGCCCCTCGGAGAGGTTGAAGCAGCGCTCGCAGAGGCCGACCTTCTCCTTCACTTCACGGATCGCCGCGGACAGCGCCGCAGCCTCCTCGTCGGGGGCGCGCAGGATGTGGAAGGCGAGCCGCTGCGCGGTGCGCTGGCCGATTCCCGGCAGCCGCGAGAGCTCGGCGACCAGGCGGGAAAGCGGTGCCGGGCCCTCCTGCTCACATCCCGGGGAGGCCCATGCCTCCCATGCCACCGGTGATTCCGCCCATCTTCGAGCCAGCCAGGTCCTGGGCGGCGCGCAGCGCCTCGTTGACCGCGGCCTGCACCATGTCGGCGAGGATCTCCGCCTCCTCGGGGTCGATCGCCTCGGGGTCGATGGTGATCTCGCGCAGGGTCATGTCGCCGGCCATTTTCACCTTGACCATGCCACCGCCGGCGCTCGCCTCGACCACCTCGTCTTTGAGCGCCTCCTGTGCCTCCAGCATCTGCTGCTGCATCTGCTGCGCCTGTTTCATCAGCGCGTTCACGTCAAAGCCCCCAGGGCCGCCCCGTGCCATTCAGCCAACCTCCTCAGCGTCGAATTCGCTCTTGATCTTCTCCACCAGCGCCTCGTGGTCCACGCCGCTGTCCTCCGTTTCGGCCTCGGAGGGAAAGTCCTCGCCGTCGAGCACCGTGTAGGCGGGTCGCAGCTTCTCCCCCAGCACGGTCTCCAGCGCAGCCGCCATCTGCTCCCGCTTGTCGGGGGCCTCGGCCTTGCGCTTGTTGAAGGTGTGGTCGGCGGGGAAGCCGATCGTCAGCGTCAGCTCCCCTAGGTCAAACGCAACCGGCCTAGCTCCCTCAAACGTGGCCGCCAAGGCAGGGGCCGTCTGCAGCAACTGGTCGAGAACCGCCGGCCAGACTCGGACTATCTGATCGATGTCTACCTGGCCCGCGGGTGGAGATGGCGAGGGGGTCTCCGGGGCTGCGCTGGGTTTTTCGCCTGGGGAGGATGCGTCACTCGCTGAGTCGCTGGGGCGAAAAACGGACGCCGCTTTCGCCCCGGACACCCCCTCCCCGCCACCGCCCGCGGGAGCCTCGTCAGCATCTGACTCTTGGCCCTTGGCCGTTACCACCTCTGCCGTGGGTGGCGTCGTAGGGGGGACCGCCCCTGAGGAAGCTTTAGCTACCGGAGGGGGCGGTGGGTCCCCTGCGGCGACAGGACCCGCGGCCCGGGAGGGTCCCGTCCCTTGCTGCTCGAGTCTCTCAATCCTCCGAAGGAGTCCCTCGGTTGACGGATCCAAATCCGGACGCGCTGCTTTGAGCAGAGCGATCTCCACTGCCATGCGGGCGTCGTCGCCCTCGCGAACTGCGGTTAGAGCTTGTGAGAGCTCATCGATGGTTCGGACCAGCGTTGCTGCTCCTATTGCTTGGGCTTGTGCGGACAGTCGAGCTTGGTCGGTTGCGGTGACGACGAAGGTGTTGGGGACCTCCCCCACCGTCTGGGTGACCAGGAGGTGGCGCAGGTGGGCCAGCAGGTCGCGCGCGAACTGGGAGGGGTCGCGGCCGGAGCGGGCCATCTCCTCGACGCCGAGCAGGACAGCTTTTGGGTCCTCGGCGATCACCGCGTCGACGGCGCCGAAGAGCAGCTCGGCGTCAGCGGCGCCGAGAAGCTGCAGCACGTCGTCGAGGCCGACCTGGTTGCCGCCGAAAGCGACGAGCTGGTCGAGCGTGCCGAGGGCGTCGCGGAAGCTGCCCGAGGCCGAGCGGGCGATCGTCGCCACCGCGCCATCGTCGACCTGAATCTCCTCCATCGCGGCGACCCGCTGCACCACCTCGGAGATCTGCTCCAGCGAGGGACGCTGGAAATCGAAGCGCTGGCAGCGGTCGGCGATCGTCGCCATCACCTTGTGCGACTCGGTCGTGGCGAGCACGAAGACCGTGTTCGGCGGCGGCTCCTCCAGCGTCTTCAGGAAGGCGTTCCAAGCCTCTTTGGTCAGCATGTGCGCCTCGTCGAGGATGTAGACCTTCCAGTGGCCGCCGGCCGGCGCGTAGGCGACCCGCTCGCGCAGGTCACGGACGTCGTCGACCGAGCGGTTGGAGGCGGCGTCCATCTCGATCACGTCGATCGAGGTGCCGGCGGCGATCGTCAGGCAGGACTCGCACTCGCCGCAGGGGGAGATCGTCGGGCCGCCGCGCTCGCAGTTGAGCGAGCGGGCGAGGATCTTCGCCATCGAGGTCTTGCCGGTGCCGCGCGAGCCGATGAAGAGGTAGGCGTGGTGGACCTTGCCCTGCTCGACCGCGTTGCGCAGGGTGCGAACGACGTGCTGTTGGCCGACCACCTCGTCGAATGAGCCGGGGCGGTGACGCCGATAAAGGGAGGTCGAGTCGCTGTGCGAGGGCACTGCGGCCAGTGTATCCACGCCCCGCGGCGCCCCGTCCGGGGATGGCAGCGGTAGGTTGCGCCGGTGCCGACGGGGGCCCGTAACTGGTTGACGCCTGCCGCCTGGGTCGCCGCAGTGGCGGCGGTCCTGCTGCTGGTCTTCCCGCTCGGCTTCCCCAACTACGACACGATCTACGCACTCCTCTGGGGACGTGAACTGGGCGAGGGGCTCAGCCCAGATCGGGGTGCTGCCCTACCCCCCACCCCGCACCCGCTCGCCGAACTGTTCGGCCTCGTCACCTCCCCCTTCGGGGGTGGCGCGATAGACCTGACGATGGTCGTCGCCTACGCCTCCCTGGGCCTGGTCGGCTACCTCGTATACCGCCTCGGCTCGCTCTGGTTCGACCGCCCGATCGGCGTCGTAGCCGCCCTGATTGTCCTAACCCGAGCCCCCTTCCTCTCCAACGGCCTAAGAGCCTACGTAGACGTCCCCTACATAACCCTGGTCCTGGCGGCACTCGTAATAGAGACCCGACGCCCCCGAGCCGGCTGGCCAGTCCTAGCTCTACTCGCAGCAGCTGGCCTACTACGGCCGGAGGCATGGCTCTTTTCGCTCGCTTATCTCGCTTATCTGCTGCTCGACTTCAAGCAGCTCTGCAAGGCTCGCGGTGACCAGGGCAAGACGTCCCACGAAGAGGGGGCCGGGGTGCCCCTCGAACCGGCGGATACTCAAAAACGCGGCCTAATCAGGCCGCGTTTTGTCGGGGCGAGGGGCACCCCGGCCCCCTCCATTGCCACGCTTGTAGCCCTGACCCTGGCCGCCCCGATCCTCTGGGCCCTATTCGACTGGATCACCTCCGGCAGCCCCACGTACTCATTCACCGGCACCCGCGACACCGTAGACACCCTTGCCCGCCAAACCGGCCCAGTCGACCTGATCCTCTACGGCCCCCGCCGCCTAGGCGAGGTCCTGCAGTGGCCGGGAATGGTCGGCGCCGCGGGCGGTGTCCTCATCGCCGTGGCGATCGTCTTCAACCGTGACAGATTGAAGTCTTTTCCCCACTATGACCGGGAAAAACTCGCAATCGGACTGGTGGCGATGGTCCTCGCCCTCGGCGCCTTCGCGATCCTCGCCTGCGCCGGCCTGGCGATCATTCCCCGCTACACGATGCTCGCCGCGGCGCTCCTGGCGATCTTCGTCGCCTTCGCCCTACTCGGTTGGCGAGCGCTGGAGCCCGACCACCCCTGGCGCCGCGCTTGGCAGGCCTTCGCCGTTCTAGTCGCCCTGATGTTCCTCGCCTGGGGACCGAACCAGTACGACCTGCTCTCGCACGTCGACACCGACCTCACCAACCAGAGTGAGATCGAGGCCGACCTCGGCGACCTGGCCGAATCCGACGCATTCGAGCCGCTCTGCCTGCCGATCTCAGTACCCAACCACCGCGCCGTGCCCCGCCTGGCCTTCGACCTCGATGTGAGGCCGTCGCACGTAGTCAGCTCCTCCGAGCAGCGCCAGCCCCGCCACGGGTACTTCCTCGACCCGGCCAGCCCCTTCGTGATCCACAACTTCATCCTCGACCCCAACGACCCATCCCGCTTCACCACCCAGGTCCCACCCGGCTTCCGCCGCGTGGCCGGCAACGAGTCCTGGCTGCTCTACCGGCGCTGCTAGGCGCCGCGCTCGACCGCCTCGACCGCCGCGTGGGTCGCGGCAGCGAGGTCGGGGTCGGCCAGGTCGACCGCGGGCGGCAGCTCGACGTGCAGCTCGCTGGAGGGGTCTAGCTGCGCTCGCAAACCGTCCGAGTCCGAACCGAGGACGTGGCCGCCGCGGCTGCGGTCCGTTGAGATGAAGTGGAGGTGATAGCCGCTGACCTCGATCCCTTCGACGTAGTCCGGGAAGCGGAAGCCGAGCATCGTGCCCTTGACATCGGTCAGCTCGAAGACGTGCTGCTCGGCAACCACCTCGGTCAGCGGCCTGTAGGGCGGCGACTGACGCGGGACCGAGCGGGCGCGGACCGACTCGAAGCGGCCGTCGAGGCGGATCGCGCAGGAAGCGGCGTTGGCGGGAATCAGCTCATCGAGCCGGGACAGCAGCGCCTGATGATCGAGCGCTCCA
This sequence comes from uncultured Solirubrobacterales bacterium, assembly GCA_963807885.1. Taxonomy (GTDB): domain Bacteria; phylum Actinomycetota; class Thermoleophilia; order Solirubrobacterales; family 70-9; genus VRUE01. The sequence continues at coordinate 687,339 of CAWEDL010000003.1, forward strand.
TCTATATGGACGTCGATGGCCGGCTCGAAGCGAGCCACCACCGCGAATGGCGTCATCGCCGCTGCCGCCACCGCGCTGACGTCCCCATCGACGTCAGCGCGGTAGAAGCGGCCATCGAGCGCGATCATCTCGCCGTCCAGCCCGTTCAGGGTGCCGAGGCCGAGGTCGCCGTGCTCGGCCAGCTCGGCAAAGCTGAGGTCGCCCTCGTAGGCGCCGTCGAGCAGAGCGCCGATCGTCGAAGCCTGGAAGAGGACGTGGCGCTCGCGCTCGGCGTGCAGTTCCTCCTCGCGCATCGTCTCCACGTGCAGGGCCCTGATCCAGCGCTCGTCAAGCACGCCGCGCAGTCTCGCATGCAAGCATGGCCAGCATGGCGGCAATCGAACTTCGCGGCGTGGTCAAGACGTTCGGCCCGATCACGGCGGTCGACGGCCTCGACCTCGACGTGCCCGAGGGCATCTGCCTCGGGCTGCTCGGCCCCAACGGCGCCGGCAAGTCGACGACGATGCGGCTGCTGACCGGACAGGCGCTGCCCGACGCCGGCGAACTGCGCGCGCTCGGCCACGAGCTGCCGGGCGACGCCAAGGCCGCCCGCGCCGAGATGGGCGTCGTCCCCCAGCTCGACAACCTCGACGTCGACGTCACCGTCGAAGACAATCTCGCGGTCTTCGCCCGCCTCTACCGGGTGCCGGACGTAGGCGCCGCGGTCGACCGCGCGCTCGACCTGGCCCGCCTGCGCGACCGCCGTCGTGACGCGGTCGACGAGCTCTCCGGCGGGATGCGTCGCCGCCTCCTCCTCGCCCGCGGGCTCGTTCACGACCCGAAGCTGATCCTGCTCGACGAGCCGACGGTCGGCCTCGATCCGCAGATCCGCACCCAGCTCTGGACCCTGATCGATGACCTACGCTCGCGCGGCAAAACGATCCTGATGTCGACCCACTACATCGAGGAGGCCGAGCGGCTCGCCGACGAAGTCGCGGTGATGACCAAAGGCAAGGTGATCAGCCGCGGCAAGCCATCCGAGCTGATCGTCGAGCACGCCGGCCGCGAGACCGCCGAGGTGTATGCCCCGCCCGAACGGCTCGCCGAGGTGCGAGCGAGGGCCGAGGCCGACGGCCTGCGCGTGCGGCCGGCCGGCCCGGCAATCGCGATCGTCGGCTCCGAGCGCGCGGGCAACGGTGCCGTGCCCGGCGATGCGGTGCGCCGCGCCGCCTCACTGGAGGACGTCTTCGTCCTGCTCACCGGGGAGGAGGCCGAGTGAGCGAGGGCAAGACGCGCCTGCGACGGCTCGAACCGGCGGCGATCAGCGGCGTGATGAGCCGCGAGGTGGCCAACTTCCGCACCTACTGGAAGGGCACCACCTTCTCCAGCATCCTCGAACCGATCGTCTACCTGCTCGCCTTCGGCCTCGGGCTCAGCGCCACCCTTGTCGACGAAGTCAACGGCACGCCCTACGTGGAGTTCGTCGGCACCGGCATGGTCGCCACCGCGGTGATCTTCTCCAGCGCGCTGCCGGCGATGTTCGGCACCTTCGTCAAGCATCGCTTCCAGAACACCTACGACGCGATCCTCGCCGCGCCGGTCGACGTCGAGGAGCTGGTCAGTGCCGAGATGCTCTGGATCGGCGTGCGCGCCAGCGTCTACGGCTGCGTGCCGCTGCTGGTCACGATCGCCTTCGGTCTCAACCCGGCGCCGGGGATGCTGCTGACGCCGCTGTTCTGCCTCGTCACCGCACTCGGCTTCGCCGGCTTCGGCATCGCGATGGCGGCGACGGTCGCCAAGATCGACCAGTTCAACTACGTCACGGCGCTCTTCGTCACCCCGCTCTTCCTTGTCTCCGGCGCCTTCTTCCCGATCGACGAACTGCCCGAGGGCGTCCAGGTCGTCGCCCAGCTCAACCCCCTGCACCAGCTCGTCGAACTGGTCCGCGGCGGCGCCTTCGGCTTCGATCCGATCGACCTCGTCCGCTTCGTCGGCCTCGCCGCCTTCGCCTTCGTCATGTGGCGGATCGCCGTCCGCCAGATGACCAAGCGCTTGATCGACTAGAGACCGCGATCGGCCTCAGCTCCGAAAGCGGCGACGCGAACCCGAAGACGACCTACGCGCTGATCTTCGGCGTGGTCGGGGTGTTCCTCATCATCCTCTTCGCCCTGCAGCGCGCTGACCTCAACCGGGTCTCGGGCGCCGATGCTCGTGGCGCCGCCCGGGGCGCCGCCGAAGGCGGGCGACAGATCGACAACCCCACGACGCTGAGCGACCCCGACCTCTGGACGGCGATGGCCGTGAAGCCGATCGACTCCGACGCGGTCAAGGCGCGAGCCGCGGGCTGGGAGACGGGCCGCCGCAGCCAAAACCTGGCGATGCTAGTCACCCTGCTGATCTTCCTCACCGTGCCGCCGATCTACTTCCTCGAAAGCTTTGTGCCACTCCTGATCGGCGGGCCGCTGATCGTGATCGCCGCGCTCTGGGGCAGCATTCGGGCGCTGATGCCCGGCGGCGAGATGGACCGCGGCTACGAGAACGTCGGTGTGGCGATGGCGCCGCTCGGCTTCGAGGTCACCGAGCGACCCAGCGTCAGCATCGAGACGCGCGACACTGTCACCGGCCGCGTCGGGCCAGAGATCCACGGCGCGCTGATGCTCGAGGGCGAGCGCTACGGACGGCGCGTATCGGTTCGGCTGGGCAGCACGGAGACGACCAGCCGCAGCGAGGTCACGGTGGTGTCTCCAGGACCCGAGTTCAAAGCGAAATCGCGCGACGGCCGGGTGCGACCGAGCGATGGTGCACCGCAGGACATCGTCGCCGCCCTGAAGAGCACGCCGAACTCGACCCGCTGGAAGCGGGTCACGGTCGCGGGCGGCCCCGCTGGCATCGAGGTCGTGCGCAAGGGCGGCGGCCAAGCCGATTGGCTGTGCGATCTCTGGCTCGCCGAGCGGCTAGCCGAGAGCTGAAAATGGACCGTGCACCCGCCTTCGAAGCGAGGTCCCCAGGCATGTCCGTCGGGCTTGGCTCGAGTCGGGCTTACCTGCGGCACCCGCGGCTTCCGCTTAAGGCTGCTTCCTTCCGGACCTGACCTGATTCACGTGCCCACGTCGCGCAGGACCCGGCCGTCAACGCCGCCCCCGGCGGACCGGTCCCGAAGGCCAGCCCCTAAGAACGGTTTTCGGCCCCGCTAGAGCGGATTGCGGGTTACAGGGCACCGCTGATTCCCCGCCTAGCACGGTCCACGCACGATCCTACCCGGCGGCGGCCGTAGGATCACCTCCGCCTTGATCGACGTCGATACCGACTCCTTCTTCGTCATCGTCCTGATCGCCGCCATCGCGGCGGTCACGGTCGCCGTCGTACCGCGCCGCTTCGCGCCGCCGGTGGTCGTGGTCGAGCTGATGATGGGGATCGTCGTCGGGCCGGAGGTCCTCGATCTCGCCCGAACCAGCGACTTCATCGACTTCTTCTCCAACCTCGGCCTCGGCATGCTCTTCTTCTTCGCCGGCTACGAGATCGACTTCGAGCGGATCCGCGGCAGGCCGCTGAAGCTCGGCGCGATCGGCTGGCTGCTCTCGATCGCCCTCGCCTACGGGATCGGCGGCGCCCTCGCCGCCGCGGGAATCGTCGTCTCCTTCCTCTACACCGGCTCGGCGATGGCGACGACGGCGATCGGCACGCTGATCCCGATCCTGCGCGACAACGGCGAGCTGAAGACCCGCTTCGGCACCTACCTGCTGGCCGCCGGTGGCATCGGCGAGTTCGGCCCGATCCTGCTGGTGACCCTGGTCCTCTCGACGACCAACCCGCTGCACGAGGCGGCGATCCTTGTCGCCTTCGTCGCCCTCGCCCTTGCCGTCGCGCTGATCTCCGTGCGCCTCGCCTGGCGCGGCTGGCCGGCGCTGGAGCGAACCTTCGAGGCGAGCAGCCAGCTGGCCGTGCGGATCACCGTGGTGCTGGTCTTCGGCCTCGTCCTGCTCGCCAGCAAGCTCGGCCTCGACGTCCTGCTCGGCGGCTTCGTCGCCGGGATGATCGTGCGACTGGCGCTGAAGGGCCACGAGCTGCAGGTCTTCGAGTCGAAGCTGACCGCGGTCGGCTTCGGCTTCTTCGTTCCTTTCTTCTTCGTCACCAGCGGCATCGGGTTCGACCTCGCGGCGCTCGGCTCGACCACCGCAATACTCAAGCTGCTGCTCTTCTTCTGCCTCTTCCTGGTCGTCCGCGGCCTGCCGGCGATGCTCCTCTACCGCCGCGTGCTGCAGGTGCGCCAGCGCGCGGCGCTCGCCTTCTACTCCGCAACCGAGCTGCCGCTGGTCGTCGCGATCACGACGATCGCGATCGAAGCCGGCGAGATGAAATCGTCGACCGCGGCGGGCCTGGTCGGCGCAGCAATGCTCTCGACCCTGATCTTCCCCTTCGTCGCCCTGGCATTTCAGAACCGGGCGGTCGCCGCGGGCGAGACGGGCCCGCCCGAGGACGATGGCCCGCCCCTCACCGCGGAGCAGGCCATCGCCTGAGCGGTCGGGTCAGCCGCGCCGGATCAGCTTGCGCCGCTTGAAGACGGTCGCCCGCGCCTTGCCCGCGCTGACCCTCTCGCGAACCAGGAGCCGCTTGCGCTTGGCGAGCTTTTGGCGTGCCTTCGGCTTGACCGAGAGCACGACCAGCTTGCCCCTGCCCTTGCCGACCCTGACGCTGCGCTTGCCGGTGGCGGGCTTGCGCTTGTTGAGCAGGCCCTGGGCGGCGATCCGGCAGACGTGGCCGATCTTGGCCGGGCAACTCACCCTGACCAGCAACCGGTTGCCCTCGAGCACTGCGGGACTGGACGCCGAACCGGCGCTGAACAGGGAGAAGAGGCGACTGTCGGAAAGCGAGCCCGAGCCCTTCCCGCCGGAGCCGCCGCCTTTGTCGCCGCCAGCGGAGGCGGACTGCACGGTCAGACCGACGTTGTCGAAGCGCAGGCTCGTCGTTCCGCTGAACAGCGAGAGCGCCAGCGTGCTCTGCGCGGTTTCGGTGTTGATCGTGAGCCGGTAGGTGTGACCGCCAACCACGGCCACGGGAGCGGCGGCAGCCGTGAAAGCTTTGTCTTCGCCGTCGAGCGCACCGGTCAGGGCGGTCGTCGAAATGCCGCTGGTGAGATCGGAGAGCGTGACCTCGTAGTTCGCCACCGGCTCCACGTCGACCAGGCCGCCGGGGTCGAAGGCGTGATCCAACCGGACCTTCGCGTCGGTGATCGAGTCGACCGGGACCTTGAACTGAGGCGAGTTCCAGGTGGCGATGCCTTTGAAGAGGCCAACCAGGTTGAGGGTCACGGTCGTCTTCGCCGCGATCGAGCCAGGCGGCTTGCCGGTCGTCGCGTCGTAGACGGCTTCGGACGAACAGAGCAGTTCGGCCGGACTGCACGAGGCAGCACCAGCGCTCCAGCCTTCCCCACCGTTGTCGAACCCGCTTCCTCCGCCCGGATAGGTGACGGTCGCCGCGGGCGCCGAACCGGCGACAGCGAGCAAAGCCGCACACATGACTCCCGCCAAGGCCATGCCCCGCAGTCGAGTTCTCGTCAGTCGCATCGGTAGCTCCTCTCGGTTGATTATTGCCCGAGGGACTCTGCCCGACTACCTAAAATTAGGAACATTCACTAAGCAGTTCTGGACGCATGTCCACGTACCGCTGTCAATCAGCGGTCCACCACAAGCAGCGCACCGCCCCCAAGCCCCGTCCCCGTAAAATCCCCTCCCTCCCGGGCGCGTAGCTCAGTGGGAGAGCGCTCGCCTCACACGCGAGAGGTCGCTGGTTCGAACCCAGCCGCGCCCATAATCTGAATCTCTTTTGCTGTGTAAAGATGTACAAGTATCCGTACATATTTTGATAGGGTCTGACCATGGCAGCTCGGCAAAACGTGATTCCAAGCGCAGAGGCGAGAGATCAGCTCTCCAGCTATCTGAGGCTTTTTCGCGAGACAGGAGGACAGGCAGAGCCTGTTGTGTTCGGCTCGCATCGGAAACCCGAGGGGGTGATCCTCTCCTACGAGCGATACGAGTGGCAAACGGAAATCCTGGATGAGTTGGTCGCATCGGAGGAGGTTCGCGAAGCCATTGCACAGGACACCGGCAAGCGGGTTGAGTTGGCCGATGTAACTCGCGAGGCAGGTTTCGATCCAACGGAGTTCGGCCTGTAGGTGACGCGGCTCCAGGTCGAATTCTTCGACCCCACCGCCAAGCAGCAGCTTCTCGACCTTCCCTCCAAAGGTCTGCAGCGCCGGGCGCTTGAACTACTTGCCCAGGTCTCGAAGGAAAACCCGAAGCTCGGCAAGCCATGTGGCTTTGCGTTCAGCACCGGCAACCTCTCCGACTGCCGCAAGCTCTACTTCGATGAGAAGCGTGACACGGACCCTCGCTACCGAATCATCTATCGACTGCTTCCCGACGAGGATGGACCGGCTAAAGCTGAGGTCATGCGCATCGGACTCAAGGTTCCATATGGCGACGAGGAACAGATCTACCGGCAGGTTGGCCGCGCGCTTGAACGACTGCTCGGGGGTAGCTAACCGGCACCAGGGGTTCGTCTTTTCGCGGTTGCGCCGCTATGGTCCCGTTGCCGGAATTTTCCGGCGCATAACTCGACTGGAAGGGGCCGGGCTTGACCGCCGATGAGTTCAGTGAGATGGGGCCGATTGATTATCTGCTCATCGAGTGGCCGGGGCGGCAGCCGACCGGTGAGGCGGCGCCGCATCTGATCGACCTCGTCGATCGTGGCCTGATCCGCATCCTCGACCTTGCCTTCATCACCAAGGGCGAGGACGGTTCCGTGGCCGCCCTGGAGATCTCCGATGTTGGCGGCGAGGTGGAGGCGTTCACTACCTTCGAGGGCGCTTCTTCGGGGTTGCTTTCGGATGACGACATCGGCGAGGCAGCCGGCGCGCTCGAGCCCGGGACCTCTGCGGCGTTGCTCGTCTTCGAGAACCGCTGGGCCGCCCCCTTTGCAACCGCGGTGCGTCGGTCGGGTGGCCAATTGGTCGCCAGCGGCCGCATCCCAACCCAAGCCTTGCTCGCCGCGCTCGATGCGGCGGAGACGGCTTCTTAAAGAGAAAAGGAGAGCGTCATGCCAGGACTACTTCGAGGAGTCGCTCGGACCGCAGCCATCGCCGGGACCGCCACCGCGGTGAGCAATCGAGTTTCGCGCCGCCAGGGAGAGCGCTGGGCGCAGCAGGAAGAACCACAGCAGGCGGTCGCTCCCGCGCCCCCGCCAGCCCCCGCTGCCGAAGGCGGGCAATCGACGATCGACCAGCTCAAAGAGCTCGGTGAGCTGAAAGCCCAGGGAATCCTCACCGAGGAGGAGTTCGCGGCTCAGAAGGCAAAGCTGCTGGGCTGAGCCTGCGCACCTGGCAGTCGAGCCCGTCGACCCTGGCTGCCTGAGCATCTCCACTCAAAACCAGGCCCACGTCCGGGTTGGTCGATGCGGTGGCGAGGATCAGGGCGTCGGGCATTCGCAGGCCGCGATGCCCTGCCCGAAGAGCGGCCGCGACGTCGGCGATTTCGGTGTCGACAGGGAGAACGTCCGAGGTCAGCTGGGAGAAAAATCCCTTCGCCTCGTCCTCGTCGTGGTGGCCCAGACGGGCACCGGTGAGCACCTCTGCGTAAGTCACGGCCGAGACCACCAGCGGTTGCTCACGAACCAGCTCGCGAATGGCCGCGTCAGCGACATGATGGAGCGAATCCCCGGAGTCGAGGAAACCGACCACCGCATCGGAGTCGAGCACTACCGCCACTCGTCGCGAAGCTCCGCGATCTGCCTGCGCAGAGCGCCACCCGTATCAAGGCAACCGGAATATCGATCGACCATGTCCTCTACGCGGGAAAGCACGATTCGGCCAGCCCCCGCGGCCTCGACACGGAGGACATCGCCCTTCGCGAGCGCTGCGGCGTGGAAGGCACCAGCGGGGATCGTCACCTGGTGCTTTGCGGAGATCTTGGTCTGAGCCCCTTTCTTTACCTTTTTGGGCATAGGTAAAGAATAGGGCGAAGCTACGGAAATCGCAAGCTGCATATACACCTAAGGGCGCAGCGGCTAAAACTCTCCCCCCTCTACTGCTGCTGGAGGACCGAGAGGATGTTGCCTGCGGGGTCTTTGAACCAGGCGATTGCCGGGCCTGGGCCGCGGGCGATGCCCTTGTCGTCCTGCTCGAAGCCGTCGTAGCGCTCGAAGCTGACGCCGCGGGAGGAAAGGTCGTCGACCGCGGCGTCGACGTCGTCCACCTCGAAGTTGAGGATCGTGTAGGTGGCCGGGGCGAAGTCGGGTTTGAGGTAGACGAAGACATCGTGTCCGTCGGCGAATTTGAGCGCCATGACGCCGTACTCCTCATCGAAGACCTCGAGCGTCAAGTCAAGCGTCTCGGTGTAAAAGCTCTTCGCCGCATTGACATCGTCGACGGCAAATCCGCTGGTGGCTTTCGCGTTGGTAAGCATCCAAGTCCTTTCGTCGCTGATCCCGCTTCGAGACTACCCGCCCAACTCGGGGATGAAGCGCTCGACATGCTCATCGAGCGTACGCCGCACCCACTCCTGGGTGGCGGCGTCGGCCATCCGGTAGCGGCCGAGCAGCATCTTTTGCTCGTCAAGAGGGAGGCCGGCGATCTCCCAGCGCACAGCCAGCCGCTCGAAGAGCATCTCCGAGCGGCGGTGCCAGGCGTCCTCCTGCGTGGTCGCCGCCGTCGCCGGGCCTTCGCCCAGCTTGGCGATCGTGCCCTTACTCAACGTCTGGCGCAGCGTCAAGACGTTGCCTTTCTCGTCGCTGTAGTCGACGGTCGGAGCCTTCAGCCGCGGTCGCCTCTGCTTGCGCTTGGCCATCGCCTCGGAGTCTGCCAATCACTCGTCTTCGGCGGGGCGACGGCGCTGCCGCTTGCGCTCCCCCACTTGGCGCTTGCGCTCGAGCCGGCGCTGTTTCGCCGCACGACCTGGCTTGGTCGGGCGTCGCCGGCGCGGCACGACGAGACCCGAGGCGATCTTCTCTGCCAGCCGCTCCAGCGCCAACTCGCGGTTACGTGCCTGGCCGCGCGACTCCTGGGCGACGGCGGTGACCACTGCGCCCACCCGCCCCAACAGACGCTGCCGTCGCGCATCGTCAAGCGTCGCCGATGCCCGCACGTCGAAGACCGCTTCCACGCGCGAGGCGGTGACGTTGGCGTGCTGCCCGCCCGGCCCCGAGGAGCGGCTCGCGCGCAGCTCGATCTCCGCCAGCGGGATCGAGAGCCCGTCGTCGATTCTCAGCTCATCGGCCACCGCCTCACCGTAACGGTGGCGAGCGCCTCAGACCAAAGCGTCAATCTTGCCTGCCAGCTCGAAGTCGGCTGCGGTGACGCCGCCGTCGGAGTGGGTGGAGAGGGAGACCGTGACGGTGTCCCAGGAGATCTCCAGATCGGGGTGGTGGTTCATCGCCTCGGCCGGCTCGACCAGGGCCTGGACGAAGTTCACCGAGCCGACGAAATCGCCGCGCTTGAAGCTCTTGCGGATTGCCTCGCCCTCACGCTCCCACCCGGGATGCTCCGCCAGCCTCGCCTCGATCTCGGAATCGCCCAGAGGTGCCATCTTCCTCATGCTTCCACAAATCGGTTCGTTCAAACTATGAGTGACAGAATTTCCACCCTCTGGCCACAGTGAGTGGTTGAAAACTTACTGAACGTGTGGTTTGCTCTCCCGCGCGTGAGCAAAGAGGAAGTCGAACTGCAGAAGGCAGAAGCGGAAGCTCGCAAAGCAAGCGTGGAAGCCGACAAGGCTGCGCTGGACGCGCAGCTGCCGGCCGCCTCCTCCGACGTGAAACCCGCCGAGGGCAAAGTCGACGTCGGCGAAAAAGTCGGCATGGTCGGCCGGCTCGTCGCTTACCGGCGCCTGAAGGAGGCAGCCGAGACGATCCTCGACTCGGTGCGCAGCGAGGTCACAGCGGGCGAGGACGAGGCGGCACGGATCCTGATCGTGGAGGGTCGCGGCTTGGCGACCAGCGACTGGAGCTACGTCGTGGTCGATTCGCAGCTGCGACAGGAAGCCAAGGCACTGGAGACAGCAGAATCGGGGCTACCCGAGGCCACCGCGAGGGAGGCCTTCGCGGCCCCCATGGCGATGGCCGCGGTGCCGGGCCTGATTTCAGCCGCCGCCGGAGTCGTCGGGATGTTCAAGACCGACTACGCGATTACCGCTGAGGACATGACCATCGGAGCGGATCCCCTGATCGCAACCGTCGCCGACAGACTCGAAGAGGCGGGATTCGAGATCACGATCGACGGCTTCGAGCTGGTCGGGGACGGCATCGTCAAGAGGTTTTGGGACACCCGCAGCACCCGGGTGCTGCTCGGCGAAGAGGTCGCGCGGCGCAAAGCCGCTCAGATCGCGCCGAGCGATGCGAAGCTCGTCGAGCTGAAGGACGAACGAGAAGACGCCGCCGCAGCGCTGGACAAAAAACTGTCCGAGGGTGGCTCCGACGACTCGGTGAAAGGCCTCCGAGATCGGATCAACGGGCTGAGGGCGGAAGCCGCAGCCGAGGCGAGCGCGACGGCTGAGATCCGCGCTGCGATCGCCACCGCGGAAGCGGCGATCGCACGTTTCGACACCTTCGCCACTGCCGCCACCACCCCCGCCAAAGAAGGCGGCCCTCCACCCTTGGTCTCAGCCGCGCTACGTGAGCGTCTCCACGAAGCCGAGCCGGACGGACGGCCTCGCTATACGCACGTCCTCTCTGTCTCGATCGAGGGAGCCGGCAGCGAGGTCGTCACCCGCAAAAAGCTGTTCGGCAGATCGGGCCAGGTCCGCTACCTGGGCGGCGCCCAGGTGTCGCACTTCCTGCTCGACGTAGTCGCCAATCGCAACGTCGCGTTTGGCAGCGAGCCGGTGCTGGGCCAGATGCGCTTCGACGTCGGCAAGGGACAGGCCGGGGCGATACAGAAGATCGACCTCAGCTGAGGCCGCGCCGGCTCAACCCCCGATCGGCGCCCGCGGGTTGGCACCGTAGAAGATCAGCGTGCCGAGCATGCCGACGATGTGGACCATGATGATGTTGACCACCATCGACTTGGCCGTCGCCGTCCCCACCCCGACCGGCCCGCCCGACGCCGTGTAGCCGTAGTAGCAGCCGACCAGCACGATGATCGTCGCCATCACCATGCCCTTGGTGAGGCTGAAGATCACGTCGATGAAGTCCTGAAACGACCAGAAGATCAATAGGTAGCCGCCGGAGGAAACGTCGGCGACCTGCTGGACCACGGCCAGGTAGCTGGCGAAGTAGACCACCCCGACCCCGACCAGGAAGAGAAAGGGCAGGGCGATCCAGGCGCCGAGCAGGCGGGTCGCGGCGAGGAAGGTGACCGGCGGGATCCCCATCACCTCCAGCGCATCGATCTCGTCGGAGATCCGCATCGCGCCGATCTCGGCGACGATCCCAGTGCCGACCTTGGCCGAGAGGATGTAGCCGAAGGCGTAGGGCAGCCCCTCGCGCAGGTCGCAGTAGGCGGAGAAGAGGCCGGCGTAGCTGGGCACGCCGTAGGCACGCACGAAATAAGCGCCGATCAGGCCGCAGTTGAGGCCGAGCAGGAAGACGAAGGCCCAGATCACCAGCGCCGAGCCGAGGATCAGGATCCCGGCCTGGCGCAGGCTCTCGCCGAAGAACTTCATCACCCGGCCGGAGTAGACGAGCCCGGCGACCCGCGAGCCGAAGCGGGCGATCTTGCCGAAGGAGTCGAGCCAGCCGCGGGGAACGTCGAGCCAGCCGGTCAACCGCTCGCCCCTGCGCTCATCGGATCGTCTGCAGTTCCGGGTTGGTGGCGAGCAGGAACGCGGTGAAGACGTAGAGGAAGAAGAAGACGCCGACGAAGGCGATCACCACCGCCTGGTTGACGGCCCGCCCGACGCCGGCCGCGCCGCCGGAGGCGGTCATTCCCTTGTAACAGCAGACGACGGCGATGATGCCGCCGAACAGGGTGCACATCAGAACCGACCCCCAGAGGTCGGTGACTAGCGCGTTGGTGAAGAGCGTCGCGAAGAAGCCACCGAGCGGCTGACCGTAGAGGAGCGAGGTGGCGATACCGGCGGTGAGGCCGAAGACGATCGCGAAGATGTCGAGCAAGCCGGTGATCACCATCAGCGCAATGAAGCGCGGCACGACCAGGTTCTTGATCGGATCGACGCCGAGCACCTGCAGGGCGTCGAGCTCCTCGCGGATCTTGCGGGCGCCAAGGTCAGCGGTGATCGCGGTGCCGGCGACGCCGGCGACGACGACTGCGGTGACGATCGGCCCGATGAAGCGCACAGCGGTGACGACGAAGAAACCGCCGAGCCGGTCGAGGTTGCCGAAGAGATCGAGGATGCCGGCCGCCTGAAGTCCCGGTGCCCCCAGGCAGAGGGCGAAGGTCGAGATCGTCATCGGGAACCAGGAGAGCTTGAGCACGAAGAGGGCCTGGCCGACGAGCTCCTCCCCGTAGGGGAAGGGGGGCCTGATCGCGGAGACGATCGTCTTCGCGGTGAGGATAATCATGTCCCCAACCTGCTCGAAGAACGACTTCGCGGGCAGCGCGGCCCGCGCTACAGCTTGTGCCGCCACCAGCTCATCGCCCGCTCGAGAGGACTGGCTTCCTGCACTCTTGCGCGCCCCGCCTGCCGGGCGCGCTGCTCGGCCGCCCGCTGAGCCATCGAGAGCTGGGCGATCAGCGTGTCCCGCGTCCGCTCCAGCTCTTCGACGCCGGCGACGTGGGCCCTGGCGCGGCGTGGCGCCGTCGGCAGGTCGCGTGGAAGATCGGCCGGATAGGCGGCTAGCTCGGCCTCCAGACGGGCGATCTGACGCCGTAGCTCGCGGCGCACCTCGATCGCCTCGCTCTCCTCGGCCAGATCCGGCAGGCTCTCCGGCGGCATCGCCTCGATCTCGTCGAGCGCCCCGGGCATGCTGGCGCAGGCCGAGGCAACGACCGCCAGATCGCGCGCGCTGAGGCCGGCTTCATGGGCGCGCTGCAAAGCGTCGGTGGCGATCTCCTCGAGCTGGGCCGCAGGCTTGATCCCCTCGGCGACAAAGGTGCCCTGACCCTGACGGCTGACCACCAGCTTCTCCGCCTCGAGCCCGGCGTAGACGGCACGCACCGTGTTCACGTTGACCCCAGCCCACTCGGAGAGCTGGCGAAAGCTCGGCAGGCGCTCCCCGGAGGCGAGGCGGCCGGTGGCGATCAGCGCCCGCAGGCGCCAGGTCAGCTGCAACCCAACCGGCAGCTCATCGCTGGGGTCGATCGAAAAAGGGTTGGAGTCGTGCGTGGCTGGCTGTGCCATTGAAGAGACACAGTAGATCAGGCAACTGTGTTAGTCAACTGGCACAGCTGAGCCCAGCGAACTCGTCCGACCCGCCTTCCCGCCGGACGCGAGCTGCAGCGGCCTTCAATCGCTGGGGCTGGACGAGGCCGCACAGACCCCCCGACCACTGCCCGTAGCTGCGGTTGAGAAACATGCCATACCAATGCTCTTCGTCGTCCGGGAATCCGCAGGCGGCGCCACTTGGGCCGCTGCGGATCATCACCGTCTCCCCCGCTCGTATCCCCGCGCTGTGCTTGTAGGACCGTCGCACCAGGTACCGGTAATCGGCGTTGAAACGATCCCGCTGAGCAACTTCCACCAGGCGGCCCACGATCGCGGCATCGGCCTGCCGCAATGCCGCCTCGGGCGAGATGCGCGCGCAAGAGCAGGCTTGGGCGCTGCTACTGAAGCTCAGCGCGCCCAGGCCGACAATTGCCGCTGCCAATGCAAGGCGCCTCACCCGCACCGATCAACTGTAGAGAGAAACGCCAGATTTCACAAATCAGGGCGTCAGGACGATCTTCAGCGCTTCGCGCTGGTCGTAGAGCTCGTACGCCTCGCCAACCTGGTCGAGCGTCATATGGTGCGTGACGAGGGGTGAGGGGTCGAGCTTGCCGGCCTCGAGCAGGCCAAGCACCCGATCGACGTGGGCGATCACGTTGGCGAGGCCGAGGCGCAGGGTCAGGCCCTTGAGCCAGGCCAGGCCGAGCGGCACCTCGCCGTGGCCGGCGTAGGCGCCGATCCCCGACACCGTGCCGGCGTCGCGGCAGAGGCTGACAGCCATCGCCAGCGGTGCCGGGTCGCCAACCGCGTCGACGACGACGTCGACGCCCCGGCCCCCGGTCGCGGCCCGCACGGCGCGTTTCGGCTCGTCCTCGCCGAGGTGGAGCGGAACCGCGCCGAAGCGCTTCGCCATCGCCAGGCGGTCCTCGACCGAGTCGATCGCGAAAACCTGGGCGGCGCCGGCCGCCGTGGCGGCCTGGACCGCACAGAGTCCCACCGGGCCAAGACCGAGCACCGCGACCGTATCGCCCGCTTTCGTCCCGGCGTGGGCGACCGCGTGGTAGCCGGTACCCATCACGTCACCGGCGAACAGCGCCACCTCATCCGACATCCCCTCCGGAACGCGGCGCAGGGTCAGGTTGGCCCGCGGCACCAGGAGCTGCTCGGCCTGAGCGCCCTGCAGGTCGCCCAGCTTCGAGCCGTGACCGAAGGTGCGCTGGTGCTCGCAGCGGTGGTAGTCGCTGCGCAGGCAAGCAGTGCAGGTGGCGCAGGCGGTGTGAAAGCAGCCAAGCACGCGGTCGCCGACGCCGACCCGCTCGACGTCGGGTCCCACGGCGAGCACCGTGCCGACGAACTCGTGGCCGATCGTGAAGCCGGGCTCGACCGGCACCCGCCCGTGGTAGATGTGCAGGTCGGAGCCGCAGATCCCGCTCGCCTCGACGCGAATCACCGCGTCGTCGGCGGCGACGAGCACCGGATCCGCCTTCTCCTCGATTCGCACCTCACCGGGCGCCTGAAAAGTCACCGCGCGCATGGCGCGAACCGTATCGCCCCCCGGCCGGGGGCTCAGCCGACGCTGACGCCGGCGACCTGGAAGCGACCGGCGTCCGCTCCCGGGCTGGCCGTCTCGGCGATCCGGGCTTCGAGCGACAGCTCGCGCTCGAAATCGGCCTCCTCGCCGTGGCGGAAGGAGACGTCCTTGTCCTCGAGCAGCTCGACGAAGACCTCGACGAAGCGCGCGTCGAGCTGCTTGCCGGCAACCCTGCGCAGCTCCTGGATCGCCTCGTAGCTGGAGGTCGGCGTGCGGTAGGAATCGCGCGCGGTCATCACGTCGTAGGTGTCGGCGACGGAGATGATCCGCGCCAGTTCGGGAATGTCATCGCCTTCCAGACCGCGCGGATAGCCCTTGCCGTCGATGCGCTCATGGTGGGCGAGGATGATGTCGGCGACCGGCCCGTAGCCATCGAGCGAGGAGACGACGCGCGCGCCCTGCTGTGGGTGGCGGCGGATCAACATCCAGTCTTCGTCGGTCAACGGCACATTGGCCTTCAGGATCCGGTCGGGGAGGATGAACTTGCCGATGTCGTGCAGCAATGCGGCGATGTGGACGAGCTCCTCCTCGCGCTTGGAGAGGCCCGCCTTCTGGGCGATCGCCCGCGAGTAACGGGCGACGGCGGCGCTGTGGCGGGCGGTCATCTGGTCCCGCAGGTCGAGCGTGCGCAGCAGGGCGCTCAACATGCCGACCTGGAAGCTGGCGAGCTGGTTGGTTCGCACCTCGAGCTCGCGGGCACGCTCCTCCGACTTCAGCAGGGCGCCGAGCAGGTACTGGAAGGTGACGAGGACAATGCCGAAGAGCGCGACCCCGGCGAGGCCGATCTGCTCGTAGATGAAGGCGACACCGACCGCCATCAACGCGGCCGCGAGCTCCGAGGGGAGCAGCGGCACCATCACGGTCCGCACCTTCTCGAAGAACGAGCTGCGCTCGAGGTAGCAGGTGTATAGCCCGATCATCGAGAAGTTCATCGCCAGGGCGAGCAGGAAGGCGCCGAAGACGAAGACGTAGAAGGCGGGTTCGGCGGAAGTGATCCCAGTCGCGCTAACGGCTTCGTGGAAGCCGATCCCAACCAGTAGCGGAAAGGTCAGGTAGGTGACCATGTTGACCAGCAGGTCGTCGAGGCTTTCGCGGAAGCGCAGCCAGCCGGCGAGAATCGAGATCGCGCCGATGATCGCGGCGGGCGCGCCGCCGAGCAGGACGATCGCCAGGACGAGGGCGAGGAAGTTGCCGGAGATCTTCAGGCGCGATTGGGTCTCGATCGACATCACGTCGCTGAAGATCGAGAAGCCGAGCAGGATGCCGAACAGGGCAAGGTCCCAGTTGGCGTACGGCGCGCGCCAGATCGCCAGGCCGACGTCCGCGGCCAGGGCACTGACCAGCAGGGCGTGGCTTAACCTTGTGGGCCGCTCGTTTTGCATGGGATCTGGGGGCCGGGTCGCTGGCCCGACTCAGTCACAGGGAGGTTTCGCACGCGATGGGCGATTCCTGCGACCAACTGCCAGGTTCGTTGCGACCGCCACCTGCGGTATCAAAGTAGTCGCTCGCGATGCCCCCGGCAACCCACCTAGACCACCTGGCCAAGACCTTGCAATTTGCGGGAAAACGGTGCTTTCCTCTCCAGAACGCACGAAAGGCGCCCGCTGGCGCCCTTCGCAAAACTGGACGGCAAACCCATGGAGGCGCTTGCCTTGCGATTTAAGTCTTACCTTTTCCAGCCCATTTGCCCTATCCCTTCGTCGAAGCCCGTGCGGGGTATCTCGCGCAAGTTTCGGCGAGAAACGAATTAGTTGCTGGCAAGTTTGTAGCACAACTTGGCGAAAACCTGTGCATCTGCAACGAAACTTGTGCAATAAACGCGTGGGGTTTTCAGTCGAATAATGGGTAATTCAGGCCTGCGAGACCCTCTTAAGCGGCCGGCATTCCGTCGTCTGGCGCTCTCCTATGCGGTCAACGAGATGGGCGACTGGCTCGGAGTCGTCGCCCTCTCGGTGCTCGTCTTCGAGCAGACCGGCAGCGCCCTGGCCACGGCGCTGCTCTTCATCGGGACCGGATTCCTGCCCGCGCTGCTGACGCCGATCACGGTCGCTCGCCTCGAGCACCCCCCTCCCCGCTTCGTCCTGCCGACGATTTACGCGGGCGAGGCCCTGGCCTTCGGCGCGCTGGCCCTGCTTGCCGGCCACTTCTCCCTCCCGGCCGTCGTCGCTGTCGCCACGGTCGACGGCGCCCTGGCCCTCACCGCGCGGACGCTGACCCGCTCGGTCTCCGCCGCAATGCTCGAGCCGGAGGGTGAGCTGCGCGCCGGGAACGCGATCCTCAACGTCGCCTTCACCGGCGGGGCCGCGGTCGGCCCGGCGATCGCCGGCGGCGTCGTCGCGGCGCTCGGCGTGCAGTCCGCCCTGCTGCTGGACGCCGTCTCCTTCTACGTGATCGCCTGCATCCTGCTGACCGCCAGGCCGCTCCCCCAGCCCGAGGTGGAAGCGGAGGTCTCCTTGAGGCAGCGGGTCAAGGCCGGCCTCGGCTACATCCGCGACCACGCGACCCTGCGCCGACTGCTCACCGCCCAGGCGGTGGCACTGATCTTCTTCTCGGCGGTAATACCGATCGAGGTGATCTACGCCAAGGAAACCCTGGGCGCGGGCGACACCGGCTACGGCTTGATGCTCGGCAGCTGGGGCGCGGGCATGGTGGCCGGCAGCGTCGTCTTCGCCACCTTGCGAAGAGCGTCGCTACCCGTGCTCCTCTTCTTCAGCACGGCCGCGATCGGCGCCGGCTACCTGGGGATGGCGGCTGCGCAGACCCTCGCGGTCGCCTGCATGGCCTCCGTCCTCGGCGGCGCGGGCAACGGAGTCCAGTGGGTGGCCGTGGTCAGCGCGGTGCAAGAGCTGACCGCGTCGAAGATGCAGGCGCGCGTGCTCGGCACGCTCGAATCGGTGGCCTCGGCGACGCCGGGCATTGGTTTTCTGCTCGGCGGCCTGATCGCCTCTGGCTGGAGCCCGCGGGCGACGTTCCTCGTCGCGGGGGCGGGCGTGATGGTCATCCTCGCCGCCTCGGCGGTGTTGCTGGGCAGGAATTGGCTTCTGGAACAGGGAAAAGAACGTCCAGGGACCGTTGACGCCGCCGACGAGATTATGGTGGAGTTAATTCCCGCAGAGGCACTGCCCAGTCCCAATCGGAGGTCGTGAACGTGAGGAAGCTGCATGCAGTGCTAGCTGTTGCCGGAATGATGATGGTTGCGCTGACGCTTTCCTCGTGCGGCGGTGGCTCTGGCGGCAAGGAGGGCGGCACCTTCCGCGGGACCTATGCCTCCTTCCCGGAACTCGATCCGACCATCAACTACACGGCCGAAGGTTTGACCGCCATGTACAGCACCTACCTGCCGCTGCTGACCTACGCCCACGCCAACGGCGAAGCCGGCACGGAGGTCGTCCCGGCGCTGGCCGAGAGCTTGCCCCGGATCAGCAAGGACGGCAAGACCTACACGCTGAAGCTGCGCAAGGGGCTCGAGTACTCAGATGGCGCGCCGGTCAAGGCTTCCGACTTCACCGCCACGATCGAACGCGTTTTCAAGGTCAACTCGTACGGATCGTCCTTCTACACCGGCATCGTCGGCGCCGAAGGGTTCGCCAAAACCAAGCAAGGTGGCATCCCGGGGATCGAAACCGACGACAAGACGGGCGAGATCGTCATCCACCTGACGCAGCCGCGGGGCACCTTCACCAACGAGCTGGCGCTGCTCTACTCGGCCGTCCTACCCGCCGACACGCCGGCCAAGAACCTCACCGACGACCCGCCGCCGGCAACGGGGCCGTATGCCATCGTCAAGGTCGAACACGGGCGGGAATGGTCCTACGAGCGCAACCCGGTGTGGGCGAAGACCAACGGCCCACTGATGCCCGACCTCCCCGACGGCCATTTCGACCGGATCGAGATCGACGTCGTCCGCAACAAAGCGACCTCGGTCAACGAAATCGAACGCGGCAAGTCCGAATGGATGCAGAGCATCCTCCCCGCCGACCTCTACAACAAAGTCAAGGACAAATACGAGGGGACTCAATTCCGAGTCGAGGACCCGCTCAACATCTACTTCTTCTGGATGAACATGTCCCGCCCGCCGTTCGACGACCTCGGGGTGCGCCAGGCGGTCAACTACGCGGTCGACAGCGCGGCGCTGGAAAGGATCTACTCCGGCGCGCTGGCGGCGGCCCACCAGATCCTTCCCGAGGGGATGCCCGGCTACGAAGACCTCGACCTCTACCCGCACGACATGGCCAAAGCCGAAGCGCTGATCAAGCAGGCCAACCCCTCAGACCGCGAGGTCACGGTCTGGACCGACAACGAAAGCCCCAACGACGAAGCGGGCGCCTATTACGCCGACGTGCTCGAGAAACTCGGCTTCGACGTCAACCTGAAAACGATCAACGCCGACGTCTACTTCCAGACGATCGGCAATACCTCGACGCCCGAGCTCGACACCGGTTGGGCCAACTGGTTCACCGACTATCCGCACCCGAACGCCTTTTTCCAGCCGCAGTTCGCCGGGGAAAGCATCGGCAGCTTCAACCTCTCCCATCTCGACGTCCCCAAGCTGAACGCAAAGATCGCCAGGCTCGGCGAAGAACAGCTCGGGAGCCAGCAGAAAGGCGAATACGCGGCCCTGGATCGCGAAGTCATGGAAGTCGCCCCCTACGCCCCCTACGGGACGAACACCGTCTCGACCTTCGTCTCCAGCGGGATCGACCTCGACAGCGTGATCTTCAACCCGATCTTCGGCCAGGACCTGACCAGCTTCGAACCCAAGTAGCGCCCGGTGGCGTCTTCACACTAAGGCGGTGGCCCGCGAGTCCCATGGCGAATCGGCCTCGGCGAGCGCTGGGCCTTGGCGCCTCGCTCTGCGACGGCTGCGGCGTAACCGCCCGGCGCTCGCCTTCGGCGCCCTCTTCCTCCTGATCGTCGTCTTCTCCCTTGCAGCGCCGCTGTGGGCGAACAAGGTCGCCGACACCGGGCCGAATGCGACGCACACGCTGGAGAAGGTCGAAGTCGACGGCGAGGTGCGCGAAGTCGTCAATCCCGAAGGCAAGCCCGTCGGGCCGCTCTGGCTCGGCGCCGGCGGCAAGTTCTTCCTCGGCGCTGACGGGCGCCTTGGCCGCGACGAGATGGTGCGGCTGATGTACGGGGGGCGGACTTCGCTCTTCGTCGGCATCCTCGCGGCCCTGATCACGACGCTGCTGGGAACCGCCTTCGGCCTGCTGGCCGGCTACTACCGCGGCTGGGTCGACGCGGTGATCGCGCGGACGATGGATGTGATCTGGGCCTTTCCGGCGATTCTGCTGGGCATCGCCCTCGGCCTCGCACTCGCCGTCGGCGGGCTGCAGATCGGCCCACTCCACCTTTCCGGGGGCTCCATCTGGATCCCGATCCTGATCATCGGCGTCGTCTACACGCCCTACGTCGCGCGGCCGATCCGCGGCGAGGTCCTGGCGCTGCGCGAGAAGGAGTTCGTCGAGGCCGCGGTGTCGCAGGGCGCCGGCCCGCTGCGGGTGATGTTCGGCGAACTGCTGCCAAACCTGCTTTCGACCGTGATCGTCTTCTTCGCGATCGGCATCGCCAACAGCATGCTGCTCGAGTCGATCCTTTCCTTCCTCGGCGTCGGCGTGCAGCCGCCCGGCACCTCTTGGGGAACGATGATCGCGGGCGGCTTCGACCTGATCACCAGCGCACCGCTGCTGACCGTCATCCCCGGGGCGATGCTGCTGCTCACCGTGCTGTCGGTCAACGTCTTCGCCGACGGCCTGCGCGATGCACTCGACCCGAAGGCGAAGCTGCGACTGGAGGCCCACGCCGGGATCGCCGAGCCGGAGGGGACCCCGGTCTGATGGGCCGCTTCCTGGTCAGGCGCCTGGCCGGCATGGTCGCCGTCCTCTTCGCCGTCTCGGTGCTGGTCTTCCTGATCTTCAACGTGATCCCCAACGCCGACCCGGCGCGGCAGATGGCCGGCCGCTCCGCCAACCCTCAGCTGATCGCCAGCATCACCGAAGAATGGGGCTTCGACGACCCGCTGCCGCAGCAGTACCTGACGATGATGAGAAACATCTTCAGCGGCGAGGTGATCTCCTACGAAACGGAAGAAAACGTCGACGAACGGATCATCGAAGGGATCCCGGCGACCTTCTCGCTCTGCGTCGGCGCCGCCGTGCTCTGGATGTTCTTCGGAATCCTCTTCGGCTACCTCTCCGCGGTCAGGGCCGGTGGCAGGCTCGACCGGGTGCTGACCGTGGTCGCCGTGGCCGGCATCTCGATCCCGGTCTTCTGGCTGGCGGCGATCCTGCTCAACTACCTGACCTACCAGCTTGCGATCTTCCCTTCGGGCGATTACGTCGGGCTGACCGAAAACCCGCTCGAGTGGGCGAATCACCTGATCCTCCCCTGGGTGACGCTGGCAATCGTCTACGTCGGCTTCTACAGCCGCGTCCTGCGCTCCAACATGCTCGACGCGATGGACGAGGACTACGTGCGGACGGCGCGGGCCAAGGGGCTCGGCGAGCGCCGGGTGATGACCCGACACGTGCTGCGCAACTCACTGGTCCCGATCGTCACCCTCTTTGGCCTCGACTTCGGCGCATTGCTCGGCGGCGCGATCCTGGTCGAGGGCGTCTTCAATCTCAACGGCATCGGCCAGTACGCCTACGAATCGCTGCTCAACCTGGACCTCCCGCCGATCATGGCGATCGTCCTATTCGGCGCCTTCTTCATCGTCCTCTTCAACGCCCTGGTCGACATCGCCTACGCCTATTTGGACCCGCGGGTCAAATTGGGGAGCTCGGCGCAGTGATCGGAACGGATTCGCGGTGAGCGAGCCGCTGCTCAGCGTGCGGGACCTGCGCGTCCGCTTCGCCACCGAAGGGGGCGACGTGCAGGCGGTCGACGGCGTCTCCTTCGATCTCCAACCGGGCGAGGTGCTGGCGATCGTCGGCGAGTCGGGCTCCGGCAAGAGCGTCACCGCACAGACGATCATGGGGCTGGTCCCGCCGCGGAACGCGACGACCACCGGCTCGGTGCGCTTTCGCGAGCGAGAGCTGATCGGCGCGAGCGCGACCGAGCTGCAGAAGGTGCGCGGCGCGGAGATCGCGATGATCTTCCAGGACCCGATGACCTCGCTAAATCCCGTCTACCGGGTCGGCGCCCAGATCGTCGAGGCAATCCAGGCCCACCGACCGGAGACGAGCAAGGAACAGGCGCGCGAGCGGGCCATCGAGCTGCTCGACTCGGTCGGCATCCCCGAGCCGCAGCGCCGCGTCGACAGCTACCCGCACGAGTTCTCCGGCGGAATGCGCCAGCGGGCGATGATCGCGATGGCACTCGCCCTCGAGCCCGACGTGCTGATCGCCGATGAGCCGACGACGGCGCTCGACGTGACGATCCAGGCGCAGATCCTGCGCCTACTGGAGCGCCTCAACCGGGAGCACAACCTGGCGACGATCGTCATCACGCACGACCTTGGCGTCGTCGCCGAGGTCGCCGACCGGGTGCTCGTCATGCACGACGGCAAGGTCGTCGAGCGCGGGGACCTGGACGAGATCTTCTACGCCGCCAAGGACCCCTACACCCGCAAGCTGCTCGGCGCAGTCCTGCGACTCGACCAGGCGCCGTCCCTGCAACCTCGCCAGCACGAGGCGCCACTGCTCGAGGTCACCGACCTGGTCAAGCACTACCCGGTCAAGCGCGGGCTGCTGATCGATCGTGAGGTCGATCGAGTCCGCGCGGTCGACGGGGTCAGCTTCAGCGTCGAGCAGGGCGAAACCCTCGGTCTGGTCGGCGAGTCGGGCAGCGGCAAGTCGACCCTCTCGCGGACGGTGCTGCAACTGGTTCAGCCCACCTCCGGCTCGGTCCGCTTCGACGGCCGCGAGATCGCCGGCCTCTCGCAGCGCCAGATGCGGCCCCTGCGCCCCGAGATGCAGATGATCTTCCAGGACCCCTACGCCTCGCTCAACCCGCGCAAGCGGGTGGGACAGATCGTCGGCGAGCCGCTGCGCCTGCAGGGGCGCGCCTCCGGCGCGGAGCTGCGGCAGACCGTGCAAGGCCTCCTGGAGCGGGTCGGTCTGTCGCCGCAGCACTATCAACGCTTCCCGCACGAGTTCTCCGGTGGGCAACGGCAGCGAATCGGGATCGCCCGTGCCCTGGCCCTGCGGCCGAGGCTGATCGTCGCCGACGAGCCCGTCTCCGCCCTCGACGTCTCGATCCGCGCCCAGATTCTCGACCTGCTCGACGAGCTGCAGGGCGAGTTCGGCCTCACCTACGTCTTCGTCGCCCACGACATCGGCGTCGTCCGCCACGTCTCCGACCGGATCGCCGTGATGCACAACGGCAAGATCGTCGAGCAGGGGCCCGCCGATCAGGTCTGCGAGCGACCGTCGGACCCGTATACGAAATCCCTGCTCGCCGCGGTTCCGGTACCCGACCCGCGCGAGAGCCGCGCCCGTCGGGCAGACTCCATGGCGTGACCCTGCCGCTCAAGCCGCCGATCAAGCCGCAGCTCGCGCTGACCCGCAAAGAGCTGCCGCTGGGCGAAGAGTGGGCCTACGAGCAAAAGCTCGACGGCTTCCGGGCGATCGTCTTCGTCGACGGCGAGAACGCCTACATCCAGTCACGCGGCGGCAAAGACCTGACCCGCTACTTCCCCGAGCTGAGCTTCGCGCCGGGGCGCTACGTCCTCGACGGCGAGCTGGTCATCCGCGATTCTGGTGGCAAGCTCGAATTCGACGCGCTCCAGGAACGAATCCACCCGGCCGAGTCGCGGATCACGCTGCTCTCGAAGGAGATCCCGGCCGACTACGTGGCCTTTGATCTGCTCGCCGAGGGGGACGAGGCGCTACTGGAGACGCCGTTCGGCGAGCGGCGCGAGCGGCTGGAGGTGTTGGCTGGGCGGACCGGTGTCGAGCTGTCGAACTTGAGCCCCGATCCCGAGCAAGCTGAGGAATGGCTGCGCAGGACCGAGGGGACGATGGCTAAGCAGCTCGGCGCGCTCTACATCCCGGGCAAACGCAAAGGGATGGCGAAGGTCAAGCGGGAGCGCGAGATCGACTGCGTCGTCATGGGTTGGCGGCCGGGCAAAGAGGAGGGCACCGTCGGCTCGCTGATCCTCGGCCTCTACGACGGCGAAGACCTTCGCTCGGTGGGCCATATATCGGGCTTCAGCAAAGAAGCCAAACGCAGCATGCGCCAGCTCCTGGCCCCACTGGAGACCGGAGACAGCGGGACGGCCGAGCCGAGTCGTTGGACTGGAGGGCGCGATCTCGAGTGGGTCGCTCTAAGACCCGAGCTAGTGATCGAAGTCGGCTACGACCACGCAGCAACGGGACGAATCAGGCACGGAGCACGTTTTCGGTGCTTCAGAGACGACAAAGATCCGCGTGAGTGCACCTTCGATCTCTTGGACGAAGGGTGAGTCAAAAAAGCGAGCGTTGGGAAGGAGCGGGGGGTCCTCCCGCCGAACTCGCTCGCTTCGCTCGCTCTGAGTATCCGTCCGTCGGGAGGACCCCCCGCTCCTTCCTTTCGGCGCGCGTTCTCCCCCAACCTCGGACGGCTCGGGTAGCGCGTTTGCGCTGCTCTGGGCGCATGTAGGCACGACCACCTGAGTAGAGCTGCTCGTATTTGGGCAGCAAGTCCGGGCGTTTGGCTTCCAACCAAGCGAAGAAGACATCTTTCACCTCGTCGCGTAGGTGCAAGGCGACGCCGCCCAGGAAGGTCGCCCCTGCTTCCCTGGCGCGGTCGATGATTGGTTGGACTTGGCTGGGGTCGTCGTTGATGCCGGGCATCAGGGGGGCGATCAGGACTCCGGAGTCGATGCCGCGCTTGCGGAGCTCGGCTACGGCGTCCAGGCGGGCTGAGGGACTTGGGGTGTGGGGCTCGGTGGCTCGCCAGGCGTCCTCGTCGAGGGTCGGGATCGAGAGGTTCACTGAAACCGGCAGGTGCTCTGCCATTTGCTCGAAGAGGTCGATGTCGCGGAGGAGCAGGGGCGACTTGGTGAGGACCGAGACGGGGGTGTCGGCTTCCTCCAGGGCCTCGAGAATCTCCGGCATGAAGCGGTAGCGGCTCTCAACCCACTGGTAGGGGTCGGTGTTCGTGCCCAGGGCGACAAGGTCGCGCTTCCAGGTCGGCCGAGCCAGCTCCGCACGCAACAGCTCCGGCACATTGACCTTGACAACGATCTCCCGCTCGAAGTCCCGGCCGGCATTGAAGTCGAGAAAGGTGTGCGTGCGACGAGCGAAGCAATAGGCGCAAGCATGACTGCACCCTCTAAAAGCATTGACCGTGTAGCTAAATCCGTAGCGCCCACCCGGCACGTGGTTCAGCGCCGATCGCGCCCGCACCTCATGGAAGTTGATCCCCATCGCCTCGGGCGCATCGAAGGTCCGCACCACCGTGCCGTCGCCAACTCCCGGCAACCGCATGTCGTTCTCAACTCGCTGCTCATCCCACCGCATACGAACATATGTTCGCACAGGGTCCCGACAGGCTTATCCCGGGTTAGAGACTAGATCCGGTCTCGTCGCGCTTGAAGGTCTCGAGCTGGTCGAGGGCTTTGGCGCGGGCTTTCGATCGCAGGGGAGGCAGCAGGGCGACCAGGTGACCGCTGGGGCCCAGTGCCTGCTTGGCCCAGGCGCGGAAGTCGAAGTCATCGACGTGGTCGGTGATCAGGCCCTCCGGGGAGAAGCGGAGCTTCGCCTGGATGTCGTTGACCACGGGGCGGCCCGTGGAGAACGTGTAGCGGGCGATCCAGTGGGCAGAGCCCGAGGTCTCGTCCGCCTCGTGCTCGTGCAACTCGATCACCAGGTCGGTGGCGCGGCTGGTCAGCATCCGCCACATCGCGCCGACGTCGGCGCCGTGCAGGTCGCCGAAGGCGGGGTCGCGGAAGTGCGCGTCCGGCGCATAGCAGGCCGTCATCGCCGCGCCGTTGCACTCGCCGAACGCCTTGTAGAAGCGCTCGATCGTCTCCCGGTTGGCATCGGCTCCCATCAGCGCAACTTACCGGTGATCGCGTAGCGCAGCACGTCGACCACCTGCTCGGGCGTCCGCGCCGTCCCCTGTGCAGCGCGGTCGACCTCCTTCAGGGCGTGGTCGAATTCGGGATCGTGCAGGGTGACGTAGGGCTTGCCCAGGGCGGCGGCATAGCCGGCGTCGAAGGCCGCGTTCCACTGGCGGTATTTGTCGCCGAAGCGGACGACGACCACGTCGGCGTCGCGGATCAGGGTCTGGGTGCGGATCGCGTTGACGCCGGCGCCCATGTGATCGCGCCAGAACGGCTCGCTCTCCTCCCCAAGCGTGCCCACCCCGGCGTCGTCGGAGGCGGCGTGGTCGGTGACCGGCGCCGAGAAGGAGACCGGCAAGCCAGCCTCACCCACCCCCGCTTCGATCCGCTCCCGCCAATCCGAATGAATCTCCCCAGCGAGATACACAAGCCAGGTACGGGCAGGAGGGGCAGGTACCCCTCCCAAAACACTCAAGAGCGGCTCCCGCCGCTCGTTTTGGGAGGGGTACCTGCCCCTCCCCCCACCACCTGCTCCTCAAAATGCTTGCTCAGCATCGTCACCTGACCCTGGTAGTTGGAGCCGAGATCCTCACCGTACAAGCGCTCAGCCGGGGCACTGGTGTGCTCCAGGGCCAGCTTGCAGACCGGCTGACGGTGCTCGACCATGAAGGAGACATCGCGTGCCCGCACCTCCAGCGCGGCGCGACTGCCGTGGCGGCCGCCGGCCGGGTCGTAGCCGAAGCCGGGGTCGAAGAAGCCGGCGTAGTGGGTGCGCAGCTCCCCGGCGGTCGGGTCGTAGGCCATCATCTCGGCGGCGATCTGAGGTGGGATGCAGACGCCCTCGGCCGAGAGCAGCAGGTAGAAGATCTCCGGCTCGAGCACGATTCGCCCCCCCGGCTCCGGATAGACCGGGTCCCAATAGTCGGTCCAGCGGTAGGCGCGGATCCGTGAGAGGTCGATCGGCAGGCTGTTCTTCTTCGCCCGGTAACCGACGATCCGGTCGCTGGGCCCGGAGAGGTCGACGCTGAGAAAGAGCCCCTCGGCGAGCGCCAGCTCAGACTCACGTAAAGCGTGGGAGTCGAGGTAGAGCAACGGGAACTCGGCCTGCAGCGAGCGGATCTCCGCATCGGAGAGCCGCACCTCGCCACGCACCAGGCGGAGCTGGTTGAGCGAGAGCCCGGTCTGCACCTGGATCGCGAAGGAGCGCGGCACTATCTCCAGGTAGAGGCGGCCCTGGTAGCCGGGACGGATCTCGTCGAAGCGGTGGTGGCGGTCGGTGAGCACGCGGGTGAAGACGTCGAGCCGCCCGGTCGAGCTCTTCGGGTTCCCCTTCGCCCGCACGTCGTCGGGCAAGGCCAACTCCTCGATCAACGGCACCAGGTACGGCCGATCGCGCTCCAGCACCGCCCCGTCGCGCAGGTCGACTTTCTGGAAGGCGAGGCCCTCGATCTTCTCCTCGACGGTCGAGTCGACATCGGGTAGGAAGCTGCAGCGCAGGGCCCAGGCGAAGTCGCCGAGCCTCAGGTCGATGCTGGCCGGCTGGATCGCCTCCGGACGGATGCGGTAATCCCCCGAACCGATCCACTCGGCATCGATCGCCTCGCTGAGGGCCTGCGAGGGAAGGACGCCGACGGTCGCCCCGCCGGCTGGCTCGGTTGCCGCACCCCCCGCGGCTGCACTCACATCGCTCGTCATCTAGCCGAGATTATCCGGCGTGCCGCGGCGACCCCCAGGTAGGGAGTTAACGCAAACTCGGCAAGTTCCGGGAAGAATCGGTCGAGTCGAGCGGCTTCACCGGCCAACACGCGTCGCCCGAGCAGGGAGGCGATCCCACCCACGACGGCCTCATCGGCGGCGTCGGGTGACCGGCCGCCGCTGGTGCCCGCCGGGGCGCCGTCGCGCAGATGGGGAACAAAACTCTCGACCGCGCCCTGGAAGCGTCCGTAGACGCCCGGCCCAGCGCGCAGGCCCTCGACCAGCAACAGGTTCGCCTGCGCGGGGTCGACTGAGAGCCGGGCCAGGGCCGCGGCGAGGCCGGAGCAGACTCCCTCAGCCCACTCGCTCTCCCCCTTGCAGGCGCCCAGCACGTCGCCACGCAGCCCCTCGACCGCCTCGTCATAAGCGGCGAAGAAGCACTCGTCCTTGCTGCTGAAGTGGCGGTAGAAGTCGCTCTTCGAGACACCGGCCAGGCTGCTGACGGCGGAGACCGTAGTGCGGTCATAGCCGTTCTCCTCGAGTGAGTCGGCGATCGCGGCGAGCAGTCGCCCCCGCTGATGTTCGGCGATGTACTCGCGCGACAGACCGTGACGGCCACGTGGAAGCGGCTTCATGCAGTACTAAAGTCTGCCAGTGCTAAGCGCTTTTTGTCTGCTGGCAGGTCTTACTTGGCTGTGCCGGCGCCGAGATAGGGCGCCGTGAGGAACTCTGTGAGTTCGGGTAACAGGTCCTCGGCGCGCTCGGCGTCACCGCGGCGGATCTGCTGGTAAATGATCCAGGCAACGCCACCGACGAGTGTCTCGGCAATCGTGTCGGGCAGACGCGTGTCCTTCGGCAAGGTCCGCTTTGTCAGCCCGACGAAGGTCTCCATCGCATCCTCGTAGCGCTTGGTGGTCGCCGGTGTCGCCGAGAGCGCCTCGACCATGCACATCCGAGCCAGCGTCGGCTCCTCGGCGATGTAGCCCAGGACGGCGGCCAGCCCGCCCTCGATCTGCTCCTGCCACTCGCCCCTATCGCCGTTCTCCCCGGCACTGCCTTCCTCGACCCGGCGAAGGACCTCGTCGCGGGCGGAGTCGAAGGCGGCGAGGAAGACCTCCTCCTTGCCCTCGAAGTTGTCGTAAAGCGTTTTACGGGCTACGCCGGCGCGCTTGACGATGTCGGAGATCTTGGTCGCCTCATAACCCTGTTCGGCGGTCAGCTCAGCGAGGGCATCCATGATGCGGCGCTGCTTGTGTTCCGCGATGAACTCACGTGACAGCGCCGGTCGCGCGGAAGGCGACTCCCGCGTTCCCCCTTTTCCCCGTGGCGGCATGCGACGAAGGATACCTGCGGAGCCGGAAATTCCAATGCACGGCGACGACTTTCTTGGTACCATCCGGGTACCTGCACAATTTCTAAAAGAAACGTGTAGGTTCCTTATGACGCAGAGGCCACCGGAGAGGGTAATGCTCAGCCAGGAGAAGCTGGCGGACGCGGTGGGAGATCGCTGGTCGGACGCGGAACTTAGCGAGGCCGTGGCCCTGTTGACCCGCGCGGACGGTCGCTTCCCCGCCGGCGTGAGGACGCTGCCAGCGGATTTGGTGCGGGCGATCCAGCGGGAGCGGCTGCTCGCAGCGATGATCAAGACGGTCACCGAAATCGGCTACAACACCCTCACGGTCCAGAACGTCCTCACCCGCGCCGGCATCTCACGGCCGACCTTTTACGAGCAGTTCGAGGACAAGGAAGACTGCTTCCTGGCCGCTTTCGACGCCGCGGCGGCGAGGATGCGGGAGCGCCTCGAAGCCGCCGTCGCCGATGCGGGACCGAGCTGGCGCGAGCGACTGCGCAGCGGCATCGCGGAGCTGCTCCACTTCATCGTCGAGGAGCCGGAAGAGGCACGCATGGTGATTGTCGAGGCTCGAGCCTCCAGCCCCGCCGGGTTGCGTCGCCGCGACGAGATGCTCGACCACTACGCCGCCTGCATCGACGCCTTGATCAGGGACGACCTCGATCAGAGCCCATCGGCGATCGCTGCCGCCGGGGTCGTGGGAGGGATCGAATCGGTGCTCTACGCCCGCCTGCAGAAGGGCGAAACCGATCAGCTCGACTCGCTGCTTCCCTCGTTGATGTATTTCGCCGTCCTCACCTACGCCGGCGAGAAGGTGGCCGGCGGGGAGCTGGACGACCCGGCGCTCGCCTGAGCTCAGCGCTTGCGGCGCTTGCCGGAGCGCTTCGCCGGACGGGCGGCGACCCGCAGGGTTCGCTCGCTCTCCTTCTCGACCGCCTCCCCCATCGCGATCTGAAAGCTGGCCAGCAGGGCACCCGCAGCGAGTGGGCGCATCCGTTCGAGCGCCTCGCTCATCCGCGGCCACTCCCCCTCGGGGCGGCCGGCGCGGTCGAACGGCTGCCAGATCTCCTTGACGAAGAGGCCGACGAACGCGCGGGCGACCCCGTCGGCATGGCGACGAAGTTTCTCGGCGGTGACCAGAGCCCCTCGGCGCCCACCCCGAGCTCGGCCAACTCGGCGGCGGCGGCGAGCAGGCGAGGGCTGATCACCTCGACCCGCCCATCGGGAAGGCTGCGCAGGATGCCGAGCTTTTCGGCGCGGCGGGTCAGCTTCGGGTCGGCCACCTCACCCCAGATCCCCGCCAGCTCCTCCGCCTCGACGATCTCCGGCACCTCGTCTTCGAAAGGGGTCCGCAGGGCCCGGGTGAAGTCGAAGATCGCCGCAGCCGAACCGTCGCCGCCGTCGAGCACGCGGCGAATCGCCTCCAGGTTGAGGCCGTCGGCCTGCATCTCCCGGGTCAGCTCGATCCGCGCCACGTGCTCCTCGCCGTAGTAACCGGTACGGCCGCGCACGGTCGGCGGCGGCAGAAGCCCACGCGTCTGATGCGCGCGGATGTTGCGGACCGTCATCCCGGTCCGCTCCGCCAACTGGCGGATCGTCATCTCACCCTCGGCGGGCTTGGAACCCTCGTTAGAGCCCTTACTACTCATCTAAGTCAATGGTATGCGGCTAGCCGGTGAGCGGGAGCCGTTGGCCGTTCATCTCGTCCGCCGCATCGGTGCAGAGGAAGGCAATCGCCTCGGCGAGGTGCTCGGCAGGAGTGAAGGAAGCGAAATCGCCGTCGGGGTCCTCTTCCCGCATCCGCGGGGTGAGGATCGCGTCGACGACGACGATGTTCGCGGTCGCCGCGGTCCCGGTGAAGCCGTCGGCGAGGGCCAGGGTCCAGGCCTCAGCCCCGGCCTTGGCGGCGGCGTAGGCCGCATTCGAGTTGGAGGGCGCCTGCGCCTGCTTGGCGGAGACGAGGACGAAGCGCCCGTGCTCGGCGGCGAGGAGTGCATCGTGGAAGGCGCGGCTGGTGTGCTGGACCGAACGAATCAGCAAGTCGTGGAGCAGGTCCCAGTCGGCAAGCGGCGCCTCGTGCAGAGGCTGCCCTCCGCGCCAACCGCCGACCAGATGGAGAAGCCCGTCGACCCGACCGAAGCGCTCGAGCAGATCGGCGCACCATCCCCGCGCCGCGTCCTCGTCGAGCAGATCCACGGCGCGCCCGTCCCAGCGCTCCGCTGGCAGTCCAAGCTCGCCACCGATCCCAGCGATCCGCCCCTGGTCGCGATCGGTCCCGGCGATCGTGGCCCCGGCCGCCGCCAGGCGCTCGGCGACAAGCGGCCCAAGCCCACCGCCGATCCCAGCGATGGCGTAAACACGGCCGTCGAGCGAATTCTTTCCCATCGACGACATCCTCGCATGCGCTGTCTAACGAGCATCTTTCTGTCTGTATCTCCTGCGAACATGTGTTTGTGCTGAAGCTTCGACAAGCGAACCCTCGTCGGCAGGGCGACATTGGCGAGATGGCTGCAGCAGCAGTGGCTAAGCCGCAATGGCTATGGCGTCTGGATCCCTCTTTGCGCATAGCCCAGACGTCGACCTGATTGCGCAGCAGGCGCACCGCTACTTTCGGATTCAAGTCAAGACCACAACGTTGTTCCGTAATGGCCGATTCGCCGTCTCGCTCGTGACTAGAGGAGGCAATCAGAAGCTGGAGCGGGACAGTCGAAGACGCTGGACCCCACTCGCTATGACTACCTATTTGTCCTTGTCGCTGACGGTCGCAAATGGTTCATCCCGGCGGCCGATGTAGACGGCAGGACGAGTGTTCTTCTCGGTGGCCCGAAGTATGCGAGATTCGAGGTCGATTCGGAGATCTCGAATCACGTCCCAGCACCGATCGACAATTAGTGGGGGAGGCAGGATTCGAACCTGCGTAGGCAGAGCCAATGCGTTTACAGCGCATCTCCTTTAACCACTCGGACACTCCCCCAGGGCGACTGAGATTATCCGGCCTCGACGCCGAGGCGGGCGGCCATTTGCTCGTTGAAGGCGGTGAGGGCTGACATCGGGCGCATGAAAACGGTCAGCTCCTTGACCTGGCCCTGCTCGTCGAGCTCGAGGAAGTCGATGCCCTCCAGCTCGCGATCGCCGACCCGGGCTTTGAAGCGCAGGACGACGGTGCTCTCGTCGGCGAGCTCGTCGGTGTAGTGGAAGTCCTCCAGGGTGGCCGCGACGTGAGCCAGGACCTGCATCACGATCTCGCGGCCCTCGAAGCCGCGGAAGAGGATCGGGCTGTGCAGAACGACGTCCTCGCGCAGCGTCGCCGTCGCGGCATCCAGATCCTTGGCCTCGACAGCGAGGCGGAATGGGTGTGGCGCGGCCATGCGACCACCCAGCCTACGCCGTGGGATACTGCCCCGCAATGCTCGGCGACAAGTTCTACTCACGGGCCTCGCAGGCGATGGGCGCGACCGGGCTGCGCTGGACCGGCAAGCTCAACATCCCCCTCTACCGACTCAGCGGCGGTCGCATCGGCGGTCGCATCGCCGATGCGCCGGTGCTGCTGCTGACGACGACGGGACGCAAATCCGGCGCAGCAGCGCACCGCCCCGGTCGTCTACCTGGAAGACGGCAAGAACCTGGTGGTGATCGGCTCCAACGCCGGCACACGACCAGCACCCCGGCCTGGTCGCTCAATTTGAAGGCGAATCCCGCCGCCGAGGTTGAGGTGGGTCGCGACAAACGGCAAGTCCGAGCGCGGATCGCCGAGGGCGAGGAGCGCGCCGACCTCTGGAGCAAACACAACGACCAGTACTCCGGCTTCGACGAATACGAGGCGCGAACCACCCGCGACATCGCGCTTTCGTCCTCGAGCCGGTCGCTGACCTGAGAGTCGCTAGCTAGCTTCCCGAAGCATTTGCGCCTCGGGGAGGTGCTGAAGTTTTTTCAGCGTGTTGTTCTCGATCTGGCGGATTCGCTCGCGGGTGACGCCGAAGGTGTTGCCGACCTCCTCCAGGGTCAGCGGCTCAGTCCCGGTCAAGCCGTAGCGCAGCTCGATCACCTGCCGCTCGCGCTCGGGCAGGGCGGAGAGCGCCTTGCGCACCCCCTCCTTCTGCAGGTGTTCGCTCGCCTCTTCGAAGGGCTCGGCGACGGTATCGTCGGCGACGAAGTCGCCCAGCTCCGAGTCGTCCTCGTCACCCACCGGTTTCTCCAGCGAGACCGGCAGTTGGGCAACACGGAGGATCTCGCGCACTTCGCCGAGCGGCCAGCGCAGCTCCTCGGCGATCTCGGCCGGCTCCGGCTCGCGGCCGAGCCGCTGGACGAGCTGGCGCTCGACGTGGGCGACCCGGTTGAGCTTCTCGACCATGTGGACCGGGATGCGGATCGTCCTCGCCTTGTCGGCGATCGCCCGGGTGACCGCCTGGCGGATCCACCAGGTCGCGTAGGTGGAGAACTTGTAGCCGCGGCGGTAGTCGAACTTCTCGACCGCCCGGATCAACCCCAGCGAGCCCTCCTGGATCAGGTCGAGGAAGCTGAGGCCGCGCCCCAGATAGCCTTTCGCGATCGAGACGACCAGGCGCAGGTTGGCCTCGACCATCTGTCGCTTGGCGACCATGTCGCCGCGCTCGATCCGTTTCGCCAGTTCGACCTCCTGGCCGGCGGTGAGCAGGTCGACCCGGCCGATCGAGCGCAGGTAGAGCCGCAGCGAGTCGAGGCTCGGTTCGATCGTCAGGTCCAGCTCCTGTTCTGCGCGACTGGCCGTTGCTCGACTCGGCCCGCTGCTCCTTGTAAGCGCTGACGCCGTCCTCGGCGATCACTTCGACGCCGTGCTCGACCAGGTGCGCGTGCAGGCCGGTGACCTGCTCCTTGGTCACCTCGACCTCCTCCAGTGTGGAGGCGATCTGCTCGAAGGTGAGGTATCCCCGCTCACGGCCGAGCGCCACCAGCGCCTGGAGCTCCTGTGGCCCCATCGGCTGCTCGCTCGAATCCTGATTCAGTCCTTGCGGGACCGTCTCCAACGGCTCGATATCACTGCCTCCACTGCAACCCTGTTCCCCTCCCGGGGGCCGGCCCCAACGCTCCGGCTCAGCCAAGTATAGGGAGCTGTCGGCAGAGCTGATCACCTACGCTTCATGCTCATGGCGACCCAATCCACCACCCCTCTCGCGGCAACCACGCCCGACGTACAGTCCGGAACCCCAGCCACCATGGTCAGCCTCTCGCGCGTCGGCGTCACCGGCGTCGAGAAGGTGATCCGGGTCAAGGCCGACGGGACGGAGAACCTCTACCACGCCGACTTCGAGTGCTTCGTCGACCTCAATCCCCGCCAGGCGGGAGTACACATGTCGCGCTTCGAGGAAATCGTCGGTGAGGCGATCGACGAGGTCGTCCTCGGCGAGGCCTTCCGCGCCGAGATCCTCGCCGCGCACATCGCCCAGCGGGTGCGCGAGCGCCAAGGTGGGCTGCGCGCCGAGGTCTCGGTGACGGCGCGCTACCCCGAGACGGTGACAACGCCGGCCAGTGGCCTGAGCACGCAGGAGATCTACGTCCTCTTCGGCACCGCGGTCGACTCGCTGCGCGGGACGCGCACGCTGACCGGCGTGCAGGCCCAGGGCATGACCGCCTGCCCCTGCGCGCAGGAGATGGTTGGCGGCCTGGCCCGCGAAAGGCTTGCCGAGCGCGGCTTCGACGCCGAGCAGATCGAGACCGCGATCGAGGCGGTGCCGATCGCGACCCACAACCAGCGGGGCATCGGCACCCTGCACATCGGCTGCCCCGAGGGCGGCCCGGCCTGGGTCGATGCGCCCGAGCTGCTGCGCATCGTCGAGCAGTCGATGAGCTCGGAGATCTACGAGCTGATGAAGCGACCCGATGAGCTCGCCGTCGTCGCCAAGGCCCACGCGCAGCCGCGCTTCGTCGAGGACTGCGTGCGGGAGATGGTGCGCCGCGTCGTCGACGACTACCCCGACCTGCCCGGCGAGGCCTTCGTGATGGCGCGCCAGGAGAACCTGGAGACGATCCACCGCCACAACGTGGTCGCGGAGCGCTACGGCAAGCTCGACGACCTGCGCGCCGAGCTGGCCAGCGGCGAGCACGAGCGCCGCCACACGACCTTGCGTGAGTGGCTGGAGGCCCCGGCCAGCTAGACCTGCCGGGAAGCGCCGGCGCCGCGCGCCTCCCGCTCCTCCTCCAGCCGGCGACGCAGGCCGAGGAAGTAGTCGGCGCCGCTGATCAAGGTCGCGGCCACCGCCAGGTAAACCAGGACGTCGACCCAGGTCGGGGCCGGGTTAGTCGCGATCAGGGCGATCACGGCGGCGATCTGCAGCACGGTCTTCAGCTTGCCCATCCAGCTCGCGGCGATCACCACGCCGCGCTCGGCGGCGATCGCCCGCAGCCCGGTGACGGCGATCTCACGGGCGATGATCACCATCGCCACCCAGGCCTGGAGCCGGTTCAGCGAAACGAGCGAAACGAGCGCCGCGGTGATCAGCAGCTTGTCGGCCAGCGGGTCCATCAGCTTGCCGAAGGTCGTGACCGCGTCGCGCGAGCGGGCGAAGTAACCGTCGAGGCCGTCGGTGAGCGCCGCCAGGGCGAAGACCGCGGCGGCGAGCTCGTCGCCGTTCGGCGTCTCCCCGAGCAGGGCGACGACCACGACCGGTACAGCGAGGATGCGAAGCAGGGTGAGCGTGTTTGCCACGTTGAGCGGGAACACCGCTCAGTCCGCCTTCTCCGTGGCGAGGGCGGCGTCGCGCTTGGCGAAGTAGTCCTCGCCCTCGATGCTGATGCGGGGCACAACCCGATCGAGCCAGCGCGGCATCCACCAGGCCCGGCGGCCGAGCAGCACCATCACGGCTGGGACCAATAGGCAGCGGACCAGGGTCGAGTCGATCGCGATCGCCACCGCAAGTCCAACACCGAACTCCTTGACGATCGGGTTGCCGTTGAGGACGAAGCTGGTGAAGACGCAGACCATGATCGCCGCCGCCGAGGTGATCACTCGCCCGGTGTTGGCGAGACCCTCGATCACCGCCTCTCGCTCGTCTTCGTTCTTGCGGTAGTGCTCGCGCATCTGGGTCAACAAAAAGACCTCGTAGTCCATCGAGAGGCCGAAGAGAATCGCGAACATCAGCAACGGGACGAAGCTGACTATCGGGATCGAGTGGTCGAGGCCGATCAGCGAAGCTCCCCAGCCAAGCTGGAAGACCGCCGTCACCACACCGTAGGCAGCGGCAACCGAAATCAGGTTCATCGCCGCCGCCTTGACCGGGATCAGGAGCGAGCGGAAGGCAAGCAAAAGGACGATGAAGCTGAGCGCGACGACGATCGCGATCATCAGCGGCAGCTTGTCGCTGATCTGGGTGGCGAGGTCGATGTAGCCGGCGGTCTGGCCGCCGACGTAGGCGGAGGCTTCGGTCCCCTCGAGCGCCTTGGGGATCGTCGTTTCGCGCAGCCCTTCGACCAGACTGACGGTCTCGTCGGCCCACGGGGCGGATTTGGCGATCACAGTGAAGACCGCCACCGTGCCGGTCTTATCGAGCGTCGGTTCGGAGACGGCAGCGACGTCGCCGGCCGCGCTCACGTTCCGCTCCAGGACGGGCAGCACCTGTTCTGCTTCCTGTGGGGTCTTGGACCTGGAGGTGATCAGCAGCGGCCCGTTGACGCCCGGCCCGAAGCCCTTGGTCAGCGAGTCGTAGTTCTGGCGCGCGGTGGTCGACTTGGGCAGGGCACTGAGGTCGTTCTGGCCGAGCTCCAGCTGGAAGATCGGCAGCGCCAGGACAACCAGGACGGCAAGGGCCGCGAGGGCCGACCGCCAGGGCCGTGCGGCAACCCCACGCGCCCATTTCCGCCAACCATGCGGCTCGTGGTCATCCGGGTCGGCACTCGTTCCCGGCACCCGCATCGAGTTGATGTGCGGGCCCAGCGCGCCGAGCATCGCCGGCAACAGGGTCGACGCGGCGCAGACGGCGACGACGACGGCGATCCCCGCGGTGAAACCGAGGGTGCTGACCAGGGGAATGCCGGCGAAGGAGAGCGAGCAGAGCGCGATCACCACGGTGAAGCCGGCGAAGACGACGGCGCCACCCGCGGTCGCGGTGGCGCGGGCAATCGACTCGCGCAGATCCATGCCTTCGCTGAGCTGCAGTTTGTGGCGGGTGACGATGAACAGCGCGTAGTCGATGCCGACCCCGAGGCCGATCATCGTCGCCAGGGTCGCGGCAACACTCGGCACTTCGATCGTGTTCTCGAGCAGGCGGATGATCGAGAGCGAGATCGCCAGGCCGACGATCGCCGAGCCGATCGGCATCACCATCGCGGTCGCGGTGCCGAAGGCGAAGAGCAGGATGACGATCGCGGCGGCGATCCCGATCGCGTCGCTGACCCCGGTATCGGGCTTGGAGAGCTGCTGGCCGACGTAGGCTCCGACGGAGGTCTCCAGCCCGGCCCGCTCGGCGGGATGGGCGGCGTCGAGCACCGCTTCGGCCTGCTCCTCGGTCAGCTCGCCGGGGCCGACGCCGAGGATCACCGGCGTATAGGCGACCTTTTCGTCCTTGCTGAGCAGGCCGGCGGCGATGCCCTCTTTGCTCAGCGGGCTGATCGCCGAGTTGACGTCGTGCATGGCCTGCAGGCGCTCGATCGATTCTTCGATCGCAGCGGCGCGCTTGGGCTCGGTGAGCGTGCCGCTCTTCGCTTCGAAGGCGAGAGGGTTGCTGCCATAGGCCTGCTGCGGCAGGTTGTCTTCCAGAAGTTCGGTTGCGATCGTCGAGCCGGTCCCCGGCAGAGTGAGGTTGTCGTTGGTCTTGTCGCCGGAGGCCTGGCCGGCGATGACGAGCGCGACCGCGATGATCAACCAGACGGCGATCGTCGGGTAGTGATGACGCGAGCAGAAACGCCCGATCGCGTAAAGGGGGGCGGTCACCGGAGAATCATCCCCTACCCGCCAGACCCGTCGCCGTTCGGCGCCGGGACTTCGCCGCCGTCGAACCCCTCGGGCACGGAGGCCGCCGCGCTCGCTCCAAGGCCTTGGCGCAGCACGACGAGGTGCTGGGCGTGGCCGGCCGCGAGTGAGGTGTCGAGCGTGCGCGGCGCCGAGGTGTAGAGACGCGGCGCCACTTCGACGTAGAAGGCAAGCGCGGCGCTCTCCAGCTCATAGGCGAGGGCCAGGAAGGCGGCCTGGTCCTTCACCGGAGCGAGGTCGAGCTCTTCCGCTTCGGCTGCGGTGTCGCCGCCCAAGCCGCGGATCGCCTTGGTCAGCGCATCGGCGTATTCCTGCCCCTGCGCGCGCAGGTTGCGGCCGACGGCACGCTCGGCGCCGCGCAGGAGGGGCAGGCCGTGCGTGTAGGCGTCGAGGATGGTTAGCTCACGCCCGAGCGCTTCGTTCAGGATCGCCGCATCGGACCCCTTTTCGGGGTCGGTCTCGGCGCCGTGCCCACTGTCGCCGCAACCGCCGGCGACCGCGAGGAACGTGGTCAGCAGGAGGGCAAACACGGCGGCGGCGCGGCCGAAGCCGCGCCGCCCGCCATAGTCACCTGCTGACGAATCGGGACCCACAGGCCGCAGAGCCTATGGGCTGCGGAACGCTATTTGCGCTTCGCTTTTGCTTTCGCCTTGCCTTTTGCTTTGGCTTTACCCGCACCCTTGGCTTTCCGCTTCGGCAGCTTCTTCGCCGCCGTGTCCGGCACCTCGTAAGCGAGCATCGAGACTGACGTGGAAATGGCCGGCTCTTTCGATTTGGCCAGCCGTTTGCCAGCGTCTGCATTGAGCTTCAGCACTTGTTTGAGCGTCTCGTTGAGGAGCTTCTGCACTGCCGCCCACGCCTGCTCGTCGAGCATCAAGGGGGTCCAGCTCAGGTGACGATCCTCGCGATCGTCGAACGTCTCCCCCTCCATCGCCGCAACCGCGTCATCGACGATTGCCTGGAACAGGTCGGCGCTCATCCCGATGCGAACCGACTCCGGCAGCTCATGCCAGTCTCGATCGCTCAGGTAGGCGCGAGAGGTCGCACGGTAATAGTGCTCAACGGCCCCCCGGCGAGGCTCGGTTTTGACGAGCCTGATGACTCCGTAGTCCTTGAGGACTTTGACGTGGTAGCTGACCTGGCTCAGGCCTTCGTCGAGCTCCTTGGCCAATTCATTCGGGCTGGCCATCCGTTCATTCAGGATCGCCAGGATCTCGGCCCGCAGTTCGTGGGCCAGGGATTTGACCAGGTCCTGGTTCACGCCACGTCTGTTCTTGGGGCGCGCCTTTCTTTTTTTGCTCCCTTTGGCGGTCTTGCTCTTTACAGGCAAAGCGACTCCTCCGATCGTGCTGGGTGACTTAACTACTCCATCGTATTGATCACAAAGATCGTTTTCTAGCCTAATTGCAGACTTTTCGCTTCGTCTTGGCGCAATAGTGGAACTTTCTCCAGCATTCGGCCGGTCGGGCGGTAGCGCTCGATGCGCAGGGAGATTGCAGAGGAGACGGGTCCAGGAGGGGGTGAAGCAGATGAAGATCGCCAAGTCAGAGGCAGTTGTGCCAACGCTTTCGGTTCACAAGTTCGGCTAAGCGCTCAGGCAGAGCCCTCAGCTTCCACGCGGGGCCGCCGATCCCCTCGGCGGCCCCGCGTGATTCAGTTCGGGCGTGACAGACAAAGGCAAGCCTCCGATCCCTCCAAGCGAGGATTCGCTGGGCCACCTCGCAAGCCGGGTCCATGCCTGCCGTTGCTGTCCGCGCCTGGTCGAGTGGCGTGAGGCAAGCGCCGCCAATCCTCCGCGCCGCTTCCAGGGCGAGGACTACTGGGCGCGGCCGGTTGCCGGCTTCGGCGACCCCGAAGCGCGCTTGGCGATCGTCGGACTGGCGCCGGCGGCACATGGCGCAAACCGCACCGGCCGCATGTTCACCGGCGATCGCTCCGGCGACTGGCTCTACGCCGCCCTGCACCGCGCCGGCTACGCAAACCAGAGCGAGTCGGTACGACCTGGTGACGGCCTGCGTCTCCGCGACGCCTACGTCACCGCTGTAGTCCGCTGCGCGCCGCCCGCCAACCGGCCCAGCCCGGCCGAGCGCGACACCTGCCTTCCCTACCTCGTTCGCGAGCTCGAGCTACTCGAGAGCTGCCGGATCATCGTCGCGCTGGGCGCTTTCGCCTGGGACGGGGCCCTGCGAGCACTGCGTGCGCTGCAGGTGGAGATGCCGCGGCCGCGGCCGCGCTTCGGGCACGGCGCGGAGCTGAGCATCGGCCGCTGGCGCCTACTCGGCTGCTACCACCCAAGCCAGCAGAACACCTTCACCGGTCGCCTCACCGAGCCGATGCTCGACCGGATCTTCAGCCGCGCGCGCGAGCTCAGCGAGCACAGCTAGAGCGTTTCGGTCTCTCCGGCCTCACGCCTGGCAATGCCATCGGCCGTCTCGAATGCAGCCATGGCGAGACAGACGGGTATACCCGGCTCACCCGATGCCTTGCGACGCTCGGCAGCGCGATCCCCGATGACGAGAAAGCGGTCGAGGGCCTTTTTCACCGCCCGCATCAGTTCTCCCCAGCCACGCTCGTCGACCAACAGCCAGCTGTGGCTCAAATGCCGGTTCCGGGCGTCGAAAGACCCGGCCTCGAGCGCCTCAGTGAGCGCGTCGATGATCTGCTTCAGGGTTTCGGCGCTGAAGGTGGAGCGAACGCCCGTTGGAAGCTCCATCCACTCCGCATCATCGAAGTTCAGTGCGGGGGCAACGGGCTCGTAGAAATGCTCGTCGAAGCCGCGGCGCTGCACCGTGCGGACGAGCCTGATCAGGTTCCGCCGCTTCAGTTCACGGAAGTGGTAGCTGACTTCATGGGACTCCAGCTTGAGTTCCGAGGCGATTTCGGCCGGGCTGACCTCGCCCCGTTCGAACAGCGTCACCCAGACGTGCCCGCGTAGCGGGTGCGTGAAGACTTTGGCAAGTGTCGGGTCGATGACCTTCCTGAGCTTCTTCCCGTCCAAGCTGGCCATCTCAAACCCTCCATCCCATAGCTGTCTCCATTTGCCGACTGCGGCGTCAGCCTAGTACCGGTGGCGGACTCCCACCGTGCCTGAACCCGATTGCAGGTCTCCCCGTTCCAGTAACCGCGTTAAGCGTCTATTACTGAAACTCATTAAAGCACTAGATCGGTCCAAAGTGGAATACAAAGGGAGGGCAGCCGATGAGCAGACCGAGGATCAAAAGAACGACCGAGCAGATCGAAGCGCCCAACGGGGATCTCTATCTGCTGCGACCCAGCGCCGGCGCGGACGTCCACATCGAGAACCCCGATCCGGAGGGGCGAAGCCTGCTGGAGGCCCTGGACGGCAGCCTCGAGCGAGAGGAGCTGATCGAGCGCTTCGGGGAGGAGCCGGTCAACTCCCTCCTGGCGCAGCTCGAGGAGCTCGGCCTGGTCGAGGACGCCGCCGATGACGACCTGATCGCCGAGCCGGTGAGCAGGCGCTATGACCGCCAGATCCGTTACTTCAGCGACATCACCACCGGGCCGGCGCCGTCACAGTGCCAGGCGCGGCTTGAAAGCGCCCGCGTCGTCGTCCTCGGCGTGGGAGGACTCGGCGGCTGCTCGGCGCTCTCGCTGGCCTGCTGCGGGGTGGGCGAGATGCTGCTGATCGATGGCGACCGGGTCGAGGAAAGCAACCTCAACCGCCAGATCCTCTACACCGAGCACGACATCGGCCGGCTCAAGGTCGATGCCGCCGCCGATCGGCTCGGCGCCTTCAACTCGCGGGTCCGCCTGGAGACGATCGGCAAGCGGATGGACGGCAAGGACGAGATCGCCAAGACGATCGAGGGCTACGACGTCGTCGTCGACGCCGCCGACTGGCCCGCCCACGACATCGAGGAATGGGTCAACGAGGCCTGCTTCGCCGCGGAGATCCCCTACATAACGATGAGCCACTTTCCCCCGGTGGCCCGGGTCGGGCCGTTCTACATCCCCGGGGTGACCGGCTGCTTCGCCTGCCAGATCGCCGCCTACCGTCGCAGCTATCCGATGTTCGACGTGGCGATCGAGCAGCGGCGCGCAAAGCGGGCGCCGGTCGCCACGATGGGCCCGGCCTGCGGCTTGATCGGCGGCCAGGTCGCGCTCGACGTGATGCACCATTTGACCGGCCTGGCGGAGCCCTCGACCCAGGGCACCGGCCACATCTACGACCTGCGCACGATGGAGGTCGAACGCGAGCCGGTGACACCGGAGCCCGACTGCCCGATCTGCGGCCACCTGCCGACGGCGGTGCCGCGGGGCAAGGGCGAAACAAAGGCGGGCCGCAAGTGAGCGGCCCTAACGATCGAGACTCCGCGCGACGGAACCGCGATACCTAGAATGAGCCCACGCGCCGGCGTAGCTCAGTTGGTAGAGCACTTCATTCGTAATGAAGGGGTCCCCGGTTCAAGTCCGGGCGTCGGCTCTGGGGTCTAATTGAGCGGGGTGCCGGCGAGGCTGGCGACTTTCCACTCGCCGTCTTCGTTGGCCATCGGCATCGCGAGGATCGTGCCTTCGGTGCCGGTGTAGATGACGAAGGCCTGCTCGCCTTCGGTTCGCAGGGAGCGGACGTCGGCCTTCTCCGCTTCGGCCTTCATCGCCGGCTTGGCGGCGGGGTTGGTCAGTCTTTCGAGCAGCTCCCCGCAGCTCGTGCCTGCGGCTTCCTTCGACTGCGAGGCGAGTTTTTCGAACGATTCGATCATCGCCTTGGACATGTAGTTACAGGCGGCCGCCCAGTTGCCCTCGGCCCGGGCGTCGAGGAAGTTGTGGAGAGCGGCGGCGGCGGCGTCGAACTCACTCGTATCCGCCTCTTCGCCGAATTCCTGGATGCTGTTGTCGCCCCCCTTGACCTTGACCTGCTCCGAGCCGCCGCCGGAATCGCTGTGCTGCTTGGGGGTGAATTCGCTCGTGCTGGGGCCGGAACTGGCGGACTGCCCTTCGCTGCCGGAGCCGGACTTGCCTTCGTCGCCCTTAGCGCCGCTCTGCCCGGAGGAGCCCTGGCCCGACTTGCCTTCCGTCTGCCCCTGGTCGGTCGCGGTCGTCGTAGAGCTGGAGCTGTCGCTCCCCCCGCAGGCGGCCAAGCCCACGGCGATCAGCAGCGCGACGAGCGCCACAGCCAGCGTCTTCGATCCCCCCCTCACTGACGTGATCTTAGAGAACCGCGCGTTTGTACGGGCTAATGTCTTTTGTGCTTCCGAGCGCCGCCACAATCGGCCCTCATCACCGGGTCGGCACTCGCTTCCTTGCCGTTTTGGCCGACGAAGTCCACGTTGGCTTTTGAGGTCGTCCCGCAGAGGTTTCTGCTGTTGACGATCAGGCCCTTCTTTGCTCCCTGCATCTTCAACAGCACCTTGGAGAGCGGTGCATCGGGTGCCGATTCGAGGCTCGCCCTGATGCCGCCTTTTTGGGAATCGATGCGGACCGCTACCTCCACGTCGACCAGGCCGTGCAGGTCAAAGAGGAGATCGGGGAGCTTGTGGTTCGATGAACGCAGGTAGACCGGTCCTTGCAGTGGCTCTTCGAGCAACGGGGTCCAGGCTTTGATGAAGCCGTAGCGGGCTGCTTTGGGACATGCCTTGGCGGCGAACTGCACTCGGGTGCAGATCGTCTTGATGTGGGCCTGGTCGAGGAACGCCGATCTGGGCAGGCGCACGGTCAGGCCTTTGATGTTTGCATCGGCGCTTCTTGGCTTATAGGTAGCGGTTAGGCCTGGGTGGCCCCCTCGTTTGGTGCCTCCTTTTAGCTTCAGGCCTAGCTTCGGCTTGAAGCCAAGGCTTGCGCAACCTGCGGCCTGGAAGCGATCTTGGAGCAATACCGGGACATCATCGGTTGAAGTGAAGGCATTGCCCCCTCCACCGAAGAGCTCTGCGTCAGTTGCGCTTGGATCACAGCTCGTTGGGTTCAAGGTGAACTTGTCCCTGTCTACGTAGACGCGTAGGTCCCTTAGCTTTGCCGGGATCCCCTTGAGGATGTGGGGGATCGGGTCTGAAGCTGCGCCGTCTACTTCTACTTCTGCGGTTTTGGGGTTGAGGGCCAGTGCCTCTTGGACTGCGACCGTGCCTACGTCAAATGGCCCTGCGACAACTGGGGTGATCGCGATCACGCTCAGTGGTCTGCCAGCTATCGGGCCTCCGAGGTAGACCTTGCCTGGGACGTAGGTGAGGACTGAGCCGACGCCTGCGCCGACAATTGAATGGCCGATCTCGGAGTTTGCTGGGCATGAGGGGCTTGCGATCTCTTGGACGCCTGACTTTGACTTGGCCAAGGCGACAGCTGCCTGTGGGCATTTGCTTACCCCGGCCAGCTTGCCGAGCACTCCAGGCGGCAGGGTGGCCGAGAAACGGGTCATGTCCTGCTCGCCGTCGTTACGGGTGATGCGCATGTTGAAGGGCGAGTAGCTACCGGCGTTGTTGTTGATCGAGCCGGCGCTGAAGTTCGGCTTAAAGCCGGGAGTGCCATTTGGTGGGCAGGGGCCGCCGCCAATGCCCCTGGTGATCTCAAACGAACTCGTGCTCCTGATCTTGTGTGAAGGATCAGACCAGGGCGTGAAGATCGCTTCGGTCTCATACGTCCCGCAGGTCGGCGGGGTGATCAACGGTGCTCTTGCTCC
The DNA here is from genome assembly GCA_963807885.1 of uncultured Solirubrobacterales bacterium. Lineage (GTDB taxonomy): Bacteria > Actinomycetota > Thermoleophilia > Solirubrobacterales > 70-9 > VRUE01. Next base: position 731,827 of record CAWEDL010000003.1, read on the forward strand.
CTCTCTGAAGTGGAAGTCAAAGCTCTCAAACGGGAACTGGGGCACGTTGTCGAACTCTGCTTCGATTCTTCCCGTGGCTTCGTTTAGGCGAAGTTCTCCCGCCAGCTTGACCAAGATGCCTTGCTGGGGGTCTTCGAGGACGATGTATATGGCGAGGAGGGAGTTGAAGGGGTTGTCATAGGGCTTTGCGACGTAGACAGAGCCCGTGATTGGGTCATCCAATAGCTGAGTGTTAACCGTGACGACGCCTACCTTGGAATCACTTGGGCAGCCGTGTTGGCCATCGGGATGGAATTCGAGCCTTGAACTCTCGTATTGAGCTGGAGCGCAGACTCCCAATCCCTCTGCTTGGCTTGGGTTGATCGTCAGTCCCTGGGGCAGGGTGAGCTTGACGTTCTTGATGTCCGAGGAAGCGATGCCCTGTGGGTTCTCAAGACCCGGGTTGGGGACTTCGACGTGGACGTCGAGGCCCGAGGAAGTCTCGGTGTCCAGGGCAGTCGGCTTTGCGCTGAGCCGGCCCTTGACCGGGACTTCGTCGCAACCCGTCACACCCCTATCGGCACCCCAGGGGGTGGTCGGGTCTTCTGGGCTGAACGGGTAGCCGGGGACTTCGTGGGTGATCATCGAAGCGGGCTTCCAGCGGGAGTCGCCGGGAAGCGGCCGGCCGTTCGATCCGAATGCCCCTGGGTTAAACCAGGAGTCCGCTTTTACGCTGAAGGGCAGGCCTTGGCCGGGAGCGGTGCAGCTGGTTGGCATCCGCAGGAAAGCCTTCGGCTCGGAGCTGGCTTTGCATTTCGGGCCGCCCAGGTTGGGGTTTTCCCCACCAGGGCAGGCCCGTTCTTCGTCGTGGCTGGGGTCGGCGGGGACTCCCCACAGCTCGACGTCTGAGCCGAGCACCGTGAGCCCCTCGGAGATGTTCTCGAAGCTGGCAGTGAGACCGTAGTCGCCGTCGGAGCGCAGCTTCGCGTCGAAGATCACCGTTACGCCGAAGGCCTGGAAGCCGAAGCGGGCCGGCACTCCCGGCGGCGGCTCCATGCTGAACAGGGGGTAGATCGACGAGATCAGCATGCCGACGTCGGGGCCGGGCAGGAAACGGAGCGTCACCGCGCCGACCTGGGAGTCGGTCGGGCACAGCGGCCTTGGAGACAGCACATTGCCGTTGCCGAGCTGCAGCAGGGTGCACGTCCCCGCCGCGGTCGGGTTGCCGATCAGGCCCGGCGGCAGATTGACGTATGCGTCGCGGATCGGCTCCACCGGGGTGCCCGGTCCGTAGTAGCGGTCGGGATCGGTGTGGCGGTTGAAGTCGATTGAGGTCGTGTAGTCGTAGGGATGCCCTGCTGCTTGGGTGAAGACGTCGCCTGCTGCGTTTGCGCCGAAGCTGACGTCGAAGGCATCGACGCCGAAGCCCACCGGGGTGGATGAGATTCTGGTCGGGTCAGCGGTCTTGGCCGCCGCGGCAGCGCTTCCGCCGGAGAGCTCGAAGGAGCTGGTCAGGGTCCCGGCGGCGTCCTCGGCGATCGAGACGTCGAGCGTGAGCACGTTGTCGTTACCACCGGCGACGAGGCCCGTGTACTCGCATTCGAAGCTCGAATCGCCAACGTTCACAGACGAGCAGTCCATCTGGTAGGTGCTCCCCGAGAGTTGCTTGAAGGTGATGCCCGGCGCCAGCGTGCCCTTGAAGCGCACAGCTTCGACCGCTCCGTCGGCGTTGCTGTCTCCGGCGTTCCTCGCGTAGAAGCCGTACTTGAACTCGGCCGTGTTGACGTCGCCGTCGCCAGGAGCGACGGCGCTGTTGGCCGATGAGCTGAGCTGCCATTGGACCGCAGCCGATGCGTTGGCGACGCCGAGGGTCAGAAGGCAGGTCGCGAGCAGCGCTGCGAGCAGGCCTCCGCGCTTGAAGTTCTGCTGCTTGACTACGCTCATCGGCCTGCCCTCCGGTTGTTCTTGGCTGCTCGCTTGTGCTGCTTGCGCTTGACGCAACGGCTCTTGCCATTCCTCGCTTTGACCTTGCGCTTGCCCTGCGGGCAGCGTGAGTTGCTCGGGTTCTTGGCTCCCTGGAAGCTGGAGGAGGCAGGGGTCGGGTCGTTCAGCTGGCGCGGGGTCGGCTGACAGGCGTCGCCTTGGCACGAGGGCGGCGGCGGTAGGGGCTCTGGCAGGCCGCCGTCCACACGGGCGTCATAGAGGTCATTGCTCGTGTCGTTGTCCCAACGGCTGAGCTGCTCTGAGGTGGCGATGAATGCATCGCGCCCATCTACTGAGGCGTCCATGAAATAGGAGGGGCTTTTGTCCTCGCCGCTTGAGAGCAGGCGGTGCTCTTCTTTGGTGGTGTCATAGACGTAGGCATCCCAGGTGCCGTTGGTGTCGGAGGGGACGAGGCGCTCTGGGGTCGAGAAGAAGACGTAGCGGCCGTCGGCTGAGAGCGCGTGGCTGAGGTGTGAGCTCTTCGGGATGGGTTGGACCTCCTCGTTGGCATCGAGCACGGGGTTTGCCGTCGCGGCCGCCCCCGAGGGGTTGCAGCTGGCGCAGCGCAGCTGGCCGCTGTCGGCGTCGTAGACGTAGAACTCTTCGCGGTTGGCGTGGTCATAGCCGCCGAAGCCGCCGCGACCTTTGAAGCCTTCGTCGGAATCGATCACGAAGAGCAAGTGGCGACCGTCCGGGGATATGCGCGATCGTTTCGTGCTGGTGGGAAAATCCCAGTTCACACCAGTTCCCCCGGGCCTGTTCTTTCTGATTACGGCTGAGCCTGGGTGGAAATTACCGCCGATATAAGAGATCTCGCCGTCGTGCCAGAGGTAGAGACCACCTAGCGGTTGCTCGATCGGTGGTTCACCCGCGACCAACTGGCCGCTGGAGAGGAAGTAGACGTAGTGGCCGTCATCGCTGGCGCCGATTACCCCTTCGACTTCCGGGCCGAGGTTGGGGCTGGCGGAGAGCAGCGTGAGCCGTTCGCCCTCAGGCTTTTCCACCTCATACATGTAGAGGTCTGGGCGGCTGTTGTCATCGCCCTCGACCAGACCCTGCCCGGTGGTGAAGAAGATGCGCGAGCCGTCGCGGGAGGCGTCCCAGAGTTCGCCCCCTCCAGCCAGCTGGAAGGTCTTGGTGCCGTCTTCGCGCAGGTAGATCCTGCCGCCCGCGGTGAAGAGGATGCGCGAGCCGTCGGCAGAGATCATGCGGGCGGGGTACTTTTTTTCGCCCGCAAACGCCGAGATGCCAGCCTGCGAGCTCGGAGCGTTCACGCATTCAACCGAAGGCCCGCCTGCATCGTCACAGGAGGTTTCGTCGGGTTCTTGGGGGACGCGGCCGACGAGGCGCACGCTGCCTTCGACGCTCTCATAGAGCTTGTAGTTGAAGGGGGTAAAGGAGGTACCTGGGCTGAGTCCGAGGGCAGATTCGAAGATGACGTGGCTGAAGTCCGCAGAGGTGCCTGCCGGCCACGGCGGCGCGGTGTACGTCAATAGGATTGGCGGCAAGCCCTCCAGCCCAAGCGGAGCGGCGGAGTCGCTCAGCAGCTGGTAGTTGCCGGCGCCGGGGCTGCGCAGGTCATCACGCAGATAGAGATTCGAGACTTCGGCGACGTTTGGGGCGTTGGTGAGGGGGCGCGTAGAGCGGAAGACGCCGTGTGAGAGGTCGGCGGAGAAGTCTCCCAGGTAGGCCGTGTAATCGGAGAGAGAGGCAGTGGTCTGAAAGGTGAGCGACTTGAGACGCGGCGTGATCGCGTGGGTGCTCCAGCCGTTGGTCCCCGCTTTGCCGTCGCGCTCGCTGATGTACTCGACCGCGGTCTCGCTGCCCTGGACGTCGCTGAAGCCGACCGCCGAGGCGAAGGCGGCGGCGTCGCCAGCGGCGGCGGCCTGGGTCCGCAAGGCGACGGCGGCGACGCTTCCCCCGTGCTTGTCAGGGGGCGAGACCATCTCCCAGGCGCGGTGGTCGGGGAGGAAGCCCTGGCCTGGGAACTGTCCGCGGGGGCCTTCGACCGAAGTGGCGAAGGTCGCGAAAGAGTTGGGATCGCTCTCGGCGCTGTCTACGCTGTTGCTGGCGACGACGCGGAAGGCGTATTCGGTCGAGGGGTCGAGACCACTGATCGCCTGGCTCACCGCGACACCTCCGGTCCCCGCGTCGATCGAAGCGTCCGGAGCCGGCACTTTGGTTGCATTAGTGAAGCCATTCGCTTCGAAATCGGCCTGATCGGTGTATTCGAAGCGGTAGGAAGTGGCTGCACCACCCGGGTTGATCGTCGCCTTCAGCGAAGCGTCGGAGGCAGTTACGTCGGAGAAGGAGACCGAGTTGATGGTCGGGGCGCCGGCATCAGTCGTGAACTCCTCAGGTCCAGCGCTTGCGCTGGTGCCGGCGTTTTCAGCGACGAGGCTGACTTTGTATTTGGTGCCGGGGAGCAGGCCGGTTGCTTCGGCGCTTACTTCGTGTTCGGTGTTGTCGGCTGCAAGTTGCCCTTCGGCGCCCGGGCATGCCGGGGTGCACTGGAAGTGCCAAGAGACTCTGAAGCCGGCTTCAATCTCCGGCGAGGTGGGAGCTGCTTCGGGAGCATTGGGGTTGATGTGGCCAGAGAGCTGAGCGGTCGAAGAGGTGGTGGTCGATACCGGTTCGATCGCGATCGAGGGGGCCTGGACTTCCAGGGTGGTGAAGGAGGGAACCGAGACACTTGATTGGCCGCCTTCGTTGGTTGCGACCAGGCGGGTGTAGTAGGTCGTGTTGGGTTTCAGACCGCTTAGATCGCCTTCGACTGAGAGCGCAGTCGTTTCTTCAGCTTCGGTCCCTTCGAAGCTGCCTTCCGGCCCCGGGGTCCAAGGACCGTCTGGACCTTCGCTCGAATACTGGAACTGCCAAGTCGTCGTTGAAGGACCGCCGTTGGGATTGACTTTGCCTTCAAGGTGAGCGGAGGTATAGGAGATCGAAGAGACCGGTTCCATCGTCGGCGTCGGTGGGGTGTCGGCGATGGCTTGTGCCACTCCGATGACTACAAGCAAGGTCAGTGCCGCAACCAAAGCCTTCGCGTGGCGTCTCACAAACTCTCTCCTTGTTCGCCTTGAGCCCCTGCCGGCCGCTTCCCTTAGCGGCCTCCCTGTGGCTCGGTTTTCCCTGTTTTCCCTGTGCCGTCTCGAATCGCTAAACAAGCCCGTTCCTTGGACTAACACTCGCGTTCCCAAACGACTGGAGGCAGGATAAACATACGAGTATGGAATTGTCAAGGAACGAGAGTGGTATATGCCGCTCAGGGGACTAGGATCGGTGGGCATGGAGGGGCGGTTGTGACCGATCTGAGCGAGCGCGAGACCGACGTCCTGCGCCTGATCGCGCTCGGCCACACCAACGCCGAGATCGCCGAGAAGCTCTTCATCAGCGTGCGCACCGTGGAGACCCACCGGGCTCATATCCAGCAGAAGTTGGGCGTCACGAGCCGCGCCGAGCTGGTCCGCTGCGCGCTCTCGCGGGGCCTCGTCGAGATCTAAAGGCTCGCTAAATCTTGACGATCAAAGGGGAATGGATCTGCGCGGTCGTCTAAGGTGCCCGTGATTTTGAGCCACGATTCCCCCAGGAGAATCGGTAGGCGCAGACTCCGAGCAGGGCTTGTCGGCGCATGCGCCCTCGTCTTGCTGCTTGCCTTCGGCGGGGCCACGGCCGTGCCCGAGGGCAAGATCGTCGTCCACGGCGCGTCCTCGGGCTCGCATCTGAGGCTGAACGTGGAGGGCCCGCGGCTGGTCGTCCGCGGCCTGATGGCCCATACCCACCCCGCCGGTTGCCGCCTGAAGAGTCGCCTGCTCGCCATCTGCCGCCTGCGCGGAGCGGGCTCGATCGAGGTCGACATGGGGCCGTCGGGGGACTTCGTCCATGTGAAGAAGCGCCTCCCTCTCCCCCTCACCGTCTACCTCGGCGACGGCTCGGACAAGTTCATCGGCAACGGCGAGCGCGACACCTGCTACTCGCAGGGCTCCCGGCGCAACCGCTGCGTTGGCGGCGCCGGCAACGACGTCTGCATCACCGGTCGGCGGAACAGCGACTGCGTTGGCGGTGCGGGCGACGACTACTGCAAACACGGGGCCGGCAGCGACGGCTGCTGGGGAGGCCCCGGCAGCGACGTCTGCATCATGGGGCGGGGACAGGATGGCTGCCACGGTGAAGGTGGGCGGGACCGCCTCTACGGCGGCCCGAGCGCTGACCGCCTCTACGGCGGCGGCGCCTTCGATCGCTGCGACGGCGGGCCCGGCTGGGGCCGCTCACAGGCGTGCGAGGCCGGCCCGCGGCGCTGATGGCGGCCGGCGGGCCAGGCGGGTGACTTCACACATATAGTCGCGCCGTGACCGAGCCCACCTACGACCGGATGGGCCAGGGCTACGGCGCCATTCGCCGGCCCGACCCGCGGATCGCGGCACAGATCGAGGCGGCGCTGGGCGCTGCCCGCAGCGTGCTCAACGTGGGCGCCGGCACCGGGTCCTACGAGCCAGCCGATCGCGAGGTCGTCGCCGTCGAGCCCTCTCGGACGATGATCGAGCAACGCCCCGCGGAGGCGGCGCCGGTGGTCCAGGCCTTCGCCGAGGACCTTCCCTTCGAGGACGACAGCTTCGACGCGGCGATGGCGCTGATCACGGTCCACCACTGGAGCGACGCGCGAGTGGGCCTGGCCGAGATGGTCCGCGTGGCCCGCGAACGCGTGCTCGTCCTCACCTTCACCCCCACGCCGCCCGTCGAGCTGTGGATGGCTCGCGACTACTTCCCACGGATCCTCGACTTCCACGAGCGGGTGATGCTGCCGGTCGACGAGCTGGCCGCGATGCTCCCCGACGCCTCGGTCGAGCCGGTGCCGATTCCCAACCGCTGCGCCGACGGCTTCTGGCTGGCGATCTGGGACCGGCCGGAGATGCACCTCGACTCCGAGGTCCGCCGCGCCAGCTCGTCCTGGCATCACATGCCCGAGGACGAAATCGAGCGTGGCCTGGCCAAGCTCGAGGCCGACCTGGAGAGTGGCCGCTGGGACGAGCGCAACGGCCACCTGCGAACCCAGGCCGAGCTGGACGTCGGCCTGCGGCTCGTAACGGCCGAGCTCAGCTAAGCGGAGGGGGTGGGATTCGAACCCACGAGCGCCTTGCGACGCCAACAGTTTTCGAGACTGCCCCGTTCAACCACTCCGGCACCCCTCCGGGGCACTGCCAAGCCAAATCCTATCGGCGGGCTTTCATCGGGGCGAGCAAATAGGCGACGACCATATGCTGCGCAGATGCCGATGGCATCCCTCCTTGCAATCAGCGATCTCCACGTCGGCCATGCCGAGAACCGCCGCTTCGTCGAGCAGCTGGCACCGCGATCCGACGGGGACTGGCTGATCGTCGGCGGCGACGTCGCCGACGATCTGGCCGACGTCGAGTGGGCGCTCTCGCTTCTCGCCGAGCGGTTCGCCAAGGTGCTCTGGACACCCGGCAACCATGAGCTGCTGACGCAGCGCGACGCCCACCACGAGCCACGCGGAGACGCCCGCTATCGCGAGCTGGTCGAGATCTGCCGCGGAGCCGACGTCCTCACGCCCGAGGATCCGTATCCGATCTGGGACGGCCTCGGCGGACCGGCGGTGGTGGCGCCGCTCTTCCTGCTCTACGACTACTCGTTCGGCGACAACGTCGGCATCGACAAGGAGGAGTCGCTGCGGCGGGCCTACGACGCCGGGGTCGTCTGCGTCGACGAGTTCCTCCTCCACCCCGACCCCTACCCGAGCCGGGAGGCGTGGTGCCGGGCGCGCGTGCAGGAGACCGAGCGCCGTCTCACCGATTGCCCGGTGGAGCTGCCAACCGTCCTGGTCAACCACTTCCCGCTCACGGACACGCCAACCCGGGTCCTGCGCCACCCGGAGTTCGCACAGTGGTGCGGGACGAGGCTGACCGCCGACTGGCATCGGCGCTTTCGCGCCCGCGCAGTCGTCTACGGCCACCTCCACATCCCCCGCAGGATCTGGGAGGACGGGGTGAGGTTCGAGGAGGTCTCGCTCGGATACCCCCGCGAGCCCGGCCACGGGGCGCGGGTGCGCAGCGGTCCCTGCCAAATCCTGCCCGAGCCGAGACAAGCATGATCGAGGAGATCCTGCCCGCCGCGGCCTCGGTGGCCGAGGCGTTCGACGACTCCGGCCCCTCCGAGCTACTCGCCGGGGAGGAGGCAATCGTGGGCAGGGCGGTGGAGAAACGGCGCAGGGAGTTCGCGACGGGACGCGCCTGCGCCCGCAATGCCCTGGAGCGGCTGGGGCTCGGGTCCTCCCCCATCCTCACCGGCGACAGGGGCGAGCCGCTCTGGCCCGCCGGCGTGGTCGGCAGCATCACCCATTGCGACGGCTACCGGGCCTGCGCCGCCGCCCGTCGCACAGAGCTGAAGTCGGTCGGCATCGACGCCGAGCCGCACGAACCCCTGCCGGAGGGGCTGCTGCCGGACATCGCGCGGCCCGAGGAGATCCCGAGGCTGAGCGAGCTCTCGCGTGCCACGCCGGCGATCCACTGGGACCGGCTGCTGTTCAGCGCCAAGGAGTCCGTCTACAAGGCCTGGTTCCCGCTGGCCGAACGCTGGCTCGGCTTCGAGGACGCGTCGCTGACGATCGATCCCGATGGCGGGACCTTCTCGGCGCAGCTGCTGGTGGCCGGGCCGGTCGTCGACGGGACAGAGGTCACCGGCTTCGAGGGCCGCTGGCTGGTGCGCGAGGGGCTGGTCCTCAGCGCGATCGGGGTGGTCAGCTAGCTCGCCGGTCAGACACCGGGGGTGACGCCATCGGCAGACCGGGCCTTGGCGAGGAAGCCGACGATCGCCGCCTCCGTCTCCGCCGGCGCCTCCCAGAGCACGTTGTGGCCGTTGGGGACGACGGCCATGGTCAGCAGCGAGCCGAGCGCGTCGCGGTAACGCCGGTCGTCGGCGCGGTTGTGGATGTTCGAGGTCACGGGCCTGACGACCAGCGTCGGCAGCGAGGCGATCGCCGGAGCCGGCAGCGCCAGCTCGCTCCAGGCGGCCACGACGGCGCTTGGGCAATATCCGAAGCGCAGTCGCCCGTCCGGCCCCGGTCGAAGGTCGCCGACGACATACGCCGTGACGACGTCCTTCGGGGCGGCGACGATCGAGTCGGCGCTGAGCAGGGCGTTGACGGCTCCCTCGACCGAGCCGAAGCTCCAGTCGAGCCGATCGATTTCGGCGGATTTGAGCGCGTAGGCGGCGGGCACGTCCAGCCCGGGATCGAGCAGGGCCATCCGATCCACGCGCTCGGGTGCCCGGTCGGCGAGAGCCGCGATCATGCGGGCACCGAAGCTGTGCCCGATCCAGATCGCCTGTCCCACACCATGGGCGTCGGCGGTCTCGATCAGGTCGTCGACATGGGTGTCCGTCGTCCACGGCGGCTCATGTCCCGACTCGCCGTGCCCGCGCAGGTCCACCGAGATGACCCGGTAGCCGTCCTCGACCAGTCGCCGGGCGAGCCGCTCGAAGATGCCGCCGTGCTGGGTCAATCCGTGGACACAGACGATTGGATCCGCGCCTCCGGGGCCCCATTCTCTCTTGCTCAGAACCATGGAGGCTCGACCCTAGCTGAGCCAGCCGTCGATCGCGTTGGCTGTGGCCTCCGCGCTGTCCGCGATCAGCGAGAGGTGATCCCCGTCGACCTCGATCACGGTCTCCGCCTGCTGCCAATCGGGCAATTGATCCTCGTTGAAGTGACTGACCAGCCCCCTGCTCGCCTGCACCATCAGCCGGGGCGCGCCGATTGCCGCCGGCTCCCATTCCTGAACGAGTCGCATGTAGGTCGCCATCGTGAGCAGATGGTGATCGTCGATTGCAACCGCATCATGGTCGAACTCCAAGAGCTGGCCCATTATCGCCGAGAAGAGGTCGACGGTGGCGTCGCCCGCCGGGATACGGGAGTCGATCATCACGACGCCCGTGGGGGGATTCGTCCCACCGAGCCTCTCGGCCAGAGCATGGGAGACGCTGGCTCCGATCGAGTAACCGACCAGAACATAGGGATCGTCGCCGGCGAGCTCGAGCACCGATCGGGCGAGCAGCTCCCCCGCCGCCTCCCAGGTCGCCGGCACCCGCTCGCCACGACGGAAACCGGGAAGGGAGAGTGCCGAAACGTGCCTGCGTCCCTCGAGAGCGCGAGCCAGCCTGGCGAACTGATGCGGTCCCGAGCCGACGACGAAGGATGGAACGCAGATGAGGTTCGGCGGCGCTCCGGACCGGGACAGGGAGATCGCGAGCGGTGAATCGCCGAACTCCTCGATTGACCCGAACGAGGGCCGGAACCTCGATGCCTCCGCGAGAATGGGCACCATCCTGTCGGCCTGGCCCTCCTGGTGAGCATGGGCGATGAGCGCCCTGAGGGTGGACCCATCGTCCCGGCCGGACCCGTTGAGTCCGCCTCCCGAGCCCGAGGCGGCATCGGCAATCAAGGTCGAGATGCGATCGGCGAGGGCAGCGAGCGTCGGGTATTCGAAGACGATCGTGGGCGGGATCTGGATCTCTGCCGCAGCGGAGATCCGGTTGCGCAGCTCAACGGCGCCAAGCGAGTCGAGGCCCAGTTCGAGCAGGTTCCTGCTCGGATCGACGTCGTCCGCGGCGTACCCGAGGACAACCGCCACGTGCTCGCGAACGACCTCCAGGACCACCGCATCGCGCTCCTCCTCCGGTGTCTTGGCAAGCCGGCGCGTCAGGGAGCCCGGCTTCACCGTCGAGCGACGCCGCGAGCGGGGCAGCAATCCAGAGAGGAAAGGCGGAAGCAGACCGGCGTTGGCAAGCGACCGCAGGGCCCTCAGGTCGAGCGGAATCGCAGCCACAAAGGGCCCCGACGCGCCGGAACGGGCACGGTCGAAGAGCTCGGCGCCCTGGTCGCTCCCTATCGGGACGACGCCGAGTCGGGCGAGCCGAGCGCGGTCAGCCTCATCGAGGCCTCCCGTCATTTCGCTCTCCGCCTCCCAAAGACCCCAGGCGATTGAGGTGGCGGGCAGGCCCGAAGCGTGGCGCTGTTGGGCGAGCGCATCGAGAAAGCAGTTTGCGGCGGCGTAGTTCCCCTGGCCGGGGCCTCCGAGTGTCGAGGCGGCCGAGGAGAAGAGGACGAACTGAGCGATGCCCGTTTCCGCGGTCAGCTCGTGCAGGTGCCACGCTGCGTCTGCCTTGGGGGCGAGAACCGTGTCGAGGCGATCGGGGGTGAGGTCGGCGATGAGGCCGTCGTCGAGCACCCCCGCACAGTGAACGACGCCGGTCAGTGGGTGCTCGGCTGGGACCTCTGCAAGCAGCCGTTCGACCTGGGAGCGATCGGAGACGTCACAGGCGGCCGCAGTCGCCTTGCAACCGAGCTCAGCAAGCTCTTCGAGCAGCGCCTTCGCCCCCGGGGCCTCGGGACCGCGGCGGCTGGTGACCAGCAAGTTGGAGGCGCCGTGGGCCTCTGCCAGATGGCGGGCAATGAGGGCGCCGAGACCACTGAGGCCTCCGGTGATGAGAACGGTTCCATCCGGATCGAGCGATTGAGAGGCGTCCGGCTCCTGCTCGTCTTTGACCGTGACGAGCCGCGGCGCCAGTGTCACGCCCTCCCTGAGGGCGAGCTGGGACTCACCGGCAATCTCGAGCGCCTGCGTCAGAGCCTCTCGAGATGCGTCGTCCTCGTCGGTGTCGATGAGGAGGAAGCGGCCGGGATGCTCGAACTGAGCAGAGCGGACCAGGCCCCAGACGACAGCCGCGGCAGGGTCAGGGAGCTCCCCCGCCCTCACCCCCATCGCACCCTTCGTGACGAAGGCGAGGCGGACATCAGTGCGACTCTCATCGCCGACCAGGGCCTGGATCGTCTCGAGCACCCTCGCGCTCAACTCGTGCGCTGCATCCGCCCGATTCGGGCCCGGAGCAGGCGCGCACTCAAAGAGCTCAGGGACCGGGGCGCCCTGGGGCGTAGTCGAGCGATCCGGCTCGACCTCCGCCCAATGAACCTTGAAGAAATTGTCGGGTCCCCTGGCCGTGGTCTGCAGCTGAGCGGGATCGAGGGGTCGAGTCGTGATCGCGGCAACCGAGATGACGGGCGCGCCGAGCAGATCGGTGGCATCGATCGCGATTGCGTCGTCGACCAGTCGCACCCTCACCCGCAGCGTCGAAGCACCCAGTGCCTCTCCCAGTGAAACGCCGCTGAACGCGAAGGGCAGCCTCAAGCCCTGACTCGGGTCGCCCAGCCCCCCAGCCAGCAAGGCGTGGAACACCGCGTCCAACAGCGCCGGATGCAAGTTGAAGCGCTGGCCCTCCTGTGCTCTCTCTGACTCCAGTGAGACTTCGGCAAAGATCTCCTCGCCGAGCTTCCAGGCTGCCTCCAGGCCCTGGAAGGCGGGGCCGTATTCGAGGCCGATGGCGGCAACCTGGTCATAGAAGTCCTCGGTGGGGATCGGCTCTGCTGCGGGTGGGGGCCACTCCCCTGCCTCGAAGCCGACACTCTCTTCCCTGGCGCTGAGCGCTCCCGATGCGTGCTGGGTCCAGGGCAGCTCCTCCGCGTCCTCCTCTGCTAGCTCAAAGCGGGAGTGGATCGCCAGCTCATAGGTGTCCGGCTCCTCGTCTTTGGGAGTGAGGCTGAGCTGCAGCTGGATCGCTCCGGTCTCGGGGACGATCAGGGGGGCTTGCAGGATCAGCTCATCGAGGTGGCCCGCACCCACCCTCGCTCCGGCGGCGAGCGCCAGCTCGACGAAGCCGGTGCCGGGCAGGATCGGGGTGCCCGAGACGGCGTGGTCCTGGACCCACGCATGCGTCTTCTGGGAGATCCGCCCGGTGAACAGGTGTGAGCCCTCGCTTGCGAGGGAGACATGGGCGCCCAGGATCGGGTGATCGGCGCTGCTTTGCCCTGCTGCCCTGAGATCGCCAACTCCCTGGCTCGCCTCCAACCAGTAGCGCTGTCTTTGGAAGGCGTAGGTGGGCAGCTCGGCGTGGGTGGGAGAGGCGTCCTTGAGCAGTGCCTGCAGGTCGACCTTCGCCCCCGATGCATGCAGGGCGCCCAGCGCCGCGATCAGAGAGGTCGGCTCCTCGACTTCCTTGCGCAGGGTCGGTGCGAACGTCGCCTCGGTGTCGGGGAGCGTCTCCTGGGCCAGAGCGGTGAGGGTGGTGCCCGCCCCCAGCTCCAGGTAGCGGCCTGCGCCTTGGTCTTTGAGGTATTCGATTCCCCTGGCGAAGCTGACCGGCTGCCTGATCTGCTCGGCCCAGTAGGAGAGTGAGGTCGCCTGCTCCTCGCTCAGCTCCTCACCGGTGAGGTTGGAGACGATCGGGATCCGGGGTGCGTTGAAAGTGAGGGTGGAGGCGATCTCGGTGAACTGCTCCAGCATCGGCTCGATCCGGTGGGAGTGGAAGGCGTGGGAGACCTCGAGGCGCTTGGTCTTCTTCTCCTGGGCCTCTTCCCACTCCCCGAGCGCGTCTTCGTCCCCCGAGACGGTGATCGAGGTCGGTGAGTTGATCGCGGCGATGCTGAGCTTGCCCTCATATGGGGCGAGGCTCTCTTTGACCTCCGCCTCCGTTGCCCTGATCGATGCCATCGCCCCTCCCTCTGGGAGAGCGGCCATCAGGGTGCCCCTGGCGGCGATCAGCCTTGCCGCGTCATCGAGGGAGAGCACGCCGGAGATGTGGGCGGCTGAGATCTCCCCCACCGAGTGGCCGAGCAGGTAGTCGGGCTTTGCGCCGAGGCTCTGCAGCAGCTCATAAGTGGCGATGTGGGTGGCGAAGAGAGCTGCCTGGGTGACGTCGGTTCGGGAGAGGCTTTGGGAGAGCTCTGTTCCCGCCTCGGCGAAGACCGCGTCTTTGACCGAGAAGGGGAGGTGGGGATCGAGTGCCTCGCAGGCTCGGTCGAGGGCATCTCTATAGACGGGGAAGGCCTCGTAGAGCTCCTTGCCCATCTGTGCCCCCTGGGAGCCCTGGCCACTGAAGAGGAAGGCTGTCTTTGCGTGGCTCGCCTTTGCCTTGATGAGGGTCGGCGATGCCTTTCCTTGGGCCAGGGCGTCGAGGGCAGCCAGGAGCTCGTTCTGGTCTTTGCCGACCACCACTGCCCTGTGGGGCAGCGATGCCCTGGAAGAGAGGAGCGTGTGGGCGACGTCTATGGGGTCCTGGTCCGTCTTCTCCGTGTGGGCCGCGAGCAGGCCGGCGTAGTCGCGCAGCGCCTCCGGGGTTTTGGCCGAGATCGCCCAGGGGATGACCGGGGGACGGCTCTCCTCCTCGCGAACAGGCGGCTTTGCCTCGGGCGGCTCCTCGATGATCAGGTGGGCGTTGGTGCCCGAGATGCCGAAGGAGGAGATGCCGGCTCTTCTTGGGCGCTCTCCCCTCTTCCACTCCCTGGGCTCGTTCAGCAGCTCGATCTCGCCTGAGGTCCAGTCCACGTGGGGGGTGGGCTCCTCGGCGTGCAGCGTCCTCGGCAGCTCTTCTTCGCGGAGCGCCATCACCATCTTGATCACGCCGCCGACTCCCGCCGCCGCCTGGGTGTGGGCGATGTTGGACTTCAGGGAGCCGAGGGCGAGCGGGCCGTTGTCCCTTTCCTGGCCGTAGGTGGCCAGGAGGGCCTGAGCCTCGATCGGGTCGCCGAGGGCCGTGCCGGTTCCGTGGGCCTCTACCGCGTCGACCTCTCCTGGCTTCAACTTCGCGTTCGCCAGGGCCTGTCTGATCACCCGTTCCTGGGAGGGGCCGTTGGGGGCTGTGAGGCCGTTCGATGCTCCGTCCTGGTTGGTGGCGGAGCCCCTGATCACGGCGAGGATGCGACGGCCCTTTGCCTTCGCGTCCGAGAGGCGCTCGAGCAGGAGCAGGCCCGAGCCCTCCGCCAAGCCCGTGCCGTCGGCATCGGCGCTGAAGGATTTGCAGCGGCCGTCTGATGCGAGGACCCGCTGCCGGCTCATCTCGATGAAGGTCAGAGGCCCCGCGAGCACCGTCGCCCCACCCGCCAGCGCCAGCTCGCACTCGCCCGAGCGCAGCGCCTGCGCGGCCAGGTGCATAGCCACCAGCGAGGAGGAGCAGGCGGTGTCGATCGTCACCGCCGGGCCCTCGAGGCCGAGGGTGTAGGCGACGCGGCCGGAGGCGACGCTCGCAGAGAGCCCGGTGGCGAACAATCCGCTCAGCTCGGCAAAGGTCGAGGTGTCGGATTGCGCTCCGTACTGGATGCCCATCATCCCGGCGAACACACCCGTGCTGGTGCCGCGCAGGGAATCAGGTGCTATACCCGCGTCCTCGAGCGCCTCCCAGGCGCATTCGAGCAGCAGCCGCTGCTGGGGGTCCATCGCCAGGGCCTCATGGGGACCGATGCCGAAGAAGGCCGGGTCGAACTCACCGACCCTCTCCATGAAGCCGCCGTGGCGGGTGTAGCTCGTACCGGGCTTGTCGGAGTCGGACTCATAGATTCGCTCCAGATCCCAACCGCGGTCGCTCGGGAACTCGGCGATCCCGTCACCGCCCGATGCGACGAGCTCCCAAAGGCCCTCCGGTGAGGTTGCCTCGCCGGGGTAGCGGCAGCTCATCCCGACGATCGCGATCGGCTCATCTGTGTTGCGGGCAGCGCGGACATGGACGCCTGCACCCGCCTCTCCCTGCAAATGGCCCAGGAGGTGGCGGGCAACCGCCTCCGGAGTCGGATAGTCGAAGACGAGCGTCGCGTCGAGCGCCACACCGGCTCCCTGGGCGAGGCGGTTTCGCAGCTCCACCGAGGCGAGGGAGTCGAAGCCCAGGTCTTTGAAGTTGGCGGCGGGGTCGATCGCATCGACGGAGGCGTGGCCGAGCACAGAGGCGACCTGCTCGCGGACGATCTCGAGGACGACGGCCTGGCGCTCTGACTCCGGGGTCGCCGCGAGGCGTCGGACGAGAGAGCCGGATACCACCCTGGAGCGGCGCCGCGAGTGCCGCACCAAGCCAGAGAAAAGGGGTGGGAGCATTCCGGCGTTGGCAAGAGGCTGGAGGGAGCCAGGGTTGAGGGGGACCGCGACCGCGAGCGCCTCGCCTTGCGATCGAGCACGCTCGAAGAGCTCGAAGCCCAGCTCGGCTGAGATCGGAACGATGCCGCCGCGGGTCAGGCGGGCGCGGTCGGTCTCGCCGAGCGCGGCGCCCATCCCACCCTCGACCTCCCAAAGGCCCCAGGCGATCGATGTCGCGGGCAGGCCCTCTGCTTGACGGAGGGCCGCGAGCGAGTCGAGGAAGGAGTTGGCGGCAGCGTAGTTGCCCTGGCCGGGATTGCCGACGGTTCCCGCCACCGAGGAATAGAGGACGAAGGAGGAGAGCTCGATCTCCCTGCTCAGCTCGTGCAGGTGCCAGGCCGCATCCGCCTTGGGAGCAAAGACGGTGTCCAGGCGCTCCGGGGAGAGCTCGGTGATCACGCCGTCATCGAGCACACCGGCGCAGTGGACGATGGCGGTGAGCGGGTGCTCTTGGGGGATCTGCGCCAACAGCTCCTCGAGCTGCGCTCGATCGGAGACATCGCAGGCGACTGCGCTCGCCTCGCAGCCGAGTTCAGAGAGCTCGGCGATCAGCTGCTCGGTGCCGGGGGCGTCGGGACCGCGACGGCTGGTGAGCAGGAGGTGGCGGGCGCCTTGTGTCTCCGCGAGGTGGCGGGCGGTGAGGGCGCCGAGGCCGGAGAGGCCGCCGGTGATCAGGACCGTGCCCTCGGGGTCCAGAAGCGTTGGCTCTGCCTCGGGGTCCTCCTCGGCCACGGTGAGCCTGGGGGCGTGGGCCTTGCCCCCGCGCAGGGCGAGCTGTGGCTCCTCGGTGAGTTGGAGCGCCTGGGCAAGAGCCTCCTGGGATTCCTCGCTGCCGTCGGTGTCGATCAGGCAAAAGCGTCCGGGGTGCTCCGATTGGGCCGAGCGGACGAGTCCCCAGACGGCGGCGGCTGCGGGGTCGGGTGCTTCCCCCTCCTCGATCGCCATCGCCCCCTGGGTGATCAGGGCAAGGCGGGAGTCGGTGCGCTCCTCATCGGCGAGCAGGGCCTGGATCGCCTCGAGGGCTCTGGCGCTCAGGGCGTGGGCTGAGGAGGCGGGATCTGTGTCCGGATCGGGGGAGAGCTCGAGAACGTCGATCTTGGGCTCGGTTCGCTCATCCTCTTTCGCCTCTGGGTCTGTCCCGGTGGCCTCCCCCAACTCCACCGCGGCCCACTTCACGGCATAGAGGGCGTCGGGCTCTGTGGCGCCGCCGAGGCCCTGCAGCTGGGAGGGGTCGACCTCTCGGGTCGTGATCGAGGCCAGCGAGAAGGCCGCGGTGCCGTTTTGGTCGGTGGCGTCGAGGCGGGGGCGCTGCCCTGCGCTCGTCAGCCGCAACCGCAATGCCGAGACCGTGGTTGCCTCTCCAAGCGAGACCCCGCTGAAGGCGAAGGGCAGCTGCAGGCCCTGCTCCTCCCCACCCTCACCGGCGGTGAGGATCGCGGGGTGAAGCGCCGCGTCGAGGAGCGCGGGGTGGACGGCGAAGCGCTCGGCTTCGGAGGCCTGCTCCTCGGCCAGCGATACCTCGGCAAAGATCTCATCGCCAAGTCTCCAGGCGGCTTCCAGTCCCTGGAATGCCGGTCCGTATTCGAGGCCGATGGCGGCAACCCGGTCATAGAAGTCCTCGCTCGCGATCGGCTCCGCGCCAGGTGGGGGCCACTCGCTTGCCTGGAAGCCGACGCTCTCCTGCTTGGTGCTGAGCGCTCCCGATGCGTGTTGGGTGAAGGGCAGCTCCTCCGTGTCCTCCTCTGCTTGCTCGGGACGCGAGTGGATCGCCACGTCGTAGGCGTCCGGCTCCTCCTCTTTGGGGGTGAGGGTGAGCTGCAGCTGAATCGCTCCGGCCTCGGGGACGATCAGGGGGGCCTGCAGGATCAGCTCCTCGAGGTGCTCTGCACCCACCTTCGCTCCGGCGGCGAGGGCCAGCTCGACGAAGCCGGTGCCGGGCAGGATCGGGGTGCCCGAGACGGCGTGGTCCTGGGTCCAGGGATGCGTCTTTTGGGAGATCCGCCCGGTGAACAGGTGTGAGCCCTCGCTTGCGAGGGCGACGTGGGCGCCGAGGACCGGGTGCTCTGTGGCGGCCTGGCCGAGGGACGTCGCATCGCCTTTGCCCTGGCCGGCCTCCAACCAGTAGCGCTCTCTTTGGAAGGGGTAGGTGGGCAGCTCGGCGTGGGTCGGGGAGAGGCCCTTAAAGAGCGGGGAGAAGTCGAGCGGCACTCCGTTTGCGTGGGCCTCGGCGAGGGAGGTGAGCAGGCGGCTCATCCCGCCCTCTTCGCGGCGCAGGGTGTGCAGGGCGATCGCCTGGCTTTGCGTTTGGGCCTCGATCGTCTCCTCGAGGGCCATCGCCAAGACCGGGTGGGCGCTGATCTCGATCAGGGCGCTGTGGCCGTCTTTTAAGAGCGCTTCGGTGCCCTGCTGGAACTGGACCGGCTCTCTGAGGTTGCGGTACCAGTAGGTGGCGTCGAGGGTGGTGGTGTCTATCGGCTCGCCGCTGAGCGTGGAGTAGAAGGGGATCCTCGAAGGCTGGGGCTCGATGTCTTCGATCCCAGCTTTGAGCTCCTGCTCGATTGCCTCGACCTGGGCGCAGTGGGAGGCGTAGCCGACCGCGATCAGGCGGGCTCTCGTGCCCTGTTGCTCGCAGCTGTCGACCAGCTCTTGGAGCGCCTCGGGCTCGCCGGAGAGGACGGTGGAGCGGGGGCCGTTGTGGGCGGCGATCGAGACCCGCTCGCCGTAGGGCTCGAGCTTTTGGGCGAGCTCGGTCGGAGAGGCGGCGAAGGAGGCCATCTCGCCCTTGCCCATCAGCGCGATCAGCGCCTTGGCGCGCAGGGCGGCGAGCTTTGCGCCGTCCTCGAGGGAGAGCGCTCCGCACACCACCGCCGCCGCGATCTCCCCCTGGGAGTGGCCGATCACCGCGGCGGGCTCGACGCCGAAGGAGCGCCAGAGCCTCGCGAGGCTGACCATCAGCGCGAAGAGGGCGGGTTGGACCAGCTCTACGTGCGAGAGCCAGCTCTCATCCGTTGAGCCGATCGCCTCTGAGAGCGAGCGCTCCAGGTGGGGGGCCAGGGCCGCCTCGCACTCTGCCATCGCCGCGGCGAAGACGGGGCTCTCGGCCAATAGCTCCCTTGCCATCCCCGCCCACTGGGAGCCCTGGCCGGGGAAGAGGAAGGCGACCTTGGAGTGCTTGGCGGCCTTTGCCTGGGCGAGGCCGGCGAATGGCTTGCCTTGGGCCAAGGCGTCGAGGCCCTCGAGCAGCTCAGCGGTGTCCTTGCCGACAACCACCGCCCTGTGGGGGAGCGAGGCCCTGGAAGAGAGGAGCGTGTGGGCGACGTCTATGGGGTCCTGCTCGGTCTTCTCCGTGTGGGCCGCGAGCAGGCCGGCGTAGTCGATCAGCGCCTCCGGTGTTTTGGCCGAGATCGCCCAGGGGATCGCGGGGGGACGGCTCTCCTCCTCGCGAACAGGCGCCTTTGCCTCGGGCGGCTCCTCGATGATCAGGTGGGCGTTGGTGCCAGAGATGCCGAAGGAGGAGATGCCGGCTCGCCTCGGGCGCTCTCCCCTGCTCCAGGGCCTTGCCTCCGTGAGCAGCTCGATCTCGCCCGAGCTCCAATCCACATGGGGAGTCGGCTCCTCGGCATGCAGCGTCCTCGGCAGCTCTTCTTCGCGCAGCGCCATCACCATCTTGATCACGCCGCCGACTCCCGAGGCCGCGAGGGCATGGCCGAAGTTGGACTTCAAGGAGCCAAGTGCAAGCGGGCCGTTGTCCCTTTCCTGGCCGTAGGTGGCCAGGAGGGCCTGGGCCTCGATCGGGTCGCCCAGAGCAGTACCCGTTCCGTGGGCCTCGACGGCGTCAACCTCGGCGGGTGTCAGCCCCGCGTTTGCCAATGCCTGTCTGATCACCCGCTCCTGGGATGGGCCGTTGGGTGCGGTGAGGCCGTTGGAGGCCCCGTCCTGGTTGGTGGCGGAGCCGTTGATCACGGCGAGGATGCGGCGGTTCTTGGCCCTGGCGTCCGAGAGGCGCTCGAGCAGGAGCAGGCCCGAGCCCTCCGCCCAGCTCGTTCCGTCGGCACCAGCCCCGAAGGACTTGCAGCGCCCGTCCGGGGCCAGGCCACGCTGGCGCGAGAACTCGACGAACATCCAGGGCGTCGACATCACGGTGGCGCCGCCGGCGAGCGCCAGCTCGCACTCGCCCGAGCGCAGCGCCTGCGCCGCCAGGTGCATCGCCACCAGCGAGGAGGAGCAGGCGGTGTCCACGGTGACCCCCGGGCCCTCGAGGCCGAGGGTGTAGGAGATGCGGCCGGAGACGATGCTTCCACCCACCCCGACGCCGCCGCCGCCGGGGTAGTCCTGGTACATCACCCCGGTGAAAACGCCGGTCGAGCTCCCACGTAGGGTTGGGGGGTCGATTCCGGCATCCTCCAATGCCTCCCAGGCTGCTTCCAAGAGCAGCCGCTGCTGGGGGTCCATCAGCAGCGCCTCGCGGGGGCTGATCCCGAAGAAGGCGGGATCGAATCCCGCGACGTCATCGAGGAAGCCGCCGTGGCGGGAATAGCTCTTGCCGGCCTGATCGGGGTTGGGGTCGTAGATGCGGTCGACGTCCCAGCCGCGATCGGCCGGGAATTCCGTGACCCCGTCACGGCCCTCGGAGAGGAAACTCCAGAAGGTCTGCGGCGAGCTGACCCCGCCGGGGAAGCGACAGCCGATGCCGACGATCGCAATCGGCTCGTCGGATCCCTTCGCCGCCCTCACGACAACCGCCCCGGCGACGTCTCCTTCGACCAGGGCGAGCAGATGGCGAGCCACGGCGACGGAGCTCGGATAGTCAAAGGCAAGGGTCGCCTCCAAAGACGCTCCAGTCGTCTCCGCAAGCCGGTTGCGCAGCTCGACCGCCGTAAGGGAATCGAAGCCCAGGTCCCTGAAGTTCGCCTCGGGGTCGATCGCAGCAGCGGACTCATGGCCGAGGACAGAGGCCACCTGCTCGCGAACCACATCCAACACAGCCGCCTCGCGATCGGCCTCGGAGATCGTCGCGAGACGGCGGGCGAGCATGCCTGCCGCACCCTTCGAACGTCGTCGGGGCAGACGCACCAACCCTGAGAAGAGCGGCGGCAGCAAACCTGCGCTGGCAAGCGGCTGCAGGCTCTTCGGATCGAGGGGGACGGCGACGGCGAGTGGGCTCTCCTGAGAGCAGGCCCTATCGAAGAGCTCGATACCCAGCTCGGTGGATATGGGGACGACGCCGCTGCGCGCGAGCCGAGCCCGGTCGGTCTCGCTGAGCCCACCTGTCATCTCACTCTCGGCCTCCCAGATCCCCCAGGCGATCGAGGTGGCGGGCAGGCCTTCCGCCCGGCGGGCGGCTGCGAGCGCGTCCAGGAATGAGTTGGCAGCGGCGTAGTTGCCCTGGCCGGGGTTACCGGCCGTGGCCGAGATCGACGAGTAGAGAACGAACTGGCTCAGCTCCAAGTCCAGGGTCAGCTGGTGCAGGTGCCAGGCCGCATCGGCCTTCGGCGCGAGGACCGCATTGATGCGTTCTGGGTCGAGCTCCGAGATCACCCCGTCGTCGATCACCCCGGCGCAGTGGATCACCGCCGTGAGTGGATGCCCTGCCGGGATGCTGGCAAGCAACCCCTCGACCTGCGCTCGATCGGAGACGTCGCAGGCGACCGCGGTCGCCTCGCAGCCGAGCTCCGCCAACTCGCCGATCAGCTCGTCAGCTCCAGGGGTATCGGGGCCACGGCGACTGCAGAGGAGGAGGCGATCGACGCCATGGCCAGCGGCCAGGTGACGGGCGGCGATGGCGCCGAGGCCCGAGAGCCCGCCGGTGATCAGGACGGTGCCTTCGGAATCGAGCTCCAACGCCTCGACGGCTGATTCCTCCTCCTCAGCGGCAACGAGCCGTGGAGCGCGCGCCTTTCCCCGTCGCAGCGCGAGCTGAGGCTCATCTGCGATCGCAAGCGCTGGGCCGAGGGCCTGCTTGGACGCCTCGCATGCATCTGTATCGATCAGCGTGAAGCGACCGGGGTGCTCTGACTGAGCCGAGCGCACCAGGCCCCAGAGAGCAGCGGCCGGTAGGTCCGGGCACTCACCGGGCTCGAGCTGCATCGCCCCTCTGGTGAGGATCGCCAAGCGGCTACCGGAGAGTCGGTCGTTCGCGATGAAGACCTGCAGCAGCTCCAGGAGCTGGCCGCTTTGGGTGTGGGTTGCTTCGAGGGCATCCTCGTAGGCCGGCCTTCCGCAGGAGAGGACGAACAGATCGGGAACCTCCTCTCCTTCCCCTGCCTCTGTCGAAGCCGCCAGCAGGTCGGCGGCGGCGGTGTGGATCTCGACCTCGAGATCCGCGGTCTCCCCCAACTCCACCGCGGCCCACTTCACGGCGAAGAGGGCATCGGGCTCGGTGGCGCCGCCAAGGCCCTGCAGCTGGGAGGGGTCGACCTCTCGGGTCGTGATCGAGGCCAGCGAGAAGGCCGCGGTGCCGTTTTGGTCGGTGGCGTCGAGGCGAGGGCGCTGCCCTGCGCTCGTCAGCCGCAACCGCAGCGACGACGTACCCGCCGCCTCTGCGAGGGAGACCCCGCCGAAGGCGAAGGGCAGCTGCAGGCCCTGCTCCTCCCCACCCTCACCGGCGGCGAGGACCGCGGGGTGAAGGGCCGCGTCGAGCAGCGCCGGGTGAATTGCGAAGCGCTCGGCTTCAGAGGCCTGCTCCTCGGCGAGCGACACCTCCGCATAGATCTCGTCGCCAATCCTCCAGGCGGCTTCCAGTCCCTGGAATGCCGGGCCGTATTCGAGGCCGATGGCGGCAACCTGCTCGTAGAAGTCCTCGCTCGCGATCGGCTCTGCTCCCGCCGGGGGCCACTCGCTTGCCTGGAAGCCGACGCTCTCCTGCTTGGTGCTGAGCGCTCCCGATGCGTGTTGGGTGAAGGGCAGCTCCTCCGTGTCCTCCTCTGCTTGCTCGGGACGCGAGTGGATCGCCACGTCGTAGGCGTCCGGCTCCTCCTCTTTGGGGGTGAGGGTGAGCTGCAGCTGAATCGCTCCGGACTCGGGGATCGCCAGCGGTGCCTGCAGGATCAGCTCATCGAGGTGCTCTGCACCCACCTTCGCTCCGGCGGCGAGGGCCAGCTCGACGAAGCCGGTGCCGGGCAGGATCGGGGTGCCCGAGACGGCGTGGTCCTGGACCCACGCATGCGTCTTCTGGGAGATCCGCCCGGTGAACAGGTGTGAGCCCTCGCTTGCGAGGGAGACATGGGCGCCCAGGATCGGGTGATCGGCGCTGCTTTGCCCTGCTGCCCTGAGATCGCCAACTCCCTGGCTCGCCTCCAACCAGTAGCGCTGTCTTTGGAAGGCGTAGGTGGGCAGCTCGGCGTGGGTGGGAGAGGCGTCCTTGAGCAGTGCCTGCAGGTCGACCTTCGCCCCCGATGCATGCAGGGCGCCCAGCGCCGCGATCAGAGAGGTCGGCTCCTCGACTTCCTTGCGCAGGGTCGGTGCGAACGTCGCCTCGGTGTCGGGGAGCGTCTCCTGGGCCAGAGCGGTGAGGGTGGTTCCCGCTCCCAGCTCCAGGTAGCGGCCTGCGCCTTGAGCGTCGAGGTATTCAGTCCCCTTAGCGAAGCTGACCGGCTGCCTGATCTGCTCGGCCCAGTAGGAGAGTGAGGTCGCCTGCTCCTCGCTCAGCTCCTCGCCGGTGAGGTTGGAGACGATCGGGATCTGTGGTGCTTTGAAGCTGAGCTCAGCGGCAACTTCTTCGAACTGCTCGAGCATCGGCTCGATGCGGTGGGAGTGGAAGGCGTGGGAGACCTCGAGGCGCTTGGTCTTCTTCTCCTGGGCCTCTTCCCACTCCCCGAGCGCGTCTTCGTCCCCCGAGACGGTGATCGAGGTCGGCGAGTTGATCGCGGCGATCTGCAGACGCCCCGCATAGGGGGCGAGGCTCTCCTTGACCTCCGCCTCCGTTGCCCTGATCGATGCCATCGCTCCTCCCTCGGGAAGAGCGGCCATCAGGGTGCCCCTGGCGGCGATCAGCCTTGCCGCGTCCTCCAGGGAGAGCACGCCTGAGATCTGGGCGGCTGAGATCTCTCCCACCGAGTGGCCGAGCAGGTAGTCGGGCTTTGCGCCGAAGCTCTGCAGCAGCTCATAGGTGGCGATGTGGGTGGCGAAGAGAGCGGCTTGGGTGACGTCGGTGCGCGAGAGGCTTTGGGAGAGCTCTGTTCCCGCCTCGGCGAAGAGCGCCTCTTTGACCGAGAAGGGAAGGTGGGGATCGAGGGCCTCGCAGGCTCGGTCGAAGGCATCGCGATAGACGGGGAAGGCCTCGTAGAGCCCCTTGCCCATCCGGGCTTGCTGGGAGCCCTGGCCACTGAAGAGGAAGGCTGTCTTTGCGTGGGTTGCTTTCGCTCTGACCAGGGCAGGCGATGCCTTTCCTTGGGCCAAGGCATCGAGGGCTTCCAACAGCTCCTCCTGGTCTTTGCCGACAGCCACCGCCCTGTGGGGCAGCGATGCACGGGAGGACAAGAGCGTGTGGGCGATGTCGATCGGGTCCTGCTCTGTCTTCTCAGTGTGGGCCGCGAGGAGGCCGGCGTAGTCGCGCAGCGCCTCCGGTGTCTTGGCCGAGATCGCCCAGGGGATGACGGGGGGACGGCTCTCCTCCTCGCGAACAGGCGGCTTTGACTCGGGCGGCTCCTCGATGATCAGGTGGGCGTTGGTGCCCGAGATGCCGAAGGAGGAGATCCCGGCTCGCCTCGGGCGCTCCCCCCTGCTCCAGGGCTTTGCCTCGGTGAGCAGCTCGATCTCGCCCGCGCTCCAATCGACGTGGGGAGTCGGCTCGGAGGCATGCAGCGTCCTCGGCAGCTCTTCTTCCCTCAGCGCCATCACCATCTTGATCACACCGCCCACCCCCGATGCCGCCAGGGCGTGGCCGAAGTTGGACTTCAGCGAGCCGAGGGCGAGCGGGCCGTTCTCTCTGTCCTGGCCGTAGGTGGCGAGCAGGGCCTGGGCCTCGATCGGGTCTCCCAGGGTGGTGCCTGTTCCATGGGCCTCGACGGCATCTACCTCTCCTGGCTTCAAGCCGGCGTTCGCCAATGCCTGTCTGATCACCCGCTCCTGGGAGGGGCCGTTGGGGGCCGTCAGCCCGTTCGATGCCCCGTCCTGGTTGGTCGCCGACCCCCTGATCACGGCGAGGATGCGGCGGTTCTTGGCCTTGGCGTCCGAGAGGCGCTCCAGCAACACCAAGCCCGAGCCCTCCGCCCAGCTGGTGCCGTCCGCATCGGCGCCGAAGGACTTGCAGCGGCCGTCGGGGGCCAGACCACGCTGGCGGGAGAACTCGACGAACATCCACGGCGTCGCCATCACCGTGGCGCCGCCGGCGAGCGCCAGCTCGCACTCGCCCGAGCGCAATGCCTGGGCCGCCAGGTGCATCGCCACCAGCGAGGAGGAGCAAGCGGTGTCCACCGTCACCGCCGGGCCCTCGAGGCCAAGGGAATAGGAGACCCGACCGGAGACGACGCTGCCGCCCACCCCGACCCCGGCTCCGCCCGAGTAATCCTGGTACATGACCCCGGCGAAAACACCGGTTCCGCTTCCCCGCAGCGAGACCGGGTCGATTCCGGCGTCCTCGGAAGCCTCCCAGGCCGCTTCCAACAGCAGCCGCTGCTGGGGGTCCATCACCAGCGCCTCGCGGGGGCTGATCCCGAAGAAGGCGGGATCGAAGCCCGCGACGTCATCGAGGAAGCCGCCGTGGCGGGAATAGCTCTTGCCGGCCTGATCGGGGTTGGGGTCGTAGATGCGGTCGACGTCCCAGCCGCGGTCCTCGGGAAACTCGCCGACCCCCTCCTCGCCCCCGGCAAGCAGGTCCCAGAGCCGCTCGGGAGAATTGGCGGCGCCGGGGTAGCGGCAACTCATGCCGACGATCGCGATCGGCTCGTCGGATCCACGGACGGCGCGCACCACCACATCGGCTCCCACCTCGCCCTCGATCTGAGCGAGCAGATAGCCAGCTACAGCGCGGGGGGACGGGTAGTCGAAGGCGACAGTCGCCTCCAATCGCACGCCAGTCGCCTCCGAAAGCCGGTTTCGCAGCTCGACTGCGCCAAGAGAGTCGAAGCCCAGATCTTTGAAGTTGGTATCGGGGTCGATCGAGTCGGCTGAGGCGTAGCCCAGCACCGAGGCGACGTGACTCCTGACCAACTCGAGGAGCACGGCCTCTCGATCGGCCCCGGAGACCGCGGCGAGGCGGCGGGCGAGGGAGCCGGACATCGCCCGCGAGCGACGACGGGCGGCGGGGACGAGATCGGAGAAGAGCGGCGGCAACATCCCCGCCCTGCCGACCGTGCGCAGGGCACCCATGTCGAGGGGAGCGGCGACCCTGAGTGGCTCCGGCTGCGAGCAAGCGAGATCGAGCAGGCGCAGGCCCTGCTCGGTATCGATCGGGGTGACGCCACCGCGGGCCAATCGCGCTCGGTCGGCCGCGCTCAGCTGCCCCGTCATCGCGCTTTCCTGCTCCCAAAGCCCCCAGGCAATCGAGGTGGCGGGCAGGCCTTCTCCTTGTCGGAGGGCCGCGAGCGAGTCGAGGAAGGAGTTGGCGGCGGCGTAGTTGCCCTGTCCGGGCCCACCTGCGATAGCCGAGATGGAGGAATAGAGGACGAAGGAGGAGAGCTCGATCTCCCTGCTCAGCTCGTGCAGGTGCCAGGCCGCATCCGCCTTGGGAGCAAAGACGGTGTCCAGGCGCTCCGGGGAGAGCTCGGTGATCACCCCGTCATCGAGCACACCGGCGCAGTGGACGATGGCGGTGAGCGGGTGCTCTTGGGGGATCTGCGCAAACAGCTCTTCGAGCTGTTGGCGATCGGAGACGTCGCAGGCGACTGCGCTCGCCTCGCAGCCGAGTTCAGAGAGCTCGGCGATCAGCTGCTCGGTGCCGGGGGCGTCGGGACCGCGACGGCTGGTGAGCAGGAGGTGGCGGGCGCCTTGTGTCTCCGCGAGGTGGCGGGCGGTGAGGGCGCCGAGGCCGGAGAGGCCGCCGGTGATCAGGACCGTGCCCTCGGGGTCCAGAAGCGTTGGCTCTGCCTCGGGGTCCTCCTCGGCCACGGTGAGCCTGGGGGCGTGGGCCTTGCCCCCGCGCAGGGCGAGCTGTGGCTCCTCGGTGAGTTGGAGCGCCTGGGCAAGAGCCTCCTGGGATTCCTCGCTGCCGTCGGTGTCGATCAGGCAAAAGCGTCCGGGGTGCTCCGATTGGGCCGAGCGGACGAGTCCCCAGACGGCGGCGGCTGCGGGGTCGGGTGCTTCCCCCTCCTCGATCGCCATCGCCCCCTGGGTGATCAGGGCAAGGCGGGAGTCGGTGCGCTCCTCATCGGCGAGCAGGGCCTGGATCGCCTCGAGGGCTCTGGCGCTCAGGGCGTGGGCTGAGGAGGCGGGATCTGTGTCCGGATCGGGGGAGAGCTCGAGAACGTCGATCTTGGGCTCGGTTCGCTCATCCTCTTTCGCCTCTGGGTCTGTCCCGGTGGCCTCCCCCAACTCCACCGCGGCCCACTTCACGGCATAGAGGGCGTCGGGCTCTGTGGCGCCGCCGAGGCCCTGCAGCTGGGAGGGGTCGACCTCTCGGGTCGTGATCGAGGCCAGCGAGAAGGCCGCGGTGCCGTTTTGGTCGGTGGCGTCGAGGCGGGGGCGCTGCCCTGCGCTCGTCAGCCGCAACCGCAATGCCGAGACCGTGGTTGCCTCTCCAAGCGAGACCCCGCTGAAGGCGAAGGGCAGCTGCAGGCCCTGCTCCTCCCCACCCTCACCGGCGGTGAGGATCGCGGGGTGAAGCGCCGCGTCGAGGAGCGCGGGGTGGACGGCGAAGCGCTCGGCTTCGGAGGCCTGCTCCTCGGCCAGCGATACCTCGGCAAAGATCTCATCGCCAAGTCTCCAGGCGGCTTCCAGTCCCTGGAATGCCGGTCCGTATTCGAGGCCGATGGCGGCAACCCGGTCATAGAAGTCCTCGCTCGCGATCGGCTCCGCGCCAGGTGGGGGCCACTCGCTTGCCTGGAAGCCGACGCTCTCCTGCTTGGTGCTGAGCGCTCCCGATGCGTGTTGGGTGAAGGGCAGCTCCTCCGTGTCCTCCTCTGCTTGCTCGGGACGCGAGTGGATCGCCACGTCGTAGGCGTCCGGCTCCTCCTCTTTGGGGGTGAGGGTGAGCTGCAGCTGAATCGCTCCGGACTCGGGGATCGCCAGCGGTGCCTGCAGGATCAGCTCATCGAGGTGCTCTGCACCCACCTTCGCTCCGGCGGCGAGGGCCAGCTCGACGAAGCCGGTGCCGGGCAGGATCGGGGTGCCCGAGACGGCGTGGTCCTGGACCCACGCATGCGTCTTCTGGGAGATCCGCCCGGTGAACAGGTGTGAGCCCTCGCTTGCGAGGGAGACATGGGCGCCCAGGATCGGGTGATCGGCGCTGCTTTGCCCTGCTGCCCTGAGATCGCCAACTCCCTGGCTCGCCTCCAACCAGTAGCGCTGTCTTTGGAAGGCGTAGGTGGGCAGCTCGGCGTGGGTGGGAGAGGCGTCCTTGAGCAGTGCCTGCAGGTCGACCTTCGCCCCCGATGCATGCAGGGCGCCCAGCGCCGCGATCAGAGAGGTCGGCTCCTCGACTTCCTTGCGCAGGGTCGGTGCGAACGTCGCCTCGGTGTCGGGGAGCGTCTCCTGGGCCAGAGCGGTGAGGGTGGTGCCCGCCCCCAGCTCCAGGTAGCGGCCTGCGCCTTGGTCTTTGAGGTATTCGATTCCCCTGGCGAAGCTGACCGGCTGCCTGATCTGCTCGGCCCAGTAGGAGAGTGAGGTCGCCTGCTCCTCGCTCAGCTCCTCGCCGGTGAGGTTGGAGACGATCGGGATCTGTGGTGCTTTGAAGCTGAGCTCAGCGGCAACTTCTTCGAACTGCTCCAGCATCGGCTCGATCCGGTGGGAGTGGAAGGCGTGGGAGACCTCGAGGCGCTTGGTCTTCTTCTCCTGGGCCTCTTCCCACTCCCCGAGCGCGTCTTCGTCCCCCGAGACGGCGATCGAGGTCGGCGAGTTGATCGCGGCGATGCTGAGCTTGCCCTCATATGGGGCGAGGCTCTCTTTGACCTCCGCCTCCGTTGCCCTGATCGATGCCATCGCCCCTCCCTCTGGGAGAGCGGCCATCAGGGTGCCCCTGGCGGCGATCAGCCTTGCCGCGTCATCCAGTGAGAGCACGCCGGAGATGTGGGCGGCTGAGATCTCTCCCACCGAGTGGCCGAGCAGGTAGTCGGGCTTTGCGCCGAAGCTCTGCAGCAACTCGTTGAGCGAGACCTGCAAAGCGAAGAGCGCTGCCTGGGTTACGTCGGTCCTTGCGAGACTCTTTGCCAGCTTCGTCCTTGGCTTTGCGAAGAGCGCTTCTTTGACCGAGAAGGGGAGGTGGGGATCGAGGGCCTCGCAGGCTCGGTCGAAGGCATCGCGATAGACGGGGAAGGCCTCGTAGAGCCCCTTGCCCATCTGTGCCCCTTGGGAGCCCTGGCCGCTGAGCAGGAAGGCTGTCTTCGTATGGGTTGCTTTTGCCTGGGCGAGGGTCGGCGATGCCTTTCCTTGGGCCAAGGCGTCGAGGGCCTCCAGGAGCTGCTCTTGGTCTTTGCCGACCACCACTGCCCTGTGGGGCAGCGATGCACGGGAGGACAAGAGCGTGTGGGCGACGTCGATCGGGTCCTGCTCGGTCTTCTCCGTGTGGGCCGCGAGCAGGCCGGCGTAGTCGCGCAGCGCCTCCGGTGTCTTGGCCGAGATCGCCCAGGGGATGACGGGGGGACGGCTCTCCTCCTCGCGAACAGGCGGCTTTGCCTCGGGCGGCTCCTCGATGATCAGGTGGGCGTTGGTGCCGCTCATCCCGAACGATGAGATCCCCGCCCGCCTTGGCCGCTCCCCCCTGCTCCAGGGCTTTGCCTCGGTGAGCAACTCGATCTCCCCCACCGACCAGTCGACGTGGGGAGTCGGCTCCTCGGCGTGCAGGGTCCTCGGCAGCTCTTCTTCCCTCAGCGCCATCACCATCTTGATCACACCGCCCACCCCCGATGCCGCCAGGGCATGGCCGATGTTGGACTTCAGCGAGCCAAGTGCAAGCGGGCCGTTGTCTCTTTCCTGGCCGTAGGTGGCCAGGAGCGCCTGGGCCTCGATCGGGTCACCAAGTGCCGTGCCGGTGCCGTGGGCCTCGACCGCATCCACCTCCGCGGGTGTTAGGCCCGCGTTCGCCAGGGCCTGTCGGATCACCCGCTCCTGGGAGGGGCCGTTGGGGGCGGTGAGGCCGTTCGATGCTCCATCCTGGTTGGTGGCCGAGCCCCTGATCACAGCGAGGATGCGACGGCCCTTTGCCTTCGCGTCCGAGAGGCGCTCGAGCAGGACGACACCCGAGCCCTCCGACCAGCTCGTGCCATCGGCCCCGGCCCCGAAGGCCTTGCAGCGTCCGTCGGGGGAGAGAGCCCGCTGGCGGGAGAACTCGACGAACATCCACGGCGTCGCCATCGCCGACACCCCGCCCGCCAGTGCCAGCTCGCACTCGCCCGAGCGCAGTGCCTGCGCCGCCAGGTGCATCGCCACCAGCGAGGAGGAGCAGGCGGTGTCGACGCTGACCGCCGGGCCCTCGAGGCCGAGGGTGTAGGAGATGCGGCCGGAGGCGAGGCTGCCGCCGATGCCCACGTTTCCGTAGCCATGGTCGGAACTCGAAGCGGCACTGCTCCCCACCTGGTAGTCCTGATACATCACACCCGCGAAGACGCCGGTACTGCTGCCGCGCAGCGAGACCGGATCGACACCGGCGTCCTCGAGGGCCCCCCAAGCCGCTTCCAGCAGATGTCGCTGCTGCGGGTCCATCACAAGCGCCTCGCGCGGACTGATCCCGAAGAAGGCGGGGTCAAAGCCGGCGACGTCGGCGAGGAAGCCGCCGTGGCGGGTGTATGTCCTGCCGCCCTTCTCGGGATCGGGGTCATAGATGCGCTCGACGTCCCAGCCACGGTCGGCCGGGAACTCGGCGATGCCGTCTGTGCCCGTGGCGAGCAGCTCCCAGAGGCCCTCGGGGGAGGAGACCTCTCCGGGGTAGCGGCAGCTCATCCCGACGATCGCGATCGGCTCGTCTGAGCCGCGGGCGGCGCGGACGATTACGTCGCCGCCGATCTTGCCCTCCACCTGGGCGAGCAGGTAGCCGGCGACGGCGCGGGGATTGGGGTGATCGAAAACGACGGTCGCCTCGAGGCGCACCCCGGTCGCCTCGGAGAGGCGGTTGCGCAGTTCGACCGCGCCGAGGGAGTCGAAACCGAGGTCTTTGAAGTTGGCCTCGGGGTCGATCGCATTGGCGGACTCGTGTCCCAGCACCACCGCGGCCTGCTCTCTGACCAGCTCGAGGATGGCGGCCTCGCGCTCTGCCTCGGGAATCGTCGCCAGGCGGCGGGCGAGCAGGCCACTCGCCGCCCGCGAGCGCCGGCGTGCCGAGGGCACCAGGCTCGAGAGCAGCGGCGGCAGCTCTGCCGAGCGCGCCAGGGTGCGCAGGGCCTGCTTGTCGAGGGGCACGGCGACGACGTGCCCCTCGAGGAGCAGTGGGGCGCGATCGAGGACCTCGCAGACCAGCTCGTCGGAGAGGGGGTTGAAGCCAACCCGTCGCAACCGCGCCAGGTCGGCCTGGCCGAACTCCATCTCGGAGTCGGCTGCCATCTCGCTGCCTCCCATCCAGAGGCCCCAGGCGATCGAGGTGGCGGGCAGGCCCTCTGCCTGGCGGCGCTGTGCCAGGGCATCGAGGAAGGAGTTGGCGGCGGCGTAGTTGCCCTGGCCGGGATGGTCGAAGGTGCCGGCGATCGAGGAGAAGAGGACGAAGGAGCTGAGCTCTGTCTCCCTGGTCAGCTCGTGCAGGTGCCAGGCACCGTCGACCTTGGGGGTGAGGACCCGCTCGAAGTGCTCGGCGCTCAGGTCCTGGACCAGGGCGTTGTCGATCGCCCCGGCGCAGTGGAGGATCGCGGTGAGCGGGTGCTCTGGGGGGATCTTCGCCAGCAGCTCTTCGAGCTGGGCCCGGTCGGAGACGTCGCAGGCGATCGCCTCTGCCTCGCAGCCAAGCTCAGCGAGCTCTGCGATCAGCTCCTCGGCGCCTGGGGCATCTGGGCCCCTGCGGCTGGTGAGCAGGAGGCGGCGGGCGCCCCCTGCCTTTGCGAGATGGCGGGCGCTGAGGGCGCCGAGGCCCGAGAGGCCGCCGGTGATCAGGACCGTGCCATCGGGGTCAGGGGCGGGGGCCTCGGTTTCCGCTTCTCCCGCAGCCGCTTCTTTTTCGATCGTGGCAAGCCGAGGCACGCTGGCCCTGCCCTCGCGCAGGGCGATTTGTGGCTCCTCGATGACCTCGAGCGCTTGGGCGAGTGCCGCTTGGGAGGCCTCGCTGCCGTCGGTGTCGATCAGGGCGAAGCGGCCGGGGTGCTCTGCCTGGGCGGAGCGGATGAGGCCCCAGACGGCGGCGGCCGCGGGGTCGGGTGACTCTCCTGGCTCGATCGCCATCGCTCCCTGGGTGATCAGGGCGAGGCGGGCCTCGGCGCGGCTCTCATCGGCGAGGAAGGCCTGGATCGCCTCGAGGGCCCTGGCGCTCAGCTGGTGGGCTGAAGAGGCGGGGTCGGGGTCGGGATCCGCAGCGAGCTCGAAGAGCTCGGTGCCTTTCCCTGGGGCCTCTTCATCTGCTCTGACCTCTTCCAGCTCGATCGCTGTCCAGCGGACCGCGAGGAGGGTGTCTTGCCCTGGCGTATCCCCCAGGCCCTGCAGCTGGGCTGGGTCGAAGGCTCGCGTGGCTATCGCGGGGATCGAGAGCACGGGCGTGCCGCCTTGATCGGTGGCGTCAAGGCAGTGGCGCCCGTCCTCGATCCCCATCCGCACCCGCAACGCGGATGCACCTCGAGCCTCCCCGAGCGAGACCTCGCCGAAGCTGAAGGGAAGGCGCAAGCCCGGCTCGTCCGAACCAAGAGCACCGACGATGCCCGAGTGAAATGCCGCGTCCAGCAGTGCCGGGTGGAGGCCGAAGCGCTCCGCCTCCCTGCCCTGCTCGGGAGCCAGTGAGACTTCGGCATAGATCTCCTCGCCGAGCTTCCAGGCAGTCTCCAGTCCCTGGAAGGCTGGGCCGTATTCGAAGCCGGCAGCGGCGATGTGCCCGTAGAAGTCCTCGCTCGGGATCGGCTCTGCTCCTGGCGGGGGCCACTCGGTGGCATCGAAGCCGACGCTCTCCTCCTTGGCGCTGAGCGCTCCCGATGCGTGCTGGGTCCAGGGCAGCTCCTCCGCGTCTTCCTCTGTTTGCTCGAGGCGGGAGTGGATCGCCAGCTCGTAGGTATCTGGCTCATCCTCGTTGGGGGTGAGGGTGAGCTGCAGCTGGATCGCACCCTGCTCGGGAATCGGCATCGGTGCCTGCAGGATCAGCTCGTCGAGGTGCGCTGCGCCGACTTTTGCCCCAGCACTCAGGGCCAGCTCGACGAAGGCGGCACCGGGGAGGATCGGGACACCGGCGACAACGTGATCCTTCGTCCACACATGCGTCTTCTGGGAGATCCGCCCGGTGAAGAGGTGGGAGCCCTCGCTTGCGAGGGAGACATGGGCGCCCAGGATCGGGTGATCGGCGCTGCTTTGCCCTGCTGCCCTGAGATCGCCAACTCCCTGGCTCGCCTCCAACCAGTAGCGCTGTTTTTGGAAGGCGTAGGTGGGCAGCTCCGCGTGGGTGGGAGACGCCGGCCTCAGCAGTGCCGCCAGGTCTACCTTCGCCCCGGAGGCATGCAGTGCGCCGAGCGCCGCGATCAGGGAGGTCGGCTCCTCGACTTCCTTGCGCAGGGTCGGGGCGAATGTCGCCTCGGTGTCGGTGAGCGTCTCCTGGGCCAGAGCGGTGAGGGTGGTGCCCGCGCCCAGCTCCAGGTAGCGGCCTGCGCCTTGGCTGTCGAGGTATTCGACTCCCTTGGCGAAGCTGACCGGCTGCCTGATCTGCTCGGCCCAGTAGGCGGGGGAGGTCGCCTGCTCATCGCTCAGCTCCTCGCCGGTGAGGTTGGAGACGATCGGGATCCGGGGTGCTTTGAAAGTGAGGGTGGAGGCGATCTCGGTGAACTGCTCCAGCATCGGCTCGATGCGGTGGGAGTGGAAGGCGTGGGAGACCTCGAGGCGCCTGGTCTTCTTCTCCTGGGCCTCTTCCCACTCCCCGAGCGCGTCTTCGTCCCCCGAGACGGCGATCGAGGTCGGCGAGTTGATCGCGGCGATGGTGAGCTTGCCCTCATATGGGGCAAGGCTCTCTTTGACCTCCGCCTCCGTTGCCCTGATCGATGCCATCGCCCCTCCCTCGGGAAGAGCGGCCATCAGGGTGCCCCTGGCGGCGATCAGCTTTGCCGCGTCCTCCAGGGAGAGCACGCCTGCGATCTGGGCGGCTGAGATCTCCCCCACCGAGTGGCCGAGCAGGTAGTCGGGCTTTGCGCCGAAGCTCTGCAGCAGCTCATAGGTGGCGATGTGGGTGGCGAAGAGCGCTGCCTGGGTCACGTCGGTTCTGGAGAGACTCTTTGCCAGCTTCGTCCTTGGCTTTGCGAAGAGCGCTTCTTTGACCGAGAAGGGGAGGTGGGGATCGAGTGCCTCGCAGGTCCTCTCCAGGGCATCCCTATATGTGGGGAAGGCCTCGTAGAGCTCCTTGCCCATCTGGGGGCGCTGGGAGCCCTGGCCGCTGAGCAGGAAGGCTGTCTTCGTATGGGTTGCTTTTGCCTTGGCGAGGGTCGGCGATGCCTTTCCTTGGGCGAGGGCGTCGAGAGCAGCCAGGAGCTCGTCCTGGTCTTTTCCGACCACCACCGCTCTGTGGGGCAGTGAGGCTCTCGAGGAGAGGAGCGTGTTGGCGATGTCGATCGGGTCCTGCTCTGTCTTCTCTGTGTGGGCCGCGAGCAGGCCGGCGTAATCGCGCAGCGCCTCCGGTGTTTTGGCCGAGATAGCCCAGGGGATCGCGGGGGGACGGCTCTCCTCCTCGCGAACAGGCGGCTTTGACTCGGGCGGCTCCTCGATGATCAGGTGGGCGTTGGTGCCCGAGATGCCGAAGGAGGAGATCCCGGCTCGCCTCGGGCGCTCCCCCCGTTTCCACTCCCTGGGCTCCTGCAAGAGCGCGATCTCCCCAGAGCTCCAGTCCACGTGGGGAGTCGGCTCCTCGGCGTGCAGTGTCCTGGGCAGCTCTTCTTCGCGCAGCGCCATGACCATCTTGATCACGCCGCCGACTCCTGCCGCTGCCTGGGTGTGACCGATGTTGGACTTCAAGGAGCCCAGGGCCAAGGGGCCGTTCTCTCTGTCCTGGCCGTAGGTGGCCAGGAGGGCCTGGGCCTCGATCGGATCGCCGAGGGCCGTGCCGGTTCCGTGGGCCTCTACCGCATCCACCTCCGCGGCTGTCAGGCCCGCGTTCGCCAGGGCCTGTCGGATCACCCGCTCCTGGGAGGGGCCGTTGGGGGCGGTGAGGCCGTTCGATGCTCCGTCCTGGTTTGTGGCGGAGCCTTTGATCACAGCGAGGATGCGACGGCCCTTTGCCTTCGCGTCGGAGAGGCGCTCGAGCAGGAGCAGGCCCGAGCCCTCAGAGAAGCCGGCGCCGTCCGCCCCGGCTCCAAAGGACTTGCAGCGGCCGTCAGGTGACAGAGCGCGCTGGCGGCTCATCGCCACAAAAGCCGCAGGGGATGCCATCACCGTCACGCCTCCCGCCAGCGCCATCTCGCACTCTCCCGAGCGCAATGCCTGGGCTGCCAGGTGCATCGCCACCAATGAGGACGAGCAGGCGGTATCCACTGTCACCGCCGGGCCCTCCAAACCAAGGGCGTAGGCGACCCTGCCGGAGACGATGCTCCCGCCGGCCCCTCCTCCCCCCACGTATGCCTCCAATTCAGCGGAGTCGGAGGTGTCGGCTCCCATCCCGTAGTCGTGGTACATCACTCCGGCAAAGACGCCGGTACCGCTCCCCGGCAACGAGGCCGGGTCGACCCCAGCGTCTTCGAGGGCCTCCCAGGCGATCTCCAGAAGCAGCCGCCCCTGGGGATCCATCCCAGCTGCCTCGCGTGGGCTTATCTTGAAGAAGGGTGCATCGAATTCGGCGACGTCATCTAGGAAGCCACCGCGCCGGGTGTAGCTCTTCCCGGTCTTCTGGGGATCGGGGTCATAGATGGCGTCCAGGTCCCAGCCGCGACCCTCGGGGAACTCGGCGATGCCCTCCCGACCACCGGCCACCAGACCCCAAAGACCATCGGGGGACTCAACTCCCCCGGGATAACGGCAGGCCGCTCCAACGATCGCAATTGGGTCGTTCTTCCTTGCGAGCAGTTGCTTGTTCTGCTTGCGCAGCCGGTCGGCCTCTTTGACAGAGGTCCGCAGAGCCTCGGCGATCTGTTCGTACGAAACAGCCATCCTCAATCCTCCTCTGACGTCTCGAGCGTCTGCCGCACGAGATCGTCGATGTCCATCGAGTCGATTTCCTTGCCCTCGTCATCTCCGGTCGATTCCCTCGACTCGTCGCCAGAGAGCGCGAGCAACATCTCGAGCAGCCCCGATTCCCGCAGCCGTGGAACCGGGATCGAGGTGAGGAGTCGGCGAATCTCGGCTTCCTCTGGATCGAGCGATCCAGCAGCTTCCCCGCCGAGCTTGCTCGAGAGGTGACGAGCGACCGCCTCCGGCGTGGGATAGTCGAAGACCAGAGTCGCCTCGAGCGCCATGCCGGCGGCCTGGGCGAGGCGGTTGCGCAGCTCGACCGCGGCGAGGGAGTCGAAGCCCAGGTCTTTGAAGTTGGCGGCGGGGTCGATCGCGGCGGCGGAAGTGAGGCCCAGGACGCCGGCGACGTGCTCTCTCACCGCCTCCAAGACGACGGCCTCGCGCTCTGCGGAGGGGATCGTGGCGAGGCGGCGGGCGAGCGAGCCGCTGGCGGCCTTGCTGCGGCGGCGCGCGGCCGGAACCAGACCTGAGAGCAGTGGCGGCAGCATGCCGGCGCGCTCGATCGCGCGCAGGGCCGCTGGGTCGAAAGGAATCGCAACTTTGATCGGGTCAGCCGCGGCGCAGGCGGCATCGAGGAGCTCCAGGCCCCGCTCGGTCGCGATCGGTGCCACGCCGCTGCGAGCCAATCGCGCTCGGTCGGCTTGATCGAGCTCTCCGCTCATCGCGCTTTCCTGCTCCCAGAGCCCCCAGGCGATCGACGTCGCGGGCAGTCCTCGAGCACGACGCAGGGCCGCGAGTGAGTCGAGGAACGAGTTGGCGGCGGCGTAGTTGCCCTGGCCGGGGTTGCCGACGGTTCCCGCGGCCGAGGAATAGAGGACAAACAGCGACAGCTCGATCTCCCCGGTCAGCTCGTGCAGGTGCCAGGCGGCGTCCGCCTTGGGAGCGAGGACGGCGTCGATGCGCCCCGGGGACAGCTCGGTGATCACGCCGTCATCGAGCACGCCGGCGCAGTGGATGACCGCGGTGAGCGGGTGCTCAGCGGGGATCTGCGCCAACAGCTCCTCGAGCTGTTGGCGATCGGAGACGTCGCAGGCGACTGCGTTTGCCTCGCAGCCCAGCTCCGCCAGCTCCGCAATCAGCTCTTTGGCCCCGGGGGCGTCGGGGCCGCGACGGCTGGTCAGGAGGAGGTGGCGGGCACCGTGTGCCTTTGCGAGGTGGCGGGCGCTGAGGGCGCCGAGGCCGGAGAGGCCGCCGGTGATCAGGACCGTGCCTTCCGGGTCGAGCTCAGGAGCCTTTGCTTCTGCCTCCTTGGGCACGGAGAGCCTTGGCGCATGGGCCTTGCCCTCGCGTAAGACGAGCTGTGGCTCCTCGGTGACCTGGAGCGCTCGGGCGAGTGCTTTCTCGGAAGCCTCGCTGCCATCGGTGTCGATCAGGCAAAAGCGGCCGGGGTGCTCCGATTGGGCCGTGCGGAGAAGGCCCCAGACGGATGCGGCAGCTGGGTCGGGGGACTCCCCCTCCTCGATCGCCATGGCCCCCTGGGTGATGAAGGCAAGGCGGGAGCCCTGGCGCTGCTCATCGGCGAGGAAGGCTTGGACCGCCTCAAGGGCTTTTGCGGTCTGGGAATGGGCTGAGGTGGCCGGGTCAAGATCTGGATCGGGGGTGAGCGCGAGGAGCTCAGTCTCCGCCTCCCCGCTTGCCTCTTCCAGCTCGATCTGGGTCCAGTCGAGGTCGAAGAGATCTTTTGGCTCGGTGGCGCTGGCCGGGAGCTGCAGCCGGGCGAGGTCGACCTCGCGCAAGGAGAGCGCCTCGATCGAGGCGACGGGTGTGCCTGCCGAGTCTGTCGCCTCGATGCGGGCTCGCGCTTCAGCGCTCGTCAGCCGCAACCGCAGCGCTGAGACCGCGGCTGCCTCTCCAAGCGAGACCCCGCCGAAGGCGAAGGGCAGCTGCAGGCCCTGCTCCTCCCCACCCTCACCGGCGGCGAGGATCGCGGGGTGAAGGGCCGCGTCGAGCAGCGCCGGGTGGACGGCGAAGCGCCCGGCTTCGGATGCCTGCTCCTCGGCCAGCGATACCTCGGCAAAGATCTCCTCTCCCCGCTTCCAGGCTGCCTCGAGGCCCTGGAATGCCGGTCCGTATTCGAGGCCGATGGCGGCAACCTGGTCATAGAAGTCCTCGGTGGGGATCGGCTCTGCTGCGGGTGGGGGCCACTCGCCTGCCTCGAAGCCGACACTCTCTTCCCTGGCGCTGAGCGCTCCCGATGCGTGCTGGGTCCAGGGCAGCTCCTCCGCGTCCTCCTCTGCTAGCTCAAAGCGGGAGTGGATCGCCAGCTCATAGGTGTCCGGCTCCTCGTCTTTGGGAGTGAGGCTGAGCTGCAGCTGGATCGCCCCGGTCTCGGGGACGATCAGGGGGGCTTGCAGGATCAGCTCATCGAGGTGGCCCGCACCCACCCTCGCTCCGGCGGCGAGCGCCAGCTCGACGAAGGCGGTGCCGGGGAGGATCGGCGTGCCCGAGACGGCGTGGTCCTGGACCCACGCATGCGTCTTTTGGGAGATGCGTCCGGTGAAGAGGTGCTCTCCCTCCTTGGCGAGAGAGACGTGGGCGCCGAGGATCGGGTGCTCTGTGGCGGCTTGGCCGAGGGATGTCGCATCGCCTGTCCCCTGACCGGCCTCCAACCAGTAGCGCTCTCTTTGGAACGGGTAGGTGGGCAGCTCCGCGTGGGTGGGAGACGCCGGCCTCAACAGTGCCTGCAGATCGACCTTGGCGCCGGAGGCATGCAGGGCGCCCAGCGCCGCGATCAAAGAGGTCGGCTCCTCGACTTCCTTCCTCAGGGTCGGGGCGAATGTCGCCTCGGTGTCGGTGAGCGTCTCCTGGGCGAGCGCGGTGAGGGTGGTGCCCGCCCCCAGCTCCAGGTAGCGGCCCGCGCCTTGAGCGTCGAGGTATTCGATTCCCCTGGCGAAGCTGACCGGCTGCCTGATCTGCTCGGCCCAGTAGGCGGGTGAGGTTGCCTGCTCATCGCTCAGCTCCTCGCCGGTGAGGTTGGAGACGATCGGGATCTGGGGTGCTTTGAAAGTGAGGGTGGAGGCGATCTCGGTGAACTGCTCGAGCATCGGCTCGATCCGGTGGGAGTGGAAGGCGTGGGAGACCTCGAGGCGCTTGGTCTTCTTCTCTTGGGCCTCTTCCCACTCCCCGAGCGCGTCTTCGTCCCCCGAGACGGTGATCGAGGTCGGTGAGTTGATCGCGGCGATCGTGAGCTTGCCCTCATATGGGGCAAGGCTCTCTTTGACCTCCGCCTCCGTTGCCCTGATCGATGCCATCACTCCTCCCTCGGGGAGTGCTGCCATCAGGGTGCCCCTGGCGGCGATCAGCTTTGCCGCGTCATCGAGAGAGAGCACGCCGGAGATCTGGGCGGCTGAGATCTCCCCCACCGAGTGGCCGAGCAGGTAGTCGGGCTTTGCGCCGAAGCTCCCCAAGAGCTCATAGGTGGCGATGTGGGTGGCGAAGAGAGCGGCTTGGGTTACGTCAGTCCTTGCGAGACTCTTCGCCAGCTTCGTCCTTGGCTTTGCGAAGAGCGCCTCTTTGACCGAGAAGGGGAGGTGGGGATCGAGGGCCTCGCAGGCTCGGTCGAAGGCATCCCTGTATGTGGGGAAGGCCTCGTAGAGCTCCTTGCCCATCTGTGCCCCTTGGGAGCCCTGGCCGCTGAGCAGGAAGGCTGTCTTCGTATGGGTTGCTTTTGACTTGGCGAGGGTCGGCGATGCCTTTCCTTGGGCCAAGGCGTCGAGAGCAGCCAGGAGCTCGTCCTGGTCTTTGCCGACCACCACTGCCCTGTGGGGCAGCGATGCACGGGAGGACAAGAGCGTGTGGGCGACGTCGATCGGGTCCTGCTCTGTCTTCTCTGTGTGGGCCGCGAGCAGACCGGCGTAGTCGCGCAGCGCCTCCGGGGTCTTGGCCGAGATCGCCCA
The DNA here is from genome assembly GCA_963807885.1 of uncultured Solirubrobacterales bacterium. Taxonomy (GTDB): domain Bacteria; phylum Actinomycetota; class Thermoleophilia; order Solirubrobacterales; family 70-9; genus VRUE01. The sequence continues at coordinate 772,061 of CAWEDL010000003.1, forward strand.
GGGGATGACGGGGGGACGGGAGTCTTCATCCCTGACGGGAACAGGGGGCTCGGGCGGCTCCTCGATGATCACGTGGGCGTTGGTGCCGCTCATCCCGAACGATGAGATCCCCGCCCGCCTTGGCCGCTCTCCCCTCCTCCAGGGCTTTGCCTCTGTGAGCAACTCGATCTCCCCGACCGACCAGTCGACGTGGGGAGTCGGCTCCTCGGCGTGCAGGGTCCTCGGCAGCTCCTCTTCACGCAGCGCCATCACCATCTTGATCACGCCACCCACCCCTGCCGCTGCCTGGGTGTGGCCGATGTTCGACTTCAGGGAGCCAAGGGCGAGTGGGCCGTTGTCCCTTTCCTGGCCGTAGGTGGCCAGGAGGGCCTGAGCCTCGATCGGGTCGCCGAGGGCCGTGCCGGTGCCGTGGGCCTCGACCGCATCCACCTCCGCGGGCGTCAGGCCCGCGTTCGCCAGGGCCTGTCGGATCACCCGCTCCTGGGAGGGGCCGTTGGGGGCGGTGAGGCCGTTCGATGCTCCATCCTGGTTGGTGGCCGAGCCCCTGATCACAGCGAGGATGCGACGGCCCTTTGCCTTCGCGTCCGAGAGGCGCTCGAGCAGGAGCAGGCCCGAGCCCTCCGCCCAACTGGTTCCGTCTGCCCCGGCGCCGAAGGACTTGCAGCGTCCGTCGGGAGCGAGAGCGCGCTGGCGGCTCATCCCGATGAAGACAGAGGGAGTTGCCATTACGGTGGCGCCGCCGGCAAGCGCCAGCTCGCACTCCCCCGAGCGCAGCGCCTGCGCCGCCAGGTGCATCGCCACCAGCGATGAGGAGCAGGCGGTGTCGACGCTGACCGCCGGGCCCTCGAGGCCGAGGGTGTAGGCGACCCTGCCCGTGACGACGCTGCCGCCGACGCCGCTGCCGCCGACGTAGGCCTCCAGCTCGGCCGAGTGGGAGGTGTCGGCTCCCATCCCGTAGTCGTGGTACATCACCCCGGCGAAGACGCCGGTCGAGCTTCCCCGCAAGGCGGCGGGGTCGATGCCGGCGTTTTGCACCGATTCCCAGGCCGCTTCCAGCAGCAGGCGCTGCTGCGGGTCCATCGCAAGCGCCTCACGCGGGGCGATGCCGAAGAAGGCCGGGTCGAACTCCCCGGCGACCCGCAGGAAGCCGCCATGGCGGGTGTAGGTCTTGCCGGCCCGCTCGGGATCCGGATCGTAGATGCGCTCCGTCTCCCAACCGCGGTCGGCCGGGAACTCGGCAATGCCCTCTTCTCCCGATGCGACCAGTCCCCAAAGGCCCGCTGGAGAGGAGACATCTCCGGGGAAGCGGCAGCTCATGCCGACGATCGCGATCGGCTCATCTGAGCCTCGGACGGCGCGAACCTGGACTTCGGTCCCCGCCTGACCGTCGATCTCCTCCAACAAGTGCCCAGCGAGGGCCTGCGGCGTTGGGTAATCGAAGACGAGGGTTGCCTCGAGCGCCATGCCGGCTACCTGGGCGAGGCGGTTGCGCAGCTCGACCGCGGCGAGGGAGTCGAAACCCAGGTCTTTGAAGTTGGCGGCGGGGTCGATCGAGCTGGCAGAGGAATGGCCCAGGACGCCGGCGACGTGCTCCCTCACCACCTCCGAGACGACGGCCTCGCGCTCTGCGGAGGGGATCGTGGCGAGGCGGCGAGCGAGGGAGCCGCTGGCGGCTTTGCTGCGGCGGCGAGCGGCTGGAACCAGACCTGAGAGCAGTGGCGGCAGCATCCCGGCGCGCTCGATCGCGCGCAGGGCTGCCTTGTCGAAGCTGACGGCGACCTTCAGCGGCTCGGGCTGTGAGCTGGCGCGATCGAGGAGCCCAAGGCCCTGCTCGGTTGCGATCGGAGCGATCCCGGCGCGCGCAAAGCGGGCCAGGCTGGCCTCTTCGAGCCCTTCGGTCATCCCGCTTTCCTGCTCCCAATGACCCCAGGCGATCGAGGTGGCGGGCAACCCTTGGGCGTGACGCTGCTGGGCGAGCGCGTCGAGGAAGGAGTTGGCGGCGGCGTAGTTGCCCTGGCCGGGGCTGCCGAACACCGCGGCGCCCGACGAGTAGAGGACGAACCGGGAGAGCTCGATTTCCCTGGTCAGCTCGTGCAGGTGCCAGGCGGCGTCCGCCTTGGGAGCGAGGACGGCGCCGATGCGCTCCGGGGACAGCTCGGTGATCACGCCGTCATCGAGCACCCCGGCGCAGTGGAGGATCGCGGTGAGCGGGTGCTCTCGAGGGATCTCTCTCAACAACCGATCGAGCTGTTGGCGATCGGAGACGTCGCAGGCGACTGCGTTTGCCTCGCAGCCCAGCTCCGCCAGCTCTGCGATCAGCTCTTTGGCCCCGGGGGCGTCGGGGCCGCGACGGCTGGTGAGCAGAAGATGGTGGGCACCTTGTGTCTCTGCGAGGTGCCGGGCCGCAATCGCACCGAGGCCGGAGAGGCCACCGGTGATCAGGACCGTGCCTTCTGGGTCCAGCGGGTTCGCCTCTGCCTCTGGGTCCTCTTGTGTCGCGGCGAGCCTGAGGGCATGGGCCTTGCCCTCGCGCAGTGCCAGCTGTGGCTCCTCTGTCACCTCCAGCGCTTGGGCAAGCGCCGCTTGGGAGGCCTCGCTGCCGTCGGTGTCGATCAGAGCGAAGCGGCCGGGGTGCTCTGCTTGGGCGGAGCGGATAAGTCCCCAGAGCGCGGCGGCAGCCGGGTCCGGTGACTCTGCCTCTGCGATCGCCATCGCGCCTTGGGTGATGAAGGCAAGGCGGGCCTCGACGCGGCTCTCATCGACAAGGAAGGCCTGGATCGCCTCAAGAGCTCTAGCGGTCTGGGCGCGGGCTGCCTGGGCGGGGTCCAGGTCGGGATCGGGGCTCGCCGCGAAGATCTCGATGTCCGGCTCTGCGGACTCCTGGCTTGCCTCTTCCAACTCGATCCGGGTCCAGTCGAGTGCATAGAGAGCGTCTGTTGGCCCGGTGGAGCTGCCTGGGGCCTGCAGCTGGGAGGCATCGACCGCACGCATGCTCAGCGAGGCGATGCCGAGGACGGGGATGCCGTCTTGGTCTGTGGCGTCGAGGCGTGGCTGGCCAGCCTCCGTCGCTATCCGCACTCGCAGCGCCGAGACCGCGGAGGCCTCCCCCCGGCCGACGCCGGCGAAGCTGAAGGGGAGCCTGACTCCATCGGTGGGATCGGCCGCAAGGAAGAAGGCATGCCCTGCCGCATCGAGCAGCGCCGGGTGGACGGCGAAGCGCTCGGCTTCAGAGGCCTGCTCCTCGGCCAGCGACACCTCCGCGTAGATCTCCTCGCCGAGCTTCCAGGCTGCCTCCAGGCCCTGGAAGGCGGGGCCGTATTCGAGGCCGACGGCGGCGACCCGGTCATAGAAGTCCTCGCTCGCGATCGGCTCTGCGCCCGCTGGGGGCCACTCCGTTACGTGAAAGCCGACCGCGGCCTGCTCCTCCTTGGCGCTGAGGGTGCCCGATGCGTGCTGGGTCCAGGGCACCTCCTGCGCCTGCTCGTCCGCTTGCTCGGGGCGGGAGTGGATCGCCAGCTCGTAGGTGTCTGGCTCATCCTCTTTGGGGGTGAGGGTGAGCTGCAGCTGCACCGCGCCCTGGGCTGGGATCACGAGCGGGGCCTGCAGGATCAACTCGTCGAGGTGCTCCGCGCCTACCTTTGCGCCCCCGCTGAGGGCCAGCTCGACGAAGGCGGTGCCGGGCAGGATCGGCGCGCCCGAGACGGCGTGGTCTGCGGTCCAGGCATGCGTCTTTTGGGAGATCCGCCCGGTGAAGAGGTGGGTGCCCTCTTGGGCGAGGGAGACGTGGGCGCCGAACAGCGGGTGGTCGGCGCTGCTTTGCCCGGCCGCCTTGAGATCGCCAGGCCCCTGCGTTGCCTCCAGCCAGTAGCGCTGTCTTTGGAACGGGTAGACAGGTAGCTCTGCGTGGGTGGGAGACGCTGCTTTGAGCAGACCCTGCAGGTCGACCTTCGCCCCCGATGCATGCAATGCGCCAAGCGCTGCGATCAAGGAGGAGGGTTCCTCCAGGTCCCTTCTCAAGGTCGGCGCTGACGTTGTCTCTGTGCCTGTGAGCGTCTCCCGGGCAAGGGCGATGAGGGTGGTGCCGTGACCGAGCTCCAGATAGCGGCCGACTCCCTGCTCTTCGAGGTATTCGATCCCGTCTGCGAAGCGCACTGCCTCCCTTGCCTGGGAGGCCCAATAGGCGGGGGAGGTCGCCTGCTCCTCGGTCAGCTCCTCACGGGTGAGGTTGGAGACGATTGGGATCCGGGGCGCTTCGAATTCGAGTTCGGCGGCAACTTCCTCGAACTCCTCCAGCATCGGCTCCATGCGCTTGGAGTGGAAGGCGTGGGAGACGTCGAGGCGCTTTACCTTCTTCCCTTCTTCGGCTTGGAGCTCTTCCCACTCCGCCAGCGGATCCAGATCACCGGAGACGGCGATCGAGGCGGGTGAGTTGACCGCGGCGATCGTGAGCTTGCCTGCATACGGGGCGAGGCTCTCTTTGACCTCTGCCTCCGTTGCCCTGATCGATGCCATCGCTCCTCCTTGCGGAAGAGCGGCCATCAGGGTTCCCCTGGCAGCTATGAGCTTTGCTGCGTCGGAGAGCGAGAGGACGCCCGCCAGGTGGGCGGCGCTCAACTCTCCGATCGAATGGCCGAGCAGGTAGTCCGGCTTGGCGCCGAAGCTCCCCAACAGCTCATAGAGCGATGTGTGCAGAGCGAAGAGCGCTGGCTGGGTCACGTCGGTTCGGGAGAGGCTTTGCGAGAGCTCTGTTCCCCCCTCGGCGAAGACCGCGTCCTTGACCGAGAAGGAAAGGTGGAGATCGAGGGCTTCGCAGACTCGGTCGAAGACATCGCGGTAGACGGGGAAGGCCTCGTAGAGCCCCTTGCCCATCTGGGCTTGCTGGGAGCCCTGGCCGCTGAGCAGGAAGGCTGTCTTTGCGTGGCTCGCCTTGGCGCTGAGGAGGCTCGGCGACGAGTGGCCCTGGGCCAAGGCATCCAAACCCGCCAAGAGCTCATCTTTGTCCTTACCCACCACCATCGCTCTGTGGGGCAGCGATGCCCTGGAGGCGAGCAGGGTGTGGGCGACGTCGATCGGGTCCTGCTCCGTGCTCTCGGCATGGGCCGCGAGGAGGCCGGCATAGTCGACCAGGGCCTCTGGAGTTTTGGCCGAGATCGCCCACGGGATCGCTGGGGGACGACTCTCCTCCTCGCGAACAGGCGCCTTTGCCTCAGGGGGCTCCTCGACGATCAGGTGGGCGTTGGTGCCGCTCATCCCGAACGATGAGATCCCCGCCCGCCTTGGCCGCTCTCCCCTCCTCCAGGGCTTTGCCTCTGTGAGCAGCTCGATCTCGCCTGAGCTCCAGTCGACGTGGGGAGTCGGCTCGGAGGCGTGCAGGGTCCTCGGCAGCTCTTCTTCGCGCAGCGCCATCACCATCTTGATCACGCCGGCTATCCCCGCCGCTCCCTGGGTGTGGCCGATGTTCGACTTCAGCGATCCCAGCGCAAGCGGACCGTTCTCGCGCTCCTGGCCGTAGGTGGCCAAGAGGGCCTGGGCCTCAATCGGGTCACCGAGTGCCGTGCCGGTGCCGTGGGCCTCGACAGCATCGACCTCTTGCGGCTTTAAGCCAGCATTGGCAAGCGCCTGTCTGATCACCCGTTCCTGGGAGGGGCCGTTGGGGGCGGTGAGGCCATTGGATGCTCCGTCCTGGTTGGTGGCGGAACCCCTGATCACCGCGAGGATGCGGCGTCCCCTTGCCTTTGCGCTGGAGAGGCGCTCGAGCAAGACGAGCGCCGAGCCCTCCGAGAAACCGGCTCCATCCGCGTCGGCGCTGAAGGACTTGCAGCGCCCGTCGGGAGCGAGGCCCTGCAGGCGCGAGAACTGGGTGAACATCCCAGGCGTCCGCATCGTCGCCACCCCACCCGCAAGCGCAAGCCCGCATTCCCCCGCGCGCAGCGCCTGGGCCGCCAGGTGCATCGCCACCAGCGAGGAGGAGCAGGCGCTGTTGACGGTTACCGCCGGGCCCTCGAGGCCGAGCGAGTAGGAGATGCGACCGGAGACGACGCTGCCTGCCGTCCCGATGCCGACAAACGGCTCCAGCTCGGTCGGGATCGAGGAGGCGTCTCCAGCCGAGTAGTCATGGTGCATGACCCCGGCGAAGACACCGGTGTCGCTCCCCCGCAGGGAGGCCGGGTCGATTCCTGCATCCTCCAGCGCCTGCCAGGCGCATTCGAGCTGCAACCGCTGCTGGGGGTCCATCGCCAGAGCCTCGCGCGGACCGATCCCGAAGAAGGCGGGGTCGAAGTCGGCAACGTCAGGGAGGAACCCACCCTGCCGCGCGTGTGTCGTCCAGGGCTTTTGCGGGTCGGGGTCGTAGATGCGCTCGAGGTCCCACCCGCGGTCTGCCGGGAACTCCGAGATGGCGTCTCGACCTTCGGCGAGGAGCTCCCAGAGCCCCTTCGCGGATGACACACCACCCGGGTAGCGACAGCTGATGCCGACGATCGCGATGGGCTCGTCGCTGCCACGGGCAGCGTGCACCTGAACCTGAGTCCCAACCTGGCCCTCCACCTGGGCGAGAAGGAAGCGGGTGACCGCCCTGGGGTTCGGATGATCGAAGACGAGGGTCGCCTCCAAGCGCAAGCCGGTCGCCTCCGAAAGCCTGTTGCGCAGTTCAACCGCACCCAGGGAATCGAAACCGAGATCCTTGAAAGCGACATCGGGGTCGATCGCCTCGCCGGAAGCATGGCCGAGCACCACCGCGACGTGCTCGAGCACGACCTCCAGGACCGTGGTCTCGCGCTCTGTCTCTGGGATCGTGGCGAGGCGGCGGGCGAGGGAGCCACTCATCGCCCGTGAGCGGCGACGGGCGGAGGGCACCAGGCTCGACAGCAGTGGCGGCAGCTGGGCTGAGCGAGCGAGGGCGCGCAGGGCCTGCTTGTCGAGGGGCCCCGCGACCAGGTGGGGCTCGCCCTGACGGTGGGCGCGATCGAGCAGGCCGCAGACCAACTCGCTGGAGAGCGGGTCAAAGCCGATGCGACGCAGTCGCGCCATGTCGGCCTGGCCCATATCCACTTCATCGGCCATCTCGCTTTCCCCCAGCCAGGGGCCCCAGGCGATCGCGGTGGCGGGCAGTCCCTCTGCGTGGCGCCTGTGGGCGAGCGCGTCCAGGAAGGAGTTGGCGGCGGCGTAGTTGCCCTGGCCGGGATGGTCGAAGGTGCCGGCGATCGAGGAGAAGAGGACGAAGGAGCTGAGTTCTGTCTCCTTGGTCAGCTCGTGCAGGTGCCAGGCGCCCTTTGCCTTGGGGGCGAGGACCCGCTCGAAGTGCCCGGCACTCAGGTCCTGGACCAGGGCGTTGTCGATCGCCCCGGCGCAGTGGATCACCGCGGTGAGGGGGTGCTCGGAGGGAACCCGGGAGAGCAGCTTTTCGAGCTGGGCCCGGTCGGAGACGTCGCAGGCCACCGCCTCTGCCTCACAGCCGAGCTCGGCGAGCTCGGCGATCAGCTCCTCGGCTCCCGGGGCATCGGGGCCCCTGCGGCTGGTGAGCAGGAGATGCTTTGCGCCGTGGGCGCCTGCCAGGTGGCGGGCGGTGAGGGCGCCGAGGCCGGAGAGGCCGCCGGTGATCAGGGTGGTGCCTTCGGGGTCGAGGGCGAGAGCCTCTGCTTCTGTCTCCTCCTCGGCCACGGTGAGCCTCGGCGCATGGGCTGTTCCCCCGCGCAATGCGAGCTGGGGCTCCTCGGTTACCTGGAGCGCTTGGGCAAGTGCCGCTTGGGAGGCCTCGCTGCCGTCGCTGTCGATCAGGGCGAAGCGGCCGGGGTGCTCTGCCTGGGCGGAGCGGACGAGGCCCCAGACCGATGCCTGGGCCGGGTCGGGGGACTCCCCCTCCCCCACCGCCATCGCGCCCTGGGTGATCAGGGCAAGGCGGGAGTCGGTGCGCTCTTCATCGGCGAGGTGGGTCTGGATCGCCTCCAGGGCCCTGGCGCTCAGGGCGTGGGCCGAGGAGGCGGGGTCTGTGTCGGGGTCTGGGGTGAGGTGGAGGAGCTCGACCTCTGCCTGCTCGTCTGCCTCGCCCAGCTCTATCTCTGACCACTTCACCGCGAAGAGGGCATCGGGCTCTGTGGCGCTGCCGGGGACCTGCAGCTGGGAGGGGTCGAAGTCGCGCAGGGAGAGCGCCCCGATCGTGGCAAAGGGCGTGCCGGCTGCATCCGTTATCTCGATGCGCGTCCGCCCTTCACCGTTTGCGATCCGCACCCGCAGGGCGGAGGGGCCGGAGGCCTCCCCGAGGGAGACCCCGCCGAAGGCGAAGGGCAGGCGCAGGCCCTGCTCCTTGCCGGTGAACCCGGTGGGGTGAAGGGCCGCGTCGAGCAGCGCCGGGTGGATCGCGAAGCGCCCGGCTTCAGATGCCTGCTCGGGGGCCAGCGACACCTCGGCGTAGATCTCCTCGCCGAGCTTCCAGGCCGCCTCCAGCCCCTGGAAGGCGGGGCCGTAGTCAAAGCCGATCTGTGCGACCCGGTCATAGAAGTCCTCGGTTGCGATCGGCTCCGCACCCGCCGGGGGCCACTCGCTTGCCTGGAAGCCAACCTCGGCGGGCTCCGCCGCGGTCAGGGTGCCCTGGGCGTGCTGGGTGAAGGGCAGCTCTTCTTCCCCTTCTTCGCTTCGCTCGGGGCGGGAGTGGATCGCCACCTCGTAGGCGTCCGGCTCATCCTCTTTGGGGGTGAGGGTGAGCTGCAGCTGGATCGCTCCGCTCTCGGGGACGATCAGGGGGGCCTGCAGGATCAGCTCCTCGAGGTGCTCTGCACCCACCTTCGCTCCGGCGGCGAGGGCCAGCTCGACGAAGCCGGTGCCGGGCAGGATCGGGGTGCCCGAGACGGCGTGGTCTTGGGTCCAGGGATGCGTCTTTTGGGAGATCCGCCCGGTGAACAGGTGTGAGCCCTCGCTTGCGAGGGCGACGTGGGCGCCGAGGACCGGGTGCTCTGTGGCGGCCTGGCCGAGGGACGTCGCATCGCCTTTGCCCTGGCCGGCCTCCAACCAGTAGCGCTCTCTTTGGAAGGGGTAGGTGGGCAGCTCGGCGTGGGTCGGGGAGAGGCCCTTAAAGAGCGGGGAGAAGTCGAGCGGCACTCCGTTTGCGTGGGCCTCGGCGAGGGAGGTGAGCAGGCGGCTCATCCCGCCCTCTTCGCGGCGCAGGGTGTGCAGGGCGATCGCCTGGCTTTGCGCTTGGGCCTCGATCGTCTCCTCGAGGGCCATCGCCAAGACCGGGTGGGCGCTGATCTCGATCAGGGCGCTGTGGCCGTCTTTTAAGAGCGCTTCGGTGCCCTGCTGGAATTGGACCGGCTCTCTGAGGTTGCGGTACCAGTAGGTGGCGTCGAGGGTGGTGGTGTCTATCGGCTCGCCGCTGAGCGTGGAGTAGAAGGGGATCCTCGAAGGCTGGGGCTCGATGTCTTCGATCCCAGCTTTGAGCTCCTGCTCGATTGCCTCGATCTGGGCGCAGTGGGAGGCGTAGCCGACCGCGATCAGGCGGGCTCTCGTGCCCTGTTGCTCGCAGCTGTCGACCAGCTCTTGGAGCGCCTCGGGCTCGCCGGAGAGGACGGTGGAGCGGGGGCCGTTGTGGGCGGCGATCGAGACCCGCTCGCCGTAGGGCTCGAGCTTTTGGGCGAGCTCGGTCGGGGAGGCGGCGAAGGAGGCCATCTCGCCCTTGCCCATCAGCGCGATCAGCGCCTTGGCGCGCAGGGCGGCGAGCTTTGCGCCGTCCTCGAGGGAGAGCGCTCCGCACACCACCGCCGCCGCGATCTCCCCCTGGGAGTGGCCGATCACCGCGGCGGGCTCGACGCCGAAGGAGCGCCAGAGCCTCGCGAGGCTGACCATCAGCGCGAAGAGGGCGGGTTGGACCAGCTCTACGTGCGAGAGCCAGCTCTCATCCGTTGAGCCGATCGCCTCTGAGAGCGAGCGCTCCAGGTGGGGGGCCAGGGCCGCCTCGCACTCTGCCATCGCCGCGGCGAAGACGGGGCTCTCGGCCAATAGCTCCCTTGCCATCCCCGCCCACTGGGAGCCCTGGCCGGGGAAGAGGAAGGCGACCTTGGAGTGCTTGGCGGCCTTTGCCTGGGCGAGGGCGGCGAATGGCTTGCCTTGGGCCAAGGCGTCGAGGCCTTCGAGCAGCTCAGCGGTGTCCTTGCCGACCACCACCGCCCTGTGGGGCAATGAGGCTCTCGAGGAGAGCAGGGTGTGGGCGACGTCTATGGGGTCCTGCTCGGTCTTCTCCGTGTGGGCGGCGAGACGTCCCGCGTAATCGCGCAGCGCCTCCGGGGTCTTGGCCGAGATCGCCCAGGGGATCGCGGGGGGACGGCTCTCCTCCTCGCGAACAGGCGGCTTTGCCTCGGGCGGCTCCTCGATGATCAGGTGGGCGTTGGTTCCCGAGATGCCGAAGGAGGAGATGCCGGCTCGCCTCGGGCGCTCTCCCCTGCTCCAGGGCTTTGCCTCCGTGAGCAGCTCGACCTCGCCTGAGCTCCAATCCACATGGGGGGTCGGCTCATCGGCGTGCAGGGTCCTCGGCAGCTCTTCTTCGCGCAGCGCCATCACCATCTTGATCACGCCGCCCACTCCCGCCGCGGCAATGGTGTGGCCGATGTTCGACTTCAAGGAGCCGAGCGCGAGCGGGCCGTTCTCCCTTTCCTGGCCGTAGGTGGCCAGGAGGGCCTGGGCCTCGATCGGGTCGCCGAGGGTGGTGCCGGTGCCGTGGGCCTCGACGGCATCCACCTCTCCCGGCTTCAGGCCCGCGTTCGCCAGGGCCTGTCTGATCACCCGCTCCTGCGATGGGCCGTTGGGGGCGGTGAGGCCGTTGGAGGCCCCGTCCTGGTTGGTGGCTGACCCCTTGATCACGGCGAGGATGCGGCGTCCCTTGGCCCTGGCGTCCGAGAGGCGCTCGAGCAGGAGCAGGCCCGAGCCCTCTGACCAGCCGGTGCCGTCGGCGTCGGCGCCGAATGCCTTGCAGCGGCCATCTGGCGAGAGCGCTCGCTGGCGGGAGAACTCGATGAACGTCCCCGGTGTCGCCAGCACAGAGACGCCGCCCGCCAGCGCCAGCCCGCACTCCCCCGAGCGCAGTGCCTGGGCGGCCAGGTGCATCGCCACCAGCGAGGAGGAGCAGGCGGTGTCGACGCTGACGGCGGGGCCCTCGAGACCGAGGGAGTAGGCGATGCGCCCGGAGGCGACGCTGTTGGAGCGCCCGGTGCCGAGCAACCCTTCCAGCTCCCCCCTGGAGGCCTCCGACGTCGGCCCGTACTCGATGCCGACGATCCCCGCGAAGACACCGGTGTCGCTCCCCTGCAAGGAGAGCGGATCGATGCCGGCGCTTTGCAGCGTCTCCCAGGCGGCTTCGAGCAGGAGCCTTTGCTGGGGGTCCATCGCGGTCGCCTCGCGCGGGCCGATGCCGAAGAAGGCGGGGTCGAACTCGGCGACGTCGGCGAGGAAGCCGCCGTGGCGGGTGTATGTCTTGCCGGCCTTCTCGGGGTCGGGGTCATAGATGCGCTCGATCTCCCAGCCACGGTCCTCCGGGAACTCGGCGATGCCGTCTGTGCCCGTGGCGAGCAGCTCCCAGAGGCCCTCGGGGGAGGAGACCTCGCCGGGGTAGCGGCAGCTCATCCCGACGATCGCGATCGGCTCATCGGTGTTGCGGGCGGCGCGGACCCGGGTGCCCTGCCCGCTCTCTCCGATGACCTTGGCGAGCAGGTGGCTGGTGACGGCTTGGGAGGTGGGGTGATCGAAGAGCAGGGTCGCCTCCAGCGGCACTCCGGTTGCCTGGGCGAGGCGGTTTCTCAGCTCGACCGCGCCGAGGGAGTCAAAGCCCAGGTCCTTGAAGTTGGCGGTGGGGTCGATCGCCTCGGCGGAGGAGTGGCCGAGGACGAGGGCGGCCTGCTCGGCCACCACCGAGAGGACGGCCGCCTGGCGCTCTTGCTCTGGGAGGGTGGCGAGGCGCCTGGCGAGGGAGCCCGAGGTGGCCTTGGAGCGTCGCTTGGTGGTGGAGACGAGGCCCGAGAGCAGCGGCGGCAGCATGCCGGCGCGCTCGACCTTGCGCAGGGCCGCCCTGTCGAAGGGGACCGCGAGCTTCAGCGGCTCCGCTTGGGAGCAGGCGCGGTCGAGCAGCTCGGTGCCCTGCTCGTCGGCGATCGCGGCGATGCCGCCGCGGGCCAGGCGGGCGTGGTCTGCCTCGCTCAACCCTCCGGTCAAGGCGCTCTCTCGCTCCCACAGGCCCCAGGCGATCGAGGTGGCCGGCAGGCCTTCTGTTTTGCGCTGGTGGGCGAGCGCGTCCAGGAAGGAGTTGGCGGCGGCGTAGTTTGCCTGGCCGGCGTTGCCCATCGTGGCGGCGAGCGAGGAGTAGAGGACGAAGCGGGAGAGCTCTGTCTGCCTGGTCAGCTCGTGCAGGTTCCAGGCGGCGTTCGCCTTGGGAGCGAAGACGGTCTCGATGCGCTCTGGGGAGAGCTCGGTGATCACGCCGTCATCGAGCACCCCGGCGCTGTGGATCACCGCGGTGAGCGGGTGCTCTGGGGGGATCTGGGAGAGCAGCTCTTCGAGCTGGGCCCGGTCGGAGACGTCGCAGGCCACCGCCTCTGCCTCACAGCCGAGCTCGGCGAGCTCTGCGATCAGCTCCTCTGCTCCTGGGGCATCGGGGCCCCTGCGGCTGGTGAGCAGGAGGCGGCGGGCGCCGCCTGCCCTTGCCAGGTGGCGGGCGGTGAGGGCGCCGAGGCCCGAGAGGCCGCCGGTGATCAGGGTGGTGCCTTGGGGGTCTGGGGGCTGGGGCACGGTGAGCACGGCCTTGCCGACCAGCTTCGCCTGGCTCAGGGCGCGTAGGGCCGCGCGCGCCTCGCGGATGTCCCAGCTGGTGATCGGGCTGTGCTCGAGCTCTCCCTCGGCGAAGAGCTCGAGTGTCTCGGTGAGCATCTCGCCGATCCGCTCGGGACCGGCTTCGATCAGGTCATAGGCGCGGTAGGTGACGCCGGGGTGGGATGCGGCCACCTCCTCGGGGTCGCGGATGTCGGTCTTGCCCATCTCCAGGAAGCGCCCGCCGCGGGGGAGCAGCTCGAGGGAGGCCTCGACGAACTCCTGCGCCAGGCAGTCGAGGACGACGTCCATCCCCTCGCCGTTTGTGACCGCCAGGAACTTGTCTTTGAAGTGGAGGTCTCGCGAGGAGGCGATGTGGTCCTCAGCGAGGCCGAGGGAGCGCAGGGCGTCCCACTTGGGTGGGCTGGCGGTGGCGAAGACCTCGGCGCCCCGCTGGCGGGCGATCTGGATCGCCATCGTGCCCACGCCGCCGGCGCCGGCGTGGATCAGGACCCGCTCGCCGGCCTTCAGGTCGGCCAGCTCGCAGAGGCCGTAGAGGGCGGTGGTGGCGGTGATCGTCACCGCGGCGCCCTGCGCGAAGGACCACTCCTCGGGCAGGGGGGCGAGGGGGCGGGCGTCGGCGATCGCGAGCGGGCCGAAGGAGCCGGTGAGCAGGCCGAAGACTCGGTCCCCGGGGGTGAGGCCGTCGACCTCCGGCCCTACCGCGGTGATGATGCCGGCGGCCTCGCCGCCGATCGGGACCTCGCGCTCGGGATACATCCCCAAAGAGATGAGCGCGTCCCGGAAGTTGACCCCGGCCGCGTGCACCGCCAGCCGCACCTCGTGTCCGGCGAGCTCGCGCTCGGCCCCGGGGAAGGCGACCGGGGAGATGCTCTCTAGCGTCCCGTCCTCTGCCGCCTCCAGGCGCCAGGGGCCCTCGGGCGGCTCGAGCGCCTCGCCTTGTGGGGCGGTGAGCCTGGGCGCCCTCGCGACCCCCCCGCGCAATGCGAGCTGGGGCTCCTCGGTCACCTGGAGAGCTTGAGCAAGTGCCGCTTGGGAGGCCTCGCTGCCGTCGCTGTCGATCAGGGCGAAGCGGCCGGGGTGCTCTGCCTGGGCGGAGCGGACGAGGCCCCAGACCGATGCCTGGGCCGGGTCCGGTGACTCCCCCTCCCCCACCGCCATCGCTCCCCGGGTGATCAGGGCAAGGCGGGAGTCGGGGTGCTCCTCATCGGCGAGGTGGGCCTGGATCGCCTCCAGGGCCCTGGCGCTCAGGGCCAGGGCGGCTTGGGCGGGGTCTGTGTCGGGGTCTGGGGTGAGGTGGAGGAGGTCTGCGCTTGCCTCCGCCCCTGCGGACTCCTCGCTTGCCTCGCCCAACTCGACCTGCGTCCAGTCGAGCACGAAGAGATCCTCTGGCGCGGAGGCACTGCCGGGGACCTGGAGCTGGGCGGGGTCGACCTCGCGCGTCGTGATCGAGGCCAGCGAGATAGCCAGGGCGCCGTCTGGGTCGATGGCGACAAGGCGGGGGTGCTCTGCCTCTGGTCTCACACGCAGCCGCAGTGCCCGGGCACCAAGTGCCTCGCCGAGGGAGACCCCGCCGAAGGCGAAGGGCAGCTGGAGGCCCTGCTCTTTCCCGCTGAGGCCGGTGGAGTGAAGCGCCGCGTCGAGCAGCGCGGGGTGGATCGCGAAGCGCCCGGCTTCAGATGCCTGCTCGGGGGCCAGCGACACCTCGGCGTAGATCTCCTCGCCGAGCTTCCATGCCGCCTCCAGTCCCTGGAAGGCGGGGCCGTAGTCAAAGCCGATCTGTGCGACCTGCTCATAGAAGTCCTCGGTGGGGATCGGCTCCGCGCCAGGTGGGGGCCACTCAACGGTGTCGAGGCCCAGGGTCGGCTGTTCTTCCGTGGCATTGAGGACGCCCTGGGCGTGCTGGGTGAAGGGCAGCTCTTCTTCCCCTTCTTCGCTTCGCTCGGGGCGGGAGTGGATCGCCACCTCGTAGGCGTCTGGCTCTTCCTCTTTGGGGGTGAGGGTGAGCTGCAGCTGGATCGCTCCGCTCTCGGGGACGATCAGGGGGGTTTGCAGGATCAGCTCATCGAGGTGCTCTGCACCCACCCTCGCTCCGGCGGCGAGGGCCAGCTCGACGAAGCCGGTGCCGGGCAGGATCGGGGTGCCCGAGACGGCGTGGTCTTTGACCCAGGCATGCGTCTTTTGGGAGATCCGCCCGGTGAACAGGTGCTCTCCCTCCTTGGCGAGGGCGACGTGGGCGCCCAGGATCGGGTGATCGGCGCTGCTCTGCCCTGCCGCTCTCAGGTCCCCTGTCCCCTGGCCCGCCTCCAACCAGTAGCGCTGGCGTTGGAATGGGTAGGTGGGCAGCTCGGCGTGGGTGGGCGATGAGTCTTTGAGCAGGGACGAGAGCTCGACCTTCGCCCCCGATGCATGGAGCGCGCCCAGCGCCGCGATCAGGGAGGTCGGCTCCTCGACTTCCTTGCGCAGGGTCGGGGCGAACGTCGCCTCGGTGTCGGTGAGCGTCTCCTGGGCCAGCGCGGTGAGGGTGGTGCCCGCCCCCAGCTCCAGGTAGCGGCCTGCGCCTTGAGCGTCGAGGTATTCGATTCCCCTGGCGAAGCTGACCGGCTGCCTGATCTGCTCGGCCCAGTAGGAGGGGGAGGTTGCCTGCTCCTCGCTCAGCTCCTCACCGGTGAGGTTGGAGACGATCGGGATCTGTGGTGCTTTGAAGCTGAGCTCAGCGGCAATTTCTTCGAACTGCTCCAGCATCGGCTCGATCCGGTGGGAGTGGAAGGCGTGGGAGACCTCGAGGCGCTTGGTCTTCTTCTCTTGGGCCTCTTCCCACTCCCCGAGCGCGTCTTCGTCCCCCGAGACGGTGATCGAGGTCGGTGAGTTGATCGCGGCGATCGTGAGCTTGCCCTCATATGGGGCAAGGCTCTCTTTGACCTCCGCCTCCGTTGCCCTGATCGATGCCATCACTCCTCCCTCGGGGAGTGCTGCCATCAGGGTGCCCCTGGCGGCGATCAGCTTTGCCGCGTCATCGAGAGAGAGCACGCCGGAGATCTGGGCGGCTGAGATCTCCCCCACCGAGTGGCCGAGCAGGTAGTCGGGCTTTGCGCCGAAGCTCCCCAAGAGCTCATAGGTGGCGATGTGGGTGGCGAAGAGAGCGGCTTGGGTTACGTCAGTCCTTGCGAGACTCTTCGCCAGCTTCGTCCTTGGCTTTGCGAAGAGCGCCTCTTTGACCGAGAAGGGGAGGTGGGGATCGAGGGCCTCGCAGGCTCTCTCCAAGGCATCCCTGTATGTGGGGAAGGCCTCGTAGAGCTCCTTGCCCATCTGTGCCCCTTGGGAGCCCTGGCCGCTGAGCAGGAAGGCGGTCTTTGAGTGGGTTGCTTTTGACTTGGCGAGGGTCGGCGATGCCTTTCCTTGGGCCAAGGCGTCGAGAGCAGCCAGGAGCTCGTCCTGGTCTTTGCCGACCACCACTGCCCTGTGGGGCAGCGATGCACGGGAGGACAAGAGCGTGTGGGCGACGTCGATCGGGTCCTGCTCTGTCTTCTCTGTGTGGGCCGCGAGCAGACCGGCGTAGTCGCGCAGCGCCTCCGGGGTCTTGGCCGAGATCGCCCAGGGGATGACCGGGGGACGGCTCTCCTCCTCGCGAACAGGCGGCTTTGCCTCGGGCGGCTCCTCGATGATCAGGTGGGCGTTGGTGCCAGAGATGCCGAAGGAGGAGATGCCGGCTCTTCTGGGGCGCTCTCCCCTCTTCCACTCCCTGGGCTCGTTCAGCAGCTCGATCTCGCCTGAGCTCCAATCGACGTGGGGAGTCGGCTCATCGGCGTGCAGGGTCCTCGGCAGCTCTTCTTCTCTGAGCGCCATCACCATCTTGATCACGCCGCCGACCCCCGCCGCTGCCTGGGTGTGGCCGATGTTCGACTTCAGCGAGCCGAGGGCCAAGGGGCCGTTCTCTCTGTCCTGGCCGTAGGTGGCCAGGAGGGCCTGGGCCTCGATCGGGTCGCCGAGGGTGGTGCCTGTGCCGTGGGCCTCGACGGCGTCGACCTCTCCCGGCTTCAGGCCCGCGTTCGCCAGGGCCTGTCTGATCACCCGCTCCTGCGATGGGCCGTTGGGGGCTGTCAATCCGTTCGATGCCCCGTCCTGGTTGGTCGCCGAGCCCCTGATCACCGCGAGGATGCGGCGGTTCTTGGCCCTGGCGTCGGAGAGGCGCTCGAGCAGGAGCAGGCCCGAGCCCTCCGCCCAGCTCGTGCCGTCGGCGTCGGCGTCGAAGGACTTGCAGCGGCCGTCGGGTGAGAGGGCTCGCTGGCGGCTCATCCCGATGAAGACGCCGGGAGTCGACATCACCGTCGTCCCACCCGCCAGTGCCAGCTCGCACTCCCCCGAGCGCAATGCCTGCGCCGCCAGGTGCATCGCCACCAATGAGGAGGAGCAGGCGGTGTCGACGGTGACCGCCGGCCCCTCGAGGCCGAGGCAGTACGCGATGCGGCCGGAGGCGACGCTCGACATCGTGCTGGTGCCGAGCAGGCCCTCGAACTCCGGCATGGCGAGTGTGCTCTCGGCCCCGTAGTCGCGGTAGGCGATCCCCGCGAAGACCCCGGTGTCGCTTCCCTGCAAAGACAGCGGATCGATGCCGGCGCTTTGCAGCGTCTCCCAAGCCGCTTCCAGCAGCAGCCGCTGCTGCGGGTCCATCACAAGCGCCTCGCGCGGACTGATCCCGAAGAAGGCGGGGTCAAAGCCGGCGACGTCGGCGAGGAAGCCGCCGTGGCGGGTGTATGTCCTGCCGCCCTTCTCGGGATCGGGGTCATAGATGCGCTCGACGTCCCAGCCACGGTCGGCCGGGAACTCGGCGATGCCGTCTGTGCCCGTGGCGAGCAGCTCCCAGAGTCCCTCGGGGGAGGAGACCTCTCCGGGGTAGCGGCAGCTCATCCCGACGATCGCGATCGGCTCGTCTGAGCCGCGGGCGGCGCGGACGATTGTGTCGCCGCCGATCTTGCCCTCCACCTGGGCGAGCAGGTAGCCGGCGACGGCGCGGGGATTGGGGTGATCGAAAACGACGGTCGCCTCGAGGCGCACCCCGGTCGCCTCGGAGAGGCGGTTGCGCAGTTCGACCGCGCCGAGGGAGTCGAAACCGAGGTCTTTGAAGTTGGCCTCGGGGTCGATCGCATTGGCGGACTCGTGTCCCAGCACCACTGCGGCCTGCTCTCTGACCAGCTCGAGGATGGCGGCCTCGCGCTCTGCCTCGGGAATCGTCGCCAGGCGGCGGGCGAGCAGGCCACTCGCCGCCCGCGAGCGCCGGCGTGCCGAGGGCACCAGGCTCGAGAGCAGTGGCGGCAGCTCTGCCGAGCGCGCCAGGGTGCGCAGGGCCTGCTTGTCGAGGGGCACGGCGACGACGTGCCCCTCGAGGAGCAGTGGCGCGCGATCGAGGACCTCGCAGACCAGCTCGTCGGAGAGGGGGTTGAAGCCAACCCGTCGCAACCGCGCCAGGTCGGCCTGGCCGAACTCCATCTCGGAGTCGGCTGCCATCTCGCTGCCTCCCATCCAGAGGCCCCAGGCGATTGAGGTGGCGGGCAGGCCCTCTGCCTGGCGGCGCTGTGCCAGGGCATCGAGGAAGGAGTTGGCGGCGGCGTAGTTGCCCTGGCCGGGATGGTCGAAGGTGCCGGCGATCGAGGAGAAGAGGACGAAGGAGCTGAGCTCTGTCTCCCTGGTCAGCTCGTGCAGGTGCCAGGCACCGTCGACCTTGGGGGTGAGGACCCGCTCGAAGTGCTCGGCGCTCAGGTCCTGGACCAGGGCGTTGTCGATCGCCCCGGCGCAGTGGAGGATCGCGGTGAGCGGGTGCTCTGGGGGGATCTTCGCCAGCAGCTCTTCGAGCTGGGCCCGGTCGGAGACGTCGCAGGCGATCGCCTCTGCCTCGCAGCCAAGCTCAGCGAGCTCTGCGATCAGCTCCTCGGCGCCTGGGGCATCTGGGCCCCTGCGGCTGGTGAGCAGGAGGCGGCGGGCGCCCCCTGCCTTTGCGAGATGGCGGGCGCTGAGGGCGCCGAGGCCCGAGAGGCCGCCGGTGATCAGGACCGTGCCATCGGGGTCAGGGGCGGGGGCCTCGGTTTCCGCTTCTCCCGCAGCCGCTTCTTTTTCGATCGTGGCAAGCCGAGGCACGCTGGCCCTGCCCTCGCGCAGGGCGATTTGTGGCTCCTCGATGACCTCGAGCGCTTGGGCGAGTGCCGCTTGGGAGGCCTCGCTGCCGTCGGTGTCGATCAGGGCGAAGCGGCCGGGGTGCTCTGCCTGGGCGGAGCGGATGAGGCCCCAGACGGCGGCGGCCGCGGGGTCGGGTGACTCTCCTGGCTCGATCGCCATCGCTCCCTGGGTGATCAGGGCGAGGCGGGCCTCGGCGCGGCTCTCATCGGCGAGGAAGGCCTGGATCGCCTCGAGGGCCCTGGCGCTCAGCTGGTGGGCTGAAGAGGCGGGGTCGGGGTCGGGGTCGGGGTTGGAGACGAGCTCGAGGACGTCGACCTCGGGCTCAGTGCTCGTATCCTCTTTATCCTCCTGGTCTGGCTCGGTGGCCCTGCCCAGCTCGACCTCGCTCCAGTTGACCGCAAAGAGAGCATCGGGCTCTGAAGCGCTGCGCAGAGGCCTTAGGTGAGGGGAATCGAGCGTTTGCGTCGCCATCGAGGCCAGCGAGAAAGCCGCGGTTCCGTCTGGGTCGATGGCGACAAGGCGGGGGTGCTCTGCCTCTGTTCTCACACGCAGCCGCAGTGCCCGGGCGCCAAGTGCCCCTCCGAGCGAGACCCCGTTGAAGGCAAAAGGCAGCTGCAAACCCTTCTCCGCCTCCCCGTCCAGGTCAGCGGCAAGGATCGCCGGGTGAAGCGCCGCATCGAGCAGCGCCGGGTGGATCCCGAAGCGCTCGGCTTCAGAAGCCTGCTCCTCGGCAAGCGACACCTCGGCGTAGATCTCCTCGCCCACTCTCCATGCTGCCTCGAGGCCCTGGAAGGCGGGGCCGTGTTCGAGGCCGATCGCTGCCATCTGGTCATAGAAGCCCTCAATCGGGATCGGCTCTGCCCCTGGCGGGGGCCACTCGGTGGTGTCGAGGCCGAGGCCGAGGGCTGGCTGCTGCTCTGCAGCGCTGAGCGCCCCCGAAGCATGCTGGGCCCAGGGCTGCTCTTCTGCGTCCTCCCCGGTTTGCTCCGGGCGAGCGTGGATCGCCACCTCATAGGCGTCCGGATCCTCCTGGGGGGTGAGACTGAGCTGCAGCTGCACCGCTCCCTGCTCGGGGATGACGAGAGGAGCTTGCAGAACCAGCTTCTCGAGGTGCTCGGCTCCCACTTTCGCTCCAGCGGCAAGCGCCAGCTCGACAAAGGCGGTGCCAGGGAGGACGGAGACACCGGCGAGGGCGTGGTCTTTGACCCAGGGATGCGTCTTCTGGGAGATCCGCCCGGTGAAGAGATGGGCGCCGTTTGTGGCGAAGGCGCTCATTGTTTCACCGGGCTATGCGAGCCCTCTTGGGCGAGGGCGACGTGGGCACCGAGCAGGGGATGCTCCGTGGCGGCCTGGCCGAGGGAGGTCGCATCGCCTGTCCCCTGGCTCGCCTCCAACCAGTAGCGCTCTCTTTGGAATGGGTAGGTGGGCAGCTCGGCGTGAGTGGGAGAAGAGCCTTTGAGCAAAGCCGCCAGGTCTACCTTCGCCCCCGATGTATGCAGTGCGCCGAGCGCCGCGATCAGGGAGGAGGGCTCCTCGACTTCCTTGCGCAGGGTCGGGGCGAACGTCGCCTCGGTGTCGGTGAGCGTCTCCTGGGCGAGCGCGGTGAGGGTGGTGCCCGCTCCCAGCTCCAGGTAGCGGCCTGCGCCTTGAGCGTCGAGGTATTCGATTCCCCTGGCGAAGCTGACCGGCTGCCTGATCTGCTCGGCCCAGTAGGCGGGTGAGGTCGCCTGCTCCTCGCTCAGCTCCTCACCGGTGAGGTTGGAGACGATCGGGATCTGTGGTGCTTTGAAGCTGAGCTCAGCGGCAATTTCCTCGAACTGACCCAGCATCGGCTCGATCCGGTGGGAGTGGAAGGCGTGGGAGACCTCGAGGCGCTTGGTCTTCCTTCCTTGCTCTGCTTGGCTTGCTTCCCACTCCCCGAGCGCGTCTTCGTCCCCCGAGACGGTGATCGAGGTCGGTGAGTTGATCGCGGCGATCTGCAGGCGTCCCTCATAGGGGGCGAGGCTCTCCTTGACCTCCTGCTCGGTTGCCCTGATCGATGCCATCGCCCCTCCCTCGGGAAGAGCGGCCATCAGGGTGCCCCTGGCGGCGATCAGCTTTGCCGCGTCATCCAGGGAGAGCACGCCGGAGATCTGGGCGGCTGAGATCTCCCCCACCGAGTGGCCGAGCAGGTGGTCGGGCTTTGCGCCGAGGCTCTGCAGCAGCTCATAGGTGGCGATGTGGGTGGCGAAGAGAGCTGCCTGGGTGACGTCGGTGCGCGAGAGGCTTTGGGAGAGCTCTGTTCCCGCCTCGGCGAAGAGCGCGTCTTTGACCGAGAAGGGAAGGTGGGGATCGAGGGCCTCACAGGCTCTCTCCAAGGCATCCCTGTATGTGGGGAAGGCCTCGTAGAGCTCCTTGCCCATCTGTGCCCCTTGGGAGCCCTGGCCGCTGAAGAGGAAGGCTGTCTTCGTATGGGTTGCTTTTGCCTGGGCGAGGGTCGGCGATGCCTTTCCTTGGGCCAGGGCGTCGAGGGCAGCCAGGAGCTGCTCTTGGTCTTTGCCGACCACCACTGCCCTGTGGGGCAGCGATGCACGGGAGGACAAGAGCGTGTGGGCGACGTCGATCGGGTCCTGGTCCGTGCTCTCTGTGTGGGCCGCGAGGAGACCGGCGTAGTCGCGCAGCGCCTCCGGGGTTTTGGCCGAGATCGCCCAGGGGATGACCGGGGGGCGGCTCTCCTCCTCGCGAACAGGCGGCTTTGCCTCGGGTGGCTCCTCGATGATCAGGTGGGCGTTGGTGCCCGAGATGCCGAAGGAGGAGATGCCGGCTCTTCTGGGGCGCTCTCCCCTCTTCCACTCCCTGGGCTCCGTGAGCAGCTCGATCTCGCCGGAGCTCCAATCGACGTGGGGAGTCGGCTCATCTGCATGAAGCGTCCTCGGCAGCTCTTCTTCGCGTAGCGCCATCACCATCTTGATCACGCCGCCGACTCCCGCCGCTGCCTGGGTGTGGCCGATGTTCGACTTCAGCGAGCCGAGGGCGAGCGGGCCGTTGTCCCTTTCCTGGCCGTAGGTGGCCAGGAGGGCCTGAGCCTCGATCGGGTCGCCGAGGGCCGTGCCGGTTCCGTGGGCCTCGACCGCGTCGACCTCTCCTGGCTTCAACTTCGCGTTCGCCAACGCCTGTCTGATCACCCGCTCCTGGGAGGGGCCGTTGGGGGCCGTGAGGCCGTTGGAGGCCCCGTCCTGGTTGGTCGCCGAGCCCCTGATCACGGCGAGGATGCGACGGCCCTTGGCCTCTGCGTCCGAGAGGCGCTCGAGCAGGACCAGGCCCGAGCCCTCCCCCCAGCCGGTGCCGTCCGCGCCTGCGCCGAAGGACCTGCAGCGGCCGTCGGGGGAGAGGGCGCGCTGGCGGCTCATCGCGATGAAGGCCCTGGGGGTCGACATCACCGTCGTCCCACCTGCCAGTGCCAGCTCGCACTCGCCCGAGCGCAATGCCTGCGCCGCCAGGTGCATCGCCACCAATGAGGAGGAGCAGGCGGTGTCCACGGAGATGGCGGGGCCCTCGAGGCCGAGCGCGTAGGCGATGCGGCCGGAGACGACGCTGCCGCCAGCCCCTCCTCCTCCCGCGTATGCCTCGAGCTCAGGGGAGCGAGAGGGGTCGGCTCCCGCCCCGTAATCGTGATACATGACCCCCGCGAAGACCCCGGTGTCGCTTCCCTGCAAAGAGAGGGGATCGATGCCGGCGCTTTGCAGCGTCTCCCAGGCCGCTTCGAGCAGGAGCCTTTGCTGAGGGTCCATCGCGGTCGCCTCGCGCGGGCCGATGCCGAAGAAGGCGGGGTCGAACTCGGCGACGTCGGCGAGGAAGCCGCCGTGGCGGGTGTATGTCTTGCCGGCCTTCTCGGGGTCGGGGTCATAGATGCGCTCGACCTCCCAGCCGCGGTCCTCCGGGAACTCGGCGATGCCCTCGCGACCGGAAGCGAGCATCTCCCAGAGGCCCTCGGGGGAGGAGACCTCGCCGGGGTAGCGGCAGCTCATCCCGACGATCGCGATCGGCTCGTCCGCGTGGCGGGCGGCGCGGACCCGAACGCCGCTGCCGACCTCGCCCTCGAGCTGGGCAAAGAGGTGGTGGGCGAGGGCTTGGGGCGTGGGGTAGTCGAAGACGAGGGTTGCCTCGAGCGCCATGCCGGCGGCCTGGGCGAGGCGGTTTCTCAGCTCGACAGCGCCGAGGGAGTCAAAGCCGAGATCCTTGAAGCTGGCGGTCGGGTCGACGGAGTTGGCGGAGGAGTGGCCGAGCACGGAGGCGACGTGCTCTCTGACCACCTCTGAGACGGTGGCCTCGCGCTCTGGAGAAGGAATCGTGGCGAGACGACGGGCGAGGGAACCGGTCGCCCTGGAGCGACGGCGGGTGGCGGGGGCGAGGCCCAAGAGCAGCGGTGGCAGCATCCCGGCGCGCTCGACCTTGCGCAGGGTGGCCTTGTCGAAGGGAACCGCGAGCTTGAGCGGATCGGCTTGTGAGCAGGCGCGGTCGAAGAGCCCCAGGCCCTGCTCGGTGGCGATCGGGGAGACGCCGCCCCCGGCGAGGCGGGCTCGCTCAGCCTCGCCGAGTGAGCCGCCCATACCTTCCGCCTCCCACAGCCCCCAGGCGATCGAGGTGGCGGGCAGGCCTTGTGCATGGCGCCGTTGGGCGAGCGCGTCCAGGAAGGAGTTGGCGGCGGCGTAGTTGCCCTGGCCGGGGTTGCCGAGCACGGCGGCGCCTGAGGAGTAAAGGACGAAGGAGGAGAGCTCGATCTCCCTGGTCAGCTCGTGCAGGTGCCAGGCGGCATCCGCCTTGGGGGCCAGGACGGTGTCGATGCGCTCGGGGGAGAGCTCGGTGATCACGCCGTCATCGAGGACGCCGGCGCAGTGGAGGATCGCGGTGAGGGGATGCTCTTGGGGGATCTGCGCCAACAGTCCCTCGAGCTGCTCTCGCTCGGAGACGTCGCAGGCGACTGCGCTCGCCTCACAGCCGAGCTCGGCGAGCTCGGCGATCAGCTCCTCGGCGCCCGGGGCATCGGGTCCGCGGCGGCTGGTGAGCAGGAGGTGCTTTGCGCCGTGGGCGCTTGCGAGGTGGCGGGCGGCGAGGGCGCCGAGGCCGGAGAGGCCGCCGGTGATCAGGGCCGTGCCCTCTGGGTCAAGGGGCGTTGGCTCTGTCTCTGTCTGTGGGCCCTCTTTGGCGGTGGTCAGCCTGGGGGCTTGGGCCTTGCCCTCGCGCAGGACGAGCTGGGGCTCCTCGGTCACCGCCAGCGCTTGGGCGAGGGCCTCCTGGGAGGCCTCGCTGCCGTCGGTGTCGATCAGGGCGAAGCGGCCGGGGTGCTCTGATTGGGCGGAGCGGACGAGGCCCCAGACCGCCGCCGTGGCGGGGTCGGGGGACTCCCCCTCCCTCACCGCCATCGCTCCTTGGGTGATCAAGGCGAGGCGGGAGTCGAGGCGCTCCTCGGCGAGGTGGGCTTGGATCGCCTCCAGGGCCTGGGCGGTCTGGGCGCGGGCCGCCTGGGCGGGATCTGAGTCGGGGTCGGGGGTGAGATGGAGGAGATCTGTGTCCGCGATCTCCTCGCTTTGCTCCTCCAGCTCGATCCGGGTCCACTCGATCGTGAAGAGGGCATCGGGCTCCTTGGCGGCTTGGGCCTGCAGCTGGGAGGGATCGAACGCTCGGGTCGTAACCGAGGCCAGCGAGAAAGCCGCGGTGCCGTTCTGGTCGGTGGCGTCGAGGCGAGGGCGCTGCCCTGCTGTCGTGATCCGCACCCGCAGGGCCGAGGCGCCGGAGGCCTCCCCGAGAGAGACCCCGCCGAAGACAAAGGGCAACTCCATGCCCTGCTCTTCTCCCTCAGAGCCAGCGGCGAGGACGGCCGGGTGAAGGGCTGAGTCGAGCAGCGCGGGGTGCACCCCGAAACGCTCCGCCTCAGAGGCCTGCTCGGAGGCGAGCGACACCTCCGCATAGACCTCATCGCCAAGCCTCCAGGCGGCTTCCAGGCCCTGGAATGCCGGGCCGTATTCGAGGCCGATGGCGGCAACCTGCTCGTAGAAGTCCTCAGTTGCGATCGGCTCCGCACCCGCCGGGGGCCACTCGGTTGCCTCAAAGCCAGCGGCCCGCTCCTCCTTGGCGCTGAGCGTGCCCGATGCGTGAAGGGTGAAGGGCAGCTCTTCTTCCCCTTCTTCGCTTCGCTCGGGACGCGAGTGGATCGCCACGTCGTAGGCCCCCGGCTCCTCCTCTTTGGGGGTGAGGCTGAGCTGCAGCTGGATCGCTCCGCTCTCGGGGACGATCAGGGGGGTTTGCAGGATCAGCTCATCGAGGTGCTCTGCACCCACCCTCGCTCCGGCGGCGAGGGCCAGCTCGACGAAGCCGGTGCCGGGCAGGATCGGGGTGCCCGAGACGGCGTGGTCTTTGACCCAGGCATGCGTCTTTTGGGAGATCCGCCCGGTGAACAGGTGCTCTCCCTCCTTGGCGAGGGCGACGTGGGCGCCCAGGATCGGGTGATCGGCGCTGCTCTGCCCTGCCGCTCTCAGGTCCCCTGTCCCCTGGCTTGCCTCCAGCCAGTAGCGCTGGCGTTGGAATGGGTAGGTGGGCAGCTCGGCGTGGGTGGGCGATGAGTCCTTGAGCAGGGATGAGAGCTCGACCTTCCCCCCCGAGGCATGCAGGGCGCCGAGCGCCGCGATCAGGGAGGTCGGCTCCTCGACTTCCTTGCGCAGGGTCGGGGCGAATGTCGCCTCGGTGTCGGTGAGCGTCTCCTGGGCCAGCGCGGTGAGGGTGGTACCCGCTCCGAGCTCCAGGTAGCGGCCTGCGCCTTGGCTGTCGAGGTATTCGACTCCCTTGGCGAAGCTGACCGGCTGCCTGATCTGCTCGGCCCAGTAGGCGGGTGAGGTCGCCTGCTCCTCGCTCAGCTCCTCACCGGTGAGGTTGGAGACGATCGGGATCTGTGGTGCTTTGAAGCTGAGCTCAGCGGCAATTTCCTCGAACTGACCCAGCATCGGCTCGATCCGGTGGGAGTGGAAGGCGTGGGAGACCTCGAGGCGCTTGGTCTTCCTTCCTTGCTCTGCTTGGCTTGCTTCCCACTCCCCGAGCGCGTCTTCGTCCCCCGAGACGGTGATCGAGGTCGGTGAGTTGATCGCGGCGATGCTGAGCTTGCCCTCATATGGGGCGAGGCTCTCTTTGACCTCCGCCTCCGTTGCCCTGATCGATGCCATCGCCCCTCCCTCTGGGAGAGCGGCCATCAGGGTGCCCCTGGCGGCGATCAGCCTTGCCGCGTCATCCAGGGAGAGCACGCCGGAGATCTGGGCGGCTGAGATCTCCCCCACCGAGTGGCCGAGCAGGTGGTCGGGCTTTGCGCCGAAGCTCCCCAATAGCTCATAGGTGGCGATGTGGGTGGCGAAGAGAGCTGCCTGGGTGACGTCGGTGCGCGAGAGGCTTTGGGAGAGCTCTGTTCCCTCCTCGGCGAAGAGCGCGTCTTTGACCGAGAAGGGGAGGTGGGGATCGAGTGCCCCGCAAGCACGGTCGAAAGCATCGCGGTAGACGGGGAAGGCCTCGTAGAGCTCCTTGCCCATCCGGGCTTGCTGGGAGCCCTGGCCGCTGAGCAGGAAGGCTGTCTTTGCGTGGGTTGCTTTTGCCTTGGCGAGGGTCGGCGATGCCTTTCCTTGGGCCAAGGCGTCGAGGCCTTCGAGCAGCTCAGCGGTGTCCTTGCCGACAACCACCGCCCTGTGGGGGAGCGAGGCCCTGGAAGAGAGGAGCGTGTGGGCGACGTCTATGGGGTCCTGCTCGGTCTTCTCCGTGTGGGCCGCGAGCAGGCCGGCGTAGTCGCGCAGCGCCTCCGGGGTTTTGGCCGAGATCGCCCAGGGGATGACGGGGGGACGGGAGTCGTCCTCCCTGACCGGTGCCTTTGGCTCTGGCGGCTCCTCGATGATCAGGTGGGCGTTGGTGCCCGAGATGCCGAAGGAGGAGATCCCGGCTCTTCTGGGGCGATCGGAGCGCTTCCACTCCCTGGGCTCGTTCAGCAGCTCGATCTCGCCCGAGCTCCAATCGACGTGGGGAGTCGGCTCATCGGCGTGCAGGGTCCTCGGCAGCTCTTCTTCTCTCAGCGCCATCACCATCTTGATCACGCCGCCCACTCCCGAGGCCGTCTGGGTGTGACCGATGTTCGACTTCAGCGAGCCGAGGGCGAGCGGGCCGTTCTTTCTGTCCTGGCCGTAGGTGGCCAGGAGGGCCTGGGCCTCGATCGGGTCGCCGAGGGTGGTGCCTGTGCCGTGGGCCTCTACCGCATCCACTTCCGCGGGTGTGAGGCCGGCGTTCGCCAGGGCCTGTCGAATCACCCGCTCCTGGGAGGGGCCGTTTGGTGCCGTGAGGCCGTTCGAGGCCCCGTCCTGGTTGGTGGCCGAGCCCCTGATCACGGCGAGGATGCGGCGTCCCTTCGCCTTGGCGTCGGAGAGGCGCTCGAGCAGGACGACACCCGAGCCCTCCCCCCAGCCGGTGCCGTCCGCGCCTGCGCCGAAGGACCTGCAGCGGCCGTCGGGTGAGAGGGCGCGCTGGCGGCTCATCGCAATGAAGACGCCGGGTGTCGACATCACCGTGGCGCCGCCGGCAAGCGCGAGCCCGCACTCGCCCGAGCGCAGTGCCTGCGCGGCCAGGTGCATCGCCACCAGCGAGGAGGAGCAGGCGGTGTCGACCGTCACCGCCGGGCCCTCGAGGCCGAGGGAGTAGGCGACCCTGCCAGAGACGATGCTGCCGCCGACACCGCTGCCGCCGACATAGGCCTCGAGCTCGGCCGAGTGGGAGGTGTCGGCTCCCATCCCGTAGTCGTGGTACATCACCCCCGCGAACACACCGGTGTCGCTCCCCTGCAGCGAGAGGGGGTCGATGCCGGCGCTTTGCAGCGTCTCCCAGGCCGCTTCGAGCAGGAGCCGCTGCTGGGGGTCCATCGCCAGGGCCTCGCGCGGGCCGATGCCGAAGAAGGCGGGGTCGAACTCGGCGACGTCAGCGAGGAAGCCGCCGTGGCGGGTATAGCTCTTGCCGGTCTTCTCAGGGTCCGGGTCATAGATGCGCTCCGTGTCCCAGCCGCGGTCGACGGGGAACCCGGCGATGCCCTCTTCTCCCGATGCGACCAGTCTCCAGAGGCCCTCGGGGGAGGAAACCTCTCCGGGGTAGCGACAGCTCATCCCGACGATCGCGATCGGCTCGTCCGCGTGGCGGGCGGCGCGGATCCGGACCCCGCTGCCGACCTCACCCTCGAGCTGGGCAAAGAGGTGGTGGGCGAGGGCTTGGGGCGTGGGGTAGTCGAAGACGAGGGTTGCCTCGAGCGCCATGCCGGCGGCCTGGGCGAGGCGGTTTCTCAGCTCGACAGCGCCGAGGGAGTCAAAGCCGAGGTCCTTGAAGTTGCCCTCGGGGTCGATCGTCTCGGCGGAGGTATGGCCGAGGACAGTGGCGACCTGCTCTCTGACCACCGCCAAGACAGCTGCCTCGCGCTCTGGCTCGGGGACGGTGGCAAGGCGGCGGGCGAGAGAGCCACTGGCGGCCTTGGCGCGGCGGCGGGAGGCGGGAAGGAGCCTCGAGAGCAGCGGCGGCAACATGCCGGCGCGACTGATCGAGCCAAGCACGGCTTTGTCGAACGGGGTCGCCACGAGGAAGGGCTCCGCCTGGGAGCGGGCGCGGTCAAGGAGATCCAGACCTCGAGCGACGGTGACGGTCGCCACGCCGATGCGAGCCACGCGGGCGCGGTCTGAGTCGCTGAGCGTGCTGCCCATCCCACTTTCGGTCTCCCAGAGGTCCCAGGCGATCGAGGTGGCGGGCAGGTCTTCTGCATGGCGCCGTTGGGCGAGCGCGTCCAGGAAGGAGTTGGCGGCGGCGTAGTTGCCCTGGCCGGGGCCGCCCAGGGTCGCGGACGCCGAGGAGTAGAGAACGAATTGGGAGAGCTCCATATCCTTGGTCAGCTCGTGCAGGTGGTAGGCGGCGTCTGTCTTGGGGGCGAGGACTGTGGTCACTCGCTCGGGGGAGAGGGCCGTGATCACCCCGTCATCGATCACCGCGGCGCAGTGGAGGATCGCGGTGAGGGGATGCTCTTGGGGGATCTGCGCCAACAGTCCCTCGAGCTGCTCTCGCTCGGAGACGTCGCAGGCGACTGCGCTCGCCTCACAGCCGAGCTCGGCGAGCTCGGCGATCAGCTCCTCGGCGCCCGGGGCATCGGGTCCGCGGCGGCTGGTGAGCAGGAGGTGCTTTGCGCCGTGGGCGCTTGCGAGGTGGCGGGCGGCGAGGGCGCCGAGGCCGGAGAGGCCGCCGGTGATCAGGGCCGTGCCCTCTGGGTCAAGGGGCGTTGGCTCTGTCTCTGTCTGTGGGCCCTCTTTGGCGGTGGTCAGCCTGGGGGCTTGGGCCTTGCCCTCGCGCAGGACGAGCTGGGGCTCCTCGGTCACCGCCAGCGCTTGGGCGAGGGCCTCCTGGGAGGCCTCGCTGCCGTCGGTGTCGATCAGGGCGAAGCGGCCGGGGTGCTCTGATTGGGCGGAGCGGACGAGGCCCCAGACCGCCGCCGTGGCGGGGTCGGGGGACTCCCCCTCCCTCACCGCCATCGCTCCTTGGGTGATCAAGGCGAGGCGGGAGTCGAGGCGCTCCTCGGCGAGGTGGGCTTGGATCGCCTCCAGGGCCTGGGCGGTCTGGGCGCGGGCCGCCTGGGCGGGATCTGAGTCGGGGTCGGGGGTGAGATGGAGGAGATCTGTGTCCGCGATCTCCTCGCTTTGCTCCTCCAGCTCGATCCGGGTCCACTCGATCGTGAAGAGGGCATCGGGCTCCTTGGCGGCTTGGGCCTGCAGCTGGGAGGGATCGAACGCTCGGGTCGTAACCGAGGCCAGCGAGAAAGCCGCGGTGCCGTTCTGGTCGGTGGCGTCGAGGCGAGGGCGCTGCCCTGCTGTCGTGATCCGCACCCGCAGGGCCGAGGCGCCGGAGGCCTCCCCGAGAGAGACCCCGCCGAAGACAAAGGGCAACTCCATGCCCTGCTCTTCTCCCTCAGAGCCAGCGGCGAGGACGGCCGGGTGAAGGGCTGAGTCGAGCAGCGCGGGGTGCACCCCGAAACGCTCCGCCTCAGAGGCCTGCTCGGAGGCGAGCGACACCTCCGCATAGACCTCATCGCCAAGCCTCCAGGCGGCTTCCAGGCCCTGGAATGCCGGGCCGTATTCGAGGCCGATGGCGGCAACCTGCTCGTAGAAGTCCTCAGTTGCGATCGGCTCCGCACCCGCCGGGGGCCACTCGGTTGCCTCAAAGCCAGCGGCCCGCTCCTCCTTGGCGCTGAGCGTGCCCGATGCGTGAAGGGTGAAGGGCAGCTCTTCTTCCCCTTCTTCGCTTCGCTCGGGACGCGAGTGGATCGCCACGTCGTAGGCCCCCGGCTCCTCCTCTTTGGGGGTGAGGCTGAGCTGCAGCTGGATCGCTCCGCTCTCGGGGACGATCAGGGGGGTTTGCAGGATCAGCTCATCGAGGTGCTCTGCACCCACCCTCGCTCCGGCGGCGAGGGCCAGCTCGACGAAGCCGGTGCCGGGCAGGATCGGGGTGCCCGAGACGGCGTGGTCTTTGACCCAGGCATGCGTCTTTTGGGAGATCCGCCCGGTGAACAGGTGCTCTCCCTCCTTGGCGAGGGCGACGTGGGCGCCCAGGATCGGGTGATCGGCGCTGCTCTGCCCTGCCGCTCTCAGGTCCCCTGTCCCCTGGCTTGCCTCCAGCCAGTAGCGCTGGCGTTGGAATGGGTAGGTGGGCAGCTCGGCGTGGGTCGGCGATGAGTCCTTGAGCAGGGATGAGAGCTCGACCTTCCCCCCCGATGCATGCAGGGCACCCAGCGCCGCGATCAAGGAGGTCGGCTCCTCGACTTCCTTGCGCAGGGTCGGGGCGAATGTCGCCTCGGTGTCGGTGAGCGTCTCCTGGGCCAGCGCGGTGAGGGTGGTACCCGCTCCGAGCTCCAGGTAGCGGCCTGCGCCTTGGCTGTCGAGGTATTCGACTCCCTTGGCGAAGCTGACCGGCTGCCTGATCTGCTCGGCCCAGTAGGCGGGTGAGGTCGCCTGCTCCTCGCTCAGCTCCTCACCGGTGAGGTTGGAGACGATCGGGATCTGTGGTGCTTTGAAGCTGAGCTCAGCGGCAATTTCCTCGAACTGACCCAGCATCGGCTCGATCCGGTGGGAGTGGAAGGCGTGGGAGACCTCGAGGCGCTTGGTCTTCCTTCCTTGCTCTGCTTGGCTTGCTTCCCACTCCCCGAGCGCGTCTTCGTCCCCCGAGACGGTGATCGAGGTCGGTGAGTTGATCGCGGCGATCGTGAGCTTGCCCTCATATGGGGCAAGGCTCTCTTTGACCTCCGCCTCCGTTGCCCTGATCGATGCCATCGCCCCTCCCTCTGGGAGAGCGGCCATCAGGGTGCCCCTGGCGGCGATCAGCCTTGCCGCGTCATCCAGGGAGAGCACGCCGGAGATCTGGGCGGCTGAGATCTCCCCCACCGAGTGGCCGAGCAGGTGGTCGGGCTTTGCGCCGAAGCTCCCCAATAGCTCATAGGTGGCGATGTGGGTGGCGAAGAGAGCTGCCTGGGTGACGTCGGTGCGCGAGAGGCTTTGGGAGAGCTCTGTTCCCTCCTCGGCGAAGAGCGCGTCTTTGACCGAGAAGGGGAGGTGGGGATCGAGTGCCCCGCAAGCACGGTCGAAAGCATCGCGGTAGACGGGGAAGGCCTCGTAGAGCTCCTTGCCCATCCGGGCTTGCTGGGAGCCCTGGCCACTGAAGAGGAAGGCTGTCTTTGCGTGGGTTGCTTTTGCCTTGGCGAGGGTCGGCGATGCCTTTCCTTGGGCCAAGGCGTCGAGGCCTTCGAGCAGCTCAGCGGTGTCCTTGCCGACAACCACCGCCCTGTGGGGGAGCGAGGCCCTGGAAGAGAGGAGCGTGTGGGCGACGTCTATGGGGTCCTGCTCGGTCTTCTCCGTGTGGGCCGCGAGCAGGCCGGCGTAGTCGCGCAGCGCCTCCGGGGTTTTGGCCGAGATCGCCCAGGGGATCGCGGGGGGACGGCTCTCCTCCTCGCGAACAGGCGGCTTTGCCTCGGGCGGCTCCTCGATGATCAGGTGGGCGTTGGTGCCGCTCATCCCGAACGATGAGATCCCCGCCCGCCTTGGCCGCTCTCCCCTGCTCCAGGGCTTTGCCTCGGTGAGCAGCTCGATCTCGCCGGAGCTCCAATCGACGTGGGGAGTCGGCTCATCGGCGTGCAGGGTCCTCGGCAGCTCTTCTTCTCTCAGCGCCATCACCATCTTGATCACGCCGCCTATCCCCGAGGCCGCGAGCGCGTGGCCGATGTTGGACTTCAAGGAGCCGAGGGCGAGTGGGCCGTTGTCCCTTTCCTGGCCGTAGGTGGCCAGGAGGGCCTGGGCCTCGATCGGGTCGCCGAGGGTGGTGCCTGTGCCGTGGGCCTCTACCGCATCCACTTCCGCGGGTGTGAGGCCGGCGTTCGCCAGGGCCTGTCGAATCACCCGCTCCTGGGAGGGGCCGTTTGGTGCCGTGAGGCCGTTCGAGGCCCCGTCCTGGTTGGTGGCCGAGCCCCTGATCACGGCGAGGATGCGGCGTCCCTTGGCCCTGGCGTCGGAGAGGCGCTCGAGCAGGAGCAGGCCCGAGCCCTCGGCCCAGCTCGTGCCGTCGGCGTCGGTGCCGAAGGACTTGCAGCGCCCGTCGGGGGAGAGGGCTTTCTGGCGGGAGAACTCGACGAACATCCACGGCGTCGCCATCACCGTGGCGCCGCCGGCAAGCGCGAGCTCGCACTCCCCCGAGCGCAGCGCCTGGGCGGCCAGGTGCATCGCCACCAGCGAGGAGGAGCAGGCGGTGTCGACCGTCACCGCCGGGCCCTCGAGGCCGAGGGAGTAGGAGATGCGGCCTGAGACGACGCTTCCGCCGATCCCGACGTTGCCGTAGGCAAGCTCAGGGGGCGCAGTGCCATCGCCCATCGAGTAGTCCTGATACATCACCCCCGCGAAGACACCGGTGCTGGTCCCCCGTAGGGCCTCGGGATCGACCCCGGCGTCCTCGAGCGTCTCCCAGGCGGCTTCCAGGAGCAATCGCTGCTGGGGGTCCATCGCCAAGGCC
The DNA here is from genome assembly GCA_963807885.1 of uncultured Solirubrobacterales bacterium. Taxonomy (GTDB): domain Bacteria; phylum Actinomycetota; class Thermoleophilia; order Solirubrobacterales; family 70-9; genus VRUE01. The sequence goes on from CAWEDL010000003.1 coordinate 805,109, forward strand.
TCGCGGGGGCTGATGCCGAAGAAGGAGGGATCGAATCCGGCGACGTCCTCGAGGAAGCCGCCGTGGCGGGTGGTGCTCTTCCAGGGTTTCTCGGGGTCTGGGTCATAGATGCGCTCCGTGTCCCAGCCGCGGTCTGGGGGGAACTCGGCGATGCCGTCGCTGCCCCGAGCGAGCATTTCCCAGAGTTGCTCGGGGGAGTTGGCGCCGCCGGGGTAGCGGCAGCTCATCCCGACGATCGCGATCGGCTCATCTGAGCCGCGGGCGGCGCGGACCTGGACCTGCGTACCGAGGTGGCCCTCGACCTGGGCGAGGAGGAGGTGGGTGACCGCTTGGGGGGTCGGGTGGTCGAAGGCGAGGGTCGCCTCCAGGCCCACGCCGGTGACCTCGGAGAGGCGGTTTCGCAGTTCGACCGCGCCGAGGGAGTCAAAGCCCAGGTCCTTGAAGTTGGCCTCGGGGTCGATCGCCTCGGCGGAGGCATGGCCCAGGACGAGGGCGGCCTGCTCTCTGACCACCTCTGAGACGGCTGCCTCGCGCTCTGTCTCTGGGAGGGTGGCGAGGCGGCGGGCGAGGGAGCCACTCATCGCCCGTGAGCGGCGACGGGCGGAGGGCACCAGGCTCGACAGCAGTGGCGGCAGCTGGGCTGAGCGAGCGAGGGCGCGCAGGGCCTGCTTGTCGAGGGGCCCCGCGACCAGGTGGGGCTCGCCCTGACGGTGGGCGCGATCGAGCAGGCCGCAGACCAACTCGCTGGAGAGCGGGTCAAAGCCGATGCGACGCAGTCGCGCCATGTCGGCCTGGCCCATATCCACTTCATCGGCCATCTCGCTTTCCCCCAGCCAGGGGCCCCAGGCGATCGCGGTGGCGGGCAGTCCCTCTGCGTGGCGCCTGTGGGCGAGCGCGTCCAGGAAGGAGTTGGCGGCGGCGTAGTTGCCCTGGCCGGGATGGTCGAAGGTGCCGGCGATCGAGGAGAAGAGGACGAAGGAGCTGAGTTCTGTCTCCTTGGTCAGCTCGTGCAGGTGCCAGGCGCCCTTTGCCTTGGGGGCGAGGACCCGCTCGAAGTGCCCGGCACTCAGGTCCTGGACCAGGGCGTTGTCGATCGCCCCGGCGCTGTGGATCACCGCGGTGAGGGGGTGCTCGGAGGGAACCCGGGAGAGCAGCTTTTCGAGCTGGGCCCGGTCGGAGACGTCGCAGGCCACCGCCTCTGCCTCACAGCCGAGCTCGGCGAGCTCGGCGATCAGCTCCTCGGCTCCCGGGGCATCGGGGCCCCTGCGGCTGGTGAGGATCAGGTGCCTCGCGCGGTGGACGCCCGCCAGGTGGCGGGCGGTGAGGGCGCCGAGGCCGGAGAGGCCGCCGGTGACCAGGACGGTGCCCTGGGGGTCGAGCTCAGGGGCCTTTGCCTCTGTCTGCTCTGTGGCCGCGGTGAGCCTGGGCGCATGCGCCCTGCCCCCGCGCAATGCGAGCTGGGGCTCCTCGGTTACCGCCAGCGCCTGGGCCAGGGCCTCCTGGGAGGCCTCGCTGCCGTCGCTGTCGATCAGGGCGAAGCGGCCGGGGTGCTCTGCCTGGGCGGAGCGGACGAGGCCCCAGACCGATGCCTGGGCCGGGTCCGCCGACTCGCCCTCCCCCACCGCCATCGCTCCCCGGGTGATCAGGGCAAGGCGGGAGTCGGGGTGCTCCTCATCGGCGAGGTGGGCCTGGATCGCCTCGAGGGCTCTTGCGCTCTGGGCCAGGGCGGCTTGGGCGGGGTCTGTGTCGGGGTCTGGGGTGAGGTGGAGGAGCTCGACCTCTGCCTGCTCGTCTGCCTCGCCCAGCTCCAGCTCTGACCAGTTGAGGGCGAAGAGGGCATCGGGATCCTTGGCGCCTTGGGCTTGAAGTTGGGAGGGGTCGAAGTCGCGCACCACAAGCGAGGCGACCGAGCAGGCCCCGACCCCGTTTTGGTCGGTGGCCTCGAGGCGGATTCGCCCATCGACTGCCAGCTTGACCCGCAGCGAAGAGGCGCCCGCCGCCTCGCCCAGGCAGACACCGGCGAAGCTGAAGGGCAGGCGGACTCCTCCTTCGGCGGGATCGGTATCGATGAAAGTGGCATGACCCGCCGCATCCAAGAGCGCCGGGTGGATGCCGAAGCGCCTTGCCTCAGAGGCCTGCTCGGAGGCGAGCGACACCTCCGCATAGACCTCATCGCCAAGCCTCCAGGCGGCTTCCAGGCCCTGGAATGCCGGGCCGTATTCGAGGCCGATGGCGGCAACCTGCTCGTAGAAGTCCTCAGTTGCGATCGGCTCCGCACCCGCCGGGGGCCACTCGGTTGCCTCAAAGCCAGCGGCCCGCTCCTCCTTGGCGCTGAGCGTGCCCGATGCGTGAAGGGTGAAGGGCAGCTCTTCTTCCCCTTCTTCGCTTCGCTCGGGACGCGAGTGGATCGCCACGTCGTAGGCCCCCGGCTCCTCCTCTTTGGGGGTGAGGCTGAGCTGCAGCTGGATCGCTCCGCTCTCGGGGACGATCAGGGGGGTTTGCAGGATCAGCTCATCGAGGTGCTCTGCACCCACCCTCGCTCCGGCGGCGAGGGCCAGCTCGACGAAGCCGGTGCCGGGCAGGATCGGGGTGCCCGAGACGGCGTGGTCTTTGACCCAGGCATGCGTCTTTTGGGAGATCCGCCCGGTGAACAGGTGCTCTCCCTCCTTGGCGAGGGCGACGTGGGCGCCCAGGATCGGGTGATCGGCGCTGCTCTGCCCTGCCGCTCTCAGGTCCCCTGTCCCCTGGCTTGCCTCCAGCCAGTAGCGCTGGCGTTGGAATGGGTAGGTGGGCAGCTCGGCGTGGGTGGGCGATGAGTCCTTGAGCAGGGATGAGAGCTCGACCTTCCCCCCCGAGGCATGCAGGGCGCCGAGCGCCGCGATCAGGGAGGTCGGCTCCTCGACTTCCTTGCGCAGGGTCGGGGCGAATGTCGCCTCGGTGTCGGTGAGCGTCTCCTGGGCCAGCGCGGTGAGGGTGGTACCCGCTCCGAGCTCCAGGTAGCGGCCTGCGCCTTGGCTGTCGAGGTATTCGACTCCCTTGGCGAAGCTGACCGGCTGCCTGATCTGCTCGGCCCAGTAGGCGGGTGAGGTCGCCTGCTCCTCGCTCAGCTCCTCACCGGTGAGGTTGGAGACGATCGGGATCTGTGGTGCTTTGAAGCTGAGCTCAGCGGCAATTTCCTCGAACTGACCCAGCATCGGCTCGATCCGGTGGGAGTGGAAGGCGTGGGAGACCTCGAGGCGCTTGGTCTTCCTTCCTTGCTCTGCTTGGCTTGCTTCCCACTCCCCGAGCGCGTCTTCGTCCCCCGAGACGGTGATCGAGGTCGGTGAGTTGATCGCGGCGATGCTGAGCTTGCCCTCATATGGGGCGAGGCTCTCTTTGACCTCCGCCTCCGTTGCCCTGATCGATGCCATCGCCCCTCCCTCTGGGAGAGCGGCCATCAGGGTGCCCCTGGCGGCGATCAGCCTTGCCGCGTCATCCAGGGAGAGCACGCCGGAGATCTGGGCGGCTGAGATCTCCCCCACCGAGTGGCCGAGCAGGTGGTCGGGCTTTGCGCCGAAGCTCCCCAATAGCTCATAGGTGGCGATGTGGGTGGCGAAGAGAGCTGCCTGGGTGACGTCGGTGCGCGAGAGGCTTTGGGAGAGCTCTGTTCCCTCCTCGGCGAAGAGCGCGTCTTTGACCGAGAAGGGGAGGTGGGGATCGAGTGCCCCGCAAGCACGGTCGAAAGCATCGCGGTAGACGGGGAAGGCCTCGTAGAGCTCCTTGCCCATCCGGGCTTGCTGGGAGCCCTGGCCGCTGAGCAGGAAGGCTGTCTTTGCGTGGGTTGCTTTTGCCTTGGCGAGGGTCGGCGATGCCTTTCCTTGGGCCAAGGCGTCGAGGCCTTCGAGCAGCTCAGCGGTGTCCTTGCCGACAACCACCGCCCTGTGGGGGAGCGAGGCCCTGGAAGAGAGGAGCGTGTGGGCGACGTCTATGGGGTCCTGCTCGGTCTTCTCCGTGTGGGCCGCGAGCAGGCCGGCGTAGTCGCGCAGCGCCTCCGGGGTTTTGGCCGAGATCGCCCAGGGGATCGCGGGGGGACGGCTCTCCTCCTCGCGAACAGGCGGCTTTGCCTCGGGCGGCTCCTCGATGATCAGGTGGGCGTTGGTGCCCGAGATGCCGAAGGAGGAGATCCCGGCTCGCCTTGGTCGCTCCCCCCTGCTCCAGGGCTTTGCCTCGGTGAGCAGCTCGATCTCGCCCGAGCTCCAATCGACGTGGGGAGTCGGCTCGGAGGCGTGCAGGGTCCTCGGCAGCTCTTCTTCTCTCAGCGCCATCACCATCTTGATCACGCCGCCGACCCCCGCCGCTGCCTGGGTGTGGCCGATGTTCGACTTCAGGGAGCCGAGGGCGAGTGGGCCGTTGTCTCTGTCCTGGCCGTAGGTGGCCAGGAGGGCCTGGGCCTCGATCGGGTCGCCGAGGGTGGTGCCTGTGCCGTGGGCCTCGACCGCGTCGACCTCTCCCGGCTTCAGGCCGGCGTTCGCCAGGGCCTGTCTGATCACCCGCTCCTGCGATGGGCCGTTGGGTGCGGTGAGGCCGTTGGAGGCCCCGTCCTGGTTGGTGGCCGAGCCCCTGATCACGGCGAGGATGCGGCGGCCCTTGGCCTTGGCGTCGGAGAGGCGCTCGAGCAGGAGCAGGCCCGAGCCCTCTGACCAGCCGGTGCCGTCCGCTTCGGCCCCGAAGGACTTCGTGCGGCCGTCGGGGGCGAGGGCTCGCTGGCGGCTCATCGCGATGAAGACGCTCGGCGTCGCCATCACCGTGGCGCCGCCGGCAAGCGCGAGCTCGCACTCCCCCGAGCGCAGCGCCTGGGCGGCCAGGTGCATCGCCACCAGCGAGGAGGAGCAGGCGGTGTCGACCGTCACCGCCGGGCCCTCGAGGCCGAGGGAGTAGGCGACCCTGCCCGAAGCGACGCTGCCCGCTGACCCGGTAGCAAGGAATCCCTCAAGCCCGGGGGGCACAGGAGCACTGCCACCGCCGGAGTAGTCGTGGTGCATGATGCCCGCGAAGACACCGGTGCTGGTCCCCCGTAGGGCCTCGGGATCGACCCCGGCGTCCTCGAGCGTCTCCCAGGCGGCTTCCAGGAGCAATCGCTGCTGGGGGTCCATCGCCAAGGCCTCGCGGGGGCTGATGCCGAAGAAGGAGGGATCGAATCCGGCGACGTCCTCGAGGAAGCCGCCGTGGCGGGTGGTGCTCTTCCAGGGTTTCTCGGGGTCTGGGTCATAGATGCGCTCCGTGTCCCAGCCGCGGTCTGGGGGGAACTCGGCGATGCCGTCGCTGCCCCGAGCGAGCATTTCCCAGAGTTGCTCGGGGGAGTTGGCGCCGCCGGGGTAGCGGCAGCTCATCCCGACGATCGCGATCGGCTCATCTGAGCCGCGGGCGGCGCGGACCTGGACCTGCGTACCGAGGTGGCCCTCGACCTGGGCGAGGAGGAGGTGGGTGACCGCTTGGGGGGTCGGGTGGTCGAAGGCGAGGGTCGCCTCCAGGCCCACGCCGGTGACCTCGGAGAGGCGGTTTCGCAGTTCGACCGCGCCGAGGGAGTCAAAGCCCAGGTCCTTGAAGTTGGCCTCGGGGTCGATCGCCTCGGCGGAGGCATGGCCCAGGACGAGGGCGGCCTGCTCTCTGACCACCTCTGAGACGGCTGCCTCGCGCTCTGTCTCTGGGAGGGTGGCGAGGCGGCGGGCGAGGGAGCCACTCATCGCCCGTGAGCGGCGACGGGCGGAGGGCACCAGGCTCGACAGCAGTGGCGGCAGCTGGGCTGAGCGAGCGAGGGCGCGCAGGGCGCCCATCTCGAAGCAGACCGCACCCCTGAAGGGGTCGGCTTGGGAGCGGGCGCGGTCGAGGAGCTCCAGACCGCGCTCGGTCGTAATCGGGGCGATGCCGCCGCGGGCGAGGCGGGCGCGGTCTGTCTCGCTGAGCTCTCCGGTGATGCCGCTCTCCTGCTCCCAGAGGCCCCAGGCGATCGCGGTGGCGGGCAGTCCCTCTGCGCGGCGTCTGTGGGCGAGCGCGTCCAGGAAGGAGTTGGCGGCGGCGTAGTTGCCCTGGCCGGGGCCTCCGATCGTGGCGGAGATCGAGGAGTAGAGGACGAAGGAGCTGAGCCTCATCGCCCTGGTCAGCTCGTGCAGGTGCCAGGCACCCTTTGCCTTGGGGGCGAGGACTCCCTCGAAGTGCTCGGGACTGAGGTCCTGGACCAGGGCGTTGTCGATCGCCCCGGCGCAGTGGATGACGGCGGTGAGCGGGTGCTCGGCGGGAACCCGGGAGAGCAGCTTTTCGAGCTGGGCCCGGTCGGAGACGTCGCAGGCCACCGCCTCTGCCTCACAGCCGAGCTCGGCGAGCTCGGCGATCAGCTCCTCGGCTCCCGGGGCATCGGGGCCCCTGCGGCTGGTGAGGATCAGGTGCCTCGCGCGGTGGACGCCCGCCAGGTGGCGGGCAGCGAGGGCGCCGAGGCCGGAGAGGCCGCCGGTGACCAGGACGGTGCCCTGGGGGTCGAGCTCAGGGGCCTTTGCCTCTGTCTGCTCTGTGGCCGCGGTGAGCCTGGGCACATGCGCCCTGCCCCCGCGCAATGCGAGCTGGGGCTCCTCGGTCACCTGGAGCGCTTGGGCAAGTGCCGCTTGGGAGGCCTCGCTGCCGTCGCTGTCGATCAGGGCGAAGCGGCCGGGGTGCTCTGCCTGGGCGGAGCGGACGAGGCCCCAGACCGATGCCTGGGCCGGGTCCGGTGACTCCCCCTCCCCCACCGCCATCGCTCCCCGGGTGATCAGGGCAAGGCGGGAGTCGGGGTGCTCCTCATCGGCGAGGTGGGCCTGGATCGCCTCCAGGGCCCTGGCGCTCAGGGCCAGGGCGGCTTGGGCGGGGTCTGTGTCGGGGTCTGGGGTGAGGTGGAGGAGGTCTGCGCTTGCCTCCGCCCCTGCGGACTCCTCGCTTGCCTCGCCCAACTCGACCTGCGTCCAGTCGAGCACGAAGAGATCCTCTGGCGCGGAGGCACTGCCGGGGACCTGCATCTGGGCGGGGTCGACCTCGCGCAGGGAGAGCGCCTCGATCGTGGCAGAGGGCGTGCCGGCTGCATCCGTTGTCTCGATGCGCGTCCGCCCTTCGCCGTTTGCGATCCGCACCCGCAGGGCCGAGGCGCCGGAGGCCTCTCCGAGAGAGACCCCGCCGAAGACAAAGGGCAACTCCATGCCCTGCTCTTCTCCCTCAGAGCCAGCGGCGAGGACGGCGGGGTGAAGGGCTGAGTCGAGCAGCGCGGGGTGCACCCCGAAACGCTCCGCCTCAGAGGCCTGCTCGGAGGCGAGCGACACCTCCGCATAGACCTCATCGCCAAGCCTCCAGGCGGCTTCCAGGCCCTGGAAGGCCGGGCCGTATTCGAGGCCGATGGCGGCAACCTGCTCGTAGAAGTCCTCGCTTGCGATCGGCTCCGCACCCGCCGGGGGCCACTCGGTTGCCTCAAAGCCAGCGGCCCGCTCCTCCTTGGCGCTGAGCGTGCCCGATGCGTGCTGGGTGAAGGGCAGCTCTTCTTCCCCTTCTTCGCTTCGCTCGGGACGCGAGTGGATCGCCACGTCGTAGGCCCCCGGCTCCTCCTCTTTGGGGGTGAGGGTGAGCTGCAGCTGGATCGCTCCGGACTCGGGGACGATCAGGGGGGCTTGCAGGATCAGCTCATCGAGGTGCTCCGCGCCCACCTTCGCCCCGGCGGCGAGGGCCAGCTCGACGAAGCCGGTGCCGGGCAGGATCGGGGTGCCCGAGACGGCGTGGTCCTGGGTCCAGGGATGCGTCTTCTGGGAGATCCGCCCGGTGAACAGGTGTGAGCCCTCGCTTGCGAGGGCGACGTGGGCGCCCAGGATCGGGTGATCGGCGCTGCTCTGCCCGGCCGCTCTCAGGTCCCCTGTCCCCTGGCTTGCCTCCAGCCAGTAGCGCTGGCGTTGGAAGGGGTAGGTCGGCAGCTCTGCGTGGGTTGGCGATGAGTCCTTGAGCAGGGATGAGAGCTCGACCTTCCCCCCCGATGCATGCAGTGCGCCCAGCGCCGCGATCAGGGAGGTCGGCTCCTCGACTTCCTTGCGCAGGGTCGGGGCGAACGTCGCCTCGGTGTCGGTGAGCGTCTCCTGGGCGAGCGCGGTGAGGGTGGTGCCCGCCCCCAGCTCCAGGTAGCGGCCTGCGCCTTGAGCGTCGAGGTATTCGATTCCCCTGGCGAAGCTGACCGGCTGCCTGATCTGCTCGGCCCAGTAGGAGGGGGAGGTTGCCTGCTCCTCGCTCAGCTCCTCACCGGTGAGGTTGGAGACGATCGGGATCTGTGGTGCTTTGAAGCTGAGCTCAGCGGCAATTTCCTCGAACTGACCCAGCATCGGCTCGATGCGGTGGGAGTGGAAGGCGTGGGAGACCTCGAGGCGCTTGGTCTTCCTTCCTTGCTCTGCTTGGCTTGCTTCCCACTCCCCGAGCGCGTCTTCGTCCCCCGAGACGGTGATCGAGGTCGGTGAGTTGATCGCGGCGATCGTGAGCTTGCCTGCGTATGGGGCGAGGCTCTCCTTGACCTCTTGCTCGGCTGCCCTGATCGAGGCCATCGCTCCTCCCTCGGGGAGAGCGGCCATCAGGGTGCCCCTGGCGGCGATCAGCCTTGCCGCGTCATCGAGGGAGAGCACGCCGGAGATCTGGGCGGCTGAGATCTCCCCCACCGAGTGGCCGAGCAGGTAGTCGGGCTTTGCGCCGAGGCTCTGCAGCAGCTCATAGGTGGCGATGTGGGTGGCGAAGAGCGCCGCCTGGGTGACGTCGGTGCGCGAGAGGCTTTGGGAGAGCTCTGTTCCCTCCTCGGCGAAGAGCGCGTCTTTGACCGAGAAGGGGAGGTGGGGATCGAGGGCTTCGCAGGTCCTCTCCAAGGCATCCCTGTATGTGGGGAAGGCCTCGTAGAGCCCCTTGCCCATCTGGGGGCGCTGGGAGCCCTGGCCGCTGAGCAGGAAGGCTGTCTTCGTATGGGTTGCTTTTGCCTGGGCGAGGGTCGGCGATGCCTTTCCTTGGGCCAGGGCGTCGAGGGCCTCCAGGAGCTGCTCCTGGTCTTTGCCGACCACCACTGCCCTGTGGGGCAGCGATGCACGGGAGGAGAGGAGCGTGTGGGCGATGTCGATCGGGTCCTGGTCTTGCTTCTCCACCTGAGCGGCCAGGAGGCCGGCGTAGTCGCGCAGCGCCTCCGGTGTTTTGGCCGAGATCGCCCAGGGGATGACCGGGGGACGGCTCTCCTCCTCGCGAACAGGCGGCTTTGCCTCGGGTGGCTCCTCGATGATCAGGTGGGCGTTGGTGCCCGAGATGCCGAAGGAGGAGATGCCGGCTCGCCTCGGGCGCTCCCCCCTGCTCCAGGGCTTTGCCTCGGTGAGCAGCTCGATCTCGCCCGAGCTCCAATCCACATGGGGAGTCGGCTCGGAGGCGTGCAGCGTCCTCGGCAGCTCTTCTTCGCGCAGCGCCATCACCATCTTGATCACGCCGCCGACCCCCGCCGCTGCCTGGGTGTGGCCGATGTTCGACTTCAGGGAGCCGAGGGCGAGCGGGCCGTTGTCCCTTTCCTGGCCGTAGGTGGCCAGGAGGGCCTGAGCCTCGATCGGGTCGCCGAGGGTGGTGCCTGTGCCGTGGGCCTCTACCGCATCCACTTCCGCGGGTGTGAGGCCGGCGTTCGCCAGGGCCTGTCGAATCACCCGCTCCTGGGAGGGGCCGTTGGGGGCTGTCAATCCGTTCGATGCTCCGTCCTGGTTGGTGGCCGAGCCCCTGATCACCGCGAGGATGCGGCGGTTCTTGGCCCTGGCGTCGGAGAGGCGCTCGAGCAGGAGCAGGCCCGAGCCCTCCGCCCAGCTGGTGCCGTCGGCATCTGCTCCGAATGACTTGCAGCGGCCGTCGGGGGCGAGACCGCCCTGGCGGGAGAACTCGACGAACGCCCCAGGTGTCGCCAGCACGGTCACCCCTCCGGCAAGCGCCAGCCCGCACTCGCCCGAGCGCAAGGCCTGGGCGGCCAGGTGCATCGCCACCAAGGAGGAGGAGCAGGCGGTGTCGACCGTCACCGCCGGGCCCTCGAGGCCGAGCGAGTAGGCGATGCGCCCCGAGGCGATGCTCGACATCGTGCTGGTGCCGAGCAGGCCCTCGAACTCCGGCATGGCGAATGTGCTCCCGGCCGCGTAGTCGCGGTAGGCGATCCCCGCGAAGACACCGGTGTCGCTCCCCTGCAAGGAGAGCGGATCGATGCCGGCGCTTTGCAGCGTCTCCCAGGCGGCTTCGAGCAGGAGCCTTTGCTGGGGGTCCATCGCGGTCGCCTCGCGCGGGCCGATGCCGAAGAAGGCGGGGTCGAACTCGGCGACGTCGGCGAGGAAGCCGCCGTGGCGGGTGTATGTCTTGCCGGCCTTCTCGGGGTCGGGGTCATAGATGCGCTCGATCTCCCAGCCACGGTCCTCCGGGAACTCGGCGATGCCGTCTGTGCCCGTGGCGAGCAGCTCCCAGAGGCCCTCGGGGGAGGAGACCTCTCCGGGGTAGCGGCAGCTCATCCCGACGATCGCGATCGGCTCATCGGTGTTGCGGGCGGCGCGGACCCGGGTGCCCTGCCCGCTCTCTCCGATGACCTTGGCGAGCAGGTGGCTGGTGACGGCTTGGGAGGTGGGGTGATCGAAGAGCAGGGTCGCCTCCAGCGGCACTCCGGTTGCCTGGGCGAGGCGGTTTCTCAGCTCGACCGCGCCGAGGGAGTCAAAGCCCAGGTCCTTGAAGTTGGCGGTGGGGTCGATCGCCTCGGCGGAGGAGTGGCCGAGGACGAGGGCGGCCTGCTCGGCCACCACCGAGAGGACGGCCGCCTGGCGCTCTTGCTCTGGGAGGGTGGCGAGGCGCCTGGCGAGGGAGCCCGAGGTGGCCTTGGAGCGTCGCTTGGTGGTGGAGACGAGGCCCGAGAGCAGCGGCGGCAGCATGCCGGCGCGCTCGACCTTGCGCAGGGCCGCCCTGTCGAAGGGGACCGCGAGCTTCAGCGGCTCCGCTTGGGAGCAGGCGCGGTCGAGCAGCTCGGTGCCCTGCTCGTCGGCGATCGCGGCGATGCCGCCGCGGGCCAGGCGGGCGTGGTCTGCCTCGCTCAACCCTCCGGTCAAGGCGCTCTCTCGCTCCCACAGGCCCCAGGCGATCGAGGTGGCCGGCAGGCCTTCTGTTTTGCGCTGGTGGGCGAGCGCGTCCAGGAAGGAGTTGGCGGCGGCGTAGTTTGCCTGGCCGGCGTTGCCCATCGTGGCGGCGAGCGAGGAGTAGAGGACGAAGCGGGAGAGCTCTGTCTGCCTGGTCAGCTCGTGCAGGTTCCAGGCGGCGTTCGCCTTGGGAGCGAAGACGGTCTCGATGCGCTCTGGGGAGAGCTCGGTGATCACGCCGTCATCGAGCACCCCGGCGCTGTGGATCACCGCGGTGAGCGGGTGCTCTGGGGGGATCTGGGAGAGCAGCTCTTCGAGCTGGGCCCGGTCGGAGACGTCGCAGGCCACCGCCTCTGCCTCACAGCCGAGCTCGGCGAGCTCTGCGATCAGCTCCTCTGCTCCTGGGGCATCGGGGCCCCTGCGGCTGGTGAGCAGGAGGCGGCGGGCGCCGCCTGCCCTTGCCAGGTGGCGGGCGGTGAGGGCGCCGAGGCCCGAGAGGCCGCCGGTGATCAGGGTGGTGCCTTGGGGGTCTGGGGGCTGGGGCACGGTGAGCACGGCCTTGCCGACCAGCTTCGCCTGGCTCAGGGCGCGTAGGGCCGCGCGCGCCTCGCGGATGTCCCAGCTGGTGATCGGGCTGTGCTCGAGCTCTCCCTCGGCGAAGAGCTCGAGTGTCTCGGTGAGCATCTCGCCGATCCGCTCGGGACCGGCTTCGATCAGGTCATAGGCGCGGTAGGTGACGCCGGGGTGGGATGCGGCCACCTCCTCGGGGTCGCGGATGTCGGTCTTGCCCATCTCCAGGAAGCGCCCGCCGCGGGGGAGCAGCTCGAGGGAGGCCTCGACGAACTCCTGCGCCAGGCAGTCGAGGACGACGTCCATCCCCTCGCCGTTTGTGACCGCCAGGAACTTGTCTTTGAAGTGGAGGTCTCGCGAGGAGGCGATGTGGTCCTCAGCGAGGCCGAGGGAGCGCAGGGCGTCCCACTTGGGTGGGCTGGCGGTGGCGAAGACCTCGGCGCCCCGCTGGCGGGCGATCTGGATCGCCATCGTGCCCACGCCGCCGGCGCCGGCGTGGATCAGGACCCGCTCGCCGGCCTTCAGGTCGGCCAGGTCGCGGAGGCCGTAGAGGGCGGTGGTGGCGGTGATCGTCACCGCGGCGCCCTGCGCGAAGGACCACTCCTCGGGCAGGGGGGCCAGGGGGCGGGCGTCGGCGATCGCGAGCGGGCCGAAGGAGCCGGTGAGCAGGCCGAAGACGCGGTCCCCGGGGGCGAGGCCGTCGACCTCTGGCCCTACCGCGGTGATGATGCCGGCGGCCTCGCCGCCGATCGGGCTCTCGCGCTCGGGATACATCCCCAAAGAGATGAGCGCGTCCCGGAAGTTGACCCCGGCCGCGTGCACCGCCAGCCGCACCTCGTGTCCGGCGAGCTCGCGCTCGGCCTCGGGGAAGGCGACCGGGGTGATGCTCTCTAGCGTCCCGTCCTCCGCCGCCTCCAGGCGCCAGGGGCCCTCGGGCGGCTCGAGCGCCTCGCCTTGTGGGGCGGTGAGCCTGGGCACATGCGCCCTGCCTCCGCGCAATGCGAGCTGGGGCTCCTCGGTCACCTGGAGCGCTTGGGCAAGTGCCGCTTGGGAGGCCTCGCTGCCGTCGCTGTCGATCAGGGCGAAGCGGCCGGGGTGCTCTGCCTGGGCGGAGCGGACGAGGCCCCAGACCGATGCCTGGGCCGGGTCCGGTGACTCCCCCTCCCCCACCGCCATCGCTCCCTGGGTGATCAGGGCAAGGCGGGAGTCGGGGCGCTCCTCATCGGCGAGGTGGGCCTGGATCGCCTCCAGGGCCCTGGCGCTCAGGGCCAGGGCGGCTTGGGCGGGGTCTGAGTTGGGGTCTGGGGTGAGGTGGAGGAGGTCTGCGCTTGCCTCCGCCCCTGCGGACTCCTCGCTTGCCTCGCCCAACTCGACCTGCGTCCAGTCGAGCACGAAGAGATCCTCTGGCGCGGAGGCACTGCCGGGGACCTGCAGCTGGGCGGGGTCGACCTCGCGCGTCGTGATCGAGGCCAGCGAGATAGCCAGGGCGCCGTCTGGGTCGATGGCGACAAGGCGGGGGTGTCTGCCTCTGGTCTCACACGCAGCCGCAGTGCCCGGGCACCAAGTGCCTCGCCGAGGGAGACCCCGCCGAAGGCGAAGGGCAGCTGGAGGCCCTGCTCTTTCCCGCTGAGGCCGGTGGAGTGAAGCGCCGCGTCGAGCAGCGCGGGGTGGATCGCGAAGCGCCCGGCTTCAGATGCCTGCTCGGGGGCCAGCGACACCTCGGCGTAGATCTCCTCGCCGAGCTTCCAGGCCGCCTCCAGTCCCTGGAAGGCGGGGCCGTAGTCAAAGCCGATCTGTGCGACCTGCTCATAGAAGTCCTCGGTGGGGATCGGCTCCGCGCCAGGTGGGGGCCACTCAACGGTGTCGAGGCCCAGGGTCGGCTGTTCTTCCGTGGCATTGAGGACGCCCTGGGCGTGCTGGGTGAAGGGCAGCTCTTCTTCCCCTTCTTCGCTTCGCTCGGGGCGGGAGTGGATCGCCACCTCGTAGGCGTCCGGCTCATCCTCTTTGGGGGTGAGGCTGAGCTGCAGCTGGATCGCTCCGCTCTCGGGGACGATCAGGGGGGCTTGCAGGATCAGCTCATCGAGGTGCTCTGCACCCACCCTCGCTCCGGCGGCGAGGGCCAGCTCGACGAAGCCGGTGCCGGGCAGGATCGGGGTGCCCGAGACGGCGTGGTCCTGGGTCCAGGGATGCGTCTTTTGGGAGATCCGCCCGGTGAACAGGTGTGAGCCCTCGCTTGCGAGGGCGACGTGGGCGCCGAGGACCGGGTGCTCTGTGGCGGCCTGGCCGAGGGACGTCGCATCGCCTTTGCCCTGGCCGGCCTCCAACCAGTAGCGCTCTCTTTGGAAGGGGTAGGTGGGCAGCTCGGCGTGGGTCGGGGAGAGGCCCTTAAAGAGCGGGGAGAAGTCGAGCGGCACTCCGTTTGCGTGGGCCTCGGCGAGGGAGGTGAGCAGGCGGCTCATCCCGCCCTCTTCGCGGCGCAGGGTGTGCAGGGCGATCGCCTGGCTTTGCGTTTGGGCCTCGATCGTCTCCTCGAGGGCCATCGCCAAGACCGGGTGGGCGCTGATCTCGATCAGGGCGCTGTGGCCGTCTTTTAAGAGCGCTTCGGTGCCCTGCTGGAACTGGACCGGCTCTCTGAGGTTGCGGTACCAGTAGGTGGCGTCGAGGGTGGTGGTGTCGATCGGCTCGCCGCTGAGCGTGGAGTAGAAGGGGACCCTCGAGGGCTGGGGCTCGATGTCTTCGATCCCAGCTTTGAGCTCCTGCTCGATCGCCTCGATCTGGGCGCAGTGGGAGGCGTAGCCGACCGCGATCAGGCGGGCTCTCGTGCCCTGTTGCTCGCAGCTGTCGACCAGCTCTTGGAGCGCCTCGGGCTCGCCGGAGAGGACGGTGGAGCGGGGGCCGTTGTGGGCGGCGATCGAGACCCGCTCGCCGTAGGGCTCGAGCTTTTGGGCGAGCTCGGTCGGGGAGGCGGCGAAGGAGGCCATCTCGCCCTTGCCCATCAGCGCGATCAGCGCCTTGGCGCGCAGGGCGGCGAGCTTTGCGCCGTCCTGGAGGGAGAGCGCTCCTGCGATGACCGCCGCCGCGATCTCCCCCTGGGAGTGGCCGATCACCGCGGCGGGCTCGACGCCGAAGGAGCGCCAGAGCCTTGCGAGGCTGACCATCAGCGCGAAGAGGGCGGGTTGGACCAGCTCTACGTGCGAGAGCCAGCTCTCATCCGTTGAGCCGATCGCCTCTGAGAGCGAGCGCTCCAGGTGGGGGGCCAGGGCCGCCTCGCACTCTGCCATCGCCGCGGCGAAGACGGGGCTCTCGGCCAATAGCTCCCTTGCCATCCCCGCCCACTGGGAGCCCTGGCCGGGGAAGAGGAAGGCGACCTTGGAGTGCTTGGCGGCCTTTGCCTGGGCGAGGGCGGCGAATGGCTTGCCTTGGGCCAAGGCGTCGAGGCCTTCGAGCAGCTCAGCGGTGTCCTTGCCGACCACCACCGCCCTGTGGGGCAATGAGGCTCTCGAGGCGAGCAGGGTGTGGGCGACGTCTATGGGGTCCTGCTCGGTCTTCTCCGTGTGGGCGGCGAGACGTCCCGCGTAATCGCGCAGCGCCTCCGGGGTCTTGGCCGAGATCGCCCAGGGGATGACCGGGGGACGGCTCTCCTCCTCGCGAACAGGCGCCCTTGCCTCGGGCGGCTCCTCGATGATCAGGTGGGCGTTGGTTCCCGAGATGCCGAAGGAGGAGATGCCGGCTCTTCTGGGGCGATCGGAGCGCTTCCACTCCCTGGGCTCCGTGAGCAGCTCGATCTCGCCCGCGCTCCAATCGACGTGCGGGGTCGGCTCATCGGCGTGCAGGGTCCTCGGCAGCTCTTCTTCGCGCAGCGCCATCACCATCTTGATCACGCCGCCGACCCCCGCCGCGGCCTGGGCGTGGCCGATGTTCGACTTCAAGGAGCCGAGCGCGAGCGGGCCGTTGTCCCTTTCCTGGCCGTAGGTGGCCAGGAGGGCCTGGGCCTCGATCGGGTCGCCGAGGGTGGTGCCGGTTCCGTGGGCCTCTACCGCGTCCACCTCTCCCGGCTTCAGGCCGGCGTTTGCCAATGCCTGTCTGATCACCCGCTCCTGCGATGGGCCGTTGGGGGCGGTGAGGCCGTTGGAGGCCCCGTCCTGGTTGGTGGCTGAGCCCCTGATCACCGCGAGGATGCGGCGGTTCTTGGCCCTGGCGTCGGAGAGGCGCTCGAGCAGGAGCAGGCCCGAGCCCTCTGACCAGCCGGTGCCGTCCGCGTCGGCGCCGAAGGACTTGCAGCGGCCATCTGGCGAAAGACCGCCCTTGCGAGTGAATTCGATGAACATCGCCGGCGTCGACATCACCGTCACCCCGCCCGCCAGCGCCAGCCCGCACTCCCCCGCACGCAAGGCCTGTGCCGCCAGGTGCATCGCCACCAGCGAGGAGGAGCAGGCGGTGTCGACGGTGACCGCCGGGCCCTCGAGGCCGAGGGAATAGGCGATACGGCCCGAGACTATGCTGGTCAGCGTTCCCGTCAGCCGGTGATCCGCGCTGCTGTCCTGACCGTTGACCGCTTCGGCCGATCCCCGCAAACCGGGACCGTAGTCCTGTGCACTGATCCCGGTGAAGACGCCGGTGTTGCTTCCCCTCAGCGAAGACGGGTCTACTCCTCCGTCCTGCAGCGCCTCCCACGCCGCTTCCAAGAGCAGCCGCTGCTGGGGGTCCATCTCGAGCGCCTCGCGCGGAGAGACACCGAAGAAGCCGGGATCGAAGTCCGGTACCTCTCGTAGAAAGCCCCCGTCCAGCGGTCCCGCGACAGAAAGGCCGCGATATGGGTCTGCATCCCAACCGCGATCATCAGGGAAACTCGCGAGCGCATCGCACTCTCCAGCCACCAGGTGCCAAAGGTCTTCGGCAGAGGCAACTCCACCGGGATAGCGACAGGCGATGCCGACGATCGCAATCGGCTCGTCGACATATGCGCGCGACGAAGCCTCGTATGCCCTGCCCCGGCGCTCCCCCAGGGCAACGGACTTCAGATAGCCGGCGAGCTCTTCGATGGTGGGATAGTCGAATGCAGCCGCGACAGGAACCCTCAAACCCGTAGATCGGTCGAGCTTGTTGCGCAGCTCGGTGGCGATCGCAGAGTCGACCCCCAGGTCGCGAAACGGAAGCGTGGAAGAGAGCTCCCGACTATTCACGCCCAGCAGGGCCCCGAGCTCAGCCTGGATATGCTCGACGACAAGCAGGTCTTGTTCGTTCTCCGGCCGAGACGCCAAACGAGCCGCCAGGCTGTCATCGGCACTCTGTGAGCTCGGGCTGATGTCCGTGCGGCCTCCGGAACCCTCGCGCGCCGACGCAGGTAGCTCTATGGATCGAGCCCCGAGCCCGTCGAAGTACCCAGCCCACCGCACCGCAACTCCCTGCACATACGCTTCCGAGATCGAGGCGAGCACCCGATCCATGCCTCCTCGATCTCGTCGCAGTGCACTTGTCACTGTGGCGCCGAGCTCCTCACCGGTTTCCTGTATCGCCATGGTAAGGACCGGATGAGGGCTGATCTCTACGAAATTTTTATTCCCATCCCGGATCGCCGCCCGAACTGCGCTTTCGAAGAGAACCGGCTGACAGATATTGGCGGCCCAGTAGTCAGCGTCGATGGTTGAGGTGTCCAGCAGATCCCCGGTCACGCTGGAGTAGAACGGCAGGTCACCGCGAGTGACCGAGATGGGCGCAAGATCAACCGGCATTCCCTCCCTTACCGCTTTCGAAGCGGCGTGCCCGGGGATGGTGACGGCATTGACCCTCTTGCCGCGGATTCCATCCTTGGCCAACTCGTCGAGCAGCGCTTGCACCGATGCCGGGTCACCGGAAACCGCACACGAGCGCGGACCGTTTATTCCCGCGACCGCGACACCCAGAGCCGCCAGTCTTGGCGCCAACTCGGTAGCGGAGATGGGAATCGCGGCGATCGTTCCTGGCGCGAATCTGGCTTCCTGGCTCTGTGCCCAGAGAGCCGAAAGTCGAGCTGCGTCACCGAGCGGCATCGCGCCGGCGGCATAGGCTGCCGCCGTCTCTCCGATGCTGTGGCCGATCACACCTCGTGGCTCGACCCCAAACGACCTCCAAAGCTCACAGAGCGATCCCATGACAGCAACCAGGGCAGGCTGTACGAAGTCCTGCCGTCCCCAGCTCCGCTGATCCGGTTCCGCACGCAGCAGCTCGAGCAGGTCCCAACCGGTATATGGGCGCAAGACAGACGACCATTCAGACATCCGCGTTCGAAAGACCTCTGAGGTGTCGAGCAGGTCCAGCCCCATGCCCACCCATTGCGAGCCCTGCCCCGGAAAGACGAAGACCGCTCCGGGGTCGTCACCGGCCCTTCCCGTGACCACGTTGGCAGCCGGCACCCCACGAGCGATAGCGTCGAGTCCAGCGAGCAGCTCCTCAGGGCGCCCTCCGATCGCGACCGCACGGTGGGTCCCCGCGGATCGAGAAGAAGCAAGCGCGTATCCGACATCGAGCGGACTCAGCTCGCCGCGCGAGCTGAGCCATTGCCACAGACGATGGGCCTCTTGACGCAACTCGGGCTCCGTGTCCGCCGAGATCGGCCAGGCAACGGTGCAATTTGGCGCGTCTCTTCTCGGCCTCCGCATTCGAAGCCAACGAGTGAAACGGCCCTTCACCTCGCCACCTCCCCCGAGCGATCGGGAATCGACGAAGAGCCACCGGGGATCACCCTGTCCAACCACCGGGGCATCCACCACGCCCAGCGGCCCAACGCCCGCATGATCGCCGGCACGATGATGAGCCTGATTACGAAGGCATCGATCGCCACTCCGATCGCCTGTGCGACTCCGAAGTTCCTCAAAGTCGCAAATGAAGAAACCGAAAAGGCGAGAAAAACTATGATCATGATGAACGCAGCGCCCGTTACCACAGGCGCCGTGCGTGCAAGCCCATTGGTGATCGCTGCCTCCGAGGAACCTGTGCGTACATATTCCTCGCGGATGCGAGCGAAGATGAACACCTCATAGTCGATCGCCAAACCGAAGACGACCATGATGGTGGCGGGAACGATTCCAGTGTCCACGTAACCGGGGCCTCCCAACAAGGACCCGTCGAAGAGCAGGGCCATGAACCCGAACGTGGCGGCGACGGTGACGAGGTTCAGCAGGGCAGCGACGATCGGAACCGTCACCGATCGAAGTACAGGTATGAGGATCAGGATGGTGATCAGAGCGAGAGCAAGGCGTGCGGATGGAGTGGACTCGCGGAGGAAGCTGTCGAGGTCTAACTGGCCAGAGCCGAACCCACCCACCTCAACCTGAGTATTGGTTTCCCTGGCGAGACGATGCGCGTCTTCCACGAGGCGATCTCGCGTTGGCCGGGCCCGATCGTCCGATGGGTCATAGCGAGGGATGACCAGCATGCGCGCCGCGGTTCCGCCGCGGTTGAGGTTGACCAAAAAGCCGGCTTGCCTGCGCTGGTCGGGCTTACCCCCATCGAGACTTGCGAGATAGAGGAAGCCCGAATCGAACATGTTGGGCGACCGCCGATTCAAGCGATCGAAGCCATCGCTCTTCGCTTGATTGCGTTCGACGCCGGTACTGATGCGCTGTAGCGCGCCGGCCAGCAACTTCGATCTCTGGGCACCGCCGCCAAGACCATCCGACAGCCTGTTGGCGCCGTCCTCCACTGAACCGATCCCTTTCGCGAGTTGCTCCGCGCCAGCAGCCAGATGCTGCACCGCCGGCGAGAGCGCCTTGCCACCCCGAGAAAGTCGGCCGATGCCACCCGACATCTTCCGGGCTCCGGTGACCAGCTGGTCCAGACCGTGGTCAAGCTTGCTCGATGCCTTCGCCAGCCTTTCCATTCCGCTCGTCGCCCGGCGGCCGTTCTTTCCCAATCGCTTCGAGAGATACAAACCGAGACTGAACTGACCCTGAACGCGCTGCATTCCGGTCACAACGTCAGTGGATGACGAGTCTTCGCCTGAACGGGGATCGACTCCCGTAAGCGAGGTCATCGCGTCCTCGATTGCTTCGAGCGCCGATGAGTACTGTGGGTCCTCACGGCCCACGTTCATCTTTTGCAGAGCACCACGTGCAGCCGCCAGACGCGATTCCACTTCGTTGACAGGGGCGCCCACTTCGGTTAGACGTTGTTCACCGGAACGCATAGCGTTGGCTAGAACCTCCGCGCTGTTCACCACTTCTCCCGTTTGCTCCTCGGCAGTCGAAAGGCCAGTTGAGAGGCGCCCAGCGCCGGCGCTTGCCTTCGTGGTGCCATCCGCCAGCTGCTGCGTGCCGTCGCTCGCGCTGTCGAGGCCATTGGCCAGTCGATCCGTGCCGGTCCCGACCAGATCCAGGCCGCTGGCGATCGACCCCGCCCCCTTTTTGGTAGTACCAAGAGCGGTGTCGAGACGGCTTGCGCCTTGCGCCGCATCTGAAAGCCCGCTCGTGTTGAGGAGTGCCCCATCATGCACTCGCGAAAGGCCCTTGCTCAGGTCGTCCTGTCCCCGCTGCTGTGCCGCCAAGGAGTCTCCAAGCCCACCGAGCCCCCGGGTGGCACGCTCGATTGGAGCGAAACCAGTCACCGCCGCAACACCCGGGTCCCGTTCTACGTGCCGCTGGAAGGCCGCCAGGGCCCGCATGCGATCCGGTGTTGTAATTGGGCCATCCCGCCCGTCCATAACGATCTCCATGGGCGCGACCCATCCCGGGCCAAGCGCACGCTGAATCTCTTCCTGCTGCTGGCGACCGGGGTCGTCGGGCGGCAACAAGGCAACCGTGGCAAGGCCGGTATTGAGCGTGAGCGCCCAGAGCGCCACGAAGGCGAGGATGAACACGACCGGCCACACCACCAACCGAGGTCGCCTGGAGAACCGGCTCGACAAGCGCGACGCAACGCTGTCACCACCAGGGCGACGTGGCAAGGACCAGCGATCCAAGCGCGTCCCGATCAGCATCAGAAATGCCGGGACAGCGACGATCGCCGTTACCAAGCTCAGCGCGGTCGCCACCACGATCGCTATCGCAACCGAGAGGACGACCCCCCCCGTGATGAACAGAGGCGCCATCAGCATCGCTAACGACAGCCCGGTCCCCGCCATCAGCAGGGTGGGACCTGTTCTCTCCACGGTGGTACGCACTGCATCGCTCACCTCCGCGCCTTTGTCGATCTCCTCCCTGAATCGAGACACGACGAGGAGCGAGTAGTCGACACCGAGCGCTAACCCCATCATTCCCACGGCACCCAGCGCAAAGGCTTCGATGTCGACGACATTCGTGATCAGGACCAGCGCACCCCGGGTGGCGCCCACGACCAGTCCGCCCACCACTATCGGAATGGCGGCCGCGAAAACGGACCGGAACACCAGCAAGAGAACGATCAGCAATGCCGGGATCGCAATAATCTCGCCGAGTTCCGCGGCATGTTCCGTCGCGCTCTTGATGGATTCGATGATCGGCGGACCACCGGCGATGCTTACCCGAACCGGCGCCGTCACCGTTTCGTCCACCCGGCGCTGGATGGGGGGAACGATGTCCAACAATTCTTCGTCAGGTCTACTTTTGGTAGTAACGACCAGAGCTGCCTCTCTGGGCGATGGGCGCAAGCCTTTGATCTGACCACCCGATGTCCAGGGCGATAGGACAAAGGCTCGCGGCATCGCTTCGAATCTCTCTTTGAGCAAGAGGCCCTGGCGTCGTACATCGGCCCGGGGACCGCTCAGGAGCACGACCACGGCGTTCTCGCTGCCGAACTCGCGAGTGACGATCCGATGCTCTCGCTGAGCCGAGGTTCCCTCGATGTAGTGGGGCTTCGTGGAGAGCTTGGCCTCGAGACCGTTACCCACGAAACCCAGAGCGCCGATGACAGCTATCCAAACCGCCAGGACGAGCCGGGGCCGCTTCGTGACCGCTGCACTGACAAGGTTCAGTTTCGACGGAGTGCGCTTGGACTCCACCGAAGCCGGGCCGCTACCCATTCCCTACGCCCCAGCTCGAGGCACGCGGAACGGCCAATCGACGCTTTGGCGAGCTATGGCATTTGGCCTGCAGGGGTACTCGCTCGATCTTGTAGGCGCGACTCCACCCTTCGAGCTCTGCCGCCACCCTGGGGAGAGGATCGTCCCCCCGGCACGGATCGCGAGTAAGCGATAGGAGCCCTTTCTCGCCGCTCGCAAAACGCATCGTGAGCTTGGACACGGGAGCATCCGGAAGTCCGACCAGCTTCGTGTGAGTGTGTCCATCTACAACCCGCACCCTGGCTTGAACGCGGAGGCGAATTCCCGAAGCGCTCATGCTCGTCCAAATACTCGGGGGACCGAGGCCCTCGGGCTGAACGACGTAGATGGAGCCCGAGAGCGGGTTTTTCAACAGCGATGTCTGCGCCGTCGCGATCCCCACCTTCGAGCTCATCGGGCAGTCATCTTCAAGAGCGGCCTGACGAGCGCAGATCTCGCGTAAACCAGAGGGGTTGAAGCCCAAGAGCTTGGGCATCGCGATGTCCGCGCTGTGCAGGTTCGCGCTCCCCCGCGGGGCACGGACCGCAATCCGCAGGCCAGGATTGCCGTGCAGGCGCAGCCCCCGGCGATCCGGGAGCGACATCGACATCCTTGGTCGGAACCGCAGGGCGGAACAGCCCCTTAGAAGGAAGTCATTTTCAGGGTGAACTTCAGTGCCTGCTACGGATCGAATCGACGCAGAGACGACGCCCGGCTTGCAGGAGGTGGGGTTCCGCAGGAATCCCGGCCGATCGATGTCGAGTCCGATTGTTTGAAATCGAATCGAGACTCCTTCGATCCTGCTGGGCAGCGAGTCGGTCGCCACGCTCACTTGCCCGGTTTCGGGATCCACCTTCAATGTCGCCCGAACCGTGAGTGAGCCGAGGTTAAAAGGTCCGAGCGCGCCACCAAAGCTCAACGCCAAGCCAAACGGAGCGCGTCGATACGGTCCGGTGAGAAACACATCACCATGCAACGTCGCAGGACTGGCGCCGGAGCCGATCTCGGCCACCACCGAGCCGATACGAGAGCCGGGGGGGCAACTCCCCGAACTCGGGACCGAGCCCTCGCACCTCGCCACCGAGCCCAGCTCCGCAATCAGACCCGCTGGAAAGTCGACGACGAGGCGCTCCGGAAGCTGTTCACCGCTGGATCTACGCAAGGTCGTCGAAAACGAGGCGGAGTGCCCCGCACGCGCCGGCGATACTCCGGACGTAAAGCTCGGATTAAAGGGTGGTCCGTCGGCACAGGCCCGCCCGGTTGGACCCGATCCAATGGAAACCGCATCCGTGGCGTCGACCACACCGCTTTCGCTGTATGGAACAAAACTCGCGTTCAGCGTCGCCGGCCCACACGAGAGCGGTGTAACCAGCAACGCCCTGTGACCACCCCTCAATCGGAGGTCGATCTTCTTGAACGACGCCTGCGGTAGATCGTCTATCGAGGCGACAAGCCTGCCGCTTGCGGGATCCGGCTGCAGCGATCCCACGACCTTTGCTTCCACCCCCGGCGCCCTCGGCGCCATGAACATGCGGAATCGATTCCGCTCAGCTTCTTGGCCGATGTAGACATCGCCCCTCAGACGCTCTCGAGACCCTGTTACGTCCATTTCGACCGTGCCCACGCTCGAGCCCGGCGGGCACTCTGCTTTGGCAGAGCCTCCAAGTCCGAATTGGTCCGCACTGCAAGTACTGAGCCCGTCGGCGGCACCTGGGGAGATCGAAACCCCGTCCGGCAGTTCGAGATGAACGGCTTTCACCTGAGACGAGCTGAGCCCATCGGGGTCGTCGCTGGGCGGAATAGCCACCTCAATCCGCGCTCCGGTAGGCGAATCCACAGCGTGGCTGTCCAGCTCGAGCTCGGTCTGCGGTTTGAACGGAAGGTCGTGACAACCTTCGATGACGCCCGCGCTCTCGGCTGAAGCGCTGATCCACTCTGCGTCCGGCTCCCACGAGCGGGTCCGTATGGTCATCGTCAGCGGCTTGCCGCATGCCGCAGGTGAGGTCAAAAAGGGTCGCCGCGGAATCGAAGTTTCACTCTGGTGGTCCGCAGGAACTCCCCAGAGTTCGAGCTCTACGCCCGCCAACGCAATGTTTCTCTGGAGTTCCCTCAATTCGACCGAGAGCCCGAAGTCATCCGGGCGCAAGCGCAAATTGAGAGGGAACTTGGCGAGGAAATTGAACCCGAACAGACCGATCTCGCCTGGCGCCGGCTCGATGTTGAAGATCGTCGCTTTCTTGGATTCAAGGCCGGGAATTGAGACTTTTCCGATACCGACTGCCGCGTCGGGGCATCCGGTGATCGCACCGAGCAAGGGCTCATCGAACGCAGCGCGCGAACAGGCGCCGACCGCGGAGAAGTCACCGCTGATTCCAGGGGACAGTTCGATCACCATGTCCCGCGGTGCGGTCCCCGTCCCTTCGGTGGTCAACTCGAAGCTGACGTGAAGTCGATCCGGATGGCCGCCGGCACGGTAGTCGGGTTCCCCAAGCGAGTTCTCGGGCTGGATCGAGAGGCTCCCGGGGACGATCCCGAACTCTGCGGCGGTGGCCGTCGTTGCATTCCCGGACCCAACAGCAAGAACCCCAAGCACGGCTGCGATGGCCACTGTCGCTCTCACCACGGATGACCAGCCTTCAGTCGCACCACACGCGCCACGGAGGACTCGCCCTGGCGAAGAATCAAACGGACGGACAGGGTCCCCCCCCGCCTCAGGCGTTGCCTGACGGAGGTTGCGACCGATAGCCATATCGAGACATCGCCGGCACGTGTGGCTCCCACCAAGCCGGTTGCGACGGTCCGTGGGCGCCCACCGTGACTGGTCACACCCTT
This sequence comes from uncultured Solirubrobacterales bacterium, assembly GCA_963807885.1. Classification (GTDB taxonomy): domain Bacteria; phylum Actinomycetota; class Thermoleophilia; order Solirubrobacterales; family 70-9; genus VRUE01. The sequence goes on from CAWEDL010000003.1 coordinate 829,643, forward strand.
GATGGAGACGCGTCCCGGCGAGGGAACGAATGCCTCTACCCGGAAGCCCCCCCTCGTAACGATGCTGCGAGCGATCCCAGCCTTCAATGCCGCAATACGCAGCCTCCCCCGCTTGCCGTCTCGCTTCCCTTTGAGGCTCGCCGGAGCAGGCCTGGCAAGACGACCGCCCTGCGGCGACTCACATGCGCTTCCGGCGCATGTAGGCGGGGAGACCGGTTCGCTGAGCCCGCCGCCGATCCGGGCTGCGTAGAGGTCGTGTTCACCGCCATCGCGATCCGCCGCCAGCAGGCTCGCCGCGGTCTTGAAGAAAACCGTTCCCCCGTCCGCGGAAGCGCCGGCTAATTCAGAGGCGAACGCCCCTGTCCCCGCGCTGATCAGCTCGAGCTTGCCGCTGTTCCACTCGTAGACATCTTCGACTCCATCGACATCCTCGGTGACCAGCCGCTCCGCGGTGCTGAAGAACGACCGGAGGCCATCTTCGGACAGCGCATTCGGTTCTCTGGGGGGAAGCCAGGTGAAAAGAGAGGTGTCAGTCGGAGATATGCTGGCTTCGTACGGACCATTCTCTTCGTAACCTCTCGAAAGCCACGTGAAGGCGTCGGCATCCAAGTCATAGCGGTAGACATCGACGAGCCCATCCGTATCGACTGGATCCAGCGCGGCTGCCGTAGCCAGCAGTGCGCTTTCACCATCCCGATCGACTTCGATGCTCGTCGTCGATAGAAGGCTTGCCAGGAAATGCAAGCCGGATCCATCCGCCATGTAGAGGTTCGCTTCGCTTTCCGAGCCGAGTTCCGGGATGAGACGACCGAGCGCGTAGAAATAGACGCGGGAGCCATCCACCGATGGAACCAGCGCTTCGCCTACGGCGCTTCCGCCGAGGTCGGGGCCCCCAGACAGCAGCTCCAACTGAGCCGCCTCGACGTCGTAGCGATAGAGGTCTGGCATGGAATCGGTGTCCGCATTCGTGAGCTGTTGCGAAGTGACCAGAAATGCGGCGGACCCACTGGGGGTCGCACCAGCGAAACCGATGCCCTCTTCAGGGCCACAGTCCGGCCTGGTGCACTCGGAGTCGCCGACGTCGATCGTGGAACCGCCCTCTCGCAGATAAACGCGGCTCAGCTCGCCGCACGGTTCCCCCGCGGCGGGATTCGTGAAGAAGATTCGTTCGCCCGAACTGGAAACAGCGTTGGCACCGCTGATTTCCGAGCCGCAGGAAGACAGCGCGTCGCCGGCGCTGTCGACGTCCACCATGCTCAGGGCGGAGCCGCTCGACTCATAGATGGATGACCCACTGGCTCGGCCGGCGTCGGCAGGGAGCAGGTGTGTCGACCCCGGGAAGACGACGTGGGTGACATCGTCCGAGGCTCTGACGAACCTTGGTTGCTGATCGCCGATATCGGCGATCAGCGCAGGCGGCCCGCTGCTCGTCGGACGGTAGATGCCGAAATTGCCTTCAGGCGGTCCGCCGGAAACCAGCGGTACGGAGCTGAGCCATATCGCAGTCGACAGGTCTCGGCTGAACACGGCTGGGACGCTCGCCAGCAGATTGGGTCCTTCCGCAAAGATCGAGTAAGGAAATCCGAGTGCGGTATTGGTCCAGCCGCTCGGGTCCCTCGTCGCGATGTTGATGGATATGAGATCCCCGGATGGGGAACCCGGAATCGGCCCGATACTGGAGTAGGCGGCGCGATCGCCCGTGGGGCTCACGTAGGCCAAGCTCGAGACGATCGCCGCGGTGGGCTCTCTCGGGGTAACCAGCTCCCAGGCTCTCCCCTCGGTCGGGGCCGCAGAAGCTGCGCTCGGGACAACGGAAGCAACGACCAACCCCGCCAGGGCAAGCGCCGCCAGGAAGCATCGTCGCCTCATGGACATCCATTCCCCAACCCCAAGCTCCCCCAGTTGCTCGATCGTCCTCTCCCCTGTCAGACAGACAAGTCAAGGTACGTAGGCGATGCGATTGCCTCAACCGTTATTCACAAAAATGGAAATAACTTCAGCCCTCGCAGCACACCAGTTCGGCCACGTAGCGCGGGTTGCGGGGCTCAAGACCTGCATGGTGAGCGCCGATGGAGTGAGGTGCAAGGTAACGAGCAAACCCGGATAGGGCGGTTCTTCGACCGCCATCCCGTACCCCTGCGGCTGTTTGCGGTCTGCGCGCTGCTTTGGGGGGTCGGTTACCTCACCTGGCGCATCGGCTGGAGCGGCGAAGGCGCGAACCCGGTCGTCTTCGTGATGTTGCTGGTCACCGAGATCTACGGCTTCTGGGCGCTCGGCGCGCTTGCCTGGTACTCGTGGTCCCGGCCGCCGGCGGTGCGGCCGCCCGTGACGCCGGGCTGCAAGGTCGACGTCTACGTCTGCACCTACGACGAGCCCTTCGAGGTGGTGGCGGCGACGCTGGCCGGCTGCCGCGCCCTCACCTACCCGCACACGACCTATCTGCTCGACGACGGGCGGCGTGCCGAGATGGAGGAGCTGGCGCGGGTCGCCGGCGCCGAGTACCTGACCCGCCCCGACAACTCAAACGCCAAGGCGGGCAACATCAACGCCGCCCTGCCCCGCACCGACGGCGCGCTGGTGCTGATGCTCGACGCCGATCACGTGCCGATGCCCGACGCGCTCGACGCGATGGTCGGCTATTTCGACGACGAGAAAGTCGCCCTGGTTCAGAGCCCGCACGACTTCTTCAACCACGACTCGGTCCAGCACTACGTCGTCGGCCGCCATGAGCAGTCGCTCTTCTACCGCGTCGTCTGCCCCGGCAAGGACCGCCACGGCGCGGCCTACTGGTGCGGCTCGGCGGCCCTGCTGCGGCGCGAGGCGCTGATCGAGATCGGCGGCGTCGCCACCGAGACGATCGCCGAGGACTTCCACACGACGATCCGCCTGCTGCGCCATGGCTGGACCAGCCGCTATCACGACGAGGTCCTCGTCCAGGGCCTTGCCCCGCACGACCTCGACGGCTACCTGCTGCAGCGCGACCGCTGGGCGCGCGGCAACCTTGCCGTCTTCACCCTGCCCGAGTCGCCCCTGCGCGCCAGTGAGCTCCGCCCCCTGGAGCGCCTCTCCTACTTCGCCAGCCTCGCCGCCTACCTGGCGCCGCCGATGCGCCTGCTGCTGCTGGCGACGCTGGGTGTGGTGCTGTGGAGCGGCGTGCTGCCGATGAAGGTCAGCGTCATGGCCCTGGCGGCACTGTGGCTGCCGGCGGTCGGCCTCAACCTGCTCGCCGGCTCAGCGCTGACCCGCGGCTACATGAAGATCGGCGAGACCGCGCACTACGAGCTGCTGACGATGGAGATCTACACGCGGGCGCTGCGCTGCATCTTCCGCCCCGGCCGCACCGCCTTCAAAGTGACGCCGAAGCAGGGCGCCGACGGTGGCGGGATCGCGGCGATGCGCAAGCTGCACCTGGTGATCCTCGCCGCGCTCGTCCTCGGTGGCGGCACGGTGATGCGCCTGCTCGACCTCGCCGGGGTCGGGCCGCTGCCCGACCTGCCCGGAATCGCCACGGTGATCGTGCCGCTGCTCGGTCTGATCGAGCTGCGTCGCGTCCTCCGCACCCTGGCCGCTGTCGGCCGCCGCCAGCAGCGGCGCCAGGTCTACCGCTTCGAGGGCGACGCGTCGGCCAACTGCTTTGCCAGAGAGGGTCACATCAGCGGGCAGTTGGTCGATGCCAGCGCCGCCGGCGTCGGCCTGGTGCTCGACGCACCGGTGACCGTCGGCGAGCGGCCCGCCGTGCTGCTCGGCCTGGAGAACGCCGCCGGCGAGTCCTACGAGGTCGCCGCCCAGATCGAGATCCGCTCCTGCCGCGAAGCCGACGGCCGCTACCTGGTCGGGGCGACGATCGAGGAAATGGACCCCGCCTCGCGCATGCGCCTGATGGAGTGGTGCTACGTCGTCTGCAGCCACGAGCGCCTGCGTGGCCACCGCCCGGCGGCCCCGGCACCGGTCTTCTCCGAGGAGATCGTGATGCCGCTCGAAGCTCCGGCGCCACGACCGGCCGTCCCCTCTCCCGCCGCCGAAGCCGCGTAGGCCCCCGGCAAACCGAGCCAATACTCTTTGCGGGACCCGGAGAGGTGTCCGAGTGGCTTAAGGAGCGCGACTGGAAATCGCGTGGGCGGGGTTAACCCGCCTCGTGGGTTCGAATCCCACCCTCTCCGCTTCGTCGGGACGAGAAGAACTCGCGCAGCAGCGCGGCGCACTCGTCCTCCATCACGCCGCCGATCACCGCGGGGCTGTGGTTGAGGGCGGGCTCGGCGAGGATGTCGAGGACGCTCCCGGCGGCGCCGGCCTTGGGGTCGGCGGCGCCGTATACGACCGTCGGGATGCGGGCGAGGACGATCGCGCCGGCGCACATCGCGCAGGGCTCGAGCGTCACGTAGAGCGTCGTGCCGGGCAGGCGCCAGCCGCCGAGCGCCTCGGCTGCGGCACGGATGGCGAGGATCTCGGCGTGGGCGGTGGGGTCGCGGCGCAGCTCGCGCTCGTTGCCGGCGGCGGCGAGCAACTCGTCGCCGCGAGCGATGACCGCGCCGATCGGCACGTCGCCGTGCGCCTCGGCTTGCCGGGCGCGCTCGATCGCCAGACCCATCATGTGCTGCTGCGCGTCGTCTGCGGCCCCGTCCGACATCGATCCGAAAGTATGTGCCACCGACAACTTCACGGGCGGGCGGGTGTTGAAGCGATGACCGCAAGGCGCAGGGGCCCGTGAGCGGCGACGACCAACGATGACTCGATGCATTCCGACACTCGCGGCAATCGCGCTGCTCTCAGTGACGATCGCGGCTGCGCCGGCGGGCGCGGTCATCGGCATCTCCCCGGCGCGCGAGTTCGTCCCCCGGCAGGTGGTGCTCAAGCTGCGCGGGGAGCCCCGCGAGCGCGTCGTGCGGCTGCGAGCCGGCGTCGGCGTTCACCAGGCGGTCGAGGCGCTGCGCGCCAGATCGAACGTCTCATACGTCGCACCGAATTACATCGCCACCGCCTCGGGCGCGGTGCCCCTACCCGCAATCGCCGACGACCCGGGGCTGCTCTATTCCCCCTCGGTTGGCCCGCCCGGCGGCTGGGTCTCGCTGCAGTGGAACTTCCTCCCCTGGGAAAGCGCTCCAACGACGGGGGTGCCGATCTCACCCGGCGGAATCGACGTCGTCGGCGCCTGGCGCAATCTGATCGCAGCGGGACGACCCGGCGCTCAGGGCATCGTCGTCGCCGTACTCGATACCGGGGTTGCCTATCGCGCCATGGGCCGTCACTTCCTGCCCAGTCCGGACTTCACCGCCGGCCAGTTCGTCCCGGGCTATGACTTCGTCGGCCGTGACCGGCTTCCCCTGGACACCAACGGTCACGGCACGCACGTGGCCGGCACGATCGCCGAGAAGACCGACAACGGAATCGGCCTGACCGGCATCGCATACAGGGCGAAGCTGATGCCGGTGCGGGTGCTCAATCGGTATGGCGTAGGCACCTCCGAGGCCATCGCCAAGGGCATCCGCTTCGCTGTCGCCCACGGCGCGGACGTGATCAACATGAGCTTCAACTTCCCCTGTGACGCCAGCCTGCCCGGCGTCGACAGAGAGCTTCTCCGCGCCTATTACAAGGGGATCGTCACGGTTGCCTCGATCGGCAACAGAGGGTCCGAGGATTGCATCTCTCCCCCCGCCAGGGGGCCTCACACGATCGGTGTCGGCGGCACCACGGAGGGTGGCTGCTTGGGTAGGTATTCGTTGCTGCCCGGGCAGGGGGTGGACCTGCTCGCTCCCGGGGGGGGCGTCTCCGTCCACGGCTGTCGCTCCGTATTCAGGCGATCGATCTACCAGGTGACTTTCCAGAGGGGCAACCCAACTCTCTTCGGCGAGCCCGGCCGCTACATCGGCACCTCGATGGCGGCTGCGCACGTCTCGGGGGTAGCGGCGCTGGTGCTTGCGAGCGACGTGCTCGACCCCGGGGCTTCGCCCACTCAGCGGGTCGCGGAAGTAACCGCGCGACTACACAGAACCGCCCGCGACCTCGGCTTGCCGGCACAACGCCAGGGCGCCGGCCTGATTGACGCCACGAGGGCGACCGAGCCGGCTACGTAGTCCTGACGATCATCACGCTGCAAGGCGCGTGATGGGAGACGTTGTTGGGGACGCTGCCGAGCAGGAAGCGTTTCGCGCCGGTCATCCCTTTGTTGCCGACGACGATCAGGTCGGCGCCGGTTTCCTCGGCGACGCTGAGCAGGGCATCGGAAGGCCCCCCTTCGACCGGGTGGGTCTGCACCTCCAAGCCCTCCCGCTTGGCGGCCGCCGCGGCCCCGTCGAGGACCAGGTTGACGTCCTCGCGCGGGCCGATCTCGTGCTGGACGTCCGCCGGGGCGCCCTGCTGCTCGCCCTCTATGCGCCGCTTGGAGATCGGCTCGTAGGCGCTGACGATGCTGAGCTGAGCGCCCGAGAGCTTGGCAAGGTCGACAGCTTGCCGAACCGCCTCGGCAGCGGTGTCCGATCCGTCGGTGCCAACCACGATGCGAGTGAACACGCCGCGATACTAACGCCCGGCCTGGCGGGCGGGTAGGCCGCGGAAGCCGTCGCCGAGGATTTCGGTGGGGGTGGTCGCGAGGCGGACGACGGCGATCGCCATCGCCGCCACGAGGCAGACGATCAGCACGACCATCCCGGCTTTCCACAGCATTGGCATCGGCGGGGGAGCCTAGTGGGGGTACGCTGATGCCATGGAGAGGGTGGCCGACGGGGTCTGGCTGTTGCGGGGCGACCTGCGCAAGGGAATGAACATCTACTTCATCGAGGACGGCGACGGCGTGGTCCAGTTCGACGCCGGCAGCAAGGCGATGACGAAGAAGGCGCGCGTGGCCGCCGAAGGGCTTGGCGGTTTGAAGCGAATCGTCCTCGGTCACGCCCACGCTGATCACCGCGGCACGGCGCCGGGGCTCGATGTTCCTGTCTATTGCCATCCCGACGACGTCGCCGATGCCGAAAGCGACGCCTCGATCACTCCATATATGGATCTTTCACAGCTTCCGGTGGCCCCGGTCCGCTGGATCTATCCGTTCCTGCTGCGGCGCTGGGACGGCGGTGCGGTGAAGATCGACGGCGCGGTCACCGAGGGCGACGAGGTCGCAGGCTTCCGCGTCATCCATTTCCCCGGCCACGCGCCGGGGCTGATCGGGCTCTGGCGCGAGAGCGACCGCGTGGCGCTGGTCAGCGACGTCGTCTACTTCATCGACTCCGCTCGGCTCAAACCGCTGCCGGAGGGCGAGGCCAGCGTCCCCCACCCGGCCTGGGCATGGGATCACGCCAAGGCAAAGGAATCGGTTCGGAAGCTGGCCGCCCTGGAACCCGCGGTCGTCGCCGCCGGGCACGCCGAGCCGCTGCGCGGCGAGAACCTGCGCGAGACGCTCGAGCGGGCCGCCGAGAAGTACTGAGGACGCCGCGCAGCAGGCGGCTACTGACATAGGTTGCCCTCTCTGATGATCGGGACCTACGCTTCGGCGGCGCTGATCTGCGCCGCGTCGCTGCTCGTCGGGCGCGCCCTGCTGCTGATTGCCGGCCGCACCTCGTGGACGTGGCTGGAGCCCGCCGTGGGCTTTGCCGCCGTGCTCGCCGTGACCGGCGTGCTCGCGCGTGCACCGGGGCATGGCGCCTCGGCGACGCTGGGGCTGGTCCTACTCCTGATCGCCGCCGCGATCGTCGTCGTTGCCCAGCGCGGGAGCGGCGACGGGCGAGGAGAGGCATGGCGACAGGGACTGCCGGTGGCGATCGTGATCGCGCTGGTGCTCTCGATCCCCTTCCTGATCAGCGGCCGCTGGGGCCTACTCGGGGTGGGGTTCAACAACGACCTCGGGCTGCACCTCGCCTGGGCGGAGTGGCTGCGCAGCGGCGCCGGCCCGATCCCTGACCCCGGCTACCCCCTCGGCCCCCATGGCCTCGCCGTCGCCACGGCCGCCGTACCGGGAATCGGGCTCGGCCAGGCCTTCATCGGCGAGATCTTCGCGATCGGCATCCTCACCGGCCTGACCGCGCTGGCCGCGCTGCCGGGCTTCGGGCCGGGACGGCGCCTCCTGGCGACCGCGATGGTCGCCGCCTCCTACCTCGGCGCCTCCTACTTCGCCCAAGGCGCATTCAAGGAGCTGGCCGAGGCCCTCTTCGTCCTCGCCGTCGCGGTCGGCCTGCGCGATCCGGGACGGCTCCCCCACGGCCGTTGGGCGCAGTTGCGTTTCGCCCTGGCCTGGCTGGCGATCGCCGGTGGCGTCTTCTTCTCCTACAGCTTCGCCGGGCTCGCCTGGCCGATCCTCACCGCGCTCCTCTGGAGCCTGACGCTGCCCGCCGTGCGGCGGGCGCTGGCGCCGCGGGCGCTGCTGCGCTTCCTACTGCGGCCGCTGACCCTGCTGACGATCCTCGTCTTGGCGGGGCTCGCCGTCGCCGCGACCCTGGTCGGGCCCTTCGGCTTCGTCCACAGCTTCAACAAAGTGGCGGGAACGAACACCTACGGGCCGGTCTCACCGTTCGAGGCGCTCGGGGTCTGGCCGACGAGCAACTACCGGCTGGAAGCGCCCGGCGGCGCCCACCTGACCGGCCTCGCCGCGGCCATCGGGGTGCTTGCCCTGCTCGCCGGCACCACCTGGTGGGTACGGCGACGTGCGCTGGCCGTGCCGCTCGGCCTCGCCGCCTGCGTCGTCCTCTACCTCGCCGCCCTACCGACCAGCGGCGACTACTCGCACGCCAAGGCGCTGATGATCGGCGCGCCGCTGGCGATGCTGGTCGCGATCCGCCCACTGCTCGCCGAGTTCGGCCGAGGCGTTCGCACCTTGTCGGGATCAGCGCGACAAAGGGCGAACACGGGATGGATACGGGCCGGCTGGAGCGCGCTTGCCGTCGTCTTCATCGGCGGCGCCGTCTACTCCAGCTTCCTCGCCCTGCGCAACGCGCCGGTGGGACCGCCCGGGCACGGGGCCGAGCTGCGCGCCTTCCTACCGATCCTGCGTGGCGAACCGGTGCTCTACGCCGGCCAGGACCGCTACGCCCCCTATGAGCTGATGGGCGCCGACACGCACGTGCCCTTGGTCGAGTTCCCCGACGACGACGTCTCCCAGAACCCCGAGAAGCCGTTCGACACCGGCGAGGCCTACAGCCCGATCGACTTCGACTCATTCTCGCGCGGGACGCTCGACCGCTTCCCCTACGTGATCACCGGCCGGGCCGCCTGGAACAGCCAGGCGCCGCCCGGCTTCAGGCGAATCGATGCGACCCCCTCCTTCCTGCTCTGGGAAAGGACCGGCGAGGTGCCCGAGAACCGCCACGTCCTGCTCGAGGGGACCAACGCCGGCGCCTGGGCGGGCTGCGTCGCCCCGGAGATCCGCGTCCTCCTGGCCAATCGCGGGCGCGCGTCGCTCTATCCCGATGTCGCGATCGGACCCAAGGCGAGCTGGAGTGAGGGTGGAGAGCTGCACAACGGCGAGAGCACCTCGCAGGCGATCGATCTTCCCAGGGGGCGCTGGCGCCTCTCGCTGCAGTACTTCTCGCCATTCGATCTGACCCTGACCGCCAATGGCTTTGAGCGCGAGCTCATCCCGGCGCTCGACGGCCAGCGGCCGAACACGATCAGCCTCGCCAACAACGGCCAGTTCTGGCCTGCGGGCGTCTATATGAGCCGCGGCGGACCGGTGCGGTTCACCATCGACGCCGAGGGCGCGACCCCTCTGCAGAGCCTCAGCGGCTATGACGATCTCGCCTACGTCGGTGATCTCGTCGCGGTGCGCATGGGCGGCCGCCGCATCGTCCCCCTCCAGGCGGCGTGCGACGGCTGGATCGACTGGTACGAGTCCGCCGCTCAGCCCTAGTCGGGCCGCGTTTTTAAAAAGACCATCCTCGTACAGATTAAGTTTTGTGGAGGGATGGCCCACCAGCCCTTGCGCACATGATGCGCCCATATGTATGTTATTCGAGACATAAACACGGTGGTTTCTTTTATTTATCCGTCCGATTGGCGGGTTGAGAAAGGGAAAGTTCAACCGACCGGAAGTGTTCAGTAGAGGGGAGGCAAACGGAATGAGGGGATTACTGGGCAATTATCCGCTGCAACCGGCTTTGGACTGGCTCGGGATGATCGCCGACCCGATCAAGCTCCATATCGTCAGGGCCCTCAGCGAAGTCGAGAAGGCGACAGCGACTGATCTGGCCAGCTTCGGACCGGCAAGCAGCCAAACTCTGCGCCGCCATCTCGACGCCCTAGTCGCCCTCGGCGTCATCCAGGAACGTCCTGGACAGAGCGACGGACAGACCCCCGGTCGCCCCGCCGCACAGTTCGTCCTCCCGCCCGGAACCCGGGAGAGCGTCAGGTCGGTTCTGGCCCAGCTGTCCTAGCGAGCCTCTGCGAGACCAGCTCAAGGGCGGCCGTCGGGCCGATGAACGGAGCGAGGATCACGTAGACAGCCTGCGGGAGGAGCTCCGGCAGTCGATCGACTCGTCCCCGCACGGCCTGCCGACGAAGCAGTTCCAGGACCGCTCCCGCGATGGCTTCCGAAGAGAGGTGGGGCGGGCGCTCGGCCTCTGAGGGCAGGCGGTAACCCTCCTCGAGGAAGAGCGTGTAGGCCATCCGACTCTCGAAGGAGCGACGAACCGCCGCCCCACCGAGCGAGTAGCTCTCGAGGAAATCGAGACAGGCCAGGTCGGGCACGCTTGCCATGTATTCGAGCATCGGCAGCGCCGCGCTCCAAACCCGATCCCGCCACGCCTCCTCGGCGAAGAACTTCGCGGCGGCCATTGAGATGCTGGTCTCCAAGGCATGGGCCTGGGCCTCCAGGAATGCGTCTTCCTTGCCGCGAAAGTGCCGGTAAAAGGCTTCGCGGGCGATGCCGGCGGTGGCGACGATGTCGGCGACCGTCATCGCCTCGTACCCCTTGATCCGCGCGACCCGCGCGACCGCCGCCAGAACCCGGCGCCTCTGCTCGCTGGCCACCACCGCGGAGGAGAGCGCGCCGCGGCCGCGCGGCAACCGCTGGTCCAATGGACTTGGTGCGAGAGCGACGGGGGAAGAGAAATCACGGCCCATCGCCGCCCATGCGTCGAGGTCGAGGCGTTTCTCGGCCGCCGGAATCGAGTAGGAGCGCAGCCACGCCTCCAGATCGTCGCGCAGCTCGATCAGCCGTCCCGTCTCACCTTTGAAGACACGCATCGCGATAAGGCTGGCGACTCCGCCGAACATCGACCGGGCGGGAATCTGCAGACGCAGCCCTTCCACGGGACGATCGAGATAGCGATCGATCAGCCCTTCGAGCGCCTCGAGCAGCTGCTCGTGCTCCTCCCGCACCATCGACCCGGCGGCGAGCGAATCGATCAGGAAGACCTTGGCGACGGCGGGCTCGCGGTCGGCGTTTTCGAGCACTTTGGTGAGGATTCGGCGCAGACCATCCGGTCCCGGTTCCGTCTCGGCGACCTGCCGCGCGTCGCGGAGGACACGGGCCGCCACCACTCGGTACACGGCGAGGAAGCAGTCCTCCTTGTCCTCGAAATGAGCGTAGAAGGTCGCGCGGGAGGCTCCGGCCTCGGCAACGATCCGAGCGACGCTCGCACCGCGGTAGCCATAGCGGGCCGTAACCTCGACAGCCGCGGCCATCAGCCGCTCCTTCTGGCCGTCGAAGTTCATGTAGGAACGCTAGTCGACTGTGTCGCGTGTTCGCCAGGTGCTCGTCAGACGCCTTTTGCCGCCACCCGCTCGGGCGAGGGACGGACGACGTCCCAGACGAGACCGCCCTTCTCCAGCAGGTCGATGACCACCGCCGAGAGGTCGACCTGCCAGCGACCGAGGCCGTGGACGGCGGAGGTCGGGAAGGCGTGGTGGTTGTTGTGCCAGGCCTCGCCGAGGGTCGGGATCGCGATCAGAGCGAGGTTGCGCGACTCGTCGGTCGTCTCGTAGTCACGCTTGCCGAAGACGTGGCAGAGCGAGTTGATGCTGTAGGTGAAGTGGTGCAGGACGAAGACGCGGACCAGACCGCCCCAGAGGAGGCCAGTGGCCGCGGCGAAGAGGGTGCCGCCGATTATCCAGCCGAGCGCGAAGGGCAGGAAAAGGCCCCCGATCGCCCAGATCAGGAAGGTGCGGTCGACCCAGCTGATCACTGGATCCTTGAGCAGGTCTGGCGCGAAGCGTTCCTTGTTGCCGCGCTGGGTGTGGATGAAGAGCCATCCCATGTGGGCGTGGAAGAGGCCGCGCATCGCGCCAGCCCAGCCGTGCCCGTGGTCCACGTGAGGGCTGTGCGGATCGCCCTCTTCGTCGGAGAAGGCGTGGTGCTTGCGGTGATCGGCGACCCAGGAGATCACCGGGCCCTCGATCGCCGCCGAGCCGAGAATGGCCAGCAGCCCATGCAGCCAGGGCTTCGCTTTGAAGCTGCGATGGGTGAGGTGACGGTGGAAACCGACCGTGATCCCCAGCCCCGTCAGCACGTACATGCCGAAAAAGAGGAAGACGTCGCTCCAGTGCAGCGCGCTGCCCCAGACCTGCCAGCCGGCGAGGCCGAGCGCAACAAAGGGGACCAGCGTGACGAGCCCGGTGATGATCCGGTCGCGGGTCTCGTTCGCGACGGGCTGGATGTCTGATGGGAGAAGCCCACTTTCTGCCATTCAGCGGCGATCATACGCGCACTCAGTGCGGCAACCCTGAATTCGACGGGCCGGGGCGGGCGGCTCGGGGGCAGGATTGCCGACCTTTATATGGTGCGTCGATGGCCTTTGCCCGCACCGAGCCGCTTCGCCGCGAGATCGAAGCCCGGATTCCGGAGCGCCCCTTCAAGGTCGAGTTCTGGGACGGCACGCGCCTGCCGTCGACCGACGGCGACGGGCCGACCTTCTATGTCCGCTCGCCGCGGGCCGCCGCCCACACCCTGCGCGCGCCCGGTCAGCTCGGCCTCGGCCGCGCCTACGTCAGCGGCGAGATCGAGGTCGATGACATGGACGCGGTGATCGAGCTGCTCGACACCTGGCAGCCGCCGTCGCTCGACCGCGGCGACGTGGCGCGGTTGGCGCTTGGTGCCGTGCGGGCCGCCGGCCTGACCCGCCCGCCCAAGCGCCCGGACGCCGAGCTGGTCCTCAGCGGCCGCCGCCACAGCAAGGAGCGCGACGCCAAGGCCGTCCGCCACCACTACGACGTCTCCAACGAGTTCTTCGCCCTCTTCCTCGACGAGTCGATGACCTACAGCTGCGCCTTCTTCGCCGAGGGCGCGCGGACCCTCGAGCAGGCCCAGGAAGAGAAGCTCGAGACCGTCGCCCGCAAGCTGGCGCTCAAGGAGGGCGACAGGGTGCTCGACGTCGGCTGCGGCTGGGGCAGCTTCCCGCTCTGGGCGGCGACCAAGCACGGCGCCGACATCGTCGGCATCACCCTCTCGCCGCCGCAGGCCGAAAAGGCACGACAGCGAGCCGAGGAGGCCGGGGTCGCCGACCGGGTCGAGATCCGCGTGATGGACTACCGCGACCTGGCCGGCGAGCGCTTCGATGCGATCGGCTCGATCGGCATGGTCGAGCACGTCGGCGAGGAGCAGATCGACGTCTACGCGCGCACGCTCGCCGGGCTGCTGGAGCCGGGCGGACGGCTGCTCAACCACGGCATCGCCCGCCTCCGCCACACCGATCCCGACGCCGGCGCCTTCTCCGAGCGCTACGTGTTCCCCGACGGCGAACCGCTCCACCTCTCACGCGTCCTGCTGGCACTGGAACGGGCCGGCTTCGTCACCCGCCACGTCTCCGAGCACGGCGCCGACTACGCGGAGACCCTGCGCCACTGGGCGCGGCGTTTGGACGAGAACCTCGACGAGGCGATCCGCCTTGCCGGCCCCGAACGGGTGCGGGTTTGGCGGCTTTACCTGCGCGCGGCGAGGAACGGGTTCGAGAACGGGTTCCTGTCGATCTATCAGGCCCGCTGCACCTTAGGCGCAGGGAAATCTTTTTCTACGTTCTTCAGCGCCCAGTCAGCCCCCGCGTCGCAGAGTTCTTCGACGCTGTAGCTGCCGGTCGCCACGCCGACCACCTTGATCCTGGCGCCATGACCCGCTTTGACGTCGCGAGGGGTATCGCCGACCGCGATGCATGCCCCATTGGTGAGGGTGCCGCCGGAAACAAGCTCGCCCCTGGCAAGAGCAGCTTCCGTCACCTCGGTGCGGTCGGCTGAATCGGAGCCGTAGCCGCCGAAGGAGAAGAAGCGGTTGAGGTGGCCGCGGGCCAGCTTGATATGGGCGGCGGCCTCGATGTTGCCGGTGACGAGGCCGAGCAGGAGGCCCTCATCGATCAGCCGGTCGAGCAGCTCCTCGACTCCCGGCATCACCCGGTAGCCGGCCGACTCGGCGACCGCGTCGGGGAGGTGCTTGAGGTAGCAACCGATCGCCTTGGCGCGCTCTTCGCTGCTGCCCTCGCGGCCGATCACCTCACGGAAGACGATCGCGGCGATCTCCGGGTCGGTCATCCCGGCGTCGGTGTGCTCGGCGACGTTCGCTTCGACCCCGTAGAGCTCCTCGAAGCCCCGCTGCCAGGCGACGCCGCCAGCACCGCCGGTCACGAGCAACGTTCCGTCGATGTCGAAGAGCACCGCGCGGATGTCGGCTGGCTCACTCACTCAACAGGTCGCGCTGGCTCAGCCAGTAGAGCAGGCCGAGTGCGGGCAGGACGACAATCGCGGCGACGACGAAGACGATAAGCACCGAGTCGAGAGTGGGCCCGGGCGCGGCCGCCTGGTCGATCCGCAGCGAGGTCGGCAGGAGGTAGGGAAACTGGGCGACGCCCCAGCCCCAGATCACCGCGACCACCGCGCCGGCGGCGAGCGGACGTAAGCCACGCCGACCGCGGCTGAGCAGCAGCGAGAGGACGCCGAAGCCGCAGAGGATCGAGACGATCACCAGCGGCAGGCCCTCGACGATGAGGCGGTCGTAGATGTAGCGCGCTTCGCTGTGCAGCGCCACCAGGCCGAGCAGGGCGACAGCCCCGGCGAGCATCCCGGCCAACAGGGCGCGGCGGGAGAAGTAGCTCTCCATCTCGACGTCGTCGGCGCGGTGGGAGTCGACAACGAGGAAGACCGCCGCCAGGTAGGCGCCGCTGAGCACGAACAGTGCCCCGGTGGCCAGCGGCAGCGCTCCGATCCAGCTCGAGAAGGCGTCGCCGTTGCCGTCGACCGGGACGTTGCCGGCGGCGATCGCGCCGACCACCGTTCCCATGAAGAACGGGGTCAACAGCGAGGAGAGAGCGAAGGTGGCCCCCATCGCCCGCCGGTACTCGAAGCGGTGGATCGACTTGCGGAAGGCAAAGCCGGCGCCGCGCAGGACGATCCCGAAAGCAGCGAGGGCAAGCGGGACGTAGAGCGTCGACATGATCGCGCCAAAGGCTTCCGGGAAGGCCGTCCAGAGGACGACCAGGATGAAGATCAGCCAGACGTGGTTGGCCTCCCAGACGGGGGTGAGCGAGCGCTGGATCCGCTCCCGCGGCCGCGCCCCCTTGCGCTCGTCGAAGCCGGCGAGCAGGTCCCAGACGCCGCCGCCGAAGTCCGCCCCGCCGAACAGCGCGTAGAGCGTCGCCCCGGTCCAGAGGATCGCCGCGGCGACGTCGGCACGGCTCATGACATCACCTTCCGGTGCGCCTTTACTACGCATGGGGTGGGAAAGGCGCACCGGAAGCTCATGCTCGGACCTCCGATGGGCCGTACGGGACTTCGGACTCGTCGGCCTCTTCGTCCTGCTCGCGCCAGCGCCGTGACATCGCCCGCAAAACGAGGATCGCCCCGGTGCCGAGGCCGGCGTAGAGGATCAGCACGCCGGCGAAGGCGAACCAGATCCCCTCCGCCTCGGTGACCGCTTCGGAGGTGCGCATGTAGCCCTGCACGATCCACGGCTGGCGACCGACCTCGGTGACGATCCAGCCGCACCACAGCGCGACGATCGCACCGACGCCTGAGACCGCCACGGCGCGCAGGAACCAAGGCGTGCGCGGGATGTCGCGCCGCCGCCACCAGACGAAGGCCAGCCAGGCAGCGAGCCCGAGCAGCGCCGTGCCGATCCCGACCATCGCGTCGAAGGAGAGGTGCAGCAGGGTGTTCGCCGGTGGACGCTCGTCGGCCGGGATGTCCTCCAGCCCGATCACCTTGGTGTCGGCGCTGAAGCCGACCAGGAAGGAGTCGAGGTCGGGAATCGGGATCGCCGCCTTGACCCCGTCGTCGGTGCAGATGCCGCCGATGTACTCGGTCTGGTGGGTGCCGGTCTCCTCGATGCACTCGAAGCCGGCGAACTTGGCGGGCTGGTGGTCGGCGACTTCGCGCGCCGCGGTGTCGCCGACGAAGAGCTGGATCGGGGTGACTACGCAGGCGATCGTGAGCGGGATCAGCAGGCCGAGCCGGTGTAGGCGGTCGCGCCGCCCGCGCAGCATCCCGACCGCGTAGATCGAGGCGACGAGGAAGCCCGCGACCATGTAGGCGGCGAGGATCATGTGCGGCACCTCGTAATGCCAGGCGGGATTGAAGAGGACCTTCAGGGGGTCGGTTTCGACCACCCGGCCGGCGGCATCGAGGCTGAAGCCCTGCGGCTGGTTCATCCACGAGTTGGCGGTGACGACCGAGAAGGCGCCGCCAATCCCCGTGATCACCATCGGCACCCCCGACCACCAGTGCGCCCAGCCACTGAGCCGCTTCCAGCCGTAGATGTAGATCGCCAGGAAGATCGCCTCGGTGAAGAAGAAGAGCCCCTCGATCGCGAAGGCGATGCCGAAGGCGTCGCCGAAGCGGGCCATGAACTCCGGCCAGAGCAGGCCGAACTCGAAGCTGAGCACGGTGCCGGTGACGGCGCCGACGGCGAAGGTGACCGCCATCGCCTTGGACCAGCGGCGGGCCAGGCGCATCGCATCCGCGTCGTCGCGCTTCAGCCCCAGCCAGTTGGCGGTGAGGATGATCGCCGGCAGGGCGACGCCGAGGCAGGCGAGGACGATGTGGAAGGCGAGCGTGAACGCCATCAGCTCGCGCGCGGCGAGCAGGTTGGACTCCGACGCCGCAAGCGGGAGGGCGTCGAGGCCGGGCACCTCTTACCCCTGAGCCCTCGCCTGGCGATAGCGGCGAATCAAGGCGTTGGTCGAGCTGTCGTGGGAGAGCTCGGGCTCGGCGGTCGCCTGCAGCTCGGGGATGATCCGCTTGGCCAGCACCTTGCCCAGCTCGACCCCCCACTGATCAAAGGAGTCGATCCCCCAGATCGCCCCCTGGGTGAAGGTGCTGTGCTCGTACAGGCCGACCAGGGTGCCGAGCGTGAACGGGTCGAGGCGCTCGGCGAGGATCGTGTTGGAAGGACGGTTGCCCTCCATCACCCGGTGCGGGACGACGGCCTCCGGCGTCCCCTCCGCCCGCACCTGCTCCTCCGTTTTGCCGAAGGCCAGCGCCTGGGTCTGGGCGAAGACGTTCGAGATGAGGATGTCGTGGTGGTCGCCGAGCGGGTTGCTCGAGCGCATGAAGCCGATGAAGTCGCAGGGGACAAGCCGCGTGCCCTGGTGGAGCAGCTGGTAGAAGGAGTGCTGGCCGTTGGTGCCCGGCTCACCCCAGAAGATCGCCCCGGTCTCGTAGTCGACCCGGGCGCCCGCGAGGGTGACGTGCTTGCCGTTCGACTCCATCGTCAGCTGCTGCAGGTAGGCCGGGAAGCGATGCAGATACTGGTCGTAGGGCAGCACCGCGCAGGTCTGGGCGCCGAAGAAGTTGCCGTACCAGACGCTGAGCAGCCCCATCAGCATCGGCAGGTTGCCGGCCGGGGGCGCCTCGCGAAAGTGCTCGTCCATTGCGTGGAAGCCGGAGAGCATCTCGGCGAACCGCGCCGGCCCGATCGCCAGCATGGTCGAGAGGCCGATCGCCGAGTCCATCGAGTAACGGCCGCCGACCCAGTCCCAAAAGCCGAACATGTTCTCGGTGTCGATGCCGAACTTCGCCACCTCGTCCGCGTTGGTCGAGACGGCGACAAAGTGCTTGGCGATCGCCTCCTCTTCGCCGCCCAGCCCGGCCAGCAGCCACTCACGGGCGGTGCGGGCGTTGGTCATCGTCTCCAGCGTGGTGAAGGTCTTCGAGGAGATCACGAAGAGCGTCTCCGCCGGGTCGAGGTCGCGGGTCGACTCGGCGAAGTCGGTGCCGTCGACGTTCGAGATAAAGCGGAAGGTCGTCTCGCGCCGGCTGAAGTGGCGCAGCGCCTCGTAAGCCATCACCGGACCGAGGTCGGAGCCGCCGATGCCGATGTTGACGACGTTGCGGATCGGCGCCCCGCTGTGGC
Source organism: uncultured Solirubrobacterales bacterium (assembly GCA_963807885.1). Taxonomy (GTDB): domain Bacteria; phylum Actinomycetota; class Thermoleophilia; order Solirubrobacterales; family 70-9; genus VRUE01. The sequence goes on from CAWEDL010000003.1 coordinate 847,890, forward strand.
CGATCCACTCGCCCGAGCGGACCCGCTCGGAGAAATCGGCCATGCGGTCGAGCGTCTCGTGCACCTCCTTGACGACGTCGATGCCGTCGACGATCAGCGAGCGCTCGCGCGGCATCCGCAGCGCCACGTGGAGCACGGCGCGGTTCTCGGAAACGTTGATGTGCTCGCCGGCGAACATCGCTTCACGGCGGGCCTCGACGCCGCGCTCGCGGGCAAGCTGGCCCAGCATGACCAATACCTCGTCGGTTACGAGGTTCTTGGAGAAGTCGAGGTGGAGGCCGGCCCCGTCGGCGACCAGGCGCTCGCCGCGCTCGGGGTCGGCGGCGAAGAGCTCGCGCAGGTGGGTGCCGGCGATCTGCGCCTGCAGGCGCTCCAGCGCCGGCCAGGCCTCCCCTCGGCGTAGCGACGGTGTCTCGTCGCTCGCCCCGGCACCCTCACTCACGCGCGCGCCCCGACCTGCGACTCGATCGTCTGCAGCATCTCGTCCCACGACTTCGCGAAGGCCTCTTTGCCCTCCTCCTGCAGCCGTGCGGCGAGCGCGTCGACGTCGACGTCGGCCTTCGCGAACTCAGCGAGCACGTCGTCGCAGTCGCCGCCGTCGGCCGGCACCAACTCCCCCACCTCGCCGTGGTCGGCGAAGGCGTGCAGGGTCGGCTCGGGCATCGTGTTGACCGTGAACGGCGAGGCGAAGCCCTCGATGTAGAGGACGTCGGAGGCTTCCGGGTCCTTGGTCCCCGTGCTGGCCCAGAGCAGGCGTTGCGGGCGGGCGCCCTCGTTCATCAGGCGCTGCATGCGCGGCGAGTCGAGCAGCTCGCGGTAGGCCCGGTAGGCGCGGAAGCCGATCGCCAGGCCGAGCCGGTTGCGCAGCTCGTCGGAGACCTGGTCGGAGACGGCGACGTCCCAGCGGCTCATGAAGATCGAGGCGACCGAGGCGACATCGGCGCTGAGCCCGGCCTCGATCCGCCGCTCGATCCCCCGCATGTAAGCGTCGGCGGCGGCGAGGTACTGCTTGTCGTCGAACAGCAGGGTGACGTTGATCGGGATACCGGCGAAGATCGACTCCTCGATCGCCGTCCGCCCGGCCTCGGTGCCGGGGATCTTGATGTAGAGGTTGTCGCGGTCGCCTTTGGCGTGCAGCTCGGCCGCCTCCTCGATGGTCGCCCCGGCGTCGTCGGCGATCAGCGGCGACACCTCGAGCGAGCAGAATCCGTCGACGCCGGCGGTGCGCTCGTGGACCGCGGCGAAGAGGTTGGTCGCGTCGCGCAGGTCGGCGAGCGCCAGCTCGAAGAAGATGCGCTCCGTCGGCGTGGCGCCGATGCCCTGCTCGGGAATCGAGCTGTTGCTGAGCTCGGCGATCTGCTGGTCGTAGGCGTCACCGCCAGAGATCGCCTTGTCGAAGATCGTCGGGTTCGAGGTGAGGCCGGTGACGGAGAGCTCGTCGATGTAGCCGGCGAGCGTGCCGTCGCCCAGCATCGTGCGGGTGATGTTGTCGAGCCAGAGGCTCTGGCCCAGGTCGTGAAGTTTCGCGGTCGCCTTCATGAGAGCAGCTCCTTTGCGGCTTCGGCCACCCGGTCGGGGGTGAAGCCGAACTTGTCTTGGACGTCCTTCAATGGCGCCGAGGTGCCAAACGTGTGCATACCTATCTTGACGCCGGCGGGCCCGACGTAACGGTCCCAGCCGAGCGTCGACGCCTCCTCGACCGAGACGCGCGCGGTCACGCTCGGCGGCAGCACTTCTTCCCTGTACCCGTCGTCCTGGCGATCGAACAACTCCCAGCAGGGCAGGCTCACCACACGCGCGCGAACGCTCTCACCCCTTAGCTCCTCGTAGGCCGCAAGGGCGAGCGCGACCTCGCTGCCGGTGGCGATCAGGATGACGTCGGGGTCGCCGCCCTCGGCGGCGTCGGCCAGCACGTAGCCGCCGCGCCGCAATCCCTCCGCCGAGCCGTACTTGCCGCGGTCGAAGATCGGCACGTCCTGGCGGGTGAGGACCATCGCGACGGGCTGGTGGGTCCGGTCGATCGCCACCCGCCAGGCCTCGGCCACCTCGTTGGCGTCGGCGGGGCGGATCACGTCGAGGCCGGGAATCGCCCGCAGCGAAGCGAGCTGCTCGACCGGCTGGTGGGTCGGGCCGTCCTCGCCGAGACCGATCGAGTCGTGGGTGAAGAGGTGGATCACCGGCAGCTCCATCAGCGCCGAGAGGCGGATCGCCGGGCGGGCGTAGTCAGAAAAGGTGAGGTAGGTCGACCAGAGCGGCCTCAGCTTGGCGAGCGAGAGCCCGTTCGAGATCGCCGCCGACTCGTGCTCGCGGATCCCGAAGTGGAGCTGGCGCCCGTCGTAGGCACCGGGCTCGAAGTCGGCCGCTCCGTCGAAGTCGAGCCGGACCGAGGTCGAGTCGGTCAGGTCGGCGGAGCCGGCGAGCAGCCAGGGCAGGCGCTGGGCGATCGCGTTCTCGACCTTGCTCGAGGCCTTGCGGGTGGCGAGACCCTTCTCGTCGGGCTCGAAGCTGGGGATGTCGGCGTCCCAACCGTCGGGCAGACCCCGCCGTTGCGTCGCCTCGATCTCAGCGGCGAGACCGGCGTTGCCGCCGGCGTACTCGGCCAGCCTCGCCTCCCACTCGGCGCGCAGCTCGGCCCCACGTTTGCCGACAGCGGCGCTGAAGTGCTCCTTGACGCCGTCGGGGACGAGGAACTGCGCGTCCTCGGGCCAGCCGTAGACGCGCTTGGTCTCGCGCACCTCCTCCTCGCCGAGCGGCTCGCCGTGCGCAGCGGCGGTGTCCTGCTTGTGCGGCGAGCCCCAGCCGATGTGGCTGTCGACGATGATCAGCGTCGGCCGCCCCTGCTCGCCCTTGAACTCCTCGAAGGCGCGGCTGAGCAACTCCATGTCGTTGGCGTCGCCGACCCGGGTGACGTTCCAGCCGTAGCCCATGAAGCGCGCGGCGACGTCGTCCTCGTAGGCGATCCGGGTCTTTCCGTCGATCGTGATGTGGTTGTTGTCATAGATCCAGCAGAGGTTGTCGAGCTCGAGGTGGCCGGCGATCGAGGCAGCTTCGTTGGAGACGCCCTCCATCAAGCAACCGTCGCCGGCGATCGCGTAGACGTCGAAGTCGAAGAGCTCGGCGCCGTAACGGGCGCCCTGCCACTTGGAGGCGATCGCCATGCCGACGCTGGTCGCGATGCCCTGGCCGAGCGGGCCGGTGGTCGTCTCCACACCCGAAGTCCAGCGATACTCAGGATGACCGGGAGCCCGTGAGTCGAGCTGGCGAAAGCTTTCGATGTCCTCCAGGGAGACGGCTGGTCGGCCGGTCACCTCGTAGTCAGGTTCGACCGCCTGGACCTCGGCCAGAAAGAGCAGCGAATAGAGCAGCATCGAAGCATGGCCGGCCGAGAGGACGAAGCGGTCGCGATTCGGCCAGATCGGCTCGGCGGGATCGAAGCGGAGAAAGCGCTGCCAGAGCGTGTAGGCGACCGGGGCCAGCGCCATCGGCGTCCCCGGATGCCCCGAGTTCGCCTTCTGGATCGCATCGATCGACAGCGTGCGGATCGTGTTGATGCAGAGCTGGTCGATGTCCTGCGTCACCGGTCACACGATCCTATTGATTGCGCTCAGGGCTCGATCCGGCTGACCGTTCCGTCGCCGTTGTTGGCCACCCAGACCGCGTCCAAGCCAACCGCGATCGCACCCGGGTCCGGGCCGACGGAAACCGGGTCCCCTTCCGTCTCTCCGCTCTCGATCCCGATCCGGCTGACCGTGCCGTCCGCCGAGTTGGCGACCCAGACGCTCTCGGTTCCTGCATCGATCCCACCCGGACGGTCGCCGACGGCGATCGACAACCCAACCAGGGTGTGGGTCGCGGGATCGATCCGGGTGACCGTGTCGGAGCGGCTGTTGGCGACCCAGACCAAGCCTCCACCGACGGCGACTCCGGCGGGACCGCGGCCGACGGCGATGGGAGCGCCCGCGACTGCGCTGCCGAGGTCGATGCGGCGAACTGCCCCGGTCGAAGCGCTGCTGACCCAGACCGCGCCGGCTCCGACCGTAAGGCGAAGCGGCGTGACGTGTGGCGGGATGCCCCGTTTGAAGATCCGCCCGCCCATCGCGTTGATCGCCGTCACCCCACCGCCGGCATCGTCGGCGACCCAAATCCTCTCGCCACCGGCGACGATCGCGCCGGGTCGTCCGCCGACCTCGATCCTGTCGACGACCCGGCGGGTATCCGGATCGACGCGCAGGACCTCGCCGCGCCGCGGGTTCGAGACCCAGACCGAGCCCGCGCCAACCGTCACTCCCGATACCCCTCTGCCTAGCTGCAGCGCCCGACCGACCGGGCGCTGGCTCTGGGGGTCGATCTGCGAGAGGAGGCCATCGCTCGCGCTCGTCGCCCAGACGTAGTCCTCGCCGACCGCGAGCCGCAGCGGCGGGCGGGCAACTTCGATCGGCGAGGAAACCGAGGGGCCGCCGTCAGCAAAGAAGAAGTAGAGGCCCGCAACGATCGCGCCGAGCGTGATCACGACGAGCGGCACGATGAACCAGACGGCGAATAACCCGGCGAAGTACCGGCGCCAGCGATACAGGCCGGGCTGCGACCTCTCCTCACCGCCGAGGCGAAGCGTCGGCCGCTCGGGCGGCTCGGAGAGCACATGGGTCACCGCGGGAGTCGCGCCCTGGCGCTCGCGCGCGGCGCCGATCAGCTCACCCGCGGTCGCGTAGCGCTGGTCCGGGTTCGGGGAGACCGCCCGCTCGATCACCGCATCGAGACCCTGCGGCAGCTCAGGTTCGGCGTCGCCAGCCTTCCGCGCATAGGGAACGACCCCGGTCAACGACTCGTAGAGCACGCAGCCAAGCGAGTAGACGTCGGCCGCCGGCCCCACGTGCTCGCCCCGCCACTGCTCCGGCGACATGTATTCGGCGGTGCCGACGACCGAGGCGCCGCTGAGGACGCCGCTGTCGCCGAGCGCCTTGGCGAGGCCGAAGTCGGTCAGGAAGGCCCGCTCCCCTTCGAGCAGGATGTTGTGCGGCTTGACGTCGCGGTGGACGATGCCGCTGGCGTGGGCGGCGTCGAGCGCGGCGGCGATCTGGTCGAGCAGCGCAACCGCCCCCACGGGGTCAAGCGGACCGCGCGACGCGATCCGTTTCTTCAGGTCGCCGCCGCCGATCAACCGCATCGCGACGATCAGCTCGCCGTCTTCCTCACGGGCGTCGTAGACCGGCACGACCGCCGGATGGTCGAGGCGGGCGGCGAGGCGGGACTCGCGCAGGAAGCGGTCGCGGAAATCGGCGTCGTCGGCAAACTGGCGGGCGATCACCTTGAGCGCCACGGGCCGGTCGAGGGCGAGGTGGGTCGCCCGGTAGACGACGCCCATCCCGCCTCGCGCGATCAGGGCGTCGAGGCGGTAGCCGGCAAGGGTCGAGCCAACGACAGGTTCTGCCACCCGGCGGGTTATACCCCGCCGGGTGGCGTCCCCTATCGGCGCCGTCCTACCGGGCCGGCTGCCATGCGATCACCGGACCGATGACAGTGCCGTCTTTTTCGGAGGCCTCGAAGCCTTCAGCGAGCTCGGTCTGGCGACGCGTGGCAACGTCGATCGCGACCAGCGACTGCTGTTCTTCGACCGCGACGAAGGCAGCGACCTTGCGCCCGTCCGAGGAGAAGACCCCATTGGTCTCCGAGCCGTCGGGGAGCTGGGCGAGCTTGCGCGCCTTGCCCGGGCCGGTCTTCTTCGACCAGAGGCCCTGATCGCGACGGAAGAGCAGCGTGTGGCCGTCGCGTGAGACGTCTTCGACGTAGGCCGAGCCGACGCCGGCAACCAGCGCTTTGACGTGCGTGCCGTTGCGGCGCATCGTGTAGACGTCGGCGTATGCCGCCGGCCCTTCGCTGCTCTCGCCGCGGCTGAAGAGAATCCCGCCGGCGAAGTAGCGCGGCTTGAACTCGTCGATGCCGTTGGTGCGGGTCAGGCGAGCGAGGCCGGCCCCGGACGGGCGCATCGAGTAGAGGTCCTCGGTCGCGTTGGGGCCGGGGTCGGCGTCGCGGACGAAGACGATCGCCCGTCCGTCCGGCGAGAAGTCGGCCCCGTGGTCGTCGTCTGGCCCGCTGGTCAGGCCGTGCAGGCCGCCACCGAGCACCCTCACCGAGTAGAGGTCCGCGGCGCCGTCCTCGCCGGCGCGGCGCTCGAAGACGACGCGTTTGCCGTCGGGTGAGACGATCGGCGCCGAGTCAAGCGAGGCGCCGCTGGTCAGCTGACGCTGACCCGAGCCGTCGGGACGGACCGAGTAGAGATCGCCGGCGCGGACGAAGGCAATCGTACGGCCGTCGGCCGAGAAGGCCGGTTCGGTGTCGAAGGGATTCTCGGTGATCTGGTTGAGGTGTCCGGACTTGACGGCGAAGAGGCCGCCTTTGACTTCGCTGCCGACCGTCGTCGATTTGGAATAGACGACGGCGCGAGGCGATGCCGCCAGGGCCGCGGTCGCCGAGACGGCGAGCGCGAGCAGGGCGATGACTGAGATGAGTAGCGATCGGTGGCGCATGGCAATTCCTTTCGATCGGTTGGATCTGAACTTCTTGCCAACCGATCCTGCGCCAGCAAGGCGAGCGCGCCAACGACAACCGCGCCCCCCGACGAGCCACGTTTGGCCCGGTCCGGGTCAGCGATCGAGTCCCAGCTCGATCACTCGCGCCGCTATGAGACGCGGGCGGTCACGGCCGGCGTCGCCGGGGATGTCGAGCTTGGCGGCGAGCGCGTCGAGGCGGCGCTGGGCGGTGCGCTCGCTGACGTGGAGCGCCTCGGCGAGCTCGGCGCGGGTCGCGGGGCGGCCGGCGAAGGCGCCCTCGCTGCGGTAAGGAGCGACCAACGCGGTCGCGGTCGCCCGCTCCTCTTCGGTGAGCGCAACAGAGGGCTCGCTGACCGCGACCGTCCCCCCCGCCCGGCCCGGGATCGGGTCGGAGACTTCCAGTCGGTAGTCGGCGACGGTCAGTACGTCACCGTCGCGCAGCCGGCGGGGACGGGCGAGGAGCTCGCCGTTGAGCGCGGTGCCGTTGCGGCTGTCGAGATCGGTCGCCATCAGCACCCCGCCCCGGCTCTCGATCTCCAGGTGGTGCCAGGAGACGGCCTCGTCGTCGATCGTGACCCCGGCGTCTGGATCGCGCCCAACCGTGGTCCGCTCGCCGAGCGCGAACGACCGCGGCTCGTTGCCCTTCCCGGTCAGCCAGATCCGAGCGTCCATCGCCCCGCGAGCATAAAGTCCCGGCCGTGGGAGCCGCCGACGAGAAGCGCATCGCCGCCGAAGCGGCGGCCGCGCTGGTCGAGAACGGGATGACCGTCGGGTTGGGGACCGGCTCCACCGTCGCGCTGCTCCTGCCGGCGATCGCGGCGCGCGGGCTGAGCGGGATCCGCTGCGTGGCCACGTCGGTTGCAACCGAGCAACAGGCCCGCGAGCTCGGCATCCCGGTCGAGGAGTTCAGCGAGCTGGAGCGGCTCGACATCGCGATCGACGGGACCGACCAGGTCACCCCCGACGGCTGGCTGATCAAGGGCGGCGGAGCGGCCCACCAGCGCGAGAAGATCGTCGCCGCGGCGGCCGAGCGCTTCGTCGTGATCGCCGATTCGAGCAAGCCGGTCGACTCGCTCACCCCGCCCGTCCCGCTCGAGCTGCTCGCCTTCGGCCTGCGCTCGACCCTGGCGCGACTTGGTCCCGAGGTCGAGTTGCGCGACGTCCCGCCCAGTCCGGACGGTGGCGTGATCGCCGATTACCGCGGCGAGATCGGCGATCTGGTTGCGCTCGCTGCGAGGCTCGACGCCGACCCTGGGATCTCTTCGCACGGCCTCTTCCCGCCGGCTATGGTGAGCGACGTGCTGGTCGGGGCAGGCGACACAGTCGACCGTTTGACGTTGAACTGATTCTTCACCGACCCACGGACTGCGAGGAGACGTAGATGACCGACTTCACCGGGCTGGCGATCGCCGGCCGAATTGCCATCCCTGACGACTCCGACTGGGACCAGGCGCGCGCCGCCTGGAACCTCGTAGCCGACCAGAGGCCGGTCGCCGTTGCCTTCGCCGAAAACGCCGATGACGTCGCCGCGACCGTCCGCTTCGCCGCCGAGAACGATCTGAAGGTCGCCGCGCAGGGCACCGGCCACGGCGCCGCGCCACTGGCGCCGCTCGACGGGACGATCCTGCTGAAGACCGAGCGGATGCGCGGCGTCGAGGTGGATCCCGGCGCCCGCCGGGCGCGAGTCGAGGCTGGCGTCCTCTCGCTCGAGCTGGCCGAGGCCGCCGGCGAGCATGGCCTCTGCTTCCTTCCGGGCTCCTCCCCCGACGTGGGCGTGACCGGCTACACGCTCGGGGGCGGCCTGAGCTGGCTCGGGCGCGGCCACGGCTTCGCCTGCAACAACGTCGCCGCGATCGAGCTGGTCGACGCCGAGGGCGTGGCGCGTACGGTCGACGCCGAGAACGAGCCCGACCTCTTCTGGGCGCTGCGCGGCGGTGGCGGTGGCTACGCCGTCGTCACCGCGCTGCAGGTAGAGCTGCTGCCGATCGCCGAGGTCTACGCCGGCGCGCTCGTCTTCCCGGCCGAGGTCGGCGCCGAGGCGGTGCGCACCTACCGCGACTGGATCGCCGGCGTCCCCGAGGAGGTCACCTCGATCGTCCGCTTCGTCACCCCGCCGCCGATCCCCGACGTGCCGGAGCCGATCCGCGGCGTCCCGCTGCTGACGATCGGGGTGGCCTGCATCGGTGGCCAAGCCGAGGGCGAAGCGACGATCGCGCCGCTGCGCGAGATCGGCGAGACGATCATGGACACCTTCGCCTGGATGCCCACCTCGGGCCTGAGCCGGATCCATATGGACCCGGAGAACCCGGTGCCCGGCATCGGCGACGGCCAGACGATTCGCGATCTGCCCGACGAGGCGATCGACGCCTTCATCTCGGTCGCCGGCCCAGGCTCTGGCTCGCCCCTCCTGCTCAGCGAGCTGCGCCACCTCGGCGGCGCGCTCGGCCGGCCGGCCGAGAACGGCGGCGCCCTCTCCCACCTCGACGCTGGCTTCGCGATGTACAGCGTCGGCATGCCGATGACGCCCGAGCTGGGCGAGGCGATCCCCGGCCACCTGAAGAAGATCGAGGAGACGATGTCCTCGTGGGCCGCCGACGGCGGCTACTACAACTTCACCGAAGGCCCCTGCGACGTCGACGCGATCCTGCCCCCCGACGCCTGCGACCGCCTCGGCGAAGCGAAGCGCAAGTGGGACCCGAGCAGCCGCATAGTCGCCAACCACGCCGTCTCCCTCGGCGAGGCCTGAGCCGGTACGCATCAGCTCGCGAAAGTTTTCAGCTTCTCGACCGCGGGGTCGTCCCCACCGACCAGCTCGGCGATCGTCGCTGCCGCAGCGTCGATGTCCTCGGGCGTAGCAATTGCGATCGCCTCCAAATCAGCCCAGTCCTTCGTCCGGTCGAAGAAGGCCTTGAAGATGGCGAGCGAGGCGCAGTCGAGCACCGGAATGTCGCGTCCTTCGAGCTGAACCCAAACGACGGAGCCAGCTACCGCCTCGTGCAGCGGGATGTTGTTGAGGAAGACGTCTATTGGGGTTCCATCCCAGTCCAACCGGGCCTGACCATCGCGCACGACCTTGTCGATGTCCACCTTCCTGACACGGACCCCGTCCGGCAGTGAGGCAAGGACGGACTCGGCCTTCGATGCGTCGATGAAGATGTTGACGTCGAGATCTCGCGTCCCCCGCGGCTCCTCGACGCAATAGGCGAGAGCGATTGCACCCCCGAACGCATGGGCGAGACCCGCCTCGGTAAGCGAGTCATGGATCGTAAAGAGCTTCTCGACCAGCTCACTCATCGGGCCGATCCCGGCTTGGCGATCCGGTCCGGCAGATGCGGATAGGCGAGCTCAGGGCGCGGTCGAAACGGCAGCGCCTCGGCAAGCTCCAAAACTTGAACGAGGATCCTGCTCGCCCGTTCGACATCGACCGGCGGCCTGCGAGGCGTCAGCGTCAATTCCAAGCCCCCGGCCGCTGCCAACCTTGCAAGGGCGTCGGCGCCGGGCTCACGTTTTTCTCGTACGTAAGCGTTGACCACCGAGCGGGGCATACCTGCCCTGCGGGCCAACTCGGCCTGGCTAAGGCCACTGCGCCTAAGTATCTCTCGCGTCGTCACCCCAGAAATGTTAGCGAATACGCTAACGCGGCATGGCGGCTTCGTCGGTGACGAGGAGCATGTTGTCGTTTTCGACCCCGCCGGCCGGGATCGAGGTGTCGCCGGCGAGCAGCTTGGCCAGTGGCTCGCGGGCGGCCTCGCCGAGCACCAGCCAGAGGATCTGGCGCGCGGCGTTCAGGGCCGGGTAGGTGAGGGTCATGCGGCGGTGGTCTTCGTAGAGGCCGCCGGTCATCGCGACACGGCGATCGTCGAGCTCGAGCACCGAGTCGCCTGGGACGAGCGAGGCGGTGTGGCCGTCCGGGCCGAGCCCGAGGTGGACCAGGTCGAGGTGCTCGGGGACGTGGACTTCATACTCGGCGGCGGAGAGTTCGAGGTCGCGGCTGGTCACCGGCATCGGCCGCAGCGCCGCCTGGTGATCGAGCGAGAGCATCTGCACCAGGTGGGTGAGGTTGCGTGCCTCGTCGCCGGGGGGTGCCACCCGCTCGTCCACCTGGTAGATGTACGCCTGCTCCCAGGGCATCTCCGCCATTTCGCCGAGCTGGCCGATCATCGCCCACGGCGTCTTGCCGCCGCTGAGCGCCAGGTTGAACTCGCCGCGCGCCTCGACCGACTCCCGCCCGAAGGCGGCAACCGCTTCGGCCGCATAGCGTGAGGCGGCCCTGTCGTCGGGGAAGACCTTGGTCTCGATCGCCATCGGGGTCGCCCACCCGTTCGCCGGGCTAGGAAGCCTTCTCGTCGTGACCGCCGAACTGCTTGCGCATCGCCGAGAGGACTTTGTCGCCGAAGTCATCCAACCCCCGCGAGTAGAAGCGCTCGTACAGCGCCGTGGTCAGCACCGGCGCCGGCACGCCCTCGTCGATCGCCGCGATCGAGGTCCAGCGTCCCTCGCCGGAGTCTGAGACGCGGCCGGCGAAGTCGGAGAGGTCGGGGGATTCCTGCATCGCCGCCGCGGTTAGGTCGAGCAGCCAGGAGCCGACCACGCTGCCCCGTCGCCATACCTCGGTCACCTCCGGCAGGTCGAGGTCGTACTGGTAGTACTCGGGCTGCTCCAGTGGAGCCGTCTCGGCGTCCTGCTCGCGCTGCACCTTGCCCGCGTCGGCGTTTTTGAGGATGTTGAGGCCCTCGGCGTAGGCGGCCATGATTCCGTACTCGATCCCGTTGTGGACCATCTTCACGAAGTGGCCCGCGCCGTTCGGCCCGCAGTGCAGGTAACCGTTCTCAGCAGGCGAGGGATCGCCGCTGCGGCCCGGCGTGCGCTCGGCCGAGTCGACCCCGGGGGCAAGGCTGGCGAAGATCGGGTCGAGCCGCCCCACCGCCCCGTCGGGTCCGCCGATCATCAGGCAGTAGCCACGCTCGAGCCCGAAGACGCCGCCGCTGGTGCCGCAGTCGACGAAGTCGATCTGCCGCTCGCGCAGCTTCTCGGCGCGGCGGATGTCGTCGCGGTAATAGGAGTTGCCGCCGTCGACGATCGCGTCGCCGGCCTCCAGCACCGCGGCGACGTCATCGACGGTCTGCTCGGTGATCTCGCCGGAGGGGACCATGACCCAGACCGCCCGCGGCGCGCTCAGCTTTGCGGCCAGATCCTGCAGCGAGGTGGCTCCCTCCGCTCCCTCGCCGGCAAGCTCCGTGACGGCATCGGGATTGACGTCGTAGGCGACGATGCGATGGCCGTCGCGCATCAGGCGGCGGGCCATGTTCGCCCCCATCCGGCCGAGCCCTACTATTCCCAGCTCCATGGAGCCCACCCTACCGGCCGACGTGCTGACGATCTTCGGGATCAGCGGCGACCTGGCGAAGAAAATGACCTTCCACGCCCTCTACCGGTTGGAGGCGCGGGGCAAGCTCGACTGCCCGATCGTCGGTGTCGCGATCGACGACTGGGACGACGAGAAGCTGCGCTCGCACGCCCGCGAGGCGATCTCGATGACGGTCGAGGATCCCGACGAGGACGTCTTCGGGCGACTCGCCGCGCGCCTCTCCTACATCCAGGGCGACTACGCCGACCCGGCGACCTTCGAGCGGGTCGGCAAGGCGATCGCGAAAGCGGAGCGGCCGGTCTTCTATTTGGAGATCCCGCCCTCCCTGTTCGCCACCGTGGTCCAGGGACTCGGTCAAGCCGGGCTGACCGAGAACGCCCGCGTCGTCATCGAGAAGCCCTTCGGGCACGACCTCGAGTCCGCCCGCGCGCTCAACGCCGAGCTCTGCAAGGTGCTCGAGGAGGAACAGATCCTGCGCATCGACCATTACCTCGGCAAGGAGCCGGTGATGGACATCTCCTACCTGCGCTTCGCCAACTCCTTGCTGGAGCCGGTCTGGAACCGCGAGCACGTCGCCCACGTGCAGGTGACGATCGCCGAGGACTTCGGCGTCGATGACCGCGGCCGCTTCTACGACGCGGTCGGCGCAATGCGCGACGTGATCCAGAACCACGCCCTGCAGGTGCTCGCCCTGGTCGCGATGGAGCCGCCGGCCGGCAACTACGCGGACTCGATCCGCGACAAGAAGCTGGAGATGTTCCGCGCGGTGCGGACCGCAGACCCGAAGCGCTACGTGCGCGGCCAGTACGAAGGCTTCCGCGAGGTCGAGGAAGTGGCGCCGGACTCGACCACCGAGACCTTTGCCGCGGTCGAGCTGGCGATCGACAACTGGCGCTGGAGCGGTATCCCCTTCTTCATCAGGGCAGGCAAGTGCATGCCGGTGAAGGCCTCCGAGGTGAACGTCGTCTTCAAGCGTCCGCCGCGGCTCGGCGTCGGCCCGGGGAAGCTCCCCGAACCAAACCAACTGACGGTGCGGATCGAGCCGAAGCCGGGCTCGCGCATCCGCCTCTTCGCCAAGCGGGCCGGGGAGGAGGCCTTCGAGCCGGCCGACCTGGAGGTCCTCTTCGAGAAAGTCCCGGGCGAGGACCCCGAACCCTACGAGCGGCTGCTCGGCGACGCGCTGAACGGGCAGGCGCAGCTCTTCACCCGCCAGGACACGGTCGAGGAGACCTGGCGCATCGTCGAGCCGCTGCTCGACGAGCCCGGCCCGGTCCACTCCTACGCACCGGGAACCTGGGGCCCCAAGCAGGCTAACGATCTAACTCGCGGCCTCTGCCAGTGGTACGAGCCCTGGCTCCCCGCCTGATCGCGTAATACCTAGCGGCATGCTAGGTTTTTGGGCCGCCTAATTAGGGACGCCTAAGGAAACTGGCGCCCTCCCAAAGCGAGCGAGAAAGGCAGCAGCTGGATGATCCCAACCCTGGTCATCGCCCTGCGCGAGGGCGTCGAGGCATCGCTGATCGTCGGCATCATCGCCGCCTTCCTGGTCAAAGAGGGCAGGGGCGACGCGATCAAGCAGATGTGGATCGGAGTGGGCATCGCGGTGGCGCTCTGCATCGGGATCGCGGTGCTGCTCGAGGTCGTCGGCGAACAGCTCCCGCAGCGCGAGCAGGAGGGCCTGGAGACGGTAATCGGCCTGATCGCGGTCGCCGCCGTCACCTACATGATCGTCTGGATGCGGCGCAACGCCCGCAACATCAAAGCGGCGCTGGAAGGCAGCGCGGCAACCGCGCTTGCCCGTGGCTCGGCGATGGCCCTGGTCGCGATGGCCTTCCTCGCCGTGCTTCGCGAGGGCTTCGAGACCTCGGTCTTCATGCTCGCCGCCTTCCAGGACGCAACCGACACCACCGCGGCCGGAGCGGGTGCCGTCATCGGCCTGGTCGCGGCGATCGCGATCGGCGTCGGCATCTACCGCGGCGGCGTCAAATTCAACCTCAATCGCTTCTTCCGCATCACCGGTTTGATCCTCGTCTTCGTCGCCGCCGGCCTACTCTCGACCTCGCTGCACACCGCCCACGAGGCGGGCTGGTTCAACGAGCTGCAGGGACAGGCACTCGACCTCACCTGGCTGGTCCAGCCGGGGACGATCTCCGGCGCGCTGCTGACCGGGATGTTGGGCCTGCAGCCGACGCCGACGGTCGGCGAGACGCTCGTCTACCTGCTCTACGCGATCCCGATGACGCTCTACGTCCTATGGCCCGACCGCCTGCGACCCCGTCGCCCCGCCCCGGCACCCAACACCCAACGCGCGGCAACGGCCGAGGGGACGCCGGCCGAGAGTCCTGCTTAAGCCTCAGATGACCCCCCTTCCCCGGCCGAGATGCCACCGCTAACCCGCCGCCGCCTACTGACCTCTGCTGGGGCCGGTGCTGCCGGCCTCGGCCTTGGCGGCGCGACCGGCTTCCTGGTCGGCCAGGAGACCGCCGAGGCAAAGTCGGACGGCACCGGCTCGGTCGCCTTCTACGGCGAGCACCAGGCCGGCATCGATACGCCCGCCCAGGATCGCCTCCACTTCGCCGCCTTCGACCTGGTCAGCGAAGACCGTGCCGAGTTGCGCGAGATGCTGCGCGAGTGGTCCCGCGCGGCGGCGGAAATGACCACGGGAGACATGATCGGCGCCGCCAACAACCTCCAGCCGGCACCGCCCGACGACACCGGCGAGACGGTCGGCCTGCTCCCCTCCCGCCTCACCGTCACGATCGGCTTCGGGCCGAGCCTGTTCGAGCGCCGCGGCCTCGGCCTCCGCGGGGATCGCCCGGCCGCGCTGCAGGAGATCCCGCCGCTGCCTGCCGATGAGCTGAACGGCGAAGAAAGCGGTGGCGACATCTGCGTGCAGGCTTGCTCCGACGATCCGCAGGTCGCCTTCCATGCAGTCCGCAACCTGGCCCGGATCGGCCGCGGCACGGTGGTGATGCGCTGGTCGCAGCTCGGCTTCGGCCGCACCTCGACGACGAGCCGCAGCCAGGACACCCCGCGCAACCTGATGGGCTTCAAGGACGGCACCGCCAACATCCGCGCCGAGGACACCGAGGCGATGCGCCGCTTCGTCTGGGTCGGCGGCGAAGGGCCCACCTGGATGCGCGGCGGCAGCTACCTGGTCACCCGCCGGATCCGCATGCTGCTGGAGATCTGGGACCGCTCGCCGCTCGAAGACCAGGAGCTGACGATCGGCCGCGACAAGTACGAGGGCGCCCCGCTGGGCGGCTGCAAGGAGTCCGACCCGCTCGACCTCGAGGCCGAGGTGGGCGGCAAACCGACGATTCCGGTCGACGCCCACGTCCGGCTCGCCTCCGCGCAGGCAAACGGCGGCGAGCGCATCCTGCGGCGCGGCTACTCCTTCACCGACGGCGTCGACGAGAGCCTCGGCGAGCTCGAAGCCGGCCTCTTCTTCATCAGCTTCCAGCGCGACCCGCAGCGCCAGTTCGTGCCGATCCAGCGCCGGCTCGGCTCCAACGACGCGCTCAATGAGTACATCAAGCACGTCGGCAGCGCCGTCTTCGCGGTCCCGCCAGGCGCCCGCCAGGGCGGCTACGTCGGCGAGACGCTGCTCGGCTGAGGACGCTAATCCGACTTGATACGTCGGTTTTTGTTAGGTTCCCCTAACTTTTGATCAGACGACAAGGAGCTTCTCCCCCGATGAACCAATCTCTCGTCCGCGCTGCACTCACCGTCGCGGCCGCTGGCCTGATGGCCGTCCTGGTAGCCGCCTGCGGCTCCAACAACGACGCCCCGGCCGGCGCCAAGAAGATGGTCTTCGAACTGACCGACGCAGGCTGCGTGCCCAACGAGGCGAAGGCTCCCGCCGGGCCGATCACCTTCGAGGTGGAAAACGCCGGCACCTCGAGCGTCACCGAGCTCGAGGTGATGGACGGGGACACGATCCTGGGCGAGGTCGAGAACCTCTCCGACGGGCTCTCCGGCAGCTTCTCGCTGACCCTGGAGCAGGGTGAATACACGCTCTACTGCCCTGGCGGCGAGGACGAGAAGGGCACGCTGACCGTCAGCGGCAAGCTCGACACCGAGAGCAGCCCGCAGGTCGAAAGTGCGATCTCCCAGTACCGCGACTACCTGGAGAAGAACACCACCGAGCTGGTCGCCGCGACCGAGCCGTTCGTCACCGCAGTCGAAGCCGGGGACGTCGAAAAGGCGAAATCCCTCTACCCCGCGGCCCGCATTCCCTACGAGCGGATCGAGCCGGTGGCGGAGTCCTTCGGAGGCCTCGATCCCCGCATCGACGCGCGCGAGAACGACGTGCCGAAGAGCGAATGGGGCGGCTTCCACGTGATCGAGCAGGCGCTCTGGGTCGACGACACGACCGCCGGGATGACCCCGGTGGCCAAGCAGCTGCTCGCCGACATCGAAGAGCTGCAGCGCAAAGTGAAGACGGTCGAACTGCAGGCGGTGCAGATCGCCAACGGCGCCAACGAGCTCCTCGGCGAGGTCTCAGCCTCGAAGATCACCGGCGAGGAGGAGCGCTACTCGCACACCGACCTGGTCGACTTCGAGGCCAACGTCGAAGGCTCGGAGGCGGCGTTCGAAGCGGTCAAGCCGCTGGTCGAGGAGAAGGACCCGGAGTTGGTCGAAGGGATCGAAGCCGACTTCAAGGACGTCTACGCCTCGCTCGAGCCCTACCGGAAGGGCGACGGGTTCGTCCTCTACACCGAACTGAGCAAGGCGGACACCCGCAAGCTGGCGCAGAAGATCGACGCATTGGCCGAGGAGCTGTCGCAGACGCCGGCCCTGATCGTCACCGAATAGTCCTCAAAATCCGGCAGGGTCCCGCCACCCGCCGGGGGAGGGGAGCTCGGGCGAGCTAGGCGCGAGAGCGCCTAGTGGTTAGTGCCCTCGAGGACCACCTCGACCGGCGAGCGGTGCTTGCCATTGCCGGACTCGCGGGCCTGGTGGATCTCGGAAGCGAGGCGGCCGACCTGCGCACCAAACGTCCCGACGTTTTTGGCCGCCTTGGTCAGGTTGTGACGGTTGTGGCGACGGGCTTGACGGGCGCCGAGCATCGCCCCTCCCGCCACGCCGGCGAGGGCCGCGCCGCCGGCCACCAGGGGGATCTTGGCTTTGTCCGCTGCGTGGCCGACAGCGGTCGTGGCGTTACCCACGGCGGTCGTGGCTTTGTCGGCCGCGTTGCTCATCACCTCGGTGGGTGCCGCTTTCGAGGACGATTTCCCCGAGTTAGCCGATTTTTGTTTGGACGAGGCTTTCGGTTTCGATTTGGATTTCGGTTTGGATTTGGTCTGAGCCATGGTTCCTCCTAGTTGTTCCTGCCAAGCTCCCGCTCACGTTGGTCGGCGCGCTCCTCGTTGAGCTCGGCCTCGACCTTTGCCCGCTTCGCACGCTCCTCGGCGATCGCGGCCTCCGTGCGGCTGTCCTCTGCTTTCTCGCGATGGTGACGTGCATCCTGGTGTTGCGCCTCGCCTTGCACCTCGGCGAATTCCCGTCGGTTACGGGCACGGCGAGCAGCCGAGACCACAATCGCGAGAACGATCAAGGCAGCTATGACTATGGCGATGACTGCGACGGTGGACATCGCTCCTCCTTTACATAGAGAGACTCTTCTAATTGCCCACTTAGCGGAAATCGAAACCGCCACCGCCGGAGAAGCGCATAGCCTGGGCGGCCGATGACCGTCCAGCTCCAAGATCAAGCTGACGCACTACTCGGAGAGCTGGGCTTCCAGCACTGGCGACCGGGACAGAAGGAAGCGGTTGAGGCTGGGCTGGAAGGGCGCGACTCGCTGATCGTGATGCCGACCGGCGGCGGCAAGAGCCTCTGCTACCAACTGCCGGGCCTGGCCTCGGAGGACCTGACGATCGTCGTCAGCCCGTTGATCGCCCTGATGAACGACCAGTGGCAGCGGCTGCGCGGGGCCGGGCACCCGGTGGCGATGATCACCTCGGCGATGAGCGAAGAGGACGTGCGCCACTCGCTCGCTCAGGTGCGTGGCGGCGCCGCGCGGATCGTCTACTGCTCTCCCGAGCGCTTCGCTTCCGGCGTCTTCCTCGCCGCAATCGAACAGCGCCGCATCGACCTGCTCGCGGTCGACGAGGCGCACTGCGTCTCCGAGTGGGGGCATGACTTCCGGCCGGACTACTTGCGACTGCCGGAGATCGCCGAGCGACTCGGAAGGCCGACGGTGATGGCCTGCACGGCGACGGCAACCGAGGCGGTGGCGCGCGAGATCGCCGCGCGCTTCCGGATGCGCGAGCCGCTGCAGGTTCGCTCCGGCTTCGACCGGCCCAACATCTCCTTCGACGTGGTGCGACTGGAGGGGACCGGCTCCAAGGCACGGCGGATGGCGCTGCTCGAAGCGGGCCTCGCCGACGCTACCAACCGGCCGGCGATCGTCTACTGCGGCACCCGCCGCGACACCGACGAGATCGCCGCGGAGCTGCGTGAAGCGGGGCTGCGCGCCCTGCCGTACCACGCCGGCATGGAGCCGGAGGACCGGGCCAGCGCGCAGGCGCGCTTCATGGATGGCGATGTAGAGGTGATTGTCGCCACCAACGCCTTCGGCATGGGAGTCGACAAGGCCGACGTGCGCTCCGTCTGGCACATGGCGATCCCGACCAGCCTCGAGGCCTACTACCAGGAGGCCGGACGTGCGGGACGCGATGGGCAGCCGGCGAAGGCGGTGCTGCTGGCGATGAAAGCCGACCTCGGCCGCCTGGTCCGCTTCAACCAGCAGCGCGCCGGCGACCCCGACCTGGCGATCGCCCACGAGCGCGGCTGGCGTGATTACCGCACGATCAAAGAGTTCATCTACTCCGAGCGCTGTCGACGCCGCAGCGTCCTCGACCACTTCAGCGACGGCACGGCCGGCAGCCCCCTGGAGCGCTGCTGCGACGTCTGTGACCCGCAGGGTTGGCTGCCCGACCCCGAGACGATCGTTATCCGGCGCACCAGCAAGACCAAGAAGCCACCCCCGACACCGATCGACCTCTCCCCCGCCGACGCGCTCCTGTTCGAGCAGCTCAAGGCCTGGCGCCTGAGCGCCGCCGACGGCAAGCCCGCCTTCACCGTCGCCCACAACTCCACGCTGGAAGCAATCGCCGCGACCCGCCCCACGACGGAGGACTCCCTCCTGGCGATCCGCGGCGTCGGCCCCAGCTTCGTCTCCAAGCACGCCGGCGCGGTGCTGGCAATCGTCTCCGAATCCGGCGACTGAGCATGGACCCCCGCCCTCAGCGCAAGCTCGCGGTCCTCACCTGCATGGACACCCGCCTCGACGTCTACCGGATCCTCGGCCTGGAGCGCGGCGACGCCCACATCATCCGCAACGCCGGTGGGCTCGTAACTGACGATGCGCTGCGCTCGCTGACGATCTCACAGCGCCTGCTCGGCACCGAGGAGATCATCGTGATGATGCACGAGGGCTGCGGGCTTCAAGCCCCCTCGGAGGAAGAGCTGGCCGAGCGGCTGAGCTTGGGGGACGATGCATCCGCATTCGCGCAGGGAGCCTTCGACGATCTGGAAAACGCTCTGCGCCTTGGCGTAGCCCGGCTCCGATCGGCCCCGACGCTTATCGTCCGCGATTCGGTTCGCGGCCTCGTCTTCGACCCGAGCACGGACGAGTTGCGCGAGGTCGATCCACCTCCCGGCGACTAGACGTCGTCGCGGCCGAAGTTCGCCAGCGCCACCTGTTCGGCGAGCTTGAGCAGGCCGAGGGTCGAGTGCGGTGAGGAGGCGGTACTGCGCATGCGCACGTGGGAGCCGTGCGGGCCCCTGATCTCGACGATCGTGCAGATGTCGCCGATCTCGCAGTCTTCGCCGTAGTCGGCTTCGATCGCCTCCATCTGCGACGCGATGTGCTGACCCACTTTGCTCTGATCGAGTGCCACCCGAATCACTCCTCCGCCTTCGCTGTTTCCAAGATGACTGAGAGTAAAGCGGCAGGCGAATTTCACGGCCGGGCGCCGTCGCTTGCCACTATGTCCCGCCTCCTCGATGCCGCGACCCTTCGACAAGACGACTCCGGCCGTCGCGCTCTGCGCTGCGGCGGTCCTCTGCCTGCTCTGCTGTGTCGGCTCGGCCAGTGCTCTCTCGCTGGTGCCACACGGCAAGAAGGTCTACTTCGGGACCAGCGACACCGGCGACAGTGCCGACTTCGGCCAGTTCAGCGCCGTCCTGCACAAGCACCCCGCCCTGATCCAGTCCTTCCGCACCTGGGGGTCGGACTTCCCCGAGTCGATCGAACGCTGGCAGGCGGCGCGGTCGCGGCCGGTCCTCCACATCTCCACCGCCGACAACAACGACGGCCACGAGCTGATCAGCCCCGGCGCGATCGCCGGCGGCGCGGGTGACGAGTACCTGATCCGCCTCAACAAGCTGTTCTGGGCGAAGAACATGCGCGCCTACATCCGCCCCCTGGGCGAGCCCAACCGCTGCCTCAACGTCTGGGCCACCTACGACTGCGCCGGCAAGGCACGCGACGCCGCCCACAGCACCCGCTCCTACAAACGCGCCTTCCGCCGCATCTACGTGATCGTCCACGGCGGCGGCAAGCGGCGCCAGATCGACGCCCGGCTGCGAGCGGCCGGCCTGCCACCACTGCAGAGCGACGTCGCCGGCCTGCCCAAGGCGCCGATCGAAGTGATCTGGAGCCCGCTGCCGGCCGGCTCGCCGACCGTCCCCCACAACCGTCCCCGCCACTACTACCCCGGCTCGCGCTGGGTCGACTGGGCCGGCACCGACATCTACTCCGACAACCAGGACTGGAAGGCGCTCGACGGCCTCTACCAACACTTCTCCGGCAAGCCCTTCGCGATCACCGAGTGGGGCGTCTCCAGCGGCGACGACCCCGCCTACGTGCGCAAGCTGATGACCTGGGTCGAACGCCACCGCCGCGCCAAGATGCTCGTCTACTACCAGGACTTCGGCTCGGCGAGCTCCTACCGGATCCAGAACTGGCCGGCCAGCCTCGGCGTCCTGCGCAACAAGATCCACAACGGTCGCTTCCCCTCGTTCGCGCCCTTCCCGCCAAAGGCGCCGCCACCCCCACCGGGCGGCGTCGGCCCAAGGCGCTAGCGCGCGACGACCCGGTCGGCCAAGCCGCGTTTGTACTTGAAGGGCTCCAGGGCCGTGATGCTCGAGTAGCCGACCAGATAGAGACGGTGGCCGTCGGAGACGACCGGGGTGTAGGTGCCGCGGGGGTAGCTGAAGACCGGGTGGCCGCCCTTCATCGTGTAGCCGGTGGTCGAGGTGTCGTCGAACTCGGCCGCGTAGACGATGTCGCCGACCGCGGTGAGCGAGCCGATCACCGACCCTCCGGCCGAGCGGATCCAGCGCGGTTCGCCGTCCTTGGCGTTGAGCGCGTAGACGTTGCCGTCGAAGGAGCCGATGTAGACGGTGGGCCCGGTGTGGCGGGTGCGCGCGACGGCAGGCCCCGAGTAGGCGTAGCCGCCGGTCGAGAAGGTCCAGGCGATTTCGCCGTTGTGGCGGTCGAAGCTGTAGACGCGGGTGTCGTTGTTGCCGGCGTAGACGCGTCCGAAGGCGACGGCGGGAGTCGAGTAGAAGGCGCCCGAGGTGCCGAAGCCCTGACCGAGCGAGTCGCTCTGCCAGACGAGCTTGCCGTTCTTGGCCTCGACCGCGTTCATGTAGCCGCCGTAGTCGCCGACGTAGAGGACGCCGCCGTAGTAGGCGGGCGCCGACTTGACCGGCCCGCCGAGGCCGGTCGCCCAGCGCACGTTGCCGTTGCGGGTGCTGAGCGAGTAGAGGTTGCCGTCCTCGCAGCCGAAGTAGAGGCTCCTGCCGACGACGACCGGGGAGGACTCGGCGCGGCCCGGCAGCGAGCGTTTCCAGATCACGCGGCCGTTGCGAGCGTCGAGCTTGACCACGTGCCCGGGGACGAGGTTGACGATGTAGAGGCGATGCTTGTAGTACGCCGGCGATGAGGCGTTGAGGCGGCCGATCCGCCGTTTCCAGAGCTGCTTGCCGGTATCCGCGTCCAGCGCCACGGCATAGCCGCTGTTGTTGACGAAGTAGAGCCTGCCGCCGGCGACCGTCGGCGGGAACTCGAGCAGCGGGCGGCCCGTGTAGCGCCACATTTTGTGAAAGGGAGGCTTGACTCCCTTCGCCGGCAGGTAGCGGGTGCGGGCGCGGTCGTAGCCGTAGAGCGGCCAGCTGACCGTCTTGCGCTTCTCCAGCTTCGGTTTCTGCGGCTGGAAGGCGGCCGCTTCGTTGTGGATGTCGGCCGGGCGCTTGAGCTCGTCGTAGGCAATGCCGACGGCGCCGCCGATCACAATCAAGATGGACGCGACAAGCGCCACGGTCGCCCAGCGATGCTCGTGCCAGAGCCGCTTGGCGGCGGAGACCAGCTCGCCGATGCGGTGGCCCATCCGGGCCGTCAGGCTCCAGCCACGGCGCGCCGCTCGGCCTCGGCGACGATCCCGTCGACCAGCTGCTTCACCCCGAACCTGGCGACCGCGACCGCCACCCCGCCGACCACGGGGATGGTGGGATTGGTGCGCACGGCATAGATGACCTTCGTCCCTTCCCCGTCCGCCTCCAGCGCGACCGTGCCGACGTGGTCGCGGACGGGGGCCCCTGAGAGCAACTTGTAGGAGAAGCGACGGGGTGCCTCGTAGACGATGACCTCCTCGCGCAGCGGCGGCCCTACCGAGCTGAGGACGCGGATGGCCCCGACTCCGTTTGGGCTGGGGTCCCCCTCCCGCTCCAGCTCGGACTTCCGCAAAGGGGTGATGTCCGCGTACCCGCGGTGATCGGTCAAGACGTCGAACACCACCTCGGGCGGCGCATCCACCTCGCGCGAAAAAGTAAAGCTGGCCATCCGCGGAGAGGCTACTGAAGCGCCCAGCGCTGCGGGTCGGTGTCCTCAACCGGCGCGACCTCGCCCTCGAGCGTCAGGTGATCCAGGCAGGAGAGGACGATCTGCAGCGCCCAGGCACTTGCCGGCGAGTTGACGTTCTCGGGGCCGAGCAGGCCGGCGACGATGTCGAAGGCGGTCTTCTCACCGTCGGCGAGGGCGGCGCGCGTTTTGTCGAGCAGCTCCCCCACCTGGCGGCGCGACTCGGCGATCTTCGTCTCGGGATCGCGGAAGGTACGGCCGTGGCCGGGCAGGACGAGGTCGACGTCGAGTGGCTCGATCTCGTCGAGGCCTCGCTGGAATTCGCCGACCGGATCGGGGCTGTGGCCGTGGTCGAAGAAGAGCACCGTGCGACCGAGCAGGTGGTCCCCGGAGATCATCAGCTTGCGCTCGGGCTGGTGCAGGACGACATGGGACGGGGCGTGACCGGGGGTCTCGTAGACCTGCCAGGCGCCGAGATCCGTCTCGACCTCCACGCCCGGCACCAGGTCGCGGTCGGGCTCGGCGATCGCGTCGATGCCGTTGTCGTCATCGTCTTTACGCATGGCGCGGTAGCGCTCCAGGGCGGCGGGCGGCACGCCACTCTGCCGGGCGACCTCGATCCGGTTCTCCAGCGCCGCCGCCGGGTCGTCAGCCATCAGACGGACATGGCCCCAGGCGGGGTGCATCCAGAGCTCGCACCCGGCGCCCGCGACGATCGGCGCCGCCAGCCCGTAGTGGTCGGTGTGCGAGTGGGTGCAGACGAGCAGGCGGACGTCCTCGAGGCCGAAGCCGGCCTGGGCGAGGGCGATGTCGAAGCGGCGCAAGCCGCCCTTGCCGCCGATGCCGGTGTCGAAGAGGACGATGCCGCCGTCGGCGGCGACCGCCCAGACGTTGCCGTGCGGGACCCCCGGCCAGGGGAGCGGCAAGCGCAGGCGCCAGATGCCGGGCAGCACCTTCTCCGCACGGGGCGTCTCTGTGCGTTTGCGCTCCTCCGCCATCGGCGGCATCCTCTCAGGGTGAGCGGAGACGCAGCGTGAGCGCCGTCAAGCTGAGGTAGGTTCTCGCCAGATGGCGTCGAGCAGCCCCCAACGCGCTGGCCTCGTGCTCACGGCGCTGATCCTGGTCGCCGCAGTTGCCAACCTCAACCTGGCGGTCGCCAACGTCGCCCTGCCCGACATCGGCAAGGCCTTCGAATCCGGTCAGACGACGCTCAACCTGATCGCCGTCGGCTACTCGCTCGGGCTGGCCACCTCGGTCCTCTATCTGGGCGCGCTCGGCGACCGGTACGGGCGCAAGATGATGCTGCTGCTCGGCATGGGGCTCTCGATCCCGGCTTCGCTGCTGGCCGGCCTGGCGCCCTCCGACGAGGTCCTCTTCGTCGCCCGCCTGTTCGGCGGCGTCGCGGCCGGGATGGCCTTCCCGACCACCCTGGCTCTGATCACGGCGCTCTGGTCGGGCGAGGCCCGCACCCGCTCGATCGCGCTCTGGTCGGCAATCGGCGGTGCGATCGCCTCGCTGGGGCCGTTGCTCTCCGGCGCCCTGCTCGAGCAGTTCGACTGGGGCTCGGTCTTCCTCGTCACCCTGCCGCTCGCCGTCCTCGCCCTCTTCCTCGCCTGGCGCTTCGTCCCCGCCCACGTCAACGAGACCACCGACCCGGTCGACAACCTCGGCGGCATCCTCTCGATGCTGCTCGTCGCCGCGCTGGTCCTCGGCATCAACCTGGCGCCGGTGCCCGGCAAGGGCGCCCTGGCAATCGGCTTGGGGATCATCGCCGTGGCCGCGATCGCCGCCTTCGTCGTGCGCCAGCGCCGCACCTCCTCGCCGCTGTATGACCTCGACGTCGCCTCGCGGCGGATCTTCTGGGTCGCCGCCTGCGCCGGGATCATCGTCTTCGGCTCGCTGATGGGGGCGATGTTCATCGGTCAGCAGTTCCTCCAGAACGTGCTCGACTACTCGACGCTCGATTCCGGCTTGGCGATCCTGCCCGCGGCGGTGCTGATGGTGATCGTCGCGCCGCGCTCGGCGAAGCTGATCGAGGCCCGCGGCGCCCGCTTCACGCTGCTGCTCGGCTACCTCTTCTGCGTGCTCGGCTTCCTCACCATGCTGCTGCTCTGGAAGGACGGCATCGCCTACTGGAAGGTCGGCCTCGGCTACGCGCTGATCGGCGTCGGCGTCGGCTTCGCCGGCACCCCCGCCTCGCACTCGCTGACCGGCTCGGTGCCGGTGCGGCGGGCCGGGATGGCTTCGGGCACCGCCGACCTGCAGCGCGACCTCGGCGGCGCGATCATGCAGTCGATCTTCGGCGCGCTGCTCACCGCCGGCTACGCGGCGGCGGCCAACGAAGCGATCGCGGCTTCGCCGGAACGCGACAAGGTCACCGAAAACGTCCAGGGCGAGCTGACCAAGTCCTTCTCCAGCGCCGCCGACCTCGCCGGTCAGTACCCGAACTATTCAGAACAGATCATCGCCGCCGCCAAGACCTCCTTCCTGCAGGGGGACAAATGGGCCTACACGGCCGGGATCGTCGCGATCGGGCTGGGCGCCGCGCTCGTCTTCTTCCTCTTTCCCAAGCGGGACGAGGAGACGGTGCTGCTCGAGCAATACGCTGCCGAGGATGGCTGACGAACGGCAGTCCCGGCTGAGCGCATCGCTGCGCGAAGGCGAGCGGGTAACGCCGCTGGAGCTCTTCTTCGACCTCGTCTTCGTCCTCGCGATCACCCAGTGCACGGCGCTGATGTCGCATGACCCGAGCTGGTCGGGTCTCGCCCAGGGGTTGCTGGTGCTCGGCATGCTCTGGTGGGCCTGGACCGGTTACGCCTGGCTGACCAGCGTCCTCGATCCCGAGGAGGGGGCGGTGCGTCTGGTGATGTTCGGGGCGATCGCGGCGCTGCTGCTCGTCTCGCTCTGCGTGCCGGATGCCTTCGGCAACCTCGGTCTCGCCTTCGCGCTGATCTTCGGGGTCGTGCGGACCGCCCACATCGCCCTCTTCATGCTCGCCAGTCCCGACGACGACGGCCTGCGGCACTCGGTGGTCGCGCTGGCCGCCAGCACCGCGATTGCCGTCTCCCTGCTGGTGCTCGCCTCTCTCTTCGACGGCCTCGCCCAGGGCGCGCTCTGGGCGCTGGCGCTGTTCCTCGACATGGGCGGCCCTTACTTCTTCGGCTCCGAGGGCTGGAAACTGGTCCCCGAGCACTTCGCCGAGCGCCACGGGCTGATCATCATCATCGCCCTCGGCGAGTCGATCGTCGCGATCGGGGTCGGCGCCGATCACGCGCTCGACCTGGGGATCGGGACCGCCGCGGTGCTCGGCGTCGCCCTGACCGCGGCGATGTGGTGGATCTACTTCGACGTCGTCGCGATCGTCGCCGGGCGCCGCCTGGCCGAGGCCGAGCCCGGCAAGGCGCAGAACGAGATGGCGCGTGACTCCTACTCCTACATGCACCTGGTGATGGTCGCCGGGATCGTCCTCGTCGCACTGGGCATGAAGAAGACGATCGGGCACTTCGACGAGCATCTGCACACGGTCCCCGCCTTCGCCCTGCTCGGCGGCGTCGCGCTCTACCTGCTCGGCCACGTCAGCTTCCGCTACCGCCACGTCCACACGATCAACCGCCAACGCCTGCTGCTGGCCATCGTCCTGCTGCTCCTGGTCCCGGTGGCGACCGAGGTTCCGGCCCTCCTCGCCCTGGCCGTCGTCAACGTCCTGATCTGGGCGATGATCGTCTACGAGACCCGCCTGTATGGCGAGGGTCGGCATGAGGTGCGGCGGCCTGAAGCGGCGGGAGCCTGAGGCCCACCGAAGTGAGCCCCGGCTCCCTCACACCGGTGTTGAAGTGGGATATGATTCCGGATCGGATGCAGTCGCATCCGTAAACCGCCGTCCCATTCGGGATCGGTACGAAAAAGGAGTTAGGGATGGGCGAGTTGCGTGCGCTCGAAGAGCCCCAAGAGGTGATCCTCGGGTTCACCTACAACGTGGCGGAGGCTTGGATCGAGCAGACCATCGACGAAGAGGGGCATAGGCCAGCCTCGAAATGGGAAGTGACGTTCGACCTGAGCGAGGTCCCTTCGCCGGATCTGCGAAGACGGATCCGGCTGGCCCACGAGTACTACTCGGAGTCAGCGGACTTTCCGACTCTGCCCGCGCCAACCGAAGATCCCGGAGAGTTTGCAGAGGGAATCGAGGCATGGCAGGGAACCGTCGAGCAAGCGGCAGCTGAAAGCGCCGAAGAGTCAAAGGTCGAGTCTGAGGCCGAGGCAACCGCGAACGCCGCCTTCGAGGCAGAGCGATCCACATGGGTGGCGGAGCATGGCTCACAGCGGCTCAAAATCGCTGTCGAACGAGGTTACAAGGCAAATCGCACCTACGCGCTCGAGCGCGCCGCAATCGAGTTTCCAGGGTTTTGGGTCGACACGGCTGAAGACCTCGAGTGGAATGAGCGGGTCGATCCATCAGAGGCAGCGCTTGACCTCGAGATCCAGATCCGTGAATCGATCGAAGAGCTTGGCCCGGACAGCGAGATCGACGCACGAATCGTCTGGCTGATCGAGGCGCCGAGGGCAGTCGACCAAAAGCTGGAAGAAACGGACGAGGAGTTCGAGTCTCAAGAGGTCATCCTCATCAAGCCGTATCTGCACAGGTACGCCCTCGCGATGCCGGTCGATCCCGACCACCGCGTAAACCTGGAGGCCTCGGAGTGAAGCCGCCAACGGGAACCGCGGATATCGACGCTGTCCCGGCGACCACCAAGTGGGTGACTCTGGCGCCCGACACCGCACCAGAACTCGCCGACGCCATGCAGACATTCCAGAGCCTGGACTGCGACGCAGGAGACGCGGCAACCCAGTTTCTGAAAGATGACGCACTGGTCAACTTCGCAATGACGAGAACTCATCTGCTCGTCAGCGACACCAGGGTTGAGGGATTTATCTCACTCTGCTCGGGATCGGTGCAACTCTCCGCGAGGTCGGTTCGCAGCCTCGGCCTACGAACGACGATCAGGACGATGCCCGCGGTCGTTCTGACCTGGATCGCCCGTCATCACGAGAGCTCGACCACAGGGCTTGAGCTGATAGAGACCGGCTTCGCCCTGGCGAGGGAGTCCGCGAGAAACGTAGGTGTCGCGGCATTTGTGCTCGACCCCTGGGATGAGCGGGTCGCGGAAATCTGGCGAAGCGAGCCTTACCCCTTTCGGAGCTCCGAACAGAAGCGCAAGAGAAAGCCGCCGCGGCTTTGGGCGCCCTTGGACCCGATCTAGTCGATCTGGCCTCGGGAGCGCAACTTCGCGAGTCGCTCGTCGGCGGCTTTCGCGAAACGTCGAAGCCTGGGGTCTTTGCGGGCCCGCTGGAACTCTTTCGCATCAATCTCGGCGACGGTTCCGTCGATCTCCTCAGTTGAGGCTTTCCCGGTGACCGCAGCGAGGCGATCCAGTGTTTGCGCCATGGTCTCGATGTCTCCTTTCGACGATCCGGAGAATGCTTCGGCTCTCCGGACGGAAAACCTTATACCCAGGGTAACGACCCCCCAATAGATACAGCCGCATCCTCGGGATGGCACCGTATTCCCACCGTGATCTCGCCTACAGACCCGCAGCTAGGGCGAGGGTCGGCATGCGGTTCGACGGCCCGGCACCGCAGAGGTCTGAGGCAAGCCCGCGACGGCAGTTTGGCCAGCTAGCCAGTCTCCGCCTAGAATGCCCGCCATGAGCGAGCGGGAGGTGCGGGTCGCCGTAATCGGCGCCGGGATGTCGGGGATCGGCGCGGCGATCCACATGCGCCGTGCCGGGATCGAGGATTTCGTCGTCCTCGAGCGGGGGGACGAGCCGGGCGGGACCTGGCGCGACAACACTTACCCCGGCTGCGCCTGCGACGTCCCCACGGCGCTCTACTCCTACTCCTTCGCACCGAAACCCGACTGGAGCCGCGCGTTCGCGCCGCAGGCGGAGATCCGCCGCTACCTGCTCGACGTCGCAGCCGAGCACGGCGTCAGCGACCGGATCCGCTGCAACGCCGACGTGCTCGCCGCCGAGTGGAACGAGAGCCGGCAGCGCTGGCTGGTCCGGACCAGCGCCGGCGAGTACGCGGCGCAGGTGCTGGTCTCGGCGACCGGGCCGTGGAGCGAGCCGATCATCCCCGACATACCGGGCCTCGACAGCTTTCAGGGCAAGGTCTTCCACTCCTCGCGCTGGGACCACGAGCACTCGCTCGACGGCGCCCGCGTGGCGACGATTGGCAGCGGCGCCTCGGCGGTGCAGTTCGTGCCCGAGATCCAGCCGCGGGTCGAGCAGCTGACCGTCTTCCAGCGCACCGCGCACTGGGTCCTGCCCAAGGCGGACCGCCCGCTCGGCCGCCGCGCCCATG
Organism: uncultured Solirubrobacterales bacterium; assembly: GCA_963807885.1. Taxonomy (GTDB): domain Bacteria; phylum Actinomycetota; class Thermoleophilia; order Solirubrobacterales; family 70-9; genus VRUE01. The sequence continues at coordinate 877,042 of CAWEDL010000003.1, forward strand.
CGATCTTCCGCCGCTACCCGGCCACCCAGCGCGCCGTTCGTGGGGGGCTCTACGGCACGGCCGAGATGCTCGGGGTCGCGACCCGAAACCCACGCCTGCTGGCGCCGCTGCAGGCGGCCGGCCGTCGTCACCTGCGTCGCTCCGTCCCCGACCCCCAACTGCGCCGCGCCCTCACTCCGAACTACACGATCGGGTGTAAGCGGCTGCTCTTCTCCAACGAGTGGTACCAGGCGCTGAGCCGGCCCAACGTCGACGTCGTCCCCCACGCCGTCGAGGAGGTACGCCCGCACGGCGTCGTCGGCGCCGACGGGATCGAGCGGCCCGCCGACACGATCATCCTCGGCACCGGCTTCACGATCACCGACCTGCCGATCGCCGCACGGGTACAGGGGCGCGAAGGGCGCAGCCTTGACCAGACCTGGCAAGGGAGCCCGACCGGCTACCTGGGCAGCGTCGTCCACGGCTTCCCCAACTTCTTCGTCCTGCTCGGCCCCAACATCGGCAATGGCCACTCCTCGGCGTTCATGCTTTCCGAGACCCAGATCGGCTACATGGTCGAGGGGCTGCGGGCGATGTCGCGCGGCAACCTGGCCAGCGTCGAGGTCCGGGCTGACACCCAGGAGCGCTTCAACGCCGAGGTCCAGTCCCGCCTAGCCGGCACGGTCTGGAACGCGGGCGGCTGCATGAGCTACTACCTCGATGCCAACGGCCGCAACAGCACGATGTTCCCCGGCTCGACCTTCGAGCTGCGTCGCCGCCTCGGCCGCTTCGACCTCGCCGACTACGCGACGCGGGTGCCCGAAGCAGAGCCGGCCACCCCGAGCGCCTGACTCAGGCCCGGCGGCGGCGCGGTCCCGCCGGGTGCTCGAACTCCTGCATGACACCGGCGATGGCGAAGCAGAGGGCGCCGGTGAGCGTCCCCCAGTTGGCAACGCCGACCGCGAGCTCGTCGCCGCTGGAGGGGCGGACGAAGGAGGCCACGGCGGAGACCATGAAGAGGATCGAGCCAATCTGGTTGACGGCGACGATCCACCAGCCGAGGTCGCGGCGGCGCCAGAAGCGCCGGGCGCCTCCGATCTCGACCATCGCCAGGTGTCCAGAGACGAGGAAGAGCGCGCAACCGATCATGTCGGGAGACCAGACGAGCCGGTCCTCAGTGGCCGGGCCGAGATCCTCGATGAACGAGTCGACGAGGTTGATTGCAAAGACGAGGGTGCCGGCGAAGAGGACCAGGGCGCTCAGCCAGGCCAGCCGCCGCGGCTCGGGAGCCCACCATCTCCAGCGCGCCGGCGCCAACCCTCCTGGCCGCTCGGGCTCATTCGTCACCTGGACCAGCGAGGCGTAGCCACCGGTGCTGAAGAAAACGCCGCCGACGAGGTAGACGGACAGGTACAGGCTCGGTGAAGCGCCCGACTGCGCCAGGGCAGCGCCAACCGCGAACAGCGAGCCGCCGATGACGAACGCGGTCGCGGCGACCGCATTGAGTAGTCGTAGGTCTATGGGGCGACGAAACTAGCTGGATCGGGGCCGATCCGCTGGCCGACGTCGAGGGCGGCGATCTCGGTCATGTCCTCGTCGCCCAGCTCGAAGTCGAAGAGCTCGAAGTTCTCGCGGATCCGCTTGGGGGTCACGGACTTGGGGATGACGATGCAGCCGAGCTGCAGGTGCCAGCGCAGGATCACCTGAGCCGGGGTCCGGTCGTGGCGGGCGGCGACGGAGGCGATCGTCTCGTTGACCAGCAGGTCGCCCTGGGCGAGCGGGCTCCAGGACTCGGTCGCAATGCCGTGCTCGCGATGCCAGGCGCGCAACTCCGCCTGCGGGAAGTGGGGATGGAGCTCGATCTGGTTGACGGTCGGCTGGGTCTCGGCCTCGCGCTCGAGCATCTCCAGGTCCTCGACGCGGAAGTTGGAGACGCCGATCGTGCGCGAGCGTCCCTCCTCGTGAATCCGTTCGAAGGCCCGCCAGGTGTCGAAGGCGCGACCCTCGGTCGGCACCGGCCAGTGGATCAGGTAGAGGTCGATGTGGTCGAGACCGAGCCTCTGAAGGCTTTTCTCGCAAGCGCCGAGGGTCGTCTCGTAGCCCTGCTGGGAGTTCCACAACTTGGTGGTGACGAAGATCTCCTCACGGGGGATGCCCGAGGACGCGATCGCCGCCCCCACCCCGCGCTCGTTGCGGTAGGCCGCAGCGGTGTCGATGTGGCGGTAGCCGACCTCTAGCGCCTCCTCGACCACTGTCTGGGTGTCTTCCGGCGGGACCTGGAAGACGCCGAAGCCAAGCTGGGGGATCTCAACCCCATCGTGAAGGGTCACCATCGGGATGGAGGTCGCCTGGGTCATCTCCTACTCCGTTCCTGTCGCTGGACTGGTAACCGCAGAAGGGCGGTTACCCGGTAGGGAAGGCGAATATTCCGTGCTACTGAGGTTAGCTCGTCGCGAGGCCGATGGCCAGCAGCGGAAAGCCAGCCATGAGGCCGAGAAAGGCCCCGATCGCGACGCCGGTAAGCGTCCGCGTGGTCGCGGACCGCGCGCCGGCGATGAAGCCGACGAGCACGCAGAAGGCGGCGATTGCGAAGCCGATCCAAAAGACGTCAGGCATGAGCGCGGGCGAGATTATCGGACGGGAAGGATTCGAGCTCAGTGCGGCAAACGCAACGGGCATGGAGAAGACCGGCGGCGCCAACAGAAACCTGATCCTCGCGGCGATGATCCTCGCCGTCTCGATGACCTTCATCGACCAGACGATCGTCGCGATCGCCGTCCCCGAGCTGCAGGGAGACCTCTCGCTCTCCTCGACGGGAGTGCAGTGGATCATCAACGGCTACCTGCTCTCGCTCTCCGCCCTCTTCGCCTTCGGCGGACGACTTGCCGACATTGCCGGGCACCGGCGCATGGTCGTGATCGGCGTCGTCGTCTTCGCCACCGCCTCGGCACTCTGCGGCGCGACGCCGACCACCGGCGCGGCAGAGCCGTGGATCATCACCTTCCGGGTCATCCAGGGCGCCGGCGCGGCGCTGATGTTCCCGGCGGCGCTGGCGATCGTCCTCGCCACCTTCCCGCTGCGCGAGCGCGGCCGGGCGCTAGCGATCTTCTTCGGCCTCGCGGGGGCCTTCACCTCGCTTGGCCCGCTGGCGGGCGGCTACCTGACCGAGTGGACCTGGCGGGCGATCTTCTGGATCAACGTGCCGGTCGCGATCGGCGCCCTCGTCCTCACCGCGATCTCCAAGCCGCCCAACGAGAAGCACCCGGCGCCGCTCGATTACCGCGGCGCGGTCCTGATCGCCGCCGGCATGGGGCTCGCCGTGCTCGGCCTGCAGCAGTCGAGCGTCTGGGGCTGGGGCAGCCCGCTCACCTGGATCTGCATCGCCGCCGGCGTCGCCCTGCTCGTCGCCTTCGTCCTCTACGAGCTACGGACGAAGTTCCCCCTGATGCAGATCCGCACCTTCGCCAACCGTGCCTTCGCGGTAGACAACGCGATCCTCTTCCTCCTGATGATCCCCTTCGTGCCGCTCTTCTTCTTCGCCAGCATGTACGCGCAGATCTCGCTTGGCGAAAGCGCCTCGGAAACCGGCCTCTACCTGCTGATCTTCTTCGGTGGCTTCTTCCTCGCCACCCAGCGGGGCGGCCGGATCCTCGACCAGCGCGGCGCCCGCCCCACGGTCGTGAGCGGCTGCCTGGTCGCCGCGGGCGGTTTCGCCCTCTGGGCCCACAGCCTGCCCGACCTCTCGGTGAGCGACCAGTGGCCGTTCATGGTCCTGGCTGGGATCGGCGTGGGCCTGGTGCTCAGCCCGGCCAACACCGACGCCCTCAACCGGGTGCCGAGCAGCCGCTACGGCGAGGCGACGGGGATCACGCAGACGGTGCGCAACTTCGGCTCCAGCCTCGGCCTGGCCGTGCTCGGCACGATCCTGATCCTCGAAAACAAGGCGAACCTGGAGTCGACGCTGGGCTCCGAGGGCCTGCCGAAGTCACAAGCCGACCAGGTCGCCGAAGCGGTGACCGAAGCCGGCGGCGGCAACGAAGCGGCCTTCACCGAAGCGGCCGGCACCCAGGCGAAGATGATCTTCTCCGCCGTCCAGCACGACTTCGCCCTCGCCTCGCGCACGGTCTTCTACGCGATGGCGGGCGTGATGGCGGTGGCATTCGTGGTCGCCCTGATCTGGATGCCGTCGGGCAAGGCGCCAGAACTCGACGAGACGAGCTAGCCGCCGACGCGGAAGCGTAGAGGCCGGCGCGCTAGGTTTTTAGCGTGAAACTGCTCGCTTTCAGCGACCTGCACCGTGACCTCGGCCAGGCGGCAAAGCTGGTCGAGATGTCGGCCGAAGCCGACGTCGTGATCGGCGCCGGCGACTTCGCCTCGGTCCACGAGGGCCTCGAGGAGACGATCGGGGCCTTGGCGTCGATCGAGACGCCGACGATCCTGGTCCCCGGCAACAACGAGACCGAGGACGCCCTGCGGGAGGCGGCATCCGAGTGGAGTGCCGCCACCGTCCTGCACGGCAGCGGCACGACGATCGACGGCAGCGAGTTCTTCGGCCTCGGCGCCGGCATCCCGGTGACGCCTTGGGAGTGGAGCTTCGACCTCGACGACGACTCGGCGACCGAGCAGCTAACCGCCTGCCCCGAGAACGTGGTCCTGGTACTCCATTCCCCGCCCCAAGGCCACTGCGACGCGAACGGCAGCGGCGACCACTTCGGCAGCCCCGCCCTCCTTCAGGCAATCGAGCAAAAGCACCCCCGCCTGGCCGTCTGCGGCCACATCCACGAGTCCTGGGGCTGCCAGAGCCAGGTTGGCGGGACGCCTGTCTACAACCTAGGTCCCAAGGGCACCTGGCTCGAGGTCTAAAGGATGCACGTCGCTTGGCACACCCGCCGAGTGGAGCGTCCGCCGGAACCTAACCAGTCCCGCAGAGGGGGAGAACCCAAGGGGCCAGAAGGCGCCCCTCGGGTCCGGATCCACAGCAAATCGGCGTCGTACTTAGCCGGACTTTCCGATCGAAATGGCGGGCAAGGTGTGCGTAGTTGCCGCGAGCTTCATCTTCTCACCTCCTTTTTAATTGATCTAAACAATTTGATCGATTGCCCGAGCGACCACCTGAAGAGGTAAATAGGTTCCGCTTGGATAACTACGTAGACTTCAGATGCTCAGCGAAACACGACTACTTCGGAGAGTGCGGTGAACACGGTCGAGATTAAGAGAGAATCTCAAGCGCTTCGCCTGTCGCGCTTCGCAATCGTGCTCTCAGACCCGCTGCGCCTGAAAATCGTGGCCGAGCTCTATATGCGAGAAATGAGTCCGTCCCAGTTCTTCGCGGAGTTTGGGGGCGGTTCAGTTGCGCGGGTGTACCGCCATTTTCAGATCCTCGCCGGGCACGGCTGGCTCAAGTTCATTCGGGAGGAGTCTGGGGGAAGACGTCGCGGAGGAGTCGAGCACTTCTACCGAGCGACCGAAATGGCTGTCTTGGACTATGAGCTGTTCACCGAACTTCCGTACTCGGTTCGGGCCACTTTCAGTTCCACGACCTTCGAGCAGTACGCGGAACGGGTCATTGAAGCGGTGAAGGCCGGCACGTTCGATGCACGCCCCGACAACCATGCCACCTGCCTGACGCTGGTAGTCGACCGGCCTGGCTGGGAACACGTGATCGACGCGGCCGAAGAGCTGTTCTACGCCCTCCACGAGAAGCAGGCAGACGCAAAAGTCCGAGCCTTCGAATCGAACGAGAAGCTGACAAGGGCTACCGTCGCTCTCGGTCTATTCGAATCCCCCTCCCACACCAAACGGGGGCTGAATGAAACCAAGATAAATCTAGTGCAGTCCACTGACTGCCAGTTCCCCTTCACGTGGCGAGTCTCAAAAGTGTTCGCCGATCTTCTCTGTTTGAAGATCCTCGTCGAGCTCAACCAACGGGATATGAGTGCAACCCAGTTCCACCGGAAATTCGGCGGTGCCGCTAAGTCCGGCATCCACCGTCGTTTCAAGCTTTTGGCCGACCTCGGCTGGCTCGTAATGGTGGATGAGATAACCGGAGGCGCACGCCGGGGCGCGAAGGAGCGATTTTACCGAGCGACCAAACCGGCTGTCCTGGATGCTGGCTGCTGGCCCGACGTACCCGAATCGATCAAGACCACCAGCGAATGGCGAAGCTTCGAGCAATTCTCCGATCGGGTTAGAGATGCACTGGAAGCCGGTACCCTCGATGCGCGCTACGACAGACATCTCACCTGGTCTTCCCTTCTACTCGATCAGATCGGCTGGGAAAGAGTGATGACCGCGCTCGATGGCCTGGTCGCACTTGCACTTAGCGAGCAGGAGAACGCAAAGCAACGCATCGCCACCTCAAAGGGCAAGCTGCTGACGATGACCTTCGCCCAAGCGGCCTTCGAATCCCCCAAGGGATCCGCAAAAGCGCCCTGACCAAAGGGACGCCCCTGCGGGGCACGGATCCCTCTGCTCAGCACAGCGGAACGCCCCAACAGGACCCGAACCTGTGACCTGGCGAGCTGGTCAGAGGCTCACAGCAAACATCTCCAAGCACCTCGGCGGAGGGCTTCGTCTCGCGCCGCAACCGCGGGACCAGCTCGACTACCGGATCACCGACCCTGGCGTGCACCAGATCTGCGACGGGATTTCAGCCGGGATCGAAGCCCAGCTGGCGGACATGGAGGGCGTTCTCTCCAGCTGAGCGCCATAAAAGCGGCTCACAACCAACGAACGCCCCGACAGGATTCGAACCGAATCTGGGGGCACGTTGCCCCATTTGTTGCCCCTGGGAAGGTCAAGCGAGAAGCTTGTCGATGCGGGTTCGGACGAGCCGAGCACGACCGACTCCCGCCGCACCGTAGGAAGCGGTGGCACTTTGGACTGCGTAGTCAAAGTAGTTCTCAGCGCAAAGCTCGGCCAGCTCGTCGCGGATGTACGTGCGTAGGTCAGGTGCCGCGGACGCGACCTCTTCGATCAACTCAGGACGACCGTCGATCAGCGTGAGCACGTCGTGAATATCGAGGCTGGGCAGCAGGTCGCCAGCACCCCGACCCTTCCAGGCGCAGAGCTTCGTCGCAACGAGCGCCGGCGGCGCTGCGGCACGTATCTCGGCAGCGGATTCGAGAATGACCGTCACGGCGCTGGAGATCGCCTCGTCGTACCAGGGGTTGGAGAAACCGAGGATGTCGGGATCGGTCGGCATGACATCCAGAACGAGCTGCGGATCGTCACTCCTCCACCGGCAGATGACGGCCGCGCCCATCGCCTCCTTAAGTCCCCGCTCGCGCAGTCGCTCGCCGAGCCGGTGGTACTTCACACGGCTCGTCACCTCGCAGACCACATCGACATCCTCCGTCGCCCGAGTTGGAGGAGCGCCCGGCTCGGTAATCCAGAGGTGAACCGTGGCGCCGCCGACGAAAACGACCTCATCGAGCAGGGGGCCGAGCAGCGCCGCCGCAGTCTCCAACTGAAGTGCGCTCACCGGCTTGCGACCACGGATCGCTCCCGCAGCGTCTTCGAGAGAAGGGCTCCCGCCACCTTCCGGACCCGAGCATCTCCGACCCTGAGACTGTCAAGCAGGGCGAGGACTTCACCGAACTCCGGCCAATCCTCAGCAGCCTCAGGTGCAGCGGAGTGCAGCGGCTCGATGGCCTGTCCCCGAACTCGCCCAAGGGCGTAGGGCCAGACCGGAGGGGGCTCGTCGCCCGATGAGCGGATCGCGCCCGCCATCGGCTCCGCCGCCCATGCCGCAGGCACACCCGGCGTCAGCGCACCAAGCCGGGCAGGAGCAACGAAGCGCAGTGCGTGAAGCGCAAACTCCTCGAAGTGAGGACGCTGGACTTCGCGACGGTCCACGGAATAGAGATCCGCGACCTTCGCTCGCTCAAGCGCCCGCTGCACCACCGGATGCGGAACATGGAGACGATCTGCAAGCAATCTGTAGCTCCAGGTTTCGTTATGAGCGAGCAGCCCACCGAGGACGTAGATGTCGGACTCCTTGACCATGGCGAGAAATAGCGTATCAAGTATCAATACAGGATACATCCGCATCGACGTGCTGGAGTTCATTCGATGCCGAACTCGCGCTTGACATCGTCTAGCGAGGCAAGCTCAGTACCGTCTCTCTCGCATCAAAGGCTTCTACTTCGGTGCCGGCCCCGGGGCGTTAGCGCGCCGCCGGGCCGCTTCTATTCGCGTTTGCGCGGCTAAACGTAGGTCGACCGGAAGCCCGGCGCAAGACCTGGGATCGAACCTCACTCCGACCTCACATTGCCCCAGCGGCAATCGCGCACTGTTGGAGTGACCCCCGAAAAGCCGGAACCCGCCTCACAAGCGGGATTCACCGAACGCGCCCGACAGGATTCGAACCTGTGACCTTCGGTTTCGTAGACCGGAGAACGCCCGCTCTACAGAGCCGTTTGCGGCGATCTTGCGACCGATATGAGACTTGACGCGGTCGCATCAGCCAAAGGTCAACCGTCCGGCTCGCCCTCCGCGCCTAACTCTTCGATCAAAGCCACGATGCGTTCACGGGTGACCGGCAACTCCGAGGCGACCACATCCCAGACGAGATTGAGATCGACGCCGAGGTAGTCGTGGATCAACTTGTCGCGCATGCCAGCCATCTCGCGCCACGACAGCTCCGGTGCCCGCGCGCGCAGCGCCTCCGGCACTTGCTTGGTTGCCTCGCCGACGACCTCCAGGTTGCGGACAACCGCGTCCTGAATCATTGGACTCTTGAAGAACGCAATCCGGCCAGACTCGGTATAGGCGAACACCTTGTCGATGGCGTCGCGGATATGCAGCAGGTAGACGCTCTCGTCCTTCAGAGCGCAACCGCCTCATCGAGAACGCGGTCGCGCATGTAGGGCGACACGCTCGCCTCGGTGACGACATCCACCTCGACTCCAAGGCTGTCCTCTAGATCATTGGACAGGGCAATCAGGTCAAACAGCGTGCGGCCCTCCGCCATATCGACAAGAAGGTCGAGATCGCTGGAAGCACCCTGCTCCCCACGTCCGGTCGAGCCGAAAACGCGCACGTTGCCCGCCCCATGGGCGGTAGCAATACGGCGGATGTCCTCTCGGACCTCCGGAATGGCGATAGATCGGGGAACTCTCCCTTGCTTTGCCATTGCTCAATCGTACGCCGACCTCCGGCAGACGCCTTCTAAGGTCCAAGGCGGTAGACCGCGCAGCTCGACCCGTTTCCAGAAATGCCTCACTAAATCCCACCGACCTCGACGCCCTGGTGGAGCTCGTGCTCGTGTTCCCCACTCGGCGGCTGTGGGGAACTCGTCCAATTTCGTCGGCATCATTATCTCCTTCGTTGTACGTATCTTGCTGTTAACGTACCCTCAGAGATGAGCTACGAAAAGACCCGATTTCGTATCACTACGTGGCCGCACGAACCGCTGCCTCACCCTCCGAACGGAAAGCGAGTTCAATACCTCCTCACGGACGGCGGCCTCATCCATCCGAACTGGAAAGCCGACATGCTGCCGCCCTCTTCCCGCTGGTCAGAGGAGATGTATCTCGAACTGATCGCGGTCGATCTTGATGATCCCTTGGCGATCAAGGACTTTGTGGATGTCTACGGCGAGCTTGGAATGCGCCACGGACGAGCAGTCAATCCTCGGACTGTCCTCGCCGGGTTCAACTTGTTTCACGGGCAGGAGGAGATCTCAGAATCGCTACTTGAAGGACGCCAAAAGGCAACCGCGGAGGCGGGGCTATCTGAGCTAGAGGGCGAAACCTTGGATGAGTTCCGCTGGGGTGCTATGTGCTTGCGAGACATGGTCTCGGCATGGCGGGCGGTGCAAGGCGAACTGGACCATGAGCAGCATCGTTGGGAGTGCCCGATCTGGCAATACCAGCATGAGGTCGAACCGGTTCCTTGGAGAGGTGACGGCGTGCTCACCGTTCTTGAATCGGGTTTAGGTGATGCGCTTGAAGCATTCGCGCCTGCCGTCATTACGAATCCGGATGTTCCGTTGTTCACCGATCACTGGGCCTTCGAGATCGCCTGCCTGGAGTTGTTCAACCACATGGTTGAGAACGCGACCTATCGGAAGTGCGCCAACCAGACCTGCGGGCGCTTCTTCGTTCGCCAGCGCGGTCGCTCCATCCATGGACAGCACCGGCGAACCGGCGTCAAGTACTGCTCCGCCGAGTGCGCCAAGGCCCAGTCCCAGCGCGCCTATCGGCGTCGGAAACGCGATGAGCGCGAGATGACGCTCGAATGACGGGTGGCGGGGTCAGGCCTGAAGCATCGTGGGAAGGGGCCCACCAAAGCCCCGTGACTCATTACGGCTGTTCTTGAGTTCGACCGACGTAGCCCGTATCGCTATAGCTCATGACGCCCGGTGCCGTCTTGTACTTCCCGAGCGTAGCCTTCTCGCATCGACGCAATAGCGACATCAGATGCTGCGCGAAGCATCCTTTCGAGCACCATCGCAATATGGGTCTCAGGGTCAGTTATGACCTGCCGCGGATGCTCAACATCAGTAGATGTGCCGAACGCATCAGCCGCGCGATACAGCAAGCCATAGGGATGCTCTCGAACGAGCCTCTCCCTATCGAACGCATACCTAAGCATCTGCGTAACAACGCGACCGCCAGCTGCGGATGCGCCAAGCCCTGCGGCTGGTCCTGCCGCGATTGACGTAGCACCGAGCAAGGTTTGAACAGCAAACTTGATTCGTCCCTTGTCAAGCGCATCCGAAAGATCCGCCAAGGCTGGCTCCACCCGATTCAACAGGACGGCGTAAGCCTGCTCTGCCGCCCCGGCAGGTGAGGTTGAATCCACCGATGAAGCGAGGTCGATCAGTGCCCCGCGAAAACGCCCCATTATCTCCGCGTTTCGCTCGCGGAAGAAAAGTAGGTCCTCAACATTCGTATCGTGGTTAACCCTGATTCCTCTGGAGGCCACTTGAATCATGGTCGCCTCGGCAACTGGAGCATGAGTGTCAACAGTGGGAAGCGAGGACACCATGCTCGCAAAGGGAGTGACAGCTACCGGGGCGTAGCCTCTCTGTGCCGCTTGAATGAACGCCTCTTGAAGGTTCTCCACGAAGGACTTCGCCGCGCCTTTCCCCCCACTAGAGATCAGTCGCTCAATCCCACCCTCTGCGACCCAATCGTCAAAGGCAGCTAGCTTTAGCTCAGCCCAGATCTCCTCGGGAATGCCGTCCGGAATCTCCGGCACCGGCGGCTTTGGCTTCGGGCGCGACTGTGCTTGAGGCGAGCTGAAGGGCCTAACGGTGTAGGCAACTAGACCCTCATCGACTAACCGCTGATATTCAGCATCCTCCTCGATTCGACTGCTGTCGACCACCCTCAGATCGACCTCGACCTGATCCCAGACAAGGAGAAGCGACATAAGGTCAGGGACCGCAGGGCCAGAGAAGTCCGGCAATACGAGCGCTCGGGCAACCTCCATGACGTGAACGCTAGCCGCTTCCCTAACAGAAGCGCACACAAAGTGCGCGAAAGCTTCCGCCCGTGGAATCGGGGCCAGCCAACGTCGCTCAAAGCGTTCAAATCATCCGACGAGTCCAGCCCTACCCAATAAAGCGTCGGATTAGCTCGGAATCTCTGCCCACCGCATGCGTATAACGGGACAGCATCGTCTCCACACGATGCCCCGCTATCTCGGCCAAGTCGGCGTCATTAACGCCGGCGGCTCGCAGATGGGTGACGTAGCTGTGACGGCACTCATGGGGGCGGATGTCTAGGCCGGATGCTTGCTGGGCGGGCTTCCAGATGTCGCGGTAGAAGTTGCGCTCGCGCCACATGCGGCCGGTGGGAGTCGTGAAGAGGAGATCGCAGTCGCCGTCGTTTAGGCGGATCTGGGCTTCGAGCATCCAGGCGAGGGTCGCCGGGACCGGAACGACGCGGCGGCGTCCTGCTCGCCGTGGTCGGTCTTGGTGCCCTCGAGGATCGTTCCCTCATGGGCGGTGCGGCGGACCTTGATCGTTTCGCCGTCGAAGTCATCGCGACGGAGCGGCAGCACCTCCCCCAGCCTCATGCCGGTGTCGGTGAATACACGGACCATTGACTCGTAGCGGCCGCCCGCCTTGGCGAAGCGGTGCATCTCCTCGAAGCTGAAGACGCGGATTGGCCGACATTTTTTCGTGGCTCGTGGATCGCCGGCACGGACGCGGACTCCTTTGAACGTGTTGAGGTCGGCTACTTCGTCGGTGATCGCGTCCTCGGCCATCGCTGAGAGGGAGCGCAGGATGCCTACAACCCCCGTCGTAGCTCTGCCCTGAACTCGCAGCATGTGATCGACCAAGGCGAGAGCGTGCCTTCGGCGCAGCTCGCGGATCGGCCAGTCCTTGAGCGGGATGCCCTCGACCTCGATGTCGAGGACGCGGCTGATCCGGTGCTCGTTCGTCGCGTTGGTGCGTTCTGATCTTGGATGCCGGTCGGTCCAGGTGGCGAAGTAGCCGCCCAGGGTGTCTGGGCGGTCTGAGAGCCCGTACGCCTCATCTATCGCCCGCTGGGCTTCCTGCTTGCGCGTAAACGTGCCCTTGCCGCCGTTCCAGGTCGGCTTGGCCACTCTTCGCTTGCCGTCCCTTCCGGTGTAACGGGCAACCCAGACGATCTCGCCCGAGGGGTTGCGGCGTTTGATCGGTGACTCGCGTCGTCTCATGCCGCTTCGTCCCGACGACTCGCAAGGAAGGCATCGACATCGGCGGGATCGATTCGCCTCGCCGCGCCAAGCTTGTAGGAGGGCAGTTCTCCTCGCCTGATCCAGTTGCGGATCGTGCGGTCTGACACCGCGAGGTAGGCGGCGAGCGTCCGCTCGGTGAAGAAAGGCGGCTCTGAGGGCGTTTTCCTCTCCATGCCCCCTCTGTCCACGAAGCCGAAGAATTGCATCGCCGAGCCCGTAGAAAGTCCCGGTTTGAGATGCATGAAAGACCGAAGGTCAAAGGGTTCCGGGCGGCCATACGCGCGGCCTTTTGCACGGCGGAGCCGTGCCACAATCGGCCGCCGGCCGCCCGGGCAAATCAGAGGCCGATCTGCTTGGCGACCTTGCGGATCAGGAAAGTGCGCCCCAGGCGTCGCACCGGAGGGTGCATAGTGTGTCGGGTGTTCGGGGTTGATGCTTTGGAGGGGCTGGAGTTGCTGTCTGGATGATGCCCCCGCGACCAACTGGGTAGCTCTGAGAACACCTGGATCGGTTGCTCTTGGAGACTTGGTGGAGGCCTTGGTCTCATTCTTGATCTCTGTTTGGTCTGTTGATCGATGAGACCAATTTGCCCCGCTCACTCTCCCTCCGGCTCCTCCGGGAGGCGGAGTTCAGCCCGTACCTGTTCCAGCCGCCGGTCCATCTCATTGAGGAAGACGAAGGCACCGCCGTTTTGGTACCTGCGATCCCACTCGATGCCCTCGGTAAGCGGGCACTTCACCTCGACCTCAAGAGCTGAGGCGAGCTTGATCAGGGTGTCGATGCGAGGCACTCGTGAGCCGCGCTCCAATACGCCGACCTGGGTGCGGTGCAGCGCTGAGCGAAAGGCAAGCTCTTCCTGGCTGATGCCCGCCTCCTTGCGCAGCTTGCGCAGGTTCTCGCCGAAGAAGCGAGCGATCCTGTAATTGCTGCGCATCAGTCCTGCTCCAGGTGATGGAAGTAAAGGGCGGCCCGAGTTGGCAGGACGAGGCCACCGCAGCAGTGCAGTAGCCCTGCACCAACCAGTTCGCGGACGGCGCGCTCTACGGCGTCGTGGGTGCTGAACCGGTCGGGATCGGCGTTCAGCGCCCGCGAGGTCTCGGGAAGCGTGAGTTGGGCTGGGTGTTCTCTGAGCAGGAAAGCCAGGACCGACAGCTCGGCCTGGGCATCTTGGGTGGACATGAGGGGATCGCGTTCAATGCAATCCGTAGGGTTCGGGTCAGCCATGAGGAGCATCGCCTCCTTGTGGTCAGGCCCTCGGTTGGCGTTCACCCGCCGCCGGGGGCCGCTTCTTGAGGCCGGTAGGTCGCTACCGTTCCCGCTGCGATCGGCCTGGGTTTCCTATGCCGGTCGCCACGGGGCCGGCGACTCCACTCGCGCGGCCCCACTTATGTTTGTGATCTGAAGCCTAGCATCTGTACATACATGTCGTGACGCGCCAGACCCCATATCCGCAGCCGGCCCTAGGCAAGGCGATCCGCGAACTTCGCAGCAAGCGGGAGATCAGCCTCCGCAGCTTCGCGCCCAAGGCGGGACTCAGCGTGAACACGCTCTCGCTGATCGAGCGCGGCGGGGCCAACCCAACCTGGGAGACCGTCAAGGGAATCGCTGCGGCTCTCGACGTTTCGATTGCCGATCTCGCGAAGCTGTCCCTCAAGTTCGAGGATTCGTCTCAGAAATGAGACCAGGATGAGACCACGACCTCGCGGAACGCCCGGGAATCGCCTGGAAGCGCCCGGAACGCCGATTCAGACCCAAGCGGCGCAACGGCTCTGCAATAGGCAAAGTCGGGCCTCACCCGGAACGAGAAGGAACGCGCCCGACAGGATTCGAACCTGTGACCTTCGGTTTCGTAGACCGACGCTCTATCCAACTGAGCTACGGGCGCGGGTTGAGGCTGGATGGCCTCTTCGGGGATTCTATGGGGCGCGGCTTGGACCTGGGGTTGGATCAGCGGCCGTGAAACTTGGCGTGGCCGGGGCCCTTCTCCAGGAAGGTCTTGACGGCGGCCTGCAGATCCTCGGTGGCGAAGAGGTCGGCGGCGTCCTCGCGGACGGCTTGGTCGGCTGCGGGGATGCCGCCTTCGCGGTAGCGGCGCAGGATGTGCTTGGTCATCGCGTGGGCTTTGGTCGGACCGGCAGCCAGATCCGTCGCGTAGGCGCGGGCGCGGTCGTCGAATCCCTCGTCGTCGAAGAGGAGGTTTACGACGCCCCAACGCTCCATCTCCTCGGCCCCGAAGAGGTCGCCGCTGATCACGAAGTGGCGGGCGCGGCCGCTGCCGGCGCGCTCGGCTAGGCGCTGGGTGCCGCCCATCGACGGAGTCAGGCCGACGACCTTCTCGACCAGGCCGAACTGGGCCGAGCGGGCGGCGAGGATCAGGTCGCAGCCAAGGGCAAGCTCGAAGGCCGCGGTCAGGGTGAGCGCGTGGGCGGCGAAGACGACCGGCAGCGGCAGCGCTTCGACCCGCTCGACCGTCCCGATCAACTCATCCCAGAGCCGGCTCCCCTGCTCGGGCGTGAGGCCGTCGAACTCATGCACGTCGACCCCGCCGGAGACCGCCCGTCCCTCGGCGCGGAAGAGGAGTGCCCGCGGCGAATCGGCCTCGACCGCCGCGACGGCGGCCTGTAGATCTTCGAAGAGCTGGCGGTTGAAGAGGTTGAGCGGCGGGCTGTCGAAGGTCGCGACAGCCAGGCCCGAGTCGTCCCGCTCGAGGCGGACGAGGCTCATGCCTTGGCGGCGGCAGGCTTGTTCAGCCGCACGTGCCAGTGCACCGTCGCGGTCGCGACCTTCGTGCCTGAGGCATCGGCGAGCTCGACCTCGCAGGGGAACTCGACCTTGCCCTCGGCATCGAGCGTGGCCAGCGCATCCTCGGCCGCCACTCCGAGCTTGGCGCTGGCCTCGATCACGCCCTTGGCGATCTTCTCGTAAGAGATCTCGGCGCTGCGGGCGAGCGGGGTCACATCCCCCAGCCGCTCAGCGAAGGCGCCGACGAACGCCGCACCCGAGGCGGTCTCGGCAACGGTGAAAAGAGCGCCGGCGTGCTGGGAGCCGACGTGGTTGGTCAGCTCGGCCCGCTCGGGAAGCCGCACCACGGCCTCGCCCGGAGCGACCTGGGTTATCTCCAGACCAAGGTGCCCGGCAAAGGGCACCGCCTGCGTCATCCCCTGCGCGATCGCGTCGAAGTCGGTCACTGGCGCGGGAGCCTACCTGTCAGGGGACGCGGTGTACCTCGAACAAGTTCGTGCCCAACTCCTGGTCGGGCATGCCGGCGACGATCGCGATCAGGTCGCCCGATTTGGCGATTCCCTGCAGCACGGCCAGCGACGCGCAATCGTCGAGCAAGCTGCGCACCTCGGTGTCGTGCTCGCTGAGGATCGCGCTGACGCCGAAGAGCAGGTTGAGCCGACGCACCGTCTCGGCGCGGGGCGAGATCGCCAGCACCGGCACGTTGGGGCGGTGGGCGGAGACGAGGCGGGCCGTGCGGCCGCTCGTCGTCGGCACGACCATCGCCGCCAGGCCGAGTCGATAGACCGCGCCAACCGCGCTCTGGGCGACCGAGTCGGCGACGTCCTGGGTCGCCTGGTCGGTCCGGGTGAAGAGCCACTCGCCATAGGGCAGGTCCGGCTCGGTCGCGCGGGCGATCTGGTCCATCACCCGCACCGCCTCGACCGGATGCTGGCCGACCGCGGTCTCCTCGGAGAGCATCACGGCGTCGGTGCCGTCGAAGATCGCGTTGGCGACGTCGGTCACCTCGGCTCTCGTCGGCCGCCGCTCGGTCACCATCGAGGCGAGCATCTGCGTCGCCGTGATCGCCGGCTTGGAGCGCTTACCCGCGGCTCGGATCAGCCGCTTCTGCACCACGGGCACCTGTGCCAGCGGCAGCTCGATCCCGAGGTCGCCGCGCGCCACCATGATCCCGCCGCTGGCCGCACGGACGATTTCCTCGGCGTTCTCGGCCGCCTGCTGCTTCTCGATCTTGGCGATCAGCGGGATGTCGGACCCGAGCAACCGCAGCCGCTCGTTGACCGGCTCGAGGTCCGCCGCCGAAGAGACGAAGGACATCGCCAGCAAGTCGATCCCGTGCTCGACGGCGAACTCGACCCAGCCGAGATCTCCATCGGTCGCGGCCCTTGCGGTGACCCCGGGAATGTTCATCCCCTTATGCGAGGAGAGGGTGCCGCCGACCTCCACCTCGGCGTCCACATCGCCGCCCTCCGCCCCGCCGACCCGCAGGCGAATCGAGCCGTCGGCGAGGTAGACCAGTTCGTCCTCGCGCAGCGAGCTGACCCCGGCCCAGTCGACCGGGATCGTCTCCGCGTCTCCCTCCACCTGCTGCGGGGTCAGCTTCACGTGCATGCCGGTCTCCAACTCGGCGACGTCGTCGCGCAGCTCGCCGATCCGCAGCTTCGGGCCCGGCAGATCGCCGAGCACCGCGACCTCCCGCCCGGCTCGCTCCGCTGCCGCGCGGATCGACTCGATCGTGCGGGCATGGCGCTCACGGTCGGCGTGGGAGAAGTTGAGACGAAAGACGTCGGCCCCAGCCTCGATCAGGTCCAGCAGGACATCGTCGTCCCAACTCGCGGGGCCGACGGTTGCGATGATCTTGGTCCGCCTGCCGTGCATACGTCACATGAGGGTAGAGGCTGGTTAATGTGACATCGATCTGTGTAACACTGGCCGGGTGACCAAGCTCGCCGATCCCATTCCGCAAGAGCAGGTCCAGGTCGCGAACGGGCTCGTCGGCGAGGCGCCTCCCTCCCCCGCCGGCCCGCTCGAGCCCGGCGAGGCAAGCGGCCTGCCGGAGCCGCCGGCGATCACGCAGCCGCGGCTGCTGCAGACCCTACGCTTCAACCAGCGCCAGATCCAATTCGTCTTCCGCGCCCGTCGCGAGCTGGGCGAGGTCTTCCGGATGAGGGGCACGCTCCCCGGCCCGGGGCCGGTGATGACCAGCCACCCCGACCACGTGCGCTCGCTGTTCACCGCCAAGCCGGAGCAGGCTCCGTCGCTGACCGGCGAGTCGCCGCTGCGCCCGGTCGTCGGGCTCAATTCGGTGCTGACCGCGGTTGGCCCCCGCCACATGCGCCAGCGCAAACTGCTGCTGCCGCCCTTCCACGGCGAGGCGATCGAGCAGTACACGCAGATGATCGCCGACGCTGCCGAGCGCGAGATCGACCGCTGGCCGGTGGGACGACCCTTCGCCCTGGCGCCGCGCATGCAGGCGATCACGCTCGACGTGATCATGGCCGGGATCTTCGGCATCGAAGGCAAGCCCGAGCGCGGCACCCGCGAGCACCGGCTGCGCCAGATGACCAAGCGCCTGGTCAACGGCCTCGACGCAGGCCGGCTGAGCAACAACCGCGAGGAGCCGGTGGCTGAGAAGCGGCCTGGATGCTCGACCGGCGACCTACGCGGTGATCGAGCACGCCGCGCCGAGGACCTGGAGAGCGGCGAATCCTCCCTGCTTCAGGCGCGACGAGGAGGGCGAGGCGATCAAAGAACTGCGCGACGAGCTCCTCACCCTGGTCCTGGCCGGGCACGAGACGACGGCCAACTCGCTGGCCTGGACCTGGGAGCGGCTGGTCCGCAACCCGGCCGCCCACGCGGCGCTGCTCGACACGGTGCGTGGCGAAGGCGACGCCGCCGAGCAGATCGAGGCGACGATCGTCGAGGGCATGCGCTCGCGACCGGTGATCCCAATCATCGGTCGGCGCGTGAAGGTCCCCTGGCGCCTCGGTAGCTACGCCGTCCCGGTGGAGACGCCGCTCACGATGAGCATCCTCCTCGTCCACCATCGTGAGGACCTCTACCCCGAGCCCTTCGAGTTCCGCCCCGAGCGCTGGCTCGGCCACAAGCCCGGCACCTACGAGTGGATTCCCTTCGGCGGCGGCATCCGCCGTTGCCTCGGCGCGGCGCTGGCGATGGCCGAGCAGCGCGTCGTCCTCGAGACAATGGCCGGCCGCCTCGACCTCGAAGCCGACGACCCCGCACCCGAGCACGCCGTGCACCGCAACGTGACGATGATCCCCTCGCGTGGCGCACGTGTGGTCGCCCGCTCACGCCACCGCTAAGCGAGAAGCCCACGCGCCAGCCGGTGGCGCTATAGGATCGAGCTTCTTTTATTTCTGAGTAATTAATACATCGGTACTTAAAGGAGCGGGAAATATGGCACCAGGGGAAACGCCGAGGCGCAGTTGCGCACAGATGCCGGTACACGAGCTTCTGGTCGAGACGCGCCCCGAATACCGTGAACGCAGGCTCGAAGCCGAGGATGAAACGCGGCGAAGCATCGACGTAGGCGAGGCGACGAAGGTGACCGCGAAGCTGATCACCATCCCGGTCGTCGTACATGTTGTCCATCGGGACGCCAATGACCGAATCGGCAGCGAGCAGGTGAAGAGCCAGATCGCGGTGCTGAACAGCGACTTCCGGGCGAAAAACTCAGATATCACCAAAGTGCCCAAAGACTGGCGCAGCCTCGTCACTGACTCGAAGATCCAGTTTGCCCTTGCAAAGAAAGATCCCAAAGGCAAAAAAACTACCGGGATCACCTACACCAAGACGTCGGTTTCCTCCTTCCGCCCCGACGACGGAATGAAGTCGAAAAAAACGGGCGGAGTCGACTCCTGGCCGACCGACCGCTACCTGAACATATGGGTCTGCAACCTCGGTGAGGGTCTACTCGGCTACGCGCAGTTTCCCGGCGGACCCTCGAAAACCGACGGCGTGGTCATCCTCAATACCGCGTTCGGGACCAAAGGCAAAGTCAAATCGCCGTTCAACAAAGGCCGTACCGCGACGCACGAGGTCGGCCACTTTCTCGGCCTGCGCCATATCTGGGGTGACCGCAACGACTGCAGCGGTAACGACTTCGTCGCTGATACGCCACCGGCGCGGCAGGCCAATATGGGCAAACCGAAATTCCCGCAGATCACCTGCAACAACGGCCCCAACGGCGACATGTTCATGAACTACATGGACTACGTCGACGATTCGGCGATGTTCATGTTCACCGCCGGCCAGGTCGCGCGGATGAACGCGACGCTCGCCGGGCCGAGGAAGAAGCTGGCCGGCCTCTGAGACGATGCCAATGTGACCACGTACGGAAAGGACGTGCTCGTCGGGAGCTGGACCCACTCCCACGAGGAGGACAGCGGGGAGGAGATGGTGTTCCGCCCGGCGAGCCACGCCTTCCCGCCCTCGCGCGGTCGTCTCTCGCTCGAGCTATGCGCCGATGACACCTACGCGGAGAGCTCACCGGGACCGGTCGACGTGCCGGAGGAGTCGCAGGGACACTGGGCGCTGGAAGGCGATCGGCTGGTGCTCGAAGGCAAGGGCGAGCGGCCCGGGCACGCCTGGCAGATCGTCGCCGCCGAAGCCGATCGGCTGGCCGTCCGCAAGGAGTAACAGCGAAAGCGGAGAGGGAGGGATTCGAACCCTCGAGAGAGCTTGCGCCCCCTACTCGCTTAGCAGGCGAGTGCCTTCAGCCACTCGGCCACCTCTCCGGGCCTGAAAACCATAGCGCCGGGCTCCGGGAGATGGCGCGGCTAGGCTCGACTTGATGAATTCGCGCCCCGACCAGTCCCACGAGCGTTACGAGACGATCTTCGCCGAGGTCGAGGCACCGTTTGCCTTCGTCGATCTCGACGCGATGGCGGCGAACACCGCGGAGATGCTGGGGCGGGCGAGCGGCAAGCCGATCAGGGTGGCGAGCAAGTCGCTGCGCTGCCGGGCGCTGTTGGAGCGGATCCTGCGCAGCGACTCCGGGTTCGAGGGATTGATGACGTTCACCCTGCCGGAGACCCTCTGGCTCGCCGAGCAGGGATTCGAGAACCTGCTGCTCGCCTACCCGACGACCGACATCGAGGCGCTGCGCGAGCTGGCACTGCGCTCGGCAGCCAACCCCGGCGACGCGCCGATTGTGATGGTCGACTGCAACGAGCACCTGGAGATGATCGAGTCGGTGCTGGGCAGTGGGGCCGCACCGGTCAGAGTGTGCATCGACCTCGATGCGAGCTGGTGGGCTTTGCGCGGGCGGGTCAAGGTCGGCCCAAAGCGCTCCCCGGTGCACACGGTTGAGCAGGCCGTCGCCCTTGCCCGCGAGATCGACCGCCGGCCGCAGCTCGAGCTCACGGCCCTGATGGCCTATGAGGGTCAGATCGCCGGCGTCGGCGACCAACCACCTGGACGGCGCATGCGCGGCTCGGCGATCCGCTTCATGCAGAGACGCTCCGCAGCCGAGCTGGCGGAGCGGCGGGGCGCGGTCGTCGCCGCGATCCGCGAGTTCGCCGAGCTGCCGATCGTCAACGGCGGCGGCAGCGGCAGTCTCGAGCTGACCGCCGCCGAGGATGCCGTAACCGAGGTCACGGCCGGCTCAGGCTTCTACGCTCCCGCCCTCTTCGACCACTACAGCCGCTTCTCGCTTACTCCGGCCGCCGGCTTCGCCCTGCCGATCGTGCGCAAGCCCGCGCCGTCCGTCGCCACCGCGCTTGGTGGCGGCTACCTCGCATCCGGCGGCGGTGACCCGGCCCGGCTCCCCTCACCCTGGCTGCCCGGCGGGCTGCGACTCGATCCCGAGGAGGGAGCCGGCGAGGTGCAGACGCCGCTGCTGGGCGCGCCCGCCGCGCAGCTCTCGATCGGCGATCGGGTCTACCTCCGCCATGCCAAGGCGGGCGAGCTATGCGAGCACTTCGACAGCCTGCACCTGATCGAAGCTGAGGAGATCGTCGATGTCGTCCCCAGCTATCGCGGTGAGGGACAGGCTTTTCTGTAGCCCGCCTACGGCCGCACATCTAGAGGCCGCGGAACAACTCCATCGGCGGGACGCCGAGACCACGCGCCAACTTCGCGACGGTCGAAACGCGCATGTCACGGGCACCCCTCTCGGCCCGACCGACCTCGACTGGGTGCATGCCGGCTTGGTGGGCAAGCTGCTCCTGGGTCAAGTCACGGCGTTTTCGCTGCGCCCTGATGTTACGGCCCACCGCGACTTTCGTCTCCACCCTCCGATCATCGGGAGCAGAGCCGATAACGTCCAGAGCCAATAACGCATGTTGTCCATCGCGGTGAGCTTAGATAGGAACGGTATGCGGATCGGCAACTCTCGATTTTGCGGCGAAATCGTTAACGTCAAATACAACCAATAACGTATTATGCTCAGTGTCCATTCAGGCATTCAGATGGACCAACCCATGCACGACGAGGCGGAAGAGGCGGCACGTGAGCGCCGAGCGAAAAGTCACTCGACGCGAGTCGCGATCCTCACCCTGCTTGCCGAGGACGACCGCGAGCTAGCCGTCGCTCAAATCAGGGAGGAGCTTCCCGACAACCTCACGCTTCGCAACATCTACTACCACCTGCGGGTCCTCGAGGTCTCTCACCTGCTCGCCCGAGACGGCAACCGCTACAGGCTTATCTAGTCAAGCCTTCACGATCCGAGAATTCGCGTCGCGTACTCGTTGGCGAAAACTCGGTTGGGGTCCAGCTCGTCGCGCGCCGCCTGGAAACTCGCCCACTGCGGATACAGCGGAGCCAGGGTCTCAGCAGTCTGGAAATGACGCTTGCCCCAGTGCGGGCGACCGCCGTAATCACGCATGATCTGCTCGACTGCCGCGAAGAACGGGCGCCACTTCATGCCGCGGTATTGGTGCACGGCGATGTATGCGGTGTCACGCTCATGCGAGGGGCTGAGCAACGCGTCGTCTCCAGCCGCGACCCGCATCTCGATTGGGAAGAAGACGGGGTAGCGGTTCGCCCGCACCCACTCGATCACCCGGCGCGCCGCCTCCGGGCCGTGCTCGCGCGGTACCCCGTACTCCATCTCGGTGAAACGCACACGACGTTCGCTGGCAAAGACTCGGTCGCTGCGGTCGATCGTCTTCCCACCCGAAGCGAGCGCGGCGGCCAGGCGCGAGAGTCTTGGAATCGCCCTCGGCAGGAACCTTCCGGTCGGCCGAGAGTGCCTCCAGTGCCCAGTTCTCGAGAACGATGTCGTTGAGATAGGCAGCGAGGCGACCACGGGGCCGCGGCGGTCCCTCCACTCGGTTGCGCTCGAGCACCAGCGCCGAGTCGGCGTAGGGAAACGTGAAGAGCTCGAAGTGATCGTGAGCCTCTGCCCGCTCGTCGAAGCTGTCGAGCACCTCTTCCCGTGGCTCCGGCGTGTCGGTGCGCAGCAGGGTGAAAGTGGGCACGCAGCGCAGGGTGACTGCCGAGATGGCGCCCAGTGCGCCGATCCCGACCCGTGCCGCTCGCAGTAAGTCCGGCTCAGAGCCATCTGAGTTCGCGCACTCCTCCATCCGCGGTGACCAGCTCGATCGCCTCGACCTGAGCGGAGATGTTGCGCAGCTTCGCACCGGTGCCGTGGGTACCGGTGGAGATCGCGCCGGCGATCGTCTGCCTGTCGATGTCGCCGAGGTTCTCCATCGCCAGCCCGAGCCCGTGCAATTGCTCGTTGAGGTCGGCGAGAACGGTCCCCGCTCCGACCTTGACCAACCCGGACTCCGAGTCCGCGTCGATCACACGGTTCAACGCCGCGACGTCGACCATCGTGCCATCAGTCAGTGCAGCCTCGGTGAACGAGTGCCCGGCGCCGGCGACGCTTACGGCGCGGCCCGCCTCGGCGGCAGCGACTACAACGGCGGCCAGCTCGTCACTGTCGCGCGGCCGGGCGACCTCCGCTGGCATGCAGCGCTGGTCCCCCGTCCAGTTGTGCCAGGCATCGGCCATCCGCTAAAACGTACGCTAACTCTCGACCGGCCTGACCAGCGGTGGTATCAGCGCCCGGTAGGCGTAGACGGAGGTGAAGAGGAGCAAAGCGGCGACCACCAGACTCGGCAGAACGTACCCGGCGACGCTTGCCACACCACCTCCGGCCAGCGCTCCCACCGTCTGCCCGGCCGCCCACGCCATGTTCGAGAGGCCGGCGGCAAAGCCCTGGTGCAGGCCGCTCAGATCGGCCGTCTCCGAGAGCGTGGTCAGAGCGGGTGCGAAGCAGATACCGGCGCCGAGCGAGGCGACGATCAGGGCGCCGAGCACCGGCCCGAGCGCCTGGGCGGCAGCGATCCCCATCATCGCGAAGGCACAGATGCCAATCCCGGTGACGAATGGGATGCGCCGGCCCACCCGATCGGAGTAGCGACCGACGACGGGCGCCAGGGTGGCCTCTAGAGCGGCACCGGCAATGAACCCCCCGGCGATCGCCACATGGCCGCCACCGAGTTCATCGATCCGCAGCGGCACGAGCACCTCGACCGTCCCAAACATCAATGACGGAACTGCGACAAACGCGGTGGCGGTGAGGACCGGGCGGCTGACGATCGTCGCGGCCACCTCGCGCAGCGGCTGGCGCTCGGGGGGACCGGCTTCCGGCAAGCGGTAGGCAAAGGCGGCGAGCAGCAGGGCGATACCGAGGACCGCGCCGAACACGGCGCCGGTACCGACCTCGGCAGCGGCGGCGCCGAGGATCGGCCCAACCAGCGCGCCGGCAACAGCGGTCCCCAGGGCGGTGCCGATAACCGAGCCGCGTTTCTCCGGCGGGGCGGTGGTGATCAGCCAGGTCAACGCTCCCGACCAGATCAAAGCCCCGGCGACGCCCTGGGCAAAACGCGCCGAGTCGAGCAGGGCGATCTCGTCGGCGAGGCCGAAGACAAGGCTGGAAATGCCGAGTAACAGCAGCCCGCCGATCACCGTGCGGCGTGGCCCGGCCCAGGTGGCAACCAATCCCGCCGGGAGCGAGGCAAGCAGCGTTCCGGCCGCATACGCCGCCGCAAGGATCCCCGCCTGCGCCTTGCTGAGACCGAAATCCGAGACGTAGTCGGGAAGCAGCGGAGCGATCGCCGCATAGAAGGCGACGTCGAAGAAAACCATCGTCGAGGCGAGGATGATCAGGCGTCGCACACCCGTATCCAATCACCGCTGGGGCCCTTTTACTCCGCGCCTTTCCGTCCATAGATTTGCCGCTAGCATCGACATATCGTCTGAGTACCCCGGAGGGGTGGCAGAGCGGTTGAATGCGGCGGCCTTGAAAGCCGTTAGGCGTCGTAAGGCGTCTCGTGGGTTCGAATCCCACCCCCTCCGCTTATGGAGCCAATCTACTCCCGGGGACTGAGTCACGCCTGCCGTAATAGATAACGAATCCCTGCTGGAACCCGTGGCGCTCGTAGAAGCGCTGGGAATCGATGTTGGTGAGGGCTGTCGTTATTGCCATCTCATCAATACCGCGCTCGGCGAGCTTCGACCACGCGGCGTTCAGCAGCTGGCTTCCGATCCGACTTCCTCGATGTTCGGGAAGCACCGAAAGCGTCTCTAGCTCCGCAAGGCGGCCGGTTGCCCAACCGGCATAGCCAGGCCCAACGGTCACGAAGGCGTACCCCACCGGCTTGTCGTCGTCTTCGGCTACAACGAAGAAGGTTTCGGGGTCATCCAGCCAGTGCGCGTACTTCGCGCGGCGGCGGGTCCACGCATCCCGAAGAGAACGAGGGCGGATTTGGCCTCCGAGGGATGGGAGGACCTCGGAGTGATGCTCTTGCAATGCATTCCACAGCGGCTCCAAGACATCAAGTTCTTCCGCGCTGCTGGCGTAGCGCACTGTCGTCTCGGGATTCATGCTGGGAGATCAAACACGATTTCTTGACGACAGTTCGCCGCTCACAACTGCCTCGAAGAATAGGAACGGGCCTGAGCGCTTCGTGGCGGTCAGCTTGAAGTCGGCGGCGGTCAGCCAGGACTCGATCTCGGGTTGGGTGCCGAGCGGCCCGAAATCGCCTACGTGGGGGCGGATCAGGAGGCGCTGGCGCAGGGCGTCTCGGCCGCGTATAAAGGAGGAGCCGACCAGGCGGCCGCCTGGCTTGAGCACGCGCGCGGCCTCGGCCAGCGCGGCCTGAGGGTCGGCGAAGCAGTGCAGTCCCCAGAAGCAGAGAAAGAGGTCGGCACTAGCCGAGCCGAGGGGAGGTCGGTTGCGTTGGCTTCAACGAACCTGGTGTTGGAAAGGCCGCGAGCTGTCGCCCGTTCTCGGGCGCGGCGGATCATCGATGGCGAGAGGTCGACACCGATGTAGTCGACGGCGCCGGTCGTGGGAATAGCCCGCAAGGCCGGGCCCGCGCCGCAGGGGCAATCGACGATCGTGCCCCCGTCCGGGACCTCAGCCGCCGCGGCCATGCTCGCGTAATAGGGCTTGGTGTCACCACCCCAGACGAGTCGACTGATCACGCTGCTCAAGCGGGGCCGCTCCATGTAGGCGCTGTATCCGGCGCCGAAGAAGGAGTGCATAGAAGTCGTCGCGCATTACCTAATGAAGACTAGGTTATTCGATAAGAGGATCGGCACCGCGGCAACCGAACTAGCGGGGATGAACCGTGAGCGGTGGCGGCAGCGTGCCCAGCGCGCCAGCGACGCCTTTGGGCTGGTCCTGGTGCTGGTCCTCCTTACCTACGTGCTTGCCTCGGTGCTCTCGAACCGGGGTTGGCCGTCGGTCCTGTTGACGATTGTCGTCGGCGCCACCTCGGTCGTCGCCCTGACCAGCTCGCACGCCCGGCCGGTCTTCGTCAGGCGCGCCCTGATGCTCGCTCTGCTGGCAACCCTCCTCGCCATTGTCGCCGCGATCAGCGGCGGGCGACCCTGGCTCAACGCGGCCAACCTGATCGAGATCGGCCTGCTGGCGGTGGCGATGGGCGCGGTACTGCGACGCGTCGTCACCTCCGACAACGTCTCCTCCCGGACGATCCTCGGAGCGATCAGCGTCTACACCGCTCTCGGCATCCTCTTCACCTGGGCCTACGGCGTGATCGATCGAATTGAAGGCGGCGGCTTCTTCGGCGCCGCGGCAAACGTCGACGGCAGCGACTTCCTCTTCTTCAGCTACACGACGCTGACCACGACCGGCTACGGCGATCTGGTCCCGGCAGGGCAGGTCGGCCGCATGGTCTCGGGCCTGGAGATGATGCTCGGCCAGATCTTCCTGGTCACGCTGGTCGCCGGCCTGGTCAGCCTCTGGCGACCGGGCGAAGGAATTCTGAGGCGGCGCGAGCGGCGTGGCGGAGAGGCTCCCCCCGCCGACGCCGCCTCGAGCTGAACCTAGTCGGAGAGCTCGACTCGCTCGATCTTCTGCTCTGCGAGCGGACGATCGGAGCCATCGGTCTCGGTGCCCTCGATCGCGTCGACGGTCTCCATCCCGGTCGTGACCTGACCAAAGACCGTGTGCTTGCCGTCCAGCCACGGTGCCGCCTGGGTGGTGACGATGAAGAACTGCGACCCGTTCGTGTTGGGGCCGGCGTTTGCCATCGCCAGCGCCCCGCGGACGATCTTGTGCTCGTTGATCTCGTCCTCGAACGTGTAACCGGGACCGCCGGTGCCGGCCCCTTCCGGACAACCGCCCTGGATCATGAAGTCGGGGATCACGCGGTGGAAGATCAGCCCGTCGTAGAAGCCGTCGGCGGCGAGCTTGCGGAAGTTCTCAACCGTCTTCGGGGCGTCGGAGTCGTGCAACTCGAGCACGATCTCCCCGGCATTGGTGTGGAGCGTCGCCTGGGACATGGCCGCTCACCCTACCGATCCGCGTGACCTGCACCGTGACCGGCTTGGAGGCGCCTGGGACATAGGGCCAGCGCTCCTCGGCGAGGGCGACGGCCCGCAGGCGGATCCGCGCCGTCCCGACGATGTAACGGAAGCGGTAGCGCGCTTGGAAGCGGCCGCTGTGATCGCTGCGCGTGACGAGGACGGGGCGCCAAAGGCGGGCCTCCTCCTCGTAGTACTGGATCGCGACCAGCTTGCCCCGCCGCGGAACCGGCGCGCCGCGGGTGCGGACACGTCCCCAAAGCCGCACCGACTGACCGGTGCTCAGACCGCGCGGGGCGGCGCTGAGAGTCGCCGCGCCGCGCACCCGCAGCGCCAGGGCAGGGCGACGCGCGGCAGCCAAGCCCGGGCCGCCCGCATACGTGACGGTGATGCGGCGCGACGGACCAGCGGGCAGCGAGAGCCTGAAACCACCGTGCGCGCCGGTCTCGACCAACGCGACCCAGCGTCGCGTGAGGGCGCCTCGCGAGGGTCGCGAGACGACTCGCAGTCGCCGCTCGGAGAGCCCCGCCCCATCGGCATTGAGCAGGCGGCCGGAAAGGGAGGCGCCGGCGCCAAAGGGCACGGTCACCTGAGCTCCACTGCGCTGGCGCCAGCGCAGTTTGGCGAACAGCCTGGTCTTCGCCACGTCTTTCGACGCCTGGCCCTGTCCGGAAGCCAACCTGCTCGGCCCCACAGGGGGCGGCGTCTTGCGCAGCGCCATCTCGGTACCGTCCGCGCGCCGCGTGGTCGACGTGGCGTTGCCGGCGCCGTCCACCGCAGTCGCTCGGAACACGTACGTGCCTGGCTCTAGCTTCTCCGGCACCGCGGCGATCAGCCGGGCGGTCCCGGCCTCGGCACCGCTCTCCAGCTTGGTCGGCAAGACGAGCCAGCGCTCGCCGTTGACCCGCCGGTACTCGATCTCTCCCCTTGCCGGGCCCGAGTGCTCGTCGGTCAGCTTGGCGCTGATCGCGCTCGGCAGCTCCGAGCCGGCCTGATCGGGGGAAACCTCGAAGGCAACCCCGGGCGGAACGTCGTCGAGGCGCATCGGCACCTCGATCGCCGACCCCGAGTCGGCGTTGCCGGCCTCGTCGCGCAACCAGATGCGGAAGGTGTAAATCCCCGGCCGCGGGAGCGTGCGGTCGGGCAGCGACGAGATACCGCGGCCAGATGCCAACTCGAGGCCGCTGTCGTAACCCGCCGGACCGGTGATCCGCCAGTAAGCGCCGCCGATCGGGCTGGCCGGCCCCTGGTCCGGGTTGCTCCAGGAGAAATCGAAGTTGTCGACAGACCGCCAACCCTCACCTCCCGCGAGAACGAGATTGCGCGGGTGGGCGGGGGGATGGTTGTCGATCAGGACGACCGACCGGGAAGAGGCAGGCGCTGTTGCCGGCGAAGTCGGTGGCGCAACGGGTTAGCTCGTGCGGGCCGTCGCTGAAGCTCGTCGTCTGGACCGTCACCTCGCTGGCGGCGCCGGTCGGACAGGGCAGCATCCGGGTGGCCCGCCACTCGCCGTCGATCAGCGCCTTTGCGCAGGCGTACTCGGTCAAGCCGACGCGGGCGCCGTCGAGGCGGGTTTCGCTGTAGCGGACCCCGCCGCCGACATCGGTGTCCCAGTAGTTGACCCGCTGCGCCCCGCGCCGCCAACCCCCGGCGGCCAGCTCGGCTCCCGCCGCACCCGGCACCGGGGTATAGCCGTCGAAGAGGATGATCGTCAGCGCTCGCACCGCCGACCAGGAATCCGGTTCGATCGAGCACCATTTGGTTTCCGCCCGCGCGCAAAGCAAGCGATCCTCCAGGGCGGGCTGTGGAACCGAGAAGTCGGCGGCGAAGTTGCGCGGCGTCGTGTCGGTCCCGGCGGCGCTGGCGAAGGGATCGAAGCCGCCGTTCCAGTTGCCGGTGCCGATGCGCTGCTCCATGCCGTCGTGCAGGGTGTGCCACCAGGTACCCGTGACGCGGGTGATTCCCGTGCCCGCCGGGGCGACCCAACGCCAGCGGGCAAAGCGCGTGCCCGAGATGGTCGCGCCGCCCTTGGTGAAGCTCTTCATGTGGGCACCGGCGAACGGGTCGACCCCGGACGGGGGCACGCACCAGGAATCCGAGCGGAACTTCGAGCCACCCGTCGTGTCGGCCCAATCGGCGTCCTTCTCCACGTACCAGCCGCACTGCGCGACCGAGTAGTTCCCCGCCGTCGCCTCGCGCGCCGCAAGCAACAGCAGCGCCAGCGCCAGCGCGACCCCCATCGCCAGGATCCGTCCCAGCCCACCACGCGTCCCCGACATGCAACCCTCCTTCGCTCGCCTACAGATGGGGGACCAAGGCCACAGCGGCCGCATCTCTCCCCCCTGCGGACAGATGTCCGGCACGAGGGCGGCGTCACCCGATGCGCGGGCTTTGCGAAACTAGAGCCGATGCCGATGCCGATGCCAAGCCAGGAACAGATAACCGAGAAGCTGCGCGCCGTGATCGACCCCGAGCTGCGCCGCTCGATCGTCGAGCTGGGCATGGTCCGCTCGATCGAGGTCAAGGAGAGCGGCCGGGTCGAGGTGGTCGTCTCCCTGACCACCGCCGGCTGCCCGATCCGCGCCCACTTCGAACAGGCGGTCGCCCAGCAGGTCTCCGAGCTCGACGGGGTGACCGAAGTCGCGGTCGGCTTCGACGTCCTCTCCGACGACGAGAAAGGCCAGCTGCAGCAGACCCTCGGCCGCAGCAAGCTGCCCGGCAGGCGCACTGGCCCAGGTCAAAAACGTGATCTGCGTCGCCTCCGGCAAGGGCGGCGTGGGCAAGTCGACGATGACCGCCAACCTGGCCGCAGCGCTTACCGCCGAAGGCCACCCGGCCGGCGCACTCGACTGCGACGTATACGGCTACTCGATCCCGCGCATGCTCGGGGTCAACCGCAAACCGGAGGTCAACGGCGAGCGCAAGATCCTGCCGTTGGAGGCGGCGGGCGGGGTCAAAGTGATGTCGATCGGTTTCTTCGTCGAGGAGAACTCAGCCGTCGTCTGGCGCGGCCCGATGCTGCACAAGGCGATCCAGCAGTTCCTCGAGGACGTCGCCTGGGGCGAGCTGGAGTACCTGCTGCTCGACCTGCCACCGGGGACCGGTGACGTCTCGATGACCC
Organism: uncultured Solirubrobacterales bacterium; assembly: GCA_963807885.1. Lineage (GTDB taxonomy): Bacteria > Actinomycetota > Thermoleophilia > Solirubrobacterales > 70-9 > VRUE01. The sequence continues at coordinate 907,364 of CAWEDL010000003.1, forward strand.
TTTCCCAGCTCCTGCCGCAGGCGAAGTTCACGATCGTCACCACGCCCCAGCCGGCGGCACAGACCGTCGCCAAACGCGCCGCCGACATGGCGCTCAAATTCGACCTCGAGCTGCTCGGCGTAATCGAGAACATGTCCGGCTTCACCACCCCGGACGGCGAGCGCTTCACCATCTTCGGCGAGGGCGGCGGCCAGCTCCTCGCCGACGAGCTCGACATTCCCCTGCTGGGCAAGGTCCCTCTCTCCGAGCCACTGCGCGAGCACGCCGACAACGGCACGCCCCTGGTCACCAACGAGCCCGACTCACCCGCCTCGCAGGCGATCCGTCAGGCCGCCCGCGGGATCATCGCCGCAACGCCCCAAGAGCTGCCGGTCCTGCAGGCGACCCCCGCCCCGGCCGAAGCTCCTCCGGTCAGCGGCACCCCGTTACCCGTAGTTCAGGGCTAGCTCACCGGTCTCTTCAGCACAACGGTTTGCCACGCCTCGCTGGGGCCGAACCTGACCATGACCCGGAACTCGAGCTCGCGGGCCGTCCGCAGGGGTCTCGAGCGCTCGAATGCATACCCCGCGAGCGCAAACGAGAGCCTTGGCATGCTCACGTGGCTAAAGACGATGCCGCCGGGGAACGCCTTCACATCGGCGTGCGAGTTGCTTCCTCCCCCGTACCCACAGAGCCTGCGGCACTTGTTGGTGGCGTGGACGAATCCCGGCCGAAAGCGCAGGGCGCTGGGCAGCAGCAGCTTCGCCTGCCGCACTCTGGCCCGCGAGATATTCGACCCCACAACCGCCCTAAGCCGCAGGCTGCCATCCGCCAAGCGGGCGATGCGAAGTCCTGCTCGTGCCGACGGCAAGCACCTCGCGCGCCGCTTTTGAGCTTCGCTGCCGGGGCAGGTGTCGGTCATCACAAGACCGCTGCTGCCGAAACGGGAATCGAGCGTGCCATCGGCGTTGAAGCGCGCGAGGGCAAACGTCGCCTCCGCTCCACGCGTGGGCTCGGCCGCAACCAGAATCTTCCCACTGTGCAGCAGCGAGATGTCATCGCCGGCGGCCTGAAGCGATCCACTCCGAGCAGCGACAACCCGTGCCGTGCCGCCCGATCCAAAAGCCGGGTCGAGTGCGCCATCGGCGGTGAAGCGGACGATGACGGCTTCCGAGCAAAAATCACACTGGTCCGCACGGACGTCCGATCCTTGGCGCTGTGTCGTCCCCACGACGACGATCTTGCCGTCGGGCTGAACGGCGACGGCGTTGGCCTCGGTGGTGAGCGACCCGGGGATTGCCAAGGTGATCAAGCCACCGTCGCCGAAGCTCGAGTCGAACGTGCCGTCGCCATTGAAGCGGGCAACGAGCATCTCGTCGCCCACGGCGCCGACGACGACGGTCCCGTTGCCTGCGGCAGCCAGTGCGGTCGCCCGTGAGCCAGGAAGCGGCGGTGGGGCGATGCCGACGATGCCGGCGCCGCCGCCGAAAGACTGGTCGTAGAAGTTGAACGCGCCAGGCGCGAATCTGGTCAGGAAGGCAGCGCTGGGCCGCGAAAAGGTGCCGGCGGCGATCAGCGAGCCGTCCGGTCTGGCGAGGAGACCGGCCAGGAAATTCGGCCGCGAGCCTCCACCGGGGGCTTCGGCGTAAGCGTTGCCGGCAGTACGGAAAGAAGAACCGTCGGCTGCGTAAATCCGGGCAAAGCCAATCGAGTTCTTCGCTGGCGCGCCGGGTTCGTCTGGACCGTTCGCGCCAACCGTAAAGCGGCCGTCGTCGCGGGGAAGAATCGCCACGGGTACGAAGCCGATTTCCTCTCTGACCGCACCGTCCTTTCCGAAAATCACACCGTCCTTTCCGAAAGCGGGGTCGGGCCGGCCACCCGCTAGATAGCGAGCAAAGGTGAATCGCTCGGTATACAGCGGCGACGTGCGCTGGGGGGCCCCAACGAGAATCCGGCCATCACGCTGGACGGCGAGTGCCGAGAATGGGTTGAAACGGCGGTCCAGGAGAACGCCATCGTCGGCGAAAGTCGGAT